>DATHNS010000021.1:0-59041 GCA_035485735.1 Ferruginibacter sp.
TATTACAGAATCGCTGTAAAGCGCTGCAGTTGTATCCTGTATATTTTGATTAAACGTATAAACAGTATCGTCGATAGTTGCTATTATTGTATTAATAGGAATTGCAGGACTGCCGGAGCTCTTTTTTTTACAAGAAAAGATCGTTACGCCCAATAGTACAAACAGAATTATTTTTTTCATGTGATGATTTTTATTACGTGAAATTATTTAAGGCCCCATTTTTGTACACGGTTATTCTCGCCGTCACTTATGTATAAATTTTTTGCACCGGCATCTAAAAATATAAAAGATGGTGAAGCAAGTTCGTTGTATGCAGCGCCATACTGGCCATTACTGTTACCTGCTACTACTGTACTATTTGCTGCACCTGGCGCCCATTTTAATATCTGGTTATAACCCGTTACATAAATATTCCCCACAGTATCTACACACACATCATCAGGTAATCCTATATTGACGGTACTTGCTACAGTTATCCCGTTTGTTGCACTTGTGGAACCTGCAGGAAATTTCTGTACACGCGTATTAACATTCTCCGCTTCGAAAATATTTCCGCTGCCATCTACAAATAATCCTGTGGGTAGGTCCAATTCATTAGCTGCAGTCCCTCCGCCATTACCACCCGCAACCGTGATACCATTTGTACTAGCTGTAGAATTTGGTGGAAATTTTTGTATACGGTAATTAGCAAGATCACTTACAAATAAATTTCCGCTGGTATCTATATATACACCGCATGGATTTACCAATTGATTGGCTGCCGAACCTACCCCATTGCCTCCCGCTACTGTTATCCCGCTGTCAGCACCAGGCATCCACTCCTGCACACGGCCGTTATCAAAATCAGCTATAAATAAGTTTCCATTTTTATCTATAAATATCCCTTCGGGAAATGCCAGTTGATTGGACGCATCGCCTTTACCATTACCGCCCGCCACTGTTATACCACTATCTGCTCCGGGAGCCCATTTTTGTACGCGATGATTAGAGAAATCCGCTACATACACATTTCCAATACTATCCACAAATAAGCCGGCAGGATAATTCAATTGATTAGCTGCTGAACCTCTACCATTGCCACCCGCTACCGTAATCGTATCAAGATGTAGTGAAATATTTGTTGGTTTTGGTAAGTTTTTCTTACAGCCGGTATTCACAAAAAACAACAGCAATACAACAATAAAAAAAGCAAGCGTTAGTTTTTTCATGATTGTTTTTTAAAAGCTTAAACAAATTCTACAAAAAAATTACCCCGAATAATTTTATTTCAGTTGCCATTTTTGCACACGATCGTTATACGAATCGCCTATGTATAAATTATTTGCCCCAGCATCTAAAAAGATATAAGTAGGAGCGGTCAATCGATCATATGTAAAGCCCGGTATACCTGTGCTACTGCCGGCTACGGTTACCCCATTGGTACCACTGGTAGAATTGGGCGGAAATCTTTGCACACGATCATTACCAAAATCGCTTACATAAATATATCCGGCATCATCTACAGCTACATCCCAGGGCCTATTAAGTTGATTGGCTCCGGTACCCGTAACACCAATGCCATTACCCCCAGCTACTGTTATGCCGTTAGTAGCGCTGGTAGAACCCGGCGGAAATTTTTGCACACGATAATTACTACCGGCATCAGCAACATATACGTTACCGGTAGTATCTACAAATAACCCCATGGGAGCCGGAAGCTGGTTGGCAGCTGTCCCGTAACCATTGCCACCGGCTATTGTTACGCCATTAGTAGTACTGGTAGAACCCGGTGGAAATTTTTGTATGCGATAATTAGCATTGTCTGATACATATAAGTATCCCATTGCATCCACCCATATACCTTCGGGCGTAGAAAGTTGGTTGGCAGCAGCACCCGCAGTAGCACCGCCTGCCACTACTACGCCAAAAGTTGCTCTGGGAGCCCATTTTAATATACGGCTTACCCCATCTGAAACATACAAGTTTCCACTCTTATCTAAACAAATACCATTAGGAGCTCCTCCACCTACAACAGTAGCTATTGTAACTCCGCTATCTGCACCGGGAATCCATTTTTGCACACGGCTGTTTGAATTATCAGCAACATAAATATCACCAACGGCATCCACCCATACACCTTCCACTTCATACAATAAATACGATGAATCACCAGGATCTCTGGCAACACCTGCTACTGTAATTGTATCAAGAATTTTATGAGGTAATGTTGGACTTGCAGATTTTTTACTGCAACCTGTATTTATAAAAAATAATAATAGTGCAACAATAAAAAGAGAAAATGGTATTTTTTTCATACATGAAATTTAAAAAGAAGAATAACAGTTTTGGTCTATGCAAAACTTCATCTTATAATCAAGTAAAACAACCCCGAAAAAGGGGGTAGTTAGCATAAATAATCCTTTTACAAAAGAGGAATATTTTTTGGTATTTTTAATCCTTCTTACCACACAACCATCGTTTGTATGATATCGCTAACTTTTTCATTTCGAAGGCTACTACTGTTCGCATTTGTACTATTTACTATAGCATGCCATGCACAAACGCTCGATAAACATTCGATCGATTCAATGCAGCAACAAATACGGAACACTCAACCGCCGGGTGATAAGGCGTTTTTGATGTCCCAGCTATCAATGAAACTATCAGATATTACACCCGCATTAGGATTGCAAATAGGATTGCAAGGCGCTGCTATTGCTCAAACTATTAAAGATGATGAAGACATGGCTACTTGTTTAAATTCTGCGGGATGGAATTATTACAGGTTAGGAAAAACGGATTCTGCCATAGATTATTTACAAAAGTCAATCAATATTTTTTATCAACAACACAACTACTCCAATGTAGCCAAATCATTAATAAACCTGGCCTCCATATACCAGGATGAGGATAACGATGATAAATCATTGGGCCTCTTATTAACTGCAAATACTCTTTTCGACAGCCTTCACGATAACCTCAGCAAAGCATACACCCAAAGGATGATAGGGATCAGCTATAGGAAACAAGGTATCTATGACAAGGCATTATTGTATAGTGATAATGCCATCACTGCTTTAAGTACACTAAAGGAATATGGTTATTTGGTAGATGCATTTGAAGCAAAGGGTGATATATACCTGGCAATGAAAAAATGGGATTCAGCTTTTGTATATTATAATAAATGTATTCTTACCGCAAAAAAAATTAATCATACGTATGCAATTGCATATGGGTACGAAGATAAGGCGGAGGTTTTTCTGGACGTAAATGAAGCGCATCCTACTGCTGGCTATTTAGATTCTGCTTTATCTTATTATCAACAGGCATATGCCATTTTCATTGATGGTGGTGAGGCTTCAGACGTAGCGACTGAACAATTAAATATTGGAAAGACTTTATTGTTGTTGGGAAAAAATGAACCGGCAAAAAATTACCTCAATAAGGCACTTACCGAATTCATAGCAACCCAGAATTACGATCTTGCATATAAAGCTACCACTCATTTAAGTGAATTATATAAAAATGAAAACGATTACAAGAATGCATTTCATTATTTAGATCAATCACTTGTGTACAGAGATTCCGTAAATGCAGCAGGGCAAAGAAAAACAATAGATAATTTATTGATAAAATATGAGACAGATAAAAAAGATAAGGCCATTCAATTATTGAATACACAAAAGGAGCTGTCCGATAAAGAGCTGTCACGTAACAAGCTTGTACTCGCACGCAACAGGCTTATTTTATTTTTCTCTATCGGCTTAACCATCTTACTCATTGTTATCGGTTTTATATTACGAACTCAAAATCGTATCCGGCAACAATTAAAAGAAGTAAAAATGCGCCACCAGATCGCTAGTGATTTACACGATGATGTTGGTAGTTCACTTGGCAGTATTTTATTACTTAGCAATATTGCTGCCCAACAAACGTCCATCACAACTGATAAAACGATATTGGACAAGATCGGCAGAAATACAAAAGATGTGATCGACAAAATGAGCGATATCGTCTGGACCATGAAGCCGGTCAATGATGAAGGCATTGGCTTGAAAGAAAAGCTTGAAAAACTAGTATTGTTAATACGGGAAATTTCAGGCATAGAAGTGGTGATGAATATCTCCGTTAAATTAGAAGACTTAAAACTGAACATGAATACCCGAAAAAATATTTTTCTTATATGTAAGGAAGCTATGAACAATATACTGAAACATGCGAATGCTTCAAGCATTCATTTTTCTGTAGACGTTATTGATCGGAATATTATAGTAGTGATCAAGGACAATGGAAAAGGATTTGATAAAACACTGGTGAGAAAAAATAATGGCATGGAAACTATGACACAACGTGCTAAAGATTGTAACGGTTCTTGCGATATCAGTTCCATTCCGGGGCAAGGAACAACAATAGCAGTACAGATCCCTACCCCCCGTTCTCGGTATAGGTTTTTATAATTATATTCACCAATTTACATTTCAATGATGGATATCCCTGTAGAAAAAATAAGCGTAATTGTTTTTGAAGACAATATGCACTTCTCCGAATCACTCTCCCTCCTGTTAAACCTTTCGGAGAGATTTACCTGTGCCTTTGTCTCAAGTGATACGATGAATATTATTGAAGACATACATACATACAAACCGCAATTACTTCTGATGGATATTGAAATGCCAGGCATGAATGGTATTGAAGCGACTAAATTGGTAAAACAAACATTTCCTGACTTACTGGTATTGATGCTTACTTCATTTGATGATGACGACAAAATATTCCAATCGCTGTGCGCAGGTGGCTCTGGCTATTTATTGAAAAATGCTACTGCTCAACAAATACTTCAAGCCTTAACGGATGTCTACAATGGAGGTTCCGCTTTTTCACCAATGGTAGCAAGAAGAATGGTGAACTTTTTTCAAAATAAAATGAGTTATTCAGTAGAGTCTGACAAACTAACATTAAAAGAAAAAGCTGTACTGCAAGAATTAGTAAAAGGCAACAGTTATAAAATGATCGCTGCTGAATTAGGCATCTCTTTTGAAACAGTTAAGGGATACATTAAAAACATTTACAAAAAACTGCATGTAAATAATAGTACCGAGGCCGTAGCTAAAGCTATCCGTCAGCGAATTGTGTAATGCGACGTTAATACTACAGTCAATACAAAAACTACAAACTTCATTTTCTTTTAAGGCATAAAGAGTCGTCGACATGAATTCGATTCTCGTCAGGACTACATTTAAACCCATCTCTGGGACAGCATGGGAAAGGTTGCTAGAAAGCTTTTAGATGAAAATCCGAAGGCTTTTTTGTTAGGTGATGAAGTACAACAAAAACAAAAAGGTATTACATTTGGATCATGAAAACAATATTCGATAAAGCAACAAAAGACGAATTGATTATTAGAATCAATTCATTAAACGAAAACAGCATAGCACAATGGGGCAAGATGAATGTATACCAGGTGTTGAAGCATTGTAGACTGTGGGATGAATGGATACAAAATAGTAAAAACAATAGACAAGCATTTATTGGTCGCTTGTTCGGGAAAATAGCTTTGAAAAAAGTACTTAAGGATGAGAGCCCTTTAACCCGAAATACGCCAACACTTCCAGAATTTAAAATAAAAGAAACCACAGGAGATATCAAATCTGAGCAAAATAAATGGATCACTTTAATAAAGGAGTATGATCATTTCTCAAGCCCTATTTTCTTACATACCTTCTTCGGAAAAATAACAAAAGAACAAGTAGGCAAAATGGTTTATAAACATGCCGATCACCATCTTCGACAGTTTGGAGTTTAATTAGATAGTGCAGATAAACGATAAAGGCAAAGAAAGAAGTTACTTTGGGAATAAAATAATACCATTTATATACATCAATTCTGATCGTTACTTATTATTCATCTACTATAATTTTTCATGAAAAAAGTTTTAATAACAGGCGCTACTTCAGGTATTGGCGAAGCTTGCGCTACTCTTTTTGCAAGAGAAAAATATGATGTCATCCTCACAGGCCGAAGGCTTGACCGGCTCGAAAAATTAGCTGCTCAATTAAAAGAGGAATATCATGTAGCCACTACCATTTTAAATTTTGATGTAAGCAATAAAGATGAAGTAGTACATCATTTAGAAAATCTGTCTGCCGAATGGAAACAAATAGATGTTCTGGTCAATAACGCAGGATTGAGCCAAGGATTAGAACCTTTACAAAAGGGGGATTTTAATGATTGGGATAAGATGATCGATACGAATATAAAAGGTTTATTGTATGTAACAAAAATAGTATCTAACTGGATGATCAATAATAAACGCGGGCATATCATAAACCTTGGATCAATTGCAGGCAAAGAGGTGTATCAAAGTGGCAACGTATATTGCGCTACCAAATTCGCTATTGATGCATTAAGTAAAGCTATGCGAATTGACCTGCTGCCAAATGGCATAAAAGTGACAGCTATACATCCCGGCGCAGTAGAAACAGAATTTTCTCAGGTACGTTTTAAAGGTGATACTGCACGCGCAAAAAAAGTATATGAAGGTTTTGAACCACTTGTAGCAAATGATATTGCCGAAACAATTTGGTTTGCGGTATCAAGGCCTTTGCACGTTAATATTAATGAACTCGTTGTGATGCCAACTGCACAGGCAAGTGCTGCAAATATTTTTAGAAAGTAAAAAAGCAGCGAAGGATCTGTAAAATAAAAATTCAAGAATTTCATATAGCAAGTAATCATTAAAGTCCTTTGCTTTGTGGAGGGACTTATTTTTTAAGATGTCGAAATCATAAAGTCTTGAATGCTATAAAAATGCTCACTAATATTTTTTTTAGATTTACCTAATTAGCACAATATTTCCCTTAATAATTTTAGGTTTACCAGTAGTACTACAATCAAAATATGATATCCAGTAAACATAATTACCAGCGTCTGATCTTTGTCCTTGATATGTTCCGTTCCAACCTTGATCTATATTGGCTGTTTCAAAAACCATTTGTCCCCACCTGTTATAAATCTGAAAATCTTGCAGTCTTATATTATCGGAAATAATTTTAAATAAATCATCGCGCCCATCATTATTAGGTGTGAAAGCATTAGGAACCAAAATATAACTGCCAACACATGGATTAGAGTCTGCTCTCACAGAAATAAATATCGAATCAACAGAAGGGCATGCTGAAACATCATACAAATATATCCATGAAGAAGTGTTAACAACGGCAGTAGGATCTTGTATAGCATTATTACTAATAGCTTCTGCCGAAGTCCATAAATAAGGACCCGAAGCTGTGGTATTTAGTTGCACAACACCACCTCTGATTACTACGGTAGGATTAGCATCAATTGTTATCGGTGCTGCAGAATCTATAGTTAGATGCAGCGTTACCAAACTATCACAGCCCGCAACATTAATCAGTGTATTTAAATATGTACCTGTTGTAGTATGTCCAAGAAAATTTTGTCCCGCACAAATAGTAGTGTCAATTGTAACCGATGATGAACAGGATACACTACAACTACCAACAGTAAGGTTTAAAATTACAATACTATCGCAAGTAAGCGTTGATAAAGTATCTCTGTAAATCCCTGTTGCGCTGTATGCTTTTGTTCCAAGTGTATAACTCTGGCCGGTACAAATACTTTGCACAATGGAATCCTTTTTATATGGATTAACGGTAGCGTTTACCGTAATAACAAGACCTGAGCAACCTTCAACTAGAGTGTCTTGATAAATTCCTGATTGCGTATATAATGTAGTACCAAAACCAAGGCTATCGCCCTGGCAAATAACTACTGCGACAGTATCGTCGAGTACAAATATATCAGGCGGGTTTATAGAAAGGTTCAATACGACAATGCTATCGCAACCAAGTGATGAAGTAAGTGTATCAATATATGTACCTGCAACTCTGTATACATTCGATCCTACAACAATACTATCAAGTTTACAAATACTTTTAGTAACAGTATCTCTTAATTGTGTTACCGTAAGATTGGTAAATTTAAGATCGTAACAACCTGCAGCATTTAATACGGAATCTTCATACAAGCCAGAAGTACTATAGGTATTGGTTCCTATAGTTATATTGCTTCCTTTACATATGGTTACATTGCTTGTATCACTTTTTTGAATTTTTATAAGTGAAGTGATAATAATACTATCACAACCAAACGAATTTACATTTCTTAATGTATCAGAATAAATACCCGGCGTATTGTATGTACTTGTACCAACATGAACAACGGTGCCATTGCAATAAGGAATGGTTTGTGTATAAGTGGCTATTAAAGATAAATGATAAGATGTGTAAACCGTATCAGTACAGCCGCTAATATTTACGATCTTTCTAATAAAATAAGTGCCGGTATCTGCCGATGTAATGGGATCGATAGTAAGTGTATCCCCTGTATAAATTGTACCATTAGGTTTTGTCCACTGATAATTATAATAAATAGAAGAGCCATAAAAAAGTTTGGTACTGCTACAATTAGTTGCTATTCTATTGATAGGAGGAAATGCCGTACTATCAATAGTTATTTGAGTAGCGGATCCATTACCGCAAACATCAAAAATTTGTGCAGTATAAGTTCCGGGTTGCGTAATAATAAATACATTCGAGTCTTGTGTAGGAAAAGTTTGTGGCCCTGCTATAATCCCATATTGATAGGGAGGTATGCCTTTACTGCTATCGGGCAATAGTTGCGCATAAATTATGTTATGACAAATGATAGCATTACTTGAAGAAATTTCAGGCGTTTGATAACCTGCTATCGTTATCGTGTCTTTCGTTGTCCAGCAAGACGTATACGTTTGATTGATAGATGTTCCATAAGCCGGCTCCTGAAATTCATATGTTATTTCATATTGTCCTGAAGGAACATTCAAAACAGAATCACTATACACATTATTATAAGAGGCCTGAGATTTTACAATAACTCCCGTAGAAATGTTTTTTACAATTACTGCTCCTGCAGAAACGGGAACATAACCCATACTATTCTCATGAGCCAGTGTATAATAAATTTTATTCTGGCCCAAACAACCTTTTTGATAAGAATCATTCCAGCTAAGGCTTATCATCTCAGAAGGTGTTACTACGATCGAATCAAACACCTGGTGCCCACAATCATCAATGATCTTATACTGATAAGTCCCTACAGCAAGGTTATTAAGAAAAATATATTCTCCGCCGCCAATAGAATCGGGATAACTATACGTATCTGAATAAGCGAAACCCGGCTTGGTGCTTCCAAGCGTAGATGGTCCCGAAAGTAAAATGAGAATAGGATTTCCTCCAAATCCCTCCGTGTGTATCCTGTATACGCCCATTACTGAATCAATGCAGGGACTATAAAGAATATCATTGCCAATAACCGCAGGAGCGGCATCCGTAGGTGTTGTATAATTGTGTATGAATGTTTTTCCGCAACCATCCGTAACCGTTAGTTTATAAGTTTCGCCTGTTGGAAGTGCCGGCGTAATACTCAAACCCGTTATCATTTCATAGTAAATTGCAAGACTCGGGACTGAAGTAACCGTTCCAGAATCTGCCATAACATTCGTAGCTGTATCTACAAGGGTGTAAGTTACAGGTGACTTAAGCCCATAATAAGGTGTTGAAACATCTGCGTAATTAAACGAAACATTTACAGATGTACCGCAACCATTAAAGGTATATTCAGGAGAAAAATTATAAGGGTCGCTTGCACCAACAAGTACTATGCTGTCGCCACAGGCATTATATATAACTGAAGTAACACTATCACCATATGAAACACCTGGCACAAGTTGCCGTAAAAAAACAATTCCTCCTGAAGATAGGTGACTACTATCTATTTGCGTAGATCCTGGAGGTGGAATATACACACCATTTTTTGTAATGAATTTAATAGAAAGCGGCAAACGCACCTCACCTAATTGCATTTGTACAGCAGATGTGATCCAGGATGAATCGCAACCTCCTTTTTCAATATAAGTGACACTGTATTGAGTCATCTGTGTATTGGGTATCGGTACTGTAGCAACAATCGTTCTAAAACTGCCACATGCATCACTGAGCCTCACCGTATAATTTCCTGCAATAAGGTTATTAAATGTATCGCTGCTTTGTTGTGTTGTTGTAATCGGTGATGGTGCAATCAGTTGCCAACTCAAAGGAGGATTCCCCGTACCTGCAATTTGATTACCAACTATTTGACCATTGCTGTTTCCTACACAATAAGGGCTTGTTGTCTGCGGACTAAAATCAAGTGGCGTATAATTTCCTGCTACAGTAGTACTTTGTGTTGCACTATTTGTTGCAGCGTCAGAAACCTGTACTGTATAATTACCTGGAGGGAGAGAATTGAATACATTATTTGTTTGGGTAGGCTCTGTTACCGGGCCAGCAATGATACTATATAATAAAGGAAGGTTATTAGTATGCGCATATACCTCTATACTGCCGTTATTAGCACAAGTACTCGTTGCATTTTTCACTGAATCTATTCCTATCTGACTGAAAGATGCCAATGGAATAAAAATAGCAAAGTACAGTAAAAATAATTCTCCTCTTTTAAAATGTAAATTTATTTTCATAGACTATTCGAAGGCAAATATGAAAGACTCATTTTTTTGAGAGATAACAACACCAAAAAAAACGCAGCTTAATGTAGATTAATTCTCTAAGAATTATTTAACTATAGTTATATATGTAAAAAATATATACTGTTTAAACATTGATTTATAAATCATGATAGCTGCAGAGGATGGCAAAACATATATTTTACTACAGAAATGAAATAGGCTGATTCTATTGAATCGTATCAAAATTAGTAACAGATTAGTAACTAGTATTATCGATAGGTTTCATACAAATCAATATAAGAAGCAAAATCGCAAAGCTCTGTGATTTACATACCATTGCGACTTTGCGCGACCTTTTTACAGTACCTTGAAGAATATACAATTTATTTATTGACAAAAACCTTTCGTGTATAGTTATTGTTATTGCTTATTGTCTGCAACATATATACACCCGTGGCTAATGTGTTGGTATTTATCTTTTCAGTAATAATATTTTCCGCAGAGGTACTACTTATTAATTGCCCATTATCTGCAAATAAATTGAACCACACATTGCCTTTCTGCAATTGACTAAATGTAACCAGTATGACATTTTGCTGCGGTAAATAAACTGCTGTTATGCTTTGGTTTACATTAGTACTGGTGATAATAATTATTTTAGAATACGCAGTCGAATTATCGTCATCAACCTGTATCAGCCGGTAGTAATTATTACCTGAAGCAGGTTGTGTATCAACAAAGCTATAACTGTGCGCAAATGTTGTAGTACCACTTCCATTTACTGTACCGATTGCCGTATAATTAATCCCGTCAATACTTTTTTCGACAATAAAGTAATGATTGTTGAATTCAGCACTCGTTTGCCAGTTCAATGTAACTTCATTATTATATAATTGTCCTGCAAAATTTGTAAGTGTAATAGGAAGAACCGTTGCTGCAGGAACAATACCTGCATCAATATTAGTGATCGTATCGCCGGCATTAACAGTAAAAGTTGCCGTTCTTCCTGTAATGTCCGGTTTACTATTATTGATGGACGCTATACCTCCAACATTCTGAATGGTAAAATTGTAGTCTGAAGGACGGCTGAAAATGATATAATAGCCAGCCCCCGGTTGAATATCTTTAAGTGTGTAATGCCCTGTTGCATCGGTGATTGCCATTGCAACAGCAAAATTCAAAGAGTTATAAGCCGTAACAGTTACCCCACTTACTCCCAATTCATTTATATCCTGTAAGCCATTTTGGTCGTCATCATACCAAACATAATCGCCTATCTCGGCTAAAGAAGAACAGGTATTGACAATAAGCGATGTTGTAGCGGTATTGGTACAGCCACTAACAGGATCGGTTACCGTTAATGTATATTGCTTACTTCCCGTTGATGTGAGGTAAATATTCGGTGTTTCAGCATAAATATTACTCAGGCTTGCATCATCAGGGCTCCAAACGTAATTGTATGCACCTGAGGGTGTAACGGTTGGATCGAAAGCAACACTGTCTGTTCCGCTACAAACGGTTATCGAAGGAATGGTTACCTCTGGAGCGGGAGTCGGACTAACGCTAACGAGTACACTGGCTGTTGCAGTACATCCTGTAGGGCCTGTGGCCAATAAAGAATAGGAAGCATTAGCAGTTCCAACACATGCCACCGGATTAGCTAAAGTAGGGTCAGATAAACCCG
The DNA here is from genome assembly GCA_035485735.1 of Ferruginibacter sp. Taxonomy (GTDB): domain Bacteria; phylum Bacteroidota; class Bacteroidia; order Chitinophagales; family Chitinophagaceae; genus Ferruginibacter. The sequence continues at coordinate 12,228 of DATHNS010000021.1, forward strand.
CGGAAGGGCTCCAGGCATAATGTGCCCCTGCCACGGACGCTGTACCAATTTCTTTACAACTGTTCTGGCAAATCGTAGCAGCTGAAATAATAGGTAAAGTAAAATTATTTACGGTTACTGTTACGGTAGCTGTGCTTATACAGGAAAGCGTGGCGTCTGTTTTAGTTACGGTATAAGTAAAAGTACCGGTGTCAGTAGCTGTAAATGTTGGAGCAATGCTGGTACTGTTATCCAGGTAAGTGGCCGGGCTCCATTGATAGCTGATGCCTGCTCCCGTTTCATTGGTTGCGCTCCCTAAGCTTACTGTATTGTTCAAGCAAACAGCGCTGCTACTTCCTGCTATTGGCGGCGATTGTTTGGGATTGATCGTAACTGTGCTGCTTGCCTGGCAGCCTTTCGCGTTTACCACCGTAAGCGTATATGTTGCGGACGATGATGGCGGGGGATTCAGCGTAGTAGGATTAGCTGTAAGATAACTGGATACCTCATCCGCAGGCGACCACGCGTACAAAGACATGCCTGTCGGAGCGCCGGTACCCAAAAATACAGCGCCACCCGAAGGGCAATAGTCAATATCAGGTAATGTAAAAGTAGGGTCACTAACGGTTACGATTACCTGATCTGTAGTGGCAGTGGAACAGGTTCCCGGAAATATGGCATTCACCGTATAAGTAGTAGTACTGTTTGGTGTAGCAAGAGGTTGTGCTGTATTCGGGTCGCTAAGTCCCGTGGCAGGCGTCCAGGAATAAGTAACACCGGCCAGGGCTGGTGATCCTATCTGTACACCTTTATTCAAACAAATGGTGGTATCCGGCGCATTGGCTAAAACCGGTGAATTGTTTACTAGTATGTGTGTTATATCTGTTTGTGAACAACCAGAAGGTGTTGTGGCCACACGGGTAAAAAACTGGCTCCCGGCAATCAGCACTTCAGGATCTGCGGAAGAGGAGTCTGTTCCATTTTGCCAAGGCGCATTTGATGGAGACCAGGAATAAGTAATACCCGGTAATGCTGGCGCACCCAGCTGAATAATAGCGTTATTGCAAACTTCAAGACGGGTGGGGAATACATCTACATTTATCTGCTCCACATTTACCGCTACGGTATCATAAATAGTACAACCCGTTGTATCACTTATCTGTACAGGAAATTTGGCAGACGCCGTCAAAGTCGCGGTAGGATTAGCAATACTGGTGCTTGAAAGATCACTCACTGTTCCCGTCCATAAATAAGAATAGCCGGCAACTGGGGCAGCTCCGATAGTAACAGGTTGGTTAGCGCAGGCAGTCACATTTGCAGCTGCAAAAACAGGTAGCATAGACGCAGGATCGTTTACCTGTGCTGATTTTGAACAATACTCAACAGATGTATCGGCAATGCTTACCGCAGTTGCAGTGTAAATGCGTGGAATATTATCAGTTAGTTGTACACTATTACCTATGCTATCTGATAAACCCACTGTCGGGGACCACTTAAAGGTAACATTAGGAACACTGCACGTTGCACTAAGTGTAACATTGCCGCCATTGACACTAAAGCTCGGACATCCGTATTTCGCACTCACATGAATTTTCGTTTGACAGCCGCTACTATCACATTCAGGTACCGAAACCTCATCAGTACACGAATGACCATTATACGATGTAGTAAGTTCATAGATCGTTGAGCCTCCAACAGACGCACTTACCGGAACTTGCGGTTGATCAATGGCGCCTGTAAAATTACCGGGACCTGAAACCTTTGTCCACGTATATGTTTCATTAATGCCCGGTGTTCTGTCGGGTAAGCCTACAATACGCGGGCCGCAATAAATAGTGCCATCACTTGCACGGGCCTCAATTACCGCAACAGTGGTTTGATCTGTAAAAGAGCAACCGTCTTTTGCCGCGGTAACATAAATAATACCGGGGTTAGGTATTGGCATATTGATATTCCCCGCATAAAAAGTTGCGGTTGAATTATTATTGCTTTGAAGATAATTTCCGGGAGCCCAGGTATAGGTATAGCCTGCAACGGCCGGGAGCCCAAGCATAACAGAATCACCCAGGCAAATAACCTGGTCGGAACCGGCAAAATCAGCAGCCGGTGCTGCAACAGGTGTTACAATAACGGTATCTGTTGTGCTACAGGTTCCCCCGCCTGATAAGGGTAAAGTTACCGTTAGAGCGTATGTCTCGGTAACAGTAGCATTTGCCAAAGGTTGTGCTATGCTTGCATCACTAAGACCTCCGGGCCTTACCCAGCTATAAGTAATTCCCGGTAGGCCCGAAATACCTGCCGTACCTATTTGTACCGGTGTGCCCGCACAAGTGCTTTTATCCGGACCAGCATCTGCTTTATAACTATTTACAATGGCCTGACCGAGTTGCTGGCAACCCAATGAATCGGTAACTGTGGCGGTATAAACAGTATTAACAGCAGGAGAAACGGCAGGATTGGTTGCTATGCCTGCTCCCATATCCCAGCTAAATGAATAAGGTGGCGTGCCGCCCGATACAGTAGGCGATCCGCCAATAGTGATGGCAGTACCGGGACAGGTATAAAAATTTCCTCCTGTATTTACAACAGGCGCTATATTATTATTTACCAGTACCGTATCTATAGCGCTTGTATCAATAGCAGGATTGCCACAATTAGGTAATGTATAGGCTAATCTTCTGTAATACAGTGTAGCATTGCCTCCTGTCGGTAAATAATTTTTTGTTGCGCCGGCTGTATTAATATTTGTCCACGGCCCGGAAGGATCGGTAGCCGTTTGCCATTGGTAAGAGGCTTCGGTATTATTTTGCGTTTGTGGTACACCGTTACGGTATAATACAGGCGCTTCATTTTGCTTGATAAGAATTGATTTGCCGGTAATTAATTCTCCTAACCCAAGTTTACAGGTTGTTTGAACAGAAGGCGAAAGTGTATCATTAGAAACAGCATAATCAAACGGACAGAAAACTATTTTGGTAACAAAAATGTCGTTATTGCCTTTATAAGTACTGTTATTAGTTACGGGGTAATCAATAGAGGTTGTTGTGCCAATGAGGTATATATTACTGCTATCTATCAGTAATCCTGCTTGCAGACTTGCTAAACTATAATCTACTCCGTTTGTAAGCAAATCAGCTTCAGTATTACTACCTCCCAGATAGGTAGCGAAGTTGGTAGAGCCGTCGGTATTAAAAACCAGCAGAATATTATCCGTAGTGCCTGAAAAAGAACTGCCGTTGGTGACAGCGTAGCTCGCCGTATTGGTGTTGCCTGCCATATAGATTTTGTTATCTATTATTTGCATAGGGCTTATGCTGCCCATTGCGCCAAGATAACCGGAGAAAACGATGTCGCCATTTGTATTGAGTTTGGAGAAGAAGCCCGTCCCGGCAGAATAGTAAGTACTGCCGTTGGTATTGGGGTAGCCGGGTGAAGTAGTAACACCATTAATATATACTTCATCATTTAATATTTCTATATCATTGTAAAAACCTGTACCAAGATTTACTCCGCCAAGCACCGTAGAATAAATGATATCACCTGTAGCAGCATTTAATTTTAGCACAACATCCATATCATTGTTGGCATTGGATAAATCGTTGTGGGTATCCAGCAAATAAAGATTATTACCTGCAATTTTTATTTGAACAGGATTACTGCGCTCGCTGGTTGAGTTTGGGTTCACTGGTTGTGTGAGCTTGGAAAAAACAATATTTCCGTTTGCATCAAACTTGGTAATAAATGGATTAATACGCACTACTGTATATGGAGGAAAAGTGCTGCCATCCGTAGTTGGAAAGTCGTGGTCTCCGGCGTATCCCGTCAGATATACCTCTCCGTTCACTACCAGCATCTGGTCCGTAAGATCCTGGCCGCTGCTACCTAGATAGGTAACATAACCTATGCTGCCATCAGCATTAAGGCTGGCAACAAAAAGATCTCCGGGACCAGGCTTAAAAGATGAACCGATAGTAACGGGTAAATCAGCTGATGTGGTAGGACCAGTAATATATACCTGCCCGTTTTCCATTTGTATCATATCGGCTTCATCATCCCCAGTACCTCCAATACAGGTAGAATAAGCAGTACTGCCATCAATGGTATTTAATTTAATAACAAAGACATCTGCAGTTCCACCACCATAAGGCCTACCATTTACAACAGGGAAATTTGGAGAGATTGTAGTGCCTGCAATGTATATATAGTTATCAAAAACCTGTATCGCATTATAAGAAGTCAAAAATTCGTCGTTGCTTCCTCCATAATAACTGGCAAAAGTAATACTGCCCGTCGCGTTTAATTTCACAACAATGATGTCGTTTGCTCCACTATAGGTGCTTCCGTTCGTGACAGGAAAATTAGCAGAGCTTGTAGAACCTGCTATAAAAATATTTCCATTCACTATTTGCAGTAAAGAAAAATTATCATTACCCGAACCTCCAACATAAGTAGAGAAAGCAATAGTGCCATCCCGGTTAAACTTGGTAACTACCGCATCATTTGAACCCGAGTAGTGGCTACCATTAGTTACGGGATAGTTAGCGGATGCAGTGGTAGCAAGTACATATACTTCGCCATTTACAATTTGTGTGCATGTGGCGTTATCAGCCGCGCTACCACCTAAGTAAGTAGAGTAATTAATAAAACCCTGAGTTGTTTGTGCCCGTATAGGTAATATAGTAAGGACAAATATTATCAGATGAAATAAATGAAGTAATTTTTTTCTCATGAGTGAACATTATTGCATTTACAATAATAAATAGAATTTGAAATTAATGACCTATAACAGCTTTTTTAACAACAGTCTTCCCATCGTTAGTTATAAGTTTAACCAAATAAACATCACTGTTGGTAAGCACAAATCCGGTGCTAGTTTCACCCTCAACATACTTAGTTTGAAGTCGCTGTCCTATTGAATTATAAACAGAGATTTGTTTTATCGTTGATGGAAAAGTGACAGTAACATATCCGCTTGAAGGATTTGGATAAACAACAATATTTCCCAAACTATCTCTTGCTGTATCCTCCGGAGGAGGAACAGGCAGCGTAAATACTATAATACCGGACATTGTATCACAACCATTTTGATCTGTAACCCGAACTGTATAACTACCATTTGCAGCAGGTATATAAACGTTAGATGTTGCTCCATTAATATTACTGCCATTCGCATACCATTGATAAGAAGTATAACTGGTATCCACTACCAGGCTATCTCCATTTTTTATTATAGAAGGTACTGCAACTATGTTAATATAAGCTGTTGGAGGAGGGAAAATGAAACTGGTAGAAATACAACCAGCAGAGTTTTTAACAGCCAGTAATATAGTTGAACTCTTAGTAACATATAGTTGGTTTAGATTTGAAGTTGTTGTAAAACTTGTATCCGCCTGATATATACTCCAGATGTATTGGTCATAACCTGCGGGCCCAAAAAGTTGAACGCTATCGGGAAAACATTTAGTTAAAGATCCATTATAAGTTACAGTAGGTGTCGGAGGTACTGAAGCAATAGTTAGTTTCACAGTATCTGCATTAATACATGCGCCAATACCGTTAGCCTGGATAATAAAAATAGAATCATTTTGTGTAACAGCAGGAACAATAGACACTGTAGGATTACCGGGGGATACGCGAATGCGTGTTGCAGTAATGCCATCCGACTCATACCAGGTATAAAGATAATCCGCATAATTCTGAACGGTAAGTGTTACAGTTCCTTCACAATCATTACCGCTCACTATTGGTTTAGGAGGTATACTATCGATATAAGTTACAATAGGATAACGATTAGAATAACAGCCGTTCGTTTGTGCTATTACATACAATGTATCTGTTTGTGCAAGATTAGTAAAGTTATATATATTACCCGTTGCTATAGGCGATGTACTCATACTATCAGCATACCATGAATAAGTTGTACCGCCGGTTACGCTTACAGAAGTTGCACCGGCAAGACATCTTGAACCATCTATATAATTCACCAAGGGAACAGGTTTTGTAACAACTATAATAGTATCTGAAGCCTTACTATAGCAATGATGATTTTCTCCCTGTACGGTATATATGCCAGAAATCTTTGCTTCAATAATATTATCAGAATCGTTATTGCTCCATAAATAGCCATCGTAGCCAGTAGAAGAAGCCAATGTAACGCTATCTCCTAAACAAAATGTGACTGCACCAGCTGCGGTAATCATTGGTGCTGAAGGCCTTGAATAAATTGTATTGTTAGCCATGACGAGATTTACTACAGCCGATTTATAGAATGAACAATTATTTACTGTAGACGCCCCCGACCACAAAAAACTCGTAGAGTTTGTACAACTATCAGCGACAAAAGAAAGTTGTGAAATATTTGAGACTGCAATAATAGTATCTACCACTACAAGTACCCCGTTTAATTTGAGTATTCCGTTATCAGGTAAAGAAATTATTTTTATTTTCTGAAGAGTTCCTGAAGGATCTGAATAGTGTGAACTAAAGTCTGTAGATGAAAAAGAACTTGATGCGGGAATAACATTTTTGGTAAAGCTATCTATAGCAACGCCATGAGATTCATATGCACCCATATCCACTATCTGGTCAAGTATGCGTGAATTTCCTGCAAGATCTATAGTTAAATTTGATGGGACAGAATCATTTAGTCCCATATTAATCGCAGGAGAACAAACAGCAAGTGTAAAATTATTTAGCGCAGGATTTACAAATAATGGATCGCTTATAATAATTGGAGAGGAACAAATTGCATTGAACGGGCAACCTCCTTGTACAAGCGAATGGCTTATTTTTATAGGCTTGTTGCCGGTAACTTGTAGTTGGCTACTATCAGTACTTGTAGACTTATTTTTCCAAAATATAGAATTGGTAATATCAAGCGTTGCATTATTACCATAAATAGCACCTCCACTACCGCTAAAAACATTTATGCCAAGAGTACCACCTGTAGCATTGTTATTATAAAAGGTACAATTTATAAATGATAATTCTCCGGTATTTGCTGATACGGCCCCGCCTGAAAAATAGGAACTATTATTTGAAAATGCACAATTGATAAATTTACAACCAATATTGTCAGTAGCAAAAACTGCACCTCCGTAGGAGGCGGCAGTATTATTGTTAAAAAGGCAATTGGTAAATATACTCGGTTCATTCACAATAACAGCCCCGCCATACACTGCTGCATTTCCCTCAAATATACAATCAGACACTTCCAACGGTGTATTGCTACTGTAAGCATCTATGGTTCCATCTGCACTTGAATTATCGATATTAGCAGTAAATTGGCAGTTTGTTATTATTGTAGGGGATGTCATACTGGATAATATCATAGCGCTTCCATTATTACTAAAACTACAATTAGTTAATTGAAGAGAAGATCCACTTATGTTTAAGGGAGCGCCGGGATTGCTATTAAATTCACAGCTATCCATTGTTGTATTTGTATCAGGTATATAGACAGCATAGTTATTATCATTTTCGAATGTGCATTTTTTAAGTAATAGTGTTAAATGGCTAAAAAACGTAAATATTGCAGATCCCAATTGTGCTGCATAGTTATTTTTTAAAATGCAATTGGATAAAGAAATAGTTCCGCTGCTTTCTGAGTACAAAATGCCACCTCCTTGTGATCTTAAGTAAGAAAGATCGCCATTCGCATTTGCTCCACTGATAGTAAAACCATCTAACTGAAAAGATCCTGAACCATTGATAACATGATAAGATACTGATTGTCCGCTAAGGATAGTTTCATACGCTGCGTTTTGTAAATCACGATCAGAAACTTTTGTTTCATTACCTGCAAAATGCCCTATGAATGTTCCCGTACTAATAAAAAAGCTGGTTGATGCTGTTACAGGAACAGGAGTATAAGTACCTGCTGCTACCCAAACTGAATCGGATGCTCCTACATAAGGGATGGCCGACATAAGACTAGTATATGCGTTTGCCCATGAGCTTCCATCATTTGTTCCTGTTGCGTTATACTTTACATAAATAATGTGTGCAGAACATGTAATTGATAAAAAACAACTAAACAAAATGATAATAGGTAGAGATCTCCTCATGTAATAAGAGTTGGATTAGGCTAATATTTATTAACTATGATGTAAAGGTATAGAGTAGTATATCAATAAACTGTTGTTTAAGCTTTAAAATCATCACTACAACTAAAGAATTATATAAGCGGTAAAATAATATTTAAAAAATCAATATATATATACACTACACGTTATTCAAAACTGTTAACTATTATATCATTATGTATCGTTGTGTATCATACTGTATAATTGTTAACCTGTCAAAGTACGTATTTACCAAAGCTTGAAGTCGCATCATTATCAAAAAAATGAGCTATACCTTCATTTTTTTTATTCGGGTTAGAACAAACTTGTAATATAACATCAAAAAGAATACGAAGAATGCAAGGCAGATGATATCATTGAAAAGCCCTTTGTCAATGAAAAAAGGCTCTAAATAAAAATTAAATTAACTTATCTTGTTTTTTCCGAAGGATATCTCTAACTCTTTTCAATAAAACAGCCATTTCAAAAGGCTTAGGAATATATCCATCAGCCGCATAATCATTTGTGATTTCTACTATATTAGAATTAGCAGATATAAATAATATGGGTATATGTTGAGTAGCATTATTTTGCTTTAATCGTTCGCATATTTCTCTTCCATCTATACCAGACATCCATATATCTAATAAGATAAGATCAGGTAAATTTTCTTCCATGTGTGCGAATACATCATTAGCGTTCTTGGTTGTATTAACAGTATATCCCTCCGTTTTTAAAATCATTTCTATAACGTCAAGGATATCGCCATCATCATCAGCAACGAATATTTTCTTTTGAGCATTATTCATTTCCCGGGATTTAATTTGAAATAGGTAATTCAAAATAAAAGGTAGACCCTTTTCCTTCTTCGCTTTCTACTCCTATATTTCCTTGATGACGCTTTATAATTTCAAAAGAAATATATAATCCAAGCCCTAATCCAGAATAAGTATTTTCTTTTGTTCCACTAACCCTATAAAAGCGATCAAAGATCATAGGTTGCTGACTTTTAGGAATACCAATACCAGAATCACTTACAGCTAATTTAACTTTACTCCCTTCCTTAAAAGTTTCGATTATAATATCTGTATTTGAAGGAGAGTATTTACCTGCATTGTCTATAAAATTTGTAATAACCTGGCCGATTTTATTTCTATCGCCATATACCAACGCTGTTTCATCAAGTTGGTATTTAACAGTATGTTTAGTAAGCACCCTACCAGTTTCTTCAATTATTTCTTTTACCAATTCATTATAATCAAAAAGTTCTTCCCGATAATGAAGCTTTCCCGTTTCAATTTTTTTAACATCTAGTAAATCACTTATAAGTGTAGTTAGTTTATTAATTTGGATGTCTACTTTACCTAACAATTGGGCGGCAGCTGCGTTACCCTCTTTTTCAAAATTGAAACGTAGCACTTGTATATAACCTTTAATACTAGTTACTGGAGTTTTCAACTCATGGCTGGCAATAGTTATAAATTCATCCTTTTTCTCCATTGCCCTTTTTTGTTCCTTGATAAGTTCTTCAGTTCTTTCTTTAATTGTTCTTTCTAAACCATCATTTAAACTTTTCGTAATAATTTGTGCATCTTCTAATTCTTTATTTTTTCGAAGCAATTGCTCCTCCGACTCTTTTTGAAAAGATAAATCTGTGATCAAAATACTTAATACCAATCCTTCATCAATTTCTAATGTACTAATCGATAATAACACAGGAATAGAAATATTATTTTCCCCTTGAAGTACTATCTCGGCTTTACATTCTTCTTTATCCCAAGCTTTTTCGAGTAGTTTGGCTACAAGATTTTTATAAACAACAGGTATAAATCGTTCTAATTCACATCCAATAACTTTTGATAATGGGGAATTAATTAAATCAGCAAAACTAGAATTACAATACAGTATTATACCATCTTTATTAATTGTGATCGCACCCTCAGACATTTTTTCTATAAATATTCTAAAAGTTTTATCAGCACTTTTTAAAGTATATATTTCATTTTCGTCTTCATTCTTTATAATAAAGGCATCGACTTCACCTCTGCGAATAGCATTAATTATTTCATTAGCCTCACTTAACTGAGATTTGAGTTCTTCAACCTCGGTGAGTAATTCGTTATATTTTTTATCTATGCTCACTATCTATTTTTCATTACATATTCATCAACAGCCAATGCTCTTAATACTTTTTCCGTATCAGACATGTTGCCGATTAATCTTTTAACAGGGTCAGGTGATAACTTGATTAATAAAGGTATAGCCACCACTTGTGCAGATTTTGCTACAGAAGGTTGTTGATGTACATCAATAATGTCAAGTTCATACTTACCTTTTAAATATTTTTCACAAATATTCTTTGTATTATTTATTGCTCTTACAGAGTTAGGAGAAGCACCAGCTATGTATAATTTTAAAACATATAAAGGCGTTATTGTAGATTTTTTTCTCATTTTATTTTTAATCCCGCCTTACGGTTATTACCCTTTAAGTGGAACAATATTCAAGCCAACTAATACTTTTTCTTCATTAGAAAGATCACCGATTATTTTCCTGATAGGTACAGGCACTTTTCTTACTAATGTAGGAATCGCAAATATCTGATCCCCTTCAGCTAATTGAGGCTTTTTTAAAAGATCGATTACCTCTATGCTATATTTCCCTTTTAAATATTTATTACAATATTCCGTGATGTTCTTTAATGCAAGAACTGATTTTGGCGTTTGTCCTGCTACGTATAGCCTGAGCTCCCATTTTTCTTCTTTAGCCATGTTTATTTATTTTTTGGCAACAATTGAATGCCTTTATCATTAATCATAAAATCACATTCATTGTTACGATGCGACATACCACGAGATTTCACTATTAATAAACTTCTTACTCTCTCAGTATCTCTTTTCTCGTTTTTAAGATTGATCCAAGTGTCAGCTAAAGAGGATATAGCATCTACAGTTGGATCATTATACTCATTTTCCTTAGGATTTGTTAATGAGGTAAATAAAGCATTAATCTGATTTACTTTAAAAATATCCATTAGCCTAACTAACATTGCCCGTACTTCGCTAGTACTGCCAATTGTTATCAGACTACTAATAGGATCAATAATAATTGTCTTAGGTTTAAATTCATTCATTAATCGTAAGAGTACTAATAAATGCATTTCAAGTCCTTGTAAAGTTGGTCTTGACGCGTGAATTAATAGTAAATTGGATTTAATATAAGGTTGTAGTTTAATGCCTATTGATTGCATATTTCTCACAAGCTGATCAGGTGATTCTTCAAATGAAAAATATAATACTCTTTCTTTTCTTTTGCAACCACTTAAAGCAAAATAGGTTGATAGAATTGTTTTTGCTGTTCCCGCAGATCCCGTTACTAATGTACTTCCTCCTCTGTAATAACCGCCTTTTTGAAAGAAGGCGTCAAGGGATGGTAAACCCGTTGAAATTATCTCGTTTGCAGATTTATAATCTAATTTCAAAGAAGTGATCGGCATTACTGAAATGCCATTGGCGTCAATTAAAAACGGATATTCATTAGTTCCATGTGTCGATCCTCTATACTTTACAATTCTTAATCTTCTTGTAGCTATTTGATCTATAACACGGAAATCTAATAATATTACGCAATCAGATATATATTCTTCTAAACCTTGTCTCGTTAAAGTACTTTCTCCTCTTTCACCCGTAATAACCGTTGTAACTCCCTTATCACGTAACCATTGAAAAAGCCTTCGAATTTCGGCTCTCAATAGCCCAATATTATTTATACCCGCAAATAAAGATTCAATCGTGTCAAGCACTACACGTTTTGCACCAATTGAATCAATTGCATGGCCTAATCTTATAAAAAGACCTTCAAGATCATATTCTCCTGTTTCTTCTATTTCAGATCTTTCTACACGTACATGATCTATTCGCAATTTATCTTCGGTTATTAATTTATTTAAATCGAAACCTAAAGAGCTAACATTTTGGGCTAAATCTTTACTGGTTTCTTCAAAACTCATAAATACACCCGCTTCATTAAAATCGGTAATTCCTTTCACTATAAACTGAGTTGCAAATAAAGTTTTACCACAACCAGCACTGCCACAAATGAGTATCGGCCTTCCTTTAGGAAATCCACCATCCGTTATTTCATCAAGGCCACTAATTCCGCTAGGAGTTTTTAAGAAGATATTTTTTTTATGATTCTTCATCTGATCATCTAATTTATTTTATTAAAATAACTAACTGTGGAGTTTTTTTCTCAATATCCATGCCAAATTATTTTTTTAAAACTCATAAGTACTGATGCTAAGATTAGGTTTTAAAATTCTAAAATCAATATTATTAACAGGACAGCCATATTTTTATTTACTTAAACAATTCAACATATTAAGCGTTCTAACTAAATTTTAAGGAGGAGAAATTACGATAGTCTTGATTGCTGTCGGCATCCGGTATTATAGCAACAGATTTTTTCCTTTGATAACATACAAAATACTTACCGATAACAGAAACTTGGCTCTGTTGTTGAGATGGAAGATGCTATACTTACAATGGTATGTAAAACAAATGGGGGGAAATGCACCTGAATGGATATGTATTAGGAATGCTTCTGATCCGGAGATAAAAGATAAATATTATATAACAAAATCTAGTTTAAAGCTGTAATCTATTGTATCATTATATCGTTATTAATCTATCAAAACACCTATTTTACCACAAATAATAATTAGTAACTGGAATAGTAACAATTAAACGGCTACAAAGGCAAACAAAGGCAAGAATCGGCAAATGAAATATAATGAGAATGAATATAAACACCGTGTAATGTGTGATAATTGTTGGCTGGCTATTTTCCGATACAGAAAGTAAAATAGGTTGATTCTATTGAGTTCTATCGAAATTAGTAACAGGTTAGTAACTGATTTAAGATGAACTTTATCTTAAAATAGTACGACTTCCTTAAATAGGGAAGTTTAAATAAAATATTTACTCTATTGATTAGGAGGATTATTTAAATAATCGTTCTCGTCTTCCTTAGCTTTTTTAAATTCTAACTTACCAAATTTATAATTAAAGCTAAGCCCAAAAGATCGATAAGGAACCTGGCGTAAACTATATGAATCATAATTATCGGTAGCTACAGTTGTTACCTGATTGACATATTTATTAAAAATGTTTGTTCCTGTAAATCCAATACTTGCTTTTTTATTCCAAAATTGTTTCCTAAAAGCAAATGTATATGTGGCAAATTGAGGCACTCTACCTTGTACACCATTAGTTGCCGAATTATAGTTGCCAAACAATTCCATTATAAAACTATGAGACAATTGATATGTAGCTGTCAGACTCATACGCATTTTATATCCAATAGTGACATTCCCCTGTTGCAGATTATTAATATTATGCTGTTGTATAAATAAAATATTACTTCTAAGATTTAGCTTATTTTTTATTACTAATGACCCTGATGCAACAATACCCATATTATATTCCATTCCTGTATTTTCGCGAGTAGATACAGATACATTACTGTATGTAGAATCACCGATTTTATAATCGGGATAGAAGAATGTATATGGCTTAATATCGTCAGCATTGATACGTGCTATTAATGCGACATAGATATTCCCATTCTTATTAAAATTTTTATCATACCCCAATTCAATATTATTACCTATCTCGGGTCTTAATAAAGGATTACCGGTCGTAATATTGTAAGGATCACTGAGATTTAGAAAAGGGTTTAAATCATTATAGCCCGGACGCTGTATTCGATGACTATAAGATATTTTAGTAAAATTACCGCTATTGAAATTATGTGATAGCGTAATAGAAGGAACAAATGAACTGTATGATGGGATAGACGTATTAGGGAAATCTATATTTGCATCAGTATATTCATATCGTATTCCTGTTTTTACGTTTAAATATTTCAGTATAGAAAATGATCCTGATATATAGCCCGCATAGATTTGGAGTTTATAATTCAAATTATATGATTGTGTAGAAACTGGTGAATACTTATTCGTTGAAATATTCAAGACACTTACATCATCAATGCTATTAATATTTTGAGAAGTTATTTTTGCTCCGGTTTCTACCACCAGACTTTTATTTGTAGGATAAGAATAGTCAAGAGAAATATCATTTTCGTTATCTGTGCCAGGGTTATTACTTGAAGACCCTGTATATGGTATCATCTGACCTTTATAAGTTTGCGTTTGCATATAGCTACTAAATGGTTTTCCAAAACTGCCACTATATAAGAACTCTAATTCCTCTCCTTGTTTTTTGAATTTCTTTTTATAATCAAGACTACAACCAATCGAACTAATATGTGACCTACTATCAGAATTTCGGAAACTATAAATATCGGATAGAATGGTGTTATTAAAATTCTCCATTACCTCTTCTTCATTTGTATAGCCGATACTATGGCTTGCAAAATGACTATACTCTAATGCAATTGAGACATCGTTCCTTTTAGTAATATTCCAGTCAAATCCAATACCTGATTGATATCCATTCCGGTCAAAATCAGTATAGCCACTTTGTAACAAATGATCACTTGTTTTCCCAATTGAATCTATTGACATACGATTTTGTGAATTGGGAGTATGCGAACTTAATTGAGCATTTCCGCTAAAAAAAAGATTAAACCCAAAGTTATTGTGCCTTACATTTAAATTAATAGAAGTATTTTCCAGTCTGGTCCCTGCCGATAAACTAACACTACTATTAAAGCCTTGAGCCTTATTATCTTTCAAAATAATGTTAATAATTCCACCTGTACCCTGTGCATCATATTTAGAACCGGGACTTGTAATTACTTCAATACTTTTTATTTGGCTTGCAGGAATAGAAGAAAGCGCATCAGTTAAGCTATTGCCAAATATACTTGATGGCTTACCATTGATTAAAAAACGAATATTCGGATCTCCTTGCAATTCCACATTGCCATCAAGGTCTACTGTTACTTGTGGTACTTTTTTTAATACATCAATTGCTACAGCCCCCTGAGAAGTTATATCGTTTGCAACATTATAAACAATTTTATCAATTTTATTTTCGACAATAGGCTTATTAGCTGTTACTACAACAGAAGACAGAGTCTTCTGAACTGATGCTAGAGAAATATTATCTAATTGTATGTTTGGTTTATTATCATTGACGATTACGCCTTCTATTTGTTTTGATTCATACCCAATACATTCCAGCTTAATCATATATATCCCTGGATTTATATCTGTAATTTTAAAAATCCCCTTTTCATCAGAGATAACAACTTTTATTATTTTTTTGGATTCCTGATTAATTATTGAAACTGTTACCAATTGGATAGGCTCACGAGTAGAAGAATCAATTATTTTGCCCATAATTAATTTATTAGCCAAAGGTATTTGCTGAGCAGATAAGCCTTTACTAAGGGCAAATAATAAGACCACTAAGAAAAATCTATTCATAATTAATTAAATAAAAAGGACTGTGAAAACAGCCCTCGGTTGTAAGGGTTTCCACTAACGCTGAAAAGTAATATTAAATGAAGACAAGAAATGCATTTTAGTTTATTGCATTCTATAAACAAGTAATTTGAATGTGCCTGGTACTATCTTCTTTGTTCCTTCTACTCTGTCCGCTACACTCAAATAAATTTTATGGGTTTTTGTATCTAATGCTATTGTTTTAGCCTTAAGCTGTGTATTTATAATTTGAATCACTGAATATTTATCAGCCGATTCTTGTTTTATCACAGTTGTCGTACCATCGCCACAAGAACAGAAAATCAGTTTCGTTATTGGATCATAAGCTACTGCATCTACACCAGCGCCAATAGGCAATGTCATAATCACATTTCCAGTAGTAGCGTCTAAAATAGTTATTCCTTTATTTAAGCGGCATGTAGTAAAAAGTCTATTGTTCGCTACATCAAAAGCCAATCCAGTTGGTTTACCACAAGGAGCCAGTAGAAATGAACTAATGACCATTAATGTTTTAGAGTCTATGATGTTAAGTACACTTTTATCTTCAACATTATTATATATTTTGCCATTGCCTCCGGCAACGGCAAATTCAGGCGCACCACCCAAATCAATAGAGCCGGTTTGACTTAAGGAAATGGGATCAATAACAGACGCTGAATTATTATCACCATTAAATACAAGTATTTTTTTAGAAGAGGGGTCATACAATATTGCATCCGGTCCTTTTCCTGTAATAGGAATGGTTACAACTTTTTTAAATGTATTAAGATCAAATACAATCACTGCATTTGCATCTCCATCAGTAATAAATCCGCGATTAGTTTCATTATCAATAGCAACTCCATGAACTCCTTTCATGTCGGATATTTCTGCAATTTCTTTTTCCGTACTTAAATCAACGACGTTAACGATAGTACCATGAGTTATATATAGGTGATGATTTACTGAGTCTATCGCAAGAAAATCATATCCATCGTCACCAGGAAGAGGGATATTTTTTTCAAGTACATAGGTTACAGATGTTTGACCAAAAACTTTTGTGGATGCAATCAGAAAGAAAACGACACAAAAGAATAAAAAGCATTTTTTCATTTAATAGATTTTAATTTAGGTATGAGAATATAAACTACTATCTACTCTTTGAATATTGATAAATTGTATTCCCATCTTTATCAATATAATTTACAAATAAGGAATCTCCTTTTATTTTTAGATCAACAAAACCAAGAGAGTTTGAGGCAAACTTTGAACCATCCATTGCTCCTGCTTCTCTCCCTTCAGAGCCAGATCCCGATATAAAATAATCAACGTAACTACCGGCCGGCTTGATGTGTTGTAAATCATGGTCATGTCCGCTTATATACGCCTGTACTTTATATTTATCTAACATTGGTTTGAGCCTATTCACCAACTCAACAGTATTGCCATGCGTTGGACTACCAGAGAAAACAGGATGATGACCAATTACGAATTTCCATGGTTCCGTCGCATTTGCCAAAGTACTATCTATCCATTTATACTGTTTAGCAGAATCTTGCATTCTTACTTCCGGCATATTGTCTTTAGTATAGTAGTCATTATACAGTGGGCTTGTATCAATAAATACGAACCTTACTTTTTGATGGTCTTTTGTTTCCATTACCACACTATAATACCGATGGGGTAAATTCCAATGGGAATTTACAGAATGATATGCCATTTGAGCTTCAGGTTTACCTCTATAATCATGATTACCCAAAGTAACAAACCAATCATAATTGGTAGTTAACTCTTTGTATACATTAGTAAATGATTTTTTCCAATGATCATCTTGTATATCGCTTACTCCATCTTCATAAAAATTATCCCCCACAGTCATAATAAAGCTAGGATTGAATTTTTTAGATTGAAGACTCATCTGATCTGCTACAGCTTGCTGATCAGCTGTTCCTTGTCGCCCCCAATCTCCTAATACGAAAAAGTTGAAATCAGATTTACTATTACGTGTAGGCAATTTCATTGCTGCGCTCATAAGGAAACAAGCAACTATAACAATTATTAAATATTTTATGTATTTCATATTGAATATTATAATTAAAAAAAGGATTGAAGATTCAATCCTCTAATAAAAAATTAGAAAAACTATTACTGGAAAAAATAAGAACTGTAGAAACAGTTCTTATGGAATAATTAAATTCCTCCAACATTGAAAGTGCAATAGTACTATTCGATATTGAAGAGATTTTGAAGATAAATTTAATTTTATAGTGAAAAATATTAAATAACAATTAATTAAAGTAAACAAAAAATGAGATACTGACCTGATCAATAAAGCTAATTGAATGCTTACCCGACCAAGTGCAAATACATTTCCTCTCTTTTGAATTTATTGTTCATATTTAATTTTACTACGGGTATTAAAATGGACAATTCACAAATGGAGTTATACCTTCTGTGTCTTTTGTTAAGATGGCTATTCCGTCTAAAAAAGTTACAATCCAGATACTATTATAATCATCATCATTCCAAGTCAATTGTTCATTGGTTATACCTAGAGATCTGACTATAGGTATTATTGCCTTATGTTCCCATACAACTAAAACGATTCCATTCCTATTCTTCAAATCATTTGCAATACCAGATGAGTCTTTTTCATCATAATTGCTATTAATCGAAATATTGTATTTAATAGCCAGAGGAGTAACGGTTTGAAACATTCTGGATCTTTTTGTAGACTGGCCCGTAATTAATGAAGGCGTGTATATAAAATTAGGTATCCCGAATTTAGAAGATATAACATTAGGCAATTGCAATGAACGATTTAATCCCTCACAGGTAAGATTGTCGCCTTTCGCAGGTTTTTCACCATGCCGGATAAAAATAATTTTTAATCCTTTAGCATTATTTAAATCTTGGCTATAAGCATGAGAAGTGAATACAGCGATAAATATAAAATTGATATTTATTATAGCTCTCTTCATTACAAATAATTTAGTTGAGTATTCTTTTAATTAAAAAACATCAGTAGTATAAAAAATTATACTACTGATGTTTTTATAGGATATTATCATTAATTATTAGTGATTATTACCAGACCCTGTAAATGGATAACAACCTAAATCAGCACTTGGGGGAGTCACTGTAATTGCTCCAAATTTTGGATCAAGTGTAACTACCGTTAAAGGCGTAATATTCGTAGTTCCTTTTCCAATAAGAGGGGATCCTGATTGTAAGTGAAAATTATAACCAGGTTGAATACTCGTAACCAATGTAGCTGTCTGATGAGAAGCTACGTTTGGTAGTGGATAGTTAACAAACATTGGATTTAATTGTTGTACTGCAGCCGTATTAGTAAAAGGCACCACATTATCATGGTTAAATGAAATCGGTAAATAAGAAGAAGGAAGTGGTAAATCTGTTGTCTGTGGTATTGTACAAACAGGACCAAAAGTGAAGAATTGATCTGTAATAGTTGTATCATCACCCCACTGATAGTTATTGCCGTAAGAAAGGTTAAGTGTATCAGCCGCAGGATTACTCACTACGCGATATCCAACCACACAATTAATAGAAACGTTATTATGGAAAGATCCTTCAGCACCTTGTTCGTAGTCAATTGTAGAACCTCTTTGACCTGCAACGACTTCAGTTCCATCATTCACAAAAGTGCTGTTGTACATTACAACATTTGCTTCTGGCGCACCAACTGGTTGTCCTTTGTTAGAAACTTTTTGTCCGTTATATGCAGTACCAATAAAGAAGTTATAAGCAACTGTACCAACTGTACCACCTTTCATATTCACGCAATCTCCACCTACTCCACCACATTTTTCAAAAGTATTTCTAAAGACGTGTACTTTACCGTTTGACACTCTTATACAATCATCTGTACCACCATATACCCAAGAATCTTCCATGATAAAACTACCATTAACATTTTCAAATAGTATATTAAAAGAAGTACCTGTAGTTTCATTAACAGCTGCAGCCATAGCTGCATCTTCGCTTGCACCAGCAAAATCAATATGTGTCCATCTTAATAGTAATAGAGGGCAACTAGCACCACATTGAATCCCTCTCCAAAGTCCTGCATGAGCATTATCGCTTCCAATGGCAAGTCCAGGTGTATTGTTTTTTACAGCACCATCTGCAGTAAAAGTTATTGGATTCGCTTGTGTACCATTACTTACTAAAGTTCCTAATACAATAAAGCCCGCTGTATCTTCAACATTAATAGTAACCCCGGGTTGAATCAATAAAGTGTCACCTGCAGGAATAGTCACATCCCCACATATTGTATATGTTTTACCAGCAAGCATTGTACCCTGTATCCCTCCTTTTAAACATCCTGTATCGCTCACAGGATTACCTATTACCAAAGGAGGTGTAGATACAACAGTTTTTGCTTTAGTACAAGCGGATAGTATAATTGCAATGCTAGCAACCATACCGAAAATTTGAATTGTTTTTTTCATTTGTATTAGTTTTATTTTTTTGATTTGTGATTGATTAGAATTTATACTTAAAACCCGCCAAGAAATTTGTATTGGTAATATCTCTTTCAACTATGGTAATGTTCTTGTTATTATGATCTTGATATGGTATCGGTATACCATAATTGCCGGTACTAGTTTGACTAACCGAGAATTTCACAAACTCCTTATGTTGAGAATTAAGAATATTATTCACTTTAGCAAAAAAAGCAAAATGCTTAGCTATCTTTTTTTCCATAGAAAAATCTAATTGAGTATAGGCCTTTTGCCAATAATCCTGATTGTAGTATGGACTTACCTGCAAAATAAAATCACCAGTATATGCGAGTGCTAATTGAACATCTAATCCTATTTTTGGATTTTTATACAATAAGGAGATATTACCAATATTGGCTGCTTGTCCTTGCAAAGGCCTTGTTTGAGTGGTGTCTGTGGTCTGCTCTTGCGGATTAGGACCAGCAGTTAAACTATATACTAATTTTGTTGTAGTAACCTTTGAATTAGTATAAGTGTAATTAGCTGCAATACCGAACTTTCCAAAATACTTTGTAAAGACTGCTTCAAACCCAAAGTTTGTTGCGCCGCCTGGAGGATTTTCCGGTGTGATAATTAGCTTACTTGTGCTATTACCGTCTGATGTTACATAATACTCAATGGGATTCTGTAAACTCTTATAAAAAGCCCCTAGTATAAGCTGTTCGCCACGTCCAGGAAATAGTTCATATCTCAAATCATAGTTATCAGCAGTAGTATGTTGCAAAGTATCATTACCCTTAAAATCGTAATCTCCATCATCAGGAGGATAAAGAGCTGGAACAATATCGCCAAACCCTGGTCTGCTTAATGATTTAAAATATGATGCTCGTATGTTTTGCTTATCATTCAATGCGTACTTAAAATGAATACTAGGCAACACATCTGTATAGGCATAAGTAGCGTTTTGTCCCGGAAGAGCAATAGGCTGATTGGTCAACGTATAATCCTCTTCGGTATTTTCTATTCGTACACCCCCTAAAACCTGCAATTTAGAAGTCAGCATGAATTTAGTCTGTATATATTCGGCAGTTATAGTTTCGTGAGCTGTATAAACATTATTGTGTTGCGTGGTAGCTACTGAACCTTGATTACCTCCATTTGGACTAAACGATGGTGGTAGTGTTTCTATAAAATTAAGTGGCTGTACATTTTGGGGCATCGGAGTTGTAGATACGTCCAAGCTGTACTCTGCATAATAATTTGTTCTTGTTTTATTTCTGTATAATCCCCCTCCCTCGAATTCAACCTCTTTACCAAAAAGATGAGGTTTATAAGTAAGATTAGCATACCCAGCTAAATCTTTATCTGTATTATATTGCCATGTATGCCCAACGCTTGAACCATATGTGCTAAGGGAATCTGAGACGATTTTTCCGTTATTGCCAAATTTTACTTCGTCATTATAATCATAGCTCGACAAATCCGGTATTCTATTTTCTGCAATAGAATAAACACCACTCCAAGCAAATTTCAATTTATTGCTTAAGCAGTGTTCTCCTTGTAAAGTAGCATTATAAAGATCCTGAATCTGCCATTTACTTCTGAATTTAATATCTACATCTTTAGCGGTACCACTTGAGTTAGTGCCATAAGTACTATCCTGGGTAAATCTTGCTTGATAGTCGTTCTGGTGAACATAAAAATTAAAAAGGGAAATTTTATTTCGATCATTAAAAATATAATCAATCTTATTATTAACTGCAATCCTATTTGTTTGGGTAGAAAATTGTCTTGAATCAGCATCTGTGAAATTCGGTAAGCTACCTGTCGTTGTAGCATACCCCTGAGAAGAAAGAACAAAGAAATCAGAATTGGAACCTTTATAAAAATTTTGATATGCAGCAGACACTATCACACCTAATTTTTTATTAAAGAAACGATTTCCAATTGTAAGGCCTATCATACTACTAATAGGGGCAGATAAATTATGATAATACAAATTACCAACAGAAAAATCTGTCGGAGTAGCACTATAAGTACTTCCATGCAGCTGGTCTGGTGAATTTTTATTCATGCCCGAATGATCAAATGCACTAAACGGCCTATCAGAAAAAAGAAAAGAATATCCACCTGAAGCATTAACATTAAATATAAATTTATCAGGAGCGCTTTTCATCACAAGATTCATAACACCACCTATTGCATCTCCTTCCATATTAGGTGTTAAGGCTTTTATTACTTCTATTCTTTCAATTAATTCGGAAGGAAAAAGATCCATCGGCACATAACGGTATTTATCATCCGGGCTCGGAATCTTAATTCCATTTATAAGCGTCGTATTATAACGTTGATCCATACCGCGTATAATGGCATAACGGCCCTCGCCATTATTATCTCTCTGAACATTCACGCCACTAACTCTTTGCAACGCATTAGCAACTGTTACATCAGGAGAAAGCTCAATAGCTCTTTGCGAAAGTATATTCTGTATGTAATCAGATTTTTGTTCCATACTGCGTGCAGCTGCATCTGATTTTTTATCCTTACTTGTCAGGAGTACTTCTATTAGCTTCTTATCCGATTGATATAATTTAAAATCCGGAGCTCTCACTATTGTGTTACCATCCTTAACTTCAATTGAAATATCTTCAGGCTTTGCATAGTCAATTAAATCAATTTCGATTTTATATGTACCAGGCTTCACATTCTTAAAAACATATGAGCCATCAAGATTCACAGTAACAGAATATTTTGTATCTTCTAAATGAACAGTAGCTCCTACTAAAGGCTCTCCTGTTTTGGCATCAAACGCACTGCCTTTTATTGTTTGCGAAAAAGAGCTGGCTGAAATACCAATAATGAAAATGAGTGAGAAAAGAAACAGGCGAATTGGTTGGGAATACATTCTTTTAAAATTTCCAGCGAATGTCAATTAAAAAGTATTCACGTAGAATGTCTAAATATTGAATTAATTATCTATTAATGTTTAGATAACTTACAATTAAAAAAAACTACAATATCTCTTCAGAATTATTAAAATAAAATTAATGAAAACAACATAACTTCTTTACCAGCAGAGCGCTTAACTAACGATTAACCAAACAGACTTATAACCATATATAAACAGGTATATTTTCTATCATTGTTGTTCAACAGGATCAATAGGCCCATTTGTACTTCTATTTGCTTTTACTTGCAGTGTAATGGTAATAGGATATTTATTGGACATTTGAAATAATGCATTCAAAACTCCGATAGGTGCAGAAGTATTTACAACAGGACTACTACTATTAATATCCGCATTTAAACGATTACCATCATTGCCAATTGTTTTATAAGAATTAGACACATAATTAATATAATTAGATCCTTTAACTAACCACGGAGAAATAAAAATATGATCGTACCACGATTTTGCTCCTCCGTCAGTGCCACAGCTATTAGGAATAGTAGCCCATAGCCGGGTAGAAGTAGTAAGATAAGGCTCATATAAAAAACTTTTATTAGTCCAATCAGCCGGATATTTATTGATCGCATCTGGAAAAAATGATGGGTCACACATAACAGTATTGCTATCTGTACTATTTATTATTGCTTGATATCCAGCTTCAGAGCTATTATTTGTATTGAAATCTCCCATATTTATGAGATTAGGGAAATAGGCAAACTTATTTCTAAGCACTTGCATTTCCTCTGTCACTTGCTGATCTCTTGTAGTACTTGAAGAGCCTGATTGAGTATGATTAACTACCAGGTATAGAAATGTAGTGTCGTTTGTAATAGACAAATTGGGGTCATTATAATAAAGCTTATAAAGATCAAAGTCCGAGATAAACGAAACTAACACTTCTGTTTTTACATAAGTTAACTTCTGTTTATTATAAAATAATACATTCATATTACCTCCGCTTTGATTAGTGGGAGTTGCGTAACTATATTTATCAGGAAACATGTTATTTAGAGAATAAACAATACTGGCAGCGAGATTGGCAGGAGTATCAGCTGAAGGCTGAAAGCTGCTCATTTTTTCACAACTCAATAAATCCGGTTGTACATACTGTATAATAGTATCCAAATAATTATTTAAAGTATTAATCGAACCCTGACAACCATCTCCATAATTTAATACATTGTAAGCCATTACTTTTATACTATCTGTTTTATCTACAGTATTGGGAAATGGAGGTTTTATTGTAGTAATGCTTAGAGAAGGAACATCTCTCTTGGAACAAGCAACAAAAAATAACACTAATACAATAGAGCTGACAGAGAGTCTTTTCATTTTAAAATCTTACGATTATTGATATTGAATAAATAGGCACAAATCTTATTATGCAAAAGTCTAACTAAACACTCAACAAGTACAATTAGCTGATGCAAATATCAAATTGATAACAATAAGTTAATAGCGCTGATTCTAAATAATACGATCTTCAGATTTCCTTCAGAAATAATATATTCTTTTAAACTAATTTTACTTTGTGAAAATATTGATAATAGAAGATGAGCCTTCGCTTAATAAAAGCATGGTAGATTATCTTACAGCACAACAATATCTGGTTGAAGCTGTGGGAAATTATGAAGATGCTTTAGAAAAAATCGAATACTATCATTACGATTGTATTGTATTGGATCTTACTTTGCCTGGGGGCAACGGATTGCAACTCTTAGAAGTATTAAAAGAAAATTTTAAAACTGATGGTGTCATTATTATATCCGCTCGTAATGAACTTGATGATAAAATAATAGGCTTACAATTAGGTGCAGATGATTATCTAACCAAGCCTTTTCACCTTTCCGAATTAAGTGTAAGGATTGCTGCAATTATTAGAAGAAAAAATTTGCAAGGTTCAAACACGTTAAATTTTGAAAATATTAAATTAGAAGTAGAAGGCAAAACAGTCTCTGTATTAGGAAAAGAAATTATTCTAACAAAAAAGGAATATGATCTTTTATTATATTTTATTATTAATAAAAATAAAGTTCTAAGCAAGAATGCTATTGCAGAGCATTTATGGGGTGATGATATGGATCTTGCAGATAATTACGATTTCATTTACACACATATAAAAAATATTAGAAAAAAATTGATTCAGGCTGGATCAGGTGATTACATCCATAGCGTTTACGCAATGGGGTATAAATTCAGTAAGTAAATGAAATTATTTACAAAATATAATAGGACAAATATTATTACTACGATTGTAATATTCATTATCGGAAGTATCGCTTTTTTCTTTGTATTACGTTATGTACTAATAGAACAATTGAATGACGACTTGCAATCTGAGCAACAGGAGATTATAGAGTATAAAACAAAGTTTAATCATTTCGCGCCAATAATACCCACCAAAGACCAGATTACAAATATCGATTCTATTGATGTTAGATTACATAATGACACTTATTATTCGTTAGTAAAATGGAATCCTATCAAAAATGGGAATGAATGGTTCCGAGAAATAAATTTTACAACTACTTTAAAAAATAAACTTTATGAAATAACTGTGAGCGATTCTGAAGAAGAAACGTACGACCTCTTAAAATTGATCATTGCAATTACAATTGCGATGATTGCATTAATATTAATAGTAGGGTTTTTTATCAATAGAATAATGCTAAAAAGATTATGGAAACCTTTTTATAACACTATCGAAAAAATCAATGCTTATAACCTTATATCTCAACAAGTATTACAATTAGAAGATACTCCTATTGATGAATTTAATATTTTAAATAAGAATATTACTAGTATGGTCGAAAGAGTACAATACGAATATAGAAACCTTAAAGAATTTACAGGGAACGCTGCTCATGAAATGCAAACTCCGTTAGCAGTTATTAGAGCAAAGCTTGATTTGTTAGTACAAGATGAAGCCAATCTTTTAAATAATGCGAACCCTATTACAGGAATAGAGATTGCCGTTAATAAGCTATCTCGGCTCTTTAATTCATTATTGCTTTTAACTAAAATAGAAAACAGACAGTTTGAATTAAATGAAAAAGTCCAGCTCGATGAAATTATTGAGAATAAATTAACAGAATCAAAACATTTAATAGATTCTAAAGGAATTATTCTAACTAAAAAAATAATGCCTACTAATATTGTATTTCATCAACAATTGGCAGATATATTAATAGGGAATTTATTGAATAATGCCACTCGATACAATTGTGATTTAGGCAGAATATCAATTATTCTCACCAAACATGAATTTACTATCTCTAACACGTCGCCGCTTCCCCCTCTAGATGGGACGATGGTATTTCAAAGATTTTACCGACATACAAGTACAAAGCAAGAAGGAAATGGCTTAGGCTTATCAATAGTAAAACAAATCTGTGATACAGCCGGATATGAACTTTCTTATAAATTTTATAGCGACCAACATATTATTTCAATATTATTTAATAATTATTAGTACAGTCCACAATTTTTTTATGCTTACGCCTATGACTTATTATTATTAATATGGCTATTATAAATGCTGAAACAAGTGAAGCATTTAAAGTTCCTAAGTCCAGGCCGCCTTTCTTTAAGGGCTTTGTTAGAAAATCTCCAAATGTTGCTCCAAACGGTCTTGTAAAGACAAACGCTATCCAAAATAAAATGACTTGATTAATCTTCGTAAAATAATGTAACAATATAACTACAACTATAATTGAGGACGTAACCAAAGCTCCGACTAAATAGCTTAACCCAATATTATCGCTTAGAAAATCTCCAAACGCTGTTCCTAAGCTATTTGAAAAAAGAATTGCGATCCAATAATATATTTCTTTACCTACCCCTTGAATTGGAAATACTTGCAAAGTATTAAATCTCTTTTTCCATAAAAACAATGTGCTAAGTAAACAAACAAATAATAGAAGGCTTCCTATCGTATATCCAAGATGTAAACTTCTATCAATGAAATCAGATATCTCCGTACCTAATGTTGTTGTTGCTATTATAACGAGCCAATAAAAAATGGGTACGTAATTTTTTACGGATAGTTGAACGACAAGCAAAACAATAAAAAAAATAAAAATGAAAATAAGCGTTGTTAAATACCCGATGTTTAATGTCATCGAAAAAAAATCGCCAAGAGTTTCGCCAAGAGTAGTTGCAATAATTTTCATCAACCAAAAAAGCAATGTTATTTCCGCTACTTTATTATGTTCTTTCATTCCCTACACTATTTATATAAATGAGTTTAATTTTATTGTAATCTTATAAAACAAGATTACAATAAAATTTTGAAGGAAAATTGTATTACAGTTATCTCTAAATATTTATAATACCCTTAGAATATTTAAGAAATATCCCTATCTCGTCTGCATTTTTATTTATCTACTATTTCTACAACTTGCCTCGGACTAATTAATATAGGATTATTAATTGAATTTTATACCCATTTTGAACTAACATATTTAACCAACCAATTATTTCTGCAACATTCACACTTAAGAACAATTTCATCTTAATGACAGACACTTAAAATCGTTTTAAACGACTATATCAAATTATTCTTCTCCATATAATTTTTAGGGCTTCTTCATTTTCCAGTTTAGAACATACTGATTTTAATAATTTCGCACGTTAGCTCCCCAATAATCTCCCCGCTGATTATCAACCCACTGTGGATGCATGTTTCAAAAGTATAATAACATCGTGCACCAATACAGAAAATGAAAAGGGTTGATTCTAGATAGTTTTATAGAAATTAGTAACAGATTAGTAACTATTACGCTCGATGTATGCATTTTTATTTTTGATTGCTAGTAGAAGATAAAAGCATACTATAATAGTAACAATAGATGAAATATAAAAAATAGCGGTTGAACCAAATTTAAGCCATATCCATCCCGCTAAAGCACTTGCTATCATGGTACTAACACTTTGAAAAGCAGTAAAAGTACCTATTGCAGTGGCAGTATCATCTTTTGAAGCAATATTGGTAATCCATGCTTTAGATATACCGTCAGTTGCTGCTGCATAAATCCCATATAGAAAGAATAAGAGAAAAAATACATAAATGTTATTATTGATTGCCATGCCTGCATATACAATTGCAAATAGCATCAATCCTACAATAAAGATATTTTTTAATCCAATCCTATCTGCCAATATTCCTAAAGGATATGAAAAAGCAGCATAGATAATATTGTAAAAAATATAAGTTCCGATTAGACTCATATCGCTTAAGCCTGCTTCCTTCATTCTTAATAATAAGAAATAATCACTACTATTAAATAAAGCAAATAATAATAACGCTGTCACCAATTTTCTATAAATGGGAGTAGCTGTCTTCCAGTAATTGATAAAAGAAAAGAAATTGTACGATACTGTTTTTTTTTCTTTTTTTACTTTCTCTTTCTCTCTTAGTAAATAAACAAGTAATACAGAAATCACGCTAGGAATAAAAGCAATATAAAAAAGCGGTTTATATTTATTAGGCGCAAAATATAAATATACCAAAGCTATTACTGGGCCAATCACGGCTCCAAGAGTATCCATGCCACGATGGAAACCAAACACTGTAGCCTTAGTCTGAGGCGTAGACTCATCAGATAACATAGCATCTCTTGCTCCCGTTCTCAATCCTTTACCAACCCTATCAATGGTCCGTATACCAAAAATCCATAAAGGAAATGTAAGTACTGCCATAAGTGGTTTTGAAATGGAGCTAAATAGATATCCAAATTTTATAAATGGCAATCGAACACCTTTGGCATCGGATAGTTTACCAAAATATCCTTTACTAAGGCCTGCTACTCCTTCAGCAATACCTTCAAGTACTCCGATTAATAATATAGAAAATCCAATACTCTTTAAATAAACCGGCATTATAGGATAAAGCATTTCGCTTGCCACATCTGCGAATAAACTTACTAATGACAATATCCATATAGTACGTGTGATAATTTTCATTCAGTTAATTTTTGATTACAGTGTTTTATACAATAGCTTGATATATTAAATTTTAATACTTACTTCAGTCTTAGATTAAGATTTCGGTAATATGCCTAAATTTATCATTAATTACTTCATCATAATCATAAATTTATTTTTAAAACTCTAATTAATGTCTATAAAGAAATCGTTATCAATTTCGTTTTTCATCCTACCTGCAGTATTTATTATCATCCAGTTTTTTCATCCTACAAAAAATACTACGTCTGATATATCTATATACAAGAATGATATCAGTACTATTTATTTTGTACCAGATAATGTACATCAGATATTGAAAGCAAGTTGTTATGATTGTCACAGCAATAATACCCAATACCCATGGTATAATAATATTCAACCAGTAGCATGGTGGTTAGATCATCACGTAAAAGAGGGAAAAAGAGCATTGAATTTTTCGGAATTCGCATCTTATTCTATTAGAAAAAAATATAAAAAATTGGATGGATTAATTAAAGAGATTCAATCTGATAAAATGCCATTACCATCCTATACGCTGATTCACCGTTATGCGATACTTACTCCAGATCAGAAGGATAAATTAATTAATTGGGCTACTGCCATACGAGACAGCATAAAGTCCAGTACTCCAGCTGATAGTTTAATCAAGAAATAGAGATTAAACTGCTAAGACTTCGTCATTTTCTAACTGTATCATTGTTAACTCATCAAAACACGTATTTTACTACTGATAACGATTAGTAACCGAAATAGTAACAACTAAATGGCTACTAAAGGCAAAGAAAGGCAAGAATCGGCAAATGAATTACAGGGAGAATGAATGTAACTATAGTAGAATGCGTAATAATTGTAATAAGGCTATTTTCCGATACAGAACTTACTAAAGATATAATCCAGCGTATCCTCATTGGTAACCTCGCCAGTTATCTCACCAAGATAATGCAGGCAATGACGAATATCGGGCGCTAAAAGATCGCCGGATATCCTATTATCCAATCCGTCTTTAATATCGTTCAGGGAATTTTGCACTTGTTGTAATGCAGCATAATGGCGCGCGTTTGATACTACTACATTTTCTGTCTGGGGACTGGTACTGATCGTTATATCAAATAATTTTTTCTTTAGTTCATTTACACCGGTATTATTTTTTGCAGAGATCAAAAGAATATTATTGATGTCTGCAAATTTTTTAATGATGATCGCCTCTGTAAGTATGTCTGATTTATTGGCTACTAATACATATTTTATTTGCAATTTTTTGAAATTATCAATAGCCAATTGCAGTTCTTCCATTGTGTCAGTTTGTGCATCAAAAATATATAGCACCACATCCGCGCTATTCATTTTTTCAATACTTTTTTCTATCCCTACCAATTCAATGGCATCCGTGCTGTGCTCGCGGATACCCGCCGTATCAATCAACCTGAATAAGATCCCATCGATATTAATTATTTCTTCGATGGTATCTCTTGTGGTACCGGCTATTTCGCTCACGATCGCACGGTTCTCATTTAGCAAGGTATTCAGCAAAGTGCTTTTACCTGCATTGGGTTTACCAATGATCGCAACGCTTACGCCATTTTTTATTACGTTGCCCAATTGAAAAGACTGTAATAATTCTTTTGTAGTTGTTTGTGCAGAAGTAATGAGCGAATAAAATTTTGTCCTGTCTGCAAACTCTACATCCTCTGTTGCAAAATCAAGCTCTAATTCTATCAATGCAGAAAATTGGATGAGCTGTTCCCTTAGTTCTTTTAAAATAATACTAAAGCCGCCTTTAATATTATGCAATGCCGTTTTTTGTGAAGCGGCTGTATTACTAGCGATCAGATCTGCTACTGCCTCTGCCTGGGTGAGGTCTAATTTGCCTTTTAAAAATGCCCGTTGTGTAAACTCTCCATGCCTTGCTAACCTTGCTCCTTTTTTAATACAGGCCTGTACTATTTCTTGTTGAATATAAGGACTACCATGACAACCAATTTCGATCACATCTTCGCCGGTATAACTTTTTGGATCTTTAAATAATGATACAACAACTTCATCAATATCTTTTCCATCTTCTTTGATAAAACCAACATGTATGGTATGAGATAATTGTTTAGACAGATCTTTAGAAGGAAATAATTCATTCACAATAGCAAAAGCGCTTCCGCCGCTCAAACGTATTACACCTATTGCACCAACGCCCGGCGGCGTTGCTATAGCAACGATCGTGTCATCCCAACCTGAAAGTCTGTTTAACATATTGCAAATGTAAACTAATGTTACAATTGTTACTCCCGGACCTGATTTTCTGCCAGCAACGTTTTATCCTGCGCATCTAACTCGGAAATATAATAATGCTTTACGCAACTGATCGTTGTTTCATCTATTATATCTACAAAATTTTGAAAAGAGCTTTGGTCAGTGGCTTTTATGATCAACACAAAATTATTGGCGTCTCCTGTTAATTTTTTTACTGAAGCTTTTTTTGCCATTATTATCTTTCGTATACCACTAGCAGCAAATGAAGTCTCGTGTATATTTTCATTCACTGTTGGAAACCCTTCATAGTACTGAATGGCATTGTTCTTTTTTAATAGTACCGTCAGCACACATGATTCGCGGATATTATTAGGGGATACTGCTTTATCGTACGGTATATTGATGTGCATTGCCGTTGGCATAGACATCGTGGTAGTAAAGACGAAAAATGTTATCAGCAGAAACCCCAGATCTACCATTGGCGTGAGATCTACTTTTGTTGTTTTTTTTAACAGGCGCCTGCCTTTATTATTGTGCTGATTTTTATTATCAATTTCTGCCATAGCAATTGGTTTAGTAATAAGATGTTGAATGGGCTCTTTTCCATAGATCTTATTGATAACGCATGGCAAAAAAAATCTCCCCAAAATATCGGGGAGATCATTCTATCCTTTTTAAACGATTAATTATTCATCGCCCGTAACCACAAAAGTAATTGGCTGCTTTTTGTATGCAATTACAACTCTTCCGTTTTGTTGGGCGGGTGTCCATTTAGGTGCTTTTTTAATTGCCCTTATCGCTTCATCTTCCATACCATAACCTAAATTAGTTTCTGCCTGTACATCATAAGCCGATCCATCTCTACCTACAATAAACCGGACGACCACTCTATACATACCAACAGGTGCTCCGTTATTAACGGGTACATCGGCATCTAAGTTCCTTTTTAGGAAAGCTGCCCAGGCTCCCGGACCACCCGGAAATGCTGCTTCAATTTCTACTTTTTCGAATACCGAATCATCATTAACAGGCGGTGTTACAATACCTGTCCCTTTTGTATCGATTGGCTGCTGCACTACTTGTTGTGTGTTATCACTTTTTATGGTCTGATCGCTGATCGCCGTTTTCTCCGTTATATCCGGTGGCTTTTCATCCTGTGCCACATCCTTATCTTTTTTTACAACCGGAGGTGTAAATGCTACCTGGTTCACAGCCGGCGGTGGCGGTGGTTTTATTGGCGGCGGCGGCGGAACCGGTGGCGTTGGGTCTTTTTGTTTGATCTCCGCTATCTGCGTATCTATTACTTCTACCTTATCTGTCTGCGTCGTTTTATTTAGAAAATGAGCAATAGCAAATGATATCAGCAATACCGCTAAAAACGAAGCGGTGATCAGTAAAGCTTTTGTCAGCCTGCCGTTATAGGTTTTACGAAGCTCGTATGCTCCGTATTCCTTGTTTCTACCTTCGAAAATAATATCGAGGATATCAGCGCTTAATATTTTATTTATATCCATTGTAAATACTTTGTATTAATTAGATTCAAAAATAGTACCTATTCCATACTATTATTTTATACCATTCACTTCTTCTGTCTTCTGAATTAATGTAGCTTCCATTGGGCTCATATCCACTTCTGCATAATGTCCCGGAGGCACCGCGCAGATCGTCATCTCATCCAAGATATCAATCGAATTTTTATACGTTGATTTATTATCCGATTTGATAATGTACATCAGGTCTTTACTGGGTGTTACTTTCTTCTTATCAACGATCAACTGGCGGATATCTTTAAAATCACTGCTTTTAAACTGTGAATTCGGATCAGTCAAAATACCATAATAGTAGTATATCTTATTGTCCTTTCCCAACAATATCGTCATAGCCGCTGATTCTTTAATGTCCAACTCTGTTTTTGGATCAGGCTTAGGCTCATTTAAATTCATAGCTGTAGGCTGACTCATTGTGGTTGTAAACACAAAGAATGTGATGAGAAGAAATCCCAGATCAACCATCGGCGTAAGATCAACTCTTGTCGATTTTTTCGGGCTTTTTTTAACGCCGGGTCCCTTTTTATGACCACCGCCCGACGAAGTATCTAATTCTGCCATTTCAGTACTATTTTTTCTTGTCTACAATTACTAAACAAGCGGTTAATATTATTATTGGTTTGTTGGCGGATGCAATGCTAATTCAGAACCAGAAGGAATACCTTCTGCGTTGGTCACTACCTTAAACTTATATATCTCATTCCTCGTAAAGGCACTTTTGATGTTTTTAAAGAAAGGATACAATGCTTCATTATCACCTTTTACCAATAAATTAAGCTGATCCATGCTTTCTCCCCTGTAAGCATCAGATACGCTGGCCACCCAATCCGCTAATTCGTTATTGGTACTATCGGTAGGTATTCCTTCCATCTGTATCGCAGGCATGGGCGTCGCCAAATCGAGAGAACTTTTTAACTTATTGAATGGCTCACCTATGAAATCCTGCTTTTCTAATTTAGCAAGTTCATCAGCTGTTAAATTCAGATTTTGTGTTCTGTTGATCCCTTCGATAACATCTTTTTTATGTGCATTATCTCCTATTGACAGGTATACTTTACCATCCTTTGTAAGCGTGATTAATACTGCGTCGGACTTTGCTACTTTGGTAGAAACCGATGAAGGGGTATTTATCTGCATTACTTCAGGTGGTTTTTGTTTGGTTGCCAATATAAAAAAAGACAATAACAGGAACGCCACATCACACATAGCCGTCATGTCTACGTTAGTGCTTTTGCGCGGTATTTTGGCTCTAGGCATTTATTAAAAATTTATTTGTTTACACTAAGATGCAATTTCTCCATTCTTCCATACAATTATTTGTATAGAGAAGCGAAACTTTGTGTTAATGTAAAGCCTGATTCATCAATACCGTAAGTGATTGCATCAATTTTGGTAGTGAAAATATTATAGAAAATAATAGCTACGGCAGATGTACCGATACCCAATGCCGTATTGTATAATGCTTCAGAAATACCCTGAGACAAATGGCTCGCAGCACCACTACCGCCATCACCTTCACCCAGTGAAGAGAAGGAACGTATCATACCCATAACCGTTCCTAAAAGTCCCATTAAGGTTGCAACAGAAGCGATGGTAGATAAGAATACAAGGTTCTTTTCAAGCATTGGTAATTCTAAAGAGGTAGCTTCTTCCACTTCTTTTTGAATAGCCAGTACTTTTTGATCGCTGGACAATTCAGTATTGCTGATCATTTCTTTGTACTTGTGTAAGCCGGCTTTCATCACATTACCTACAGAACCTTTTTGTTTATCGCATTCAGCAATAGCAGCATCTACATTTTTGTTAGCCAAATTGTATTGCACTTTGCGGATGAATTCTGCATTGTTGCCAGAACCATTTGCTTTAGTGATCGTTAAAAATCTTTCGATGATAAATGTGATAACGGTTAAAAGCGCACCGATCAATATAGGTACGATGATACCACCCTGGTACATTTTGTATAAATTACTGATTGGCTGATCACGATCAGGCCAAAACCAACCTTCTCCTGCAACTGCAAAATTTGATGCGTTGCCTAAAAAATATCTCCAGATCACATACCCCACGATCACACATACCAATGGTGCAACCCATGAAATAGAATTACTTGATTTATTCGCTTGTACTGACGTTACCGGTCTAACTTCTGCCATGACATTCAATTTTTAATTAGTGAAATTATAATTTTTGTTGGTTAATATATTTGAAAGTACAATTCTACTGAAAAATTGTATTTCAACAATGAAATTCCCCTTATTTCATCAATTTTTAATAGCCTTGCAATTTAATAGAATAATTGGTATAATCAACGACTGACAAGCTTTTTATACCCATTTACCGTTCATCCAGAACTTAAATTGCTAAATAGTTTAACAAAACGATAGGATAAATAGTCTACCAAATAAGTAGACTATACAAAATACGCCTAAAGATCACTCATACCGCAAGGCTACGATCGGGTCCAGTTTAGCGGCTTTATAGGCCGGGTAAAGCCCGGCTAACAAGCCAACCAACGAGCAGACAAATATGCCTATAATTACCCATAACCAGGGAATTATAAAAGCTGTCTGCAGTGCCAGCGCAACTGAATTTCCTAACAATACACCCGCCAGGATCCCCGCAAGGGCGCCAAACAAACTGATCAAAATAGATTCCCATAAAAACTGGGCTTTTATTTCATTTGATTTACCACCCAGCGCTTTGATCAGCCCTATCTCTTTTGTGCGTTCATTTACCGCAACCAGCATGATATTCATTAACCCGATAGCGGCGCCGATCAATGTTATCAAGGCAATGGCAAGTGTTGCATATTTCAGGAAAACGAGGTTGGCCATAAATGCGGATACGATGCTATCGCTTTTATCAATATAAAAATTATCCGCTTCTTTTATATCCAGTTTGCGAATGGGGCGAAAAGTTCCGGTAGCCTCTCCCACAGCTGCATCCATAAGATTAAAATCGGTTACCATTACCGCAATAGTATAAGAATTACCGCCTGAGCCATATACCCGCCTGATACTATTTACAGTGGTCACTACTACTTTATCGGCATTTAAAAATGCACTGGAACCTTTATCTTTTAAGATGCCGATCACCCTATATTTATTATTGTCGACCGTAATGATCTGTCCCATTGCCTTTTCAGCATTATCACCGTATAATTTTTGTGCCACTACATTACCAATGATACAGACATTGGTACCGCTTTCTACATCGCCCTGACTAAAATTTCTGCCGTATTCAATTTCATATCCGCTAATGGAAAGATAATTTTCATCCCCACCCAGGATCCTCACGTCAGGATTAGTCCTTTTAACGCCATTATCAACAATGATACCCGCGGGGCCATTCAGGGAAATGCCCACTTGAGCAGGAAAACTGAACTGGTCTTTAAATGCTTTTGCTTCTTCATAACTGATGATGCGGCCACTGCTGGAGAGTTTTTCCTTTAATGAATTTCGCGTGGTAACTTTTACATCATCACGGTTAGGGCCACCACCAATGTGGATATTACGCTCCTTATAGCGAATGCTGAATGCATTAGCGCCCATGGTAGAAAAACTTTCGGAGAGGCTTTCATTAACAGCTTGTACGGCGGTAATAATAGCTATTAGTGCCATTATACCCAATGCAATAATTACGATAGTAATGGCTGTACGAAGCCGGTTACTTTTAATCGTTTGGTATGATAATGCAATGGAATCGACCGTTTTCATTGTCTAAATGTAAGACAGAAAGAATATAGAATAATTGATGCTGTAATTTATAATTACTGGAAAGGCTTAATAGCTGTAGCTATAAAGTATTTTTCACCTTGTGATGCTGCAGTATGACTTTTAACTGATCTATCTGCTCTTCCCAAATGTCCTGCTTTGATAGTATATTGGCGAAACCTTTATTTTGCCAAATGAATACCCAATTTTTACTTTGAGTTACTTTATAAATTTTGTCCCAGCTTAATTCAGTACTAAAAGACTCACCCTTTATAGATAAATAATCATTACCAAAAGTATAGATAACTAACTCTCCGCTTCTTTTATTGGAAGCAAAACTCCTCTTTACATTGATGTAGATGATTATAGGCCTAACAAATAGTACTCCCACTAAAACAAATAATTGCCAATAAGAAGAAGAGACAGGATTAAAAATTAATCCTGCAATATTTACTAAAAAAATTAATACGAATACCGCAATTGTTATTTTTATATAGCGTTTACTGTACAACAAAACAAAAGTAGCATTGATAAAATCCCGTTCAGATAACTTAGATTCGATTACCATGTTTGTATTTTTTAGTCATTGATAATGACTAGGCAGCATAATATAACCACTGTGTCAATAAGCTTGGGTACAATCCTAATACAATTATTAAAACGGCAGTGATAATTAATAATACTTTAAAGGCAGGTGTAACATCCCAC
The DNA here is from genome assembly GCA_035485735.1 of Ferruginibacter sp. Taxonomy (GTDB): domain Bacteria; phylum Bacteroidota; class Bacteroidia; order Chitinophagales; family Chitinophagaceae; genus Ferruginibacter. The sequence goes on from DATHNS010000021.1 coordinate 49,321, forward strand.
TCGTGTGTTACTGTAACACTGCTTTCTTTAAAAAACATCGCCTGAATTATTTTGAAATAATAGTAGGCGCTGATCGCAGCACAGAACACGGCAAAAATTACCAACCAGATGCTATGGCCATTTTGTACAGCGGCGATCAACATGTAAAATTTACTTTGAAAGCCCGCTGTCAATGGAATACCTGTTAATGATAAAAGAAAAATAGTTGCTGTAACGGCCAGCACAGGCTGTTCTTTAGCCAATCCGTTAAAACCATCTATTGTGTAATCGCTCATTTTTATTAAGATGGCGAAGATGCCGATAGTGGCTAGGCTATAGGCTGCGGTATATAAGATCAAACCTTCTTTTGCCGTCTGATTCAGCGCAAACAGCGCCAGCAACATAAAACCTGCTTGTGCTATACTTGAGTATGCCAGCATTCGTTTTACACTTTGCTGAAATACAGCTGTAAGGTTTCCTATTAATAAAGTAGCTGCGGTGATGATCGTGATCAGCAATTGCCATTGTCCGTGCATTTTACCGAAAGCATTATCGAATAAACGAATGAAGGCTACAAAACTTGCCGCTTTCACTATGGTTGACATGAAAGAAGTGAAAACTGTTGGTGCCCCATCATATACATCGGGTGTCCAAAAATGAAATGGTGCGGCTGATACTTTAAACGACATTGAGATCATTAATAATACCAGGCCGGCCGCTATCAATACAGGTAATTTGCCCAATCCTAAATTGATATTATCGATATAAAAAGAGCCGGTACTGTTGCCGCCATATACGAGTGCAATACCCATTAACATGATACCCGTGGAAAAAGCACCCATTAAAAAATATTTCAATGCCGCCTCATTACTTTTCAAATTGCGTTTATCACTTCCTGTTAGTATGTATAAAGGGATAGACATGATCTCGATGCCAATGAACAATATCAACAGGGTATTAAAAGTGGCAACAAGACAAACGCCACATAAAATAAAAAATATCAATGCAAAATATTCCGAAACACTTGAACCGACTTTTTCAAAATCCCTGCCGCTTAACAAAAAGAATAATAAGGTACAAGACAAGGCCACTCCAATAAAAGTAAGGTTAAAGCTATTGAGGTGAATCATATTTTTCACATCGATCGTAAGAAAAGAATCATCTCCTATCCCTACATAAAATGGTTTGCCATAATACAATTCAAAACTATTGGCAATAAGGATCACGGCCAATCCGGCCATAGCCCAATATTTTGGTGCGGTTTTACTTTTCATAAATACCCCACCAAACATCATTACAATACCCCAAATTGCTGTTAATATAATTGCGTTCATGCCCCTGTGTTGTTACTTAAATGTTGTTACTAATGCTGCTACTGTATCTTTTGTAAGATCAAATAATGGCTGTGGAAAAACACCTGTAGCTATTACCAATATTACTATTACGCTCAATATCAATTTTTCGTTCCATGAAATTTCTTTGATCGTTGCTGTCAAAGAATTGGTTACTCCGTAAAATACTTTCTGAACCATATTTAATGTATACACGGCTGCAAGGATAATGCTCAATCCTGCAACAGCAGCATACCACATGCTAAATTTGAAAAGTCCGCTGAACATCATGAATTCTCCTACAAAAGCATTGGTCAATGGCAATGCGATATTTGCAAAAGCGATCACCACCAATAAGATCGTTAAAACGGGCATCTGGTGTGCCACGCCGCTCAGCTGCGATATTTTTCTTACACCGGTTTGTTTTTCTATCAGGTCAATCACGATCCACAAGGCAATGATATTGATACCATGCGAAAACATTTGTATCATCACACCCTCCATACCTATTTCCGTATGAGAAAAAATAGCGGCACACATTAAACCGATATGGGCAATAGAAGAATAAGCCGCAAAGCGTTTCAGGTCGTCTTGTACGATAGCGATACAACTTGCATAGATCATCCCGGCAACGGAAAGGAATATGATAATAGAACTAAATTTTATACTAGCTGCCGGAAAGATCGGTAATAACCAACGAAGCGCTCCATACAATCCCATCTTCACCATTATACCACTCAGTACCATGGTTGTTGATGTAGGAGATTGCTCATATGCATCGGGCTGCCAGGTATGAAACGGAAATATCGGCATCTTGATAGCGAATGCAATAAAGAATAACCAAAATATACAGTTCTGTTCAACTACGGAAAGTTTTACCCTGTAAAAAGCCTGTATGGCAAATGAATGAGCAGAATAATCTGTTGCACCGGTATGTTGGTACACGCAAATGATACCGATCAACATCAATAATGAACCCAAGAAAGTATAGACAAAGAATTTAAAAGTAGCTTGTATTCTTTTTTCTCCACCCCAGCGGCTACATAAAAAATACACCGGTATCAATGCTAACTCCCAGAAGAAATAAAATACCAATGCGTCCGTTGCAACAAAAACACCCATTAATCCTGCCTGCGTCAACAACATCAATGCATAATAGACATTAGAATTCTTGTATTCATTTTTATACGTAGCGATAAATATGATCGGGAAAGAAACAGCTGTAAGCAGTGTTAGTATCCTCGCCATTCCATCCAATCCTACAGAAAAACTTGCACCAATATATTCGAGCCAATAATAGCTCACATTATTTAATAAAAAATATTTCTGTGAAGAAAAATAAATGCTTGTCAGTGACAGTAATAAAGTAATGACTGTTGATACAAGGGTCCATGCCTTCACACCTTTATTGTTCTTTATAAATAAAGTGATCACTCCCGTTAACAGCGGAAACCAGATCAGTAGTTCAGGAAACGTTATCCAAATATTTGCAGGGTTCATATATTCTTAGAAAAACAATTGAATGATAAATAAAATCAAAATACCTATAACCATCAGCAATACATAATTACCTACTTGCCCGCTTTGTAATAAACGTATCTGCCTGCTTCCGTAATTAACGCTTTTGCCTACTCCGTTTACAAAACCATCGATACCGCTTTTTTCTACTACGTCGTTTAAGAATCTCGATAACTTCTTTACCGGCTTAACAATGATAGCATCGTATAATTCATCAACGTACCATTTATTTTCTAACACTTTGCCTAAGCCGGTTTCTTCAACAGTAACTTTTTCGTATTTGCTGAATTTGTTGATCGCGTATATTAAAGCAGCCAATGCGCCTAATACAGAAATTGCCATCAATGTATAATCCGTTGTTGGGGCTAATTCTCTTTTAGCAATAAGCGCATAACTACCGGCAAATATTGGCGATAAGAATTGTTCTAATTTATCTCCGTTATTCATGAACACTTGCGGTATATTGATCCATCCACCAATAACTGCAAGTACCGCTAACGTGATCAAAGGAAAAGTGATAGCAGCAGGACTTTCATGCAAGTGATGTTCCTGATCATGTGTGCCCCTGAATTTTCCAAGGAAGGTCATGGCATATAAACGGAACATATAAAATGCTGTCATGAATGCGGTCAATACGCCAACGATCCAGTAGATAGGATTTTTTGCAAAGGCTGCACCCAGAATTTCATCTTTAGAAAAGAATCCTGCAAATGGTGGCATACCTGCGATCGCTAAACAACCTAACAAAAAAGTAAGGTGCGTAACGCTCATGTATTTTTTTAATCCGCCCATATTGCGCATATCCTGTTCGCCACCCATTGCATGAATAACGCTACCGGCACCTAAGAACAATAATGCTTTGAAGAAGGCATGCGTCATCACATGGAATACAGCGCCTGTGTAAGCGCCAACGCCCAGACCAACAAACATATACCCTAACTGGCTAACGGTTGAGTAAGCCAATACTTTTTTAATATCATTTTGTTTTAACGCGATCGTTGCTGCAAGAACTGCTGTTGCCAAACCAATGATCGTAATGATCGATTGTGTGAAAGGTGCCATTGTAAATAAAATATTGCTACGCGCGATCATGTAGATACCTGCAGTTACCATTGTTGCAGCATGTATCAATGCACTCACAGGCGTTGGCCCCGCCATCGCATCCGGTAGCCAGGTGTATAATGGTATCTGTGCGCTTTTACCGGTAGCTCCTACAAAAAGCAATAGCGTGATGCCGGTAATATCTGTAGCGGAAAGCTTCGCAATATTTACTGCAGAAAAAACATCCGCATAGTTTACTGTTCCGATCCTTGCCAGTAACCAAAACACGGCTAACAAAAATCCAAGATCACCGATACGGTTCATGATGAATGCTTTTTTAGCAGCATCCGTATAATCATTATTGGTGAACCAAAATCCGATCAATAAATAAGAACACAATCCAACACCTTCCCAACCGATGAACATGATAATGTAATTAGCGCCCATTACCAATAGCAACATCGAGAAAACGAATAGATTTAAATAAGAGAAAAATTTTGCGAAGTTTTTCGGCTCTTCATCATGCATGTATGATGTGGAATATACATGGATCAAAAAACCGATACCAGTAATGATCAATAAAAATAAAGAAGACAACTGATCGATCTGAAAAGCAAAATTGATATGAAGCGCATCCGTATCTATAAATTTAAAGAAGGTAATAATCGCTGTATTGCCACTCTTTACCTGAAAGAAAACAAATACGCTGATCAAAAAAGAAGCTAAAATAACGCCACTACCAATAAGTCCGACAAGGGCTTTTGATAAATGCTTACGTCCTAATCCATTAATTAAAAATCCGACTAATGGCAAAAAAGGGATCAGCCAAACTAGTTGTAAAGTATTGTTCATAATTGGTTAAGAGATGAATTGATCGTTGGAGATCAGCTCATCAGTTCTTTAATCTATTTAAAAAATTAACGTCTACCGAATGCGTATTTCTATACAACATTACGATGATGGCCAATCCAACAGTTACTTCTGCTGCGGCCACTACCATAATAAAGAATACAAATATCTGTGCATCACTTGCCAATGTTGGATTGATTACGGCAAATTCCACATTGTGCATTTTAGAAAATGCTACCAATAACAGGTTCACTGAATTCAGCATCAACTCAACACACATAAAAATAATGATCGCATTGCGACGTGTTAATACGCCTATCACTCCAATACAAAAAAGGATGATTGCTAGTACTATGTAATTATATATTGGCATAAAAAATTAATCTTCTTTTTTTGAAATAACTACGGCTCCGATCATTGCGCTTAAAAACAACACACTGCTTATCTCGAATGGAAAAACGTAATTGGTAAATAATGTTTTGCCTAATTGCTCTATCAAACCAACATCACCCGAACCCATTTGAACCATTTTTGAACTTGCATCGGTTTGTTTCAATGCTGCGACTAATACCAACATTAAGCTGGCGCCCGCAATTGTTCCGATGAACAACATCAGCCTGTTTTTTTGTGGCTCAGATTCTGCGTTTAAATTCATCAGCATCACCACAAATAAAAACAGCACCATAATGGCGCCTGCATATACAATGATATTTACGATCGCAATGAATTGCGCATTCAATAAAATATAATGACCAGAAATAGCAAAGAAGGTAACGATCAGGAATAAGATACTGTGTACCGGATTTTTACTCACAACAACCATCGCCGCAGAACCAACCGCTAACAAACTTAAAAACCAGAATAGAATTTGTGTAATGCTCATTTAAAAAAGTTGATTAGTCTTATTTGTTAGTTAGTATTTATTGCCTGATACCCTTCCACCTTTTGCTTTTGCATAGGCTTCCGGTTCTGTTACAGGATTGGGAATTAAAAGATCCGGTTTACCATAAATAAAACCTTTGCGTTGGAAATTTGCCGGTGCAAATGTTTCACTTAAATAAATAGCATCTTTCGGACAAGCTTCTTCGCACAAACCACAGAAAATGCAACGTAACATATTGATCTCATATCTTGCTGCATATTTTTCTTCGCGGTATAATCCTTCTTCGCCAACTTTTCTTTCAGCCGCTTCCATGGTGATGGCTTCAGCCGGACAGGCAACTGCGCATAATCCGCAGGCTGTGCAATTTTCACGGCCTTCCTCATCTCTGTTCAACACATGCAAGCCACGGAATACCGGACTGAACGGACGTGTTTTTTCAGGATAGCTGATGGTGGGTGTTTTCTTAAAAATATGACTGAACGTAATGAACATGCCCTTGATAACCGCAGGCAGGTACAGGCTTTCCATAAAGGTTAGCTTCTTACGTTCTACTTGTTGAACCCTGTTTGTTAATGCTTGCATATTATTTTTGTATCTGCCACAACCATAAAAGTTGCGCAAATATATTTTTTATGTTAGAAATGCCAGTGATTTTGTTGCAACAGAATGATCGCTCCCGTTACCAACATATTAAATAACGCCAGCGGTATCAATATCTTCCAGCCCAAATTCATTAACTGATCATAACGGAATCTTGGAATTGTCCAACGAACCCACATGAAAAAGAATAAGAAGCATACCACTTTTATCAGCAACACCACTAAATGAATTAACGCCATCCAATTTGTTCCCGTTTTTAAAGCCAATGCCGCATCATTTACAAAAGGAATATCATAGCCGCCAAAAAACAAGCAGATCATAATGGTACTGCTAATGAACATATTGATATACTCTGCAAATAAATAAAAGCCGAGTTTCATTGATGAATACTCCGTATGATAACCACCCACCAATTCACTTTCTGCTTCTGCCAGATCGAATGGTGTTCTGTTACATTCTGCAAAAGCACAGATCAAAAATATCAGGAAACCTAAAGGCTGCTTTACAATATTCCAGCTGTACCAATGTGCCTGTTGCTCTACCACCATTGTCTTTAAACTCATAGAGCCTGTTACCATTAACAATGCGATCAATGAAATACCCATAGCCAATTCGTAACTGATAATTTGTGAGGCAGCGCGTAACCCACCCATCAAAGAAAATTTATTGTTACTTGCCCAGCTACCGATCATGATACCGTAAACACCTAAGCTCACCACACCAAAAACATATAAAATACCGATATTGATATCTGCTATTTGCAAAGAAAAATCTCTTCCTAAAATATGTATCTTATCTCCCCAGGGAATAACAGCTCCCGTCATCATTGCCGTTAACATAGCCAGACTCGGCCCTAATATAAATAAGAACTTGTTCGAAAAATTAGGGATGATCTCTTCTTTAAAAAACAATTTCAATCCATCTGCCAGCGGCTGTAAAATACCGAACGGGCCGGCACGATTAGGGCCAACCCTATCCTGCAATATAGCTGCTACTTTACGTTCAGCATATGTTGAATACATCGCAATGACCAAAGATGCAACAACCACTACAACTACCAATGCAAGCTTTTCAACTATAACCGCCGTATCAATTGATAAAAACATAATTAATTTTATTGTTCTTTTTAATAAAGTCAAAATTCAAAAGTGAAAACCAAAAAATTATTTTCTCTTCAACTTATGGGTTTTGACTTATTACTTATTTATTAAAGTCGTTGCTATGGGCAGGACCATTTATTTTGCTTAGATCGATATTTAATTTATTTACTTCGCTTACATCATGAATATCCATTAATAATAGTGGCTCTCTGCCGCCCATAACTTCCTGAAGCGTTTCTTTTGGTTTAACAACGCCAACATAATGCCCTTGCGCTATTACAGAATGGCGATTAATTAATGTTGGTCCTTCGATCGTCCAGTCTTTGGTTTCTTTTTTATCAAAGCGACAAGTGTTGCAGATCCAACCCGGTTTGCCATCAAAGCTTTGTACTTCACCCCATTGGTCTTTTCTTGCTGTTACGCGAAACACTTCTTCACCACGCAACCACAATGTTACTTTGCCACAACATTTTGGATTTTCGCAATTGCGATGTGCATCAACCGGTTTAGTGAACCAAACACGATTTTTGAAACGGAATGTTTTATCTGTCAAAGCGCCAACCGGACAAACATCAATCATGTTACCGCTGAACTCGTTTTCGATCGCTTTAGAAATGTAAGTAGAAATTTCTGCGTGCTCGCCTCTGTCTAAAATACCATGCACACGTTTATCAGTTAACTGATCCGCCACATAGGTACAACGATAGCAAAGAATGCAACGCGTCATATGCAATTGTATGTAAGGACCGATATCTTCTTTTTCAAATGTTCTTCTTGGAAATTCGTAGCGCGTTCCTTCTTTACCATGTTCGTAGCCAAGATCCTGCAAATGACATTCGCCAGCCTGATCACAAATAGGACAATCTAACGGATGGTTCAACAATAAAAATTCTACCACCCCCGCTCTTGCATCTTTTACTTTATCGCTCGTAATATTTTTTACGATCATACCATCCATTACAGTTGTTCTGCAGCTGGCCACCAATTTAGGCATTGGCCTTGGATCAGCAGTTGAACCTGCAGCAACCTCAACAAGGCATGTACGGCATTTACCGCCGCTACCCTGCAGCTTACTATAGAAGCACATTGCAGGAGGTGCAACATCGCCACCAACTTCTCGAGCAGCCGTCAATATGGTTGTACCTGGAGCAACCTCGATAGTAATATTATCGATGGTTACTTTAAAATTTGCCGGCGCTTGTTTTACTTCGTCTGCCATATTATTAATATGTTCTTTTTTCTTATGCTGTTACTGGTGGTGTTGGCACATGGATGGGATCAGCATAATGCGCCATTCCGTAATTTCTTCTTTGTGCTTCTTCAGGATTGTTGATATGCCATTCGAACTCATCACGGAAATGCCTGATCGCCGCTGCAATTGGCCATGCTGCTGCGTCACCTAACGGACAAATAGTATTTCCTTCGATCTTGCGTTGTATATCCCAAAGCAGATCGATATCGCTCATTTTCCCTTTTCCTGTTTCGATATTTTTTAAAACTCTTTCCATCCAGCCTGTTCCTTCGCGGCATGGAGAACATTGCCCGCAACTTTCATGATGATAGAAACGCGCTAATGTCATTGTATGACGAACAACACATTGGTCTTCATCCAACACAATAAATCCGCCGCTACCCATCATCGAACCTGTTGCAAAACCTCCATCACTTAAGCTTTCATAATTCATCATACGCTTTTCACCTTTGGCTGTTGTCAGCAAAAGATTTTGCGGTAAGATAGGAACTGATGATCCACCAGGAATACATGCTTTTAATTTTTTACCATTTGGGATACCACCACAATATTCATCGCTGAAAATAAATTCTTCCACAGAGATGGTCATATCGATCTCGTAGATACCCGGTTTATTAATATTTCCGCAGGCAGAAATTAATTTAGTCCCGGTACTTTTTCCAACACCAATCTTTGCATATTCTTCACCCCCAATATTCATGATCGGAACAACTGCTGCTAATGTTTCAACGTTGTTAACCACTGTTGGCCTTTCCCATGCACCTTTGATCGCCGGGAACGGAGGCTTGATCCTTGGGTTACCCCTTTTACCTTCTAAGCTTTCGATCAATGCTGTTTCTTCGCCGCAGATATAAGCCCCTGCACCACGATGAACATACATTTCACAATCAAAACCTGAACCTTGTATATTTTTTCCTAACCAACCGTTTTGTCTGGCTTCTGCAATCGCATTTTCTAAAATGTCTGCTACCCATGCATATTCACCACGGATATAAATATAGCTCGCATTGCTACCTAACGCGAACGAAGAGACGATCATTCCTTCGATCAATAAATGCGGAATGAATTCCATTAAATACCTGTCCTTAAAAGTTCCGGGCTCACTTTCATCAGCGTTACAAACTAAGTGACGCGGGATACCTTCGGGCTTAGCGATAAAGCTCCATTT
>DATHNS010000022.1:0-93766 GCA_035485735.1 Ferruginibacter sp.
TGTATTCTTTTTATCAAGTTCTTTGCATTTCTTTAAGGCTTCAAATGCCTGCACTTTACAATCAGGACAGTCACTTTTCAATTCAGGATCTTTGCTGTATTTATTATAAATTGTCGCTTTATAAAAATAAGCGTCGGCATCTTTGGCATTTTTAGGATTGCTTAAATATTTATCTATGGCGTCTTTGGCCTGGGCAGGATCCCATTCTCCATTCATCATTCCCTTTACTTCATCAAGAGTTTGTGCAAAACTTAAAGTGCTTGCAAACACTAAACATAACAAGACAATTATTTTCTTCATTTCAAGTAAATTTATCGTTAAAGGTATTAGTTTGTAGGTGATTTTACCAAAAAACAAGCTAAAAATTCATAAATCGTAGCGTAAATATATATTTAAACTATCAAATTTTAAATCTTAAATGGTTTGGTACATTTGCTTAAATAAACAGGTAAAAAACGCTTGATCTCACAAAATACCATACAGCAGATCCTCAGCCGTATCGATATCATCGATATAGTGGGCTCTTTTGTGAAATTGAAGAAAAGAGGCGCCAATTATATCGGAAATTGTCCGTTCCACAACGAAAAATCACCTTCTTTTACCGTTTCGCCGGTCAAAGAAATATACAAGTGTTTTGGTTGTGGCCGTAGTGGTAATAGTATCGGCTTTTTAATGGAGCACGAAAAATACAGTTACGTTGAAGCGCTAAGATGGCTGGCGCAAAAATACAATGTTGAGATAGAAGAAACCGAAACGACCCCGGAACAGAAACTACAGCAACAATCGGCAGACAGCTTATACATCATCAACAATTTTGCACAGCAGTTTTTTAGTAATGTTTTATTGAATACTGAAGAAGGCCGTGATATCGGATTGAGTTATTTAAAAGAAAGAGGTTTCAGGGAAGAGATCATCCGTAAATTTCAACTGGGTTTTAATCCCGAAGCAAGAGATAGTTTTACAAAAGCCGCCATAGCTGCCCAGTACAATTTGGAACTGCTGCAAAAAAGTGGCCTGGTTACCGTAAGAGATGAGCGGCCACAGGATAATTACCGCGGCCGCATCATCTTCCCCATCCATAACCAAAGCGGAAAAGTGTTGGGCTTCGGCGCACGTATCTTAAAAACAAATGACAAGGCGCCTAAGTATATCAATACCCCGGAAAATGAAATTTATGTAAAAAGTAAAGTGCTTTACGGTAGTTATTTTGCCCGTCAGGCTATTGATAAGGCGAATGAATGTTTATTAGTAGAAGGTTATACGGATGTTGTCTCATTGCACCAGGCGGGTATTGAAAATGTTGTAGCGAGCGGTGGTACATCGCTTACGCCTGACCAGTTACGATTGATAAAAAAATTCACCAATAACCTCACTATTATTTATGATGGTGATGGTGCCGGTATCAAAGCCGCGCTAAGAGGTTTGGACCTTGCATTGGAAGAAAGCCTGAATGTAAAGCTGGTATTAATTCCTGATAAGGAAGATCCGGATAGTTATGTAAATAAAGTGGGTGCTGCCGCTTTTGTAGATTTCATTGCTGCGAATAAAAAAGATTTTATTCTGTTTCAATTAGAAAATTCTTTAAAGGATGCTGGTAATGATACCACGAAAAAGTCAGCTGTAGTCAACCAGATCGCTGAAACTATTTCCAAAATAAATAAAACAGAAGATTTTACTAAACAGCAGGACTATATTAAACAGGCTGCTGAAGTATTGAAGATCGAAGAAAGCGGTTTGCATGCATTGGTCAATAAATTTTTGCGTGATAAGATCACCAAAGAAGAAAACCGCATTGGCAGAGAAAATGCCAGCGATGCCTTTTTAAAAAGCGAAGAACCTTTTGAAATAGATGACGATGCGCTGTCATTACTCAACAAAGATGAACAATATGAAAGAGCCATGGTGCGCAGCATATTGGAATTTGGATTAAACGAATGGAACGAAGAACAAAAAGTTGCGGATCATGTTTTTGCTGAAATAGAAGCCAATCAATTAGAAGAACTGATCGATAATAAAAGCCTGATCAGTATTTTGAATACCTACAAAGCCTGGTACAATGCAGGATTGGAGCCAACGCCTAAAACTTTTTTGTATCACGAAGACCTTACCATGAGTTCATTGGTATTAAGCATCATGAACTTCAATGAAGAAATAAGCCATAACTGGAGCCGTGTATACGAAGGCAAAATACATACCAGGGAAGAATTATATAAAGACGAAGTGTATTCCACACTTAATTATCTTAAACTAAGAAAGATAAAAAGACTGATAGACGAAAATCAACGTGATCTTGAAAAAGCCCATACCGACGAAGAGCAATTGGTATTACTACAAACCCACCAGCATCTTAAACAAATGGAGATAGAGCTGACCAAACAAATTGGCATGGTGATATTCAGGTAGTCAGCTTTTCCATTGTTATTTTCGTGAGTACTTTAGCGATCGCTACAAATAAAGTAGACACTACTAAAAGTGCGATCAATACATAACTACAATTGATTAGTACAGTACCATAGCCAAATGCATTGACATCCATAAAAGGATAAGGATAAAAATGAACTATCTCCCCTCTTACCAAAGTATACAAACAATAAATAAACGGAAAAATTAACCAGGAGAAAATATTTTTCCATTCCAGCGTATTTTTTTCTGTGAATGTTAACCAGTAGATGAATAGCAATAAAGGCATTACAACATGTAGTAATTCATCAACCAATAGTTGGTATCCTTGTGGCGACCAAAGAAAACGAAGCATTGTATTATAGATCAACCCAACAATAAACATATACACCGTAATGGCTGTTATCGTTTTAGGATTGACAAAAAATTTTGTTGCACCCGGTTGGGGATTTCCTATGATGGAATAAAAACAAATAACAGTAAGGATATTGCACAGTATCGTAAAAAAACTGAAGTACCTGATCACTGTTTCGGTTACGCCTGTTGTACGGTTTTGAATGATCAGGTATAATTGAAACAGCAACGCAAAACAACCTACCAGAAATCCTATAACAGCTGTAAATTGTTTTGCTTTTATTGATTGGCTTAACATCGTTTGTAAATTTAAGAGGATACTAAAGTACAGAAAACATATCATACCTAAAGAATCAAAAAACAGCTAATTTTGAATTCGAATTTTACGTTATGAATTATCAGTCTACTAAAAGTCAGCAATTATTTTCCCGTGCACAACAATCAATTCCCGGTGGCGTAAACTCTCCGGTACGGGCGTTTAAAAGTGTTGGCGGCACTCCCATTTTTATTGAAAAAGCAAAGGGCGCTTATTTGTATGACGCCGATGGAAATAAATATATCGACTACATCGCATCATGGGGGCCAATGATATTGGGCCATGCTTACGAACCCGTTGTAAAAGCGATACAGGAAAAAGCATATCTCTCCACTTCATTCGGTGCACCAACAGCATTGGAAATTGATATGGCTGAACTCATCATAAGCATGGTGCCGAATGTTGATATGATAAGAATGGTAAGCAGTGGCACAGAAGCCTGCATGAGCACTGTCCGTTTGGCAAGAGGCTATACAAAACGCAATAAGATCATCAAGTTTGATGGTAACTATCATGGCCATGCAGATCCTTTTTTAGTAAAAGCTGGCAGTGGTATGGCCACCTTGAATATTCAAACGGTACCGGGCATCACAGCAGGTGTTGCGCAGGATACATTAGTTGCCGCTTATAATAATTTAGAAGAAGTAAAAAAACTGGTCAGTGAAAATAAAAATGAGATCGCTGCTATTATCATAGAGCCGGTTGCAGGAAATATGGGTTGCATTTTACCGGCTCCGGGGTTTTTGGAAGGCCTGAGAAAATTATGTGATCAGGAAGGCATTGTATTTATTTTTGATGAAGTGATGACCGGCTTCAGGTTAGCGCCAGGTGGTGCACAGGAAAAATTGCATATCAAAGCCGACCTGGTAACCTACGGCAAAGTAATTGGCGGAGGTTTGCCTGTCGGGGCTTTTGGCGGCAGAAAAGAGATCATGCAACATATTGCCCCTTTGGGAAATGTTTACCAGGCGGGCACATTAAGCGGTAATCCTTTAGCAATGATCGCCGGCTATACTACATTAAAAGAATTGAAAGACAATCCGCGTATCTACAAAGAGCTGGCTGATAAAACAGAATATATTGAAACAGGTATTCGTAAAGAATTTGCCGCACTTGGCTTTACCACCTTTAGAATTAACAGATCAGGCAGCATGATCAGTCTGCATTTTTGCGATCATGATATCGTTGATTTTGAGAGTGCCGCTAAAGCTGATATTCCGCGCTTTAATAAATTATTTCATTTTATGTTGGAGCATGGCATCTATCTACCACCGTCTGCTTATGAAAGCTGGTTCCTCAATAATGCATTGACTTATGCAGACCTTGATACAACCATTGCTACCATCGGTGAATTCGTGAAATCGTTTTAATGTAAAAGAATTTACAATTTTGTTCCTTTAATTAAAAAAGATTCTTTGATCGATTGCTCTTTCAAATGTAAAAACTGTTTGCGCTTTTCATCCTGCATAAAATAGTTGAAATCAGCTTCCGAAGGAAATTGTATGATATGAATTTCGTAGGGCTGTTCAATAGTATTTTCTACAAATGCTTTTTTATCGGGCCTTACTCTTAATAAAAGCTGTCCGTTGTATGTTGCTATAATAGGAATAGCAATATCTTCAAATTGATGAAAAATATTTTCTTGTCCTTCTTTTAAATAGATCAGTTGTGTGATATAAAGCATTGACGAATTTTTGCTACTGACAAATATAAAAGCTTTTAGACTTTATATTATCATACAACCTGCTATATTACCGGCGCCAGTTATCATAAAGAATACTGACACCGGTGAAATAGTAGTATCAATTACTGATCAGCAGTATCATCATCATCTCCGCCACTTCTGGTCGTAATAATAATTACTCCGCCTGCTGCATTTGAACCATAAATGGCACAGGCCGCTGCATCTTTTAATACGTCAATACTTTCAATATCTGCCATGTTCATGTTCAATCCATTTAATTGTTGTACGCCATCAACAATATATAAGGGTGGCGTTTGACTTAAAGAAGCAACACCCCGTATCGTGATCTGAGCAGGAGCTCCAGGTTCGCCGGATGCAGAGATCACTTCTAATCCTGCAACACGGCCCTGCAATGCTGTAGCAACATCCTGAGTAGCCAGGTTCCGAAGGCTTTTTCCTTTTATGTGAGTGACGGCTGTGTTCACTCCTCCTATCTTTTGTTTAAAATATCCCGAACTAATAGTTACTTCCTCCATTGCTTTCACTTTATGTACCGGCACCTGTTGACTGTCTGCAACGGGAACTTGTGTGGAGGAATTAGTGGCCTGGCTAAAAGCTGTCACTGTACCAAACAAAGCAATTGCTAATAAAATTTTCTTTTTCATATAGTATATTTTATAACAGGATGCAGCTATCGAACCGATTACACAAAATGTGAAAAAATATTTCGGGATCATATCATAGCAAATTGATACAATAAGAACTTAGTATATATCTTATATTTATAGTATAAAACAAGATTTTGGAAAACACCTCTGCTACAAAAGAACCATCGAAAGGACTCGTTATTGCTGCATTTACAGCCGTTTATATACTTTGGGGGTCAACTTATGTTGGTATTGCCCTGGCGATTAAAACCATTCCGCCATTTTTAATGGCAGGTACGCGTTTTTTCGCAGCAGGATTTATATTGTATAGCTACTGTTTACTGTCGGGAGAAAAAACGCCGGACATTGTTTCTTTTTCAAAGAGTGCCTTCACCGGATTATTAATGTTGTTCTGTGGCACTACCGGATTGATCTGGAGCGAGCAATTTATTCCATCCGGATTAGCCGCTGTTGTCATTGCGAGTGTTCCTTTTTGGTTTGTACTATTGGATAGGCGAAACTGGAAAACAAATTTTTCCGACAAATTCACGCTCGCCGGTTTATTAGTGGGCTTTACAGGAATATTATTATTGTTCAATGGTAAAGCAAGTTTCAGCTTTTATCATAAGGCGCAGCTCATTGCTTTTTTTGCATTACTGATCGGTAGCGCAGTATGGGCCGCGGGATCATTGTATTCAAAATACTCCGGCGCAAAAGGGAGTACGATCATGCTAGCTAGCATACAAATGATGGCGGCAGGTATTGGCGGATTGATAACAAGTTTTATTTCCGGTGAGACAACTCATTTTACAGTAAGTAGCGTAAGTATGAGTTCTATCTACGCCATGATCTACCTCATTACTTTCGGATCACTGATAGGGTACATCGCTTATATATGGTTATTGCAAGTTCGGCCACCTGCGATCGTTGGTACGTATGCTTATGTAAATCCTGTAGTAGCAATGGTTTTAGGATTAATTTTAAATAATGAAATGATCGGTGGAACACAAATAGCTGCACTGGTGATCATTTTATCGGGCGTATTGCTAGTGAATTTATCGAAATATAAAAAGATACAGCATGAAAAATAATATCAGGCTGGACATTGATCACAACAATGCCAAGCGCATGGAGTTTTTTTTGAACAATATCGAAGAGCACCTGATCGAAATAGCATTTGATTGGCACAGCTGGCATTTATCTGATCGCATTGAAGGTGGGTATAAATTCAGATCTGCCAGTGATAAGCCGGTTACCATCACCACATTGCTTTGCGATTCTTATGAGGATGCGATAGCGATAGCCAAAGCAAATGCATTGCCTGTTTTACCAACAGCGAAATGGGGTTTGAACGGCGATTTTTTATACGTTGTCGAATCAAACGATGAAGAAAAAGTTAGCGAGATATGTAGCTTTTTTGCAGGAAAAGAATAGTGTTTAATTGTATGCCCGGAATATTTATTTAACTAATCATTCAAACCCTTTCCATCAAGAATTTGAGGCGTAGATTTTTCAATCCTCGACTCACGGGTTTTAGATTGTTTGGGTGCAGAGAAATACAACAGGTAGGCTCTTTGTCTTCCCGGTGTTAAAGCGTTGAATGCTTTTTTGAGATGAGCATTTTTATTTAATGTCTTTTGAAACTCTTCAGGCATATTGAATTCGGTGGTCTTTTTCAGCGTCACCTTTAAGCCCGCTTTTTCCACTTCGATCGCTTCGTAGATATAGGCTTTTATGATGGCTTTCAATGTATTTATTTCCTTACTATTGGTGAAGCGTATCTGGCGTGCCGCCTGCACATTTGCCGTTTGTTGTATCAGGATATGTTTGGTATCTTTTAATAAAGCTCCTTTAAAAAACAACAAGGCACAATATTCTTTAAACACATGTATTAAAACGATATTGGTTTTCTCAAACGAATAACAAGGACAACCCCATTTTAATTCTTCGGCTAGTCCGCAATCAAGAACGATCTTTCGTAATTGCTCTATTTCCTTTTGCCAGTTTTTGTTTTTGTCAAAATAAAAATCAACCTTCGGATTCATGGCTATTTATTTATTGATTAACAGGATAAGTTTTCTATTTGCCGGCCTGAAATACCAAGATACAACAGTCAGCATTAATAATAATAACGAAGGAAATATTTCCTTGATAGAATCACTCATTGCAATATGTGAAAAGATGGCTCCGGTCATAGCGAAGAAAAAACCTGCGTAGGCCCATTCTTTTAGTAAAGGGAACTTTGGGATAAGCACTACCACAACCCCTAAAACTTTCCATACACCCAGTATGGTCAGCAGATAGACAGGATAACCCAAATGGTTAATGCTATCTACTCCGCCTTGTCCTGTTTTCATTTTTAATAATTGTACTGCTGCAGTTGACACCATTCCTAAAGCCAACCAGATTGTAGCGATCCAATAGGTGATCTTATTTGTTTTTGTCATGGGGTATTATTTTAATTTATTTACGATGTCCTGTATCCGGTTATGTGCCATATTGATTCCTTGCTTAAAAGGTAGTTGTAGTATTTGATCCCTAACGGCAACTGATCTGTAGACTACCTGCATATTGAGCCTGCTGGTGTCCTCAGTGAGTTTTTCAAATTCTAAAAATTCGAGCTGAACGCCGAAAGGCGTATTCTCCATTTCAAATGTGCGTGTGATCTTTTGGTTAGGAACAAACTCATGTATCGTTCCATTGAAGCCATGTTTGTTTCCTTTAGGATCCGTTGTTTCAAATTGATAGCTGCCGTGCTTTTTGCTTTCGAGCCGTAGCACTTTTGTGCCCATCCATTGTTCTACAATTTCCGGTTCTATGTAAGCTGTAAAAAGCAGTTCTACCGGCAGATCAAATTCTCTGGTAATAAATAATTCCTGTTTGTTCTCAGGCGCATCTATTGTTGTTTTTTGCTCCATCTTATTTGCTTTTATATTTTTTCATTACTTTTTCCAGTTTGTTAAACCTATCATCCCACATATTGCGGAAGGGTTCTATAAAGTCGGCTACTTCTTTCATCTTTTTTGCGTTGATATGATAGTAAATTTCTCTGCCGGTTTGTGTTTGTTTCAACAATTCACATTCGGTAAGTATTTGTAAATGTTTGGATACCGTTGGCCTTGCGGAATCGAAGTTAGCGGCGATGGCGCCGGCTGTGATGGATTGCGTGGCAACCAATACCAATATGGCCCTCCTTGTAGGATCTGCTATGGCTTGAAAAACATCTCGTCTTAAATTCATTATGTAGCTATTTGACTACAAATATATGCGTAGCTATTTAACTACGCAAATTTATTTTATTACCCCGTTCTCAATTATCTCTGCAATAGAAAAACACGGAGCACCGCTAAATGAAAGAAAAAAGCCGATGCTAGTTTAACTAACATCGGCTTACAGCAAATAGATACAGTCATTTCTAATAAAAAAATTGCTCCATTATAATTTTCCCATCTTTTACTTCATACAACATTATCTGGTCAATTTGTATTCTCCCAAAACCTTGCACGGTAATGTCCATACCGCGTCCTACCGAAAAATGATTGCCGCCTACAACGGGTTGTGTTGTATAAGCTCCATGAAATGCCTCGATCTTTTTTACAAAGCCTTCGCCTTTTTTGCGAACAGCAACTTTACCTTCCGCATAGCCCATATAGGGAGAATTTACAGGATCGATACTTTTAATAGTATCTGCAAAAAATTCTTCCTGAATGTCAAACCACTTTTCCTGTTGAGCCAACTCGTTGAATCTTGCTGCAACTGCTGCTGTTGTTATATTTTCGGTTGTCATTTTTTGTTTGTTTTATTGTTTAATAATATTTCCAGGTTTTTAAGTTTGCCTAACCAGAATTTATCAAAGTAGTTGATGAAGCCCTGCAGCTCATTAAAGCCATCTTTTTTCAAGGTGCAATAGCGTTCTCTGCCAATATCGGTTATGGAAATAAACCCGGCAGTATACATGATCTTTATATGCTTTGAAACGGCAGGCCTGCTCATATCAAAATTTTCAGCCAACGCATTTATCGTCATGCTGTCTTTTGACAAAAGCTGCATCATTTGCCTGCGGCTGGGATCTGCAATTACCTGAAAGGCATCCAACGTATGTGTTGCCATTATTTACCCGAATTTAAGCGTTCAACTAATTTAGTTACTAAATAATCCCAGCCATGGTTGTGGTCGTTGTAATCTTTCAAGACCGTGAAACCATTATGTACTATTTGTAAGTCCGTTCCCCCGTCTTTCGGAATAAGCGTCCAGGTAACTGTCGAATCAAAAGGCATTTTTGGTTTTTTCCATGAATAGGAAAGTTTGGTAACAGGCTTGATCTCCAATATTTCACAAAAATGATCACCTTCATTCTTATCAAAGAAAGAGAATTTGTGGCCGAGTATGGGC
The DNA here is from genome assembly GCA_035485735.1 of Ferruginibacter sp. Lineage (GTDB taxonomy): Bacteria > Bacteroidota > Bacteroidia > Chitinophagales > Chitinophagaceae > Ferruginibacter. The sequence continues at coordinate 9,794 of DATHNS010000022.1, forward strand.
TTGAAATCAGATTTCATTAGCCATTGTTCTAATAGGTCGGGCTTGGTAAGGTATTCCCAAACCTCTTCCGGCGACTGATTAAAGTGCCAGGTGTGTTTAATGTCTGGTTGCATAATATGTAATTTAAAAGTTACGTAAATATATAAGTAACTTCTGAGTTACGCAAATTATTTTTTGAAGAAAGGGGAATAGTAGAATTTATTTAGCGGGTAATAGCTCGCGCATATGAACATCTAATCCTTTACTTATCCGATGTAAAGTGATATAAGATAAATTGACCTGACCGGATTCAATTTTAGACATACTTGATTTTTCGAAATTGCAGTTGATAGCGAGCTGGTTCTGTGTCATGTCTTTACTAAGACGAATCACGCGAATCCTGGTACCTAATTCTTTCAGTAATAAAGATTCGTTCATAGCCTAGTTTGGGTTTTCCTGCTCTTGTGTCAAAAGGTAGTGTTAATTGAATGAGATAATAAACAATTAACAGAGTTAGGTACGCAAAAGTAATTACCCGCTTCATACAATAGGTTGACTTATACCCCTATTTAGTTGGCTGACAGCCCTATACAAAAAGTAGGGCTATACGACAACAATTAAAATATTCTTTTAAATAATTTTACGCCCGAAATAACGATCACTATTCTCAACCTTTTAAAATGCACTCTAAAATGGCCAGAATAATTATTGTTGATGACTACAAGGACCTGCAGGATTTTTTTAAGGACATGCTTGAATTAAACCATTTCGAGGTAAGAAGCGCAGGCTCTGCCGTTGAGTTAGATACCCTGCTTACTACTTTTATGCCTGACCTGATTTTGTTAGATGTAATGTTAGGAGCAGATAACGGTACAAAGATCTGTAAAGAAATAAAAGAAAAATACAAAGAGATAGCCATTATCCTGATATCAGCAAACCCAAAGCTGTTAATTAATTACCAGGATTGTAACGCAGACGATATCATTGAGAAGCCATTTGATATGTATGAGGTTTTGGATAAGATAAATAAGTTGTTGAATAAATAAGTTGTATTTATTTTGTCATGCTGATTTTTGTCATGCTAAGGAACGAAGCATCTAATTCTCAACCGGCAGAATAATTGTTGAACGATAAGATTCTTCGCTTACGCTCAGAATGACAAAAGAGAAGGCTGAATAGCAAAAAGTAAAACTACGGATTCATTCTATTAAAATATTCAGTGATCACTTCATTATTGGCTTGTGCCCTTGCTGCACTTGTTTCAAATGTTAGCTCTGTTTTTCCTTCTTTCATTTGTTGAAATACGGATCCAACAAAATCACTAACGGATGGATGCCCGTCGTGTATACCTGGCCCGCCAAGGTCTGTGTTCAATGCGGGTGGTATCATTTCAATTACTTCAATTTTCGTATCCTTCAACATGTGTCTTAAAGAAAGCGTGAACGACCGCATAAAAGCTTTTGTAGCACAATACACAGGGACTTTCGATAATGGAATAAATGCTAAACCCGATGTTACATTAATAATAGTGTTCAGCGATTTCAATTTTGTAAACAATGTTGTTAAATGCAAAGGAGCCAAAACATTGGTTGTAATTTCTTCATTTGCTTTTTGGTAAAAGTTATTGTCGGTAACATTCATCCAATTTTGAATGCCTGCGTTATTTATCAATACATTTAAATCAGGGTGATTAGCAGATACCCAATCGTACAGCGCTACGCACTCCGCTTCAACAGACAGATCACAAACCTTTGTAATGACTGAAGGAAATTTAGCAGCTACTTCTTTTAAAACAGCTGCTCTCCTGCCGCAAATAATTACGGTATTATTTTCTTTGATAAATCTTTCGGCTAATCCTAAACCAATGCCGCTTGCTCCGCCTGTTATCAGGATTTTATTATTTGATAGGTTCATACTTTTTTATTTTGAATTGTAAAATTACAATAAAACGATACTACTGCAGCCATAATTTATGCCTCGACATTCCAGTATCTGCTTCCCTAAAGCCTCACACCTAAAAAAACTATATATTGCAGCCTATCAAAAACATGATCATGAAAAAAATACTCCCTTTTGCAGTACTAGGGCTACTTGCCCTTGCTTCTTGCAAAAAGACTAGCTCACCAGCTATTACAACAACCAATACTATTACAGCTACGGTCGATGGGGTTCCTGATACCTTTATATTTACAACCGGTAGTGAAACATTCCTGGATAGCACTGGCGAAGACCTTTGGTACTCATATGAAGCCTTTGCTTATGATTCAAACCACAATCAATTAAGAGTTGTAGTCGAAGAATTAAATAAAGCCATTTCAAATAAAATTTATGGGACTCAAGGCGATTCTACCACCAATGCGACCATCGCATTTTATACTGACTATGATTATTGGGGAAGCCGTACAAAGCTAAATCCTGCCACTATCACCATTACTTCAAATGGTGGCGGTAATGTACAAGGTACTTTCCAGGGTACTGTGTATGAGGGGAATGATACTACAAGTGCTAATAAAAAAGTAATTACAAATGGTAAATTTAATATTACTGCATTGTAATAATCCTAACTAAAACAAAATGATCATTATGAAAAAAACAATTCTTTTTGCAGCAGTAGGATTATTAATGCTTACTGCATGCAAAAAAAACAATGCTGCTGTTACAACAAATAATACGATCACAGCTACCATTGATGGGGTTATATATACCTATAACGTTGAACCGAGCAGTTTAGCACACTCAGATAGTAGTGGCTCCAATAATATATGGTATGAATATGAAAGCTATGCTATTAATTCAAACGGCAGCGCATTTGACTTGTTTTGTGAAAAATTAAATAAAACGATCGCTAGCGGAACCTACGGAGCTCAGGGTGATTCAACAACAGAAGCCTATATTGAATATGATGATTCACTAGGAGGAAATTGGGAAAGTGCAACAATAGTAAACCCTGCAACCATTACTATTACTTCAGCAGGCGGTGGCAATGTACAAGGTACTTTCCAGGGTACACTGTATTCCAATGATGATTCTACAAGCGCTAAAAAAGTAATCACTAACGGTAAGTTTAACTTTACTGGACTGTAAATAACTACACTTTATAATAAAAAAAGGAATGCTTAAATGCATTCCTTTTTTTATTTGTATTACTCCAGCTTTCTAAAGGCTCTCGTTCCACCATAGCCATTTTTATTTTTTTTAATTTCTGTCGCTCAAGCCGCTTGGCTGCGTTCCTTCTTCAGCGCTGCTTTGGCCGTTGACTAAAATCTGCTCGCATGATTTTGTCTGCCTCGCTTCGCCTGGCACCACAGCCAAAGAGGTGCTTACGCAGGAACTGGTAGAATTCGAAGAATGTTTTTTTGTCATGCTGAGGAACGAAGCATCTAATTCTTAACCAGTAGAATGATTATTGAACGATTAGATTCTTCGCTTATACTCAGAATGACAAGAAGAGTCTTTATTTACTTTTTAATTTCACAAAAAGCACCAACCCGAAAGCCATCAATACTGCGCCAATACCAAAAACAGCACCATGGCTATAGGTGTAAATAGCAGCAGCTCCCAGCGGAACAATTACACGATACAAAGCCTGCAGACTTTGATTGGTTCCCTGCAACAAACCTTGTTTGCTATCTTCAACAGACAAAGAAAGTCTTGCATTATAGGAAGGATCGAATAAACCTTCGCCCAATACAATGCAGGCAACAGCTCCTATAATAAAAAATATAGATTGATAGTAGGCACTTGCAAACAAGAGGCTAAGTCCTGCAATGAGTCCACACAAGCCAATGATGCCGACCGTTCTTTCATTTGATATTTTAAGCAGCCATGGTAGTAAGATCACGCGGGATAGAATATCACAGATCCCGATCCCTACGAACATGGCACCTATAAATTTTGGTCCCCATTTAAATACATCTTTCAAAAAGATACTGGCGTTGAATTGCCAGATACCAAGTCCGACATAGAAGAAGGCGCCCATAATGATCAAGGCCCTCGCTTCTTTCCAGGAAAAAACCTCGTTGAAATGAGAAAAGGTATTCAAGCTCTTCATCGTTAAATGCGTGGTACGCTTTTCTACCGGAAGTGATTCGGGCACAAGTAATGAAATGAGAAGCATTGTTACCAATGTAATACCCGCTGTAACAAAGAAAGGCAAAGTAATAGAAATAGACCCAAGCACACCGCCGATAGCAGGGCCGATCATAAACCCAAGGCCAATGGCACCGCCAAGGTAGCCAAACCATTTACCTCTTTCATGCGGTTCTGTACTATCTGTTATATAGGCAAACAATGCACTTTGATTTCCAGCAGTGAGCCCGTCAATTATTCTTCCGAGAAAGAGTATCCAAAGTGCGCCGCCGATACCGAGTAACAAATACCCTATCACTGAACCGAGTAAGCTGATCAGTAAAATTGGTTTGCGGCCATACCGGTCACTGAGTGCGCCAAAGAGCGGTGCCGCCAAAAATGTACAGACAGCAAACACCGATACCAATGCACTCATAACAGCTGCTACCTGTACATCAGGAATATATTTACCTAAAAGAAATGGGAAGAGCGGAAACACGATCGTCATGCCGATAGCATTTAGTACGGTAATCCCTACAATGATCCAGAGACTTGTTTTTTTATTTTTTAAATTCATTTTATTTTTTGGTGAGTGTTGGTTATTGCTGTAGACGTTTGAGGAAACGAATTATTTTAAATGAGAAAAATTGAGTTACCCAAAACTGGGGACAAGTAAAGGAATGTATCTAAATAACAGTCATTTTGTATTTATTACTAATTTCATATGCCTTATGAAATGCAACTAGACCCTCTTTCCAAGAATTAAATTGGCCCTTATTATGTTTGACCATATTGAGAAATTGTCTTCCTTTTTGTAATACTTCGATTTCTTCTTGCGGCAATTTTTTAAAATCACAGATTTTTATTATCACATTTATTAACTCTTCTTTTTCATTTAATAGATTATTATTTTGGGCATGCATTCTTAGTCCGATTTCAAACAGTACTACCCTTTTATAAACTTCATCAGTAATATCATTATCTTTTACTTCGCCATAAATTCTTTTACATTCTTGATAAAATTTCAGAAGTGAAGGTCCTGCTTTTAGCAAACCTGCGAAATCAATATCATCCTCTCTAGCTTCTGTTTCTTCAGTAATAACACCCCGATTATACATAATAATAAATGGAATCGGCTCTCCTATTAGATTAATAAATTCGTAGTAATTACCATGTCTGATTAAAGCAAATTCTTTTTTATAGGTTATTATAGGCCGACCAGATTTCAACACTTTTAGCATATAACCTACAGTATCGTCTATAATTAGTTTAATCATTTTGCATGTTTATCGATGACATTAAAACGAAATCTAGTTGCGATTAATCAATAATTTACCCATTTCTTCTAGAATTTGAGAAAGCCATACATACGTATTAAAATAGCTTTGAACTATTTCTTTATCAATCACACAAGATGCTTTAAAATTATATTTCTTATCTAAATATGTAATGATCACAAAATTATCTAAAAGCCTCACGTGTAAGATACCATGAGTATATATATTTCTATCTTCAATAAAAAAAGTAAATGTTTTAGTGAAAATTTTTCTCTTCGTAGAGTTTTCTAATTCACCGATACTTCTAAAGATAGAATCCTTCTTTATTATTTCACTTAATTTATCACGAAGTTTCATAAAATCCATCTGGTTAATCTCTATTGTTTCATTTGATTTTTTATATTGTGAATACCGAATTAGAAAAGCTCTAAGGTTATCATTTAGAGCTTCTGCAACACGTACACAATTATGCTTTAATTCAATAAAATCTTTTTGCTTCTGCCGAAGTTCAGGGGTTATTTTTTTTAAATCTGGTGTGAATTCTATAGTTAAAGGTAATGGTAATCCATCTGTTTCAAAATGCTCGATATAAGAGACTTGATGGGGTATACTTAATCCTGTCTTTGAATCAACAATAATTTCCTCATCACTAATAGTTAATGTTGTTCCTTTTTTCTCTAAAATATTTTCCTGAGGTCTGAGATAATTCATAGGATTGTTATTTTCTTAGCAACGTCTCCTGAATAGGGACATTGCGTTCATTGCAATTTAGAAAAGAGTTTACTTATTTTATAAACCACTTTATAACTTACGCAACGTCCTCTTTGAGAGACGTTGCTGGGAAATAGGTCTTTAACTCTTTCTAATTGTTTTTATGTTGTGAATTGGGATATGGTTTTTACAAATAATTTCTTCCAATTCCTTTCTTCCTAAATCTACTTCTAAGAAAGTTATAGTCAGGTTTTTTGCAAAATATTGATTGAGCAAATCTTCAATAGTATCACAAAATCTATCCTTCGATGAAGGTTTAGTATATTCCGCGTGTTTCCTGAACTGTTCAGTTCCGATGCTTCTGCGTGCTGTATGATTTCGTGTGCTGCATAGATCTTTTAATCTTCCTTTTATACTTCCCGTTTCTCCTACATAAATCAGTTTGTCTTTTTTACGAATTATATAAACTCCTGGTTTTGGAGGAAAATCTTTAGCCCAAGTTTTAGACTTTACTATTTTGTGTTTTTGTGCGGATAATAAACTTGCTGTAAGTGATTTTAAATATTTATGTCTGTCGATTTTCATTATTCTCCGAGTAATTTAAGATTTTGGTTAGATAATAAAATAGTATTTGTCTTTTTATATGCTTCTAATAATTTTTCTGGACTTGTATAAATATTGGAAGAGATTGAAAATGTATGAGATGTTACTTCTATTCCATAATCTAATTCATTAATGAATATAGTACACCGAGACAAATCGGATGGAACGTATTTAACGGAAATTTTAGAATCTCTTGGCAAATCTTGGATTAAATCAATTAGGTTGGGGATATCTATTTCATTCGAAAATTCGAATTGAAGCATGTCAAAATGATGTGAAAATATTGAATTAAATGCTTCTTCAAGAATTATTGATGAGTTGCTAAATGATTCTAATTGACGAATTAAAATATATTCTCCTGGATCACTCTCAGATTGACAAATTTCCATAGAATAAGTAAAATCAGGAGTAATGATAGCTCCTGATCCTTTGTCAGAATATGCTTCTATTTGAGTCCTCTTATAACTTAATTTTTGGCTAATTTCTTCGCTTATTTTTTCGATTTCATCTTTAATTAAAGATTCTCCCAATCCTTTTACGAATGAATTAGCTCCTGAATATATAGATGTAGGAACTTTATGATACCCTTTTTGAAAATCGGGCAAAAGTTTAATTAATCCGTTTTCATTGCTAAATATGGTAACATTCGTAAAAGATATATCTGTAACAATTCTTTTTGATTCTCGTTCTGCAAATATTTCATTCAGATCAGCTATGATAAATCTATCAGTTAAATTACCAAAAAAAGTAGGTGTTTGATCTTGCTTAGTCGTTGTATTTAGATGTACAAACTCTTTTACATTTTTATTAAGATAACTCTGCAGCCTATCACTAAGCAAAATCCCATCTTCATAAATTTCTCCAGCATCACCATTTAAAGCCCTTATTAAAAAATGAGTCCAAACCCCGTTTCTAAGTTGTCCATTCGATATTGAAGTTTCATTACTTTTAGAAGAAGCAAAACCACAACAATATTCTTCACTACGATATTGAAGTTTTAATTCATCCGCTAAGAATGAAATATTTGCATCTCTAATTGTATCTCCTGGTTCAAAACCACTATGACAACAATCTAAAAACAAAATATTTTTTGTACAATTTGATTTTTTCAGATATCCCAAAATTGTAGAAATAGAAATACAAGAGCCTTTCAAACTAATATTTTTGTATGCATCAACTGGAATTATATAATTTTGATCTTCTATAAAAGTACCATGCCCTGCAAAGAAAAAAATGATGCGATCATCTTTAGTTGCTCGCTTTGACAATATTTCAAGTTCTGAGATTATAGAATTTTTGGTTGCATCTTTATCGCTAAGAATTTTAATATCATCTTCCTCTAACCCTATTTTAGTTAATGCATCTTTCAAGTCTTGCCCATCCTTAATTGCGAAAGCCACTTTTCGAAAATGCGTATAGTTCTCAATAGCTATTATTAATGCATATGTAACAGGCATAATTTATTTTTAGGGTAAATATATAACGTATCAAATATACATTGATAACTTATAAACAATTTTGATTATAGCTTTTAAATTTACACCAAAAGCTCAATAAAGGTATTCAGCACAAGTGTGCGACGCAACAATGTTGATCAAAGTTCAGCTGCTGATAAACAAAAATTACCAGTTCATAAACACCATTCCAACACCACAAACAACAAGCGTTAACCCTCCTAACGCGTGCACATAACGCTCTATCTTTTCTGTTTTTACAAAAGCTATTCCTAAGTAACCGAGTGTTACCATTACCAGCATGGTGAGTAAAGTGGCTGCCGTGTACACGATGATCAATAACCACAAACCCCATAAGGAATGTGCAATGGCAGGTGAACACATTAAACCTACCATTGGTTCGCATGGCCCCGTGAGAAAGATGATGAACATTACCCAGGGTGTAACTTTATGCCTGTCTTGCATGGCTACTGCCTGGCCATGCTGGTGTTCGTACACATACATTTCTCCGTTGGCATACATATCAAAATGTTTGTGTGGTTTATTTTTATAGGCGCGCCACAATCCCCAGCAACCATAACAAATACCAAACAGCAACATGAACCATCCGGCAACACCGCCGCGTACAACCTGTAGCCAACCTACTTTTGAGAGCGACCAGCCAATGGCTGCTGCGGCTAATCCTAATAATACGGAACTCCAAACATGTCCGCAGGCGCAGATGGCCGTCCACAATAAAGTTCTTCTGTACGTCCACCCTCTTGATTTTGATAAGGCAATAAAAGGCAGGTAATGATCCGGGCCGGAGCCTGTATGCACGCACGCAATCGTTACTGCACCGATAATTAAAAATAACATATCAGACTGCATGCGCTTCGGTTTTATGTGTGCTGACTTGCGGTAAAATAGCGGCAATGCTTTTTAAACAGTTGTGCAGCTGCTCTCCTTTTTGTCCGAGTATGCGGATGATCAATCCATTAATTGGTGCGGCCGTTATGCCGAAGATGATATCGCTTTGTTGTGTTAATTGTTCGGTGATGGTTTGTAACAATATTTCGCAATCAGCTGTTTCGTGTAAATAAATTAAACTTGCCTGGTGCGTAAAACCTTCTAACTGCCCGATGGCATTGATATTTATTGTTGCTGGCTGCATCAATAAATTTTCTTTGATGATGAGTTTGTTGTTGAGGTAAACCTGTGTAAGGTTATGGTACTTTGAAAACAGGAATGCTTCGCCGCTTAATTTTCTGCCGCAGGTTAATATCTCTCCAAAAATAAGACTGCAATTATCGGACAAGAATATTTTATTGGTCGCAGAAAAAATTGCAGCTTCATGCGGCACAGACGGATGCGGTAAAAATAAAAATGCCGAGCCTTCTGATTGATGCACTTCTATATTTTGTGATGCACCAACTTTCATGTTGAACAAACGCTGGTAAGATTGTGTTTGCAGTTCCAGCGCACAACCGGGCGCCAGCATAATTTTTTGCTGGTACACATCTCCATCCAATATTCCCGGCGATGAACTCATGAGCATCAGGCGTAAGGTATTGTCTTTTTTATCCTCTGTTATATTCGCCACTTTAAATGGCGTTGTACAATACGATGTTTTTAAAAAACTAATATTGCCGCGCAAAGCTGTTTCGATATGTAGTGTTGCTATCATCGGTTCAGTTCGGGTTCAGCTGCGTTCTCTTCTACCAATGCATATTTTTTTATCCAGCCTATTACTGCATCCAATCCCTGCAAACTCATCAGGTTGGTAAAAATAAACGGACTGCCATTGCGCATTTTGCAGGCATCGCGTTCCATTATTTTTAAGTCGGCATTTACATAAGGTGCCAGGTCTATTTTATTAATGATCAGCAAGTCGCTTCTTGTAATACCGGGGCCGCCCTTACGTGGTATCTTATCGCCTTCGGCTACATCAATTACAAAGATGGTTACATCCGCAAGGTCAGGACTAAAAGTTGCGGATAAATTATCGCCGCCGCTTTCGATAAAAATTATTTGTACATCGGGAAAGCGTGTGGCCATCTCTTCCACGGCTTCTAAATTCATGCTCGCATCTTCACGAATAGCTGTGTGCGGGCAACCGCCTGTCTCAACCCCAATGATGCGCTCTTTTGGCAAGAGGCTATTCATTGTTAAGTACTCTGCATCTTCTTTTGTGTAGATATCGTTGGTGATTACGGCGATGCTGTACTCCTTTGCCAGCTTACGGCTTAAGCGTTCGATGAGGGCTGTTTTGCCGGAGCCTACCGGGCCGGCTACTCCTATTTTTATGTAGGTTCTTTCTGTGTGCATGGTTTATGAATTAATGTTCAATGCTCAATTTTCAACTATCAATGTTCAATTTAAAGCGCTGCAATTATTTGATGTTCATTAATTGAGTATTGAACATTGAGCATTGAAAATTGAACATTTATTTTTAAAGTATTTTTCTCCTTTGTCATTCTGAGCGTAAGCGAAGAATCTTATCGTTCATCAATTATTCTGCTGGTTTAGAATTAGATGCTTCGTTCCTCAGCATGACAAAAGTGAGGAGTTCAAGTTTATCAAAACACTTTTTGGTTTTGACTTTTCACTTTTGACTTTGCTTACTCTAAGACATGTACAAACGAGAATACAGCTGCTCATGCTGCATGCATCTAATATCAAACCCTGTACAACACAATCCGATCAGCTCTTTATCCGGCTCCATTGAATTTACAACCAACTGCTCAATCAACGGTTGTAAAGAAAATAGTATCTCTTGTCCATCCTGCTGGCCTAATGGAATTAATTTTACGCTATTGGTTACAAAGCCTGCGGCTGCATTGTAAAAAAAACCTGCTAATGCTTCTTTTTTAGAAATGTTAAGTGCCTGCGCATACAAACCAAACACGATACAATAATGCCCGATAGTATTTTGTTCTTTCACTGCTGCGCGATATTGATCAGCGATATTACTTTTACAAACCGGTTGAAATATTTTCATCAAACGCATACCCAGCTTCTGACTTGCCTGTCGCATTTCGCGTGGTAGTTTTACTGCGGTGCATTCATCATCTAGTGCAATGATCTGTTCAAAATCATTATTGATCGCTGCATCGTATGCTAAAGAAACAAATGCCGCATCGGTGTATTGTAAATTTTGTGTCAGCATTTGTGTGACGAAGTTTTTTGCTGTTGTAGTATCTTTTACAATGCCTTGTTGTACATAAGTTTCCAAACCTGCGGAATGCGCATAGCCACCAATCGGTAGCGTTGGATCTGAGAGCTGCAGTAAACTTAACAGGGCTGTACTCATTCAGGGCTTGTTGTTAATTTCATTATTTTAGAAAACAGCGTATCGCTGCTATGTCCGTGTGGCGCAACGGTTGTCTTTAGCGGACTGATCAGTTTTCTTTTTCCTTTTTGTACATCGTATCCACCGGCGCTTAATAATTTAAATAGCGGTTCATCATACGCTACCAATACTTCCTGATCCTGAAAAAATAGTGGCAAATGTTTATTTCCTATTTCATAACAGATGGAAGCCATGCTAAACATTGTTTTTGGTAAGATGATGATGGCATCGCATTCGATAATTTCTACTGCGATGATCGTGTGTTCATCTTCAAACAAAATATCTCCTTGCGTTAGTTGTTGATTTTCTTTTAGGAATTTCATCACCACCTCTTTACCGGAATTTGTTTTTTTATGTAAGATGCGTTTATTCGTTTCGTACCATTCCAATGGCAGCCAGTCAATTTTTTTGCTGGTTTGTAATTGTTTTAGGTTGCCTAATTTTTGTTGTACGATCATATCAATTAAAATAAAAAATAACGTTGTGCCAAAGGCAATTCTTTCATTGGTTCACAGGTGATCACTGTGCCATCCACCTTCACTTCATAATTTTCAGGATTTACATCTATTTGTGGTATAGCATCATTGTGTATCAGATCTTTCTTAGAAATATTTCTGCAATTTTTTACAGGCAATACCATTTTCTGCAGCTCATACTTTTGTACTACATTTTTTTCCAATGATAATTTTGATACGAAGGTGGCGCATGTTTTATGCAATGCTTTTCCGTAGGCGCCAAACATGTGGCGATACATTACAGGCTGTGGTGTTGGTATTGATGCATTGGGATCGCCCATTCTGCTGGCGATGATCATGCCGCCTTTGATAATTATTTCGGGCTTGGCGCCGAACATCGATGGCTTCCATAAAACAAGGTCGGCCATTTTGCCCGGCTCAATTGAACCAACGTATTCCGAGATGCCATGCGTTATCGCTGGGTTGATCGTGTATTTTGCAATGAATCTTTTTACGCGGAAATTATCATTGCCTGTTCCTTCGTCTTGTTGCAATTGTCCGCGTTGTACTTTCATTTTGTGAGCGGTCTGCCAGGTTCTTGTGATCACTTCACCAATTCTTCCCATTGCTTGCGAATCGGAGCTCATCATGCTGAACACGCCCATATCATGTAAAATATCTTCTGCTGCAATTGTCTCCGGACGAATACGGCTATCTGCAAAAGCCACATCTTCAGGAACTGATTTATCCAAATGATGACAAACCATCAGCATGTCTAAATGTTCATCGATGGTATTTACAGTATAAGGTCGTGTTGGATTTGTCGAAGAAGGTAATACATTCGGATACATCGCTGCTTTGATAATGTCCGGTGCATGTCCGCCGCCAGCACCCTCTGTATGAAATGTATGTATCACTCTTCCATTGATCGCGTTGATAGTGTCTTCTAGAAATCCGCCTTCATTTAAAGTGTCTGTGTGTATCGCAATTTGTATATCGTGTTTATCTGCCATCTTTAAAGACGCATCAATTACCGAAGCAGTGCTTCCCCAATCTTCATGGATCTTTAATCCCAATGCACCTGCTTCAATTTGTTCTTCTAAAGCGGCAAGGCCCGAAGAATTCCCTTTACCAAAAAAACCAAGGTTCATCGGAAAAGCTTCTGCAGATTCTAGCATCTTTTGAATATTCCATGCACCGGGTGTAACCGTTGTCGCATTGGTTCCATCAGCAGGACCGGTACCACCACCGATCATTGTTGTAACACCACTGAATAAAGCATGATCAATTTGTTGCGGACAAATAAAATGGATATGCGTATCAATACCGCCGGCAGTAGCGATCAAGCCTGCGCCGCCATGCACTTCTGTTGATGCACCGATGATCATGTTAGGAGAAATACCATCCATCGTATCAGGATTACCTGCTTTGCCGATAGCAACGATCTTTCCGTCTTTGATGCCGATATCTGCTTTTACAATTCCCCAGTGATCGATGATCATCACACTCGTGATCACAAAATCAAGCACACCTTCTTTGCGTGTAGCCGTTGCCGATTGAGCCATGCCATCACGGATGGTTTTACCGCCGCCGAATTTTGCTTCATCACCGTACACGGTATAATCTTTTTCTATCTCGATCAATAATTCGGTATCGCCCAAACGCATTTTATCGCCCGTTGTAGGACCGTACATGTTGGCATACTTTATTCTGTTGATATGCAAACTCATGCTTTTTTATTTTTAAAGTGAAGCGAATTCATTTTTTTAACGGCTTGTATTTTGTGCGCTTCAGTGATGGCGCCATCTACTAAATTATTAAAGCCGTATACTTTTTTATCTCCACCTAAAGAAACGAGCTCTACTTCTTTTTCTTCTCCCGGTTCAAAACGCACAGCGGTTCCTGCAGCGATATTTAACCGCATACCAAATGCTAATTCACGATCGAGTTCCATTTGTTTATTCACTTCAAAAAAATGAAAATGCGAACCTACCTGTACAGGACGATCGCCTGTATTAACAACAGTCAGCTTTACAGTTGGTCGGCCGACATTGCATTCGATATCGCCTTTGGCTAGGATGTATTCTCCGGGGATCATAAGTTCTACAATTTATAATGCTTTAAATAATTGAGTATTGAACATTGATCATTGAAAATTGAACATTAAAATAAAAAATGAGCAATGCTCAATGTTCAACTATCAATGCTCAACGAATAGGATCATGCACCGTAACCAGCTTCGTCCCATCAGGAAAAGTTGCCTCGATCTGTATATCATGTATCATTTCTGCAATACCTTCCATTACATCATCGCGTGTTAAAATAGTGGCGCCATATTCCATTAATTCGGCAACGGATTTTCCATCTCTTGCGGCTTCTTGTAACCGGCTGCTGATTAATGCAATGGTTTCAGGATAGTTTAATTTCAATCCTCTTGCTTTGCGTTTCTCTGCCAGCTCGCCGGCTAAAAAAACCAATAATTTTTCCGTCTCTCTCGGTGTTAGGTGCATATAAAAATTTGTTGAATAGTAAATTCAGGCAGGCGATCGTAGTGTTGAAGTTACAAATTTTTGTCTGAACCGTTGATTGAAGTTGATTTTTTTGATTGAATTGATTTAGCAACGTAATAATGACAAAAATTACTATTATAGCAACAGTAATTCAGGCAAATAAATATGAAATAAGGAATAAAAAATAAGGAATAAGAAAGTTGAAGAATAAGATACAGCTAGTAGTTAGTAAACTGCAAAAATCAGATCAATTAGCGCGAATCAACTTCAATCAACGGTTCAGACAGACGCGTGAAATTTTTCCAAAAAAGAACTTAAACGCTTAAAGTTGGGCCTGTTCAATGCAAAAAAATGATTGCGGCCGTGTTTGCGGCAATCGATCAAAGCACTGTCGGATAAAAGCTTCATGTGGTGAGAGCAGGTAGGTTGCGATAGTCCGGTAAGGCCCTGCACATCGCCGCAGCAGACTTCACCTTTTTTAGAAATTTCTTCAAGGATAGATAAACGACAAGGATCAGCAATGGCATTCATTGCTTTTTCTATAAACCTGCTTTCATTTTTTATGGTAGTCATCAGTGATATAAAAATTCTCTGTAAAGAAATTGCATTTTAGCCAATTGGTCAAAATAAATCGGTGTAAATTTGGTGAGCTAGCAAATGAGTATAGAAACAGCCTATTATCGATCTCCTATTGGTGTACTTGAAATACGGAGTACTGACGATGCCATTACGCATATATTATTTGCTAACTCATGGAAGGGTACTGCTATGGATGAGACACAAATTAGTTTTGCTGCGCCCATAGCCCCTGTTATCAAAATGTGTATCAGCCAGTTAAGCGAGTACTTCAGCGGCGAAAGAACAACATTTACTTTTCCTATAAAACATGAGGGAACTGCGTTTCAACAAATGGTATGGGCCGAACTAAAAAATATCCCTTACGGAAGAACGATCAGTTATTTAGAATTGAGTAAACGTATTGGCAACACAAAAGCCATTCGCGCAGTCGGCACTGCTAACGGAAATAATTGTATCAACATCGTTACGCCCTGTCATCGGGTGATCGGAAGCAATGGTGACCTGATCGGTTATGGCGGTGATCTTTGGAGAAAAAAATGGTTACTGGATCATGAGAATAAATTTGCCAATGGTTTGCAGACCTTATTTTAAAGTTTCACGCAAAGCAAAATAAGCAGCAAAGTCGCAAAGATGCTCACTTATTTACTTAAATTCCTTTGCGCCTTTGCGTGAAAAATTACAACGAAAAAGATAACGGCATCAACTGGCTCGCTTTATCAATCAAATAGACCTCACCTTCCATTCCACTCAACAACAATCTAAAAGATTGACTGGTTCTTGTTTCATATTCAGTGAATGCTTGTCTGCACATACCACAAGGAGATATGGGCTTATTGCTTTCGCCGTTTAGATTATTATAAGCTATGGCAATGGTATTAATGGTAGCTGAAGGATGCAATGACCCTACGATAGATAACAAAACCCGTTCTGCACAAATACCGACGGGATAAGAAGCGTTTTCCTGATTAGTGCCGGTTATTATTTCGCCATTTGATAAAAGTGCAACAGCCGCCACATTAAAATTTGAATAAGGCGCATAAGAATTTTTTGTAGCCGTTCTCGCAGTGCGCAATAATTCTGCATCAGCTTTTGACAGCTCATTGATTAATTCATATACTTCAAAAGCAAAATGATACTCTTTCTTTTTCATCAGACTAAATTAGATAAAAAAAATCCTCCCGGCATTACACCGAGAGGACCACATCCATATAGTAAATATAATAATTTACGGCATAAGTACAAAACCTATTGTATCCTTTCAAAAATACGTTTCCACCTTGGGCCGTCACCCCAGCTTAACCATATCAGGGAAGCCTTTCCAACTATATGATCTTCAGGTACAAAACCCCAATAACGGCTATCTAATGAATTGTGCCTGTTATCTCCCATCATCCATTAATAATCCATTTTGAAGGTATAGGTCGTCGTTTCTTTTCCATTGATGAATATCTTACCGGCACGATTCTCTACATCATTGCCTTCGTACGTCTGTATACAACGCTGGTAACGTATCAGGTTATCTGGTGTCAGATCGATCGTTGCACCTTTTTTAGGAACCCATAACGGGCCGAAATTATCTGCGGACCAACGCGAAGTAGTGTCATAATAAGGAAATATTTCGCTTTCCGGAGACCGTATATAATCCTGAATGGTAAAATCCCCTGGCAGGCTCAGATGGCTTTTTTCTTCATTGGTAACATTTACTAAAAAACTATTGTTATTAATATAAGGTTGTATATCGCCCTGTTCTACCCTTGTTTTAATTCCGAAACCTTCCAGTATGCTACCAACAAAACGCATCTTCTTGTAATAATACGCTTCGTCTGTTTCATCATCTTCACGTGGCACGTTGGTATTGATCTTGGCAGGTAAAGTAATGATGTATGATCTTTGTGATTGGGGAAACAATGTTTGTTGTTCGCCATTGATATACAAAAGTCCGCTTTTTACCTGTAGCGTATCTCCTCCTACAGCAACACATCTTTTAATAAAATTTTCTCTTTTATCTACGGGCCTTGTCACTATCAGGTCGCCATAATTTTGCCAGACATAGTCCCTGCCCTTTTCTCTTACCGCCTGGTAGTAAGTCACTTTTGATCCGAAATTTTCTTCATCATCGATCAACGTATCGTTGACAGGAAAATTAAATACCGTAACATCATTGCGCTTAACAGGAGATGCGAACCAACGTGTATATGGTATTTCTATTATAGTAGAATATGATTTTACATTCACTAACGGCATCGTATGATGTACAAACGGCATAGCGATCGGCGTATTAGGAATACGCGGGCCATAGGACATTTTACTTACAAATAAAAAGTCGTTAACGAGTAAAGTCTTTTCCATCGAAGGTGTAGGGATGGTATATGCTTCAAAAACAAATATCCTTATCAGCGTAGCAGCAACAACTGCAAATGCAGCCGCATCGATCCATTCTCTTCCAACAGATTTTCTATAATTCTGCATGACTGCATCACTGGCATATTTTTCATTTGCCGAAAATCCTAAATAAGGAAAATAAATAAACGGTATAAATACAGTTGCCGTATGATGCAAAAGGGAAAAGCGGCCAAAATGTTCTACAAATTTGATACTGATCCAAATGGTAACAAACTGTCCGGCTACAGGAATAAGCTGTAAGAAGAACCATATCTTACTCAGCCTTATTTTATTGACGATGCACCAGGTACTGTATAAAGGAATAAGTCCTTTCCATCCATCCATGCCGGCTTTTTTAAACATACCGTACATACCAATGTGCCAGCCTATTGCGCCAATTATAAAAATGATCCAACCTATACTCATGTGTAAAATTTTATCGGCTCAAAAATACCATATTAATTGATTAATAACTAAATGGCCCAATGTTGAATTGTTAAACTTATATAAACAATTTAACAGTTAAACGATACAAACATCATATTGCCTGCCTTGCTTTTAATTCCAGGTATTTATTTACTGCGTTAACTGTTAAATTTTCAGGCGTGGTGAGAACGGATAATATACCATGCTTCAACAATTCTTTTACGATCAATCTTTTTTCAAAAGCAAATTTTTCGGCTATCGCTTTTACGTATACTTCTTCAAGATCGGCCGCATCGACAGCCGACAATTGTTTTAACTCTGTATTTTCAAAAAATACGACCAGCAATAAATGATGCTTGGCGATGGAACGCAAATAAGGCAGTTGTCTTTTTAATCCTGACAGTGATTCGAAATTGGTAAATAAGATCAAAAGACTTCGCTGCTTTATTCTGTTGCGCAATTGCATGTACAACATCTCGTAATCGCTTTCTAAAAAAGCGGTTTCCTGATTATATAAAAGCTGCAGGATGCTTGCACGCTGCACCGCTTTTCTATCAGCGGCCAGCAGCGTTCCTATTTTATTAGAAAATGTTATCAGTCCAACTTTATCCTGTTTCTGCAAACAGACATTACTTAATACCAACGTGCTGTTGATCGCATAATCCAGTAAACTTAAATTAGCGAATGGCATTTTCATTAAGCGGCCCTTATCGATAATGCAATATACCTGCTGACTTTTTTCATCCGTATAATTGTTGATCATCAACGATGATTTTCGGGCGCTCGCTTTCCAGTTGATCGTTCGTATATCATCCCCGCTTACATATTCTTTTATCTGTTCAAACTCCATGCTGTGGCCTATTTTACGCATTCTTTTGTTGCCGTATTCAAGCATAGTTGTGTTGGATAACAATTCATATTTACGCAATTGCATAAAAGAAGGATAAACGGGCACCATCGTTTCAGCAACAATAGTGTGCCTGCGCATCACCAATCCTACTTTTGATTTCACGTATAGAATAATATTGCCAAAATAATATTCACCCCGCTCCGTAGGATAAATTGAATAATCAATATTTTTTTGCTGATTCGGTGCAAAGTTTTCTTTCTGAATCCAATCACGTTTTTGGAGTTGTGCAGGCAATTCATCTATCACCTCTACGCGTACATCGAAAGGCATTGTATTGGTTATTTGCAATACAATTTTATTTTCATCGCCATTGCTGAATCGCTCTCCCATTATTCTTTTAGCCAACGGAGATCTGCTGGCAATAAAAAGAAATATATAATCAATGGCAAACAAAATAAGTATCACATACCAAACGATCCTGGGGATCTGCACCACCTGAGGATAAAAAAATGAGATGATAAATAATACAATACAAATACCTACCAAGATATAAAATCTTGCAGTTACAAAAAGATCACCGATATATTTTTTTATCAGCCTTCTCATCTTGGCACTTCAATAGTTTTTAAAATATTTGCAATCAGGTCGTCCGGCGTTAGACCTTCCATTTCTTTTTCAGGCGTCAATATTATTCTGTGCCTTAATACGGCGGGCGCTATCTCTACAATATCTTCCGGCATTACAAAATCTCTTCCTTTAATGGCTGCGCTGGCCTTGCTGGCCCTCAAAATTGCCAGTGATGCCCTCGGCGATGCGCCAAGATACAGCGCAGGATTGTTGCGTGTTTCATTCACGATCTTCGCAATGAATTCAATTAATTTAGGTTCGATGATGATCGATTGAATTGTATCGCGGTATTGCTGAATATGATGTGCAGATAAAATAGTGTTTACACCGGCCAGCAATTGCATTTGCGTCTGGCCATTTTGATTTTTTAAGATATTGATCTCTTCTTGCAGATTAGGGTATTGCACATCAATTTTAAAAATAAAGCGATCCAGCTGCGCTTCGGGCAAACGATAAGTACCTTCTTGCTCTACGGGATTTTGTGTTGCCAGGATTACAAAAGGAAAACGCATTTCATGCGTAACGCCATCGATCGTTACCTGCCTTTCTTCCATCACTTCAAACAACGCCGCCTGGGTTTTTGCCGGCGCCCTGTTGATCTCATCTATCAAGATGATATTACTAAAAACAGGCCCTGGTTTAAAATAAAAAAAAGATTCTTTCGGGTTAAATACGGAGGTACCGATCACATCACTTGGCATAAGATCAGGCGTAAACTGGATCCTGGAAAAATCAAGGTCAATGATCTTAGCCAATAGTTTAGCCGTTAATGTTTTTGCTACACCCGGCACACCTTCGATTAAAATGTGGCCATCGCATAACAAACCGATCAATAAAAGATCAACCATTTTATGTTGTCCTACGATCACTTTATTTACTTCATTACGAATATCCGCTATCGAATTGTTTAGGGCAGAAAGATCAATGCGTTGTTCAAAAATATTCTCTTCCATTGGATGTTATTTTTTATTAAAAATTTCTATTTGCTGATTTAAGGATAATAATTGCTGATCGCTTACTTTATCTGCCTGTTGAATGTTATTGATCGTATCAAATAATTTTTCGGTACTTTCCTTCGATACATTGCTTTTACGACTCAATGCAGTTATAAACTCATCATTGATATGATTGGTATTTAAAAAATACTGGTTTCGTATCTGCTCGTAAAAATAGTTGATTATTTTGTCTGCTATATTTCTATTGTCCTTTTTTTGTAAGTAAAGTCTGCCAATGGTTTCAGCAAAAGCTACCGTTGTATTTTTATTGGGCTCGATAACACGTACAACGCGCTGACGCCTTTTTCCTCCAAACAATATATATATAATCAGCAAGGCCAATAATAAAAAGAAGGCCCACCTCATTGCAGGAAATTGAAGGATATAGCCTAAGCTTGACCTGCCATTTTTGTCGATATAGTTGATCTTATTATAACAATCATCCCAATAAACATATTGAGGCGTTGGCGGCATAAAGGATAATAATTGTTGCAGGTAGATGTAATTATTTTTTTGCAGCAAAAAATAATTACCCAATACACGTGGCTCACAATGCAGGTACACTCTACCGCGGCCATAATTCACTACCACGCAATTAGGCTCGCCATATTCATTCAAACCCATAACCGTTGCATTGCTGCTATCAAAATTTGCGGTGCTCTTATCAACCGTTGAATCAAATTTAGGCAAGCTGTTACTGGTCGGGTAATAAAAATAACTATACGTAGTAGTATCGCTATAAGCAATTTGGCTTAACGTTACATTGGTGTATTTCATACTACTCACATCATCCTGATCAAAATATTCCCGGTCTTCCGAATAACAATGCAATGAATCCAATAACCCCTTATCAATATTTTCACTTGATATAAATAAAGAATTTCCGGAAGCCGCATACGATAACATACTGCTTCTGTCCTCGTCAGTTAAATAAAGATTACGACTGATGATGATATACAGAGAACCTGTATCAGCTATATCTTTCCAGGTCTTGTCGAAATTATCTTTTTTGACCTGGATACTATCTTTACTAAAAAGCTGCCTTACTTCCTCATACGCCACATAGGTGCCAAAAGGATTTTTATCTTTTCTTGAAAAAGATTCCCGTAATGATGGAATACTATTTTTTCCTCCGCAGGATACTAACGATCCAGCGATCAATAAAATGAACAGATAATATGTGATACTCTTTTGCAGCAAATTTTATAACTGATTATTAAATTGTTTAAAATTATTACTGATACGTAAAAAGGCAGCTTCATCTATTTCAAATTCTCCGTACCATATATATTCATAATTGAGTGTTAGCGTGGCAAACTCATTCCTGTATTTTTTTCCATACAGTTCCTGTACATATTGGTAATTCGTTTTGTCGGAAGCTAATGTTACCAATCCTTTTGCAGATAATAGTTGTAAACATTGTAAGTATAAATACCTTACCCCTAAACGGTAGTTGGCACTAATGGTCGCTTCTGAGATCAGTTTATTATAATCAGATGCCGTTAAAACTTCTTCTTTAATAAGATCAACGGTCGGCTTACTGGCTGCAGACCTTCTTACAAAAATTCCTTGTGTAAGAAAAAGATTATATAAAATAATAAGAATAAAACAAACCGCCAATCCCCAAAAAACATACATGGTGATTTTTGATGCTAACATCTCTAACAACCAATTTGACTTTGGAGGTTCTTCACGTTTTGCGGCTTGCTGCTTTTGAAGGTCCCGCAACAGGCTATCCAAATTTTTGGCATACTCAAAGCCTTCCATTTTTTTTACAAGCGCCATGGAGTCTTTTGATACCGATAAATTATTTACGATGAGTACTGTATCCGTTACGAGTGGTGTAGATGTTTGCTCAACAACAGTTGTATCAGCGGTAGTTGTGTTAGTAGTAACGGTATCCGCTGCCACACGCGCCTGCGAATCTGCTGCTGCACGTGCCTGGGAGTCAGCTTTTGCCAGCATTACTTTTACGATGCTATCTGTATTCATATCCTGCGCCATGCAATGTGCGGCACTGAATACAAACAATAAAACTGGTATGATAAACTTAGGATGGAGCATTCAATGAAACAGGTTGTTTTAAAATGCCATCAGAAGGAAGCTGGTAGCCTCTTTTATGCAAACGAATAGGATAAAAAACAAAATACCAAAGAATAAAAGCCAGCGATGCGACAAGAATAATGACGCTACCCCATACCGGCAACCCTCCGCTTTTAGTTTTGCTGTAAGTATTGCTCATTAAATGCGTAACGTAACTTTCAAAAAAAGCAGCGGTAATAAATATAGGCACTAATGCAACCATTATTTTAAATCCGTCTTTCAGGCCTCTCTTAAAAGATTGTATCCTGCTATATGTTCCGGGGAAAAGTATGCTTTGGCCAATGATATAACCTACAGTTGATGCCACAATGAAAGACAATATTTCTAAAGTACCGTGTATCCAGATCACTAAAACAGATTCTGCACCCAGTCCATGAGCGAAAAACATATATTGAAATGCACCGAGCATCACGCTGTTTTGCCAATCTGAAAACAAGGTCCAGATGCCCAGCGTTAATCCGCCGATCGCCATTAAAAATGCGACAGAAATATTATTCAGCGCAATAAAAACAAACATGCTGAAAGGGTTGTCGCTTTTGTATACGCCAAATGGGTCTCCGTTGGAAATATTATCCAGCGTTTTATCAACATAACCACCGGGTAAAGCGCCACGCATGAAATCTTCATTATTGATCGACCCCCAAACGCCGATCAGTGTAAAGAAAAGATTTACTAAAAAAGCAAACAATAGGACTTTATGGTATTTTCTAAATAAAAGCGGTAATTCATATCTCCAGAAAGTGAATACCCTGCTGTATTTTTCTTTCTTATTTTTATAGATGCTTTGATAAATATTTGCCGCTATGGCGTTGATCCAACGGGTAACTTTACTTTGAGGATAAAAGGTTTTTGCATAAGACAGGTCATCTACCAACGTAACAAAACGTTCCGCTGTTTCATCGGGATCATTGGTTTCAATTCGCTGATATTCGTTCCATTTATCAACATTCTTTTTTATGAACATTGCTTCACGCATTAGCTAAAATAGTGAAAAGAAAATTAATTACTAATTAAAAATCAACAATTAATAATTCTGTAAAACGGGGAGGATCTTTATCTGTCATTCATCACCAATTGTTGAAAAATACCGATTATTAATTTTTAATTATTAATTACTTAAGTACTTTGCAAGCAAGATGGCCCTCATACAAATAGCAACCCCATTTAATATTGATATCGATTTTGAAATTGCAGAATTTCATAAACGGTTGCTGGCCTATTGTATTGATTTTATTATCCTGCTCATTTACCTTTATAGTTTGATCTACCTGTATCTCGGAGGTTTTGAATTGGATGAAAGTGCCAATGGTTTTATATTGATTACGATTTTGATCCCCATGCTTTTTTACACTTTTGTTTGTGAATTATTATTAAATGGACAAACGATCGGAAAAAAAGTAATGCAAATTCGCGTAGTAAGCCTTAATGGTGGTGAGCCTACCATGGCACAATACCTGCTACGTTGGTTTTTGAGATTTTATGAGTGGGGCTTTATCGTTATGTTCTTATTGTGGCAAAATGCAATAGCAGGATTTATGGTATTGATATTAGGCGGGTTTACTTCTATTGTGATCATGGCAATCACTAAAAAAAATCAACGATTGGGAGATATTGCCGCCGATACCGTTATTGTAAACACGCGCTCAAAACTTACCGTTGATGATACTATTTTTATGCACGTCGGACTGGATTACCAGGTAAAATTTCCGGAAGTATTGCGTTTGACCGACAGAGATATCAATACCATCAAATCAGTACTAACGCAAGCCAAAAAAAATAACAATTACGATATGTGCAATAAGGCTGCAGCCAAGGTGCAGAAAGTCTTAAAAATACCAAGTGACATGTACGCCAATGAATTCCTTGAAAAATTATTGGAAGATTATAATTACCTCGCAACGCGGGAATAAGTATCATCTTCCAACACAATATATTTTTTAGCGGCTTGTTACGTTTCTCTTAATAAGCCCGCGCAAATAAAACTCTTTGCGTACTCGCATTTCCCGTAAGGATACATTTACCCGCTTCCATTTTATTACCTAAAGGAATGCAACGGATGGTCGCTTTCGTCAATTCCTTTATTTTATCTTCCGTTGCTGGCGTACCATCCCAATGTGCAGCAATGAACCCTCCTTTGCCATCTAATAATTGCACAAACTCATCCCAATTGTCAGCGCTGCTAATGCGTTCTTCGCGGAATGATTTTGCTTTGTCATAAATAGCCTGTTGAATTTCTTCTAATAAACTGACAATACTTTCTGATAATCCATCAATGCTTACACTCTTTTTTTCTTTCGTATCTCTCCTGGCAACTTCCACTACATTGTTGGCTAGGTCGCGCGCGCCAATGGCAATTCGTACAGGCACACCTTTCATTTCATATTCTGCAAATTTCCAACCGGGCCTGTTATTATCATTGTCATCGTACTTAACAGATACGCCTGCGGCTTTTAACTGCTGCATCAATATTTTCACTTTTTCATCGATCTGTTGTTTTTGTTCATCTCCTTTATAAATAGGCACAATGACTACTTGTATCGGGGCCAATTTTGGTGGCAATACTAAACCTTCATCATCACTGTGTGCCATTACCAGTGCACCTATCAAACGGGTGCTTACACCCCAGCTTGTTGCCCATACATATTCCAGTTTATTTTCTTTATCACTGAATTTTACATCAAACGCTTTCGCAAAATTTTGTCCGAGGAAATGTGATGTGCCTGCTTGTAATGCTTTTCCGTCCTGCATCAAAGCCTCGATACAATAAGTATCCTCTGCACCCGCAAAACGTTCGTTGGCTGTTTTCACACCTTTTATTACGGGCATTGCCATAAAGGTTTCAGCAAAATCGGCGTAGATATCCAGCATCTGCACCGTTTCATCAACCGCTTCTTTTTTTGTTGCGTGTGCGGTGTGACCTTCCTGCCATAAAAATTCTGCTGTGCGTAAGAATAACCGGGTGCGCATTTCCCAACGTACCACATTTGCCCATTGATTGATGAGTATCGGCAAGTCCCTGTACGATTGTATCCAACCTTTATACGTGTTCCAGATAATGGCCTCACTTGTTGGCCGTACGATCAGCTCTTCTTCGAGTTTAGCTTCGGGATCCACGATCAGTTTACCTTTATTATCCGGATCGGTCTTTAAACGATAATGCGTTACAACGGCACACTCTTTAGCAAAACCTTCCGCATTTTTTTCTTCTGCTTCAAATAAGCTTTTAGGAACAAACAAAGGGAAATAGGCATTTTGATGGCCCGTTTCTTTAAACCTTCTGTCCAACTCATCACGCATATTTTCCCATAAAGCATACCCATATGGTTTTATTACCATGCAACCTCTTACGGCGCTGTAATCAGCCAATCCCCCTTTAATAATAAGGTCATTGTACCATTGCGAATAATCTTCTTCCCTGCTTGCTATTTCTTTGCTCATTGTAACCTTGCTCTTAGTTTAGAGTATTTTTTATTGATAAATATGATAAATAATCGAAAATTGATATGTATTATAAAGCCTAAGCGGCACAAAAATAGCAACTTCAAACTTAATTTGGGGTGACAAATACTATAATACAGACTATAATCGTTATTTTTGTAGTCACTAACTACTAATCGAATTAGATGAAAGAATTCCTATTAATTATTCTTGCCTACTTTATAGGGTCGATTCCTACAGCATTGATTGTTAGTAAGAATTTCTTCGGTATAGATATTCGTGACTACGGAAGCGGCAACATGGGCGCTACTAATACCTTTAGGGTTCTTGGGCCTAAATACGGATCTATGGTGATGGTAGCGGATATCTTAAAGGGTATGCTTGCTGTCGGTTTATTCTATTGCCTTCCTTTTTATACAAAACAAGCCAATGATCTTGAGCGCACCAATTTTATGATCGGCCTTGGACTGGCATCGGTAGCCGGACATATATTTCCCATTTTTGCACAATTTAGGGGCGGCAAAGGAGTTGCTACCTTATTTGGAATGATATTAGGCATCCAACCTATCATCGCTATCTGTTGCGTAGGTGTTTTTGTTTTGATCCTTTTTTTTACAAGATATGTTTCTTTAAGTTCTATTTTAGCCGGCATCGCATTACCTATTTGTGTACTATGGATATGGGATGACCATGTGGTCATTTACAGGGTATTTGCAGTCGGCGTAGCAGCATTGATAATCCTAACACACCAGAAAAATATAACCCGGATACTGAACGGCAATGAAAGTCGGGTCCCCATCTTAAAATACCGGGATAGAAGAAAAAGCCGTCGTAAATAATTTCCCTTTATAATCTTTATAATAATCACTAACGCAAAAAATCAGTCTTTTAAAAAAGGCTAAGGAAAAAATATTTAGAAACGAAAAATTAACCGTTGTAAATAGTTTTATTTATGGAAGAAGAAGTAGTAGTTAAGTCACAAACTTTGTTGGAGAAATTACAATTAAAGGACGAAAAGAATTTATTGATACAAGGCTTGCCTTCTACAGTTGAAAAACAATTTGTAAAGCTGACTTTTGCCAAAAGTGTTACCCCGTTATTAAAGACAAGAAAAATTGATTTCGCATTGGTCTTTGCGGTTAGCCATAAACAACTACAGGATATTTTAAAGGATGTGTTGCCGGCATTACATCCGGATGCTAAATTTTGGATAGCCTATCCTAAGGTTTCTTCAAAGATCGTAAGTGATTTGGCCAGGGCAAGTACCTGTCAGTGGGAATGTATAGCGAGCAGTGGTTACGAAGGTGTTCGTACCATTACGATGGATAACGTATGGACCGCCATGCGATTTAAAAAAGCTGAAAAAGTAAAACATATCGCCAATGTTTCTATCACAAGTGCGCCTGTTGAAATGCCGGGTATTGACCAAGTAACAAGAACAATATCCGCACCTCCCGATCTTATTAAATTATTTACCAGTAATAAAAGCGCAGAAACTTTTTTTGAAGCACTTTCTTTCACCAATAAAAAAGAATATGTTGGTTGGATAACAAGCGCCAAAAAAGAAGAAACGAAAATAGCACGACTGGAAGCTACTATTGAAAAATTAAACAGCGGCAAAAAAAATCCGTCAGAGAAGTAATAGCGTTTCGCGCAAAATAAAAAAGCAAAGCTTCGGCTTTGCTTTTTTATTTACTATTGTTATTTGTATTGTCTAAATGTTTCTATTGATATCAAAACTCTCCAACTCTTTCACTACTGCGTTTAAAAAAGTAGAGCCCAAAGCTCCATCAATGATACGGTGATCATAACTTAAAGAGATATACATGATGTGACGGATAGCAATGCTATCACCTTGCGGAGCTTCTACTACAACAGGCCTTTTTTTAATCACACCAACGGCCATAATAGCCACTTGCGGCTGATGGATAATTGGCGCACCCATGATGCTGCCAAATGTACCGATATTGGTTAAAGTGAATGTTCCACCGGTAGTATCATCAGGCCTTAAAGTGCCCGATCTTGCGGCGTTAGCCAGGCTGTTCACTTTTTTAGTTAGTCCGCTTAAATTTAACTGATCGGCATTTTTAATAACCGGCACAATTAAATTTCCATTAGGCAAAGCAGTTGCCATGCCAATATTCAGGTCTCTCTTTATGATGATCTTGTCACCTTCAATTGAACTGCTTAGTAAAGGATATTTTTTTATCGATTTTACAACTGCTTCAATAAATAAGGGTGTGTAAGTTATTTTTTCGCCTTCTCTTCTTTCGTAATCATGTTTTTTCTTTTCTCTCCACATTACCAGGTTCGTCACGTCACATTCCGCAAAGCTTGTAACATGTGCGCTTGTGTGCAAACTGTCTACCATGTTTTTGGCAATGAGTTTACGCATCCTGTCCATCTCAATTATTTCGGTATTACCCGTCTGATAAACAGTTGCGACCTGCGCATTATTATTGGTAGGTTGCTGAACAACAGGAGCATGAGCGGGCTGATGATTATTCCCCAAAGGTTGTGAATTTTCAACGGCATAACTGGCGTTAGTAGATCCTGAATTTCTTTTGCCCGAGATGTAATTTAAAATATCTTTTTTACTAACACGTCCGTCTTGTCCGGTGCCCGGGATATTTTCCAATTCACTCATGCTGACATTTTCGCTGGCAGCAATATTTAAAACAAGCGGAGAGTAAAATTTTGCTTTTATAGTATCTATCGGCTTACTTTCAAAGATCACATGTGATGGCTGATAAGGCACATCTTCCGCCAGGCTGGCTTCTTCATAAATCGGTTTGGAAGGTTGTGTAGATGAAGGAAATTCTGTTACTGTATAATTAGTCCCCACTTTTATTTTAGCAAGCACCGCCCCTATCGGCACAACATCATTTTCTTTAAAATAAATTTCTTCGATAATACCTTCGGCTGTAGAAGGCACTTCGCTATCTACTTTATCAGTCGCGATATCCAAAACAACCTCATCTTCCTTTATAGCATCGCCCGGTTGTTTGTGCCATTTTATAATAGTGGCTTCAATTATTCCTTCGCCAAGTTTTGGCATTACCAAATCAACTACACTCATACGACAATTAAGATTTGATGTTTGAATTTTTATAACGCATTCCTGACAAACAATCGATACCCTCAAAAACGCGTGAAACAAAGGTAAGTAAATCCGATTTAAATAGAAAGAAGACGGCTGACCACTTGCAACCGGCACAGTATATCTTATGAATGGTCGTCAGTAATGAACTGGCGCAGCATATTCAAAGCCGTAACAGCTGTTAATTGAATGTTCCTCATCCTGTCAAAACGGAAATGCATTTTTTTAGTTACGGTACTCTTTTCATTGCCAACAGCGATCCATACTGTGCCAACGGGTTTATTGTCACTGCCGCCATCGGGTCCCATTATACCGGAAACCGCAATATTATAATTTGTTTTGATAGTTAACAATGCGCCTTGCACCATTTGTTTTACTACTTCCTCACTTACGGCGCCATCAATATTCAATGTCTTTTTTTCTACTCCAAGTAATGACTCTTTTACTTCGTTTGAGTAACTAACTACGCTACCATTATAAAAAGCAGAAGATCCCGGCATAGCCGTGAATAAATGTGCAATATAGCCGCCAGTGCAACTTTCTGCCGTACTTACCGTTTTGCCTTTAGCTTTTAATAATTTGCCAACTGCCGCTTCTATCGGTTCATCTTCATTGGTGACCAGGTATTCTTTTACCAGCACTTGAAGGGTTTCAAATTGTTGTTGGACTTCTTTCTCCACCATATTTTTATCCGGGCCTGAAGTAGATAAACGCAAGCGAACCATTCCATAGCTGGGTAAATATGCCAGCTTAATATTTTCGGGAAGCGCTGTCTCGAAATCTTTTATCAACTCTGCCAGGTATGATTCTCCGATGCCCGCGGTTAATAAAGTACGATATGCAATATGCGGCAAAGTGAATATTTTTTTTAGTGATGGGATCACGTCATCTTCCATCATGCCTTTCATTTCATGCGGTACACCCGGCATACTGACAAATATCTTTCTATCCTTTTCAAACCACATGCCCGGTGCAGTGCCACGTTTATTTACGATTACTTTACAAACATCGGGAACTTCAGCTTGTTTGAGATTACGCTCTATCATCGGGCGCTTTAATACATTGGAAAAAATGTGTTGCACGTTGGCCAAAGATGCCTTATCAACGATCATTTTACCACCAAAATATTGGCAGAGTAGCGGCTTAGTAATATCATCAGCTGTTGGCCCTAATCCTCCGGTGATCAAAATGATTGTGGCATGTTTACTCTCTTCGTCTACTGCATTCCATATTTCGTCCCATACATCTCCCACTGCAACACGGCGCACCACTTGTATACCAGCTACATTTAATTGTTGCGCCATCCACGCACTATTGGTATCAATTACCTGTCCTATTAGTAATTCATCGCCAATCGTGATAATACTTGCCTGAATCATCAATTTTGGAATTTGCTATTTGAGGTTTGTCATTTGTTATTTTTGTCTTCTTTATATTTCAACTCTTTGTACGATTGATCGTTCATCTCCCATTTGTATTGCATTCTGAAATAGGAGTAAAATAGCACGATGCAGATCACTGCAATAATAGCGCTGATGAACATACCAGGAGTCGTCTGTGATATTTTCATATACCAATCAGGAAAGAATAACCTGACTACTACTACCGATAAAATAACCGGTAATCCAAACATAATAGCCATTGGTAAGCCACCAAGCAGCTTATACAAAAATTTATTTTCATTGTCTTTATGGGCTTCCCAGTAGCGCAAAAATTGCTTTTCCTTTTCTGTGATCATACCCTGCAAAGTTAACCAATATATAATTTGATGTTTTGATAATTGGTTAATATTAGGTAAGTTTGTTTTAGCCAAACTTCAAACGATTGAAAATAGAACAACTCATAGTTCAGTATTTGTATCAAAACAAAGAAGTGACCCTACAAGGTATCGGTACCTTTAGATTGAATCCATTGGTAGAATTACCTACGGATGCCACTAAGGATTTTGTAATGCCTGAAGAAGCATTTGAATTCGAAGACAATAAAAAAGCAACAGAAGATAAGGGCCTGGTAGAATACATTGTTAAATCCGGAAAAATAAGATCGCTCGCTATTTCTGATATTGACTCTTATGTTACATTATCCAAACAGTTTTTAAATATTGGCAACCCGCTATTTATAGATGGTGTTGGTACTTTGCAAAAAGACAGGCAGGAAAACTATTTATTTACTTCGGGCCAATTTGTTAATACGGTTGCCAACCCTTCTCCTAAACAAATGAAGGAAAGAAAAGATGAAGTTGTTTCTTTTCAAACAGAAAGTAAAAGTGAGGATAGCAAAAAATATTTATTGATCGTTGCCGGTCTTGCAGTAGTGATACTGATAACTTTAGGTGTGTACTATTTGTTTTCGTCTGATAAGCCGGATGATAGTACTCCCGCTGTTACTAACACGATACCGGTACCAGTAACTCCTGCTGTTACTGATAGTACCGATACTACTAAAAAAGTAGCTGTTGTAACAAAACCCGATAGTACAAAACAAACCGTTACAACGCCGTCCGATAACAGTACTTTCAAAGTTGTACTGCACCAATATTCTAATAATGATGCTGCACAAAAAGCGTATGATAAATTAAAATCTTACGGCAATAAAGTAGCGTTGGTAAAAAAAGACAGCGCTACTTATTTGGTTGTAATGCCTTTTACAAAACCAATTTCCTACGCTCCGCAAGCAAAAGATTCTTTATCTAAATTGTTTGGCTGCAAAGCATATATTCTACCTCAATAATCAGGCTCTTTTTGTTCTGCAGGTATCGTGTATGAACCTGAGTTTATCTATCACCGGTTTTGAAATAACGAAGGGGTAAAAATCTGCATGCCCCATGCTCCTGCTCAGGCTGTTAAGCGCAAACGTTAGTGGCAACCACATTTTAATGATATCATCAAATTTATCAACAGTATAAGGATCTTTGTTGATGCTCGCTTTCATATCCCGTTCTTTCACTTTTCTCGGATTAATATCCATACCGAATGAAAAAGCCGTTTCTACCGTATCCATCATATGTAAATAATGAGCCCATGTTTCGGCCCAGTCTTCCCACGGATGTGCGGTTGCATAGGGACTGATATAATTATCTACCCAATTGGAAGGAGCGCCAATTTTGTAGTATGTTTCTAGAGCCTGTGAATAATCTATCTGCTCATCACCGAAAATTTTTCTAAAATTTTCCGGATCATTTTTTAACAGCACGTCCCAATAATAATGGCCTATTTCGTGGCGAAAATGCCCCAGTAATGTTCTGTACCTTTCGCCAAGATCTAATTTATGCCTTACACGTTCGGCTTCATCTGCCTCATCGATATTGATCGTAATTGTTCCATCATTGTGCCCCGTCATTACTTTTTCCTCAGGTGATGTATCGGCCATAAAATCAAAGGCAATACCTTCTATACTATCGCCTTCTTTGGGTTGCACCGGAAGTTTTAACTGCAATAAAGAATAGACCAACCGATGTTTAGCAATTTCTATCCTTGACCATCTTTGAATATTTTGTTCCGTATCAAGCGTTGGAATGATCCTGTTTAAAGCGCAGGCTTTGCAAAATGTAGCGGTACTCTCTTTGGGTAATAGCCAGTTACAAGTACCATGATTTGCGTTATCGCAAAAACGATACAAGTCTTTCGATTTGTTTATATTACTAAATGTATTATTATCCCGGGGCTCTAATGTAATTAACGAGATGGTATCGGCGTCAAAACCAACGGCATGATGGCAATTAAGACAAACATTATTTTCGAAATAAAGTGGATTATTACAATGGCCGCAGGTATAAAGTTTCATGTATTGATGTTATAAATATTGTATGTACACCTTAACCAACAACTGTACCAGTTATGCACACATCATTGTAACGATCAATCGATTCTTCTCATGTCTACCGATACAGATAAACGATGTGAGCCACTACTCAATATAACTCCTTTTAATGGTGCAATATCAAAATAGTCTCTTCCCCAACCAATGGTAACATGTTGGGAGGATGGTATTATATTATTGGTAGGATCAAAATCAAGCCATCCAGTTTGGGGTATAAAGACTGAAAACCACGCATGGGAAGCATCTGCACCGGCTAATTTTTCCTGCCCCGCCTGTGGTAACGTTTCTATGTACCCGCTCACATATCTTGCGGGCAATCCTACTGCTCTCACACAAGCAATGGCTAAATGTGCAAAATCCTGACAAACCCCTCTGCGTTCTTTCATCACCACGGATAATGGTGTTGAAATTGTTGTAACACCTGATTTAAAAGTAAAATCTTTAAAGATGCGTTGCATCAGGTCATACACGGCTTCAAACATTTGTCTGCCTGGTGTAAAAGATTGTAACGCATACGCAGTGATCTCCTTATCGGTGGTAGTGACAGGTGTTTCAGGAATATATTGTCTCGCTTCCAGAAATTCAGAATCAGGTGCGACCAACATTTTATGCGCATCTTCCCATAATAAATTTTCGTACTCAAAATTATCGATGGCCCTTTTATTTACTTCTGAAGTAACGGTAACGGTTAGGTCCTCATGCTCTTCCTGAATAGAAAAATAAAATACTTTATTGCCAAAAAAATCTTCGTATTCGTTTATACCGTCAGGTGTTGGATGAATAGTTACAACCGTATTATTACAAACCTGTCCTAATGTATCACGAGGTATGAGCTTAGCAATATTATAACACAAGCTTACCGCCTCCTCATATTTATATTTGGTGATGTGTGTTATTTTATAGGAAACTCCGCTACCTAATGTGGCTTTGGGAACATTATTATTTAGATCCATAAATTACATGAGTATTTGCTGTTGTTTTTGCGCATGCTTAAAATATATCTTGGAAACATCGCTGTTGATACCCAATAATAATGAATTCATCTGCATTAAAAAATCTTCTAACTGTATGTATTCCCCATTTGCATCATCCGGTTCTGATAAATGATCTTTGTCTGAATGTTCTATTAATTTATATGCCGCCGCAATAAGCCCTTCATGATCTGCGGGCTGATTGTTATGTAAATTTTTAGGAAGGCTTCTTAAATGCCCCCTTAATCTATCCAGCTGATGAACCAGCGACCTTGGATTATTATGGTCAAACAACATCAGGTCTAACACCAAAGACAATTGAATCGGTGCGCGGTATTTATACCGGTAATTGATCAAACATTCATTGCTGCTTAAAATTGATTCCAGCAAATTATACTCCACCTGCTCATCGTGTTTGGTTACTAATGTTGCCAACAGCATATTGGTCAACAACAGGCACTGTTCCATTTTTCTTCCGATATCCATCATCATCCATCCCTGATCACGCGATATACTTTCCCTGTTCAGGCCTACAAAAGCTACGATAGATGTAATGAGATTATCTAAAGGATTGGCGATTGCCAGGTGCGGGTTTTGTGATACATCAACAGCGGCCCATTCTTCTTCCATTCCACGTAACACGCGCCATGTATCGGTTGACCAGTGATCCCTTACTGCAAAAACCGCATTATTGAAAAGATTGTAATTGTATTTTAAGCTGCCTTGTCTTTTATCATTTACTAAAAGGTCAGATAATTCGGGCCAGGAATTTTTAAGCAGTTCTTTTGCCTTGGCATCTTTACCACAAAAGCCCGGATACGTGTACGTGTATTGTGTAAGCGCCTGCAACAAACATTGCTCCGTATCAATATCACTCGCCTTCATTAACCGGTTACCTTCTGTTATATATTGTATCACTGTGCGCATAAAACGCGCACTGCCTAATGTACGTTCAGTATAACGGCCAACCCAAAAAAGATTTTCTGCAGTATGACTTGGTAAAACACCGCCCGAAACACTTCTTGCATCTTTAGTAAAGGAACGCTGGCTATTGATCTGATTTTCCGGCTCGGCTCCAATAACCCAGGTATCTTTACTGATATCACCCAACTGATTGGAGATAACAAAATTCCCTTCTTCAGAAGAGGTCCTTCCCAAACCACCGGCCAGTGCAGTGTAGCTATCACCGTTACTAACTAAAAAGCTCCTTAATAAAGTATTTCTCGGAACGATATCTCCGTTTACTAATGAGGGAGAAGAAGAGATAACAACTTTTTCCTGTCCGACATACATATGCGGATTCGCTCTTATTTCCTGTTTTAGCAGCTCCACTTCTTTCTTTGATAAAATAGTACTGTCGATTGAATTTTTTTGTCCGGGCTCACGATAGATTCTTTTGATCACTAAGGACTGAATATTATCCAGCACATAATTTAATTCTTTCGGTTGCCCGCACCACCAGGAAGCAATATTTGGAATGATCAATCCCCTGCCGAAAAAATATTCGCAAATATTTTCCAGAAAAGGCATGATGGCCGGGTTCTCCAGGATGCTGCTGCCCAAAGGGTTTGCTACACTTACATTTCCGCTTCTTACAACTTGCAGCAATCCGGGTATACCTAAATGAGAATCTTCTTTTAATTCTAAAGGATCGCAATAAATATCATCTACGCGGCGAAGGATCACATCTACTTTTTCCAGGCCTTCTAAAGTTTTTAACCAAACGAAATTATCTTTTACAACAAGATCATTTCCTTCTACCAACGTAAAACCTAAATAAGATGCCAGGTAAGAATGCTCAAAATATGTTTCGTTAATCGGGCCGGGTGTCAATATCACTACACGCGGACCTTGTTGCTGATGCGGCGCAATGTCTTTTAATGAATTGCTTAACACATTAAAATAAGGAGACAGCCAACGCACTTTTAGGCCATTAAACAATTCAGGTAGTACACGAGCAATAGCCGTACGGTTTTCCAATGCGTAACCGGAGCCTGAGGGAGCCTGTGTTCTATCGCTTACGATCCATATCTTTCCATCAGTGCCGCGCGCCATATCTGCCGCATATAATATCAGGCTGTTTTTTCCTTGTAATTTTATCCCATCACATTCACGCAAAAAACCAGGGTGCCTGTAAATTGGTTCCATGGGCAACAACCCATCTTTAAATAATTTCTTTTCGCCATAAATATCTTTTAATATCAAATTTAAAAGCTCGGCACGCTGTATCAATCCTGCTTCTATTGATGCCCATTCTTCCTTGCTGATCATAAAAGGCAACAGGTCCAACTGCCAGGCGCGGTTCAACCCTGCGGGATCATCATAAATATTATAGGTAACGCCATTTTCCTTCAACAAACGAAGCACAGCACTATTCCTGTTATTTACCTCGGTATTGCCCAGTTGATTGAATGATTGAAAAAAAGTGTTCCATTGCGTACTTAATTCGTCGTTGCCGCTTAACAGGCTTTTGTAGCTATTCCAGTTAAATGGTTTAAATTCAAGATCATCTTTTGTGTTACGCTCCATGTACATTTTTTAAATCAAACCCTTTATTTATGCGGATTTCGTAAAAATACTAAATAATGTATAATAGAAAAAAGATGAATATTTTGGTGTGGAGTTTTTGTTAGTTTCTATTTATGTATTACATAGGCGATCAATGTATAGACAACAAACGGTCTACAATTTTATAGAATTTCTTCTACCAAACACTTGTGATAAGAACATTTGATAATGTTATAAATTTTATGGAATTTTGTTAAATCAATCAATTTTAAATAATTGATAATCAAACAATTATACACAACGATTTGTCAGCAATGAATAATATATCGCCCTTACCAGTAATGGAATCTTTTTACACTTTGCAAGGTGAAGGGTTTCATCAGGGAAGAGCCGCGTACTTTATACGATTAGGCGGCTGCGATGTAGGTTGTGTTTGGTGTGATGTAAAAGACAGTTGGGATGCAGGCAAACATCCGTTGGTAAGTATTGAAGCCCTTCTCAAAGAAATAAAAAAAACACCGGTTAAGCTGGTAGTGATAACAGGAGGCGAACCTTTGATGCATGACCTCACGCACCTTACCAGAACATTGCAGGAACAAGGTTATGAAACCAATATTGAAACATCAGGCTCTCATCCGTTAAGTGGTAATTGGAACTGGATATGTTTATCTCCTAAAAAATTTAAAGCTCCATTATCTGAAGTTGTTCCTTTTGCTAACGAATTGAAAGTAGTAATATTTAATAAGTCTGATTTTGAATGGGCAGAAAAATATGCAGCATTGGTATCGCCCAATTGTAAACTTTATTTACAGCCCGAATGGGATAAAGCTGCAACTGTAACACCATTGCTTATTGACTATATTAAAGATCATCCGCAATGGGAATTATCGCTGCAGATACATAAATACATTAACGTACCATAATAAAGGCAAAGGCTAAAAGTCAAAACCAATAAGTGCTGTGAAGTTTTTCAGCTTATGCGTTTCCATTTTGACTTTTTACTTATCTTGTAGCACAAACGAAAAGCCGCTATATGTTTCGCCTATTCTCCTTATCATTAGTTTTCACTTTTTCATTTTTACTTTGTACTGCACAATGGTACGATCCGATAAAAGTTAGTAAGAAAGCTACAGACATGTACAATGCAGCCTACGAAGATGAGGAGGATGAAAAGTTTGCCGAATCGATCGACAAGATCAACAAAGCACTCACGATGGAACCCAAATTTGTGGATGCCTATCTAGGAAGAGGTGGTGTATACGCCGAGTTAAAACAATACAATTTATCTGTTGCTGATTTTGAAAAAGCGATTCAGCTTGATTCTGTTTATACAAAGATCTCTCTACTGTCCTATTCGATCTCATTGGCCGGCGCCGGCAGATTTACTGATGCATTAACGCAGGTAAATAAATTTTTGACAATAGACAAATTAAACGAAACAACTATTAAAGTAGCCAATGAACGTAAGAGCACGTATGAATTTGCGATTGAGTACGACAAGGAACATCCTAATAAAGACTATGTTTTTGCACCACTAAATTTAGGAGATAGCATTAATACCGTTAATTCAGAATACTATCCATCCATCACTATTGATGGAAGTAAAATGATCTTTACAAGAGTTATTAAAGACGAAGATTTTTATGAAAGCGATTGGGTTGATGGTAAATGGAGCCTAGCAAAACCTCTGGAAGGAAAAGTAAATACCAATTTCAATGAAGGCGCACAAAATATTTCAGTGGACGGAAACTGGATCATTTTTACAGGCTGTAATTATCCCGAAGGAAAAGGCAGTTGCGATCTGTATATCTCATACAAAACAAATAATGGATGGACAGAAGCGGAAAATTTAGGCAATTCTATCAACACTCATTTTTGGGAATCATCCCCGTCGTTATCTCCCGATAAAAGAGACCTGTATTTTTCAAGCAACAGGCCTGATGGGTACGGTGGTATGGATATTTGGGTATCACACAGGCACAACGATGGCACATGGAGCGATGCGGAAAACCTTGGGCCAGATATTAATACCGCCGGAGATGAAAGCTGCCCTTTTATGTATGCCGATAACCAAACAATGTTTTTTTGTACGAATGGCCGCCCCGGTTACGGACAAAATGATCTGTTTATAACAAAAAAAATAACCGATACTACCTGGAGCGAACCAAAAAATCTGGGCTATCCGATCAATACCATCGATGACGAAGGATCACTGATCGTTGCATCTGATGGTAAAACAGCTTATTACGCAAGTAACAGGGTAGATACAAAAGGCGGATTGGACCTTTACAGTTTTCAATTAAGAAAAGATATTCAACCGCCAAGAACTTTATGGGTAAAGGGACGCGTAACGGATGCCAAAACAAAATTAGGATTGCCTTCTTCTGTTCAACTAACGGATCTGAATACACGTAGACTGATCAGCAATGTACAAACAGATGAGGATGGAAATTATTTAACTACGCTTCCGGTTGGAAACAATTATGATTTTAGCGTGGATAGAAAAGAATATTTGTTCTTTTCTGAAAACTACGATCTAAGTGATAATCTTCAGGATTCTGTTTTTACGGTGAATATACCTTTACAACCAATTGAAGCGGGGGCATCGATTGTACTGAGAAATATTTTCTTTGATACGAAACAAACTACTTTAAAACCGGCATCCATTGTTGAATTAAATAAAGTGATACAATTGATGAATGATAATCCTAAACTAAAAATATTAATTAGCGGACACACGGATAATGTTGGTAAGCCGCAGGATAACCTCCTACTTTCCAATGGCCGTGCACTGGCTGTTGTAAGGTATTTGCTGGCAAGTAATCAAATTGCAAAAGAACGTTTATTATCAAAAGGTTTT
Organism: Ferruginibacter sp.; assembly: GCA_035485735.1. Classification (GTDB taxonomy): domain Bacteria; phylum Bacteroidota; class Bacteroidia; order Chitinophagales; family Chitinophagaceae; genus Ferruginibacter. The sequence continues at coordinate 48,840 of DATHNS010000022.1, forward strand.
GGCGCAACCAAACCAATCGCACCTAACACAACCGATGCTGGCAGAGCATTGAACAGAAGAACAGAATTGACTGTGATTAGTAATTAATTTTTCTTAATATTGTTCATCCGTACAATTATGATGAACAAAGATCTATTATACCAAATAGCACTTACCCTAGTGCCAGGCATTGGCAATGTCCATGCAAAAACCTTAGCGACACATTTTGGCGACGCCGAATCTATTTTCAAAGCAAAAAGGAAAGACCTTGAACAGCTTGATGGCATTGGGATCATTCGTGCTAAAAGCATTAAAGAATTTAATTCCTTTACCGGATCTGAGAAAGAGATCGAATTTATTGAGCAATATAAAATTGCCCCGCTTTTTATTACCGATAAAAATTACCCACAACGGTTGCGGAATTGTTATGATAGCCCGGCTTTATTATTTTACCGCGGTAATGCCGATCTGAATACTTCCAAAATAGTTGGCATTGTCGGTACAAGAAATAATTCTGAATATGGCAAAAACATTTGTGAACAATTGGTACAGGACCTGCAGGAACAAAATATCCTGATAGTAAGCGGACTGGCATTTGGCATTGATACGATTGCACATAAAACAGCCTTAAAAAATAACCTCCAAACGATCGGTGTATTGGCGCATGGGTTGGATACATTATATCCTGCACAAAATAAATCGCTGGCAAAACAAATGATCGAACAGGGAGGTTTGCTGACAGAATTCATGAGCGGCACAAATCCCGACAAACAAAATTTTCCCAAAAGAAATAGAATTGTTGCCGGCATCAGCGATGCCATTGTTGTTATTGAAACAGGTAAAAAAGGAGGTTCTTTAATTACTGCAGAATTAGCCAATGGGTATAACAAAGATATATTCGCCATTCCCGGCCGTTGTAATGACAGTAAAAGCGAAGGTTGCAATTTCCTGATTAAAAATAATAAAGCCGCCTTAATAACCTGTGCCAATGACCTGTTAGAAAATATGGCTTGGAAAGAAAATAAAAAAAAATCGCCGAAAAAACAACGGGAACTATTTATTGATCTGACCGCTGATGAAAAAGTGATCGTTGCTATTTTACAATTACAGGAAAGTAGTACGATAGATGAATTGTATTTTAAAAGCGCGCTAAGTAGTAGTGCTGTAGCAGCAGCTTTGTTGATGTTAGAAATGCAGGGTGTGATCGTTTCTCTGCCTGGAAAGATATATAAACTGTTATAGAAACCTGCTACCTGGTTTTTCGTTTTTTTAACCGCGTATTTTCTTCTTCTAAAGCAGTCACTTTTGTTTGGAGTAATATATTCGCAGCATCTAATCCTCTTACAGCCAGACTAAGCGTTTGCATCATATTGGACGCTGTTGCATAATCCGCCTGCTCTTCATGCAGCATGTTTGTATCATTTTTTGATGATGAAAGATCTGTTTTTATTTGTTTCACCTTAATGAAATTATCTACAGAAATACCAAATAATTTGGTAATTGTTATTAATTCCGAAATATTGGGTTCGCCGATACCACTTTCCCAATTACCGATGGTTTGCTGCGTTTTACCCAGCTTTAAAGCAATATAGGATTGATTTTTATCAAGTCTGTTCCTAAGTATTTTCAAATTAATTCTCCACATATCTAAGGCCATAATAAATTATTTTACTAATTATGTTAGTAATACCAATTATGTTGGTGTATATTTACTTTTAGTAAAAATACACTAAACCGATCAGGAAACAATAATGGAAAGCGGTAAATAAAAGCAATAAACCCCTATGACAACAACATATGACCCGGTAGTGAAGAGCCCATTAATGACTTGCAAAAGCTGGTAGAACAACAAGTCAGGACTCAAAGCTGCCGGGCTTGTTTTTATTTGACTATGGCATTTTCTGGTTCAGTATAACTAACATCGTCTTTAAGATATGATTTCAAATAAAGGCCAAGAATAAAGCCGCTCACCAATCCTCCAATATGCGCGGCATTATCAACGCCTTTACTCATCAACCCAATAACTAAATTATACGCAATAAATACGGAAGCAAATATTAAAAAAGCTTTGCCGACCCCTTTTGGAAATACTTTCAGCAAAAGCAATGCAATAAAAACACCATACAATCCAAATACCGCACCTGATGCACCTATGCTAACGGTAGCAGGATGCCAGTACAGGCTTGTTATACTTGCAATAATACCCGTCACTACATAGGCGATAGCATATTTATTTTTTCCTAAAACAGGCTCAAGAAAGATCCCTACAAATAAAAGCCCATACATATTTGCGAACAAATGCATAAAACCGGCATGTACAAATATGCTGGTAAAAAGCCGCCACCATTGGCCATTGGTTGTGTAAGGCCCATAATCGGCACCCCATTTTAACAGGTCCTGCGTATCAAAAGAAAGAAATCCTAAGCCTGCACATACCATCGCAATAAAAACTGCAGTATTGATGTACATGATGATTGGCGTTGCATAAAAACCTTCTTTCGGTTTAAATGATAAAGAACTTTTAGCATCTTCATCAACTTGTGGACGCCCTTCCAGATAACTATTTAATTTATCAGCATCAAATTTTATAAGCAGCAGGATCAGAAATAATACTGTCATACCAATGCCAAAAGAACCGAATACCCATAAAAGATTATTGCCGTTTCTATTCTCAAATGCATCGAACCTTGGCTCAAGAATAACTGTTGCAGCAGATGTTGCCCCTAATTTTTCAATAGCCTTTTTATATCCATCACGTTCGACAGTATGATTAATACGATCCAGGTAAACAAAAGAATTTAAATTGCTATCTGCGAAATTTTGCACGCATTCATTGTAAAAATCGGTTTCTTTTTGACTTGTAATACTATCGCTTAGGCGGTTGCGGATCTCTTTGTCGTAATGTATACAAAGCCATGCAACAGGCATTGGCTCTGTAGCAGCTACAGGAGGTGTGAATTTAATAGCAGCAAATTGTTTGCTCACTATGATCACGGCTCCGTTCAGCGCCTGATCTCCATAGATAGCTTTCGCAGCCTCTCCTTTTAATACTGTGATAGAAGCAATTGAATCTTTTGATAAGGTAGCTACCGTTGCACTATCAATGACCTGCCCATCAAGCACAAACATTTTTCCATGGCTCGTTGCAGCAACAGGCAAAGTGCTATCACTATTGGTCGGCGCATTTATCTTATCAGTTAAGGGGCTGGCAATGTAAATATGCAAATTCAAATCTTCATCATGTTTTCCTGATACATCGGAACTGTACTTGATCTGCTTATTGTCTTTATCTATGTAATAATTTTTAAGCGTGTAATATTTAGTGGGCGCATGTTGACTTATTTCTCCAATATTTGATAACGCTGTTAACTTTCCTGTCGCTGTTTCAAGATAGGATTGTGCAATTATTGTTGGTACAGCGATGGCGAATGAAGCTAAAAGTAAATATCCCATCGCAGGATTTTTCTTTTTACCGCTTTTCGTTTGTTGGCTAAATAATTTTGTTCGTGGCTGCAACCAAATAAGAAGCGGGATCCAGGGAAGAACAATGGGTAGCCAGAAATTAAGCACGTCTTCTCTCAGGTCAAATACATTGAATTTAATAAATAGCAGCCAACGCAAAAAAGTATATGCTATAATAAAGCTAATCGTAATAACCAGTAAACGGGAGTAAACAATTTTGAATTTTTGCAGCAACAAAGCAGTTGTCATAGTAATGTTAGTGATGATTATTAATGTTTCAAATATATGAAAACATATAATTGTTGCAACTGAGCTTCATAATACCCGTTAACAAAAATTATTTTACCCTTTTAATTTACCGCCATATCTTTGCACATGGCAACAATAAATAACTCCTCGAAGCAGCACAAAGGTGCAGTTTTTTTCGGCGAAGGCTTAACGTTTGATGACGTATTACTAATGCCCGCCTATTCTAATGTTTTACCAAGAGATGTAACCATCAGCACACAACTTACCAAAACAATTACATTGAATGTTCCGATGCTGAGCGCAGCAATGGATACTGTTACGGAAGCACAGCTGGCGATCGCATTGGCCCGCGAAGGCGGATTGGGTATACTGCATAAAAACATGAGTATCGATAAACAGGCCGATCAGGTTCGTAAAGTAAAACGTAGTGAGAATGGATTGATATTAGATCCCGTAACGCTTACACCTGATTCAACTATTGGCGAAGCTTTTCGCCTCATGAAAGAAAATAAAATTGGTGGTATTCCTATCGTAGATGCACAACATAAGTTGGTAGGCATATTAACCAATCGTGACCTGCGTTTTGAAACCAATTATTCGCAAAAAGTTAGCGCGGTAATGACCAAAGAACATTTGATCACTGCACCCGAAGGAACCGATCTAAAAAAAGCAGAACTCATCTTCAAGAAAAATAAAATTGAAAAACTACCTGTTGTTAATAAAGCGGGTAAATTGATCGGACTGGTAACATTTGGTGATATATTAAAACTGAAGAGCCATCCACATTCTGTAAAAGATTCTTTCGGCCGTTTGTTGGTTGGCGCAGGCGTTGGCATTACAAAAGATACCTTGGACAGAGTGGCGGCTTTACATAAAGCCGGTGTTGATATTATTTGTTTAGATAGTGCACATGGACATACAAAAGGGGTAATCGACACATTAAAAGCAGTAAAGAAAACATTCAAAGGCATACAGGTCATTGCAGGAAATGTTGGTACTGCTGCCGGAGCAAAAGCTTTGGCTGATGCAGGCGCAGATGCTGTTAAAGTTGGTATCGGCCCGGGTTCCATCTGTACAACCAGAATTGTTGCAGGTACCGGTGTTCCGCAGATCACCGCTGTAATGGAAGCAGCAAATGCATTAAAAAATAAAAATGTAAGTATTATCAGTGATGGTGGTATTCGTTATACCGGTGATATGGTGAAAGCATTGGCCGCGGGTGCACATTGTGTAATGATGGGTAACGTTTTTGCCGGTACAGAAGAAAGTCCGGGTGAAACAATTATTTACGAAGGGCGCCGTTTTAAACAATATCGCGGTATGGGTTCATTAGGTGCTATGTCTCAGGGTAGCAGTGACCGCTACTTCCAGGATGTGGAAGATGATATAAAGAAATTTGTACCGGAAGGAATTGAAGGACGCGTTGCATTTAAGGGGCCGTTAAAAGAAATTGTTCATCAATACACAGGTGGCTTACGTGCCGGTATGGGTTATTGTGGTGCTAAAAACATTAAAGAATTGCAATCGGCTACTTTTGTAAAAATAACCAATGCAGGCATGAAAGAAAGTCACGCACATGATGTGGCTATCACGAAAGAAGCGCCTAACTATTCAAGATAAACCGTTATTTCCCTGAAGGGGAGATTGAAAAGTATACTATTGTTCACAAATAATTAAATCGGTAGAGTTTTTACTCTGCCGATTTTTGTTTTATTTTAATAAATTACAAAAATGAAAAATAGAAAACGCTATACCTTTCTTATTACTCATTTCTTATTGCTTATTATTTATATGGGGATGCCGGCGATAACAAAGGCGCAGGATTCTTCACACATAAGAATATCCTTATTGACTTGTACACCCGGCGAAGAATTGTATTCTACATTTGGGCATAGTGCAGTTAGGGTTACAGATAGCCTTAGTAAGACTGATATTGTTTTCAGCTACGGTAATTTCCCTTCGTATGAAGATGGGTTTTACCTGAAATTTATAAGAGGAAAACTGTTGTATTATATAGATTATGAAGATTTCCAGGATTTTGTAAACGATTACCAAACAGACGATCGTGGCATTACCGAACAGGTATTAAATTTAACGGCACTGGAAAAAATAAATATTGATGAAGCGTTACTGGAAAATATAAAGCCTGAAAATAAATTTTATAAGTACGATTTCTTTTTTGATAACTGCACGACAAGGAACCGCGATATTATTATTAATAATGATACCGCTCATATATTCTTTACACCTGCAATGCCGGCCGGCACTACATTCAGACAAGCTATACATTTATACCTGGATAGAAATAATAAGGCCTGGAGCAAATTAGGTATCGACCTGATGTTGGGTAAACCTTGTGATGCTGTAATGACAACAGCGCAATCTCAATTCTTACCGGATAATTTAATGGTAACATTCGATAGTTGTAAATCTTCTACGCCATTAGTGCTAAGCAAAAAAGACCTTTATCCCTATACCGCAATACAAAGCTCGTTCTCACTTTTTACACCCAACTTTATATTTTGGACGCTCTTGCTAATTATTATTGTCCTAAGCTTCTCCCCTGCTGCATTTGCGCGTAATTTTTTATTGGGCTTTGATGGCATGCTATTTTTTCTGACAGGATTTTTCGGGCTTGTCTTTATTTTTATGTGGACCTGTACTGACCATACTTTATGCCAGGATAATTTCAATTTATTATGGGCATGGCCAACACATATTATTATGGCGCTGTTTGTAAGAAGTAAAAATGAGTTGGTAAAAAAATATTTCGGTCTCACAGCCATTGCATTAGCACTGCTATTGGCAGTATGGTTCTTTCTACCACAACAAATGAACAATGCCCTATTGCCTGTAATACTATTGTTAATTTACAGAAGCACTGCAAGGTGCATAACGCCTACGAATACACTATAATGCAACACAAAACGATCAACTATAAAGGTTGTGCCATCTATTATAAGGTCATTGGCAAAGGCAAGCCCATATTGCTATTGCATGGATTTGCAGAAGACGGAAATGTATGGCAATACCAGGTTGATTTTTTAAAGGAATACTATCAACTGATCATTCCGGATATTCCGGGTAGCGGACAATCTGCTGCTCCGAACTGGCAAAATGAAATTGGGATCGATGAACTGGCTGAATCTATAAAAGCCATAATAGATGAAGAACAAATAATCAGTTGTTCGATCATTGGGCACAGCATGGGCGGTTATATTATATTGGCTTTGGCCGAAAAATATCCTTCCTTGTTCAATAGCTTTTGCTTGTTTCATTCTTCCGCTTTTGCAGATACAGAAGAAAAAAAACAGGCAAGATCAAAATCAATTGATTTTATTAAAGTAAATGGCGCTGCTGCTTTTATAAAGTCTACAACTCCTGGTTTATTTGCAGCTACGTTTACCAAACAACACACAGACGAGATCAATTTACTGATCGACAATAGTAAAAACTTTGTAGAAGAAGTTCTAATTCGCTATTATAAGGCAATGATAAACCGGCCAGACAGAATTGCCGTTTTAGTAAATTTTACCGGGCCGATACTATTTATCATAGGCGAAAATGATAAGGCTATTCCGCTGGAAATTTCATTAAAACAATGCTACCTACCCCAACAATCACACGTTTTCATACTAAAAGAAAGCGCGCACATGGGAATGTGGGAAGAAAAAGACAAATCTAACAAAATCCTATTTGATTTTTTTCAAAAAACAAATAGGTAAATAGTGATGAATAATTGAGCTTTTCCACAAATCTTTGTTGACAAAATCATCGTAGATAAAGCATCATTTTTATTGGGAAGAACATCATTATATAGTAAATTGTAAGTATGAGGTATATTTCTTTGCTCGCAGTATTCGCCGTTACTATTTTATTAAGCCATAAAACATACGCACAAAAGACACTTAGTCTGAGTACCTGTGATGATTCTGCAATTGTTAGCCAGGCTGATAGTGTTAAACAGGATTTCTCCAATAAAGGATTTATTCTTTTAAAGGAAACATCTGTTAGTATGGAGACACAATATGAAGTCCCTATCATTTTACCGTTAGATAAAGGAACCTGGTATGAGTTTGTATTTATTGGTGATGCCACTTCTGTATTATACGAAGTAAGAATGTATGATTGGGAAGAAAAACAATTAGAATACCAGAAGAAAAATTTTGGTGACCCTAACTTTAATATAATTGACTACTCCTTTGTACCAGATGTTTCACAATATTATATGATAAAGCCGCTTCAGGTCAATAAGAAAAAGAAAAAAATGTGCGGTTACGTGATGCTATTTAAAAGAACGCGGTAATACTTATATTTGTCCATTAATGTACACCAATGGGCAAAAAAAAGACAAGAAATAAACTGGCTTCCGCAGAAAATGCAAAAGAAATAAAAGAACCTGTTAAGCAGACAAGCTGGTTTTCTTTTAGCACTTTTAAACTACAGGCACTTGCCTTAATAATCATCGGTTTAATTTGTTTTTCCAATTCATTTTATAATGATTATGCATTGGATGATGATGCACTGATCAAAAAAAATGATTTTGTACAAGAAGGAATTCAGGGTATCCCTACTATTTTAAGCTCAGATGCATTTTTAAGTTTTTACCAGCATTTAAACAGCAGCCAACAACTTTCCGGTGGCCGTTACAGGCCTTTATCAATTGTTACATTTGCCATCGAACAACAATTATTCGGACCAACCGATGGCTCAACACCTTCAATAGCTCCTACGGATAAGGTCGCCCATATAAGACATGTCGTAAATGTGCTATTGTATATTTTCTCCGTCATTGTACTATTCTATTTTTTACGAAATTTCATTTTCAAAGAGAAACCTATAATAGCTTTTATAGCGAGCTTGCTTTTTTTAATTCATCCTATTCATACCGAAGTTGTTGCCAATGTAAAAAGCAGGGATGAGATCATGTCGTTTTTATTTATCATCCTCACCTTTATTTATTCTTTCCGCTACAGTGAGACCAAAAGATTAAAACATCTTTTTATTGGACTGCTGTTTTATTTTTTAGCACTGCTTTCTAAAGAATATGCGATCACGTTGATTGTTTTTATTCCCATGCTATTATATATTGTCAAAGGCGATTCACTAAAAAAAGCGATCATTCAGGTACTTCCTTTTTTAGGGGTTGCAATATTGTATGTAATGATAAGGGTTTCGATAGTAGGTGTGGGCGCTACGGATGATAATCCTGAAATAATGAATAACCCTTTCCTGTATGCAACAACTCCGGAAAAATGGGCAACCAAGATCGAGATATTGATGCGTTACCTGCGTTTGCTTTTTTATCCTGATCCGCTTTCCTGCGACTATTCTTACAATACGATACCTTATACCAATTTTGCAAACAGTATGGTATGGATGTCGATCGCTGTTCACCTGTCTATGATAACAGCCGCGATAGTGCTATTCTTTAAAAGAAATATTTTATCATTCGCACTGGCATTTTATTTATTGAATTTGTTTTTAGTATCCAATTTGTTTTTTGATGTAGGCGCAACAATGGGTGAACGATTGGTATATCATTCATCATTGGGTTTTGTAATAGCGATGGCTGTCCTGATAGAATTTTTATTGCAAAAATTAAAATACCCTTCCGTACCGACTATGATCGTTGCCGGCGCTTTTGGTTGCGTAATAGTTAGTTGGTGTGCTGTAAAAGATTACCAACGGAACATCCAATGGAAAAATGATGTTACACTATTTTTGCATGATGTAAAAGTTGTACCTAATAGTGTTTTAGCAAACGGAAATACGGGTAAAGATTATATAGACATATCTCAATTGCCCGAAAACCAGGCAAGAAAAACGATACTATTAGATAGCGCCATTTATTTTCTGGACAGATCCATTGCTATCCACGACAAATTTGTAAATGGTTATTTGAATTTAGGATTTGCTTATTCTTTTCTAAAACAATATGAAAAAGCAAAAGGATATGTAGATATTGCAAAGTCGATCTATTCAACCGATCCTTATGTAGATAGTATTTACAGAGATATAGGCTCAGGTTATTCTAATGATGCTATTGCCATGGTGGGCACACAACCCATGAAAGCACTGGAGTATTTTAAGAAAGCAACCGAAGTGGCGCCCAAAGGAATTGACTTCTGGAATAATTTAGGATATGGTTACATCTACATCACTAAAGATTATGACAGTGCCAGGTATGCGTTTGAAAAAGTGCTTCAACTGGATCCTTCTAACCAAAAGGCTTTGGCTGGTATTGCAATGCTTCCCAAAAAATAAGCGATGCTGTTATAGTTATGGTGCCAATGAAATTCTTATTTCAATACCTGCTTTGGTATTAGTAGTGGGTACACTTGATGATATATAAGGTATCACTCTTATTCGTTGAAAATAGAGTTTCACATTTACCCTATTGCTCAATGTGTAATCAACCGTTGGCGATAAGGTAATTTCTTTACTGCCACTGGTAGCATAACTTGTTCCTGCATCGAGTACACTATTGGATGACACATTATCTACTACCTTCAGATCAAATCGAAAGTTCATTTCATTGTCTAATTTCGTTCCGCCTTTTTTGTTTAATATTTTAGGCAATTTTAATCCTGCCAATAATTTTATCCCGCGTTTCCGATAACCCGCGCCGATGGAATAAGATGTTGAGCGTGTCTCGGCCAATTGATAATCCGACAAGCTTAAACTTAAAGTGCGTTGTTTACTGTATTCAAATTTTGCCTGTAATTTATTGACCAGTGTCACATCTATTCCTATTAAAGGAGAAAAACTTTCCTGCATGGTGATGTTGGGAACAAGAAAATATGGCACATAATTTTTCGACGTAGTATCATAAAAAGAAGGATAATTATACCGTGATACATCCTGGTAATTCAATGCCGATGTAAACCCATCCAGGCTTAATGTTCCACTGTAACCATGCGTTATAGTAATGTTGGTGAATATTTTTTTCAACGGTTTGATCTTGCTTAATCCGCTGTAACTAAATTTCCAGTTAGGCCTTGGTATTATACCATGAAAGGGATTGTATTTTATGTTAGGATTTTCCTGGCTGATTAAACTGATCTTATGAGGATCCTGTCCGCTATAAGCAGCAATAAATGCAGGGATCAATACATCGGTAGAATACCTGCCATATCCATAATAATAACCCGAAGCATCAGGTGTTGTACTGGCACCGCCAACGCCATTGATATTATATTTATTAGCAGTCCCTACCCGTTGAGAAATGATGAGCCTGTCATCCTGAAATTTTAAGAATGTTGATGACACCGTATTCGGATCAAATTTACCAAACAACGTTTTAAAAGATGTATAGCTTATATCATAGCCACCGCCACCATAAGGACTTAGATGTCCGAAATTATTTCCTGTGCCGGTAGTATCTTTAAATAATTCAGAATAATTTTTATTCAATGTTTTACTAAAGCTGAGGTTAATGGTAAAATCTTTTATAGGCTGTACTTGTGCTGATATACTTAAACGTTGATTATAGGTTTGTTGAAACAGGTCACTCACCGTGCTATCGCGCGATATCAATCCTTTTTTAGCCGCATTGTTTAACCAGTTAGTATCAGGCTGAGCTCCTAAAATAAAGCCCAGTCCGGGTTCCATGCTATGCCAATTTTGACCCACAAATTGCGTACTATCCGTATAACCCGGCAATCGCGTGTTCGCATTTTCAGAAAACGAAACACTTACTTGTTTTATACTTGTTAGTAAATGCCCAACGACCCTCCCGAATGTACCTACATCAGGCAATGCATTGGGGTTTTCTACCGTTACAACTTTTAACCGCTCTATTTCTTTTTGTCGTATACCGTTCACCGTTATTTTTCTGAAAACTGTATCCGTTCGTGTCCTAATATTTTTATCCGGATTCGCCGGCCTTGGTAAATTAATCGCCCTAAAGAATTTAAACCTGTTGTACAGTTTATTGAAATCCAATTGTACGGTCGCTTCTTCCTGTTGGCCATTTTCTAAAATATTGCCGAGGTTAAGTGCCAAACGAGAGGCACCTATCCAACTATAAGTAGCCTGGTATTTTAAATTGACTGTCGTCCAGCTTATTAACGGAAATTTTAATGTAGGAAGTGTATAAGAGAAATTGGTGGTCTGATTATACATTGTATTTCTTCCTCCGCTGAATAAGTTTTGCCAGATCGTATCTTTTTTTGCTTTCGTATCTGCGCGGCCATAAGGTTCATCAATGGTAGAATTGTTGACTGCGTTCAAATCAAAATTAATTGAGCGCGCAAGGCTCCATCGTACAAGATAATCCCGCTCGAACGTAAAATAATTATCATAGGTTTCCGGTATATTATACAAATTAGTTCCAATACTACGTTGTTGCATGGCACCGAACTGTTCCTGTATATCCGCTTTAAAACTTATCTGTGATGGCGTGGGATTAAAATTAAAATCCTTTATCAGATCGAACCAATGCCCCCTGGTTTTCTGGAAGAATTTCATTTTCTTGAACGGCTCAATATATTTTGGCGCCACCGCAAAATTATAACCAAGCCCCCCCCTGTTTCTTGTTATCTGGTTACTTTGAACAATTGGATTATGCGCAACAATATTGACGTATGAATAACTAATATCGAAATTAGAAATATCATATATCCTTGGTTTTTTATTCGGTGCCTTGATCTTATGCACGTTCGTAAAATTTACTGTTGTGGTGCTGGTAAAATCAATCGCCGAATTTTTAATGGAATCTCTTTTTACACCAGATCCCGCAGCAGCTAATTCAGTGTTTAATTTTATATCCAGGTTGTAAGGATCATATTCGGGTTTACTTACCGATTCCGAATAGCTTGCGTATACCGGTATAGAGACAGCCGTTTTTTTAGGTAGTAATTTTCCTAATTCCAAATTAGTTGATACATCAAATTGAGTAAGGTCATCTTTATCCCGCTGATTCGCATTTTGTTCTATCGTACCAAAACCAACACTATGGTGCGCTACGGATGCCGTAACAGTTCCGAGATCGGACAATACCATATTTACCCTGCCCATTGCCGCCCATGCGCCATGTTCATTAATATCGGATAAGCGTAATTCATCTACCCATATTTGTCCGCAGGCTGTTGCAGCATTGGTATTTTCTACACTGATCAATATTCCCGCAACGGCCCCTAAATTGGGATTACCAATGATAGAATATGTTTGTCCGTTGGGTTGCAGCTGACTATATAAACGTGTGGCGGGCGTATCAGTCAAGTTTCTTGTCTGTTTTAAATTAGGTAAAACGCCGAGGTCCACGTTTAAACTATTGATGGCTCGCCAGAGTGTATCATTGTACTCATCCGTATCAGGATTTAATGTGGATGCAATGGATGGGGTCAAATATAAAGGTATCCGTATCTGATAATAATTATTAACGAAATCCGATCCGATCCGTATTACCGCGGTAAGATCTTTATCGCTCAATGTAAGATCACTCGGATCTGCTTCTGCGTGTATGTACATGGCCAGGTTAGCATACTGGCGCATATCCAGATTTGGAAAAGTTTGAAACACACCTCTTGCATCATTTTGCGCAAGTCCACAGATCTGTAAAGACATACTCTGCTCATTCTGCAATAACACAACACCATTGGCACTTTGCAATTGTTGTCTTTGAATATCCTTTGGCGTGCGGTAAGGGAACGGAACACGTTTGTCATCATTCAGGATACTTACTACGCCTACATTAAAAGTTGCTGCTGTAGTGATAGGTGTATAATTACCGGTGCTATCAATTACATACTGAAAATTTCTCCAGGAGTTTCTCGTTAACTGAAGCTCTCCAAAACGTACTACTACTTGGCTATCTGCAAAACCAGTAAGGAACATACGCATAAACCGAATGGAACTAAAATCCGGTAGGTTACCTACTTTACTTTGATAAGATGTGATCGGGATACGAAACTGGTACCATATTTCAGTACTATCATCTGCAGCAACTGTTACTGTTTTTTTATCAACAATAAAATTACTACCGATAACCATTTCAGGATCTGTTGGTTGTTTTAGGTCCACAGCATATTGAAAATATTCTTCATCCTGGTTAAGCGTATTGTCTTTATCAAGATCTTCTGCATCAGGGTATAAAGTAGCGGCCGTAGTACTATTCCCTGTGTTCACAGGTGAGTTGCCATCGGGGCCATTGAAGTTTCTATAGCGGGCCAATATACCTGTACCCGCCGGAATAGAAGGATCTTCATAATTCAAATAATCATCCAGCGAAGGATCTTTTTGCACTGCGGCCAATGCTGCAGGATTAGTGACAACAGTTGATAACTGGCTTAAATAAGATTGGCGCCATACTCTTTCAGAATCATCACTCAAACCGTCAAACCCAACATCCTGATATGGCCTGTCGTTAGGATCATTGCTAAATGCATTGGTTACCTGTATAGGGTTGAGCGGTATCCTTCCCCAAACGGATGTATCAACCTGCGCAGGAATGCTCGGTGTTGGCAAACCATTTTCATAAAAACGTTTTCCGTCTTTTAAAACATCTTCAGAAATATTACCAAGGTTAAAATATAATTTACCTCCTGCAGAGGTACGGTTTTTAATAAACGGATCCTGCATCCAGAATTCTATAAACTCAATGTTAGCTGTTTCAAAATCTGTTTGATCGATGCTACGCATTAATCCTCCCCATCGTGTAGCAGGATTTTTTAAATTATTATTACCGTCAACATTCGCCGCATCAGCACTATAATTGTACGGGCCTTTCGTTTGCGGATAATAAGCAAGATCAAAAGTTGTAAGCTGCCCCTGTCCAAAATCTGTTGTTATCTGCGGAAATAATTCTTGCTGAAATACCGCACGCACCCTGGGATCATTTAATTCTACCGGGTCAGTTATAATACTGCCGCCGGTAGATATCTGCAAAGTAGGATCGATCTGGTACCAGGCAATCTTGGCCCTGTTTTCACCATACCTGATATCATCATTTAAAGCCGCCTCAGGAAAAAGAACGTTACCATTTGCATCGGTAGAGTTATAGGGCGTTGATGCCAGGGCCCAGCTCGTTGAAGGAAAACGCAGGTCTATACCTGACTGGCTACCTTCAAAATCATCAATATCAACAGATCCTGCAGCACCTTTACCAATTTGCGGGGCATGCCCCGGCTTTAAGTAAGCTCCTTCGCCATAAGCCGTAATACTCGATGGCGCCTTTGAACTGTAATTAGGTAATTTATTTAATAGCTTGGTAAGTCTGGGCATATTTTGATGATACGTTGCATCCAAACCATACATCGTATTACGGATAGGATCTTCGCCATAATTTACTTTTGTAAAAAATGGTTTTTCTCCCAAACGTACAATGGTACCTCCGAGTGCCAATTGTGTATTTAATGAATTAAGCAATTTATAATCCAGCCGCAACCCCAGGTAATTTTTTTGCTGGATACCAAAGGAGGCATTATTCTCAAAATTTACCTGCACCGGTATCCCCGCATTTAAAATGGCCTGGTTAATGATCTTGATTGTTCCCAGGTCATAATTGATAGTGTAATCGGAATTTTCAACTAAGGTAGCACCCCCGGCAGTAACGGTAACGGACCCCCGAGGAATATTGTAACCGATGCTAATATCGGAAGAACCGGTAGTATGTGCAGAACCCTGCAACACAAACCTGTCAAGATTAGGATATTGTTGTGCCACCACCTTAACAGAATCATACAATGCGTAGAACAAAGAATCTTTTGCAGTGGAAGGCACTACGTTATATATCTGTGAAGCAAGATCGCGCCCAAATGGCTCCAACACCGGAAATACGATCCTGCTGTATTGTGATATGACAGTGTATCCTTCAACGTAATCGAATATTCCATCCGGTTGCGGATCCAGCTGTTTATTGAGCCGATCTAAATTGACCAATGATATGATCGGCGCACCCTGGTTCTTATCACCAAAAGGCACATAGGTCTTTGTACCTAAGCTAGGTTCCTGATATAAAACATTCAAATTAAAATCTGTAGGTGATAGCGTACCATAACCAATAGAATAAACGTTCTTCATCATCAGCTTCCATATCGGCAAATTGGTTCTTTGCGAAGTAGCCTTTAATAATTTAAGGAACAATACCTGCGATATCCCGTTTGTTGTATCCGGTGGAACATCCGTAGACAACTCTCCTACCTGATAGATCTGCCCATTATAAGAATATTGATACGCTACTGCCAGCACATCGTTCGGTTGCAATGGTGAACTAAGAGAGAGGTATCCGACCTGCGGATTATACGTGTACTGTGTTGAATCTAATTTACGGGCAAACGTATGTTCAAAATCCTGTACCTGCGTAAGGCCCATATTTTGTAAATTATTTACCACCAATGCGGGCTGCCGGTTGTTTGGATTACCGATCACTTTACTATACAGGTCATTCGTATTATTGGACGGAGGATTTACGCCATTAGACGCCGGCGGAAAATTACTCAATACATTAACCGAAGAAAGATAAGGACTGCTTTCGCCCAGATCCATCAAACCCACTACATCTCTTGTATTAACAGTACTTCCTACACGGTTGGTGACCCAGACTTCCATGTGAAGAATATGAATGGGTGTGGTAACAGCAGGAAGATTAGCCATTACCTTATTATAATTCGCCCTGAAATACTGTGCTAATAAGAAATGCCTGTTCTCATCATAAGCATCTGCTTTTATGTTGATGGATTGTAATGCGGCCCCTCCTTGTAAATTAACGGATTGCTGTTGCGATTTTTGATTGGCCAAAACACCCGTAATAAATAATTTACCAAATTGCAATTGTGTTTTGATACCAAATAACTGTTGCGATCCTTGTATAAAAGTTGTAGGCAAAGTAAATTTAACATCGCCTGCTTCAAAACGTTTGATGATCTCATCATCCGTACCTGTATAATCAAGTTTTAATTGATTGTCTTGGCCGAAGTTGGCCAGCGTATTATAATTGATAGGGAACTTTAACTTATCACCGATACTGGCATTTACATTTACCTGCGCACTCATGTCAAAATCAGGACCACCTGTTTTTCTTGCATCAACAGGTAATGCAGGGTTCTGAATATTTTGCCCTTTATAACCTGCCAGTACATCGACATTTCCTTGCGGAACGATACTTGTTTTAGTGTTCCCGAATAACCTGTTAAATAAGTTATCATACATGTTTAATTTGGGTGCAGCATCCTTATCATTTAGCAACGTTAATATTTTACCCCGTTGTTGAAAATAATCATCCTGTGATTGTTGGTCCCTCATTTTCCAATACTCATCAAACGTATACGTAACAGGTGTGCGATAATATTTATCGCCTATTTTTTCGTACACAGTATATAGCTGTGTTTTTGCATCATACGCAATAGAATCATTGATGTTGGAAGGTTGACTAAAATCGTACGTACTGGTTTTATTGTCGCTTATAAAATCTCCCCTGCGGTCATGAATAGGAAAACGTAAACTATCGTTATAATTTGGAGAGGTGGTATCAGCTAATGGTGTGGTTAAATTTTGTGCAGCAACAGGCATACCGATAATTACAAGGATAATTATCAATAGCAGTGTAGAAGAAAAGACTACGCCCTTAAAATTTAATTTGCTTTTAAGCAACATCCAGTAAGTGTCGTTAAAGTAGATTTCTTCTAAATAGCTTTTAGGGATTTTTTAATGAGTTCTTCTAAATTGGTAATGGACGGTTCAGACAAAATGAGTTTCTGCACCGATGCCTCAGCCTGTGGCCTGGATATTCCCAAGGCCACTAATGCGTTTAAAGCATCCTGCTGCAAACTACTGCTAGCTGTTAGTGGTATATTGATATCTGAGATTATTTTTCCTACTTTATCTTTTAATTCCAGGATCAAACGCTCTGCGGTCTTTTTCCCTATACCTTTGACGCTTTCCAAGAGCTTAACGTTGCCTTGGGCAATAGCCCGATTTATTTCTTCCGGTTTTAAATTAGATAACATCATCCTTGCCGTAGCCGCCCCAACGCCCGATATGCCGATCAGCATGATGAACATATCCTTTTCCATCTTATCAAAAAAGCCGTATAAAACATGCCCGTCTTCCTTTATCTGCAGGTAAGTATACAGTTTACCCTCATCCAATAGCTGAATATGTGAATAAGTGTTCAGGCTTATGTTAACCTCATACCCAACACCGTTTATATCTACATAAACCTGGGCAGGGCTCTTGTAAGTAAACTTTCCTTGCAAATACGCGTACATAGTATGTTAGAGTGAGGGGTAAAATTAACAATAATTCGGCGTTGAAGATACTACAATTCAAGCTGTTATTATAATTATCGGCCAAATAAGCTTTGGCATAATCGCTACAATTTTTTACCTTATTTTTGTGAACTTTTCGTTCATTATTGAATGATTACCAAAAAAGCTATAAATCTTATACATGATGCAAAAAACAAATGCGGCCATAACAGCCGTTGGTGGGTATGTTCCTGATTTTAGGTTGACAAATAAAATGCTGGAAGAAATAGTAGATACCAATGATGAATGGATAAAAACAAGAACGGGTGTTGAAGAAAGAAGGATTTTAAAAGGTGATGGATTAGCTACTTCAGATATGGTGGTACCCGCCGTATTGGAACTTTGCAAAAAAAGAGGCATTTCTCCTGCAGAAATTGATTGTATGATTTGCGCTACAGTTACGCCGGATATGATTTTTCCTGCCACTGCTAATATCGTTTGTGATAAGATAGGTGCCGTAAATGCCTGGGGATATGACCTAAGTGCAGCCTGTTCAGGATTTTTATACGCTTTAACAACCGGCGCCGGATTAGTAGAAAGCGGCCGGTATAAAAAGGTAGTGATCGTTGGTGCTGATATGATGAGTTCTATTGTTGATTATACTGACAGAAGCACCTGCATTCTTTTTGGAGATGGCGCAGGCGCTGTCTTATTGGAACCAAGTACAGAAGATGTGGGCGTAAAAGATAGCCTGCTAAAAAGCGATGGCGCCGGAAGAAATTATCTTAGAATGGAAGCCGGTGGTTCTTTACACCCCGCATCTCTAGAAACGATTGCGGCCAAACAACATTATATCAGGCAGGAAGGACAAACAGTTTTTAAAGCAGCTGTTAAAAGCATGGCCGATGCAGCGTACGATCTGTTACAAAGAAATAATTTAACCGGAGATGATATCGCATGGCTGGTACCACACCAGGCCAATAAAAGAATCATTGATGCCACAGCCAATCGCATGGGCTTATCAGTTGACAAAGTAATGTTCAACATTCAACGTTACGGCAATACGACTGCCGCAACTATTCCTTTATGTTTATGGGATTGGGAAAAACAATTAAAGAAAGGCGACAAACTGGTACTAGCGGCTTTTGGCGGCGGATTTACCTGGGGCGCTACTTTGATCACCTGGGGATATGACACTAACTAATGGTTAATTGTAAATGATAAATGGTAAATTAAAAACATCATTATAATAAAAAAACGCCTGAATAATTCAGGCGTTTTTTTATACTTTAGAATTGTAAAACTCATCACATTTGTCATTTACAATTAACCATTTACCATTTCTTTATCAGTTCTTTTCGTTCCTGCATACAATTCGTACTCAAATAATCGGCAATCAATTTTACTCGTATAAAATTCTATTCTGCGACTCGGTTTCAAGCCTATTTTTTTGCCTAATTCCAGATTTCCGGTAAAGATATACCCGGTGTATCCCTTGCAACTTTTCTTCATAAAATCCCCTATCCTTTTGTAGGTGATTTCTAATTCCGCCTCTACTCCCAACCGATCGCCATATTCAGGATTAAAATAAATTACACCGGGCTGATCTGCTGGAATGGTTGTCGTTTCAAAATCCCCTATTCCAAATTCAATCATATCCACAACACCAGCTGCGCCTGCATTTATCTTCGATACGTTCACCGCATCTGTGCTAATATCTGTTGCGATTATTCGTAATCCCGGCACGGTTATTATTTCTTCGTTTAGCCGTTGTAGTAAGTTTATGTAGAAATCATTATCGTATCCTACCAAATGCATAAAAGCATAGTTAGACCGATACAGGCCGGGCTTTCTATTAGTAGCTACTAATGCCGCTTCAATAGCAACCGTGCCCGATCCACACATTGGATTGACAAATGCCGACCTTCTATCCCATTTTGTTGCTAATAATGTTGCCGCGGCTAAAGCTTCAAGCATTGGTGCTTTGCCGGGAATTTTTCTGTAGCCATGTTTGGATAATGTTTCGCCGGAAGTATCTACAAATATTTCTGCCAATGATTCTTTCCAATATAAATGGATCACTGTTTTATCCAACTCAGGTCCGGAGTTAGGGCGTACTCCTGTATTATTTCTAAAATGATCAACAATAGCATCTTTCACTTTTACATTCGCATACAATGAATTGTTGATCGTATCATTGTCAACATTACTGGTGATGGAAAAATAACCATCGGCGGGTAAAATATCCTGCCATAAAAACTGAACCAGATTTTCATACAATTTATCAGCATTGGCTGCTTCAAATTCTGTTATAGAAAACAATACCTGGCTCGCGCAGCGTAGGTGCATATTTAACCGGATACAATCCTCCATTGTACCCTTTAGTTCTACACCTGTTTTAAAAACGCGGACAGGTGTAAATCCCAATTCAATGATCTCCTGTTGTAAATAAGGTGATAAGCGGTTACTGCACGTAACTATAATTCTACTGGTTGTACTGAAAAGTTGCATAATTAAATGCAAACATACTTAATAAAGAAGGTGAATAGGCAATCGTGTTGAAGAGCTGTTATATTATTAATTCTGTTTTACAATTTTACTTAATTCAACTATATCCATAAAATTTGTAAAAGACGGGGTGACATTATCGTGCGACATTTTTTCTCTCCATTCTTTAAACTTTGATTTCCAAAAACCATTATCGGCATTTGTTGCGCTTGCTGTACTATCATTCGCCACATAAGCTGCAAGTCCTGATAATTTTGAAGATACTTTTACTGCATCTCCGTTAGGGCCCGCCATTGTTACATAGCTATTGGTATCTGTATTACTATTCTCTGCTGTTGGTTTTGAGCATGCACTGCATGGACAAGATTTATAACTGTAAAAGGAAATAAGGGATATGATGATCCCTAAAACTAATGATGCAAACAATATAGAAAGACTGACTTTCGGCGTTTTGTTGTGTGACATATTATTTATTTTTAGGTTAGTAAGTAGCTTGTAAAAAATTAATTAATTTCTCTGTTGCTTTTTTACGATGACTGTATTTATTTTTTTCTTCCATGCTCATCTCCGCAAAAGTTTTTTCACTTCCATCAGGAACAAATACCGGGTCGTAACCAAATCCTTTTTCTCCTCTTTCTTTGCTGGTTATTTTTCCTTCGCAAATACCTTCAAACTGATGCTCTTTTCCTTCTCTTATCAATGATATAACGGTACGAAATTGTGCGCGCCTGTTATTTTCATTTATCAAATTTGATAAAAGTTTTTGAATATTATCAGCATCGGATCTGTTTTCTCCGGCATAACGTGCACTTTTAACACCAGGTTCACGATTCAATATATCAACTTCCAGACCGGTATCTTCACTAAAACAATCTTTGCCTGTTAGTGCAAAAATCGTTTTCGATTTTTCTGTTGCATTCTCCTCTAACGTGCTATGGGGCTCAGGTATATCGATATTGATACCCGCTTCTTTCAATGTGATAACATCAAAAATACCTCCCAATACTTTCCTGATCTCATCCACTTTATGCGGGTTATTTGTGGCAAAAATGAGTGTACGCATCATTATAATTTAACGTTTTATTAAAGGGAGAAAAGCTGTTTTAAACATAGCCAGAGCTTGGTTTTCTCAGCTTTGTCATTTTGTAATATTGTAAGCAAAGGCACGGTTAGGTAAGTCTGGTTATTATACGCCTGTATTTGGTACATAGGAAATTGCAGTGGCAATCCTATTATTGATGTTTCAACACCAAATAAAATCACTTTTTCAGCTTTTAACTGCGTAGCCAGATTTGTGTGCGAAATATCCGTATTCTTTTTGATATTTAATATGGCTACATCCTGCATCGTTAGTTTGCAGGCCGCCAAAATTCCCATTAAAAAATTAAGTTGTTCATCCGGTAAATAAAGTGTTTCATCATCAGAAACCAGTAGCAATATTTTTTGTTGATTATTCCCGAGGATATTGAAAGAGATAGTCGTAGAGGTCGTTTGAGGCTTTTTTTCAGCTTTGGTATCTGATAGAACCAATGTTTTTTTATAGAGGTCCTGAATAACAGCAGCAGGCAATTGAATATTATCTAAACTCATAAAACTATACTTTAATGTAGTTTTTTTTTGTTACTTTGTAGTAAAATTAAGGATTATGATCGCAGCAGCAGATTTTAAAATCACAAGGGCAAAACAAAGTAAGTTAAAAGACTTGAGCCTGGACAATATTCCATTTGGTAAATATTTTACTGACCACATGCTGGAAGTCGATTATATTGACGGGCAATGGCAAACAGGTGAAATAAAACCATATCAGCCATTATCGTTAGACCCTTCTCTGTCTGCGCTGCATTATGGCCAATCAATTTTTGAAGGCATCAAAGCGTATAACGATGTTGATGGCAAACACATTAATATATTCAGGCCTTACGAAAATTTTAAGCGCTTTAATATTTCTGCAGAAAGAATGATGATGCCGCAGGTACCGGAAGAAATATTTATAGATGGCATGCGCGCATTGATAGACATTGATAGAAACTGGATCCCTAAAAAAGCAGATCATGCTTTATATATACGCCCTTTCATGTTCAATGCGGATCAGCTGATCGGCGTAAAAGCAGGCGAACATTTTAAATTTTTGATCTTGTTAAGTCCGACAGGGCCTTACTATGCTACACCAATGCGTATTGCAGTAGAAGAAAAATATGTACGGGCTGCAAAAGGCGGACTAGGTTTTGCCAAAACTGCGGCGAATTATGCAGCATCGCTATACGCTGCCTCTCAGGCACAAAAAAACGGTTACGACCAGGTATTGTGGACCGATGAGGTTGAACATAAATACGTACAGGAATGTGGCACGATGAATGTATTTTTCATTATCGGCAATACGGCTGTAACACCTGGATTAGAGGATGGTACCATTCTTAACGGCGTTACAAGAAACAGTCTTATTACCTTATTTAAAGAGATGGGCTTTACCGTTGAAGAAAGAAATATAAATATCGACGAAATAATTGAAGCTCATAAAGCAGGACAACTACGTGAAACATTTGGAGCCGGAACTGCGGCTACTATATCTTTAATAAAAGAATTGAAGTATAAAGATTACGTGATGAAATTTGACGTAAACACTTGGAAAACAGCTCCTGAATTAAAACGCAGGTTAGAAGCGATCCATATAGGCGCAGAACCTGATACACATGGGTGGTTAAATCAAATCTAAAGGTGAAATCCAAATAAAAATATACAAATCCCAAACAAGAGCGATCTCGTTTGGGATTTTTGTTATACCAGGTCGTATAATTGGATTTGGGAGATTTGGTTTTGTATTTTAAACTTATTTCATGTTTTTTGATATTTCAGTAGATTTTATTTTGGAATTTGATAAAGGACTGTTACCTTTGCCGTCCTAAAAATAAGGGTCAATAATGCCTACAATACAACAATTAGTAAGAAAAGGAAGAGAAATCATCAAAGCAAAGAGTAAATCAAGAGCTTTAGATGCCTGTCCGCAACGCCGTGGTGTATGTACAAGAGTATATACCACTACACCTAAAAAGCCAAACTCTGCTTTACGTAAAGTAGCAAAAGTTCGTTTGACTAATAAAATTGAGGTTATTGCCTACATTCCGGGTGAAGGACACAATTTGCAAGAGCACTCGATCGTATTGATCCGTGGCGGAAGGGTAAAAGATCTACCGGGTGTACGTTATCATATCGTACGTGGCAGTTTGGATACTGCAGGTGTAAAAGACCGTAAGCAAAGCCGTAGTAAATACGGAACTAAGAAAGAAAAAGCAAAAAAATAGTATAAACCTAGTCTGATGGGCTCCATCTGACAAAAAATAAAAATAACCATGCGTAAAGCGCAAGCCAAAAAATTACCGTTAGCACCAGACCCAAAGTTCAACGACAAATTAGTTACTCGTTTTGTAAATAATTTAATGTGGGAGGGTAAAAAAAGTGGTGCTTACATCATTTTTTATGATGCTATTGATAAAGTAACCAAAATAACCGGCGAAAACGGTTATGAAGTTTGGAAAAAAGCATTAGCTAACATTACTCCGGGTGTTGAAGTTCGTAGTCGCCGTATCGGTGGCGCTACCTTTCAGATCCCCGCTGAAGTACGCGCTGATAGAAAAACTTCTTTAAGCATTAAATGGATGGTAAAATACAGCCGTGACAGAAACGGCCGTAGCATGGCTGATAAATTAGCGAACGAAATAGTGGCAGCAAGCAAAGGTGAAGGTGCAGCGTTCAAAAAGAAAGAAGATACCCATCGTATGGCTGAAGCAAACAAAGCTTTTGCTCACTTTAGAATTTAATTTGATAACAACAATATATTTAAGCTGCTCTTTCTGGAGCAGCTTTTTTTTTGCTTAGAGCATCTAATTGGTACACCGTTTGCATAAATGAATTTTAGGGTAGGATCTTGCCTTATAACTTGATTCTAAAGCGGTTCCAATACACATATTTTTATTCATAATATTCTGTATAAATTGTTAAAAAAATACGCAGAAAATCGGAAAATATAACGTATCTTGCGCCCTTTAATACCCGATCAAAATCAATCCGCCTTACCCCTTGCAATTCTATTAATCAAACCATATTGTAAATATCCATTTACATTAAATTTTAATCCAATATAAAATATTGCTGATGAAAAAATTTTTCATATTCTTTCTATTAATATCGTTCGTAGGTGTTAAAGTATTTGCACAGTCAGGCGCTTGTCCTGTCGATGTAAGAGCGTATACTGTAACAGATCCTAGCTGTGGTTCTTCTAATGGATCATTTAACGTTGTAACTGGCTTCCGCGGTACAGATCTGGCACAGGTGAGTTTGGATGGCTTTGCCACATTCTCAACCGATGCTGCTACTCCAGGTACTGTTGAGTTTACATCAATGCCCGCTGGCATCTACACTATTTCAATTAGAAGTGCGGGGAATACAGGTACTATTTGTCAGACTTTCACTTTCGCATTCATAGCGTCACAGTACGATACAACCGCAACATTAACCAGTACAGCTGCAACAGGTTGTTTTAACACAAACGGCTCGATCGTATTAAGTGGCCTTACCGGCGCTACGGATTCTGTTAGCTGGTTATCCGATCTTACATCGCCTACTTTTGTACGAACTTCGAGCCTGGCATCAAACACGATTCCTAATTTAATACCTGGTAATTACTTTGTTACTTTAAAATCATCTACAGGCAATTATTGCTACAGCACACATAAGGTGACCGTAGGTAATAGTGGTGTAGCTTGTGCCGCTCCAACATTTTGTGGTAACGCGACAGATCCCAATAATCTTTTCCCTAACGGGACATTTGGAAGTGGTGGCAACCCTGATGGTACAAATGCGCAGATAAACGGTCCGCCATTACCAGATAGCGAAATACAGTATACTTATCAGCCATTAGGCTATAGGGGCCCTGAAGATGGTTTTTATTCTATTACAAATAACACGTACTTAGGATCTGATTTTTTAGGGCACGATCCAACAGGTGCCAATGGTAATAACACGCCATTTAACGGTTTCTGGTATAATGGCTATGACCATGACCATAGCTCAACTCCTAATGATGGAGAAAATGGATATATGCTGGTAGTAAACGCCAGTTATACACCAGATATAGTGATCCAGCAAGAAGTTAACAACATGTGTACTAATAAAAAATATCAGTTCAGTGCATGGATAAGAGACCTTGACCTTACAGCCGGTCAAATTCCTGCGAAGATCGAATTTCTGGTAAATGGTGTTGGATTATATACAACGCCGGCTATTGCGACAGGAGTAACTTCAGCATGGCAACAAGTTGGATTTACTTTTCAAACCAGTAGTCCTATGGCTACCATAAGCATTAGAAATGATACAACTGGCGGACAGGGTAATGACTGGGCGTTAGATGATATTTATGTAGGTGATTGCGTACCTTCTTTAGCACTAAATCCTTTAACTGTCGCTTGTGGTAGCTCGGGTGATAGTGCAACGGCTACTGTAACTGATGCCAGTAATATTTATGATACCTATGAATGGTTACTTAATACAGGCTCTGGATATAATCCTATTGGTGGTATCCAGACAGTTGCAGGGTTTAACGCTTCCCCATCTCATGTGTACACTGCTAAAGTAGCTTTACCTAGTCCTATCACGACCTTAAACACAGGCTGGTCATATAAGTTAGTACTAGGCACTACGGCATCCGATATAGCATCACCTGTTTGTTATTATACTGACTCTACGTCTCTAACAATAAACAATAGTTGTGATGTAATATTACCGATCAAATTGGTTTCGATCAAAGCTGTGCAACTAAACAGTACTACAGGAGAAGTAACCTGGACCGTTGCGAGTCAGACCAATGTTAGCTATTACGAACTTGAAAAGAGTACTGATGGCAAAGACTATAATTATGTAACTGCTGTTACAGCTAATAATAGCATTACTATCTATACTGCGGATGATAATGATCTGTATAATGGCGAAACTTATTACCGTGTTAAAGAAGTAGATAATGATGGTTCAGTTTATTATAGTACTATCGTTCCGCTTGATGCAACAGCAGCTGTAGTTGATCAGATTAAAATTTACCACAACCCGGTTGTTAATAACGAACTACAAATTATAAAACCTGCAAATACAATAATAAAAGGTGCCATCATCATTGATGCGATTGGCCAGACAGTAATGGAGGTAAATACTTTTGATAATGTTAGCAACGCTATTCAATTAAGTAATTTGCCTACTGGTTTTTACAATGTAAAATTGATCAGTAATACCAACGAGGTTACTAATTTAAAATTCATTAAAGAATAATAAAAGATTCCAGATAGTAAAAAAGCCTTGTAGCAATTACAAGGCTTTTTTATTTGATACCTATCTATTCAAGGACAATCTCTTTCGATAGATTATGTTATATCGTAAGTCAGCTAAACTATCTCTACGGGTAATTCCTTCATTACTCCCATGAGCTATAAATTCGTATTACGCATAACGATAAACTTATAAAATCAGTGGGTTAAAAATGAAATTCGCCGTAACTTGCACTACTTTTTAACCATAGGTTACATATAAGATAAACATGGAGACACAAGAACAAATACTACAGGACGTAGTAATAAAATTTGCCGGCGACAGTGGCGACGGTATGCAATTAACTGGTAGTCAATTTACTAATAATACCGCTTTATTAGGGATCGATCTGGCTACCTTCCCCGATTTCCCTGCAGAGATACGTGCTCCGATAGGAACTTTACCTGGTGTAAGTGGCTATCAGTTGCGCTTTAGCAGTGATAAGGTTTTTACACCTGGAGATATTTGCGATGTGTTAGTAGTTATGAATGCTGCTGCACTAAAAGTAAATATGAAAGCCATTAAAAAAGGCGGAATAATTATCGCCAACATCGATGGTTTTGATTCCAAGAATTTACGTTTGGCCAATTACCCCGAAGGCGTTAATCCTTTAGAAGATGATAGTCTTACCGGATTCGAAGTGATCAAAATGGATGTGACCAAAATGACCAGGGAAGCATTGAAAGATATCACCATGGGTACTAAAGAAAAGGACCGTGCAAAAAACATGTTTGTACTAGGCTTTCTTTATTGGATGTACAACAGGGATATGGATAATACGATCGATTTTATCAAAGATAAATTTGGGAAGAAGCCTGAGATAATGGAGAGTAATGTTAAGGTGTTACGAGCAGGCTATAATTTTGGAGATACCACAGAAACATTTAGGACCAGGTTCACGGTAGAAAAAGCCAAAATGGAAAAGGGCATTTACCGTTCCATTATGGGTAACCAGGCATTGTCTTATGGTTTGATAGCGGCTTCACAAAAAAGCGGGCTGGAATTATTTTTAGGCAGTTACCCTATTACGCCTGCAAGTGATATTTTACACGAATTAAGTAAGTATAAAACATTTGGTATTAAAACATTTCAGGCCGAAGATGAGATCGCAGCGATATCTTCGTCTATTGGTGCGAGTTATGGTGGTAGTTTAGGTGTTACTACCACAAGCGGACCAGGTATGGCGCTAAAAGCAGAAGCTATGGGACTGGCAGTAATGCTTGAGATCCCTTTATTAATCGTGAATGTTCAACGTGGCGGCCCAAGTACAGGATTACCAACAAAGACAGAACAAAGCGATCTGCTACAGGCTTATTATGGCAGAAATGGAGAATGTCCAATGCCAGTAATATCCGCTTCTACACCCAGTGATTGTTTTAGCGCTGTTTATGAAGCGGTACGTATCAGCGTACAACACATGACACCAGTGATATTTTTAAGCGATGGTTATATTGCCAATGGTGCTGAGCCATGGAAATTTCCCGTAGCTGCCGACCTTCCAGAAATAAAAGTTTCCTTTAAAGAAAAACTAGATGAAGGCGAAGAAAAATTAATGCCTTACAAGAGAGATGAAAAATTAGTTCGCCCCTGGGCAATTCCCGGGACTCCCGGACTTGAACACCGTGTGGGTGGTTTAGAAAAACAGGATATCACCGGCAATATCAGTTATGATAATGATAACCACCAGCACATGGTTAAAACAAGACAAGCTAAAATTGATAATATCGCCGATTATATTCCTGAACAAACACTGGATAGCGGTAAAGCAAAAGGGAAAGTATTGGTACTTGGATGGGGATCAACTTATGGCGCCATTAAAAGTGCCGTAAAAGACCTGCAAAACGAAGGTAAAGAAGTATCTCATGCCCATCTACGTTACATCAGGCCTTTCCCAAAAAACCTGGGTGAAATTTTGAAAAATTTTGATCATGTATTGATCCCCGAGATCAATAACGGACAATTGATAAAAATCATCCGCGATGTCTATTTTGTAGATGCGAAAGGGTACAATAAAATAATGGGTATTCCTATCACAAAAGGAGAATTGATTGAAGAGATAAAAAAATATTTATAATACGATCGATAAGGTCAATAATAAAAAACGTTCCCTTCAAAAGCGGAACGTTTTTTATTACACATATCTTTCTTCTATAACTTTTTTATGATGGTAGAAATGTCCCACTATAATAAATCCACAACCAGCTGTTGTATTGCGCATATCATTAAAAACGCCTTCTGTAAAAAGCATTTTCTCTGTAAAACTATTGAACAATAAACTAGTTGACTGCCTCAATATCAGAAATTCGTTTCCCAGACTTTGCCAGCTACGATCATTTGCATTCGCATTCGCAGCATATTCATTTTCCTCAAACCCAGGCAGATGCTTATTTTCACCTCTTGAAAAACATAGAGCCCTGTAGCCAAAAATGCGTTCGGCATCTATGATGTGTTGCAGCACTTCTTTAATTGTCCATTTACCCGCTGCGTATGATCGTCTTGATTTCTCTTCCGAAATAGAAGAAAGAAAACTACTGATAACTGGTAACTGCATATAAAAGGCATCGTGTAAATTTATTTCCGGCACCTGTTCGATATATTGATTAAAAAAACCGGGATAAGTAATCGGAGATGGCTTTTGCATACGATTAAGGTTCTATATTAACAAAGATGCCAGAATTTATCCGGCATCGTAATGAAATATTTTGAATGTATAAAATTGTATCACTAACGTCTTTCTCTTCCGAATGCGTAACCTATTTTAAAATTAAAACTGAAATAGGTATCATTGTTTTTTGAATCTCCGCGAATACCTCCTACATGCCACCTCAATGCAGGATTAGGAGATAGGTCTTTATTTCTATCGCTTAGTGATGCTGCTTCCTGAGCCTGGGCAGGTGTAAAATTTGGATTGGTATAGAATATATTCTTATCTACATACGTGGTACTAACATCATCCAAATAATCTGTTTGAAGAATGCGCCACTCGAACTCTGCTCTTAGATTGATCTTATCGCTGAGTTCATATTTAAAGCCTATACCAACAGGAAAATTTATTTGCGTTAAACTATAATTAGGTCTGCCAGGCACGATCCCTTCTCCTTCAGTATGCAGCGGTTGAAGATCAACCCATGCTCCTGTACTATCCTTGGCTTGCGGATTAAAGTGAAACACACCGATACCTGCTAATAAATAAGGGGAAAATTTAGGCGGATTATATTTCGTATTTGTCCAATCTACAAAAATATACAAAGGATAAAACTCTGCAATAAGTGTTGCTTCCTGAATCCTGCTACGGAAACTTAAATTACGTTCGTAGCGCCCATTGGTAGAAGATGCTACGCTTTTTAAAGCACTGTCAGCCGCTGCAACAGTTCCATAGGAAGCTTCCAGCCTTAAACCGTAGGCATATTTGTAAACAGCGCTTACATAAACGCTAGCATCAAATTGTGTGGTCCCTAATCTATAATCCTTCAATCCTTTTTTACCCAGCCCTGCATTACCTCCAACATCTGTAAGACAATTCATGGTGCCAAGACCCACACCCGCTTCAAAAGTAAGTGGTGTATCATAAGAGTAATCATCATAGTAATAGTACTGAGCAGACGCATTTTGAGCCAACCCTAATGTTAGTACTGCTATAATAACTGCCGCCATTGAAATTATTCTCTTCATACTGAAATGCCCTTTGTTGATCAAATATAATAATTAACTCAATAGCAAGCAACTGCGATGTGTTGCAAAATTAGCAAATATTTATCTTACTCGAAAATATAGCTTTTTTCTACTATCAAATGTTATTTAAACGTTGTCTAATTTATTTTTCTTATAATAAATACAGATGCTTGTTAAACCACATTCGTTGCATTTCGGTTTTCTTGCGGTACAAATATATCTTCCGTGTAGTATTAGCCAATGGTGTGCCACATGTACATATTTTGCAGGAATATTTTTTATCAACTCTTTTTCGGTTGCCAAAGGCGTTTTTGAATTAGTTGTTAGGCCGATCCTGTTGCTTACCCTGAAAACATGCGTATCCACAGCCATATTAGGCTGTTCATCAATTACAGAGGTTATAACATTCGCCGTTTTTCTGCCTACGCCTGGTAATAACATTAATTCATCGACAGTCATGGGTACATTACCGGAAAATTTTTCCTGTAACATCGTAGCCATTTCTATCAAATGTTTTGTCTTATTATTGGGATAAGAGATACTCTTTACTAACGGAAAAAGATCATCAAAGGTCGCTTTGCTCATCCTTCTTGCATCGGGATATTTCTTAAATATAGCTGGCGTGGTAAGGTTGACCCTTTTATCAGTACACTGGGCGGAAAGAATCACTGAAACTAATAGTTGAAAAGGATTTTCATAGGTTAATTCAGTCTCGGCCTGAGGATTATTTGCTAGGAAATAATCAATTACGAATTGATAACGTTGTGTTTTGGTCATAGAAAATGCTGCGGGGTAGCAGTAGCAGCACGTAAATATAACAAATACGTTTAAAGCTGGCGCATCTCTACAAATACTTACTTACTGAAAGTACTCTTTGCGTGGTTGAGAACCTTATCGATCGCTTCTTTACGAGGTGAAATTAAGGGTACTTTATTCAGGCTGCTTTTAGCAGCTTTTATTGCAGTATAATCCTTATGGACCCTTTTATTATTCTCAATAGCAGCTTTGATCGCAAGCGTCCGCTGGACATGAGTTTCCTTATACGCATACTGCAATAAGTCGTCAATAGTTACACTATTCATTATTGTATATTTGGGTTAAATAATATTTAGCAAAATGTAAGCCAAACCAACTTTGGTCTTATATTTTTTTAATTTTAATTTGAAAATTTTTGATAGGTATTTACCTGATATCTTTAAAAAATAAAGACATCAAATGGCTCTTTAATAGTCAGGTCGGGACTGTTTCAAAAAATATTTTCTTTTTATGAAAATATTACTGGTACGAGGATTGAAGGGTAATATGCTATAAACGTTTTATAAACAATTATATTGTAAAAATACAAATTATTTACTAGAAGACGAAGGTGTTGACACTATGAACAGGTCTTCGTTATCTTTTTTCATTTGATATTTTTCCCGCGCGTATTTTTCAATAGTTTGGGCATTTGTTTTCAATTGTGTAAGCTCATCCTGCGTTTCAGCAATTAACTGATCAAGGTGTGCCTCATTTCTTTCTAATTCCCGGTATTTATCTCTTCTTGCTATATCTGAAGGAATATCTTTAGGGTCAAAAAAAATCATCCACACTAAAAAAAACATACTTGCTATCAAGTATTTGTTCTTTAACCATGATGGGATGTAAGATAATAGCTTCATTTGACTTAACAATGTAAAAAATTGCATGTTTATTAACGAATAATAAACATGCAATTTTATTATTATATGATAACGTTATTTACCAAATTTAATTTTCCCTTTTGGATAGATTGCGCTGTCTCCTAACATTTCTTCAATACGGATCAATTGGTTGTATTTAGCAACACGGTCAGTTCTCGACGCAGAACCGGTTTTAATTTGTCCGCAATTTAAAGCAACTGCTAAGTCAGCAATCGTTGTATCTTCTGTTTCCCCACTTCTATGACTCATAATGGTGTTAAAACCAGCATTCTGAGCCATCGTAACTGCATCGATCGTTTCAGTTAAAGTACCGATTTGGTTAACTTTTACCAATAAAGCATTAGCAATTCCTTTATCAACGCCTTGTTGTAGTCTTTTTACGTTTGTTACAAAAAGATCATCTCCTACTAACTGTACTTTTTTACCGATCGTATCAGTTAAATTTTTCCAGCCAGCCCAATCATCTTCAGCCATACCATCTTCAATACTTGCAATTGGATATTGCTTAGACCAGCTTTCCCAGAATTTAACCAACTGATCGCTGCTTAATTCTTTACCTGAACTTTTATGAAAAACATACTTTTTCTTCTTAGCATCCCATAATTCACTGTTAGCAGCATCCATTGCAATTACAATTTGACTACCGGTTTTGTAACCTGCAGCTTGTATCGCTGTTAATACAGTTTCAATGGCTTCTTCATTGCTTTGGATGTTTGGTGCAAATCCACCTTCATCACCTACGTTCGTACTAAAGCCTTTTTTCTTCAATACACTTTTTAATGCATGAAATATATCAACACCCCATGATAAACCTTCGCTAAAGCTGGAAGCTCCAACAGGCATTACCATGAATTCCTGGAAATCTATCTTGTTATCAGCATGCGCACCACCATTCAAAATATTCATCATTGGCATTGGCAATACTCTTGCATTTGTACCACCGATATAACGGAACAAAGGAAGATTTGCTTCTAAAGCTGCAGCTTTTGCCACCGCCAAACTAACCGCCAACATTGCGTTTGCGCCTAACTTACCTTTGTTTTCTGTACCATCCAATGCGATCAATGCAGCGTCAATACCTGTTTGATCAGCTACATCCCAACCTAACAAAGCTTCAGCTATTGTATCATTAACATTTTTTACAGCTTTTAAAACACCTTTACCACCGTATACTTTTTTATTGTTGTCACGAAGTTCTACTGCCTCGTGTATCCCTGTACTAGCACCACTTGGCACTGCAGCACGACCTAAATGTTCGTTCTCAGTTAAAATATCTACTTCAATAGTTGGATTACCACGACTGTCTAAAATTTGACGAGCATGAATACTTGCGATGTAACTCATAATTTTTAATTATTGATTTATTGGTTAAGGTTTGATGTTAGGTTGCGAAACACTTCCTCTAGAGAACTGCTTTCGCTTTGCAAAGAAACAATGTTCAGGTCGTTTTTCAAACTCAATTCTAATAATTGCTTTCTGATGCTCTCTGGATTGTTATTTTGGATCTTGAATTTTGAAGTTTCAATGGTGGTTACATTACTTACGCCTGATAAATTTTGCAAAATTTTTATATCAACATTTTCTTTAAACTGTACAATTACGATATGCTTATCAGTAGTACCATTCTGTAAATTACTAAGCGTATCATCGGCCACTATATTTCCTTTATTGATGATGATCACCCTATCACAAATGGCTTGCACTTCCTGCAAAATATGTGAGGAGAATAAAACGGTTTTATCCTTTCCCAGTCTTTTGATCACTTCTCTTATTTCAACGATCTGGTTAGGGTCTAAACCACTTGTTGGTTCATCCAGTATCAATACTTCCGGATCATGTATCAATGCCGCAGCCAGTCCTACCCTTTGTTTGTAGCCTTTGCTCAGCTGTCCTATCTTTTTATTTGCCTCCGGTGTTAATCCGACGGTCTCAATTACTTTTTCTATCTGGATCTTCGTATCAACGATATGGTGCACGCCTGCAACAAATTCCAAATACTCTCTTACATACATATCAAAGTATAAAGGATTTGCCTCCGGCAGATAACCGATCTTCTTTTTTGTATTGATCGAACTGGTAGAAACTACAGCACCACAAACCTCTGCAATGCCACCATCAGCTTCTAAATAACCCGTCAAGATCTTCATCGTGGTAGATTTCCCCGCGCCATTCGGACCAAGAAAACCAACGATCTCACCTTTACCTACTGTAAATGAAATATCATTTATCGCTCTTTGTTCACCGTAGATCTTTGTAAGGCTGCTGACTGTTATTGACATGTAATTATTTGTTGCGCAAAAATAAAAACGCCAGGTTACAAAACCTGACGTTATACGTTAATATTATTCTTTTTTATCCCCTCCCTGGTTGTTATCCGGTTTAGGTCTTGGTTGATTTTGTTGTCCGCGGTTTTGTTGGTTACCACCTTGCTGTGGACCCTGATTTCTATTTTGCGGCGGTCTGTTTTGATTGTTCCTGTTCTGATTAGGGTTTTGTGTACCTTTATTTTGATTAGGATTGTTGGGGCGTGGTTGATTTTGCCCACCACGATTTTGCTGAGGTTGGCCTTGCCCTTGTTGTGGATTCTGATTCCTGTTTTGTGGAGGGCGTGGTTGATTTCTATTTTGATTTTGATTACCGCCGCCGCGTTCCCGCTCTCTTCTTTTACGACTATCTTTTTCCAATGTCTTTAAACTGATCTGTCCAACCACATCTGCGTATTCAGGTTCTACTTCTTTTGGCTTGCCACTCATTACTTCTACCGGTTCAAGATCATCCGGCCTGATACCTTCTTTATTAAGCGCTTTTATCTTCTTAACTCTTTCGATCGTTAATGGATATTGCTTGTTGCTATCCGGCATGGTGTACCACATCAAATTGCGGAAGATATCTTTCTTTACCAGGAACGCACGGCTCTTGGCCACTTCGATCACTTCACAATCATTTGGGAAAAATTGCAAGGCATCTAAGTATGTATCCAATTCATAATTCAAACAGCATTTTAAACGGCCGCATTGTCCGCTTAGTTTAGTTTGATTGATACTTAAATTTTGGTAGCGTGCCGCATTTGTATTGACGCTTTTAAAATCTGTCAGCCAGGTACTGCAACATAATTCACGGCCGCAACTACCTATCCCGCCTACTTTTCCGGCTTCCTGTCTTGCGCCGATCTGTTTCATTTCAACTTTTACCTTGAACTCGCCAGCAAATATTTTTATCAGCTCTCTAAAATCCACCCTGTCATCAGCGATATAAAAGAAGGTAGCTTTTCTGCCATCAGCCTGTATCTCCACTTCAGCTACTTTCATTTCTAATTTTAGCTGACGCGCAATAGCACGACTACGTATCATTACATCTTTTTCTCTTGCTTTTGTTTCTTTACATTTAGCAAGATCTGATTCAGTTGCCCTGCGAAGAATTTTTTTAACGTCTGCGCTATCTTCTTTGATATTATTTTTCTTCAATTGCAGCCGCACTAATTCTCCTGTAAGATTTACAGAGCCTACATCAAAACCACTTACGCCTTCCACTGCGATCATATCACCTTTTTCGTAAAAGTGAATGGTGGTATTTCTAAAATAATCTTTTCTGCTACCATTGTTGAAAGACACTTCAACAATGCGGCAACCGCTTTCGGGGTCGCTAAAAGGTAAATTGGCTAACCAATCATGAACATTCATTCTATTGCAACTTCCGGAGCTACAACTGCCATGACTTTGGCAACCACCTGGTGCGCTGTCTCCCGACCCGCAACTTCCACCGCTTCCACATCCCATATATTTCTTAATTAAGAATTAATGAATAATAAATAAATGAGGAGAAGATAATTTTTGTAACCGGCAGTAGTACTACTATCAACTTTATTGGCGTCGCACTCTTGTACTTTTTGTTCAATATTCAGCAAGAAAAAAGTTCAATATATATTCTGCCGCTGAAGTGAGTGACACAACGATGATCAGTAAAGATCATATGATGACAACAAAAAAATAATCTTATTTAGTAATACTTTCCGCCACAAGCCTTTTCCTCAATTGACCAAAATTAACGAATTGTTGCTAATAATATGATAAAGCTTGATAGAGAGGGCATGAAATAACATTTTTGCATTGGCATTGCGCTCAATATAATAGCTGGCCCTATCTAACTCATTGATAATAGCTTCCTGCTGCGGCAAGGAGCATAACTTGTTTAAACGCAAGGCAAAATCACGTTCTGTACCGGCGATTGACAAGGTATTTTTGGGGTCATCGCCAATAGCATTCAAGCGAACCGCCTGCTCCAGCAGGTGTATAAAATATTTTACAAATTGCTTTTGTTTTTCTCTACCCTGCTTGCTGATATCATCAATCCATTTCACCTGCGCTACCGGGCCACCCTTTAAAATGGCGTTTAGCCATTCGCGTAATAAGCCTTGCCAATCATCCTCCGCATGTTGTAATAATTGTAATGCTTCGCGATAATTTCCCTCGCTTAGCGCGGCAACCTGTTGTGCTTTTTCGGTTGCAACATTTTGTATTTCCAAAGCAGCCTCTACTTCTTTATTTGTTAGCAAAGGAATTTTTACCAATTGTGTTCTGGAAATGATCGTTTGTAATATTTGCTCTTCATTTTCCGCTACCAAAAGAAACAAAGTATTTGCAGGCGGCTCTTCTATCAGCTTTAATAATTTATTTCCTTCTTTACCTAAAAATTCGGGCAACCACATAATAAGGATCTTGTATTCACTCTCAAAACTTTTTAAATTTAGTTTGCGGATGATATCATTGCATTCTGTTGCAGTGATATTTCCCTGTTTATTTTCTGCGCCGATGAATTGTAACCAATCATATACGTTGCCGTATGGTGTTGCCGTTACAAATTCTCTCCACTCTTTTATATAATCGGTGCTGATCGGTTTATCTCCTGGTTTTCTGGGGATAACAGGATAAGAAAAATGAATGTCGGGATGAATTAATTCATTTGCTTTTTTGCAAGCAGAACATACGCCACAGGCATCTGTGGCAGAAAGCGAATCAACTGAAGTTGTCGCAGCCGGAACTTCTCCAAACATATCAGCAGTAGCAGCTTTGGGCTTTACTTTTCCACCGGTATTTTCACAAACAATGTATTGTGCAAATGCCATTGCCAATGATAGTGCACCACTTCCCTCTTTTCCTAAAAATAATAAAGCGTGGCTCAAACGATTGTGTTGGATCATTTGTACCAATTGCTCTTTTACTTCCGGCTGGCCGATTACATTTTTGAATTGCATTGTACTGCGTAGAGATTATAATTTACTGGTGATAGAGTCACTCATCGGTGTAACCTTGCTATCGAATTTTGCGATCAGATTTCCTTTTTCATCCAATAAAAATTTATTGAAGTTCCAGGTAATGGTTGCATCCATTACGCCATTTTCAGATTTGTTGGTTAACCATTCATAAATAGGTGCAATATTTTTTCCTTTCACATCTATTTTAGCTGCCATAGGAAATGTTACGCCATAATTTTTTGTACAAAACTCCCTGATCTCTGCGTTGGTACCCGGCTCTTGATACAAAAAATTATTTTCAGGAAAACCTACGATCACTAAACGATCTTTGTATTTTTCATACAGCTCTTCCAGCTCTTTGTATTGTTTTGTAAAGCCACATTTAGATGCTGTATTGACGATCAATATTTTTTTGCCCTTAAATGCTGCGAAGTCGATCGTATCTCCACTCAAACCTGCTACTTTAAAATCATAAATAGTTTTCGTTATTCCTGCAGGTAGTTGCGCATGATTGGATATTTTATTTGCCGGTGCTGAAAAAGAAAGCAACGCGGTTGTAATGGCCAAAAGTTTTGTCATAATAAAAAATATAAAAAGTAAGTATAAAATTGTTTACCTGTCAAAGGTATTTCTAATTATTGTTTTTCGTAGCACCCAATGTCTGTATAAGAGTTAATTATTCTTGGATTATTGTCCAGGTCAGACGGGAATGAAGTATTGAGCCCTTTGTCAATACCGGGCGATGCTGCATTGGTGGTATGAAAATTATATATATTATTGTTTACATCAATACTATCAAACCTCGGATCATTTTCTATGACTGCCAGGGTATCAACATTTGCAGGCTGATCGATCACCCTGTATATGCAATGGCTTAACGATACAGTAAAAATGCTGCTGCCATGTTTATTTACAGTTACTTCATCCGGAATGCTTCCATCGCCCCAAAAAATACTATTCAAAAATGTGGCTGATAAATTATTGGTGATGGTTTGCGACGAATCTGTATTAGACACTTGTAATACAGGTAAGCTATGTTCTATTAAGGGAGTACTGTAGGCGGCTACTGTACAGTTAGTAAAATTATAATCGCCTCCGCTATTGATAACAATATTACTACCGCAATTGCTTATTAAACTATTGTCCATGCTGACGCTACCATTATTGCAAAGTATGCCCGCACCAAAAGCATTATCAATAATACATTGATGCAATGTCAACTTTGGATTGGCGGTGGCAGACAAACTATCTACTTCTATTCCCTGGTTAGCATTTTTTATAATGGCGAATGTTAATACACTATTGGCACTGCCGCTATAAAAATAGATACCCGGCCAACTTGCCGGAAGATCTTTATATGCTGCATCCAGCCTGTCTCCTGTAAAAACGACAGAATCCTGCTTAGTGCCATTGACCAATAATGTTCCATTGACTAAAAAGGGTGCGGTAGCATGAGCGTATATTCTGCAACCTTGCTGAATGGTCAAAGTGGTAGCCGCGCTAACTGTTAAACTTCCCAGTATCACATAAGGAAGGTCATTGGTCCAGGTTGTATCAGCACTAATAACTTTATTGTTGAAGAAATGTGCATTTTGTCCGTATGCCTGTAGTTGCACATATTTATTGTTACCATTATAACTTATCAAAATACTATCGCTTACAATAAAAGGAGTATTGGCATTATTTGGATTGATGTTTACTGTAACAAATACATAGATGCTGTCATTTGCATCTACTTCAATATTATCTACTTCTGATGCCGGATCGCCATTGATATTTATTTTAAAGGAAGAACTATCTCCGCCCATTAATTTCACTTTACTTAACAATAGCTTCTGATTATTAAGATTGAATATCTTAAAAGATTGTGTGATAGAACCTACACTGGTAAAGACCGTATCATATTTAAGTGTGTCGTTGTATACACTGGTAGATAAAGCTGCATTGCCGCTCGTGATAAAAGAATCTTTCTTGCATGAAAAAAGCATCACACAAAAAATGATAAATAATAAACTAAATTTCACTATTCTTTTGATCATTGTACATCAAATGTAAACTATAATTATTTTGTGGCAAATGCTACTGTAGCAATACTGAGCTTCGTATCTGCAGCCTGCAAAATTGTATTGCCTGCAGCTTCGAGGGTTGCACCTGTTGTTAATACATCATCTACCAATAACAAATGTTTACCGGCTAACTGATCCGCATTTTTAACAGTAAAACTTCCTGCTACATTTTCCCAGCGCTCTGCCCTGTTTTTGCGGGTTTGTGTTGCGGTGGCATATTGCCTATGCACATTATTGATCACAGGAACATTCATCACTGCAGACATTCCCCTGCAAATAACAGCGGCCTGATTATAGCCCCGCTTATGTTGCTTATCCGCATACATTGGCAATGGCACCAATGCATCAATCTTGGTAAACCGGTTGCTACTTAATAAACTGTTTCCCAGCATTTCTCCTAAATAAATTCCGATGGCCTGGTTGTTTTTATATTTCAATTGATGGATCAACTCCTGTACCATAGATGCTTTTGTAAAATAAAACTGACTGTGTGCAGCAGCCAAAGGAATTCTTCCCCAAAATATCTTCTCTACCTGATTATTGGCGTGTTGCGCATAATTTGTATGTGGTAATGTATTGATACATTTTAGGCAGAGCAAATTATTTTCATCCAACAGATCGCTTGCGCAACCGGCGCAAATATGCGGATAGAAAAGATGCAGCAGATTGCTCAGTGCGTTTTTTAGTTTCATAGATAATAATTAATGGTAAACGGATAAAGCTATTATTGCTTTTAGTTTTTGGTTTTAACTTTTCACTTTTGACTTAAAATAAATATTGATACAGCTCTTCGACTTTCGACAATGATATGATCTCTATATTGAATTTTAGTTTAGCCAAGGATTTACTATTGTACTTGCTGATGATAATTTTTTCGAAGCCTAGTTTTTCTGCTTCGGCAATTCTTTGTTCAACTCTGTTAACAGCTCTTATTTCTCCGCTTAGGCCCACTTCTCCTGCAAAACAAATATGCTGACTGATCGCCGCATCTTCATAACTACTTAATAAAGCAGATACCATTGCCAGATCGATAGATGGATCTTCTACTTTTAATCCACCCGCTATATTGATGAAAACGTCTTTCATCCCAAAGTGAAAACCACCTCTTTTTTCCAAAACGGCTAATAATAACTGTAAGCGCCTAAGGTCGAAGCCGCTAACCGTACGTTGTGGCGTTCCGTACACACTTTGTGTTACAAGTGCCTGTGCTTCAATTAATAATGGCCGCATCCCTTCTATTGTGGCGGCAATAGCGATGCCGCTTAACTGTTCTTCCTTTTGGGTGATCAGTATTTCACTGGGGTTATTTACGGTCCGCATGCCTGTTCCCGTCATTTCATAGATACCTAACTCAGCTGTGGAACCAAAACGATTCTTCAATGTTCTTAAAATACGGTACATGTAATTACGATCTCCTTCAAATTGCAACACCGTATCAACCATATGCTCTAATATTTTGGGGCCTGCAATGTTTCCATCTTTGGTGATATGCCCGATCAAAAAAACAGGCGTGTTTGTCTCTTTGGCAAAGCGTTGTAATTCCGCTGCACATTCTCTGATCTGACTTACACTACCGGGACCAGATTCTACAAAAGGGGATTGTAATGTTTGTATCGAATCAACAATGATCAGCTGTGGTTTTAGTTTTTTTATTTCCTGAAAAATCGTTTGTGTATTTGTTTCAGTCAATAAATAAAACTGTTCACTTTTAATGCCGACTCTATCAGCACGCATTTTAATTTGTTGTTCACTTTCTTCACCACTGATGTATAATGTTATCACATCTTTTAGTTGTAATCCTATCTGTAAAAACAAAGTTGATTTACCGATACCTGGTTCACCTGCAACCAGTACAATACTACCCAGCACTATACCTCCGCCCAATACCCTGTTGAGTTCTGTATCATTGGTTACTATTCTTTTTTCTTCAGCGCTACTTACATCCGCAATAGAAATAGTTTTTAATTTTCCAACACCATTGTATTCTTTCCAATCATCTTTTTCTTTTTTATCTGACCCTTTCAC
This sequence comes from Ferruginibacter sp., assembly GCA_035485735.1. Taxonomy (GTDB): domain Bacteria; phylum Bacteroidota; class Bacteroidia; order Chitinophagales; family Chitinophagaceae; genus Ferruginibacter. Next base: position 90,268 of record DATHNS010000022.1, read on the forward strand.
AACTACTTCTTCTACGAACGTATTCCACTGATCACAGTTAGGACATTTACCTACCCATTTCGCACTTTCGTATCCGCAGTTCTGACAAAAAAAAGATGTTTTGGTTTTACTCATGTTGTAAAAGTAACAAATGTTCGACGTACGATACACGATGTTAAAACAGTTTGATACTACCGCCTTGATTTTGAAAATAGAAAAATGAATACTGTAATGAAATAAAAAAAGAGGAAATAAGCGCAAAAGAATATTGGAATTGTACGTCGCACATCGAATATCATATAGGCGGTACAGAAGTTGCTAAAAAGTAAAAGGGTTAGCATTTCTGCTAACCCCGTTACTTACTAACCCATTAAATTCTATTGCTAAATTACTATTTACGCCAACATAAAAAAATAAATTTTGAGTGATGTTAATAAGTTTATGAGGTACAAATCGATCCATATTATTAAAATTTTATCAAATTAAACATTTGATAACCAATCAATTACACAACTAAATTTAGATATTCGGCCAACCGAATTGGTGACAATAATTTAACAAGAAAAAAAATAATTACGCTAACATATTTAATTAATTAATAATAAATAAAAAAGCCGAAAAATGATTATTTGAAGCCGGAGAAAGTTAATAATTTGCTCCACCAACTCTAAATTTATTGTATTATTTTCGCATCCTAAACCTAACTAACTTGTTATATGTAAATAAATAACATATTAACTATTTTAGCTCTTTTTCCATAAATTGTGTCATAAATAAAGTTTCTACATATGAGTTTTACCAATTTTAGCGTCCCTTACCCTATTAATGAGAACTATAGCAAGAAAATTTCCTACTTTTCAATGGAATTTGCGGTACACCAGCCATTGAAGATCTATAGTGGTGGTTTGGGCTTCCTATCCGGCTCTCATATGCGTAGTGCCTATGAGCTAAAACAAAACCTCGTAGGAATTGGTATTTTATGGAAATACGGGTACTATGATCAGGCCAGAAATGCCGATCAGACCCTGCAGGTTCAATGGAACGAAAAGATATATAACTACCTGGAAGATACCGGCATCAAGTTCCAAATTGATATCCACGATCATGCAGTTTGGGTAAAAGCATATTATTTAAACCCGGAGACCTTTAAAAGTGCACCGATATTTCTATTAAGTACTGACCTGCCGGAAAATGATTACGTGTCCCAAACCATTACGCATCGTTTATACGATGCCAACGTTGCTACTAAATTAGCACAGTTCATTTTGCTAGGTGTAGGTGGTGCAAAGTTGATGGATGAAATAAATTTCAATCCGGACCTGTATCATTTAAATGAAGCGCATGGCATTAGTGCTGCTTTCTATTTATATAAAAAGTTCAACTCTTTTGAGGAAGTAAAAAAACGATTGGTATTCACTACACATACACCCGAAGAAGCAGGCAACGAGAAACATGATATTCATCTTTGTGAGAAGATGGGTTATTTCTGTAACATTCACATTGATGATGTAAGAAAAATGACTGGCATAAATGACGACGAATTCAATCATTCACTGGCAGCACTTCGTTTTGCTAAATTAGCCAACGGCGTTTCACAACTTCATGGAGAAGTTAGCAGGCAGATGTGGGGGAAGTATCCAAATATCTGTGAGATCAAGGCCATTACCAATGCGCAAAACTGGACCTATTGGGCAGATAAACAATTATACAGGGCCAAGGATGAGAATAACGATTACGCATTTGATGATAGAAAATGGTTCCTGAAAAAAAGAGCGTTTGAGATTGTTGCGGATCAAACAGGGAAAGTACTAGACCCTAACGTATTGACCATTGTTTGGGCGCGTCGTTTTGCAGGATATAAAAGAGCTGAATTATTAACAAGGGATCATCGTCGTTTTGAAGCTTTATTAAGCAATACAAAATATCCTGTACAAATTATTTGGGCAGGGAAACCTTATCCACTGGATTATCCGGCGATCAGCGATTTCAATCACCTGGTGCATTTAAGCAAACAATATAAAAACGTTGCCGTATGTATTGGTTATGAACTGGCATTAAGCAAACGCCTGAAACAAGCTTCTGATATATGGTTGAACAACCCAAGAGTACCAAGGGAAGCCAGCGGTACCAGTGGTATGACAGCTGCTATGAATGGCTCAGTAAACTTTAGTACCAATGATGGATGGATATGCGAATTCATCAACCAGGGGAAAAATGGTTTTGTTGTTCCACCGATCGATTATACAAAAGTTAATATCCAGGAACAGGATGAATATGACCTTAACCAGTTGTATGAAATTCTTGAAAAACAAATTTTACCAACTTACTACGATAATAAACAAGGTTGGAGAGATATTGTAAAAACAGGAATGAATGATGTACGCTACCATTTCGATAGTAACAGAATGGCAGATGAGTATTATAAGATACTATATATTTAAAAAATAAAGTGCTACAAATAAAAAGAGTCCGGATTCGATCCGGACTCTTTTTATTTGTATATAAACCAAGTCCTTAACAATTTCGTTTGTTATGATATGCTTAGGATCATGATCATCTCAATTTTTTTTCTGTTCACATTCTGCAGCAATAGAGAAACTAATATAGCTATGACAAATAGTAATAATCCCCAAATGACAAATACTTATACTTATCTAGCCTTGGGAGATTCATATACCTGCGCACAATCTGTTCCTTCAACCGAAAGTTATCCGGTGCAGGCAGTAAATATTTTAGCTGCAGAAAATATCCATTTTTCGGGTCCTGAGATAATTGCCAGAACCGGATGGACAACAACGGATCTCTTAAACAAGATCAATTCGTCTCCACCGAAATGTTCAACATACGATATCGTTACTTTATTGATAGGGGTAAACAATCAATACCAGCATTTGTCCGAACTTCAATATAAAACCGAGTTCACAATTTTGTTGAATAAAGCGATACAATATGCAAACAATAAAAAGAAAAGAGTGATCGTTTTATCAATACCCGATTATAGCATTATGCCTTTTGCAGAAGGATCGGATACAACCTACATTGCGCAGCAGATCAATCGTTTTAACGGGATCAATCAAACAATGGCACAACAGGCAGGCGTATATTATTTGGATATCACCGCTTATACAAGAATGGCAGCAGGTAATTCATCATTAGTTGCTTATGATGGATTACATCCTTCAGGAAAGGAGTATAAAATCTGGGCTACTGATCTCGCATTATTGATCAGGACTGCTTTACAATAGGCACAAAAAAAGGGCCGCTAATATAGCAGCCCAATACCTTTTATTAAACAGTTTATTAGATCAGTTTAACGTTAACGGCATTCATACCTTTTTTGCCTTCTTGCAAATCGAATTCAACGCGATCGCCTTCTTTAATGTCATTGATTAATCCGCTAACATGTACGAAAGTTTCTTTGTTAGAATCATCATGCTTGATAAATCCGAATCCTTTTTCAGAATTGAAAAACTTAACGGTGCCTTGTGTTTTGTCCATTGTAAATTTGTATTGTATTAAA
>DATHNS010000023.1:0-46936 GCA_035485735.1 Ferruginibacter sp.
TCTTACAAATCCCAAATATTATGGCATACGATGTAATTGTGTTAGGTAGTGGTCCCGGTGGTTATCCAGCCGCTATCAGAGCAAGTCAATTAGGTAAAAAAGTGGCTATTGTTGAAAGAGAATTGCTTGGCGGTATCTGTCTTAACTGGGGCTGTATCCCAACAAAAGCATTGTTGAAGAGTGCGCAGGTGTATGAGTATGCAAAACATGCGGCAGATTATGGTATCAATATCACAAATCCAACGCAAAATTTTCCGGGCGTTATAGCCCGTAGTCGTGGTGTGGCGGATAAAATGAGCAAAGGTGTTCAGTATTTGATGAAAAAGAATAAGATCGACGTGATCATGGGATTTGGAAAATTGATCGCTCCGGGTAAATTAGAAGTAACAGCAGCTGATAATACCAAACAGGTACTGGAAGCAAAAAATATAGTGATCGCAACAGGCGGACGCGCGCGTCAATTGCCTTCGCTTCCTATTGATGGTAAAAAAATAATTGGCTATCGCGAAGCAATGGTGTTGCCAACGCAACCTAAATCAATGATCGTTGTAGGAAGTGGCGCCATCGGAATTGAGTTTGCCTATTTTTATAACAGCATGGGCTGTAAAGTTACTGTGGTGGAATTTTTATCACGTATTGTTCCGGTAGAAGATGAAGATATCAGCAAAGAATTAGAAAAACAATACAAAAAACAAGGTATTGACATCATGACCAACAGCGAAGTGTTGAGTGTTGATACAAGCGGAGCAGGCGTTAAAGCAAAAATTAAAACACAAACAGGAGAGGTAACGCTGGAAGCGGATATCGTATTGAGCGCAGTAGGCGTAGTGGCCAACATTGAAAATATTGGGTTAGAAGGCCTGGGGATCAAAACTGATAAAGGAAAAATTATCGTGAATGCTGATCAACAAACAAATGTTGCGGGTATTTATGCAATAGGTGATTGCACGCCAGGACAAGCCTTAGCACATGTTGCAACAAGAGAAGGTATCAATGCCGCAGAACACTTAAGCGGCCATCATCCTGATCATATCGACTATAATAATATCCCGGGCTGTACGTATTGCACACCGGAAATTGCATCTGTTGGTTATACTGAAAAAGGTGCTAAAGATGCAGGATATGAGATCAAGGTTGGTAAATTCCCTTTTATAGCAAGCGGTAAAGCAACAGCAGCGGGTGCTACAGAAGGTTTCGTAAAAGTTATTTATGATGCTAAATATGGGGAATTCTTAGGTTGCCATATGATCGGGTTGAGTGTTACGGACCTTATTGCGGAAGCGGTAGTGGCCCGTAAGCTGGAAACAACGGCTCATGAGATACTGAATGCGATCCATCCTCATCCTACAATGAGCGAAGCTTTGAAAGAAGCCACAGCCGTTGCTTATGGAGAGGCAACCGATATCTAATTTATTTCGTAAGTTAAGTGGCTAATAAAATTAAAGTGTGTTAGCTCTCAATATGACAAGTATCGGCGATTATATTAACAGTGGTATACTTGAAATGTATGTATTGGGCGATACCAATGCCGATGAGACATCACAGGTAGAGTTAATGGCGACTGAATATGCTGAAGTCCGCGATGAGATCAATGCAATAAGCGATGCTTTAGAAGCTTATGCTACTATGTATCCTATAGCGCCAGATCCGATCATAAAACCTTTTTTAGCGGCTACCGTTGATTATGCGGAAAGATTGAAAAGTGGTGAACAGCCCATCGCTCCTCCAATATTACATCCTGATGCGCAAATACATGATTATGCCGAATGGCTCAATCGTGCTGATATGAAGTTGCCCGCTCATTTTACTGATGTTCACGCTAAAATAATCGGCTATACACCTGAAGCAATAACGGCTATCGTATGGATAAAAGAAATGAGTCCGCAGGAAGTACATGATGTTCAGCATGAAAAATTTTTGATCGTAGAAGGAACCTGCACTATTACTATTGAGGATCATGGCGCTCATCAACTTGTACCGGGAAGTGTATTAAGTATTCCTCTGCATAAAAATCATACAATTGTAGTCACTTCTGCTATTCCTTGCAAAGTGATCTTACAGCGTATCGCCATAGCCGCATAAATTATTCTTCTGTAATTGGTTTACACAATAACCTGAACCAAATTATTCCCAGCACAATAGAAATGAAGGAGCCTCCCAACACGGCTATTTTAGCAATATCTTGTGCCTGAGGTGTTTTAAATGCCAGTGTAGCAATAAAGACAGACATGGTAAAACCTATACCTGCCAAAACTCCGGCCCCAATAATATGTAGCCATGTAGTATTGGATGGCAGGCCGCCAAATTTTAATTTGACGCTTATATAAGCTGCTACCATTATCCCCAAAGGTTTGCCTATCACAAGTCCTATAATAATTCCCCAGCTTATCGTTGAACTAAAAATAATTCCTGCGGCAGAAGGAAATAAAATCGCTGTGTTGACCAATGCGAATAAAGGAACGATCAAAAGATTGACTGGCTTATGAATAGCGTGTTCAATATCTTTCAATTTATCTGTAGGTATCAGAAATGCAAATACTACTCCTGCAATTGTTGGATGAATGCCCGAATTTAAAAAGCAGTACCATAATAAAATTCCAAGGACGAAATTCCAGAAGCCAAATACTTTTAAGCGCAGTAATAAATATAAAAGTCCTATAACGACTACGGCTATGCCAAGATACAACCAATGTATCGAACCAGTATAAAAAATAGCAAGGGCAATAATGGCACCCAAGTCATCAATGATCGCTAGTGCGGTGAGAAATATTTTTAATCCCAATGGAACTCTTTTGCCAAGTAGTGCTGCAATGCCTAATGAAAAAGCGATATCAGTTGCCATAGGAACACCCCAGCCATGTGTGTATAATGTTCCTTTATTAATGAAAAGATAGATCAGAGCGGGAACGATCATTCCGCCAATGGCTGCAACAACTGGTAAAATCGCTGTGGAAAAAGACGATAACTCGCCATCACCAATTTCTCTTTTTATTTCCATGCCCGCTAAAAAGAAAAAGATTGCCATCAAACCATCATTGATCCAATGTAAAATACTATGAGGTAAATGAATAAAAGAGAAAGACGTATTCACTAGGTCAAAATTGATAAGAGAAAGATATTTTGCCGAAAAGAATGTGTTGGAAAGAATGAGGGAGACCAGCGTGCACAGTAATAATAAAATACCAACTGAACGGCTATCATTTATAAAATGAAGAAAAGGATCAATTATTTTATTGCGTAAAGTTGTCAACTGCCAGGTGTTTAAATGAAATTACAAAAACAATTTAATTCAAAAGCACCAATAGGTTATCAGGTATTACTCATATAATTCAAACTTGCTTTTAGGCCTGCGTGCATCAAGCCATTTGAAGCCTTTTAAATATTTTTGATCGTCCGGTATTTGAAGCATTGGATATAAAGTGCCATCAATATCATTAATGAATTTTACTTTGTTCAATTGATTGTTGATAAAATAAATGTCTATGGCATCACCCTTGCAACGATTCATGCCTGAATAGGAACTGTCTTTATCACTTCGTGGATAAAAAATACTTTGTGCTGGAGAGCCTTTCACCCTCATATAATTAAACGCATCATTTTTAAAATAACCGTTAATGGTTCTGCCGCTGATTTGATTAAACAATCCTTCTTCAGTTTTGTTTATGATCAAACCATTATAAAAAACATACATCCTGCTAATCGTACGGTCTTTTGTATAGAGATAAATAGTGTCACCGGTTATTTGTGTATTGTGACTGAATATGATGGGATGGTCAAACAACCGGAAGATAGAATCTTCTGCAGAATAGTATAGGCTATCGGCAACGGATTGAACCGAGTCATTAAATATTCTTACATTATGAAAGGCTTGAAAATACCGAACCACATTATCAGAAGATTCAGCTACAACTGTAGGCTGTTTGATCCTGTCATTAGGTGCAGTAGCATCTTTTTGGCGCTTACCTTTTCTCTTACTGACTGTTGTCTTTTTTGTTGGGAAAGTTGTTGTTTTCTGGACAACGCTGTCTATTCTTACTACACTGTCTATTTTTATAACGCTATCTTTTCGAACAGAATTCCTGGGATTAATATAGGAAAGAGTTGTATCGCTAAAAAAATCCAGTCTTCTTTTTTGTCTTACTGAATCACCTTTTACAGTCGTATCTTCTCCCGCAATACCGGATGGTTTAACGATACCCGAATACAATGTATCTGCTGTTATGAATGTGCTGTCACGTCCGCCTTTTCCAACAAAAATCAGTATTGGTTTTTTTGTTGCTAAAAAAGAGTTGTCTTTTTTGTTTGAGTAAATTTGATTGGCAACAATAGTGTAGCCATTTACACTGTCTTTAATTACAGCATTTCCTTCCAGTTCTGCAATAGAAGTTTTTTCATCATAGGCCATATTGTCTGCACTGTAAGTGCGTGTGCTGTCCTTTATAACAGAACGGTTGCCAAAAAAAGCTTTCCCGTTTTTAAGATCGTATGTTCCTTGTGTTGTATACACATTACCACTGGTGGGACTTTTAATATAGGTGCCGGTGATGAATGTTACTAAGTCTGCTTCTGTATTATATAATAAGCTATCGGTTGTAATATCATATTTTGGATCTACCAGGTGTACGTTTTTTTTGAAATAGACATCCTTGGTATCGGCATAATAAGTCCCTTCGCTACTGGTCAATGTTGTTTTGCCATTGACAACTTTACCACCGTTATAATAATTGCCAATATTTGTTTTAAGATCGTAATCGAGGTTTTGTGTCAATAGCATTCCCTTTTTATTATTGATCCTGACATCTTTATCAAGATGAGCAATGCGGTCGTTTGCGGTATATAATAAATGTTGAGAGAAGGTATTGATGCTATCGTTTTGATTAATATGTACGTTACCAAATGCTTCCAGTGAATTAGTGCTGCGATTGATAATGGCGCTATCACAACTAAAAGTTGTCAGGCCCTCTTTCATAACTACGTTACCCGCAATTGTTTCAATGGTTGTAGCAGAATCGATTGTTTTGGAACGTAAACTGTTGCCTTGTATAATTTGAATTACCCGTACAGAATCTGTTGATGGGGGAGGCGTGATTATTTTTTGTGCGGTAACAAACAACTGGCAACAGGTAAGCAATAGCCCTAACAAAAATATCCTGTAAAAAAATATTGCTTTCAAATTGTCAATTATGATCCGTTTAAAACGGACGGTGAACAGCTAACTATGGTTTGATATATGGTGAGTTAACGGTGTCGGTTAAAGGAACCATTAATGGCGTACTTCTATCTTTTTTGCCAAACAAAGAGATATTGATGTAACGTTTTGGGTGTACACGAATATCGTCCAGCAATAAATTTAATTTATTAGAAGTAGAGGTAAGGTTATTGTACAAATTGTTGTTGTTGATCATTTTACCTATTGAGCCGGAATCACTATTTACTTTTCCGACTACATGTTTAAGTCCGTTGATGGTTACATTTAATGAATCCAATGTTTGTTCAAGATCCAGTTTAGAAAGCGTGTTGGTCGTCGTTTCTAAATTCGTCATTACATTATTTATCTTTTCATTGTTATCTTTTAAACCACCGGTAAAAGAACTGACATTATCCAGTGTTTTAGCCAATGCTCCTGTTTGCGTGTTCAGCAAAATTTGCAAATTAGCAGATGACTTTTGTAAATTATCCATCGTGCCCTTAATATTGTTTTTTGTTCTCTCATCAAAAACACTGTTCACTGTGCCTAAAAGCGAATCTAAAGAAGCAACAGCATTTTTAACCTGGTATAAAACAGGATCAAGCTTTGAAAAAGCGGCATCAAATAAACCGGCTTTTACCTGTGTGGAAATGGTATCACCATCTTTATAAAATTGAGGAGCATTGCCCAACTCGATCTCTAAAGTAGTAGTACCTAACAAAGAAGGATTAATGATCGCGATAGAGTTATTAGGAATATCCAGCTCCTGGTTCATACTCATTGTTACAGTTATCTTTCTCATATCCTTACCACCATCCGTGTTGGAGATCGTGCCAACCTGTTTGCCATTGATGGCAACGGGATTGCCATTCGCCAGGCCATTGATATTATCAAATACTGCATAAAACTTAGTATGTTTTGTACCTAAACTGGTGCCTTTCAAAAAATTAAATCCAAGTATTAGGAATACAATTGCTACTGCAGCAAGAACGCCAATTTTTGTTTCGTTTGATATTGTCATTTTATAACGGCCTGTTGTTTATTTACCAAAAATAACAAATCTGCGGAGCTAATGTATTATTTGATAAAACTATTTAAATATAGCAGTCTATTGCACTTTAGTGCTATCGCTAACTGTTGTTGATTCTGGTGTGACCGAAGCAGATGGCGCCGGTGTACTTTTAGAGTTCTCTACCTGTTCTTTATATTTAACAATGGCCCTGGCAATGCATGCCGCTATTTCCTGCTGGCCAGCATCACTATTTAAATAGCGTTCATCATTATAGTTAGTAATAAAGCCCGTTTCGATCAATACAGCTGGCATATTGGTGGCTTGCAATACCCAAATCCCCTTTTTGCGTTGATAAACACCTAAAGCGGGGCGATCGGTTGTCGCAATTTCATCGTTAATAAGATCGGCCAATTCTATACTTTTTTCCTGATAACGCTTTGCGTATATCTGCGCCAGCATCCTGTTTTCTCTACTATCGCCGGTATTAGCAAATGTGCTATCTGCTGTGCTATCGATCTGTATATCTTCATCACTTAACTGATTTTTTTCGATGGCGGATATTTTATCAGTTGTCTTACGGGGGTCGAACACCCAAATGCTGGTACCTGTTCTCGGACTTCCTATTTTATAATAGTCATATACCGGAACGACTTCGTTGTATTTTTTTCCGTATTTCTTTTTTCTTTTTTTCCCTTTACCAACATACAAAACATCCTGCCTGGTGATCGATTTAGTGCCTATCTGCCTTCTGCCTGTTTGTAATACTACGGCATCTGCATGTATACAAATAAACAGGTCTCCTTTATTTTGATTGGCGAAATTAGCCTTCTCAGGAGGAGATTGATAGATATCATCGGTACGTGTTGGAACTACTTTCACATAAGGAAGTTCCTTTTGTAATTCAGCTACCAGCTTATTGCTGATCGCCAATGTGATATTTTTTTCCCAGGAATTAAGTCCACCTTCATAGCCACCATGTGCACCGCCATCCTTACCACCATGGCCGGCATCTATAATAATTGTTCTTATTTTTTTGGGTGTTTGCGCAACTGTTTGTAAGGAGATCAAACCCGCTATTAGTAGAGCCGGGACAAATAACTTTTTTTTCAACATTTCAAAACTGGTTTAAAGGCAATTAATTATGCGTTAATTCACACGATGTTGTGGCTAATATGATTATTTTTGCCGCCAACTGTAATGAATAACGTTCGCAAAGGTAAGGCAAAATATATATTAGCGTCATTAGTGATGTGGCTGTTACTATCAACGGCACAAATTGGTAATGGACGAGGGTATAGGAATACGGAAATACCGGCGTGCGTCATTTGTGATATGATACCAAAACATTCTCATCGCATTTCGTTACCTGATAGCACAAAGCCTGTTATAGCAATGGATAGCAATAAGCTGATCCTGCCGGCAGATACTACCAATGATAGCACACACTTCCGGATTAAAAAAGATACGCTAGGGTTTAAAGTAGCGAAAGGCGCTTTAGATGCGCCTGTTACTTATCATGCCGATGATTCAATGATAATGGATGTGCCTGCTAAAAGAATAACCTTATACGGAAAAGAATCTCAAACTGCCTATAAGGATAATGTATTGACTGCTCCGGGCATCGAAATGAATCAGGGGACGGGTATTGTTTCTGCTTATTTTACAAAAGACAGCACGGGAAAGGTGATCGCCTTTCCAACCTATACGGATAAAGATTTTAAGACCGTTAGTGATACCATCCGGTTTAACATGAAAAATGGCAAAGGTATTACCAAGGGTACTTATACCCAACAAGGTGAAATGTACGTGTATGGAGAAAAAATAAAAAAAGTTGATGCAGATGTATTTTATGCCTATCGATCCAGGTTCACTACTTGTAATTTGGATACGCCGCATTTTGCATTTGTAAGTAGAAGAATAAAATTTATCAATCAAAAATTGGCTATCACAGGCCCCATACATCCCGAATTTGAAGGTGTGCCGATACCTATTTATCTGCCATTTGGTATTTTCCCTTTAACACAGGGAAGGCATTCCGGTGTATTACCACCCACTTTTACCGAAGATCAAACATTAGGATTGGAATTAGCAGGGTTGGGTTATTATAAAGTGATCAATCAGTATTGGGATATCATAACAAAAGGAAATATTTATTCTTACGGAAGCTGGGCAATAGATGTTAATCCCCGGTATTATAAACGATACCATTATACAGGCAATTTCGATTTCTCCTATCAATACAATAAATACAATTTTGTAGGAGACCCTGATTATTCCGTAGCAAAAACATATCAGATCAACTGGATGCATCAAAGCGATTCAAAAGCAATACCCGGTCAAACTTTTGGTGCCGCTGTTCATTATGGTAGTTCCAGGTACAATTCTTATGTAACCAATAATCCGGTTGTTCCATTTAATAACTCATCTAACTCAAGTATAAATTATGCCAGAACATTTAAGGCTTACAATTATACTATCAACGGAACCGCCACGCAAAACTCTACTACAAAACGTACGGATATTGCATTGCCATCATTGAGCCTTAATTTAAATACATTATATCCATTCAGAAGAAAAGAAGCTGCAGGAACCCTGAAGTGGTATGAAAATATAGGAATAGGCCTAAACTCAGCCGTACAGAGTACAACCCATTATTACGATGATACCACAACAAAAGCTTTTCCGCAATTGAATCAAAATTTTCAATGGGGCGCCAGTCATTCTGTACCGATCTCTTTATCATTACCTCCGGTGGGCATACTAAATATTTCTCCGAGTGTTAGTTATACCGAACGTTGGTATCAGCAAAAGCAAACAATTTTATTGGATAACCTGCAGGCAGATAAATTAGACACCACCATTCAGAAAGGGTTTTATACTGCACGAAGTATGTCTTTTTCATTAGCTCTTACAACCAAAATATATGGGATGTTTACTTTTGGCAAACATTCAAAACTTCAGGCCATACGTCATTTGATAACGCCTACTTTATCCGTTACGTATACGCCTAATATGAATGCCAAGAGTTATTATAATTCGTACGATACTTTGGGTAATCTTACAAGAAGATCATTCTATGAAAATGGAATATATGGCGCCTTTAGCGAGCAAAGATTTGGCGGCTTAACTTTTGGTATTGAGAATAATATCCAGGCAAAGGTTCGAGGAAAAAGTGATACAGGTGCAACGGTTAAAAAGATCACCCTGATCGACCAGTTAAATATTAACGGCAGCTATAATTTTTTAGCAGACTCTTTTCAATTGAGTCCGTTTACCATTAGCGCCAGCACTAATTTATTTAATAAGATCAACATTACCGGAGGAGCAACATTGGATCCTTACGAACATACTATCTATGGCCAAAGAGTTAACAGGCTCGTCTGGAAAGATAAATCGTTTACGCTAGGACAGCTTACCAGTGCGAATCTTGCACTTTCTACTCAATTTAAGGGCGGTGATCAAAGCAAAAAATCTCCTTCGCATTCTTTGGTACAGCCTTACACAAATACAGATCCTACTACGGGCCTTCCTTTAAATGATTATCAACAGGAAGCTTCATATGTGAGTAATAATCCTGCAGCCTATACAGATTTTAGTGTGCCATGGACCATCAATCTTTCCTATTCATTCGGCATGTCACGTGCTACCTCTACGGCGATTGTAAATACTTATTTCAGCTATGTAACTGAATATAATATTACCCAGTATGTTAGCTGGAACGGTACGCTTGCATTAACACCTAAATGGCAGACAGGCGTAACCGGTAGTTATGATATTACCAATAAGGACCTTGGTTTGATATCAGTTACATTAGCGAGAGATATGCATTGCTGGCAAATGGCTATCAGTATTTCAAACTCTGCGGTTAATAGATTCTTTAGTATCAGTATCAGTCCTAAAGCAAGTATACTCAGCGATCTTAAAATTAACCGTACAAGATCCGTTAACGTAGAACCGGGACAGTAATTATGCAGTGGCAACATTGTTTTTGCTAACGGGTAAGATACTCGTGATATCTATTGTAGTATAGCTATTTAATTTATCAAGATCCAGTATCGTTTTATTATGATCAGGACTTCTGAAATACATCGGTTCAAATTTTGCTCCTACAATAATTTCTCCAAAAACGTAAGAGCTTCTGCTTACAACTTCATTACTAAACATATCGTCGAATGCTTTTACAAATACGATTATTTCACCTTTCGCCTTTGCAAAATCTTCGGCAGAAAATGAATAAAACGGACTTTCTTCATTAATAGGATGTACGATCGTCCAGCTTAATGTTAATGCATTAACAGTGCTGTATTCAAGTCCGGCCTGAAAAAATTCACTTCTTGTAACACCATCCTCTTCTATAAATAAGCCAATAGTAACTTTAGCTTCAGCATCCGTAAGGCTGGTATTTTTATAAGGAGATACCCTGAACATAAACGCAGCGCCATCTTTGTAAGGAGCTATTATGGCATTGCCACTATACCGTAGAAAAGCCTCGGGCTTAGAAAAGCGCCCATAAAATAAACCTGTGGCTATTGCAAAACTTAATAAGCCAACCAATGCCTCTAAAGAAGAAATGGCACTCGTAACGAAGCCCACGGGGTTTATTCTTCCATAACCAACAGTAGTAAATGTTTGAGCACTGAAAAAATATGCTTCTATAAATTTATCTGATGTAGTAACAGCATCCAATCCACTAAGGTGCTGTATGCCTACTGCTAAATAAATAAGTGCAAAAATTAAATTCAGAAAGGTAAAGAAAAATACAAGTATAGAAAGGAATTTCCAAAGAGGTAAATCCAGCAAGGTATGGTACCAGCTGATACGTTCTAAAAAACCAACCCCATGTTTCTCAATATTTGTACGGCCGTTTTTATTCATGAGCCTGCCGCCATAGGCAGACGTGTTTGTTCCGAAACCTGTGTTAATTTCAGCTTTAGCTTTTGTATTGATCTTTCTTAAAAGTGCCATGGTTGTATTTCTGCTTTAAAGATATTGCAAATAAATAATAATACTATGTATTGGCTTTATAGGCTACCTGATATTGTAAAGAAGAATCTTTATGTTTACTTTGTAACAATAATTCTAAAGCTTTGTATTACAACCAATATAGACATTGATAACTAAAAATATAGTCATTCGTATTCTGCAGCAGCTATTATTGTTTTTAATAACATTAATTATAGCGCGCTTTACCCAGCCACAGGGCAATGGTATATTTTCTTTGTTTATCACAGATGTTTCTTTTTTTGTTCTATTGCTGGGATTTTGTTTGGAGAGCGGTATTACGTACTTCTCTGCTAAAAATAAGATCACATTATCCCAGGTGGCTGCTTTAATGATCCCCTTGTTATTTGTGCAGGTGATCTTATTCTTTATTACCTATTATTTTGTTGCTATAGTTTTTCATCACACACTCTATAAAATTGGCCTTACCGATAAAGGTTTTTTATGGGGGCTGCTATTTATTATCAGCCTTATCGTATTCAATTATTGTAATGCGCTATTGTCAGCAAAGAAAATATTTTTTAGAATAGTTGTATTGAACGTATTAACCCAGTTGATCTTTTTAACGGTATTATTTCTTATCTACTTAGGAGTAATTGGAAATGCGATTGTTGTTTTTAAACCGGAAGTATTAATTCCTGCATATACTATTTTATATGCAATACAAGCTGTTATTGCAGCACTGCTAGTATTTAAAAATAATGAAGAAAAAATTACCTGGCGATTTGATAAGACAATAATCAATAAAGATTTTTTGCATTATACAGCCATGGTATACGCAGCAAACTTATTACAGTTCCTGGCGTATCGTATGGATGTATGGTTAATTGATTATTTTAAAACCAAAGCCGATGTAGGCACCTATTCATTAGCAGTTAAAATTGCCCAGCTGTGGTGGCTGCTTCCGCAATTATTGAGTTTGTTGTTATTTCCCCTTATCGCGTTAGAACATGAAAGTGTTACAGAAGATAAATTCAAGAAAATACTTAAGAGAACTGTTATAGCAAGTGTGGTAGGTGCTATTGCGGCAGTCGGTGCGTTTCCTGTTTTTATCCATTATGTAATGGGCGATATTTATATGCCGAGTTATATACCCTTTATTTATTTATTGCCAGGGGTCTTGTTTTTTACCATTAATATTTTATTGGCTACAAGAATGGCGGGCAGGGGAAATATAAAGATCAATATGCAGGCATCTGCTATATGTTTTATATTTATCCTGTTACTGGACATATGGCTCATACCCATGCTGGATATTAAAGGTGCGGCCATTGCAAGCAGCATAGGATATACGATCAGTACCTTGTACACGATTATTAAATATCAGCAATGGATAAAAAATTAAATGTGCTTTGGTTACCGGGCTGGTTTCCGTCGAAGGTTGATTTTTTGCCTGGTGATTTTATTGAGCGCCATGCAAGATCTGCCAGCCTTTTAATGAATATTGTTGTATTATTTGTAGTGAAAGATACCAGCGCAAATGGAAAGAATATAATTGAAGTGGAGCATGCAAACGGGCTGGTAATTTATCGTGGATACTATACCTGTTCCACAAAGCTGGGCTTATTTGGCAGAGTAATATCTACGCTACGTTATTATACATTGCTATCACAATTATATAAAAAAGCAAAAGATGAAAAGGGACCTTTTGATCTTGCCCATATTCACATAGTCTTGAAGCAGGGATTGATGGGAAGATGGCTACGATTAAGTGAAAGGCTTCCATATGTAATTACAGAACAGAATTCATGGTACATGCCTGGGGATAGCCAATTTTTTTTGCAATCGTTTTTTGTACAGTGGATGACCAGGAAAATATTTAAAGCGGCAAGTGCCATTCATGTTGTATCAGAAAGCCTTGGCAAGGCGCTTGTAATAAATCATGTTATTGACAAACCGTTCATTGTTATTCCGAACGTTGTAAATACGGCAATTTTCACTTTGGATAAAACGATCGATGATTTGCCCGGGTTAAATTTCATTGCTGTTACCGGGGATATCTTTCACAAAAATACTGATGGCGTGATCAGGGCTTTTGCGGCTTTTAGGAAAAGTGGCGCTGATGCCAAATTGCATATTGCCGGACCTAATGTTGACCTACTAAAAGAAATAGCACAACGTGAAAGGGTAGAGGATTGCGTGGTTTTTTATGGAGCAATTAGCAATGAGGCAATTGCTGTGCTTACTAAAAAATGCGATGCTATGATCTTTTTTACCCGGTACGAAACATTTGGATGCGTAATGGCAGAAGCTATATGTTGTGGTGTGCCGGTTATTGCATCCAGATTGCCCGTTTTAGAAGAGAATTTAACTGAATATGAAAATGCATTATTTGTCACTTCTGAAGATGAGTCAGATCTGTTAAATAAACTTGTTTACTTTGCAGAACACAGAGCCGAATTTGATGCGACAAAAATTGCATACGCTGCAGAGAAAAAATACAACTATCATACAATAGCAGAGAAATTCAAGGCGTTTTATTTATCGATTATCCAGTAAAGTATATTTATGTTTTTTATCTTTTCAAAATTCCTTGCTTATTTCATCTATCCGCTTACATGGATTATCGTTCTTTTGCTATGTAGGCTTTTTGCCCGATCAGAACAAAGAAAGAAAAACTTTTTGATCGGGGCAATTATTGTTTTTTTTATTTTTAGCAATGTATGGCTGGCTAGTTTATTTGCAAAATTGTGGGATTATCCGCCTGCTCAAATTCCTGCGGATAAAAAATACAGCTGCGCTATTTTGTTGGGAGGGTTTGGCAACGCGGATGATAATGGCGGTAATTATTTCAATGGATCTGCAGATAGGTTTATACAAGCCGTTAAATTATACCAGGAGGGCAGAGTGACACACATATTGGTCAGCGGAGGTATTGGAAGTATATCGCAAGAAGGACAAAAAGAAGGTGACTGGGCAAAAGAACAACTATTAAAAATTGGTGTACCAAATGAAGCCATACTTGTTGAAGACAATTCCAGGAGCACTTTAGAAAATGCCGAATTTTCAAAAAAAGTACTCGATTCTTCATTTTTACAACCTCCTTATGTATTAGTAACGTCTGCGTTTCATATGCGAAGAGCAGCATGGGTTTTTAGAAAGGAAGGAATGAACATCATCCCTTACCCTTGCAATTATATAAGAGAAATGGGGCGCTCTAACATAGCAGACATATTGCCGCAGATTCATGCGATGGATCTATGGGCCACCTACATTAAAGAAATTGTTGGTTATTATGGGTATCAGTTAGAGCTTAAAAGGTTGAATGTAAAATAGTTACAACCAACATACTCTTATGAAACAATAATCGGGAATAATTAAAATATCCCTTTTTACTTATAAATAATTAGCATACCTTTGCCGCCCGAAAAAGAACTTTTCTTTTTTGAACATTTCCCACAAGGCTCAAAAAGTGATTTCCAGTGAAATCCGCCAGTAGGGAGTAACTCAATAAGTTATGTAATGCCAAAGCAAAAAACTAATTCAAGTGCAAAGAAGCGCTTCAAGGTTACCGGAACAGGTAAAATTACCTTCCAAAAACCATTCAAACGTCACATTTTAACAAAGAAATCAAAAACACGTAAACGTCATTTACGTCAGGATGGAGTAGTTCATTCTACCAATATGGATTTCGTAAAACGTATGTTGCGCCTTAAATAAGCAACACTCTTGTTAAAATAATTTCATTTTTTAAAATTTAAAAAAATTAAGATATGCCACGTTCAGTAAATGCAGTAGCATCAAGGGCACGCCGCAAAAGAATATTAAAAGCTGCCAAAGGTTATTATGGTAAACGTAAGAATGTATACACCGTTGCCAAAAATGTAATGGAAAAAGGGTTAACGTATAGCTACGTTGGCCGTAAATTAAAGAAACGCGAATACCGCACTTTATGGATCGCACGTATCAATGCAGCTGTAAGAGCGGAAGGTATCACTTACAGTGAATTCATCCACAAATTAGCTGCAAAAAATATCGATATTAATCGTAAAGTTCTAGCTGATCTTGCAATGAACGAACCGGAAAGTTTCAAGATCCTGGTTAATTCTGTAAAATAATTTTATTGTTATTTTTTTTTAAAAGCGGATATATTTTATCCGCTTTTTTGTTTGTACTAATAAATTACTTATTTTGTTGCTAGTAATTCTAAAAACTCAAATAATTCCTAAACTAAAAACTCTCCTATGAATGAAATTACAGTAAGCGAAATTTTTTCCAAATCAAAAGCAGATCTAAAAGGCAAGTGGGGTACAGCCATAGGGTTTGTTATTGTTTATCTGATTATTTATGGCGGCCTCGGTTTAATACCCTACGCCGGCAAAGTCTCCTTTTTGCTTGGAGGGCCGTTTGCTATTGCCCTGGCCATCTTTTTTTTAAACCTTGTTGATTATAAGGAGCTTTCTATTAATCAATTATTTGATGGGTTTAAATTTCATTTTTTGCGCTCTTGTATTGCGTATTTCTTGATGATTATTTTTATTGCTTTACTATTACTTTTGTTAATTGTTCCGGGAGTTATTGCAATGTTTGCCTATAGTCAGACTTTTTACATCATGGCAGAAGATCCTGAAATTCAACCGATGGATGCACTTAAAAAAAGTAAGGAGATGATGAATGGCCATAAAATGGAATTATTTTTAATGTCCCTTGCAATTTTAGGATTGTTAATTTTAGGCATTTTAACGCTATGTATAGCCTGGTTCTGGATAATTCCCTTTGCCTATACTTGTAATGCGAATTTTTACAGAAAGCTGGCTGGTGAAAAAGAGATAGACCTTGATTATAAGGGGCAACTGGCGTAAAAGTAGTCTTCTAAAGATTGTCCTAAACCGAATATTATTGACGGGTGCAAAAATTTGCACCCGTTTTTTATTTATTGCATTTAGCATTCAGTTACATTTGCATCAAATTTAGAAACCCATTATAATAAATGAATACAAGCTATAACGACCTTGTTCAACAGACGTTTAATTTTCCGCAGGAAGATTTTAAAGTAAAGGACAACTATTTACAATATAATGACCTTGATGTTAAAGCCCTGATAGATAAATACGGTACGCCGCTAAAGCTTACTTATCTGCCTAAAATAGGCATGCAGATCAACAAGGCCAAAAAGATGTTTGAAGTTGCTTTTAAAAAGCACCGTTATGAAGGGAAGTATAACTATTGCTATTGTACTAAAAGCTCTCATTTCTCTTTTATTGTTGAAGAAGCATTGAAGCATAATATTCATTTGGAAACTTCTTATGCGTATGATATTGATATTATCAATAAACTATACGAAAAAAGAAAGATCAATAAAGATATATTCGTTATTTGTAACGGCTATAAACAAAAGCCATACACACAGCGTATTGCACGTTTGCTCAATACAGGATTTAAGAATGTAATACCTGTATTGGATAATAAAGAAGAATTAAAAGCGTATAAAAAATCAGTAAAAGTACCTTTCAAATTAGGCATCAGGGTAGCTGCAGAGGAAGAACCTAATTTCCCTTTTTATACGTCACGTTTAGGGATGCGCGCTAAAGATATCTTAGAATTTTATGTAGATGAGATCGAAGGATATGAAGACAAGTTCCAGTTAAAAATGCTCCATATTTTTTTGAATAAAGGGATAAAAGATGATGTGTATTACTGGAGTGAATTGAATAAAGTGATCAACTTGTACTGCCAGTTAAAAAAGATATGTCCGGAATTAGATTCAATCAATATCGGTGGCGGTTTTCCTATCAAGCATTCTCTCGGTTTTGAATATGATTATCAATTCATGATCAACGAGATCGTTCGTAATATTAAAGTAGCCTGTAAAAGAAACAATGTACAGATGCCGGATATATTTACTGAGTTTGGAAGTTATACTGTTGGAGAAAGTATGGCGCATATCTACAGTGTAATAGGAGAGAAGATGCAGAATGACCGTGAAATATGGTACATGATCGATTCTTCATTCATCACCACATTACCAGACACCTGGGGTATCGGTGAAAAATTCTTAATGTTACCCATTAATAAATGGAAAGACGATTATCAACGGGTAACGCTGGGCGGTATAACCTGTGATAGTCATGATTATTACGATTCTGAAGAGCATATCAACGAAGTGTTCTTGCCTAAATTATCACCGGAAAAAGGAGCAGAGCCTTTGTATGTAGGTTTCTTCCACACTGGAGCTTATCAAGATCAGATCAGTGGATATGGTGGCATCAAGCACTGTCTAATTCCATCACCCAAACATATCATCGTAGAAAGAGATAAAAATGGTAAGCTCGTAGACTGGGTATATGCAAAAGAACAATCCGCACAAAGCATGTTGAAGATATTAGGGTACATGTAATAAGACGCAGTCGAAAGATAAAAAATATAGGAGGGAAATATTAAAGCAATGGTTTTAATATCTCCCTCTTCGCATTACCACCAGTAACTACATAAGCCGCCTCTTTTACTTCGGTTCCGATGTAGGAGGAATTGGAAAAATGCGAAGCTTTTTTTCAAAGAAGTAAAAGCAGCAGCATTGCAGTTACGAAGCCCGCTGGCTTGAGGTAAAACGAAAAATTATAAAAGAATGTAAACAGAAAAACCTCCTTAAGAATAAGGAGGTTTTTAATCTAACCAACTGAACTTTACGCATAGTTATGAAACCAAGCTTTATTGAATGTTAATTTCTTGACTGCTTTGTTTTACTTCTTCTTTCTTAGGTAATGTAACAAGAAGTATTCCATTATCGTACTTAGCACTAATGTTTGCAGCGTCAATTTTTTCATCTACAGTGAAACTGCGTTTGAAGCTTTTGTAGCTGAATTCTTTCCTTACTGACTTAGCTGTTTCGTCCTTTGTTTCTTCTTTCTTTTCTGCACTGATCGTTAATATCTTGCCGTCTAATTTTAAGTTAAAATCAGTTTTATTAAATCCGGGTGCGGCTACTTCTAAATCATAGGCACCCGTTTTTTCAACAATATTTACCGGCGGAAAACCAAACACATCTTCACGAATTGCCTTGCCAAATGTTGCAGGAAAATCGTTGAATATTTCGTTTACAAATCCATCGAATGATTTACCGAGCTGGTTGTTTACTTTTACTAGTGTCATAGCTATTTTTATTTTTATGGTTTAATAATTTGTATTCCTAACCATCTATTGTCAAACGTCATTCCAAGCTAAAAAATAGAATAAATTGTCTCAAATTGGTGAGAATGCAGGACATTATGTCTTTTTTGACGTTATTAATGAGACATTTAGTCTGGTTTGTCATCGAAAAGTCTAATTTATCATACATAGATAAACTTCGATGTTTATATCATTTGAAGGTTGTATTTTTGTATCGAAATAATAAAAAAATAGACAAATATGTATCCACAAGAGATAGTAATACCGATGAAAGAAGAATTAACTGAAAACGGCTTCAACGAAATGTTGACAGCTACAGACGTTAATAATGTTATAGCAGATAAGGGAACGGCTTTAGTAGTCATTAATTCAGTTTGTGGTTGCAGTGCAGGTACGGCAAGACCAGGTGTTTTAATGGCTGTACATAACAGTGCAAAAAAACCAGATCATTTAACGACAAGCTTTGCAGGTTTTGATGTGGAAGCGGTAAAACAGATAAGAGAACATTTGTTGCCTTATCCTCCATCATCGCCTTCTATTGCGTTATTTAAAAATGGCCAGTTAGTACATTTTATTGAAAGGCATATGATCGAAGGAAGAAGCGCACAAATGATCGCAGAAAATTTGATCGGTGCTTTTGAACAATATTGTAATTAAGAATTTGCCGTCAGCTCGGCATTTGTTCATGATAGATTGATGGGTTAGTAAATGCAATCCCGTGGGAATGGATCCTGCGGGATTTTTTTATGGTATATATTTGATCCTATGAATAAGCATAAATCTAACAAGCATACCTCTACCAAGAAAAAAATGCTTGTATTCCTTTTATTTCTTGTTGTTATTGTTTTATTGATAACATACACCTGTAATGCAATAATTGTGTATACAGCAAAAGGCAAACTGTATTCAAATGTTGATTCAATTCCCTATAATAAGGTTGGATTATTGTTGGGTACATCAAAATATGCAGGAGGAGATCGTGATAATCCCTTTTATGATTACCGAATCGATGCAGCCGCAAAACTTATACAAAGCGGTAAAATAAAATACCTGATTATTAGTGGCGATAATGGACGTAAAGAGTATAATGAGCCTGCATCAATGCGTACAGATCTTATTAAACACGGTATCGATTCTTCTATAATTTACCTGGATTACGCAGGCTTTCGCACTTTCGATTCTATTGTACGGTTAAAAGTTATTTTTGGACAAGATTCTGTAACTGTTATTTCGCAACCTTTTCATAATGAACGTGCCATTTATATTGCATCAAGAGAAGGGGTATGTGCTATTGGGTTCAATGCAAATAATGTGAGTAGAAGAACAGGTTTTATTACATCAGTAAGAGAAAAACTAGCCAGAGTAAAAGTTTTTGTAGATTTTTTATTTAATACAAAACCTAAGTTTTTAGGCAGTAGTGTTACAATACCTTCATAATTATCCTAATCAATTTGTTAACATGATATGTATGTTGAATAAAGATCAATTGCCAGCAATCAAATTTTACCTTAACAACAGCAAATAATTGAATATATTGCGCCTCGATTTTTTACTTTTTAATTAAGAAAATGTATCCCAATTTATATTACGTTTTTAAAGACTGGTTTGGCGTTGAGTGGAAATCACTTAGTATATTAAATACTTTTGGCTTAATGGTAGCCATTGCTTTTATAGCGGCAGCAGCCGTGTTGGCAAGTGAGCTAAAACGCAAAGAAGCGCAAGGTTTGTTAACGCCAAGAGAGGAAACAATTACGATCGGTGAACCTGCCTCTTATTCAGAATTGCTGTTTAATTTTTTTATAGGCTTTTTGTTCGCGTATAAATTGGTTGGCTGGTTTTTTAACCGGCCAGACTATATGAGTGGACAGGATTATATGTTCTCTAAAGAAGGAAATATATGGGCCGGTTTATTATTAGGAGCCGCTTTAGCCGGAGCAAAATGGTGGGAGCGGAATAAGCAAAAATTAAAAGAGCCTGAACAACGTTCTATTCGTATCTGGCCACACGACAGAGTGGGTGACCTGGTGATCATAGCGTTGATATTTGGAATAATTGGCGCCAAGCTTTTTGACGATCTTGAAAACTGGAGCGATTTTATACAACATCCTGTTGAGCGTTTGTTTTCTGCAAGCGGTTTGACTTTTTACGGCGGATTAATATTAGCTGCTATTGCAGTGTGTTGGTATGCGTACAGAAAAGGAATTAAGATCATACACCTTGTCGATGCAGCCGGGCCTGCATTAATGATCGCTTATGCGGTTGGGCGTATTGGTTGTCAGTTATCCGGTGATGGTGATTGGGGGATTTATAACAGCGCCTATGTTACTGATCAGAATGTAAAAGTAGTAGCGGCTGCTCCGGGTGATTATGAACAAAATTTAAAAAAATACCAGACTTATTTTTTAGCAGGAACGGTTACCGATCCTGGAACTACAACACCTGTTTTTGTTACAGATAGAAAAGATGAAAGCCTGGATAAAGTGCCGCATGCTTATTGTAAAGCACCCGCTTTTATTCCTGTATGGATGGTGGCATATAATTTCCCTCAAAATGTAAATAGCGATGGAATTAAAATTCCGGGTGTTACGGATGACCATTTCCGCGCTTTACCGCAACCTGTTTTTCCTACATCATTTTATGAGACGATCATTTGCGGCTTGCTCTTTTTGTTTTTATGGTCGATCAGAAAAAGGCTACTTGTTCCGGGAGAAATGTTTGGTATCTACCTCATTTTAAATGGACTGGAAAGATTTTTTATAGAAAAGATAAGGGTAAATAATGAGTACCATATTTTTGGGATCAATCCCAGTCAGGCAGAAATTATCTCTTCATCATTGATACTTGCAGGGATCATTTTAGTTTTTGTTGCGAAAAAAAGAGCAGTAAAAAAAGAACCCGCTGCTGTCAAGGAATAACAGTCGCCACTTTTTTTTATCTTTGCGGTATTAATTATTCATTTTTAATTATCAATTAACCATGCCATCATTTGATTTTACAAGTGCAGTAGATCTACAAACACTAGATAACGCGATTAATACAGTACATAAAGAGATCACCAATCGTTTTGATTTTAAAGGTGCTCATGTAGTGATAGAGTTGAATAAAAAAGATTTTAAAGTGAATCTTGAAGCGGATAGCGAAATGAAGATCGATCAGATCACAGATGTAATGATCAGCAGAAGTATGAAGCAGGGATTGGCCCCGGAAGTGTATGACCTCAGTAAAGAAGCATACCCGAGTGGTAAAATAGTGAAGAAGGAAGTGCCAGTAAGAAACGGTATCAAACAGGAAGATGCCAAAAAAATTGTAAAATTGATAAAAGATAGCGGCCTGAAGGTTCAGGCAGCCATTATGGACGATATTATCAGGATCACAGGTAAAAAGATCGATGACCTGCAGGATGTGATACAAGCTTCCAAAAGCTGGAATATCGGCATTGCGTTGCAGCAGAAAAATATGAAGTCTTAATGATAAATGGTTAATTGTAAGTGGTAAATGTGAAAACCATTACCTGGCCTGCATTTCATTCACAATTAACCATTTATCATTTACCATTATGTTTTGGTTCATAAGGTATAATTATTTACCTTTGCGTCTCTTAAAAATCGCATGGCAAAATCCATGCATAAAACATTGATAATCATGAAAGAAAAATTGCATCCAGAAAATTACCGTTTTGTAATATTCAGAGATATGAGTAACGGAACCCAGTTTTTAAGCCGTTCTACTGCCTATTCTAAAGAAACAGCCAAACATGATGATGGTAAAGAATATCCCGTAATCAAATTGGAAATTTCAAATACATCTCATCCTTTTTATACAGGTAAAAATGTATTGGTTGATACTGCAGGCCGTATCGATAAGTTCAAAAAACGTTACGAAAAGAAAGCTTAATATTTCTTCTATAACATATTTCTTCTATAACATATTTTAAATCCCTCCAAGATCATGGAGGGATTTTTAGTTTCAGATATTGAGGTTTGAGTATTGGTGATTGGGATTTTTCAGTTAGTTTTATTTGGTGAAAATTATTTTAGACGATACATTTACAAAGCAGCAACTGTACCCTTTTACAGCTGTAAGAAACGCTGCAGATATAAGGATCGGCATACTGACCATTCGTGAAAAATGGGAAAAAATATTGGGATATACAATTACCACCAATGATGCCGGCAATAATTCTCCTACTGCTTTCTTGGATGATAATAATGCGCCGATAGCTATCAGCAGTGATATTATACCAACTAAAGAATGGTTGGAAAAAATGAGGGAAAATGAAGCGGGAGAGGATATGTTGCGCAATGAAGATGAGGTAAGGATCTTAAAACATGGTTTCGATATTGTAAAGAACAATGATTGGGCGCTGCGAAAAGATTTTGAGCTGATAACAAAAGGAAGGCGATCGCAACCAATATCGGCGACCAATAAAATTATCGGCAACCATATTTTTATTGAAGCGGGCGCCAAAGTCGAACATAGTATTCTGAATGCATCAACCGGACCGATCTATATCGGTAAAAATGCCGAAGTAATGGAAGGATGCATGATAAGAGGTGCTTTCGCAATGTGTGAAGGTGCCATTTTAAAGATGGGAAGTAAAGTGTACGGTGCAACGACACTAGGCCCAAATTGTGTTGGAGCAGGCGAGATCAAAAATTCGGTTATGTTTGCCAACAGCAACAAAGCGCACGATGGTTATTTGGGTGATAGCGTATTGGGAGAATGGTGCAACCTGGGTGCAGGCACAACAAATTCGAATGTTAAGAATACTGCGGGCCACGTAAAAGTATGGAACAATGCTACGGGTAATTATATCGATGCAGGTTTCAAAGCAGGATTATTGATGGGAGATTATAGTCGGGCTGCTATCAATACCTCATTCAACACAGGTACAGTTATTGGCGTTTGTTGTAATATTTTTGACGGTGGGTTTCCACCAAAACATGTGGCTGATTTTACCTGGGGGAATAAAAAATATGAACTTGAAAAAGCGCTGGAACATATTGGAAATTGGAAAAAATTAAAAGGCCAGCAATTAACGGAAACAGAAAAAGAAATTATCATCACACTTTATAATCAATAAAAATCAACATGAGAAAACAAATAGCTGCGGCTAACTGGAAAATGAACCTGACGATCGAACAAGGCGAAACATTGATCAATGAACTGATTGCCTTACCTATTAAATTAAAAGAAAATCACGAGGTAGTTTTCGGTGTTCCATTTCCATATCTTACTACTATTAAACATAAATTAGCCGGAAAGCATAGTATGTTTGTTGCGGCGCAGAATTGCTACAATAAAAAATCAGGCGCGTACACAGGTGAAGTAAGTGCAGAAATGTTGAAGAGCATAGGTACTGATTATGTAATAATAGGACATAGCGAACGCAGAGAATACTTTAACGAAAGCAATAAAATGTTGGCTGAAAAGGTTGACTTCTGTTTGGAATATAAATTGAAACCGATCTTTTGTTGCGGTGAAGCATTAGCGATCAGAGAAGCCAATACACAAAACAGTTTTGTTGAAACGCAATTGAAAGAAAGCTTATTTCATTTAAGCGCTGAACAATTAACAGGTTTTGTAATTGCTTATGAACCAATCTGGGCAATCGGTACAGGTAAAACGGCTACTTCAGAACAGGCGCAGGAAATACATAAATATATCCGTGGTGTATTTGCAGCAAAATATGGCGCAACTGTTGCCAACAGTATTTCAATATTGTATGGAGGAAGCGTAAAAGGTGCTAATGCAAAGGAAATATTTGGTCAGCCGGATGTGGATGGAGGTCTTGTTGGAGGTGCATCGTTGGTAGCACAGGAATTCTTCAGTATTATCAATGGCATGAAATAACCAGTAAGTTATGAGTGATAAGTTGTATGTAAATTAAACTTATCACTCATATCCTATAATTACATTAGATCTAATGCCTTAGCGAAAAAAGTAAAATTAAATGGTAATACTAAAGTGAAGTAACCACCGAAAAATTTACAAACAGCAACTGTTGCAATCATCGAAAGGATAAATAAAACCCAATAAGCGGTGGTTGATTTTTTTGTTGATTCCATGTGTTGATTATTTTGGCAAAAATAGGGCAAAAGAAACAAATTGCGATAATCGCTTCATTAATTTCAAAAAGAATTTAATAATTCTTTCTACCTAACTTTCTCGTAAAATGACCTTACACTTCTACCTGCGTTTTCATACTAAAACCGGACAAAATCTACTGGTTTCGGGCGACTGCGATTCTTTGGGCAATAATGATATCAGCAAGGCTTTGCCATTACAATATCTAAATGACGATTATTGGGTAGGACAGGTAGAGCTCAATGGTAAAGACTTGTCCAATCAGGCGATCAATTACCAATATGTTTTACAAGCGGAAGAAGATACTGTAATAGAATGGGGTAATGATAGAAGAATTGACCTGCAAATAATTGCCATCGTAGCAAAGGAGATCACTTTAATTGATACCTGGAACAATGCCGGCGATCCTGAAAATATCTTTTTTACCAAACCTTTTAAAGAAGTATTTTTTAGATCAATACCAAAATTCACGGCAGATGACTTCGCGCCATATAGCCACCACTTCAAAGTAAAAGCTCCTTTGCTTAAAGAAAATGAGATCGTGTGTTTATTAGGCAATAACGACAACTTAAATAATTGGAATACCGATGTGCCGATATTATTGACAAGATCAGGAGATTGGTGGTCGGCAAAAGTTGCCATAACAAATGAAGATTTTCCTATCAGTTATAAATATGGGGTATATGATATAAGGCAAGGATCATTCGTCGCATACGAAATTGGTGAAAACAGGCTCTTATTAGGAAACTCCACTAAAGAAAATATTACGATCATCCATGACGGATTTATTCACGCGGGCAAACCTGATTGGAAAGGTGCCGGAGTAGCAATTCCTGTGTTTAGTCTACGCACAGAAAAAGGCCTGGGCACAGGAGAATTCGCAGATATTAATTTGCTGGTAGATTGGGCAAAGAACAGCGGCTTAAAACTGATCCAACTTTTGCCGGTAAATGATACTACTTCGACTTATACCTGGCGTGATTCTTATCCTTATTCTGCGATATCAGCATTCGCATTACACCCTTTATATTTGAATTTAGATAAAGTAGCCAGTCCGGAAAATAAATATGTCATCGATCAATTAACTGAAGAGAAAGAAGCATTAAATAAAAAATCGGCGTTAGATTATGATGAAGTCATCAGGTTAAAATTCGCTGCCATCAGAAAATTGTTTACACTGGAAAAATCAGTGCTGGTATATGACGCAGAATATTATAAATTTTTTCAGGAGAATAGCAGCTGGCTTATTCCTTATGCTGCTTTTAGTTATTTGAGAGATGTATACGATACGGCAGATTTTACCAAATGGAAATCGCATGGTGAATACAGCAAAGAATTAGTAGATGAATTAGTGGCTCCTACACATAAACAATATGATTCTATTGCGGTACATTATTTTACGCAGTACCATTTACATAAACAATTAAAAGCTGCTGCTGCTTATGCACATGAAAATGGCATTATGGTAAAAGGCGATCTGCCGATAGGTATTTGCAGAAATAGTGTAGATGCATGGATGGCACCGGAACAATACAATATGGATCAGCAGGCCGGTGCGCCACCAGATGATTTCGCGATCAAAGGACAAAACTGGGGCTTTCCAACCTATAACTGGACAAAAATGCAGGCAGATGGTTTTGCCTGGTGGCAACAGCGCTTTCAACAAATGAGCGAATATTTTGATGGGTTTAGGATAGATCATATACTTGGCTTCTTTCGTATCTGGAGTATTCCGTTAGATGCTGTAGAAGGTATTTTGGGAAGGTTTGTTCCTGCCATTCCTGTCGCGCGCAGCGAATTTGAAAATAAACATATATCATTTATTACCGATCGTTTTTGTAAACCATTTATTACTAATGTGATCTTACAAAACATGTTTGGCGATCAGGCTGATTATATAAAAAATACTTTTTTAAGAACTGTTGCAGGTGATATATATGAATTAAAGCCGGAGTTCAATACACAAAGAAAAGTAGAAGCATATTTCAGTACACAGGATAAAAACGAACACAATAAGTTTCTAACGATAGGCTTGTATGACCTGATAAGTAATGTGATCCTGTTCCAGGAAGAAGAGAATGCCGATCATTTTCATTTCAGGATAAATATGGAACACACATCATCGTTTCATAACCTGAATGCCTATACGCAAAATGTATTAAAGGAATTATATACAGACTATTTCTATATCCGCCAGGATGAAATGTGGAAAAAGGAAGCAATGAAAAAATTGCCTGCGTTAAAGCGTTCCACTAATATGTTGGTATTTGGCGAAGATCTCGGCATGGTGCCACATTGCGTACCTGAAGTGATGAAAGAGTTGGGTATTTTGAGCCTGGAAATTCAACGCATGCCAAAACAGCCCATTATCAATGCATCTGTTAATGCACCTTATTTAAGTGTTGTCACACCTTCAACACATGACATGAGTACCATTCGTGGTTATTGGTATGAGAACAAAGAGCAGACACAGCATTTTTATAATAATATAATCGGCCAATACGGAAAGGCTCCTGAAGCGTGTACTGTAGGCATCAGCAAAGAAATAATCTTTCAACACTTACATTCTCCGGCAATGTGGAGTATTTTTCAATTACAGGATCTTTTGGGTATCAGCGAAACATTAAGGCAGGATGATGTAAATATCGAACGTATCAACATTCCTGAAAACCCTACTCATTACTGGCGATACAGAATGCACCTTAGTCTGGAGGAGTTAATTAAACACAAAGATTTTAGCGAAGAATTGAAAAGTTATATAACATCAAGCGGAAGGTAATTATTGAATAGGTAATATTTCATATTATGTAAACGCACAACAGTAAATATTCAATAAATTGATTTTAAAATATAAAACATACCATCTTCCATTCAGACATCCTTTCACTATTTCTAAAGGAACAAAAACGCATCAGGCTACATTGATCGTAGAGCTTGATTTTTTTGGTTTTAAAGGTTATGGCGAAGCGCCGGCTATTAGCTATTATAATATCCCGATAGAAAAAATGGTAGAGGATATCGAAAGAAAGAAAACCTTTATAGAAAAATTCTCTTTCTCTGATCCTGAGCGTTACTGGCATTACCTGCATCATTTGTTTCCGGCAAATCCATTTTTAGTTTGTGCTTTAGATATGGCAGGATGGGATATTTATGGCAAGATGCAAAGAGCCCAGTTGCATCAAATATGGAAACTGGATACAGAAAAAACACCGCCGACAGATTATACCATTGGTATTGATACCATTGAGAACATGGTTGCCAAAATGAAAGAAACACCATGGCCGGTCTATAAAATAAAAGTAGGGACTGAAAATGATATTGAAACGATAACAGAACTAAGAAAACATACCAAGGCAATTTTCAGAGTAGATGCCAATGAAGGGTGGAACGTTGAACAAGCTTTGCAAAAGATTCCTTTATTAAAAAAGTTAGGAGTAGAGCTGATAGAACAACCATTGGCAAAAGATGATTGGGAGGGAATGAAAATATTGTACAACGAATCTTCCTTGCCCTTATTTGCAGATGAAGCTTGTGTAAAAGAAGCTGATATAGAGAAATGCCATCAGCATTTTCATGGCATCAATATCAAATTAACCAAATGCAGCGGTATTACACCTGCCCGAAGAATGATCACCCGGGCCAGAGCATTAAATATGGAAATAATGCTCGGTTGTATGAATGAAACTTCAATAGGAACGGCGGCTCTGGCGCAATTAGCCCCTTTGGTCGATTATCTTGATATGGATGGGCAGTTATTGTTAGCAGAAAATATAGGGACAGGTATCAGTTTTGATAATGGTAAGGTTATTTATCCGGGCACAAAAGGTTTGGGCGTGATTGTAGAACAATTTTAAATTTTATTTGGTAAAATAATATATCAGCCTTTACTTTGCAGTATAAATGAAACAAATCGTTCACATACACCATCATCATACTTTACCTCAAGGGTAAGCTATATTGATTTGTATGTATTGTATCATATTTTCAAAAAGGGCTTACTGCAAAGTAGGCCCTTTTTGTTTATTTTTTGTCATGCTTCGCTACACTCAGAATGACAAAAAGATTGGGCCAAATATTTAATGATGATAATATAAAAATAAAATAATGCTAAAAATTGCGATTCAAAAATCAGGTAGGTTGTATGAAGATTCTATCAAGCTTTTAAAAGAGTGCGGTATAGAATTGAACAACGGCAATAAACAATTAAAAGCCGCCGCCTTTAATTTTCCTATAGAAGTTTTCTTTTTAAGGGATGACGATATTCCTCAGTACGTGTACGACGGCGTTGCGGATATCGGCATTGTAGGAGAAAATGTTTTATTGGAAACAGCAAAAGATATTGACCTTGTTTACCGACTTGGGTTTAGCAAATGCCGTTTGAGCATCGCGGTTCCAAAATCGGTTGAGTATAATTCTATTGAAGATTTGAGAGGCTTAAAGATCGCAACAACTTATTCAACTATTTTACAAAAATATCTTACAGAAAAAAAGATCAGTGCAGAGATACACGAGATCAGCGGATCAGTTGAAATTGCACCGAGTATTGGTTTAGCCGATGCCATTTGTGACCTCGTAAGTAGTGGAAGTACTTTGTTCACCAATGGGTTGAAAGAAGTGGAAGTTATTTTAAAATCAGAAGCTGTATTAACCGCTAATAAAAATCTATCGGCGGAAAATAAAGCAATTCTTGAAAAATTATTGTTGCGCATCAATTCTGTTAAGACAGCAAAGAATAATAAATATATTGTACTGAATGCACCCAACGATCAATTGAAAAATATTGCATCGGTATTACCAGGAGCAAAAAGTCCAACGATCGTTCCTTTAGCAGAAGCAGGTTGGAGCAGTGTACACAGTGTGGTAAATGAAAATGATTTTTGGGATATCATTGAAAAATTAAAACAATTTGGAGCCGAAGGAATCTTAGTAATGCCAATTGAAAAAATGATCGTCTGAACCGTTGATTGAAGTTGATTTGTTTGATTGAATTGATTAATAAATTTTATGGAAAATATTTTTATTGAACCGGTTAAAGAGCAATGGGATAATATCCTTAGGCGGCCTGCTTTTGATAGCAAGTCGTTAGAAGGTACTGTTGCGGCTATATTGGAAGATGTAAAATTAAATGGTGATGTTGCGGTTAGAAAATATGCGGCCCAATTTGATAAAGTAACATTAGCTGCTTTACAAGTAACGGATGCAGAAATTACTGAAGCGATTAATTTGGTAGATGCGGAGTTAAAATCAGCTATTCAAATTGCAAAAAACAATATCACTGTCTTTCATGAAGCACAAAAAGAAACGGTAAAACAAATTGAGACGGCAAAAGGGGTTACTTGTTGGAGAAAAGCAATTGCTATTCAAAAAGTAGGTTTGTATATTCCCGGTGGAAGCGCGCCTTTGTTTTCTACTTTGTTAATGTTAGGTATACCTGCTGTATTAGCGGGTTGTGAAGAAATTATAATTTGTACGCCTTCGGACAAAAATGGAAAAGTAAATCCGGTTGTTTTATATGTGGCACAATTGATCGGATTGAAAAATATTTATAAGATCGGTGGCGTGCAAGCGATTGCTGCAATGGCTTATGGTACGCAGTCTGTTCCGAAAGTTTCTAAAATATTTGGACCGGGTAATCAATATGTAACCTGTGCTAAGCAATTGATCAATAAAGAAGGCGTGGCAATTGATATGCCTGCTGGCCCAAGTGAAGTTGCTGTATATGCCGATCATACCAGCAATGCAGCTTTTGTTGCAGCAGATCTTTTAAGTCAGGCTGAACATGGTGTAGATAGCCAGGTTGTTTTGGTAGCAAATGCTCAATCGATTATCGATGTAGTAAAAAGAGAAATAAATGCTCAATTGGCATTGCTGCCAAGAAAAGATATTGCGGCCAAAGCTTTAGAGTACAGTCGCTTTATTATTATGAAAAATGTGGATACTGCGTTTGATCTGTTAAATGAATATGCAGCAGAACATTTAATACTTGCCACTGATGACGCATTGCAGCTTTCTGAAAAAGTGATCAATGCAGGAAGTGTTTTTCTTGGTCATTATGCTCCTGAGAGTGCGGGTGATTATGCTTCGGGTACTAATCATACATTACCTACTAATGGTCATGCAAAAGCATACAGCGGTGTATCATTAGATAGTTTTGTAAAAAAGGTAACCTTTCAGCAATTAACGAAAGAAGGAATTAAAAATATTGGCAGCGCAGTTGAAGCAATGGCTGCCGCAGAGGGATTGGACGCACATAAAAATGCAGTGACCCTTCGTTTGAAAAATATATAAATAACTCGAAATGGAATTCGAACTAAATAAATTAATAAGAGAGAATATCAAAAACCTTAAACCTTATTCATCTGCAAGGCATGAATTTGTGGGTAATGCTGCTGTCTCTTTAGATGCGAATGAAAATCCGTACGGCTCTCCATTGCCCGAAAGTTTCAATCGTTACCCTGATCCTTTGCAATGGCAGGTTAAATTTCAATTGGCAAGAATTAAAGGTGTTCCTGCAGAAAATATTTTCGTTGGTAATGGAAGTGATGAAGTGATCGATCTGGCTTTTCGTATATTTTGTAATCCGCAGAAAGATAATGTGATCATTTGTCCACCTACTTATGGAATGTTTGAAGTGAGCGCTAATATTAATGATGTCAATATTAAAAAAGTAAACCTGCTGCCGGGTTTTCAATTAGATGTTGAAGGTGTGTTGAATGCGGTGGATGCGAATACGAAAATATTGTTTATCTGCTCACCTAATAATCCGACAGGGAATAATATGAACAGGGAAGATGTGGAAGTGTTATTGAATAATTTTCCTGGCATCATTATCATTGATGAGGCATACATCAATTATTCAAATCAAAAAACATTTATACAGGAGCTGACTGAATATCCTAATTTGATCGTAATGCAAACTTTATCAAAAGCATGGGGTTTAGCAGCATTAAGGTTAGGATTATGTTATGCATCGATTGATATTATTGATGTATTCAATAAAGTAAAGCCACCTTACAACGTCAATAAAGCATCGCAACAATTAGCCGTCGATGCTTTGGCAAATACAGATCAGGTTAACAATTGGATAAAAGAAGTAGTTGCTCAAAAAGAATTATTGATCAAAGAATTGGCTGCATTTCCTTTTGTAGGATATATCTATCCAAGTGATGCTAATTTCTTTTTGATGAAAGTAAAAGATGCTGATAAGTTATATACCTATTTATCTGATAACGGGGTGATCATCAGAAACAGAAGTAAAGAGGTAAACTGTGAGAATTGCCTGAGGGTTACGATAGGTACACCGAACGAAAATCAACAATTAATCAATTTATTAAAAAGCTATGAGCAATAGTACCGATAAAAAAAGAGTTTTATTTATTGATCGCGATGGAACACTTATCAAGGAAGCACCACCAACGTATCAGTTAGATGCGTTTGAGAAAGTGGAATTCTATCCTGATATGTTTTATTACATGCGTAAGATCGCGACAGAACTAGATTACGAATTAGTGATCGTAACAAACCAGGATGGTTTAGGTACAGCTTCATTTCCTGAGGATACATTTTGGCCCGTGCAAAATTTTGTGATGAAAAGTTTGGAAAATGAAGGCATTCGTTTTTCTGAGGTTTTTATTGATAAGTCTTTTGCAAAGGACAACGCACCTACACGTAAACCAAGAACCGGACTATTAACTAAGTACATTAATAATTCCGCATACGACCTGGCCAACTCATTTGTAATTGGTGACAGGATCACTGATATACAATTAGCTAAAAATTTAGGAAGTAAAGGTATTTGGTTAGTTACTGATGCCGGATTAGGTGCGGCAGAAATTAAAGACTCAATTGAAGAATTAAGAAAAGATACGATCGCCCTGGAAACACCGGATTGGAAAGCCATTTATGAATTTCTAAAAATGCCTCCGAGAATCGTTAAGCACGAACGCAATACAAACGAAACGAAGATCAGCATAGAAGTTAATTTGGATGGGACAGGTAAAGCAAGTGTTAGCACAGGCCTTGCTTTTTTTGATCACATGCTCGATCAGATAGCTAAACATGGAAATATCGACTTAAACATTCAATGCAAAGGTGACTTGCATATTGATGAACATCATACAATAGAAGATACAGGTATCGCATTAGGCGAAGCGATATTAAAGGCGCTGGGTGATAAAAGAGGTATAGAACGCTATGGTTTTTTATTGCCGATGGATGATTGTCTGGCACAGGTAGCCATCGATTTTGGCGGAAGAAACTGGATCGTTTGGGAAGCTGAATTCAAAAGAGAAAAAATAGGAGAGATGCCAACAGAAATGTTCTATCATTTTTTTAAATCATTCAGCGATGCTTCAAAATCTAATTTAAATATCAAAGCTGAAGGAGAGAATGAGCACCATAAAATTGAATCTATTTTTAAAGCCTTTGCTAAAGCGATTAAAATGGCAGTAAAAAAAGATATTAATAATAATGCGTTGCCTTCAACAAAAGGAGTTCTATAAATGAGTATTGCGATCATAAAATACAATGCGGGAAATGTACAAAGTGTACTCTATGCATTACAGCGCATAGGTGTAAATGCTTTTGTAACAGACGATGCTAAACAGATTGCCGAGGCAGATAAAGTGATCTTTCCTGGTGTTGGGCATGCTACACCTGCTATGCAATATTTGGTAGAACGTGGTTTAGATAAAGTTATTGTCGGATTGAAGCAACCTGTATTGGGTGTTTGTTTAGGTCAGCAGTTAATGTGTAATCACTCCGAAGAAGGCAATACAACTTGCTTAGGCATATTTGATACAGCAGTTAAATTATTTATCTCGGCAAAACCGGAAGTTAAAGTCCCGCAAATGGGTTGGAATAATATTTATGATTACCAATCTGCATTATTTGATGGCCTTGATAAAAATGCCTTCGTATATTTTGTACATAGTTATTATGCTGCTTTGTGTAACGAGACTGCAGTAACAACAGATTATATTTTACCATACAGTTCTGCTTTGCAAAAAGATAATTTTTATGCGGTGCAGTTTCATCCTGAAAAATCAGGAACTGTTGGCGAAACGATTTTGAGAAATTTTATCAATATTAAACCTTAATACAGCAGATGGAAATTATTCCTGCAATAGATATCATTAATGGCAAGTGTGTAAGATTAACGAAAGGCGATTACGCGCAACAGAAAATTTATAATGAAAATCCTGTTGAAGTGGCGAAAGAATTTGAAGCTGCCGGTATAAAGAGATTACATATGGTAGATCTGGATGGTGCTAAAGCCGGAAAGATCGTTAACCTGAAACTGCTGGAAGCAGTTGCGTCTCAAACAAATTTGGTGATCGACTTTGGCGGTGGCGTAAAAAAAATAACGGATGTGAGCGATATCATTACTGCTGGAGCTGCAATTGTTACGATCGGTAGCCTGGCTGTAAAGCATCCGGAAATATTAGAAGAATGGTTGTTAGAGTTTGGCCCTGATAAATTTTTAATTGGCGCAGATGTATTGGATAGAAAAATAAAGATCAGCGGCTGGCTGGTGGATGGAGGTATCGATATTGATTCATTCATTGGAAATATGTTGTCGTTGGGCGTAACGAATATTTTCTGTACAGATATTTCAAAAGACGGAGCGATGGAAGGCCCTTCGATCCAGCTGTATCAAGATCTGATAGCGATGCATACCGAGATGAATCTAATTGCAAGCGGTGGCGTAAGTAATTTCCATGATGTGATCGAGCTAAAAGAAATAGGCTGTCATGGTGCCATAATAGGAAAAGCCATTTACGAAGGAACAGTAACATTGAAACAATTGGCAACTATCAATTCATAATTAGAAAAAAGTGCTGACAAAACGAATCATACCTTGTCTGGATATTAAAGACGGCAGAACTGTTAAGGGTGTAAACTTTCTTGATATTAGAGATGCAGGTGATCCTGTTGAGCTAGCACTATTGTATTCTCAAAAAGGTGCGGATGAATTGGTTTTTTTAGATATTACTGCAACAGTAGAAAAAAGAAAGACCTTGGTTGAATTGGTAAAAAGAATTGCGGCCAATATTAATATTCCTTTTACGGTTGGTGGAGGTATTTCTTCTGTAGACGATGTATCAGTCTTATTGCAAAACGGGGCTGATAAAGTTTCAGTGAATACATCAGCCTACAAAAATCCGCAGCTGTTAAAAGAATTGAGCGATGCATTCGGTAGCCAGTGTGTGGTACTAGCGATCGACACAAAAAAAGAAGCAGACGGCGAGTGGTATGTTTATCTAAATGGAGGTAGAACTAAGACTGATACCAGAACGATCGATTGGGCAAAGCAAGGTGTTGCATTGGGTGCCGGTGAAATATTGCTGACATCAATGAATAACGATGGCACAAAAAATGGTTTTGCTTTAGATATTACTTCCTTGTTATCAAAATCGCTTCCTGTTCCGGTAATTGCATCTGGCGGAGCCGGTTCAATGGAGCATTTTAAAGATGTTTTTGAAAATGCCCATGCAGACGCAGCTTTAGCAGCAAGCATCTTTCATTATAAAGAAATAGAAATACCCGATCTTAAAAATTATTTAAATCAACAAAAGATAAACGTTAGGTTATGAGTCAGAATACAAATCAGTTTAATGGAATATGGAATATTGATTTTGCAAAATACAGCGATGGTTTGGTGCCTGCAATTGTACAGGATGATGCAACAGGAAAAGTATTGATGCTTGGTTTTATGAACCAGGAAGCGATCACTAAGACTCAGGAATTACAAAAAGTAACATTTTATAGCCGTAGTAAAAATAGGCTATGGACAAAAGGTGAGGAAAGTGGCAATTATCTTATTGTAAAAGATATTAAAGTGGATTGTGATAATGATACGTTGCTGATCAAAGTAAAGCCAACGGGCCCAACCTGTCATACGGGTGCCGATACTTGTTGGAATGAAAAAAATGTTCCTGCAGATTTTTTATTAGAATTGGAACAGATCATCATCGATAGAAAAAATAATCCATCCGAAAAATCGTATACCAGTTCTTTATTCGAAAAAGGCATCAACAAGATCGCGCAAAAAGTGGGGGAGGAAGCCGTTGAATTAGTGATCGAAGCTAAGGATAATAGCAAAGAGCTTTTTTTGAATGAAGGGGCAGACCTGTTATTTCATTACCTTATCTTGCTGCAGGCAAAAGGATATTCATTGAATGATGTAATTGGAGTTTTGAAAGAAAGGCATAATAAATAAGTATACCTAAGGCAACGTTTTGTAAAGAATGTAGGTCTTACAGACTTTAATGCTCTTATTCAACAAAATCCACACTATGCAAAAAGCTATTTTAGTCCTTGTTTTAAGCGTTTTTCTTTTTTCTTGTAAAAAAGGTATAATTATCATTCACAAACCTGGTAAGACGACGAATGCTCCCGGTGGAGATGATACCAATCCCTATTTGTCATCTATACGCATAGATTACGGAAATGGAAAAGTAGCTACTGATTCATTTTCTTATGATGCTAATCATGATTTAGTTAAATTTATACAGTATACAACTGTTAATGGGGCAACCCCACTGTATAATACGAATGATACTATTACTTTTTCTTTCGCAGCTAATGGTCAAGGGCCTGTTTCTTATAGGTCTAGCATGTTTGATGTTACACATCAATTATTGTATGATGCTAATAGTAGAATAATTAAAGACAGCGTTAGTAATGTAGCTACCAGTAATTATAATGTTATAGCTACCAGTAGTTATAGTTATCCAAATAACAGTATTGTTTACACAGCTCTTGGCGTAGTTGCCTGGACAAATAGTTATCCGGGTACTCCTATCTACCAGCCGGTAGTTATTGATACTATTACTATTGCCGATCAGAATATTGATGGATTAAAGGAAAATAACGTTCCTACTACTGCCAGCGGTTCATCATCTTTCTCTCAGTTTGGATATCCTGCTACTAGTTATACAAATCCTGCTTATCATGCTGCAATTTCAAGTACCATCGGGCCTTTATTATTTAATTTAATCAGCACACAGCAGACTGCATTTAAAACAAGTGGATTAAGTAATTTTTATGTTGATTTTATTTCAAAAGATTTGCCTAATAGTATTGTAACGAATGGCAATCAGCCTACTGTTGATAACGATACGTACACACTGGATGCGCAAGGAAGGGTAGGTACCGGAATTATTGAAGAGAATGGTGCTACTCCTGCAACGCTTACTTATTCTTATTACTAAATTATAATTTGATCTGGCGATCAACTTCTCCTACTAAAAATACGCTGCCACAGACAATGATCAATTCATCGTTTGTGGCTTTTTCTTTTGCAGATTGTATAGCCTCGTTCACATCATCAAAACTGTTGCCGATCAGGTTATATTCCGCGGCTTTATCTTTTAGCTCATTCGCATTCAACGCTCTTGGTATATGTGCATTGCTAAAATAATAATGTGCGCCTTTAGGAAGTAATGTCAATACTTTATCAATTTCCTTATCCCTGACCATGCCTATTATAAAATGGACTTTTGTGGTAGAAATAGTATATTTTGAAATTTGTGTCAGCACTTGTTTTATCCCATCTTCATTGTGTGCCACATCTAAAGCGATCGTTGGCTGTTCATGTATTACATCCCATCTTCCGTATAAACCTGTTAGTTCTTTAACGTGAGACAATGCATATTTTTCTACTGCGCTATTGATACCAAATCCGTTTTTCATTAAAATTCCTTCAGTTAATAAAACAGCGCACAGATTTTTTATTTGATAGAAGCCATTCAGGTCAAGTGTAAACGATTCTGTTATATTTTCTTTGGTGCTTGTTACATCGCAGTGGAGTTCTTTTTTATCCAGTTGAATATTTGATACTGCGTATTCATCCTGTGCAAAATAGATCGGGGCATTGCATTCTTTTGCTTTCGCAAGAAAAATAGGCCTTGTGATGTCGGTGTATTCTCCAATTACGACCGGAACATTTTTTTTAATGATACCTGCTTTTTCAAAAGCAATTTGTTCAAGCGTATCACCTAAAATATTCATATGGTCATATCCGATATTGGTAATGACAGAGATCACCGGTGTAATAATATTGGTACTATCTAACCTGCCGCCCAGTCCAGTTTCTATTATCGCAACATCTACTTTTTCCTGAGCAAAATAGTCAAAGGCCATGACCATTGTCAACTCAAAAAACGATGGCTCGATTGCTTCAGATATTGTTTTCGTTCTGGCTACAAAATCAATAATAAAATCCTGTCTGACCATTTCACCGTTGATCTTTATTCTTTCTCTAAAATCCTGTAAATGTGGCGAAGTGTATAAACCTGTTTTATAACCTGCTTCCTGT
Source organism: Ferruginibacter sp. (assembly GCA_035485735.1). Classification (GTDB taxonomy): domain Bacteria; phylum Bacteroidota; class Bacteroidia; order Chitinophagales; family Chitinophagaceae; genus Ferruginibacter. The sequence goes on from DATHNS010000023.1 coordinate 37,717, forward strand.
AAAATGGCGGCCAGCATGTGACTGGTAGAGCCTTTTCCATTGGTGCCGGCAACATGGATACTCTTAAATTTTGTATGAGGGTCATTTAAAGCTTTGCATAAGGCAATTGTATTGTGCAGGTCTGTTTTATAAGCTGCCGCACCAATTTTGCTAAACATAGGCAATTGGGCGTAGAGATAATCGAGTGTTTCTTCGTAAGTCATGAGATAAGTGAAAAAGTCAAACCAAAAATAAGTTATGCAAATTTACTTCTCAGCTTTTTGCTTTTGACTTTTTATTTTTGACTTAATTCTGTACTTTAAAATTGAGTAGAACTGTTGATATGCCACCATCTTGGCTTGGAGGGAATTTTAACTCAGCTGCTTTTCGTTTAGCAATGCCGATAATATTTGCAGACTGAGTAGTAGTTCCTTTGGCGATGGTTGAACTCACAAACTTTCCATCGGCATCATAAGTAATGTCTAAATATACTTTGGCATTTTGTGTGAAGTCATCTTCAAATTTCAGATTGCCCATGTTGACAGGCCGTACACCTCTTGTAACAGTAATGCCCGATCTGCCTTTCACATCATTTCCATAACTATCCGGATTACCTGATGGATCGCCGGCATCTCCTTTGCCACCGGGAGTATTACCCTGACTGGTAAAGCCATTATCCGTGGTTGCACCGTTCCCTTTTCCTTTACCCGGGCCATTATATGTAAACATCGGCTTTTCAGGTTTAGGAGCTGATTTCATAACAGGCATTATTTCTTTCGGCTTGTCCTTGGTCTTAATAGGTGCTTTTACAATTGCTTTATGAATTTCCTTATCGGGTTTTATAACAGGTGCTGCATCTTTATCGGCATTATCATCAGGATTTACATTATCCTGTGAGGCGTCGCTTTTTGGCGCGGCAGTTGCTTGTTGTTCTTTGGGTGGTGTTTCAGGAGTTGGAGACATATCTCCCTTTATCAATGGCTGATCTTTGCCAAAGCCATCGTTATTGTTACCTAAATTTATTTCTATGAGATCGTCAGCTACCGGTATGGTTGGTTGGGAGGTTGGCCAGGTAATAAAAATAAATAACAATAGGAGTATCACACAGATCGCTGCAGTGTAGGCAAAGGCTTTTCGGTTTTTCTCAGCTTCAAAATTTACTGACATAGTGGTGTTATGATGCATCGTAAAGTTATTCCTTTAAAATTAAAACTAAAAGAATAAAAATCACACAATTACGCCGGTTCAACCAAAATATTAACAAACCTGTTGTGTTTCCCCGATCTTATTTTGAGTAATTTCTTTCACCAAATAACAAGCTGCCGATGCGCACCATGGTTGAGCCTTCTTCAATAGCGATCTTGTAATCGCTGCTCATGCCCATGCTTATAATTGATAATGGATGATTGATGGCAGATAATGCCGGGTTTGTTTTATTGAATAACCTTTTTAAATAATTGAACTCGTTTTTTATCAGGTTTTTATCTTCACTGAATGATGCCATGCCCATCAGGCCAACAATTGTTATATTATTGAATGGTTGGGTGGCTAGTTGATCGATCAACTCGTTTAACTCTTTTTCATCCAAACCAAATTTTGTTTCTTCTCTGGCGATGTAGATTTGTAGAAGGCAATGAATAGTACGGTTATTTTTTGCAGCTTGTTTATTTATTTCTTGCAGCAAATTGAAACTGTCTACTCCATGAATTAAATATACAAATGGCGCAATGTATTTTACTTTGTTGCTTTGCAGATGGCCGATAAAATGCCAGTGTATATTTGTAGGAAGTAAGGATTGTTTGTCAATCAGTTCCTGTACATAATTTTCGCCGAAATCTTTTTGCCCTAAATCATATAAGGCCTGGATATCTTCAGCAGGTTTTGTTTTTGAGACGGCAACTAACGTAGCTTTATTAGCAAGCTCTTCAATTATCGATGTATATTTTTCTTTATTAACGCTCATGGCTTTGTCTGAAATGTTGATCATAAAGATCAACTTCAATCAACGGTTCAGATGACTATTTTAATATTGACCGGCTGATCACAATCCGCTGCACCTCGCTCGTGCCTTCGTATATCTGTGTAATTTTTGCATCCCGCATCATTCGTTCTACATGGTACTCTTTTACAAAACCGTATCCTCCATGAATTTGCACGGCTTCGGTTGTTACCCACATCGCTGTTTCTGACGCATATACTTTTGCGATGGAGCTGCTAACGGTATAATCTAAATGCTGGTCTTTTTCCCATGCGGCCTTTAGGCAGAGTAGGCGGGCAGCTTCAATTCGTGTGGCCATATCGGCTAATTTAAATTGAATAATCTGATGGTTCATTATTTCTTTACCAAAAGATTTTCGTTGCTTGCTATACGCCAACGCTCTTTCGTACGCGCCGCTTGCAATGCCTAATGCCTGTGATGCAATACCGATCCTTCCACCGGCCAATGTTCTCATCGCAAATTTGAAACCGAAACCATCTCCGCCAAGCATATTTTCTTTCGGCACTTTCACATCTGTAAAATTGATAGAATGGGTGTCGCTTCCGCGGATGCCCATTTTATTTTCTTTGGCACCCACAGTGATACCCGGTGTATTTTTTTCAACAATAAAAGCATCAATACCATGACTTCCCTTACTAACATCCGTTTGTGCCATTACCAAATAAACACTGGCGCTATTACCATTGGTTATCCAGTTCTTCGTTCCGTTTATTAAAAAGTAGTCGCCTTTATCTTCTGCAATAGTGTGCTGCGAAGTTGCATCGCTACCGGCTTCTGGCTCGCTTAATAAAAATGCGCCGATATACAATTCGCCATCTTTTTTTCCTTGCGCCAATGGCGTTAAGTATTTTTTCTTTTGTTCTTCCGTACCGTATTCCTGTATGCCAAAACATACCAGGCTATTGTTTACACTCATGCATACACTAACGCTTGCATCTATTTTACTTATTTCTTCCATTGCCAATACATAACTTATGGTATCCATGCCGCTGCCGCCATATTCGGTTTTAGTCATCAGGCCCATAAATCCCAACTCAGCTAATTTACTTATCTGTTCTTTGGGGAATTTTTGTAATTCGTCTCTTTCAATTACACCTGGCAAACATTCGGTATTGGCAAAATCGCGCGCAGCTTTTTGTATCATTAAATGCTCCTCGGAAAGTTGAAACTGCATATCGCTATATTTTAAGTGAAGTTAAGGTACAATATTATTGTCTGCAAAGCCTTTTGATAATATCCTTATGTGTAGGATATACTTTTATTAATTCATCGGCCTTAGCGAGTTCAAAATCAGCAAAATCAAATCCCGGTGCTACGGTACAGCCTACAAAGCTGAACGAGACATTTTGCGCAGGTTCGCTGGCAAACCAACAACCGGCAGGTACAACATGCTGAAAGGTTTGTGCCTGGCTAATATCATTGCCCAGTCTGATCATTTCCAGGTGGCCATTTATGTGTATCACATAAATATTCATGGCTCCGCCGGCATAAAAATGCCAGCACTCGTCGCTTTTTATTTTGTGAAAGCCAGAGAAACTTCCCTGCTCCAGTAAAAAATAAATGGCTGTTGAGATATTTCTTTCTCCTGAAAATTTTCTCGATAATACCTGCTGAGGAATTGTCTCTATACAACGATATGTTTCTTTGTAATAACCGCCTTCAGGATGAGAAAGCATATTGAATTTTTTAACCAATTGGTCGGTGGTAATAATTGACATGGCTTATTTTTAATCTATCAGTTCAAAGTTTTGTGGCTTGCCTTCTTTTCCATTAATGATGATGGATAATTGGTGGTCTCCAATATAAAATTTTCTGGTAGTAATAATAGTGAATTTCTGCTTTCGTTGAATGGTTATTTTTTCTTTTGGTTGATACGTTTTTTCACTGATCTTAAAAACTTTTTTACCGGCCAGGCTCTTCTGTCTTTTGTAATAAACGGCATATTCTATTCTTACGGTTTGTTTTTTTACGCTGTCGTTGCGGATAGAAAATGAAAAAGCAAGACTATCGCCGATCTTTATTGTTGGATTTGTAATGGTAAAATTACTCAGACTGATATGTTTACTATCAAGTCCGAAGTGTTTTAATATTTCTGTATGTCCTTGTTTTAATAAGGTTCTGCTACCGTGTTTGATGATGGCATCGGTTTCTTTGCTTTTGCCTTTCCATTTTGCAGCAATTTGTAAAACAATAGCAGGATTATCTTTTGCAATATCATTCAGGTTATTGGCCACACTTCTTCTAACATATTCCGAAGGATCATTTTTCAGGTTGTTGAGAATAGGTAAAATTGATTGGGGGTCTTTTTTTAATGCCGGCAAAGCCATTGCCCAAGGCAATCTTGGCCTGCTTCCTTCACTTGCCAATCTTCTTACATGTTCACTTTTATGTAAAGACCAGGCCTTCATCTGATCGATCATTTTATTGCCATACTTTATAATGAATGGCCTCACTGCAAATTCACAGCTTACGAATTGAGTAATAAATTCGATTGCTTTCATTGATGTGTCAAAATCATCAATGCCATATGTTTCAATATAATCGGGGAAGAATATAAACTCTAAACGGCCCTCCGTATTATTTTTCCTGAGCTCAGTTATTGTTTTTTGTATGATCATTACAGTTTTGCGGTAATCTTTTGGCAAGAAATCATGCAAAACTTCGGTTGTATGTTTCATCCGGGCTTTTAATTCCTTATGCTCAAAATCTTTGGTAAAGATCTTTTTTATAAATTCTTTTTTATTAAAGGAGGGTACCGTTGCAAGTAGGCTGTTCGAAAAATTATCGTAAAAAGCGGGTGAATAAAGATCTTTTAATGCGGCCATGTTATTTTGGTTAGTATAAAATTTTATAAAAAGTAAAGGTAATAATTTATTACTAATTAATTTAGTAACGCTATATTTGTGGTTCGATGTACGCAATAGTTGATATAGAAACCACGGGAGGCCATGCTGCCGCAAATGGCATTACAGAAATTGCTGTATTTATACACGATGGTACCAGGGTGGTCAAACATTTTGAAACTTTAGTGAACCCGCAACAAATAATTCCCCGATACATTACTGCGTTAACTGGTATTGATAATTATATGGTGCAGGATGCACCGACATTTGATGCCATTGCAGGAACCTTATATGGCCTTTTGAAGGATAATATTTTTATTGCACACAATGTGAACTTCGATTATTCTTTTATCAATCATCAATTAAAAAATGAAGGATATGACCTGCCGGCAAAAAAATTATGCACTGTTCGGTTAGGAAGAAAGGTTTTTCCGGGATTACCTTCTTATAGCTTAGGAAATCTTTGTCGTTCACTGGAGATAAAAGTAGATAACCGGCATAGGGCAGGAGGCGATGCAAAAGCCACCGTTAAATTATTTGAGCTTTGCCTGGCTAACGACGGACAAAAACACATCGACCTGATGTTAAAGAAAACATCTTCAGAACAATGGCTGCCATTGCATTTGCAAAAAGAAGATATTGCGAAGCTGCCATCAATGCCAGGTGTGTATTATTTTCATAATAATAAAGACAAGATCATTTATATTGGCAAGGCGATCAACATAAAAAAAAGAGTGAGCAGTCATTTTACACAAAACGATCCTGATAAAAAAAGACAAAACCTGGTACGTAACGTACATAAAATAACTTTTAAAGAATGCGCGGGTGAATTGGAAGCGATCGTTTTTGAAAGTGCTGAAATAAAAAGGTTGTGGCCAAAATATAATAAAAGCCAAAAGCAGCCTGTGCAAAAATTTGGTTTATATATGTTTGAAGATGGCCGCGGATACATGCGTTTAGCGATCGATAAAAAAAAGAAACAGTTGCCTGCCTTATACAATTTCAATTTATTGCAAGAAGGTTTGGTATTGCTTAAAAAAATGACGGAGGAATTTCAATTGAATCACAAGCTTTGCTTTTTAGATAAAACACCTTTTGCTGCTACAGATATGGAACTCATGGATGAACCAGTTGTATACAATGTTAAAGTAAAACGAGCTGTAAAAGCACTGGATGAACAATTGCCAACTTTTGCTGTAATTGATAAAGGCATACAGGAAAATGAAAAATTGTGCCTGTTAATTGAACGAGGCAGCTTTTGGGGTATGGGATATTTGCCTGCATCATTGCCAATTGAATCGAGCAATCAATTAAAAGATTATTTACATCCTTATAACGATAATGATTATATCCGTAACAGTATCTATTCCTTTGTGGAAGCCAATCCTGATAAAAAATGGGTTATCGATAACGGATAACTGATAACAGGCAATTCAACAGTTGGTCATCTATCATTATAATTTCATTTTTTCAAGTTTTTTGTTTCAATACGCACTACTATATTCGCAGCCAATTATTCGTTCAATTATCTATTATCAAATTAAGTATATGTCATTAGTACAGCCGATAGCACAGAAATTAAATATCAGACAACAGCAGGTGCAAGCTGTATTGGAATTGCTGGAAGAAGGGTCGACCATCCCGTTTATCGCACGTTACCGGAAAGATAAAACAGGCGCATTGGACGAAGTGCAAATTCAGCAGATACAGGAAGAGGCAAAATTTCTGACTGAATTTGGTGAACGCAAATTCTTCATAGAAAAAACTATTACCGAACAAGAAAAGATGACGGATGCCATTCAGGAAAAATTAGATAAGGCAACTACGATAGCAGAGCTGGAAGATATTTATTTACCGTTCAAACCAAAGAGAAAGACAAAAGCGCAGGCTGCAAGAGAAAACGGTTTAGAGCCACTGTCAATTATATTGTTGGAACAAAAAAATATTGATCTTATTGCCGAAGCCTCCAAATTTATTACTGATAAAGTAGTGGATGCTGATGTTGCTTTACAAGGCGCAAGAGATATTATCGCGGAGCAGGTGAATGAAGATGCACAGGTAAGAGCTAAGCTGCGCCACTTGTTTGAGACAACCGCCACTTTACAAAGCAAAGTGATAACCGATAAGGAAACCGAAGGGGTTAAATACAAAGACTATTTCGATTTTTCTGAACCTATTGCCAAAGTGCCATCACATAGAATATTAGCTGTATTGCGTGCTTTTTTAGAGGGGTATTTACGTATCGCTATTTCGCCTGAAGAAGATATAGCGTTGGAAATGATAGAAGCATTGTATATAACCGGGATGAGCACCAGTAGTGATCAATTAAGAAAAGCTATTAAAGATGCTTACCGAAGATTACTGCAACCAAGTCTTGAAACTGAATGCAGGACAGCATTAAAAAATAAAGCTGATGAAGAAGCGATCAATGTATTTGCAGAAAATTTGCGCCAGCTATTATTAAGTTCTCCATTAGGAAGTAAAAGAATTTTAGCCATCGATCCCGGATACCGGACGGGTTGTAAAGTTGTTTGTCTGGATGAAAAAGGCGAATTGAAGAAAACGGAGCTCATCTTCCCGCACGAAAATAATCGTGTGCAGGCCGAAGAAATAAAAATTAAACATTTGGTAGAACAATACGGCATACAGGTATTTGCAATAGGGGATGGAACTGCAGGCAGAGAAACAGAACAATTTATTAAGCGATTAAACTTAGGCTTGCCTGTCTTCTTAGTAAATGAAGATGGAGCTTCTATTTATTCTGCTTCCGAAATTGCAAGGGAAGAATTTCCGAATGAGGATATTACGGTTCGCGGAGCGGTAAGTATTGGCCGTAGATTGATGGATCCGTTAGCTGAATTGGTAAAGCTCGATCCCAAAAGTATCGGCGTAGGGCAATACCAGCATGATGTGAATCAGTTTCGTTTAAAAGAAAGATTAGACGCAACTGTAGTAAGTGCTGTAAATAATGTAGGCGTTAATTTGAATACGGCCAGCAAACATTTACTAAGTTATGTAAGTGGCATAGGTGGAACATTGGCTGATAATATTATTAAACATCGAAATGAAATAGGGAAATTCACCAGTCGCAAACAATTATTAAAAGTGCCAAGATTAGGTGGAAAAGCATTTGAACAGTGTGCAGGTTTTTTACGCATAAAAGATGGAGAGGATATGTTAGATGCAAGTGCAGTACATCCCGAAGCCTATTCAGTGGTAGAAGCAATGGCAAAAGATCTCGGTGTAGAAATAAATACAATGATCGGTAAAGAGGAGCTGTTAAAAAATATCGATGCTAAAAAATACGCTACGGAACAATTAGGTGAGCTTACGATAAAAGATATCATCAACGAATTAAAAAAGCCAGGACTTGATCCACGAAGTGAAGTACAGCAATTTGAATTCGCAAATATTTACAGTATTGATGATGTGAGAATAGGAATGGATGTACCAGGCGTTGTAACAAATATTACACGATTCGGCGCTTTTGTGGATATTGGCGTAAAGCAGGATGGCCTGGTGCATGTATCAGAAATATCGCACACGTATATTACTGATCCTAACGAAGTATTAAAACTGAACCAACAGGTAAAAGTAAAGATATTAGAGGTAGATGTTGCCAGAAAACGCATTGCATTATCTATTAAGCAAACGGAAGAAGCTCCCGCCAGAAACAATCAGCAACGGCCGAAATTCAATGGTCAACAGTCAGCTAAGCCACAAAAGCCGATCGCTGAATTACCGATGAATGATGCATTAGCTGCATTAAAGCAAAAGTTTGGGAAATGATCATAAGTATAGAATATAAAAATGGCGTTCTAATTAAATAGAACGCCATTTTTATGTATTGAAAAACCGTAGTTTCTTTATCTAATATTAGAACTTGTACACTGCTGCAAGGATACCAGAGAAATCTGTACCTGTTGGAGTAGCGTCTTTTCCTTTAGTGTAAATGTCACCAAATTTAGTATCAGCACTTTCATAACGTAATTCAGGAATGATCGTTACTGCTCCTACTCTGATGTTTGCAGATAAGGTTTCATCAAGAATATTTTGAGTTCCTAAACCTGTTAGATCATCATTATCGATGAAGTACTCAGATCTTAATGTTAAACCAAATATTGCTGTTGGATCGTAGTTAAGGTATAATGCTGCACCACCCCATGCATCAGATTTAGCAGTTGTACCGCCAAATGAATTGTATGAATTGATCTTAGCAGTAAGGTTTACTCCAATATTGAATTTTGAAGTGATCACACCAGTTCCAACGAAATCGATCTGGTTTTGGCTTTTTACTGAACCATCACCTGAATTTCCCATTCCCATTGAACCTTCATAGTTTAAGTAACCTTTCCATTTGCCATTTTTGCTACCATCGCTAACCTGAGCTAACAAATGT
>DATHNS010000024.1:0-24923 GCA_035485735.1 Ferruginibacter sp.
CCCCAGATATAAGAAAGTACTCTTCAAAATACAAACAGTCATCGCATTTCAGCCCTCTTTTGTCATGCTGAGGAACGAAGCATCTTATCTTACTATCGCAGAATGATTGATTGATGATTAGATGCTTCGTTCCTCAGCATGACAAGAGCTTTTCAGTTGATACTTTCTTATATCTGGGGAGTCAGTTAAATAGAATATTCTTATTCGTGAAGTTGATAAATTTTATAAACCGTATTTTTGCAACATTTGTAATTATTGCCACTAGCGAACTCAGTATAAAATAAATGACGAATTCAGCATCTGTCCGCACAAAATTTGATGAGTTAAAAGCATGTGTTATTATACCAACCTATAATAATGCGGCTACACTAGCGCAGATAATTGCGGATGTGGCTCAATATACAGATCATATTATTGTGGTAAACGATGGATCTACTGATGCTACGGAAGCCATTGTACGATCATTCGCCCAGGTTCAATTCATTAGTTACCAGGATAATGTTGGTAAAGGCTGGGTACTTCGTAAGGCTTTTACATATGCCACAGAAAAGGGGTACCAATTTGCTATCACTATTGATTCAGACGGACAACATTTTGCGAAGGACCTGCCGGCATTTATTGATAAGCTGGAATCAGTTCCCAATGCTATTATCATCGGCTCAAGAAATATGGAACAGGCATCGGTCCCGGGCAAAAGCAGTTTCGGAAATAAATTCTCCAATTTTTGGTTCAAAGTTGAAACAGGTGTTACGTCTCCCGATACACAATCCGGTTTTCGGGCCTATCCTTTAGCGGTATTAAAAAATATACATTTTTTTACCAGGAAATATGAATTTGAAATAGAAGTATTGGTACGTGCTGTTTGGAAAGGTGTTGGCATTGAAACAATACCTGTCACGGTTTATTATGCGCCTAAAGAAATACGCGTATCACATTTCAGGCCGTTCAAAGATTTTACAAGAATCAGTATTTTAAATACAGTACTGGTTATTATTACTTTTTTGTACATCAAGCCGCGTAATTTTTTTAGGATCATATTTAATAAAAAAAAAAGCTATAAGGCAATTCAGGAAGAGCTTTTTAATCCAAATGAATCAGACCGGATCAAAGCATTGTCAGTTGCCTTTGGTGTGTTCATGGGCATCATTCCCATTTGGGGCTTTCAATTGATAGTGGCTATCTTTTTAGCGGTCATATTAAGATTGAATAAAGCATTGGTGATCATTGCGGCTAACATTAGTATTCCGCCAATGATCCCTTTTATTATTTATCTAAGTTATAAAACCGGTGGCTACTGCCTGCATACCAGTACCGATATAGAATATAGCAAAATGCTTTCACCCCGGTCGATTGAAAATAATTTTGCACAATATATTTATGGAAGTGTTACATTGGCCACTGTCGCAGCCATTGCTTTTGGTGTAATAACATTTGGATTACTTAAAATATTTAAAAGAAAACCGGTCACGGTAGCATAACGAATTAATACATGGAAAAAGTTCTGGTAAGGATATATAATTATTTCGCAAAGCACCGGTTGGTTTTTTTTATAACCTTCGGCGCCAGCTTTTTGTTTTTACTCTATTTCGCTTTACAGGTAAAGTTTGAAGAAGATATCTCTAAAATATTACCGAAAGATAAAAAGACTGAAAAGCTGAATGAGATATTTCAGAATTCTAAATTCATAGAAAAACTGGTGATCACCGTATCACTAAAAGATACAGCGGGACAACAGCCCGACAGCCTGGTTGCTTACGCAGATGATTTTGCCGCCAGGGTTCAAAATGACCTTACGCCTTATATCAGTAAGGTCAATTATAAAGTTGATGACGGACTGATAATGGACCTCTTTGGAACCATCAGCGATAGGCTGCCCATCTATTTAAATGAAAAAGATTATACCACGATCGACTCGTTGATCGCTCCTGAAAAAGTAAAAGCAACCCTCACGCAGGATGTAAGAACATTGACTTCTCCTACGGGCATTGCTTTAAAAAATATTATTAGCACTGATCCGGTCGGCATTTCCTATATCGGGTTAAAAAAATTACAACAACTTCAGTACGATGAAAATTTTGAATTATATGACAGCTATATAATTACGAAAGACCACAAGAATTTGTTGATGTTCATCACGCCAACATATGCGCCAAACAATACAGGTAAAAACGCCTTACTGTTTGAAGGGCTTGATAAAATAATTGATAGTCTTGGTACTGCTAATAAAAATATCAGCACTACTTATTTTGGTGCAGCAGCAGTTTCAGTCGGTAATGCCTTACAATTAAGAAAGGATACTATTTTTACTCAAGGCATTACCCTGGTTTTTTTGATTGTCTTTTTAGGATTTTATTTTAAAAAGAAAAGAGCGCCGGTGGTAATTCTGGTACCTGTTTTATTCGGTGCTTTGTTTTCATTGGCAGCTATTTATTTTATTAAAGGAAGCATCTCCGTTATTGCCATGGGGGTTGGTTCTGTAGTGTTGGGTATTGCTGTGAATTATTCCCTGCATGTATTCAATCATTACCGCCATACGCGAAGTATAGAGCAGGTGATCAAAGACCTGGCCATGCCATTGACCGTAGGCAGTTTTACTACCATAGGCGGATTTTTTTGTTTAGAGTTTGTAGAATCTGAGATGTTGAAAGACCTTGGTTTGTTTGCAGCCTTTAGTTTAATTGGTGCCTCCCTTTGTTCTTTGATCTTTCTGCCGCATTTTTTAGCAACAAAAAAAGAACAGGAAGAACATAAGGAAATTGAATTTTCATGGATCGATAAAATTGCGCGCTATAATCCCGAATATAATAAATACATCGTCGGCGTTATTTTTTTACTGACCATCGGTTTTTATTATACGGCACAGAATGTAAGTTTTCAGTCAGACATGATGAAGATGAATTACATGTCTGATAAATTAAAAGCATCGCAAGCGAAGCTTGATAAAATAAATCAATACTCATTACAATCTGTGTATTTAGTAACAGAAGGGAAAACATTGGACGATGCATTGGTAAACAATGAAAAAGTAGTTGCCAAAATAGAATTGCTGAAAGAAAGAAAAATTGTAACAAAATTCTCCGGCGTTTCTTCACTCATTATTTCTGATTCATTACAAAAAGAAAGAATTGACAGGTGGAAAAATTACTGGACACCTGAAAAGAAAGAACAATTATTAGCCACCTTACAAAAAGAAGGTGTTCCAATGGGTTTTAAACCTGCGGCGTTTGATAAATTCAAAGCATTGCTGGATAAAGACTTTACTCCGATCGATTCTGCATCAATGGCATCCATAAGAAAAAGTTTTCTGGATGATTTCATTACAGAAAAACCCGGCAAAGCAACCGTAGTAACTTTATTAAAAGTAACACCTCAAAATAAACAGGCGATCTACGATACATTTGATAACGACCCCAATATTACCGTTGTTGATAAACAATACCTCACTGCAAGGTTTGTGCAGATCATCAATTCAGATTTTACCAGTATTGCAATAATGTCTTCTTTGCTGGTGTTCATTGTATTGTTACTGACCTATGGCCGCATTGAGTTGACACTTGTTTCATTTATACCGATGTTCATTTCATGGATATGGATATTGGGTTTGATGGGATTATTTGGTATTGAATTTAATATCGTCAACATTATTATATCGGCGCTTATTTTTGGTTTGGGTGATGATTATAGCCTATTCATTATGGATGGGTTATTGCAGGAATACAGAACCGGCAAGAAAAATCTTTCATCGTATAAATCGTCTATTTTTCTATCAGCCATTACAACAGTGGCTGGTTTAGGTGTTTTGATCTTTGCCAAACATCCGGCGTTACAATCAATTGCCTGGATATCTATCATCGGTATTCTTTGCGTGGTATTGATGGCACAAATTTTAATTCCTTTTCTTTTTAATATCCTGATAAAAAACCGTGTTGATAAAAAACAATTCCCATGGACATTATCGGGATTCATTATATCGGCTTTTGCTTTTTGTTATTTTGTCACCGGCTGTATTTTACTGACCATCCTGGGATTAATATTTGCTAAATTAAATCCGTTTAAAAAAGAAAAGAGCAAGTTTGTTTACCATGTGGTATTGTCGAAATTCTGCAAATCGTTGATGTATATAATGGTCAATGTAAGAAAGAAAGTCATTAATCCGGGCCATGAAGATTTTTCAAAACCCGCTATCATTATTTGTAACCATCAATCTTTCCTTGATATATTAGCGATGGTAATGCTGGATCCTAAATTAATATTGTTTACTAACAAATGGGTCTGGAACTCGCCGTTTTTTGGTGGGGTGGTGCGTATGGCAGATTATTATCCGGTGGCGCAAGGGGCACAACCGAGTATTGATCTGTTAAGAGAAAAAGTAAACCAGGGTTATTCCATTTTAATATTTCCTGAAGGAACAAGGTCTGTTGATGGCACGATGAAACGTTTTCATAAAGGCGCTTTTTATTTAGCGCAGGAATTGGATATTGATATTTTACCGATCGTTATACATGGCACAGGTTATACCATGACCAAAGGCGATTTTTTATTGAAACATGGAACCATCACACTGAAATATTTACCAAGAATACATCCGGAAAATACGCAATTCGGAACCGGGTATGCTGAAAAGACAAAACTAGTAGGCCGGTATTTCAAAGAAGAATTTAAAAAGCTAAGTGACGAAGTACAACAACCCCGCTATTTTAGAGAACAATTAAAATATAATTATCTTTATAAGGGTCCGATACTGGAGTGGTACATGAAAGTGAAAGTGAAGATGGAGAAGAATTATTTACCCATTCATCAGCTTTTGCCGAAAAAGGGTAAGCTGCTTGATATTGGTTGTGGTTATGGTTTTATGTCTTACATGTTACACTTTACTTCTCCCGAAAGAGAGATTACAGGCATTGATTATGATGAAGATAAAATAGAAACGGCCAGTCATTGTTTTAGTAAAGATGATACGATCAATTTTATTGCTACTGATGTACTGGCATTCGAATTTGAAAAATATGATGCCATTATTTTAAGTGATATTTTACATTATTTGCAACCTGAACAACAACAGCTTGTTATTGAAAGATGTTTTGCTCACCTAAATGCGAATGGCACCATTGTAATAAGAGATGGCAACAAGGACCTGAAAGAAAGGCATAAAGGAACTAAAATGACAGAGTTCTTTTCTACTAAATTTTTCGGCTTCAATAAAACAGCCGATACGGGATTGTCATTTTTATCGGCTGATTCAATTAAAGCATTGGCTGCAAAACATCACATGGAATGCAAAGAGATCGATCAGACAAAATATACGTCTAACATTATTTTCGTAATAAAACACGCGTCAGTAAATTAAGCATGAAGGATTTTGATATTATAATTATTGGCAGTGGCATCGGCGGACTGGTTTGTGCAGATATATTGGGCAAAGAAGGATATAAAGTGGGTGTGATTGAAAAGAACAGGCAGATCGGCGGCAGTTTACAAACCTATGTACGCGACAGGGTTATTTTTGATTCAGGTGTTCATTATCTTGGCGGATTGAGCAAAGGGCAAAATTTGTATCAGATCTTTCAATACCTCGGTATAATGGATAAATTAAAACTGAAACAAATGGACCTGGATCAGTTTGATAAAATAATCATCGAAAATGATGAAAAGGAATATACTTACGCGCAGGGATATGATAATTTTATCGCCAAACTATTAATTGATTTTCCTGATGAAGAAAAAGGGTTAATCGCTTATTGCGATAAAATAAAGGAAGTCTGCAGTAAGTTTCCTTTATACAATTTCAGGACAGGATCAGAAGGATTGGAAAAAGCAGATGTGTTAAGCATAGATGCAAAAGCATTTATAGAATCCGTAACAAGCAATGAAAAATTACGCGAAGTATTGGCAGGTAATAATCCTTTATATGCAGGCCAGCCGGGCAAAACACCTTTATATGTACATGCACTTATCATCAATAGTTACATAGAAAGCTCCTGGAAATGTATTGATGGCGGATCACAGATAGCAAAATATATCGCAAAAAATATTCGTGCGCAGGGTGGCGATGTGATACGTAATACAGCTGTTACCAAGATCGTTGAAGAAGAAGGGAAAATAACTCATGTAGAATTATCTACCGGCGAACGTTTGTATGCCGATCATTTTATCTCTAATGTGCATCCAGTAAAAACGCTGGAAATGACGGAAACGTCAATGATCAAAAAAGCGTACCGCAACCGGGTTAATACATTAGAGAATTCCGTATCGTCTTATACTTTAAATATTGTTTTTAAAGAAAACTGTTTTAAATATTTTAGTTACAATTATTATTGTTGTACTGAGGGATCTGTTTGGGATGTTGCCAATTATACCGAAGCAAACTGGCCAAAAGGATATGCCGTATTTATGGCGCCCACATCCCGCTCTGATGAATATGCTGATGGTATGACCATTCTTTCTTACATGCGGTTTGATGAGGTAAAGCAATGGGAAAATAGCTACAATACCGTTTCTCAGGAAGAAGAAAGGGGTGAGTCATATGAAGCATTTAAAAAACGCAAGGCAGAAGTTTTATTGGATCACGTGGAGAAAAAATTTCCGGGTATAAGAGCTTGTATCAAATCATATTACACGGCCACGCCACTTTCTTACAGGGATTATATAGGAAATGATGATGGATCATTGTATGGTATTGTTAAAGATTACCGCGATCCGTTAAAAACTTTTATTTCTCCCCGAACTAAAGTGCCAAATTTGTATTTTACAGGCCAGAATTTAAATATGCATGGCGTGTTGGGTGCCGCCATGAGTGGATTGGTAACCTGCAGTGCTTTATTAGGTAATGATGATATAGTTGAAAAAATAAAAAATGCGTAAAAAGAAATCGTTTTGGAAAAAGCTCAGGAATTTCATCCTGTACACGTTCCTGGTATTTATAAGCCTGTTAATTATCGGCGCTATTTACCTGGCGTGCGTGGCACTTGAATATCCGCCTAAGGTAAAAGACCTGAGCAGTCTGCAATTACAACGCAGTGAACCATCACCTGGTTTTTATACATTGAAAAATAGTTGGTTCCGCAAAAGCAAAAGCGGCTTGTATGAATTGTATGTGGAAGGAGATCCTTTTGAGCGCGGTGTTATCAATGGTAAACTGACAAAAGAATTGGTAGTAAGACAAGAAGACCATTTTAATGAACAGATCAACAGAATGGTGCCTTCGAAATTCTATTTACATTTTTTAAAATATTTTATCGGCTGGTTCAACCGCGACCTTGAGAAAAATGTATCTGAAGAATACAAAGAAGAGATCTATGGCATATCAACATCTGCATCGGATCAATATCAATACATCGGCTCTAACTACCAGCGCATTTTAAATTATCATGCAGCACACGATATCGGCCATGCCTTACAAAGTATGGCGTTGGTGGGTTGTACTTCTTTCGGCACCTGGGGTGATCAGTCGGAAGACAGCACCATGATCATCGGGAGAAATTTTGATTTTTATGTGGGAGATAAATTTGCAGAAGATAAAATTGTGGCGTTCTTTAGGCCATCAACCGGATATAAATTCATGACGGTTACCTGGGGAGGCTTTATCGGCGCGGTTTCAGGCATGAACGAAAAAGGATTAACAGTAACGATCAATGCGGCAAAAAGTAATATACCAACAGGCTCGGCAACGCCGGTTTCGTTGGTGGCAAGAGAAATATTACAGTACGCAAAAAATATTGATGAAGCGATAGCGATCGCAAAGAGCAGAAAGATGTTTGTATCTGAATCCTTTCTTGTTGGTTCGGCGGAGGATAATAAAGCTGTGATCATTGAAAAAACACCCGATACTTTAGATATATACGATCCGCATAAAAATATGATCGTCTGCACCAATCATTTTCAAAGTGCGGGCCTCAGCAAATCAAAAGAAAATATTCAACAGCTGAATGAAAGTGCATCGCCCTATAGATATGAAAGATTGATGCAGTTGTTAAACGCCAACGGAAAAAATACGGTTCAAAAAACAGTCAATATTTTAAGGGATAGAAAAGGGTTGAATGGTGAAGATATTGGTATGGGTAATGAAAAAGCGATCAACCAATTGATAGCACACCATTCCATCGTTTTTGAACCGAAAAAATTAATAGTATGGGTATCAACTTCGCCATGGCAATTGGGACAATTTGTAGCCTATGACCTGAACAAAGTATTTGCATTGCAGGGAATGAAAACAGATCAGGAAATTATTGATAGTGGTCTCACTATTGCACCCGATTCATTTTTATTAACGCAGCAATACAAGGATTTTGTAACCTTTAGAAAATTTAAACAACGTATTGCGGATGGCGAAACAGTCAATACCGATAGCCTTGTGGCGAGTAACCCTCAATTTTATCATGCGTATGTTTTGGCGGGAGATTATTCTTTTAAACACAATGATTTTCAAAAAGCACTGGATTATTACAATATCGGTTTGACAAAAGTTATTGCCACAAAAAGAGAAGCAGATCATATCAAAACGCAAATTGTGAAATGCAATAAAAAATTACATACTTAAATATGATCGCAGGACTAGGCATCGATATGATAGAAGTAGAAAGAATAGCCAATAATATTGGTAAAGATGCAGGCTTTAAGGAATTGGTTTTTTCAAAAAATGAAATTGAGTATTGCGAAGCAAAAGCAAATAAATATGAACACTATGCTGCACGTTTTGCGGCAAAAGAGGCATTCTTTAAAGCAATGGGCACCGGTTGGATGAGCGGAACAGCGTTTAACGAAATAGAGATACAAAACGATGAAAGCGGCAAACCCGAACTGTTATTATTAGGCGAAACGGCGATTGCCATTAATAAAACGGGTGCAATAAAAATTTCTGTTTCTTTGTCACATCTTAAAACAATTGCATCGGCCATAGTAATTATTGAAAAAGACTAAATGTATTTACCTAAAGCGGCATATCAATCGAAAGAAGAAATAAAATCGATGCAGGAAAAAAAACTGCAGGACCTATTGATTTATCTGCAACAATATTCTCCTTTTTACAAAGATCTTTTTGCAAAAAATAATATTGCGATCTCCGATATTAAAATCCTGGAGGACCTTAAAAAAATCCCTACCACAACCAAAGAAGACCTGCAACAACACAATGATGATTTCTTATGTGTAAAGCGGGATAAAATAATTGAATACAGTTCCACTTCCGGTACTTTAGGAAGTCCTGTTACGGTTGTGCTCACTGAGAATGATCTGAATAGATTGGCCTATAATGAGTATTCTTCTTTTACTTGTGCAGATGGTTTGCCCACCGATATTTATCAGTTGATGTTGACCCTGGACAGGCAATTCATGGCGGGGATGGCCTATTATTCAGGCATACGAAAAATAGGTGCAGGTATTATAAGGCTTGGTCCTGGTGTGCCTTCCCTGCAATGGGAAACTATTTTGAGATTAAAGCCAACAGCAATTGTAGCAGTGCCGTCCTTTATTGTAAAGCTGATCCAGTTTGCGAAAGAGCATGCCATTGATATCAATGCAACATCAGTAAAAAAAATAATTTGTATTGGCGAAAATATTCGTAACACGGATTTTTCTTTGAATATTTTAGGGAAAAAAATTACAGAAGCGTGGAATATTAAATTGTATTCTACTTATGCTTCAACAGAAATGCAGACAGCCTTTACAGAATGTGGAGAAGGGAAAGGCGGTCATCTGCAACCTGAATTATTGATCGTTGAATTGCTGGATGAAAATAATGAACAGGTTAAAAGCGGTCAGCCGGGAGAGGTGACCATTACCACATTAGGTGTTGAAGGTATGCCGTTGCTCAGGTATAAAACCGGTGATATTTGTTTTCATTACGAGGACAAATGTTCCTGCGGAAGAACAAGTCTGCGTTTATCGCCGATCGTTGGCCGCAAAAAGCAGATGATAAAATTTAAGGGTACCACATTGTATCCGCCGGCTTTATTTGATCTGTTGAACGAGATGGAGGAAGTGAAAGATTTTGTAGCGGAAGTCTATTCAAATGATATTGGCATGGATGAAGTGTTATTGCACCTGTTACCCGTTAATTATACAAAAGAATGCGACCATAAAATACGGGCCTATCTGCAAGCCCGCTTGCGTGTGAGTCCGCATGTTACCTATGTTTCAGCCGAAGAAATGCAAAAAATGCAGTTCCCGGAATCGGGGAGAAAGGCAGTGAAGTTTATTGATAGAAGAAGCCAATAAACAAGAAAGCGGCAACAATCCTATATGCCAAAAAATTATCAATTGTCAATTATCAATTGTCAATTATCTTTGCCACCTTTAAAATTTCTAAAAGTACTAAAACCAGACTCATGATACCTGTTGGAGAAAAGACACTTTCACTAAACGAATTTGCAGAAGTTCTGTTTAAACAAAAGGAAGTTGTTTTGCATGCATCCGCTGTTAAAAAGGTTGAAGTGAACCATGAGTTTTTAAAACAATTTGCTTCCAACAAACTCATATACGGTATCAATACGGGTTTTGGCCCGATGGCTCAATATAAAGTGAGCGAAGAAAACCTGTTACAATTACAATATAATTTAATTAGAAGTCATGCTTCCGGCAGCGGAAAATTATTGTCGCCATTGCTGACAAAAGCGGTAATGATCGCACGGCTGAACAGTTTGATGCAGGGATATTCCGGCGTACATACGGATATCGTTGAACTGATCAAAGAGTTGATCAACAAAAATGTTAGCCCTTGTATTTTTGAACATGGAGGCGTGGGTGCAAGTGGTGATCTGGTTCAATTGGCGCATCTTGGTTTGGTATTGATCGGAGAAGGCGAAGTAGTGTATGAAGGGCAGTTGTACCCAACAATAGAAATATTTAACAAGCTACAAATAAAGCCGCTTTCTATTCATGTACGGGAAGGCCTGGCTATTTTGAATGGCACTTCTGCTATGACGGGCATCGGCATGTTGAATATCATTCAGGCACAAAAGCTATTTGAATGGTCGGTCATGTTATCAGCCATGGTGAATGAAATTGTAGAAGCGTATGATGATCATTTTTCTTATGAATTGAATATCGTTAAACATCATACCGGACAAAATAAAGTGGCTGAAATGATGCGTGATATTTTGAAAGACAGTAAAATGATCCGTAACCGTTCGGAACATTTATACAATCCCGATAATATCGGCCAGGAAGTATTTAAAGATAAGGTGCAGGAGTATTATTCGTTACGTTGCGTAACACAAGTGCTGGGCCCGGTTTACGACACGATCGTTCAAACTGAAAAAATAGTAGGGGAAGAATTGAATTCGGTAAATGATAATCCTGTTATCGATCATGTCAATAAAAATATTTTCCATGGTGGAAATTTTCATGGTGATTATGTTTCGTTGGAAATGGATAAGTTAAAGATCGCCATTACAAGGCTGTGTATGTTATCAGAAAGACAATTGAATTATTTGTTGAATGATAAATTGAATTTGAAATTTCCACCGTTTGTAAATTTGGGTGTGCTTGGTTTTAATTTCGGTATGCAGGGTGTTCAGTTCACTGCAGTATCAACAACGGCAGAAAACCAGACCTTGTCTTTTCCAATGTACGTGCACAGTATCCCTAATAATAATGACAACCAGGATATTGTCAGCATGGGCTGTAATGCTGCGCTGATAACGAAAAAGGTGATCGATAATTCTTTTGAAGTATTGGCCATACAAATGATGACGATCCTTCAGGCCATTGATTATTTAGATTGCGTACCACGCTTATCTTCGGCTACAAAATCTTTGTACACAACTGTCAGAAAAATATTTCCGAAATTTATTGAGGATACGCCCAAATACAAAGACATAGAAAAAATAAAAAGCTATTTTGAAAATACGGCGCCAATTATTTCTTCAAAATAATTAGTTTAGTGTTGATGGTTTAGTCGTGTAGAAATAAAAAATTACTAACCATTTAAAGTAACACTAAACCATCAAGTACTAAACTATAAACTTTTAAAAATGAAATGTGCATTAGTAACCGGTGGATCAAGAGGTATAGGAAGAGCAATTTGTTATAACCTGGCAGGTATGGGTTATCACATTCTGGTAAATTATAAAGGCAATGAAGCCGCGGCTACTGAAACATTGGAAAAAATAAAAGCTGGTGGCGGAACCGGCGAATTACTGCGCTTTGATCTTTCTAATAAAGAAGAAATAACAACAATTTTAGGGGGGTGGATAGAAGCCAATACTGAAAAATATATTGAAGTGTTGATCAATAATGGCGGTATCAAAGATGACGGGTTATTGATGTGGATGAAAGATGAACAATGGGATAGTGTTATCAGAACCAGCCTTGACGGAACTTTTTTTGTTACCCGCCTTGTGATAAATGGTATGCTGACCAGAAAATACGGTAGAATAATTAATGTTGTCTCTTTATCAGGCCTAAAAGGGTTACCCGGACAAACAAATTATTCAGCTGCTAAGGCTGGAGTAATAGGTTTTACGAAGGCCCTGGCACAGGAAGTGGGCAGGCGCGGCATCACTGTAAATGCAGTAGCCCCCGGCTTCATAAAAACAGATATGACAGAAGCTTTAAATGAAAAAGAATTACAATCCATGATCCCCGTGAAACGCTTTGGACTGCCCGAAGAAGTGGCACATGCAGTCGGCTTTTTGGCTTCGCCAAATGCGTCCTATATTACCGCAGAAATACTCTCTATTAACGGTGGATTATATTCATAATCAACCAGCTACATATTAAAAATCGAATTTTAGCCCTAACTGTTCCAAAATAGTTATTTTATCGTTAATTTCGGGACTTAAAATATTAGAAATCTTTATAATTATACAGGTTATTATTCTTGTTTCGTTAACTAAATCATCGGTTTTTTTATTATGAATAGAGTGGTGATCACGGGGATGGGTATTTATTCTTGCATCGGAAAAAATCTTGAGGAGGTTAAAAACTCACTGTATCAGGGTAAATCCGGTATAGTACTGGATATTATGCGAAAAGATTTCGGCTACCGCTCTGGTTTAACAGGCTTTATCGAAAGGCCAAATCTCAAAGAATTATTGGATAGAAGATCACGCATCATGCTTCCTGAACAGGGAGAATACGCTTATGTTGCCACTTTAGAGGCATTAAAAAATGCAGGTCTTGATGCCGATTACCTCAGTGCACATGAAGCAGGTGTTTTATACGGCAATGACAGTTGTGCAAAACCGATCATTGAGGCTACCGATATTATTCGCCAAAAGAAAGATACCATGTTGGTTGGTTCGGGCTCGGTCTTTCAGACAATGAACTCAACAGTAACCATGAATCTGGCTACCATTTTTAAATTGAAAGGCGTAAATTTTACTATCAGTGCGGCATGCGCAAGTGGCTCGCATGCGATTGGTTTAGGCTATCATTTTATAAAAAGCGGATTACAGGATACGATTATTTGTGGCGGCGCGCAGGAGGTGAACCATTATGCAATGGGCAATTTTGACGCGTTATCTGCCTTTTCTATCATGGAATCAGCTCCTACAAAGGCATCCAAACCTTTTGACAGGGATCGTGACGGATTGATACCAAGTGGTGGAGCAGCTACTGTGATACTGGAAAGCCTTGAATCGGCTTTAAAAAGAGGGGCACCTATTTTAGGAGAAGTGGTAGGATATGGTTTTTCATCGAACGGTGCACATATTTCCAATCCGACTGTGGATGGTCCCGCAAGATCGCTTAGCATGGCGCTTAAAGATGCACAAATGAAAGCAGCCGAAGTGGATTATATCAATGCACACGCAACATCCACTCCTGCAGGAGATGCTAGTGAGGCAAGAGCTATACACGAAGTATTTGGATCGAGCAAACCTCCTGTAAGTTCAACCAAATCAATGACGGGGCACGAATGCTGGATGGCAGGCGCCAGTGAAATAGTCTATTCAACCTTAATGATGCAGAATGGTTTTGTTGCACCCAATATTAATTTTGAAAACCCTGATGAAGATTCTGCTAAATTGAATATTGTAAATAAGACAATTGAAAAAGATATAAATGTATTTTTGTCCAACTCTTTTGGATTCGGAGGCACAAATTCCTCATTGATCGTTAAAAGAATGCGTTAAAATTTAACTTATGAAAGAAGCAGAAATTATTGAGAAAATTAATGAATTCCTTGTAGAAGAATTCGAAGTAGACGCAGCGAAAATCACGCCCGAAGCTAATTTGAGGGAAACGCTTGATCTGGATAGCTTGGATTATATTGATCTGGTAGTTGTTATTGAAAGCAATTTTGCTTTTAAAGTAAAACCGGAAGATTTTATAGGCATTGAAACGTTCCAGAATTTTTATGACTATGTTACCAATCGTGTCAATTCAAAAGAACTCGTGTAATGCCATCATGGCAAGGTAAATCGAAAGGAACGCCGTTTGGATACCGCATATTTGTAAGCGTTTTAAAAAATTTCGGTGTATTGCCGGCTTATTTTCTGTTAAGATTTGTGGCGTTTCACTATTTTCTGTTTTCCTATAAATCATCAAAAATTACCTATGACTATTTTCATAAAAAACTTGGATACGGCAAACTAAGGTCGCTGTTTAAATTATATCAGAATTATCATTTTTTTGGTCAGACTTTAATTGATAAAGTAGTGGTGATGTCAGGCATACGTAATCGATTTACGTTTGATTTCGACGGAGAGGAAAATCTTAGAAAAATAGTTGCACTAAAAAGGGGCGGATTATTATTGAGTTCGCACATTGGTAACTGGGAAATTGCAGGGCATTTATTAAACCGTTTAGACACCCGTATCAATGTTGTCATGTTCGATGGCGAACATCAGCAAATTAAAGAATATATTACGGGCGTAACGGGAGAGCGGAACCTGAATGTAATTGTAATAAAAAACGACCTTTCGCATATATACGCAATCAATGACGCATTTGCAAATAATGAGTTGGTATGTATGCATGCAGATAGATTTATAGAAGGGAATAAAACATTGGCCATTGATTTTTTAGGCGAGGAGGCAAAATTTCCAATGGGGCCGTTTATATTGGCAGCTAAATTTAAAGTGCCGGTTTCTTATGTATTTGCCATGAAGGAAAGTAATTTACACTACCACCTTTTTGCAAGCGAATTAAAAGAATATTCAAGTATCAATAAAGAAACCGTGATGCAACAAATGCTTCGGGATTTTGTAACGGCAATGGAGGATAAAGTAAAACAGTATCCTGAACAATGGTATAACTATTATAATTTT
The DNA here is from genome assembly GCA_035485735.1 of Ferruginibacter sp. Classification (GTDB taxonomy): domain Bacteria; phylum Bacteroidota; class Bacteroidia; order Chitinophagales; family Chitinophagaceae; genus Ferruginibacter. The sequence continues at coordinate 15,210 of DATHNS010000024.1, forward strand.
TGGCAACATTGATAATGACAGCAACAGAAAATATATTGACCTTAATTCCGCAAAGGCCACCTTTTGTAATGGTTGATCAATTGATCTATTCTGATGATAAAAGCAGCCGGTCGACTTTTTTAATTACGAAAGAAAATATTTTTGTTACCAATGGAAAATTTCGTGAGGCTGGCCTGGTAGAGAATATTGCGCAGACAGCAGCGGCACGGGCAGGCTATAATGCACAGTCAGAAAATAAACCGGTACAGGTTGGTTATATTGGCGCAGTGAAAAATCTCGAGATTTTTGCTTTGCCAATAATAAATGATGAAATAGAAACAGAAGTAGCGATCGAAAACCAGGTTTTTGATGTCACGATAATTGTGGGAAAAGTGAGGTGTAATGGAAAATTAATGGCCCAATGTGAAATGAAAATTTTTATTGTCAATCCAAATACAATCCAATCATGAAAAGTAGAATTAAATTGAGTTTGTTTCTTGCGGTATTATTTATCTGCACAAACGTAACGGCTTCTTTCGCACAGACCAAAGAAGATATCATTAGTGGAAAAGCCGATATAACATGGCTAGGCTTAGATTTCAGTCAGGTGAAATTTAAAGATTCTATTTCTACTACCCCTCCTTCGCCTGGTTTACCAAGCAAGGTTACCAATGATGATTTTAAGAATAAGTATATCATAGGATGGAACCAGATCTTTACCACAGAGCAAAAAAAGTACGATATCGCTAAGAATATTGGTTATGATAAACCAATATCTTATGACCTCGATATTACTTACCAGGCGAATAATAAATTAACAAGAGATTTTTTCACCACCAGTAATAGCGACTATAAAACGATCACTGAAAGTAAAATAGCAGAACTGGTTAAAAAATATGATTTTCAAGGTAAAACGGGTGTGGGACTTATTGTTTTTGTAGATGGTATGAGCAAAGACAGGATTGAAGCAGGGGCATGGGTAACGTTTGTAAATATGGGGACTAAAAAAGTATTGCTTACAGCCTATAGAACTGGTAAACCTGAAGGTTTTGGTTTGAAAAATTATTGGGCTAGGGCTTTCTTGAATATAGTAAAAGATTCCAACCCTGCGGATATGAAATAAAAAAAGCAGTACAACATTTTTAAGTTTACAAGTTTCACATAGTTACGGAATACAGGTTAAAAAATAAGTGCATTGCAACAAACATTATTACACGTTACAGAATTGGAAGTAAAATTCAGTGAAGCGGATCCTTTAGGAATTGTTTGGCACGGACATTACATTCGTTATTTCGAAGATGGCCGCGAAGCTTTTGGAAAAAAATACGGCATCAGTTATTTAGACGTTCATAAACAAGGGTATGTTATACCGGTTGTAAATGTTCAATGTGATTATAAGCGGTCTTTACGTTACGGTGATACGGTAATTATTGAAACACAGTTCGAAGCTTGCGAGGCTGCAAAAATGAAATTTACCTATCGGTTAGTAAATGCAAACACACAGGAGTTGGTAGCAACAGGATCTTCAATACAGGTCTTTTTAGATGCGGCAGACTCTGTTTTGCAATTAACCAATCCACCTTTTTTTACCGACTGGAAAAAGAAGTATGCGTTGATTTAATGTAATATTATGAAAGACGTATTTATTGTTTCAGATAATATCATCTCTCCGCTCGGCACAACTACTGCCGGGAATTATATACAATTAAAAAATGCAATATCAGGTATCAAGAGGCATGATGATAAAAAAATATCTCCAGTGCCTTTTTATGCTTCTCTGCTACATGATTTTCATTCCCAGGTTAACGGTACAAAATTTGAACAATTGCTGATAGCATCTATCGCAGATGCTTTAAAAAACAGTGGTATAGATAGTAGCAATAAAAACACGTTACTGATCATTTCCTCTACCAAAGGCAATATAAGTTTATTGGAAACAGAAGAATATTCGCCACAATTAAAAGATAGAATTGCTTTACACAGTTCAGCAAAAATAGTAGCTGACCATTTTGGATTTGTTCATGCACCTGTTGTAATATCTAATGCCTGTATATCAGGACTGTTGGCTATTTTGACCGGTATGCGTTTGATACGATCGGGGCAATATGAAAATGTAGTGGTAGCAGGTGCTGATGTTATTTCAAAATTTGTTGTATCCGGCTTCCAATCTTTTCAGGCTATCAGCGAAGGCGAGTGTAAACCTTTTGATGCAGCAAGAGACGGAATTAATTTGGGAGAAGGTGCTGCAACGATCATTCTTTCTATCAATAAAAATCATTCAGACGATATAAAAATTACCGGTGGTGCCGTGAGTAACGATGCCAATCATATTTCGGGCCCGTCGCGCACGGGAGAAGAATTATTTCAGGCAATTAAAAAAGCGATGCAATCGGCAGGGGTTGCTGCAAAAGATGTTGATTTTATTTCGGCACATGGCACGGCAACCGTTTACAATGATGAGATGGAAGCTAAAGCAATTACTTTAGCGGATATGCAAACTGTTCCGGTAAATAGCCTGAAAGGATTTTTCGGGCATACATTGGGTGCTGCCGGATTGATCGAATCGGTTGTTACCATTCAATCAATGAAAGAGAATATTGTTTTACCCAGCAGGGGATTTGAACAGCTCGGCGTGAGCAATCCATTAAATATTACTACGACCTTACAATCAAAAAAATTACAGCATTGCCTTAAGACAGCTTCTGGGTTTGGAGGTTGTAACGCGGCGCTCATATTTAGTAAACAATAAATAATTTAGCCAACAATCTTTATTATGAAAAGAGAAAAAGTTGATGTACTTGTTATTGGAGCAGGCCCTTCTGGAACTGTAGCTGCGTCTATAGTAAACAAAGCAGGCTATAAGGTTAAGATAGTGGAGAAATTAAAATTTCCACGTTTTGTTATTGGTGAAAGTTTATTGCCACGTTGTATGGAAGCACTTACCGAAGCAGGTTTTGTAGATGCGATAAAAGAAAAAGGTTTTCAGGAAAAATTTGGTGCCAAGTTTGTAAAAGATGGAAAGGTATGCGATTACTTTTTTGCCGATCAATTTACACCTGGCTGGAAATGGACATGGCAGGTGCCTCGCGCAGAATTCGATAAGACATTAGCAGATACGGTAGAGAAAATGGGTGTGGAAGTTTGTTATGAAACTACTGTTACGGATATTGTTTTTAATGGTGCTGATTCTGTAACAACTATAGAAGATATTGATGGTAATAAAAGCGAAATAGAAGCAAATTTCATTATTGATGGGAGTGGTTATGGCAGGGTCATCCCGAGATTATTCAATTTGGATAAACCTTCTAATTTAGTTGGACGAAAAGCTTTGTTTGCACATACGGTAGATAAAAAACGATTGCTGGATGAAGAGCCAAACCGTATTACTATCGTAGTGCATGCACCCGGTGTCTGGATATGGATCATTCCTTTTTCAAACGGTATAACATCGCTTGGCTTTGTTGGCAATCCTGAATTTTTTACAAAATATAAAGGAACAGACGAAGAGGTATATCGTGAGTTAATGGCATCTCAACCATATATCAGTGATCGTTTTAAAGAGGTAGAATTAGTATTTGAACCTAAAATTTTAGAATCCTGGTCTCGCACCACAGATAAATTTTATGGGGATGGATTTGTGCTGACAGGCAATGTAACAGAGTTTTTAGATCCGATATTTTCTTCGGGTGTTACACTGGCAACAGTTTCGAGTCAGACTGCTGCTCACCTGGTAATTCGTAAATTGAAAGGGGAATCGGTTGACTGGGAGAAAGAATACATGGAACCTGTGATGCAAGGTGTAAATACATTTCGCTCTTATGTGATGGCCTGGTATGAAGGAACATTGGATACTATCTTTTTTGCCGATAAGCCTGATCTGGAAATTAAGAATATGATCTGTTCTGTTTTAGCGGGATATGTTTGGGATATGAAAAATCCCTATGTAAAAGATCATGGGACTGCATTAACAAAATTGGCTAAAATGATCTCTTTTGAAAAAAGGATGTCGGATATGAATGAAGCTAAATAAAATAAAATCAATTGTCGAAGGATATATATATTAGCGGGACTTGTACGATCAGCAATAATGTTGTTTATAAAAACGGACGATCATTATTTGAAGATAAGCAAATTGATTTGCCGGAATTTTTGATCGCTGCTTATCGTCACTTTGAAATGAATTATCCAAAGTTCTATAAAATGGATGCATTGAGTAAATTGGGGCTGCTGGCTACAGAAGTTTTACTGAAAGACGATTTTAAAATAGAGGCGTATAAAGCGGAAGATATAGGTATTGTGTTATCTAATGCCAATTCAAGTTTGGATACTGATATAAAATATTTTGGAACGGTGAAAGGGATGGCGAGTCCTGCTTTGTTTGTCTATACACTACCCAATATTGTCATTGGTGAAATAGCGATAAGGTATCATTTAAAAGGCGAGAATGCTTTTTTTGTCAGCGAAAATTTTGATGCAGGTTTTATGCAACAATATGTAAGCAACCTATTGGCTACTGATATTTTGCAGGCTTGTATTTGCGGTTGGGTTGAAGCAGTGGGATCAGCGTATAAAACAGTTTTGTTTTTAGTAGAAAAAAATAAACATACTAATTCATTGGATTTCACAAAAGAGACTATTAATAAAATTTACGAAATATAAAATGGATAAATTAATTGCAGACTTAAAAGTGCAGATCATCGCACAGCTAAATTTACAAGATGTAAAGCCGGAAGATATCGGCGATGACCAACCTCTTTTTGTAGCAGGATTAGGCTTGGATTCAATTGATGCACTCGAGTTGATCGTTTTATTACAACAGCACTATCAGATCAAATTGTCAAACGCAGAGGATGGCCCGAAAGTATTTAAGTCTGTAAAAACGATGGCTGAATATATCACGGCTCATCAGCCAAAGAATGTATAAATATGGGTTCAACTGTTTTTATAGTAGGGGTAGGTGCGATCTCATCCATTGGAAACAATGTGGCAGAATGCCTTACTGCACTTGAAACAGAAATGGCAGGCATTGGTGATATCAACAATTTGAAAACAATTCATCGTAACCGGTTACCGGTTGCAGAAGTGAGATTAACAAATGAGCAATTAGCCGTACGGGCCGGATTACCTGCGGCTATAAGTCGTACTGCATTATTAAGTATGATCGCCGCAAAAGAAGCGGTAGATGATGCCGCAATTGAAAATATTTCTTCTCTGCGTACGGGTTTTATATCTGCCAATTCTGTTGGAGGAATGGATAAGAGCGAAGATTTTTTTGCTGAATTTCTGGCTGATAATACAAAAGGTAAATTACATAATGTAGTCAACCACGAATGCGGTGCTGTTACGGAATTGGTAGCGGATAAATTAGGCATTAAAAATTATATCACTACTATCAGCACGGCTTGTTCTTCTTCTGCCAATGCTATTTTTCTCGGAGCAAGATTGATCAAACAAAATAAATTGGATGTAGTGATTGCGGGTGGCACAGATGCATTGACAAAATTTACACTCAATGGATTTAACACCTTAATGATATTAGATCAACAATTTTGTAAGCCATTTGATGAAAACCGTAAAGGATTAAATTTAGGGGAGGGCGCAGGCTATGTCGTTTTAGTATCAGAAAAAGTAGCAGCCTCATTAAAAAAAACGCCTTATTGTTTGTTAAGCGGTTATGCCAATGCCAACGATGCATATCACCAGACGGCTTCTTCACCTGATGGAACGGGATCTTTTTTAGCGATGACAGGAGCCTTAAAAAAAAGTGGATTACAACCATCGGATATTGATTATATAAATCTTCATGGAACAGGAACGCAGAATAATGATATTGCAGAAGGCACGGCAATAAAAAGATTATTTGCGGATCGTTATCCAAAAATGAGTTCAACAAAATCTTTTACCGGACATACACTGGGAGCTTGCGGGGGATTGGAAGCTGTTTTTTCTGCGTTAGCCATTAAACACGGGATCATTTATCCCAACCTTCGGTTAGAAACGCCGATGCCTGAATTACCTTTTGTTCCCGAAAGGAAATTTTTAAAAAATGTTGCGGTAAAAAATGTTATGTCCAATTCATTTGGCTTTGGCGGTAATTGTTCATCCTTAATTTTTTCAAAATTATAAGATGAAAACGTACATACGGTCTACAGGAAATATTTCACCACAACATTCATTCGGCCATCCGTCATTTCTTATAGAACCGGTGAAACATATAGGCAATCGCCTCACCTGCATAGAACCGGATTACAAAGGAATTATTGATGCTAAGCTGATACGCCGAATGAGCCGCATTATCAAAATGGGCGTAGCCTCAGCAATGGAATGCCTGCAGGAAGCAGGCGTTAGTGTGCCTGATGCAATTGTTACCGGAACAGCTTATGGTTGTCTGGAAGATACCGGTGTTTTTTTAACGAAGATGGTGGAGCACAATGAAGAACTGCTTACACCAACCGCTTTTATACAATCAACTCATAATACCATCGGAGCTCAGATCGCGTTGATGGTGCAATGTCATAATTATAATAATGCATTTGTGCACAGAGGTTTTTCTTTTGAAAGTGCCTTGTTGGATGGTATGATGTTGTTGGCAGAGCGGGAAGCTAACAATGTGTTAGTTGGCGGGATTGATGAGACCACGAATATCAGCCATTCAATATTAAGCAGGATGGGCTTGTATAAACGTGAGCCGATTTCCAATCTTGATCTTTTTACAACCAATTCAAAAGGAACTATTGCCGGTGAAGGTTCGGCCTTTTTTTTACTGGCCAATGAATCATCAACCAATGATTATGCCGTATTAGATAGTATTCACACTTTTTATAAACCTGCAACGATTAAAGAAACAGAACAACAGATACTCTCTTTTCTATCGGCACAATCAATTGCTATCAGTGATATTGATCTGATCATAACGGGCAGAAACGGCGATATGAAACATGATCAGGTATATACCCAATTACAACAATCTATATTTAATAAGAGTAGTTTGGTTAACTATAAACATCTTTGTGGCGAATATCCTACTGCTACAGGATTTGCTTTATGGTTGGCGGCGAACATCATTAAGACGGCTACTGTACCTGCCATTATAAGCAAAGAGCTAGCAAACAATAAATTGAAAAAAGCATTGATCTATAATCAATATCAAAATACACATCATTCTTTATTATTGGTTTCAGCATGTTAAATTTCAAAAATACCAATATTACTTTTATTATACTGCTGATCATTTTGGTTGGATATAATTTTACTCACAGCATTTCTCCGTTTTTTTATATCGGTTTATTCATTTGTTATTCTTTGATCTTATTTTATGGTTGTTATTATATCAGCTCAAATTTTTTTATCAAAGTAATTTGTTCGGCTGCAACAGATAAAAAACAAATAGCCATAAGTTTTGATGATGGTCCCGCTACTTCGTTTACACCGGAAATTTTAAACGTATTACAGCGACACAATATCAAAGCCACTTTTTTTTGCATTGGCAACCGGATTGCAGGGAATGAAGAAATACTGATGCAAATTCATCAGGAGGGGCATATCATCGGCAATCATAGCTATTCGCATCATTTCTGGTTCGATCTTTTTGCTACGAAAAAAGTAATGGCAGACCTTCAGCAAATGGATACGATAACGAAAGACCTGATAGGAGTACAACCAAAATTATTCAGGCCACCATATGGTGTTTTAAATCCCAATATTAAAAATTCGATCATCGCGGGTAATTATATTCCGATAGGGTGGAGTGTTCGCTCCTTTGATACGGTCATCGGCGAAGAAAAAAGATTATTCAATAAGATAACAAAAGCGTTACAACCGGGGGCCATCTATTTGTTTCATGATACCAGTGAAACGACCTTGAATATACTGCCACTCTTTATTCAATATGTTAAACAACAAGATTACGAAATAGTCAGATTAGATAAAATGCTACATTTACAACCATATGCGTAAAACAATTCTGCTACTGCTAACAATAATTTGTGCCCTTTCGGTAAAGGCGCAACATGCCGGTTATACTGCTATAACAGATCTTGCAATATTTAAACAACAGTTTTTAGCAACAGCGCAAAAAACTACGACCATCAAATGTGATTTCATCCAGGAAAAGAACCTGAGCATGTTATCAGAAAAAATTACTTCTAAAGGAAAATTCTGGTTCAAAAAGAATAACCAGGTAAGGATGGAATACACGCAGCCTTTTCAATACCTCATGATCATCAATCAGGATAAAGTATATATTAAAGACGGGGAAAAAGAAAATACCATTTCAACAAAATCAAATAAGCTTTTTCAGCAGATCAATAAAATAACGGTTGATTGCGTGCAGGGAACTGCATTGAGTAATCCTGATTTTTCTACTAAAGTTTTTGAAAATAAGGGAAGCTATTTAGTGGAGCTGTCTCCTGTATCGAAAAACCTGAAAGATTATTTCTCAACGATCAATATCATTATTGATAAAAAAGATTATGCTGTTTCAAGTATTGAGATGAACGAGAGTTCGGGTGATAATACGATCATAAAGTTTATTAATAAAGAAATGAACACAATTCTTCCGGATGCGTTATTTTATATTAAGTAGTTGCCTGCTTATTTTACTGAGTTGTAATAAGGCTTACAAAAACCTTCACCAAACAACGGGTGATATAAGTGTATTGCAAAAATTCAAATTAAGCGCATCGGTTGCATTATACAATACGCAGGTAGAAGTCAAGATCGGTGGTAATTTAAGCGGATTGATGTTGATAAAGAAAATGCCCGACAGTAGTACGAGGATTGTTTTTGCCAGCCAGATGGGATTGAATTTTTTCGATTTTGGATTTAATGCTGATGGAAGCTTTAAGGTGTATTCTATTTTGAAACAAATGAATAGAAAACCGGTGATAAAAACATTGCGTAAAGATTTTGATTTGATCCTGATGCGCGGATTGGATTCGAACAGGGTATCGATTCGTAAAAATGATTCACTTACTTATTATATATTTAAACAGACAAAAGGTTACTATACGTACGTTACTAACAATACAGGAACCGAGCTGGTGAGTATGGAGATCTCATCGAAACGAAAACCGGTTGTAAAAGCGATCATGAAAAATTACATTGATGGAGTACCGGACACGATCAGTATCTCGCATCAAAATTTCAAATTTAATATTGGTTTAAAACGAATAGAAAGATAATGTTACAAAATGATTTTTTTTCCTTTACTGCTCCGCAGACAGAAGGCAATACGGTAAAGACAACCATCGAGCTAAATGTAGCCCATAAAATATTTGAAGGGCATTTTCCGCAACATCCGATTGTGCCCGGCGTTTGCATGATGCAGATGGTAAAAGAAGTAATGGAAAGCGTTATCGGAAAAGAAACGGATCTGTCAATTGCCCATAATATCAAATTCTTAACGATCATTGATCCGCGTGAGAATAGAACTATTCAATTGGATTATAAGTTCAGCATTCCTGAAGAGGGAAAGATCATGATCGATGCGCAGTTATTGAATAGCCCTACTGTATTTTTTAAGTTTAAAGGAACGTTCGTTTATAATTAATAATTATCTTGAATCTGCTATCTCAGTGAAGGATTAATCTGTATAGCACAATCCGATAAAATATCTTAACTCCCTTTATTTTAAAAATAATTGAACTTTTTGATAGTAAATCCAAAATATTGCTTTTACTTTGTATTTCAAAGTACTTTTTATAGTATACATCATATGACTGAACAACAAGATCA
>DATHNS010000025.1:0-936099 GCA_035485735.1 Ferruginibacter sp.
GTTTGGGATGTGGGCCATCAGGCATACGGACATAAAATTTTAACCGGCCGCAGAGATATTTTTTACACTAACAGAAAATACGGCGGATTAAGTGGTTTTCCAAAACGTAGCGAGAGTGAATATGATACTTTCGGTGTTGGCCATTCTTCCACTTCTATTTCTGCAGCGCTGGGTATGGCAATGGCTTCTCATTATAAAGGAGAAACAGACAGGCAACATATTGCGGTGATCGGTGATGGCGCTATGACAGCAGGATTGGCTTTTGAAGCACTCAATCATGCCGGCATTGAAAAAAGCAATGTACTGATCATTTTGAATGATAATAACATGGGCATCGACCCAAGTGTTGGTGCATTGAAAGAATACTTAACAGATATCACTACTTCTCAAACCTATAATAAATTAAGAGATGATTTTTGGAAAGTGCTGGGCAAATTACCCGGCAAAACTTTTTCTAGAGAGTTGGCATCTAAAATTGAAGCGGGTTTAAAGGGTGTGGTAAGTAAAAACAGTAATCTTTTTGAATCATTACAATTACGCTATTTCGGCCCGATCGATGGACACAATATTACCAAGCTCGTTGATACTTTAAAGGACCTCAAAGATATTCCCGGACCAAAAATTTTGCACATCAAAACTGTAAAAGGAAAAGGGTACGAGCTGGCAGAAAAAGATCAAACCAAGTGGCACGCGCCGGGTTTATTTGATAAAGTGACAGGAGAAATATTTAAAAAGAAATTTGACATTCCTCAGCCACCAAAATACCAGGATGTTTTCGGGCATACCATTATTGAGCTGGCAGAAAAGAATAAAAAAATATTTGGCATCACACCGGCAATGCCAAGCGGCTCTTCCTTAAAATACATGATGGAGAAAATGCCTGACAGGGCTTTTGATGTGGGCATCTGCGAACAACATGCAGTTACATTAAGCGCCGGCATGGCAACACAGGGCATGCGCGTATTTTGCAATATCTATTCTTCTTTTATGCAAAGAGCATATGATATGGTGGTACACGATGTAGCGATACAAAACTTACCCGTAATTTTTTGTTTAGACAGAGCCGGACTGGTTGGTGAAGATGGCCCAACGCATCATGGTGCCTATGATATAGCTTTTATGCGTTGCATACCCAACATGATCGTGAGTGCGCCGATGAATGAATCCGAATTGCGCAACCTGATGTACACGGCGCAATTAGAGTCGACAAAAAATCCATTTGTGATCCGTTATCCTCGTGGCGAAGGTGTTATGCCCGAATGGAAAACGGAAATGAAAGAAATAAAAATTGGTACCGGTAGAAAAATAAAAGATGGCGAAGGCATTGCGATTGTTTCTTTCGGGCATCCCGGAAATTTTGCTGCAGCTGCAATACGCGATGTAAAAGCAGAAGGCATCAACCCGGCATTATACGATATGCGTTTTGTAAAACCGATCGATGAAAAATTATTGCACGAAGTATTCTCTAAATTCAATAAAGTAATCACCATCGAAGATGGTACTGTAGTTGGCGGCTTCGGCAGCGCTGTATTGGAATTTATGAATGCGCACCATTATAAAGCTGATGTAAAAATAATGGGCATTCCGGATAGATTGGTTGAACACGGTACACCTAAAGAACTATATAACGAAATTGGTATCGATGCCAATCATATTGCACAGGCATTAAGAGAAATGGCCGGTGTAAAAGTTTCTCAATAAATTTGTTTCACGCAAAGTCGCACAAGATAGGAAAGCCGCAAAGTAATTCTTTGCGGCTTAATTTTTTCCTTAGCGCCTTTGCGTGAAACAAAATTATTTACTCAGTGTAGTAGTATATAAAATCTTCCCTTCTTCATTGATATATTGTATCAACAATTCCTTACTTGTTAAACTTGCTGCAACAAAACCAAAATCCTGCATGGCAAATTTTGCATAAGGAGCAGATGTTACCGGTGTTGCTTCAGAGCCTGCTCCTGAAATAATTTCTACGAAATGATATTCTGCCGGCTGATCAAATTCCAATACATGTTCATGTCCGCAGAAATAAGCATCTACTTTATATTTTTCAAATAGCGGACCGAAAGAATTCAACATATCTCCCGTTTTTCCTTTTCGTCCGCCTGCGCTGTATAACGGATGATGGCCTATTACAAATTTCCAGGTGGCAGTACTATTTTTCAAACCATCTTCCAACCATTTTTTTTGTGCGGCAGTATCAACGCCTTTTACGTTCGCGCCGTATTCTTCGCTGCCATAATAATCCGTTTGAAAAGGGCTCGTATCAATAAAAAAGAATTCGGCAGTACCGCCATCATCTAGTTTTTTTATGATGCTGTAATTTCTTGCAGGCATGATCCACCTCGCACTTATTTTGCTGTAAGCAACTTCTGCATCAGGATTTGTTCTGTAATCATGGTTACCTAATACCACATACCAATCATCATACAACGGATGCTGTGTGTATACATTTTCGAAAGAGCTTTGCCAGCTAGGATCAAACACACTCATCACGCCGTTAGGATAAAAATTATCCCCCACAATAAGATTAAACGTTGCCTTTAAACCTACAGTAGCATTGCTCATTTGCTGCGCAACATTTCTTTGGTGTTGTTCGCCATGTCTGCCCCAATCGCCCATCACTAAAAAATTCAATGATTTTTTTATTGTCTGTAAATTATCAATAACGCCTGTTGGATGGCCCGACGCTTCCTGCACTTTGCTATTATCTGTTTGTGCCATTGCAACTATTGATAGCTGCAATAACATCCCAAGGAAAAAGAATTTTTTCATCGCCTCAATAATTTTATAAATAAAAAGATGCTGCAAGATGTTCGCTTTATTTAAAGAAATTATTAAATAAAGAATAACTAATTATTACGCAATCATTATGCTACTGTTATTTTATACGGAAGGCTGATGTTCGTATTGGCAAAGCACAATATTTGCAAAAAATATACCAACATTGAAAAAGCCCGTAATTAGAAAGTTTTCTTTCTGCATCGTTCTTTTATTTCAACTGATGCAAGTTAGGGCTGCTATCATTAAAGGACACGTTATCGACAATCAAACAGCAGAGTCTATTGTTGGTGGCATCGTAAAAATAGATGCCACAAATTTTAAAACAATAACCGGACTGGATGGTTCCTTTACTTTTAAAAATATTGCTCCGGGAAAATATACCATCATTATCAGTTCTCTTTCTTATCAAACCATAACAAAAGAAATTGTAATTGATAAAGACGATGATGAAGCTGTTGTAGAAGTTTCCCTTATCAGCTCATATGGTGCTATGACGGAAGTGGTAGTCAAAAAAAATAGCGGAAAGCCTGCTGGCGCCACAGATCAAAGCGCAAGGACAATAGAAAAAAATGCAGACAATATTTTGAACGTACTCTCTGCTAAAACAATACAACTGGCTCCCGATCTCACTGTTGCGAATGTATTACGCCGCGTTTCAGGTGTTACCGTTGACCGTGGTGAAAGTGGTGAAGGCCGTTACCCTGTTATCCGCGGGATGGACAAACGATATAATTACACATTGATCAATGGAATTAAAATTCCAAGTCCGGATGATAAGAACCGCTATGTGCCAATGGATATTTTTCCTTCGGAGATCTTGCAGCGCCTGGAAGTGATCAAAGCATTAACACCCGATATGGAAGGTGATGCTGTTGGTGGCGTAATGAATTTGGTAATGCGCGATGCGCCTGATAAATTTATTTTTGATGCACAGGGCGCATTGGGTTATTCCCAAATGCTTTTTGATAATAATTTTTCAACTTATGATCATGGTGCGGTGAATAAACAATCACCAGCTGAAATAAACGGGCCCGCTTACAATGCTACTTACGCAGATTTTTCCAAAGCAAATCTTGTCTTTACTACAAAACAACCGCTGCCGGATGGATTATTAGGAATAACAATTGGCAACCGTTTTCTAAAAAATAAAGTAGGCATCATCATCAGTGGTTCGTACAATAGCCTGGATCGTTTTTATAAAGATCTTTTCAATGGAATTAATCCACAACCCAATACAAGTATGCAATACGGTAGTACGCCGGGCTTAACAGATCTTGAATCGCGCAGCTACTCTATACATGATGACCGCATTGCCTTCATTGGAAAAATTGATTATAGGATCAATGATAAAAACAAGATTGACCTCTCTACTATTTTTACCCAGCTAACAAGTTATCAATCACGATTAATAACAGATACAACAGAAGGCAATCGTGATGTTTCCCAGGGAAAAGAAGGTATTGTGGATTTTATGTATCGTTCAAAAACAAATGTGCAGAATATTTTCAGTTCTGCATTACAGGGACAACATCAGCTGAGTAATAAATTATCGGCCGATTGGTCTGCTGTCTATTCGATCGCAACACAAAAAACACCTGATGAAGCTGAATTGACATTGTCGCAGGATAGTGCGACGGATCCTCTATTAATATCCGGCATGACACGCGAGTGGCAGCATAATTCAGATAAGGACCTTGCCGGATATATCAACCTTCATTATAAATTCAACATCGCATCGCAAAAATTCAATGTAGGCATTGGAGGAATGACAAGACATAAGGAACGGGATAATTATGATAACACCTATAACTTAAAAGTTCTTTCTTCTACAACACCTTTTGATAATGTGTACGATGCTCCTTTCATATTTACGCCATCGTCAGATGCTAAAGGAACACCCAATAGTCAAAATATTTATACGGCAACCGAAGATGTAAGTGCCGGCTACATCGATGCACGTTGGGAACCCAATCGAAAATGGAATATCCTGGCAGGTGTTAGATTTGAAAGCACAAGCCAATCCTACGATCAGACAATGGTGCCCAATACGATCACGGGCAAAGAAGGAACTGTACGTTACCTCGATCCATTACCAAGCCTACATATCAAGTATAAACTGAACGATAAGAGTGCGCTGCATTTTTCTTACTTCAGCTCTATCAGTCGCCCGGGATTTTTCGAAATAGTGCCTACACAAAAAGTAGGTGAATATTATACAGAACAAGGAAACGATAGCCTTGAACATACACAGGCGCAGAATCTTGATCTGCGGTATGAATATTTTCCGGGCGGCTCTAATCAAATTCTGATAGGCGTGTTCTATAAAAACATTGAGAACCCGATTGAATATGCTTATGTAAGGCCCGCCACCAGCTTAAGTGTAATAAAACCGGAAAATGGCGCAACAGCAACCAATATCGGATTTGAATTGGTCTACACAAAATACTTTCACAAATTCGGCATATCGGCAAATTACACCTACACCTATTCTAACGCACCTACAATAAAAACACAAGCGTATATCGCCGATTCTACGACAACGACCAGGCCGGTAAAAGTAAATATTCCATTGCAGGGCCAGGCAGCTCATATCGGTAATTTATCTCTATTGTATAAAGATGGCAAAAGCGGGTTAGAGCTTCAGTTAGCCACGATCTATACAGGCAGGCATATCGTTTATGTTTCTCCTTATTATAATATGGATTACTGGCAACGCGGATCTGTGATCGTAGATTTTTCGGCAGAAAAAAAATTAGGGAAGCACTTTGCCCTGTATGCAAAACTCGGTAACCTGTTAAACACATCGGATATTATAGAGATGAATTTGAACAGCACTTACCTGACCGCAACAAGTCCGAATTGGCCATCGAAATCACAACCACGTAGCGATAGAATTTTAGTAGAGAAAAAATCTTATGGCCAGACATACCTGGCGGGGATCCGGTATCATTTTTAAAATCAAACAAATATTACAAACATAAAAACTACAATCATGAAATCTCTCAAAGCGATTATTTATCTCGCAGCAGGATTAACACTGTTTGCGTCATGCAAAAAAAATGATTCCATTACTATTTCAAAACCGGCATTTAAGATAGGCCAGGCCGTAAGCGATTCGATTCCACTTTGCGGATCTATTAAAGGAACCATGCTTACAGGAAAAACTTATGAGCTTGGTTGCGATGTTACTGTGAATGCTGGTGATACATTGTATCTACAACCCGGTGTAACCGTAAAAGTAGATGCGGGTGTTATCGTTATTGTGAAAGGTACTTTTATTTCTGCCGGTACTGCTGCACAGCCTAACACCATCACTTCATTAACAACTAAAACAGATGGGCCTTCTGTTAATCCTTTAACAGACTCTGCGTTTTCCGGCAAATGGTATGGTATCAATTGCGATACTTCCTGCTCATTATTTGTAATGAAGTTTACACATGTTGAAGGTGCAGGTGCTACTTTTTCTTCAGCTCCTATATCAGGATTGGCTTCGAACACGCCATCATGGGATATCTTCTTTCAAAATGCGAATGGCGTATTTATATTGGAAGACAGCTGGATCTATGGAACAGTTGATGACGCCGTACGGGTTACCTACGGTAAAGTAAATATCATGAGAAACACTTTTGAAAAAACCGGACAGTTCAGTGGAGAATCATTGAATGTAAAAAGCGGTACGGTAGGAAATATTGCCTACAATTTATTTGTAGGTAGTGCAACGAACGGTACTAAAATTTCAAATGCAGGCCTAACACCAACAGAGTGTAATGTGAATTGCTACAATAACACTTATGTAGATTGTGGTTTCCGTCAGACGAGTACTTCTCCTCACGGCGGATCTATTGATATCGAAAAAGGTGCGCGTGGAAATCTTTACAATAATCTTTTTGTGAATTGCAAAAAAGGATTAAGGGTTGTTGGCGGAGCCAGTGCTGCAGATACATTGAATGTTGCGAATGGTAACAATTTATATTATGGCGATTCTGCTGTTGTTTGTAATTATTTTTATCCGGTGGGAGATGTAACACATCCTCAAACTACAGACATTCCAACTCCTTCAACTTATTTACCGGTAGGTTATTTACTCGGACAGGCTTATACGCCTTCAATAAATATTGTGAGCGTAAATAGCGGATTGTTTAAAACCTTCCCGCTTCCTAATTACGCTTATCAAAATTATAACTACACGGCTGGTTTTGATTTTCATTTGGCAACTTCTTCTCCTGCGATAGCAAAAGGAAATACTTCTTTAACGCCATTCAGCAATGTGCCAGTTGATCCGATCTATGGTTCTTCTGAAATTACGGCTCCGGGTACAGACTTAGGTTGTTACCAGGTAAACGGAACGGGTAATCAACATTAATTATTCTGTCCAATAATTTTACAACAGCTGCTTAAAATTTTAAGCAGCTGTTTTTTTTATGAAGTAACTTTGTCATTTTAAATGAAGCGATCGATCCGCAATATATTATTAGCTGTTATTTCAATTACATGTTACGGCAACGCTTATGCCCAGGGTGGCGGACCACCAATGCTGACTGATGACCCGGCTACATTGAATAAACATCAGTTTGAAATAAATACTTCTGTCAATTCGCAAGTAACAAAGGAAGTACAATTAGCCGTTCCTTATGTAGATGCCAATTATGGCGTGAATGATAATTTTCAATTAAAAATCGAAATGCCTTACCAGGTCACGATCGATCAGCAAGATCACTCTTCCGGAAAATTTGTTGATCCTTTGTTCGGCGTAAAATATCATTTTGTAAAAGAAGAAAAATATTTTTTGTCCGCAACGACTTATCCGCAGTTTACAATTACCGGAACGCAAAAAGGATTTTTATTGCCTTTATTACTATCAAAAACAATTGGCAAATTTGTAATTGGGGAAGAGTTGGGTTATTTATTTGTAGAGAAAGATTCCAGTAGTTTGATCAATGGAAATTTATTGAGTTATAAATTGTCGAAGCGATGGGAACTGATGGGCGAATTTTTTTTACAGAAAAGTTATCATCCAACTATTGCAACAACAGGTTTTATGAATTACGGTTGCCGATACACGATCAATAAAACATTTACTTTCATTGGCTCAATGGGCACGCAGGTGATCACACCTGCGAATCAGGAAAGACAATATTATTTTTCTTTTATAGGGATACAAAGTGATTTTTAACCGCCGTCATTATTTTTCCAACACAATTACTTCAAAAGTTCCGGGGATAATTGCTGGCCTTGCGTCTGCGGCAGCATTAGCTGGCAAAGGAGCACGGTCTGCAGTAGGTAAATAAATACGATGTGTTTTTTCATCAACGGCAATTGTTCTGGCGCCTTTTTTTGTTGAGACAATATCAATTACTTTAAATGTATCACTCGCTATTTCCTGTACAACTGTAACCGTACCGTCACCACATGATGCAAATACATATTGCAGGGAGGAGTCAAACCCAACACCATCACAGCCTTCACCTATCGGAAGTTTATCAATGACCTTTCCATTGGTTGCGTCCATTACGATCAATAATTTATTATCACATCCTGCAAATAATTTTTTTGTATTTATATCCAGGGCCAGGCCTGTTGGTGATTCTCCGGGAGCAAGCGGCCAGCGATTGGTCACTACATTTTTTACAATGTCTACTTCAACGATCTCACTCTTATCTTCTATGTTCACATAGATCTTTCCAGCATTATTGCTTACAGGAACCTCCGGTTTTCCATCTAAAGAAATTGTTGCTACAACTTTATCAGTAACAGGATCGATAATACTCAGATCTTTGCTATGTCCGTTACAGGTAATTATTTTTTTAGAAAACGCATCATACAAGATCGCATCAGGATTTTGCCCCGTAGCAATTTGTGTTATGATACTATCTGTTTGTAGATCAAATACTGTTACGTTATTTAATTTCCCATTGCTGGTATAACCTTTTCCGAGTTCATCCATAAAAGCAATTCCATGAACACCGGTGGTGTTAGGAATGATGCCAACCGAATCACCGGTTGTTCTATCCAGGATATTCACAACAGTGCCATGCGACTGATACAATTTATTCGATCCCGGATCAACGGCAATAAAATCCCAGCCGCCTGAACCAGCTATGTGAAAGGTGGTAGCAATATGGTAACCGCTTTTATCCTGTGCCTGTAAAACACTATGCTGACCAATTAATAGGGTGATTAAAAAGAATCCGTTGAGGTATTGTTTCATAATATGATTGTGTTGCAAATAGTTTTCAAAAGTAAGTGTCCGAAAGTTATTAGAACAATAGCTTGTAATTCTTAACTTTTTATTATTTCTCTACAAACAAAAAGCCATAAAAAAAGTTCAGTGAATCTCTCCACCAAACTTTTTGTTATATATAATTAACGCTTAACGCTTATCTGCGATGTTCTCCACCGCCACCGCCTCCGGCTGGATGTGGTTCTGCATGCATTTGTGGTGCAGCTTGCATGTGTTGTGCGGGTGGCTGCTGATGCATCTGCGGTTGTTGGTGTACTTGCTGCGCCTGAGGGTGTGACTGCATATGCGGTTGCCCCTGAGGTTGCGATTGTACGTGTTGACGTGGTTGTGCCTGCGGATGCGATTGTTGCATGTGCTGTGGCTGCGCATGTGTTTGTCCTTGCGGATGTGAATGAACCTGCGGACGTGCTTGTGCATGTTGCGCCGGAGCTGTCATTGCATGTGGATGTGAAGCCCCGCCCGGATGGCTTTGAGCAACTGCAGGATGGCCCTGGCTGGCAATACGATTACCGCCAACCCTATTCATAGCTGCTGTTGCAGGTTTTCCATGATTAACAGAAGCTAACTGATTATGATCCTGTCTTGCTGCCTGCTGATGTGTTTCCTGTTGCGGTGTAAATCTTGTATGCGGTTCGCTTGCGGCTCTTTGTTCTTCTGCTCTTGGCGCTCTTGTAATTCCGCCCGGACCATTAAAACTGGTTCTGGTGCGCATTTGCCTGCTACCTGCAGATCTGTCTACATAAACATTGTGCACTACAGACCTGTTGACATTCGTAACAGCCGTGTTGTAACGAAAATGTCCGTGGTCCCATCTGCCGCCGCCGTAACCATATCCGCCGTAGCCATATCCATAATCAACGCCTCCATAAAAACCGATACTTGGCCCCCAATAGCCCGGATAAAATCCGTATACACCATTATCAAAACCCCAGTAACAAGGTGTCCAGTAATAATCAGGTTCAGGTGGTGCCACCCAAACGCCGGGAACCCAATAATAACCATCATCGCCATAAGCCCAATAGCCCGGTGTCCAGATATAGCCGTCTTCCGGACAAGCCGGCTGTGAGTACACTACTAATGGTGGTGGGGCTATAGATGCCGTTACCTCAACACTAACTTGCGCGTGAGTTATTGTAACAACAAATAATGCCAATATTGTAATTAAGATTTTTATATTTTTCATATTTCCAACAAATACAATAAGTATGCCTTTTTTAAAAACAAGTGTAACAATAATAAATTGAAAGGTGTTCGGGTACTTTTTTACCCAAAACCCCTTTCTCAGCATGCTAAAAAATTATACCCGTTTCAACCAGCCGGTGATACTCATCCTTGTACGGTTGGCTTTTGTTACTTCGTGTTCCATTTCATCGCTTTTGAAGAAGACGGCTTTTTGAGAGTTGGGCTCTATTCTTTGAGCCACTTCATTTTGATACACCAATAATTGCCCGCCATCGGTTTCGAGCCAATCATTATTCAAATAATTGATCAAAGAAAATTTCCGGTCACTATCTGTTTTGAATTGATCTTTATGTCGCTTGTAAAAACTACCTTCTTCATAAACAGCATAATGAAATTCGTAACTGTTGATGCCGGTATAACAAGTGCTGTTCAACCGTTCAACAAAATTATCGACATGATGCAAAAATTCCTGTTCAAAAATATTGTCGTGGCTTTTGTCCATCCAGTAAATAGTATCGCTGCGCATTTTTTGATTGGCATCTTTAATATCATTGTTGCCAATGCCTGCAGCCACCATTAAATTATCATGTTGTAGTTGAAGTATATTTTGTTGCAAGCCCTGTGATAAAGCATCAGTTAAAAAATCAGCATCAATGCCAATATTATTTTCAAGATAAGAATCTATTAAAAGATCGAATTGGTTATCCATTAGGTGTAAGATAGGCTTTTACTCCAACCTCTTATCATGCAGAGGAACGAAGCATCTTATTCTCAACCAGCAGAAAAATCAATTAATGATTAGATTCTTCGCTTTCGCTCAGAATGACAAAAGGAGAGATTATTTGATTTCTTCATTAAGGAATTTTAATCCCGGGTTTGTACTTTTAATTAAAGCGAATTTTTTTTCGCGTTTCCACCCTTTAATTTCTTTTTCTCGTTCAATCGCGCTCTTTATATATTTAAAGTGTTCCCAGTGAATGAGATATACACAAGCATATTTGCCCGCAAAGCTTTTCTTTGATCCATTTGTGTCTTCTGTATGTTCAGCTATTCTTTTATTAAGATCGTTAGTAACGCCAGTATACAATACTTGTTTGTGAATATTGGTAAGAATATAAACGTAGTAGTTATGATCCATGGATTTTCATGTAAGGGTACGTCGTAAGATAATTATTTTACACCATGTTCTTGTCATGCTGAGGTACGAAGCATCTTATTCTCAACCAGCAGAACGATCAATTAACGATTAGATTCTTCGCTTACGCTCAGAATGACAAAAGAGAAAGTTTTTTATAAGTCTTTTAATATCACACGTTAAGATAATTATTTTAGTCAACGCCTTTGTCATGCTGAGGAACGAAGCATCTTATTCTTAACCAACAGAAAAATTATTTAAAAATTAGATTCTTCGCTTACGTTCAGAATGACAAAAGAGAAAGTTATTGTTCATTGATCCTTTTTAAGGAAGTATGATGTAAGGTTGTTCGTTTACTCAACGCCTTTGTCATGCTGAGGCACGAAGCATCTTATTCTCAACCGGTAGAAAAATTACTTAAAGATTAGATTCTTCGCTCACGCTCAGAATGACAAAGAGAAATTTACTGTTCGTTGCTAAAATAAACCTTATAAAAACTCATATTCTTTTCTGCATCAAAACCCTTTTCAATTAGTTCTTTATTGCCATGAATGTAAATATGAAAATTCCTGTCCAGCTTTAACACACTTTTAAAAACGCGTGCTTGCTTTTTAACAGCCGCATCTGAAATAGAAAATGAATCATTGATGGGTGCGTCAAACTCTGCTTCGTAATTCTTTGTAAAGCTTTTGAATTTTTCTATTCCTTCGGGATTAGAAATTACTTCGCTAGAAAATTCATCCATATCAAAATGGTCTTTCTCCTTAAAGTATTTGATAGAACGGTTGAGCAGATCGATCTTATCAGCTTTTGAAATATCGAAAGACTCATCCATTTCTGTGGTAACAAAACTTTTATACGCAGTTAATATATTTTGTGTTTGTGTATAATTATCGTTCCTGATCTTCAGTTGTAAAAATTCATCGATCCAGTAAACAGCTTCTGAACGATTTGTCTGATCAACGATCGCGACTTTATAGCCCTGTTCTTTTTCTGTATTAAATATCAGGCAGCCCTTATCTAATTTTTTTATGTTGATGGCTTCCTGCTGGTAATGTAATTGAAATTGTTTTTGGTCCTGCTCAACAGTTAAATAAGGTTCTTTGGTTTCAGATTTAAAAATGCCGATAGCGGGCCAAAGCTCACCTTCAATTTGCAGGTTCTCAAAATAACCAATGTATAATTCGCCTGACTTTATTTTTGGATGTGTAGAGATATCATACAAATGCTTAGCGATCTGTTGTGAGTTTTTATGAAAGCTTGCCAGATCATCAAATATCATTTCAGCAAAATGAAAAACCTCGTTCAAATTCAGGTCATCATTCGGATGAAAGAAACGATACACTTCATTTACCTTTTCAAAAGGTTGCAAAAAGTATTGCATCAACAGGTCATTTAAAATATCATCCTCGATTTGTAAAGAATGTTCAGATAAAGTAACCGGCTCATCTAATACTTTACTACCTACTTTATGAATGGAAAGCTGTGGAAGCGTTGCTCCGAAATATGAAATCATTGCTGTTGGAATATTTTATCAGTCTTATTGGA
Source organism: Ferruginibacter sp. (assembly GCA_035485735.1). Taxonomy (GTDB): domain Bacteria; phylum Bacteroidota; class Bacteroidia; order Chitinophagales; family Chitinophagaceae; genus Ferruginibacter. The sequence goes on from DATHNS010000025.1 coordinate 12,888, forward strand.
ATAGACCTTTCTCTTTAAATTCGACTTTCAATTGGGTTGCTTGTCTTTTAAATAACTCCATTCCTGGAATATCATCATATCTTTCACTTAGCTTCTGGCGTAACCCAAAAAGTCTTTTCTCTGCAGTATCAACAAGTTGCGAAAAAGTGCAAATTCTTACTTTTCCCATTTCGATTTTATTCTCATTTGAAACAGAACTAATTGGTTGCACTTTTTCTGAAAATTCTTTACCAACAACAAAGGCTTCTATATAAGGGTTACCAATAAGACTGCCGCAGGTCATAAAATCTTCAACGTAGCCTGTTGCTTGATTTCGTTCATCCCTTGTAAGTTTAAACCCACCTCGTTTTAATTCAATTAAAAGAATTTTGTTTACTGTCGAGAGATTTGATTCATTATCAAAATTTTCGGTTCCAGTTACGGAAAGAGTAGAGTCAGCCAACACAACTATATCTGGCCTTTTCCGGTGGTTATTAAAAACATCTTTTTTAATTTTAGTTTTAAAAACTGTTTCAATGGCTGTTTGTAATTGGCGATTAGACGCAAATTCGGCAGAGTCAAATTCAGGACCAAATAACCATCTCGCACCAGTAACTAAGGGATGTAAAACATGTAATTCATCGATATCCTTATCATCAGACAGCTTTCTAATCGCTTCAATCACAGAAATACGATTATCAATTTCGTCTAAAACACTAAGCGCGTCTCTTACTGACCATTTTTCAAGTAATTCATTAAGACCAGAAATATCATCTTCATTTAATCTGGCCAACTTGACTAAAAGTTCTTTGCCTGTTCTTGTCTTTTCAAGATTAATTATTGCCTCAACTGCAAGAGATATAGATTCTTGCTTAGCAGTAGGATGACTTATGGCAATTGTTTCTATAGCTTCGTTTAATTCAAACTTCGCCAAAGGTGATAAAATTGCATAGTCTTGTGCAAAATCACTTCTAATTTGTTCTTTCGTTTCTTCAATATTTTCTTTTGCTATTACTCCAAACATTTCATTTGTATATTCATCGACAGCTGCATAAACTTCATTCATTGCTTCAGTTTTTTTAAAGCCAGTCCAATCTTCAACAATATATTCGGCCAAGTCATTTGTTTGAACTACTACAGAATATCGTTTAGCATATTTTGTTCTTCCATCTATAACCATTTCGCTTCCAAGTATCCAAGAGGGTTCACCAACAAGTCTTCCTCTTTGCCAAAAAGCTATTCCTTGGTATAAAGTTGAACGGCCTGTCTTTTGTGAATCAATGAAGTGAACTTGTAATGTGATTTTTCCCACTTTAATTTCTTTCGAATTAATGAGGCCCGAAAGTGCCTCTAGTGGTACTGTTTTTTTATTTATTGAAATAATGAAGTTGGGATCATGTAGAAACCGTGCAGAAATAATATCGAGCATTCTTTCTGCCTTGGGCAAATTCTTAGTTACAATAACTTCTAAACGAGTTCCATATTTATTTGAAGATTCGAATTTTTCACTTTTTATTACAAATGGTTGTGCTTCACTGAGCGTCGTAACAACAAATGTAGATTTCTCCCCTTGAGAGGAAGTGATTACAGAATATTCATTATTGAAACAAAGTAAGCCATGCCGACCAACGCCGTTACGGCCGTATGCAAAACGCTTTCCGTCTACTCCTGGCGGAAATGTTACATTTTTACCTTGATGTTTAATTCTATTATATCCTAAACGCATCCATCGAGTGTGGAATTGTTCTTTAGTTAATCCGATTCCGTTATCTACAATAGTTAATTTTTGTCCATACTCTTCCGGAACAAGAATTTCTACAGTAGTTGCTCCCGCATCCCATGCATTTGCCACTAATTCTGTTAATGCAATTTCTGGAGAGCTTGCTAGTGCGCCTAATGTTCTAATTAAGTAATCTTCCTCAAAAAAAGATCCTTGTATAAATGGAATTTCCTTTCGTTTTGCCATTACAAATTAATTGTTTGATAGGTTCATAGAGTAAATATGAATTACCCAGTTTGAAAAGTTAAATGGTACGAGGCAAAATACAACATATAAACAAACTTTGTTTACTTAATATAAGTATAATAGTTCTACTCCACCACCAACGTCTCAATAGAATGAGGCAAACTAACGATCAAACTCGCCTGGCCCCCGATCCACAGATCATAAGTAAATTTTAGATCGCTTTGGTTCATTACTACTACTGCAATTTTTCCATCTGGGTTGATAAAGGCTGTTGTTAATAATTGCCCGCGCGTGCTGGAGCTGATAATTCTTTTTGCACCCGGCCTTATAAATTTAGAGAACTGCCCGATATAATAATAAGAGTTGAGGTAGGTTAGTTTGCCTGTTTTTGTATTGGCCATTACCGGGGAAAAGCAATAATTACCTACATGGTTAGGACCGCCTTTTTCATCTAACAAAATATTCCAGTCTGTAAAACCAACAGTACCGCTGTTAAAATCTTCTATCATCGAGCGCGCATAGGTCTCACCAAATTTCCAGCTGTTGAGTTTACTGCTGTCGAAGCTTTCAGCGCAGCCTTCAGTAAATAATAAATGTGTATTAGGATATGCTTCTGCTACGCGCCTTACATTATCGAAGAGCATGCCGCCGTTAAAATGTTCGTACCAATGGTAGCCGATACCCCAAACATATTTTGCTGCGCAGGTATCATCCAATACATCGCTGGCACGTTGGTACATCAGGTCTCGGTTATGATCCCAGGCAATTAAATGTATGCTGTCCATCCCTGCGTTCCATAATGTTTTACCGAGAAAATATTTTATAAAATTCCTTTCTTCATCTGCAGTGTAAATGCAAGACTCCCAGGTTTGGATAGCCATCGGTTCATTTTGTACCGTGAGCCCCCAGATCGGTATGCCTTCTTTTTTATACGCATTTACAAACTGCACATAATAATTGGCCCATGCCTGGTAACAGCCTGGTAATAATTTACCGCCATGCAATACATCATGATTGTCTTTCATCCAGGCCGGCGGGCTCCACGGCGATGCAAATAAAGTAAGCTGGCCGCCTGCGGCAGCAATGGCATCTTTTATAAATGGTATGCGGTATTTTTTATCGTGTGCAACGGTAAATGTTTTTAACGTGGTGTCATTATCCTGCACATAACTATAACTTTCAGAAGAGAAATCGCAGCTGCTGATATTTGTTCTGCCCAATGTATAACCAATCCCTTTTTGCGGATCATAATAATCCTGCATGAATTTTTTTCTTGTTGCTTTAGGCAATTTAAAATATACTTCTGCCGATGCATCCGTTAAGGCACCACCAATGCCAACAAAGGTTTGAAATGTTTTTGAAGGGTCAACAAAAATACAGGGTTCGCTTTCTAATGGCTGACCGAAGAAATGAAATCCAAGTGTATCCGTAAGCGTTAGTCGAAGGTCAGAACTATCCGCTGTAGTATAAACGGTGATCTTTGTAAAAGGAATGGAATCTGTTGCGTTATCCGCTTTTGAAAATTGAATAAATAGTAATAATAAAAGCGTTAGCGGTAACCTTAGGTTCATCATTTAATTTTTATCTTATTATAACTAAATTCAAGCCGAAGGTTTTAACTGCTGGACCATTAACAATTTATTTTTTCTTTTTCTGCCCGCGTGTAATTGGCTTGCCGTATTTTTTCATCATCCTGTCTTTCTTCTTTACGATAAAATTTACCTTTTGATTTTTGGCAGATTTTTCATGGAAAGCCGGACCTGCTTGTTCAGGCGCTTTCAGCTTGATGATCTTCATGAAGACTTTTGGTTTTTCATCTTCTGTCAGCACATCCGATATTACTAAATTTTGCGGCAAAGCTTTTTTAGGAATTGTATAATTCATCAAAGCTTCGATCCTTTCTTTGTTTTCTGTTTCTCTATCTGCAATAAAAGTAATGGCAATACCTTTTTTATCGGCACGGCCCGTTCTGCCAATTCTATGAATATAGTTTTCAGGAACTTCAGGCGTATCAAAATTGATCACGTGCGTTACTTCTGCAATATCCAAACCGCGCGCAATAATATCTGTTGCGATAATGAAACGGTAATTGCCTTCCTGGAATTGTTTTACGGTATTGAAACGATGGTTCTGCTCTTTGTTAGAATGTATCACGCCAACTTTATCTGGAAATTTTTCTGCCAGCTGTTCGTATAATTCATCGGCCAGTTTTTTTGTTGCGGCAAATACCAACACTTTCGTCATCTCCAGATCTTCTGTCAGCAATAGTTCCAGCAAATTTACTTTGGTGTAAAAATTAGGGACCTCGTATCCGATCTGTATAATATTTTCCAAAGGCGTTCCCGTTGGAGCGGCTTCAATTCTTACAGGATCATTAAAATATATATCCATCAATGCTTCTACATCATCGGTGATCGTTGCAGAGAACATCAGGTTTTGTCTTTTCGGTGGCAGCAAATCCAGGATATTTTTTAGCTGTGTTCTAAAACCAAGGTTCAGCATTTCATCTACCTCATCGATCACCACTCTTTTGATTGTCTTTAATTTTAAAGAGCCGGTCAGCATGATATCATATAACCTGCCCGGTGTGCCAACTAAAACATCAACGCCTTCTTCCACACGCGATACCTGTGTTTTGATATTTACGCCGCCATAAACACCCACCACATCAATACTCATGTAGCTGCCCAATTCTTTCACCGCTTCAACAACCTGTGCAACGAGCTCTCTTGTCGGTACAATGATTAATATCTGCGGATCTTTATTTTTTGAGAATTTCCATTGGCGAAGAACGGGTAATAAATAAGCAAATGTTTTACCGGTACCAGTCTGTGCAATACCGCAAACGTCCACGCCAGACATTATCACAGAAAAAGCCTTGCGTTGAATAGTAGTTGGGTTGCGATAACCCAGGTCATCCAGAGCGCTTAATAATGGGGTGTTTAAATTTAATTCGTCGAAAGTCATAAAAGTGAATGTGGTGCAAAGGTAGCTTAAATAAAAAAACCACTAAGCATGAATGCCCAGTGGTTATATTAAACACCAAAACCAAAACTAATCGTTGAAATCCATTGGTACTTCTACGGCCAACAATTCTGCATCTTCGCTCGCAGTGATCGTGAACGTATCCGTTTCCGAAACACCGATGGCATCTCTTGTTGCTAATTCAATATTATTGACCGTTACTTTTCCTTTTATAACAACTAAATAAACACCGTTGCCTTTAAAGGCATTAGTATAAGTGATCTCTTTGCCTGCTTCTACTTTGGTTAAAGCAAAACGTGCGTCCTGATTGATCCATAAGCCACCATCTGCTTCATTCGGGCTCACCACAAACTGCCATTTATTGATCCTGTCTTCCAAAGAGAACGTGCGTTGATCGTAACGTGGTTTTATATTTCTAACTTTTGGATATACCCATAATTGAAATAAATTGATAGGTTCTGTTTTTGAATCATTGCTTTCAGAATGCTGAACGCCGCTACCGGCACTCATTATTTGTACATCGCCGGCTTTGATTACGCCTTCACCACCTGTATTATCTTTATGATGTATCGCGCCACTTAATGGTATCGTTACAATTTCCATATTATCGTGCGGATGCGGGGGAAATGCGCCGCCACCTGCAATATGATCGTCATTCAAAACTCTTAATAATCCGAAGTGGACCTTTTCCGGATTGCTGTATCCGGAGAAACTAAAGTAATAATTTGCTTTTAACCAACCGTGGTTGGCACTGCCTCTTTCGGCTGCTTTTTGTATTACTGTTTTCATGATTTATTTTCCTTTTTTTATTTATGAGGTGAATGTCAAAACGAGTGCCAGCGGGGGAATTGCTGCCATTTCGACAATATAGTTGCTATACTGAAAGTAAGTTAGAAAAGTTTCACGCAAAGTCGCTAAGTTAAATGCAAAAGCCGCAAAGTTGACTTTGCGGCTTTACTATCTTTGCGACTTTGCGTGAAATAAAATTAAAAAGAAGTCATATCATCATAAGGCAATATTTCTGATGCATCTTCAACACGGTCTTCGTTGTATTCAATGATGAAGTTGTTTCTTCCTTCACCGATCGATAGCATCAAAAATTTCATTTGCACCAACTCCAATAAGCTTAAGAAAAGAAAAATGGCGTGGATACGGTTCTCGCAGGTTTCAAATATTTTTTCAAAAGAAACAGTTTTGCCTAACCGGCATGTATCTAACATAAATTCACGGCTGCCTTCCATCGTGTATTCATACTGAACAACCGTGTGGACCGGTTTGTTATTTTTATCGTGTAATCTTTGAACAACTTTTTCGAAAGCCTTCATCAGCTTGAATAAAGTAACGGCCTGTATCTCCGTTCCTTCACCTGCATTTTCACCTATCAGCGATAATTCTTTTTGTAGGTTACCGCGCTTCACTACCATCATGCGTAATGCTTCCATTTCCGCCATTTGTGTAGATGCTTCTTTGAACTTTTTGTATTCAAGTATCTTATCAATTAATTCTTGTCTTGGATCAATTTCATTTCCTAAAGCATCGATCTCTTTGCGCGGCAATAACATTTTTGCTTTGATACGCATCAAAGTGCTGATGAATAAAATGAATTCACTGCTTAATTCGATGTTCAGCTTTTCAGAGCTGTGAATAAAATCAAGAAAATCATTCGTGATCTTGGTGATAGGAATATTGTAAATATCCAGCTCATCTCTTTCAATAAAGAATAGCAAAAGGTCGAAAGGGCCTTCAAACAGGTCGAGTTTAATTTGATAAGTAGGAGCGTTCACTGAAAAAGTTTAGAAATAAAAAATCTCCCGCCGCAGCGGGAGACAAATGTATAAATAAGTTAAGAGATATTACAATTTAGCTGCAAAACCTATACCCAGTGTGGATAAAACCTGCAAACCCTCGGCATGCGTGGGCCTGTTGGGGTTTTTGATATTATCATCATCCAAAAAGTCGATTTCATAGGTAACCTGTAGCCATTTGTTCACTTTTAGCAAGAACTGGTTGGTAGATAAAATGCTCACATTTGAGGCTACGCCCAAATAATCAGAATAAAGATCTACTCTACCGATATATTTCACATTCTTAAAAATATCTTTCCTCATGCTGATCGTTACAAATGCGCCAAATTCGGTCTTAACGCCTTTCAAAGTATCTACACCATATAATGTTGCCAATGGTGTTTCTCTGATATAATTACCCGGGTTATTTGGATCAGGGAATTCTCCATTAGCTGTTGCATAACTATAAGGGCCATTACTTACGATCGTCCACCTGGTTGCAGCAGGTGAAGCAAAAATGGAAAGCCATGGAGTCGGCGTCCAGTCGACACCTGGTGCCAATACCACATAGGCTGGTGCTAAAAATCCGGAGTTTCTTCTTTTTGTTGTACTGCCTAAATAGGCATAATCATATCCATCGGTTAGTTGAGAACGAAACTGTCCTAATACAGATATCTTAACGTTGGTCCATTTTTTTGGTTCGTACCCTACTTTGGTCACATAGTCAATACGGTCGTTCACTTTGCGTACACCCAATGTGCTTGTGTTTACCAAACCGTAATTAACATCCAGATTATTATCCCAAGACATTCTGTTATCCCAGCGTTTACTTGCAAAAGCATTCAGTGATGCAGCAGCAGTTAAAGAAAATTCATCTCCGCCGGCAGCCAGCCAATCGCTATTACTTATCTGTGTTGCACTTAAACTGATAACAGCGCCTTTTAGCCAACCGTTTTTACGGGTTGTGTCACCATCGGGATGTGTAGGTTTTTGAAAAGTTGTTTGTACATCTTTGGAAAGATCTTGTGCCTGCGCCGCAAAACCTATTGCAATAATTGCCGAAAGTATGATCAGTTTCTTCATTGTAGTTAATTAGCTATTTATTTTTTTAAAAGGTCGCGTATCTCAATTAATAATTTATCGGTAGAAGATGGTTCTGCAGGAACAGGAGGCTCTGCGTTCTTTTTCTTCATCAATATATTTATTCCTTTTATTACAAAGAACAATACAAGTGCAACGAGTACAAATTTAATGATGGCTGCTAAAAATAACCCGTATTTAACGGCGCCCCAGGCTAGTTCATGAAGATCTGCAGCATGAGCCGCTTTTAAAGCAGGCGCCAAAAGCAATGGTGTAACAACATCGTCTACCAAAGAAGCAACGATGGCGCCAAATGCACCACCAATAACGACTGCAACAGCCAGCTCGATAATATTTCCTTTAACGGCGAACTCTTTAAATTCTTTTAGAAATCCCATAAGTGTGGTTTTATTTTATAAAATGTATTGGGTACTGTGTGTGTAGAATTAAATAAAAGTAAAACTTAATATTACTTGACCCAAATAATCATGCGATCAAAAATTCAACTTCGCCGAAATTGAATTGCTTTTGAATGGTGTCTGTGACTTGTAGTTGTCCGCCCGCAGTAACGCTATTGATCACTGTTTCAAAGATTTCGTTGTTATGTTTCAACGTTACTTTTTCATTTAATTTATATAAAAGACTGTTGTAGTCTTTTAATAAAACAGCGAAAGATTTCTCATTTATCTCGCTGACTCTTTTCATTACTAATAAATGAAGTTCTTTTGCTAATTCAACAACATCGAAATTTTTGCCTGTTATTTGTTTTAAAGAAACAGGATTCTTTAACTCTTCGCTAAACTCTCCCTGGTTAATATTAATGCCAATACCTACTACTGCCCATTTCCAATTGTTGCCCCTTAAAACAGTCTCGATCAAAACACCCCCTGCCTTTCTGTCACGCCAGTACAGGTCATTTGGCCATTTAATTTTGGTTTCGTCACCCGCATATTTGTTAAAAAAATCAAAACATGCCAGCGCTATTGATATGGAAAGATAAAATTGTTCCTGCTGTTGCAAAGGCTCCGGCTCAAGCACAATGCTAATTGCAATGTTTTCTCCTTGTCCGGTTTGCCAAAGTTTTCCGCGCTGGCCCTTTCCATTCGTTTGTGCATGCGCAAAAAAAGCATCTCCCTGCTTCGCCAATCCAGCATGTACCCTTGCCATGGCATAGTTGTTGGTACTATCCACACTATCCAAAATTGTAAAAGAAAAATCTGACAAAGGCATAGTAGAATGATTAATAAAGAAATAGTACTTTTGAGTAGACTTGCAAGCTACAGGCTGTAAGCCAAAAAAACAAACGGTTTACGAATGTTATCACAGCAAACAATAAAATAAAAACAATAAAGAATTTGAATAATCTTACAGTATTGGATAGTCGCAAAAAAAGCATCACACGCTTAACCAAGAACAGCAAAATTTTTAAAGCGATCATCAACGCTATTTTGGAAAAAAAAGGAGAGAAGATCGTTAGTCTTGACCTTCGTAAAATCCCTGAAGCCGTTGCGGATTTTTTTATTATCTGCGAAGCAACGAACAACACGCAGTTAAAAGCAATTGCGGATTTTATAGAATTTGATGTGAAAGAAAAATGTGGTGAGGTGGCCTACAAACATGAAGGCAGACAGGCTCAACAATGGATCTTGATAGATTATGTGAATGTAGTTATACATATCATGCTACCGGAACCGAGAAAGTTTTATCGCCTCGAAGAAATGTGGAGCGATGCATCAATGACAGAACATATAGATTAACTTAAACAACGTTATCGGCAACCGATAACTATCAACAAATAATTTAGCAGACAGTTATGGCAGACAACCCACAAGGATTTAATAAAAAAATTAATCCTGACAATACACCACCGGAAGATAACCAACCAAAAAATATCAGACCTCGTTTTAATAATATCTACTTGATATACGGCCTTATACTGGCTGGTATCGTAGGTTTCACCTTTTATCAAAATTCACTCGGCGTCGATGCGGGAGAAACCAACAAGGTGAAATTTACTTCAATGGTAAAACAAGGTGACGTAGAAAAAATTAAAACGATCCGTAATAGAAAAATTGTACGCATCTTTTTAAACAAAGACAGCTTAAATAAAAAAGCAGCTTTTTATACGGCTATTCTTGGTAAAGATGAATATACAGCTGCTACTAAAACAGCACAGCCGCAGCTTTTTTTTAGCATTGTAGATGATAAGACTTTTGCTGAGCAAATGCTCGAATTTTACAAAGCAAATCCTGGCGTTCAGGAAGTACCAGATTCTCCCGATGATGAAGGAGAATATTTTGGCCAGTTGATCTCAACCTTATTGCCTGTTTTATTGATCGGATTATTTTTTGTTTTTATGATGCGTAAAGTCGGCGGACCGGGTGGCGGCAGCGGCGGGCCGGGTGGTATCTTCAACATCGGTAAATCAAAAGCAACTTTATTTGATAAAACAACCAGGGTAAATATCAACTTCGGTGATGTGGCCGGTTTGGATGAAGCAAAAGTTGAAGTGATGGAAATTGTTGACTTCTTAAAAAATCCTAAAAAATATACAGCGCTTGGCGGTAAAATTCCCAAAGGCGCTTTGCTGATCGGCCCTCCGGGTACGGGTAAAACCCTTTTGGCTAAAGCGGTTGCGGGTGAAGCCCAGGTTCCTTTCTTCAGTTTAAGTGGCAGTGATTTTGTTGAAATGTTTGTCGGTGTTGGTGCAAGCCGCGTGAGAGACCTGTTTAAACAGGCAAGAGAAAAAGCGCCATGTATCATATTCATTGATGAGATCGATGCGATCGGTAGAGCAAGAGGAAAGAATATGATGATGAGCAATGATGAAAGAGAAAACACCCTGAACCAATTATTGGTGGAGATGGATGGATTTGGAACCGACCTTGGTATCATCATTTTGGCTGCAACGAACAGGCCAGATGTATTGGATGCAGCGCTATTGCGCCCGGGTAGGTTCGACAGGCAAATAACTATTGATCGTCCGGATCTTGTTGGCCGTGAAGCAATTTTTAAAGTGCATCTAGAAGCCATCAAAGTTTCTGAAACATTAGATATTCATAAAATAGCAGAACAAACCCCTGGTTTTGCCGGAGCAGATATTGCGAACGTTTGCAATGAAGCTGCTTTGATCGCTGCAAGAAAAAATAAAGAAGCGGTTGACATGTCTGATTTTCAGGATGCGATCGATCGTGTGATCGGTGGCCTGGAAAAAAAGAACAAGATCATTTCTCCGGAAGAAAAAGAGATCATTGCTTACCATGAAGCAGGTCACGCTATTTGTGGTTGGTACTTAGAGCATGCGTACCCGTTATTAAAGGTAACGATCGTGCCAAGAGGTACAGCTGCTTTGGGTTACGCTCAATATACGCCTAAAGAACAATACTTATATAATACCGATCAGTTAATGGATCAGATCTGTATGACGCTGGGTGGCCGGGCAAGTGAAGATATTTTCTTTGGAAAAATAAGCACCGGTGCAAGCAATGACCTGCAACAAATAACCAAGATCGCTTACAGTATGATCACGATGTATGGCATGAATGATAAAATTGGTAATATAAGTTTCTATGATCCTACACAGGAAAACTATTTTACCAAACCCTATAGTGAAGAAACCGGCAAGATGATCGATCAGGAAGTGCGCAAACTAATTGAAGAGGCTTATATAAAAACAAAAGCTTTGCTGGTTGAAAAAAGAGGCGACGTAGAAAAATTAGCAAAGGAATTATTAAGGAAAGAAGTTTTATTCCAAAGTGATGTAGAAGCATTGATCGGTAAAAGACCTTTCGAAGAAAAGAAATTATTGGATGACGATAATACCACCAATCCAAAAGATGCCGTTGCGCAAGATCCAACACAATCATTGCCGGAAGAATTAATTAATCCTCCCGCAATTTAAACGACTATCAATTTGTCTACTGCAAGAGAAAATATATTAAAAAAAATAAAGCAGGCACTGGCTAAACCGGTGCCTTTGCCTTTTCCCGAAGCTGAAGAAACAACTGTTATTTACGAGGCGCCGAAAGATGAACTAGATGTAACGTTTGCGGAAGCCTTCACTCAACTGCAGGGAAAATTTGCTTTTTGTTTTGATGAAAAAGAGATGCGGCAACAATTGCAGCAATTGATCACAGAAAAACAATGGACAAAAATTTATTGCAAAGAAGATAAATGGAACGAACAATTCAGCAACACTATTAATTTAGCCAGCTGCGATGCATCTGTTACGGGCTGTGAATGCCTGGTTGCAAGAACGGGCACTATCGTAATGAGTGCGGCCGAGCAAAGTGGCCGTACGGTTAGCGTGTATGCGCCTATACATATTTGCATAGCTTATACAAACCAGCTTTTTTTTGATATAGATGATGCGCTTCAATTCATACAAAAAAAATACGCCGGCAACATTCCTTCTTTAATAACATTCGCCAGCGGACCGAGCCGTACTGCCGATATCGAAAAGACCCTGGTTACAGGTGTGCATGGTCCCAAAGAAGTTTATTTATTCCTGATCGATTCGCCTCCCAATAATTAATACGCATTAATGAAAAATGAATAGTTATTTTTGAAAGTAATTATATCACCTTCTTTCTACCAACGTTTTGAATAATAACAATAATAAAAAGATCTATTTCATTTCCGACTTTCACCTTGGCGCACCTAATGCGGAGATTAGTTTAGTTAGAGAAAAAAAGATCGTTCAGTTTCTGGATGAAATAAAAAATGATGCAGAACAGATCTTCATTGTAGGTGACCTGTTTGATTTTTGGTATGAATATAAAAAGGTAGTGCCACGCGGCTTTGTGCGTATATTAGGTAAGCTGGCCGAGCTTACGGATAGCGGCATAATTATTCATTTTTTCGTGGGCAATCATGATATGTGGATGAACGATTATTTTCAAAAAGAATTGAACATTCCTGTTTATTTTGAACCAAAAACTTTTCTGCTCAACAACAAAAGATTTCTGATCGGTCATGGAGATGGATTAGGTCCCGGCGATAGTGGTTATAAATTCATAAAAAAAATATTTCGCAATAAAATTTGTCAAACGCTTTTTGGTCTCCTTCCGCCCTATATTGGCATGGGCATCGCGCATTATTTTTCCAACAAAAGCCGAAACAGGGAAGACAGCAATATTGAAGTTTTTTTAGGAGAAGAAAATGAATGGTTGATCACTTATTCAAAAGAAATATTGCAAAAAGAACATTTTGATTATTTTATTTTTGGCCACCGGCATTTACCCATCGATTTTAAACTAAATGACAACAGTCGTTACATTAACCTGGGAGAATGGATAAATTATAACAGCTACGCGGTTTTTGATGGAAGTAGTCTCGAACTAAAATATTACAAATGAGTAAGCTAAAAAAAATATTGCTCTCTTTTTGTTTGGTTTCATTCGTTGCAATGCCGGCCATTGCGCAAACAGATTCTTCCATTTCCTATATAAAAACAATTCCCGGTAACTATCGCTATTTTACTGTAGATAATTTAGGTGATGTCTATCTTGTAACAATCAATGATCAGTTAAAAAAATTCAGGGCGAATGGAGATTCTGTTGGCGTGTTCAATGATGTTCGGAAATATGGAACGCTTACATCGATAGATGCAACCAACCCGCTTAAAATTTTATTGTACTATGAAGATTTTGCAAGCGTAGTGGTATTAGACAGATTCTTAAATATACTTGCGGCTATCAATCTTCGTCAACAGGATATTTTTAAAGTAAGGGCCGTTGCCACTTCTTACGATAATAATATATGGTTATTTGATGAGGGAGATAGTAAACTAAAAAAGATTGATAACAACGGAAATGTATTATCGGAAACGGTTGATTTTAGAATACTATTTGATTCTGTTCCTTCGCCTTCCAACATAATAGATAGAGACGGTTTTATTTATTTGTATGACCAGCATAAAGGATTTTACATTTTTGATCATTATGGCGGACTTAAAAATAATATTCCTTTTCTTCATTGGAAAAATACTGAAGTGATCAAAGGCAATATGTATGGCTTTAGTGATTCATTGCTTTACACCTATAAATCAGGTTCATTAAATCTTTTGCAATATCCATTACCGGCTTACTTCATGAATGCTGTTCAAATAAAAGCGGGTAACAATATGGCGTATGTTCTGCGAAAGGATGGGCTCTATGTGTTCTCTGTAAAATAACAAGAAGGGCATCTATATATTAAAGAGAATGTTTATCGGAGTATAATATTTCGCCAAAAAATCTATTCCGACTAAATTTTGTTACTTTTGCTGCCCAAAGTCAGGCCACGAGCCTGACTCATAGTTTTAGTCAATGAGCTTAAAAGATAGTATACATATTGATCGACTGCCTAGTCACATTGCCGTAATAATGGATGGTAACGGAAGGTGGGCCAAAGAAAAAGGCGAAGACCGGCTTTTTGGCCATTTACATGGTGTTGAAAGTGTAAGAGACATTGTAGAAGGTTGCGCTGAGTTGGGCGTTAAGTATTTAACGCTTTATGCTTTTAGTACCGAGAATTGGGACAGGCCCGCTTATGAGGTTAGCGGATTAATGGAATTATTGGTAGATACTATTAAGAAAGAAGTGCCTGTCTTAAATAAAAATAATATCAGGCTTCACATGATCGGCGATAGCAATATGCTTCCTGAAAATGCAAGAAAGCAATTAAAAGAAGCATTAGACGAAACCAGCGGTAACAATGGATTGAATTTGATCATGGCGCTTAGTTACAGCAGCCGGTGGGAAATTGTAAACACTGTGCAACAAATTGCTGAAGCAGTAAAAGAAGGCAAATTTCAGCCAAAAGACATTAGCCAAAAAACGATTCAGGAATATTTGACCACCAGCGCATTTCCTGATCCTGAATTAATGATACGCACCAGCGGAGAATACAGGATCAGTAATTTTTTACTATACCAATTGGCTTATGCCGAACTATATTTTACCAATACGCTCTGGCCAGACTTCCGAAAAGAAAACCTTTACGAAGCGATAATAGATTTTCAAAACAGAGAGCGTCGTTTTGGCAAAACAGGAGATCAGATCAAAAAAGAAGAAAAAACAGCCAATCAATAGGATATCAATACAATAGGATTGTTACTGTAGGCTCATTTAACAAATACTTTTCAATAATAGCAATTAATTTGCCGTTCGTAAAAAACAATTAATGCGCAGGATTTACCAGGGCCTTTTTCTTATTACAAGTGTATTTTTAATTAACACGGCGGCAATTGCCCAAATTAAGGTTGATTCCAGCACTAAAGCATCTGTTGATTCTACGCCCGTATCTGTTAATCCCGAATTAACCAGTATATACGATACAAAATCTCCCAAAATATACACCATTTCATCCATTACAGTCAGTGGTAACAAGTCTTTTGATCAAAACCTGATCATTTCTATTTCGGGCCTGGCAATCGGAGATAAGGTGCAGATCCCCGGTACAGATATATTCAGCAAAGCGATCAATAAGCTATGGAGACAAAATCTTATTTCCAACGTAGAAATATACCTTACCAATCTTTCAGGCACAAACCTATCTGTAGAAATTGCGGTCACCGAACGCCCTCGTTTAGCTGATTATGACATTATAGGTGTTAAAAAAGCTGAAAAAGACGATCTAAAGAAAAAAATAGCGCTGTCTAAAGAAAAGGTGGTAACAGAAGACATGAAGCTTAACACTGTTGATATCATCAAGAATTTCTTCGATGAAAAAGGGTATCAGAATGTTACAGTAAGAGTTAAACAGGAAATTTCTAAAACGGCTAAAAACTCCCTTACGCTCACATTTTTTGTTAATAAAGGAGATAAAGTAAAGGTAAATTCGATAAATTTTGTTGGGAACGATAATATAGAAAATGCAAAATTAAAAAAACAAATGAGCGGTACCAAAGAGCTTACGCGTTTTACGCTCTTTCCGCTTCCAATACCAAATCCCTACCATGATACGGCTTCAAAACTTACTTTTAAAGAGTATGTGAATGAATATGGATTTCTATCACCAACACAAACAAGCATTATCATTGAACCGTATTTCCGTCCAAAGTTTGCCAACGCAAAATTCAATGCGGATAAATATGCTGATGATAAAGGCAAAATTCTAGACTATTACAATACCAAAGGGTACAGGGATGTTATCATTGTTGCAGATACAAATATTACCAATCAAAAAGGCAACAGGGATATTTTTATTAAGCTGTCAGAAGGAAATAAATACTACTTCGGTAATATTTCCTGGAGAGGGAACACAAAATATACAGATTCTTTATTAACCCTGATACTGGGCATTAAAAAGGGTGATATATATAATCAGGAATTGCTGAACAAGCGCCTGGGTAAACAATTATCTCCGGAAGGTGGAGATGTAGGAAGTTTATATCTTGATGATGGTTATTTGTTTTTCCATGTGGATGCAATAGAAACGGCTGTTTATAATGATACCATCGATTTCGAAATACGGATGCAGGAAGGTCCGCAGGCAACGATCGGCAAAGTAGATATCATTGGTAATGAAAAAACGAAAGACTACGTTATTCGCCGTGAATTAAGAACAATACCGGGAGAAAAATTCAGTCGTGCTGATGTGATACGTACACAACGTGAATTATCGCAGTTAGGCTTTTTTAATCCTGAAAAAATTACACCGAATATCATTCCGAATGCGGATAATGGAACGGTTGATATTGGCTGGAGTGTTGAGGAAAAATCCAGCGATCAGCTGGAACTATCTGCGGGATTCGGCGGCGGGATCGGCCTGACAGGAACCTTAGGTGTTACGTTCAATAATTTCTCTGTCAAAAATATTTTAAAAGGCTCTACCTGGGATCCTTTGCCTTCTGGTGATGGACAGAAATTGAGTGCAAGGGTTCAATCTAACGGTAAAGCTTATCGTTCTTATAATTTATCATTTACAGAACCATGGCTCGGCGGTAAAAAGCGTAATTCTTTTACAACAAGCCTTTACAGCACCAAATATGCCAATACGTATGGACACGCCAATAATTATTGTTTGGCCTGTGCAGACACTTCTTATATCAGAACAATAGGCGTTGGTATCTCTTTAGGAAAACAGCTTAAATGGCCTGATGATTATTTTTCATTGGTCTACACGCTTAATTACCAACAATACAAATTGGTAAACTATCCTAATATTTTTAAAGGATTAAGTAATGGCCTTGCTACCAATATCAGTTTAAAGATCGCATTGGCAAGAAGCGCAACACAGGGAAATCCGATATTTCCAACGGGTGGTTCAAATTTTTTATTAAGTGGCCAGTTTACATTGCCCTACTCCTTAATGGGTATAAATGCAGGGACTGCGACCAATCCATACACATTACCAGAGTTTCATAAATGGCGCTTCAACGGAGAATATTATATTCCCTTGGGCATCGCACATGGTGCCGATAAAAACCAGCAATTTGTATTAAAAGTTGCGGCAAAGTTTGGTTACATAGGACGGTATAACACCAATTTAAGTGTTTCTCCTTTTGATCGTTTTCAATTGGGGGATGCTGGCTTAAGCAATAATTTTGCTATATTGGGTTATGATATTATTTCCCAGCGTGGTTACCCGGTTTACAATTCGTCAGATCCGAAAGTAAATCCTGAAAATATTACTCCTAATGAGTTCTTTACTATTTTCAATAAATACACGATGGAGGTTAGGTATCCATTCAGCCTTAATCCAAGTAGCACTATATTTGGCTTAGCGTTTTTCGAAGCAGCGAACGGTTGGTATGGTTTTCAGGATTACAATCCGTTCCAGTTACGTCGTTCAGCGGGCCTTGGTGCACGTTTCTATTTACCATTATTTGGCTTGTTAGGATTTGATTATGGTATAGGTTTCGATAGAATTCAACCTGGACAGCCATTGAAAGGTGCCTTTAAATTTACTTTCTTGTTAGGCCAGGAACCTGAATAATGATTTTGAATATTAAAACATTCATATGAAATCACTAAAATTTGTTCTTACAATTTGCAGTCTAGTAATTGCTTCCTTTTGTGCAAACGCACAACGTTATGCCGTGATTGATAGTAAGTATATTTTGGGGAAACTACCCGAATATAAAGATGCTCAAAAAAAGCTTGACGATTTTAGTGCACAATGGCAACAGGAGATCGAAAGAAAGCAGGCCATTCTGGATCAAATGAACAGAGATTATGAAGCAGAGGAAGTTATGCTTACCGATGAATTGAAAAAGAAAAGAGAGGATGAATTATACAACAGGGAAAAAGAAATAAGAGACCTGCAAAAAAAATATTTCGGATTTGAAGGCGACCTCTTTAAAAAAAGACAGGAACTCATAAAGCCAATACAGGACAAGGTTTACATAGCGATTCAAAAATTAGCCGTAGACAGGTCTTATGATTTTATTTTAGATAAAAGTGAAGGAATTACTGTTATATTTGCTGACCCGAAGCTGGATAAAAGTGACGAAGTATTAAAATTTTTAGGGGTAGTGACTAAATCATAAACTACTAACAATACCTGAATATCAATCAAAATAAAAACGACACAATCACAACAAAATGAAAAAATTACTAGTATTAAGCTTAATGGCTTTCACGTTTTTAGGCGCATCCGCACAAAACAAAATTGGTTACATTAATACAGAAGATCTTATCAATTCAATGCCGGAAGCAGATAAAGCGAATTCTGCTTTGCAAGATTACCAAACTTCTTTAACACAGCAGGGTAACGATTACCTTACTGAATTAAATGAAAAGGATAGCATTTTTGTAAGAGACTCTGCAAAACTATCGCCTGCAGCAAGAGAATTGAGAAGAAATGACCTGGTTGCTTTGTATCAAAAAGTGCAAAACTGGAACCAGACCATGCAACAAATGATAAACGAAAAACAACAGGCTTTATTAGTTCCTATTCGTCAAAAAGCGATACAGGCAATTAAAGATGTGTCAAAAGAAAACGGTTTTACATATATACTTGACCAACAGGCACTATTAGTTAGTCCGCCGTCTGAAGATATTTTGCCTTTGGTAAAAAAGAAATTAGGAATTAAAGATGCGCCTAGGCCTGCTGCCCCTTCGATGAACGGAGGCCCGATGCAATAACCAATAAAAGATTTACTACAACCCCATCTTCACATAGAGATGGGGTTTTTTATTGGTTACTCTATAAAATTTGCGCAATGCAATTAATCTTGATTTATTTTTGATGAATGAAATATCAACCCATTGGCGTTTTTGATAGTGGCTACGGCGGGTTAACCGTGCTCAAAGAGATCGTTAAACAATTACCACAATACGATTACCTGTATTTAGGCGATAATGCACGCGCCCCTTATGGAAACAGAAGTTTTGATACGGTGTATGAATATACTTTACAATCGGTAGATTGGTTTTTTAAGCAAGGCTGTTCGTTGGTTATATTGGCTTGCAATACGGCTTCGGCAAAAGCATTACGGACAATTCAACAAAATGACCTGCCAAAAATGGGTGCTGATAAAAGGGTGTTAGGTGTCATTCGCCCCACTACAGAAGTTATTGGCCGCTTTACTCGATCCGGCGAGATCGGGATCCTGGGAACAAACGGTACCATTCAATCTAATTCTTATCCTATCGAGATCCTTAAGTTTTATCCGCAGGTCAATGTCCATCAGGAAGCTTGCCCAATGTGGGTTTCTTTGGTAGAAAATGATGAATACCAATCACCGGGAGCAGATTTTTTTGTAGAGACAAATATCAAAAATCTATTAAACCAGGCAAAGGATATTGATACCGTTTTGCTTGCATGCACC
Organism: Ferruginibacter sp.; assembly: GCA_035485735.1. GTDB lineage: Bacteria > Bacteroidota > Bacteroidia > Chitinophagales > Chitinophagaceae > Ferruginibacter. Next base: position 32,440 of record DATHNS010000025.1, read on the forward strand.
CATTATCCTCTGTTGCTCAATAAGATAAAACAATTTGTTCCCCAAAATGTTACCATTATCTCGCAGGGGGAAATTGTAGCCAAAAGCCTTGTCAGTTACCTTGACCGACATCCCGAAATAGAAAAAAATTGTAGTAAAAACACACAATTATCCTTTTATACAACTGATTTACCGGAGGATTTTGACAATCATGCGGCGACTTTTTTCGGAAAGCCTGTAAAATCAATACATGTCGAACTATAAAATCAAAAAACTTTGATTTATCCTTCGTTCGTTTCCTAATTTCCCTTACCTTTGCCGTCCTTTCACAAACACCAGGGATGGTGCCCTGATGCGTGTTGATCAAAAATGTTAATAATTATTTTGTAAAAGGAAAAACTTAATAAAATGCCAGGCAAAAAAAGAACCTACCAACCTCACGTCCGTCGCAGAAAATCTGTACATGGTTTCCGCGAACGTATGCAAACAGCTAACGGCCGTAAGGTATTAGCAGCGCGCCGCAAAAAAGGCCGTGTAAAGCTTACTGTTTCTGACGAACGTTTTGGTAAAAAATAGACTTTATCTAATGCTCCCGTTAAGGAGACTTCAGAAAATATTTAGCTCTCCTTGTGGGAGCTTTTTTAATTTTGTATAATTACTTGAAAGAAATTTTACGATATACACTTGGCAAAGAAGATAAATTAAAAAGCCGCAAGATCATTGAGCAATTGTTCAAAGATGGAAAGTCATTTTCTTTATTTCCTTTCAGAACTATTTACCTGATCAGTGATCATAAAAATTCCCAAAATCCCTCCGGACTATTGCAAGCAGGATTTAGTGTTGGAACCAAACATTTCAAAAACGCCGTTGACAGAAATCGTATCAAACGTTTAATGAGGGAAGCTTACCGCTTACAAAAAAATTCGCTCACGGATATTGTAAAAAATAGCGGTACAGAAGTCGGTGTATTTTTTATTTTTACAGGAACAGAGATCCCGGCTTACACGCTCGTGTCGGAAAAAATACTTTCCTGTATTAACCGGTTACAAAAAATCATACATGAAAACAGTAATAAAAATAGCTAGCCTTCCTTTTATTATACTGATAAAATTATACCAGTGGATCATCTCTCCATGGCTGGGGCCCAAATGCCGTTATACACCAAGTTGTTCTGAGTATGGGATTGAGGCGTTAAAAAAATATGGCCCGATAAAAGGTTTGTGGCTAACCGTTAAACGAGTATCTCGTTGTCATCCTTGGGGCAAACATGGCTATGATCCTGTTCCATGACCTTATTTATCGATCCATTGCTTATGGTATTCTTCTTTGAATTCATACTTCCACCTCTTATGGCTCCACAAATAATTAGAGGGTTCTTCTCTTATTATTTTTTCTAAAAAATCCCTATATAACAAGGTGAGCTCGCCTTTTTTTGTTTCTGCAGCATTCGCTGTTACCTCTACACATTCATATACATAATGGCCCCGCTTAACTTTTTTAGATTGAATAAAAACAACTGCCAGGTTATTTGCAACAGCTCCTTTTTCTGGACCCGTTACAAAAGGTGCAGGCTTGCCGAAAAAATTCAACCAATATTGGATGTTCACGTAGCCCGGATTTTGATCTGCCCCTAACGTCATTACATAACGCCGTTTTAATAAAGCGCGATAATATTTTTTAAAGTCATGCCTGGAGATCAATTCTGTTCCATACCGCGCCCTTATTTTATAGATAACCTTATTGAACAATTTATTTGTTATCGGCATATATACACCAACGAAAGGAATTTCATGTGTATTTCTTGCTGTAACTAAATTACAATATTCAAAATTGAATTGATGGCCGCCATGTATCTGAATATTTTTTCCTTCTCTGGCTAATTTATCTACTATCGAAAAATCCCCCTTACACACCTTATCAAAAACTCTGTCATTCATTGACAACAATTTGATAGACTCGACTATGTAATCACAAAAGTTTTTATAAAACCCTTTGGCTATTCTTTTTCTTTCTAGCAGTGTTTTTTCTGGAAAGGCGATCGAAAGATTGTGCATCACAACTTTTTTTCTATAGCCAACAACATAGTATGCCAAAAAATATAATCCATCGGAAATAAAGTACAGCATGAAAAAAGGCAGCAGCGAGAGGAGATACAAAAAGCCGTAAAGTATATAAAACATTCTTTCAAGGATGTTAAGGCGATAAAAATACGGCTTTTATTATTAATCAATTGTGAATGAAGAGCGACCTATAGTACGATATTTTGCGGCCTGCTATTCTTATTTAAAAAGTCTGTGTTGTAATGCAGTCCTCTGCTTTCATGCCTGAATTCTGCACATTTTACAATTAGATACGCAACTGTTATCATATTTCTAAGTTCACATAACTGTGGGGATACTTCTGTTTTTTCATAAAGCGCTTCTGTTTCTTCATGTAACAGATCTAATCTTTTATTGGCCCTGTGTAAACGTTCATTGTTCCTAACAATACCCACGTAATCACTCATTAACAATTTCATTTCTTTTAAGCTCTGTGTGATAAGGATCATTTCTTTAGGGGCATTGGTACCAGCTGCGTTCCAGTCAGGAACGGCTGACCAATCTCTTGCAATGTTTGCACGATCTATTTTTTTTACGGCATCGGTATATGCCCTGTGTGCAAATACCATTGCTTCCAGCAGGCTATTGCTCGCTAAACGGTTGGCTCCATGTAAACCTGTACAGGCACATTCTCCTGCTGCATATAAATTATTAATAGATGTCCTTCCCCATTCATCAGTTTTAATCCCGCCACAGCTGTAATGTGCAGCCGGAGCAATGGGTATCATATCTTTTGTAATATCAATACCAAGACTTAAACATTTTTCATAAATGTTCGGGAAATGTTCGGTGAATTTTTCTTTAGTAAAATGCCTGCAATCAAGGTACATAAATTCTGTACCGCTAATTTTCATTTCATTGTCGATCGCTCTTGCCACAATATCTCTCGGTGCCAGATCTTTTCTTGGATCATATCGCTCCATAAAAGCATCTCCGATATGATTGCGCAATACACCTCCATCACCACGCACCGCTTCCGTAATTAAAAAAGATTGTCCGCGTACTCCCGGCTCATATAAAGCCGTTGGATGAAACTGAATGAATTCCATATTTTCAATTCTTCCCTTCGCTCTGTAAACCATTGCTACTCCATCGCCTGTTGCGATGGCAGGATTGGTTGTTGTGCGATACACCTGTCCATTACCTCCTGATGCGAGCAAAGTAATTTTAGCGATGATCTTTTCTATTTTCTTACTGTTAAGGTTTAATACATACACGCCAAAACATTCAATATCTGGTGTTGATTTGGTAACTAAAAAACCTAAGTGATGTTGTGTGATGATATCAAGCACATAACAATGGCTGATCAGTTGAATATTGGGCTTCTTTTTAATTGCTTCCAGTAAGGCCCGTTCCATTTCTTTACCAGTTACATCTTTATGGTGCAATATTCTGAACTCGCTGTGGCCACCTTCTTTACCTAATTTAAAATCGCCATCGGGTTCTTTATCAAATTGCACGCCCCAGCTGATAATTTCTTTTATCCTATCAACACCTTCTTTTACTACAATTTCCACAATGTCTTTATTGCATAATCCGTCGCCAGCGATCAACGTATCTTCAATATGTTTGTCAAAACTATCTTTGTCGAAATCCATGACTGCCGCTATACCGCCTTGTGCATACTTCGTGTTTGTTTCATCGCTTTGCGCTTTGGTAAGTATGGTGATAGTTTTATCCGGACAGTCTTGCGCTACTTTTAGTGCATACGTCAACCCCGCTATTCCCGAGCCTATTACTAAAAAATCTGTCTCCATTTTTTATCTTGATTACCCAAATATATTACAAGCCCAACACTATTCTTAATTTTGTATAACCATTCTTCCCCATAAGAATTTTTATTCCGGATTTCAAAATAGGATTATTGTATCAGTTTTTCTATATCCGGCGCCGTATGTAAATCGTCCATTTGTACCATGATATCTCCATAGCGATTGGCCACATACCTGCTGAGTGGTTTGATCGTATATACTTTAGGATTAGGTAGACAAGCTGCTATCATTGCCGCTTCTGACCTTGACAGGTCTTTGGCATTTTTATTAAAATTTCTTCGGGAGGCAGCCTGAACACCAAAAACACCTTTGCCCATTTCGGCCACATTCAAATACATTTCCAATATTCTTTTTTTACCCCAGATATGCTCGATCATAAAAGTAAAATACACTTCAAGCCCCTTGCGAATATAACTTCTGCCCTGCCAGAGAAAAACATTTTTGGCTACCTGCTGACTGATCGTACTGGCACCATGTGTTCTTTTAGAATGCGTTTTATTGTATTGAATTGCTTTTTCTATCGCATCGATATTAAATCCATTGTTGGTAGGAAATAACTGGTCCTCACTCGCCATAACAGCCAATTTTATATTCGGGCTCATTTGATCATAATTAACATAATCGCGATGTAAACCATACCCATGAAATACGCTGCTTAATTGTGTAAGTGTAATGGGAGGATTGATCCATTTACAAAAAAATATATAGGCGAGCTGAAGAAAAAAAAGCCAAAGGAATAATTTTAATAAAAAACGTCCGATCTTTTGCATCACCTGATTTGAATTATGCTGCAATATAAATATTTACGGCTTTTTATCACTGGTTACATCAATGTAAGCAAGTTTATATTTTCTTCCGATCGTTGTTCCATCGCTGCTATTTCTACTTAAAAAATAACCTACGGTGGCCAAAGCTGCGCCAGCAATAAGTAATAGAGGGCTAAAATCTTTTCTATCTGCAAGATAAACGACGCCACTTCCAACGGCCAGTAATATACCGCCACCAAATAAGCTGGCTCCGCTTGCAGAAAAATTAAAATGCCTTCCTCCTAAATTGATCGATTTTATATCTCGGTAGTTAAATTGATAAGGATAACTTCCAAGCGTATCCAACATATTTACACCGGCTGTAGTCGGCACTTGTTGTACAATATACTGAGCTAAAAAAATCGTATCATTTCTTATTGCAGTGATTTGTGCATCAATGGCTGCGCCGGCTATTGTTACAAAAGAAATTTCATTCCCTTTATAAAAGGAAGCAATTGTTTGTTTGTGTTTTTGCAACAAAATAAAATCTGATGCCTGAGAAAATACTTTGCCCGAAATAAGCAGCAATATAAATAGCAATAATCTTTTCATACTACAAAATAAGAGAATCTAGAGGTAGCTAAATACAAACGGCTCGTTAACGTTTGTGTATGGAATAAAAAACATTGATCATCAACACCAAACCAAATATCATAAAAAGTAAACCGGAAAATCTATTGATGAGCCCAATGATTCTGTCGGTTAGCTTATCACGCAATTTTCCTGCCAGGATAACTTTTAGCGCATCGGCGCTCATATTCAAAATGAGGCAGGTAGAAAAAATAATAACCCGGTCTTGAACGCTATTGTTGAGAGATAAGGCTGTGGCTGTCGTTAACCAAAAAAGAATAACAGCCGGATTCAATGTATTTATTAAAAAGCCCGAAAGAGCCAACCGGGCATGAGTGCCACTGGTTATTTTTATAGAAGCTTCCTGTTCGGAACGCAGTTTTTGTTTCTTAAAGAAAAAGAAAAAAACACCCATTCCAATTAAAAAAAGACTTCCAACAAAACTGATAGTATTTTGAATGCTCAATAATTCGCTTACCAATTGTGAAAAGGCATTGCTTAGGATAACCCATAAAAGATCACTTGCCCAAACACCGGCAACAAAACTAAACCCTCCTGCACGACCATTCGTAATACTTTGCTTAATGATAGCAAAGATCACCGGGCCAACAGAAAAAAGCAAGATCATACTAATTCCCAGACCTTGTAATATAGCTTTAAGCATTAAAAATTATAGGTGATTTTGTAGCGTGAAGATAGAAAGAATTTACTTCTGTTTGTAAATTGGTACGGTACTGCAGGGCTCGCCGTACATAATACTTTTAGCAACCGGCCTTAATTTTTTGGTGGCCTCAAGATAGGCAGCTTCGCCAATAGGTAATTCCCCACAGCCTTTTATCACAACTCTTTTATCAATAAAATCACTGACAGGCAATTGCGAAATATTTTTTAATAATAATTGCTGTTTTAATTCTTCTTCATTTCCGAAAACGACTTCTTTTGCAACCGGCTGCAAATAAGTTGCCGCCAACATATACGCCCACATAGGTATTACCGCATCTGCGCTGCAGGTAACCGCAACCAGTTTATTGGTATATTTTTCAAGATCAAGATTTTTAAGCGCTTCTCTAAAATCTTTTTCTTTCAATATCAAACCCATAAATAAATAGTCCTTCAGGTCAAACAATGCAATCGGCTCTTTTGGATAAAAGTCCTCCAGATCCAACGTCATCAGTAAACTTTCTGATACTTTATTAACGATTGTTTCTTCCATTATTCATATTTTTCTTCTGTACAAATTTAACACAAATACCGGGGTTTTCACTATACACAGTTTTCGAGAAATGGAAATGATCATTAATAAAAAAACCGGGCTTTTTGCCCGGTTTCAAACTATAATAATTTTTTTACTAATAAATTTTACTTCTTTCGTCTTTGATCGTTGCTGCTTTTTTCAATCCGTCAAACCACTCGTAAGATTTTTGTTGCATTAAGGTTCTCATTTGATCGAGCGCTTGCTGTGCTGCAACTTCAGGAGCATCATCGGGTTTGGTACCAAAACTGTTTATTTTAATTACATAAACTGCGTTTAGGCCTGCAATCGGCGCCGATACAGCTGTTTGATAAGCTTTGTTAAAAGAAGCGCCTATTAACTGCGGCTCCTGGCCCACACCATTTATGATTTGAGATGCAAAGGTTAAAGAAGAATCCGCACCTGCTGTTGCAATAGGCCTTCCGTAAGCCGCAGATGCTGACTGTAAGGTGGGCGAGCTTCCTAATTTCTTAATGATCTCGTCTGCTTTTTTATTATTCCGGATAATATTTTCAACCATTGGCCTGGCTGTTGCGGCATCAGGTAATCCTTCAGGAACTATTTTAGTAACGATTGCCACAACAAATTGATCGCCTACACTAAAGGCATCGCTCACTTCCCCTTCTTTTGCACCGAATGCCCATTTTACTACTTGTCTTGCATCCTGTAGGTTTCCTATCTGGAAATCATTTTCTCCAACTACAGAATTAGAATTTATTTCGGTCAACCCGTTTTTAGCAACATACGCATTAAAGCTTTGCTGATCTTTTGCTTCTCCTGATAATTTGGTAGCAGCGGTACTTGCAGCTGTTGTTGTTTCATCACTCGCCAAAACCTGTCTCGACATGTAGGCAATTTTATACGCCGGTTCAAAATCTTTTTGATCCAGGACTTCAATATAATGCCAGCCCAATTGTGTATGTACTACTTTTTTATCCCCTGTTTTTCCGTAAAAAATCGTTTCTGCAAATTCTCTGGTTAAACCGGTAAACTGGTCTGCAGTAAAAGTATATTCTCCTTTTTTGTCTTTGCTTCCCGGATCGTCGCTATATTTTAATACCATTTCATTAAAATCGGCTCCGCCTTGTATAGCTGCTGCAATACTATCTGCACGTTTATGCGCTACGCTATCATCTAATGTTGGCTGCTGACTTTGAGGATCAACGGTAGCAATTAATATGTGCCTGCATTTTACGCTATCTGGTAGTACCCTTGTCGCTAACATTTTTGCTAACACAAAATTTCCGCGGTCTTCGTAAGGGCCGTACACTTTACCAAGAGGCAAAGTTGTTATAGAATCTTTTGGTAACATAGACAGGTTTGATTTCACTGTATATGCATCCGAAAAATCTGTAGTCGATATATTTCTTTCAAGGAAAAGTTGTGCACTGGTATCTGTAGTCGTTGCAGCAAAAGCACTTTTTAGATCCGAAACCGATTGTAACGTTTTTGCGGTATCCGTAGCGCTTGGATTTCCGCTGAATGCAACGTAAGCCATTTTACGGCCACCATCCTGTTTGTATTTTTCTTTATTTTTTTGAAGATAATCTGTTATATCCTGGTCGGTTACTACCTCCGAACTATCATTGATCAAGTTATAAGGAACGGCTACATAAGAAATGGATGCGAAGGTTTTATTTTCTGCATTTTGCTTTTGCTTCATCCATGTTGGAATATAGGCGCTTGCAGCGATCAAAGAGCTATATTTAACAAAGAGCGCGTTCATTTTTATCGGATCTATTATTTGCGATTCAAGAGATTCTCTTTGTAAACCTTTTGATTTTTTTGCCTCTGCCCACCATTGCTGAACTTTTGCAACATCGTATTGCCCTGTATTTTTATCGGTAAATGCCTGTCTTAATGCTGCAGGTGCATCTTCACTACTATATAGTATAGTAACCAGTTCTTTTGGTGAAAAAGTAAGGCCAAGTTTATCAAACTCGCTCAAAAGAACATTTTCCTTTACCATTTGATTCCAAACGTTTTCTCTTAACTCATAAACCTGGTCGCCGCTTACCGCATGTCCGGTTTGCTGTTCTTCCTGATCTTCTGTTTCTTTTAAACGTTTGGCAAACGCTGTATTATCTATTGCCTGTCCATTAACTTTACCAACCGATGAGTTTGCTCCGCTAAACATGCGATTACTCCCTTGTTTAGCATCCATTAATATAAAACCAATTAAACTAAGTGCTATTACTGCAATTACAATTGCTGCACCTTTATCACGGATATTTTGTATAATCTGCATTGCTCGTATTAATTAAAATTGACGGCAAAAATAGGGTAAATATGTATATTATTATGAAAATATGATGATTCATAAGCTATTACATTTTTACGCTGCCAATGCCATTTTAAGAATAAACGAATCTGGCTATCAACATACCTGTGTTAATAATGGCGTTTTTCTGTTAATAAGCACATTTTCTGATTGTAGAAACAGGGGGGATTTTGAGCAGAACTAATAACTTAAAAGAGTAAATTCATTAAGGCCGTTAATAAAATATAATTTATCAGGTATCCTTTTAACATAGAAGATATTCAATACTATCTTTTTGTTATCCTCTGTCTTTTTTATTAAGGTATGTTTAAAAATTAATAAAATAGAACAAAAAGCTTGTTATAGAAGTTTATATATCCATTAATAATTATGTTAATTGGTTGTGGGTAGAAGTGGATAATTAGTAATTTTGGAGATTACAAGTTTTACAAAAAATTTCTGTCCACAAATCCACAGCCCTAATAGTAGTAAGTTATTTTAGAAATAAAAATTATTAAAATCTATTATGCAAGATATTAACATCGCAAAAGAAAAAATTAAGGATGCGGGATTTTTAGATATTGATATTGATAGTAAGCTTGAGCTGTTTGCTGAAATAAAAAGACTTAAAAAAGAAAAGAACGCTATTGTTTTAGCGCATTATTATCAAGAGCCGGATATTCAGGATGTTGCTGATTTTATAGGAGATAGCTTAGGATTAGCGCAGGAAGCGGCGAAAACAAATGCAGATATGATAGTTTTTGCCGGAGTTCATTTTATGGCGGAAACAGCTAAAATATTAAATCCTGGTAAAAAGGTTTTATTACCTGATCTTAAAGCAGGTTGTTCTTTGAGCGATTCTGCACCACCAGCTTTGTTTAAACAATTTAGAGATAAGTACCCAGATCATATTGTTATTACTTACATTAATTGCTCTGCAGGAATGAAAGCTTTAAGTGATATTATTTGCACGAGCAGTAATGCGCAAACTATCATTGAAAGTTTACCGAAAGAGCAAAAAATAATTTTTGCTCCGGATAAAAATCTCGGGGCTTACTTAAATAAAAAGACAGGAAGGAATATGATTTTATGGAATGGGGCCTGTATGGTACATGAGATCTTCAGCCTTGAAAAAATAACTAAATTAAAGATCCGCCATAAAAATGCTAAAGTAATTGCTCATCCTGAATGTGAAGAAGCCGTTTTAAGTGTTGCGGACTATATTGGTAGTACAACGGGTTTGTTAAATTATTCAAGGAAGAGTGAAGCCACAGAATTTATAGTTGTTACTGAAACAGGGATTTTACACCAGATGCAAAAGGATAGCCCCAATAAGATATTTATTCCCGCCCCGCCAACAAATAATTGTGCTTGTAATGATTGTCCATATATGAAATTGAATACGCTGGAAAAATTGTATTTATGTATGGAATACGAACTTCCTGAAATTAAAATGGATGAACAATTAAGAATAGCTGCCAGAAAACCAATTGAAAGGATGTTGGCAATCAGTGCGCAATATGGTTTATAATTGCCGTTCAAATTATTGAATTTTTAAGTTGTCAATTATATTTTATTTTAGCTAATGAGATTGCTTCGTCAAATATCTTTTTTAAAGACTGTTTTATTTCATAGTATAACTGCTTTTGGCGGACCGGGGCATTTTGGTATGATGATGAAAACTTTTGTAGAAAGAAGAAATGATATTACAGAAGAAGAGTTGATGGAGTATGTTTCTTTTTGTCAAATGTTACCTGGCGCGTCTTCCACACAAACTATTACACTTATTGGATATAAAAAAGGAGGTGTTGTATTAGCGGTTCTTACATTGATTGTTTGGATAGCTCCAGCTTGTATTGTGATGAGTGCATTATCCTTTTTAGTTGCTGCAATTGGAACTGTTAATTTGCAAAATAGTTTTTTTCAGTTTATACAACCGATGGCAATCGGTTTTTTAGTATTTGCTGCTGTAAGGGCTTTTAAGATATCTGTTAATAATTTGATCACGCAGATAATAATGGTTGTTTCCTTAACAGTTACTTATTTATTGTTTAAGACACCTTGGGTATTTCCCTTGTTAATTGTTTTTGGTGGTATTGCAACAAATTTTAGTAGTAAGCGTATTCCCGAAAAAGAAGTGATAAGGCCAAGGCATATTAGGTGGACTAATATTTGGTTGTTTGTTTTGATATTTATCATCGCTGGTTTTTTGAGTGAATCTGCCAGAAAGAATAATTGGGAACACAGAAAAGCATATAACTTATTTGAAAACTTTTATCGATTTGGGAGTTTTGTTTTTGGAGGTGGTGATGTGTTGATTCCGATGATATTGGATCAGTACGTTGCAAGGCCTACAGACGCGAAATTTGCTGATAGTAAAGAAAAAATAATAAGGATAGACAGAGATGAGTTATTAACTGGTGCAGGTATGGTAAGAGCTATCCCAGGACCAATATTTGCTATTGCGTCTTACACCGGGGGTATTGCATTGAAAGATGAAGGAAAAAATATGCAGTTGCTAGGTTGTCTTATTGGGACGATTGCCATTTTTTTACCCAGTGCTTTATTGGTATTATTTTTCTTTCCCGTCTGGCAGTATTTCAAAAAATATGTGGTGGTCTATCGCGCACTTGAAGGGATCAATGCGGTTGTAGTTGGTTTAATGTTTGCCGCTACTTTTTATTTATTAAAAGATGTTTCCATCATGTCTTTTAGTAAGATCAGCTGTTTGAACATTTCAGTTATTGTAGCCACTTTCCTTATTCTTAATTTTACAAAAATTCCGGCTCCGGTTGTAGTATTATTTTGTTTGTTATTAGGCTGGATATTTTAGGGCCTATTTGTAATAGCTATTTCTCTCAATTTCTTCTTTTACTATATCGGGAACTAAATATTTTATAGATTTACCTTTTTTAATTAACTCACGTATATGGGTAGACGAAATTTCTAATAAGGGAGCATCTACGATTTCAAAGTTTTTGGTTATGGAATTATCTATTTCAAACCCGGGGCGTTTATAGATATACAGGAGATGATTTTTTAAAATGACCTCATAATTTTTCCATTTGGTGATATTAGAAAAACTGTCGCTTCCCATTATTATAGAAAATTCGTGTTCCGGAAATTTTTCTTTTAAGTAGGTTAATGTGTCGACTGTATAAGATGGTTTAGGTAGACTAAATTCTACATTAGATGTCCTTAAGTTGCTTTCCCCTTCGATTGAAATATTGATGAGATGTAAACGATCATATTCATTTAATAAAGAGGCTGATTGTTTAAATGGATTTTGTGGAGATACTACGAACCAAACTTTTTGAAGAGGTATAGTATTGGTTATGTGTTTTGCAATAATAAGGTGGCCAATATGAATAGGATTAAAGGAACCAAAGTATAATCCTATTTTCATAAATTAATGACTATCAACTAATTATTAAATTTTATTCTTTTCAAGCAGCACTTCTTCTACCCAAATATTTTCTGCTTCATTTAAGCGTAAGCTAAGGTTATAACCAGCCACTAAAATAGATATTGGATCACCTAAAGGTGCAACTTGATCGACAATGATTGTTTCTCCGGGTACACAACCCATTTCCATCAGTTTTAAAAAAATATCGTCTTTTTCAAAAGCCGTTATAATAACTGTTTTCCCCACTTTAATTTCTGAGAGACGTTTCTGCATTTCCGGCTATTTAATTCGTTACAAAAGTATTCATTCATTATTGTTCTATAATTTCGATTTTATAAAATTAAGCATGGAAATTCAATTTTTTTATATTGACAGAACAATTACGCTTGCAAAACGAACGGAATTGAAAGCATTCATTAAAAATGTTTTTAAACGGGAGAAGAAAGTGGTCACATCTTTGACTTACGTTTTTTGTTCAGATACATATTTGCTGGATATCAATAAGCAGTTTCTCAACCACGATTACTTTACAGATATTGTAACCTTCAACCTTTCTTCAGATAAAAATAAGATACAAGGTGAAATTTACATAAGCATCGACCGGGTAAGGGATAATGCGAATCTATTAGGGGTTACTATCAAGAGCGAATTGCATCGCGTGATCTTTCATGGGGTACTTCACCTCTGCGGCTATAAGGACAAGACTTTGGCTGATGAAAAGACCATGAGGTCGATGGAAGATAAATATCTCCAGCTCTACCTCCGATAATGTTCCACGTGGAACATTCGATCAGAGGCTCTTCCCTACGCTCCACGTGGAGCATTACTTAATATGGTATTTTAAAAAGCTTTTTACTATTGCTATCTTTGCAGCCATGTTTCCCGAATATGATATAATAGTTGTTGGTGCTGGCCATGCCGGATGCGAAGCTGCAGCTGCAGCTGCCAATCTAGGCAGTAAAGTACTGCTCATTACTATGAATATGCAGACCATCGCACAGATGAGTTGTAATCCTGCCATGGGCGGAATAGCAAAAGGGCAAATTGTAAGAGAAATAGATGCCATGGGCGGATACAGTGGCATTGTTACCGATCAAAGCATGATACAGTTCAGGATGCTGAACGTTTCTAAAGGGCCAGCTATGTGGAGTCCGAGAGCTCAAAGCGATAGAATGTTGTTTGCGGGCAAATGGAGGGAAATGTTGGAGAACACACCGAATGTAGATTTTTACCAGGACATGGTCAATGGATTGGTTATAAAAGACGGTAGGGTTTGTGGCGTTAAAACAGGTTTAGGACATGATATTAAAGCAAAATCTGTAGTACTCACTAATGGAACTTTCCTTAATGGGGTTATTCATATCGGCGAAAAAAACTTTGGAGGTGGCAGAGCTGCAGAAAAAGCCGCAACAGGTATAACGGAACAATTGGTCTCGCTTGGTTTTGAAAGCAATAGGCTAAAAACAGGAACGCCTCCAAGAATTGACGGAAGAAGCCTTGATTATTCTAAAATGGAAGAACAAAAGGGAGATGAGGATATAATTGGATTTAGCTTCCTGGATATTGAAAGGCTTAAACCGGAACAACAAAAAAGTTGCTGGATCACCTACACCAATGATAAGGTTCATGAACTATTGAAAAGTGGATTTGATAAGAGCCCAATGTACCAAGGAAGAATTCAGGGTTCGGGACCAAGATACTGTCCTAGTATAGAAGATAAGATCAACCGCTTTGCTGAAAGAGATCGCCACCAATTGTTTGTTGAGCCCGAGGGCTTTAATACGATAGAAATATATGTTAACGGGTTTTCGACCTCTTTATCAGAAGATGTTCAGCTTCAAGCACTTAAGCAGGTTGCAGGATTTGAGAATGTAAGAATGTTCAGACCGGGTTACGCTATTGAATATGATTATTTTCCCCCTACTCAATTAAAATTCACCTTAGAAACCAAGTTGATAAAGAACTTATTCTTTGCCGGCCAGATAAACGGAACCACAGGTTATGAAGAAGCTGCTTGTCAGGGATTAATGGCAGGTATCAATGCGCACCAAAGCGCATTTGAACTAGAGCCATTCGTTTTGAAAAGAAGCGAAGCGTATATCGGCGTGCTGATCGATGACCTAATTAATAAGGGTACTGATGAACCGTATAGAATGTTTACAAGCCGGGCAGAATTCAGGACCTTATTGCGCCAGGATAATGCAGATCTAAGGCTTACAGAAAAAAGTTACCGCCTGGGACTTGCTTCACAGGAAAGAATGGATAAAGTGATCTTAAAAAGAGAAGCAGTAGAAAAAGTAAAAGATATTATCAATACTTTAAACCTGGAACCCGACGAAGCGAATGACATGCTTGAAAGCGTACATTCGTCACCGTTAGTAAGCAGACAAAAAACAGCCCAGGTTTTAAGAAGGCCGAATGTGTCTTTAAAAGACATGGTTGAAGCCATCCCAAAAGTAAAAAAAGCGTTAGAGGGTTTTGACAGGTTTTCAATCGAACAGGCCGAAATCCAAATTAAGTACGATACTTATATTGAAAAAGAAAAAGAGCTGGTTGCCAAAATGAGCCAGCTAGAGGATCTGCATATTCCGGATAATTTTAATTATGATAAATTAGTTTCCTTATCCAACGAAGCAAGACAAAAATTCACTAAAATAAAACCACAAACATTAGGACAGGCATCAAGAATTTCAGGAGTTAATCCGAGTGATGTACAGATACTAATGGTTTACATGGGTAGATAGAAATAACAATTTATATGACTCTTTTTTATAACGCTCACATTAGTAAAGAGGATGTTTTCATCGATGTAGAAAAATATCTGAAAGAATTAAAGTTTAGGATCATAAAACAGGATAGTGCCCGGCCCTGGGGTGGCTTTTTTGTAATTGACGAAGACCAGGCAGAACTTTTCATTGCTACCTATTTTCCTCATTTAAAAAAAGAAGATCTGCTGATCTCGGAAATATTAAGCCCCAAAATTTTAGTAGTAGCACCGCAGAAAAGGCTGAGCTGGCAATATCATCATCGCCGCGCAGAAATATGGAAGCTGATCGGTGGAAAAGCTGACGTTGTCACCAGTGATACCGATGAAGAAAAAGACCACCACGTTTTAAAGCCAGGAGATATTATTCAGTTAAAGCAAGGGGAAAGGCATCGTTTGGTCGGAACCGGCCAATGGGGAATTGTTGCAGAAATATGGCAACATACAAAAGGCGACCACCCTTCTGATGAGGATGATATCATACGGGTGCAAGATGATTTTGGAAGATAGGCCCCCGCTTTCTAAAAGAACAGTATCATGGAATTTGGAAAAGTTACTACGGAAGAATTAGCACAGGTCGATTTTTCTTTGCCTGTAGATCCGGTACAAAATAAGTTGGTTTTAAAAGGCGAAAAAATAAAAGCACCTTCGATATATATTGGTTGTGCAAAATGGGGAAGAAAGGAATGGCTCGGGAAAATTTATCCGAAGGGAACAAAAGAAAGTAATTTTCTAGAGCAGTATGTCAAACATTATAATTCTATAGAATTAAATGCCACGCATTATAAAATATACGAACCGGAAGCCATTGCCAAATGGGCCGCGAAAGCAAAAGGATTGGATTTCAAATTCTGTCCGAAAGTTCCACAAATAATCAGTCACTACAGCGGGTTCACAAAAGCGGATGATTTAACCACTTCTTTTCTGGAAGGGATCCTGGCATTTAAAGAAAACCTAGGACCCGTCTTTTTACAAATAAGTGAAAAATATTCTCCCGCAGGGAAAGAAAAATTATTTAAGTATTTAGCATCATTGCCAACAGACCTGCAGTTTTTTCTCGAGGTCCGGCATCCATTGTGGTTTTCTGATGCAGCGATAAGAAAAGAGTTGTTTGATACGCTTCGGCATTTACATATCGGAGCCGTCATCACAGATACAGCAGGAAAGCGCGATTGTGCGCACATGGAAATGACCATACCGAAAACATTTATTCGATATGTTGGCAATAGTCTGCATCCAACAGATTATGTAAGAATAGATGAATGGGTAGAAAGGATAAAATACTGGCTCGACAATGGCATAGAAGAATTGTATTTCTTTATGCATATGCACAATGAAGCATTATCCCCCGAACTAACAGTTTATCTGGTGGACAAACTAAATGACATTGATAATTTGCACTTAAAGAAACCGCAGTTCATGCAACCGGGATTATTTTAACTATCCGTTTAAAAACCAATCCTACCTGACATCACAAAAACCCATTATGTTTATGTTGAATGTTATTAGCATAAATTATACATTTAACTTAGCAAAAAATTTTGAGCATTGGAAGAACCGAAAGCAGACCCGGAATTATTATTGGAATTGGTTCGTATGCAAATGCCTTTTGGAAAATATAAGGATAGGTTATTGTGCGATTTGCCTGTCCATTATTTGGAATGGTTTCAACGAAAAGGATTTCCGAAAGGAAGGTTGGGTATATTATTAGAAACGATCTATGAAATAAAATTAAATGGCATGGAACATCTTCTGCGGCCATTAAAAAATAAATAATAACAGTAAGGATAAATATCAACTGAATGAAAATAACAAAACTTATTTTATGTGTACTGTTTATTACCATATGCATGGCAGTAAAAGCACAGGAAAAATTCACCATCAGCGGAACGGTTACTGCGCAAAAAACAGGAGAAACATTGATCGGCGCATCAATAAAAATACTGAATACAAATTTCGGCACTACCAGTAATGAGTATGGTTTTTTTTCTATTACGTTGCCGCAGGGAACTTATACTGTTGAGATCACGTCTGTCGGCTTAGCGCCCACCATAAAAAATGTGACGCTTGATAAAAATGTTAAACTAGAGATTCTTTTATCGGAAGCATTGGCACAGATGTCAGAAGTGACGATAACATCGGTACCCAAAGGAAGAAGTATCACCAGTCCGCAAATGGGCGTTGAGAAATTAACGATGGGTGAAATAAAAAGTATCCCGGCATTGTTTGGCGAAAGAGATATTTTAAAAGCGATACAATTATTACCGGGCATTAAATCTGCCGGAGACGGCAGTAGTGGTTTTTATGTGCGTGGTGGCGCGGCAGACCAAAACCTTATTTTGTTGGATGAAGCTCCTGTGTACAATGCATCTCACCTTTTGGGTTTTTTCTCTACTTTCAATCCAGATGCGGTTAAAGATGTAACAGTGTACAAAGGAGGAATGCCCGCAGAATATGGCGGCCGTTTATCATCCGTTGTGGATGTAAAAATGAATGATGGTAATAACCAGGATTATAAGGTAAGTGGGGGTGTAGGAATTATCTCTGCTAAATTAAATGTAGAGGGCCCGATACAAAAAGGCAAATCATCTTTTTTGATTTCTGGAAGAAGAACGTATGCGGATGTTTTTCTTAAGCTGTCGAAAGATTCAACCATCAATAAGGACCAGCTTTACTTTTACGATTTCAATGCCAAAATGAATTATGAGTTAGGTAAAAATGACAAACTCTTTCTATCCGGTTATTTTGGAAGAGATCAGTTAGGCTTTGGAAATACCTTCGGCTTAAATTGGGGAAACACGACCGCTACTTTAAGATGGAATCATATTTTCAATGACAAGCTTTTTTCTAATACTTCTTTGATATATAGTGATTACGATGATAAAATTACTATCAACAGCGGAGCGATCAATGCAAATATTTTTTCTCAAATACAAGACTGGAATCTTAAACAGGATCTTCAATTGTACCTGAATAATAAAAATTCGATACGTTTCGGCTTCAATAGTATTTATCATACGATGCGGCCGGGAGACGTAACATCAGCAGCAACATCAAGTGTTAATAGCAGTAGTTTGCAAAACAGGTATTCATGGGAGAATGCGGTATATGTAAGTAATACCTGGCAGGCTTCCGAAAAAATAAATGTTACTTACGGTGCAAGGATGACCGCTTTCAGCATATTAGGCAAAGGCGATTTTTATAACATCGACAGCACAGGTAAAGTAACAGATACACTACACTATACCGCCGGACAATTTGTAAAAACATATTTTAACCTGGAACCAAGATTAGCGATCAGTTATGTGTTCAATAGTTCTACTTCGATCAAAGCGTCTTATGTAAGAAATGTTCAAAACCTTCACCTCATTTCTAATTCTACTGCAGCATTGCCGACAGACAAGTGGATAGCAAGTACAAATATAATTAAACCGGAAATTTCTGATCAGGTTGCTTTGGGTTATTATAAAAACTTAGCTGATAATAAATATGAGCTAACGCTTGAGACCTACTATAAAACAATGCAAAATCAAATTGACTATCGTGATGGAGCAAATGTATATACGAATGATCCGATTGAAACGCAATTGCTTTTTGGTAAAGGAAGAGCTTACGGAGTCGAAATGTTATTTAAAAAGAAAGTAGGAAAAGTAACGGGCTGGGTAAGTTATACTTTATCAAAATCGGAAAGAAAAATAGACGGCATTAATAATAATCAATGGTACAACGCCACGCAGGATCGTACACATGATATTGCAATTGTGCTGATGTATAAACGAAATGAGAAATGGTCCTTTTCTGCTAACTGGGTTTATTATACAGGCGATGCGGTTACTTATCCTTCGGGTAAATATATTATAAGCGGCCAGCCGGTATTTTATTATACGGGCCGTAATCAAAATAGATTTCCCGATTATAACCGGTTAGATCTGAGTGCGACCTGTCAGTTAAAAAAACATAAACATTATTCTTCCGAGTTAAATTTCAGTTTGTATAATGCTTACGGAAGAGCGAATGCTTATAGTATAGACTTTCAGCAAAGCACAACAAATCCGGACGAAACAGAAGCCGTTAAGACTTCACTGTTTAAAATGGTTCCGTCAATTTCTTATAATTTTAAATTTTAATAGCGATGAAATATTGTATAAAAATTTGTTCGTTATTTTTTCTACTAAGCATATTGGGCTCCTGCAAAAAAGTGATAACATTGGATTTGGGCAGTGTGCCACCAAAATATGTTATTGAGGGAACGATCACTGATTCGGTTGGCACTGCGCAAGTGCTAATAAGCCAGACAAAAGATTTTTATTCCAACAATAATTTTATAGGAATAACTGGTGCCATAGTAACGGTTACGGATGATAGCGGTGTTGTCACTACGTTTGTGGCGACAGATAGTGGTGTTTATCAATCGGCAACCTTAGTGGGCCAGCAAAATCATAGTTATACATTGAACGTAAATATTGCGGGACAATTATTCTCAGCTGTTTCCACTATGCCGGTAAAAGTTCCGTTCGACAGCCTTTTTATTACAACAGATGCTTCCTTCGGCTCTTCAAAAAAGGTAGCGAATGTTCAATATAAAGATCCTCTTGGCAAAGGAAATAGTTACCGCTTTGTTGAATATATAAATGGAATAGAGCAACAGACTATTTATGCAGGAAACGATGATTATACAGATGGCAATAAAGTTACTATAGAGCTAAATAATTTTGGAGCTGATGATACCACAACCTATAATAAAAAAATAGTTTCGGGAGATAGCGTAAAGGTTGATATGCAATGTATCGATAAGAGCGTATACGAGTATTGGTACAGCCTGGATCAAAGTGCTACCGGAAGCAGTCAGAGTGCAGCTCCCGGTAACCCAGTGACAAATATGCAAGGCGGCGCTTTAGGGTATTTTAGCGCAAATACACTACAGACAAAATCTGTTGTTGCTCCTTAGGACACTAAGGCCCAAACAAAAAATATGAGCCCGGCTGCAGCAAGCGCTATTCCCGAGAGCCACAAAAATTTCTTATTGGTAATGATCGCAATGGCGGATATCGCAATGGATATTTGCAGTAAAGTAACAGCGGGTGCCAATAACTCATGTTTGCTTGCTGCCACTTCTGATTCTTCTTCTTCTTCTTTGGCTTTTTTCATGATCTCTGCCTGTTGTGCCCTTAAAGAATCAGATGCCAAACTTCCGGGGAAAAGCTGTGGCTGTAATTCACGTATATCTGCTTTGATACCTTTGGCCTGATAAAAGGCCCATTGATCAGATGCTTTTATCTGGTGCCTCATGGCGTCTTCAGAATAATGGCCCGCCATTAATCCGCCAATAGCCGCAAACACGGCCATCAGTGCAGTGGAAATGGCGACAAACAAGACCCATTTCATTTCTTTCCTTTCAGTAGCCTCTCCTGCTTTATCGTTGATCTCATCGCTTAAACCTTCTGTGGGGATTTCTATTTCTTCCATAAAATTTTTTTAAATAAATGATAAACCACAATTTACTAAAACTTATTTTTGATTTCATTCAAAACGATAACAAATCATTAATTGTTAATAAAATAAAGTTTCGGATATTTATATGTTGCCTCAACAGTTTAAAAATAAAATATGGACGTCTTTTTGCATTATCTGATCATTGCGGGCAAATCAATTGCCATATACCTTTTCATTATTATTGCCATACGTTTATTTGGTAAAAAAGAACTGGCACAGTTATCCGTGATAGACCTTGTTTTTATTTTATTAATAAGCAATAGTGTGCAAAATGCAATGGTGGGTGAAGACACATCTTTACCCGGAGGTATTTGCGCGGCACTTGGATTATTTATTTGTAATTATATTTTCAAATTTTTTTTAAGAATATCGCCGGGCTTGAGTAAACTTGTTCAGGGAGAAAAGATCATACTGATCCACGAAGGTGTGATATTAAATACGGGCCTGAAGCAAGCAATGATGTCTGCAGATGAATTGGAAAGAGCCATTCGTGAACATGGTGTTGAAAATATCGGTCAAGTTGATCTTTGCGTATTGGAAGTAGATGGTAATATCAGTGTATTATGCAATGATTACACACAAAAAACGGTTCGGTTCAGAAAGAAAAAACCACAGCTTTCTCATAATCCATAAAGGCATTGAAATGGCGTTACCAATATTGTTTCTACCTTTATACAGTAAATCCAAGCGATGAAACATATCTATAAAACCCTTTCTACATTTTCTGTTTTTTTGCTGCTTACTGTTGGTGCAAATGCGCAAACAATTTTTTTTACAGACATTACAGCCCCATCAATTAATCCAGGAGAAAAAAGAACAGCTATACCTGAGCAGGGAAGAATTGTATCGTTGGATACTTTGTCGCTCCTTACTTTTTTTAAAACCCTCCCGGTAGAAAATAACCTACAAAAGAATAGCGGTCCCATTATAGAAATACCGATGCCCGATGGCAGTACCAATCAATTTTATATCTGGGAAAGCTCGATGATGGAACCTGCGCTTGCGGCAAAATTCCCGAATTTAAAAACATACAATGGTCGAGGCATAGACGATAGCATGGCGACAATAAAAATAGACTGGACCAGCTATGGGTTTCATGCGATGATCTTATCACCGGTAAGAGGAAGTGTTTTTATTGATCCCTACACGCTAGGAAATAAAGTAAATTATATTTCCTATTTTAAATCGGACGTTAAAAAAACAGGGGCCTTCTCTGAACCGGAGATAAAAAAAATAAATTCATCCCTTAATTTAGGAATAGCGCCACAAATATTATCTGCACCACAATGTGTAGGTGCGCAATTACAAACCTATCGTTTGGCCGTAGCTTGTACAGGAGAATATGCTATTGCAGCAACGGGCGTATCGGCCCCTACGCTTGCAGAAACTTTATCAGCAATATTGACAACGGTAAACAGGGTTGATGGTGTTTATAAAACAGAGTTGTCCATACATTTTGTTTTAGTGGCCAATGAAGATCGTATCGTTTTTACAAATCCGGCTACAGATCCTTTTACAGGTAATGGTTCTCCCGGCGTTCTAATTAACGAAAGCCAAACAGTAATTGACGATAGCATAGGCGATGCGAACTATGATATTGGCCATACATTTAGCACAGGCGCCGGAGGAGTTTCCGCTGTTGGTGTTGTGTGTCAATCATCCTTTAAGGCCCATAGTGTTACCGGTATCGCTGATCCTGTAGGTGACCCTTTTAGTATAGATTATGTGGCTCATGAAATTGGCCATGAATTTGGCGCACACCATCCTTTTAATTCTGATTATGACGCTTGCGGCGCTCCCGGACAAGGATACAGTCTGACAAACGATGAACCTGGCAGCGGTAGTACCATTATGGGTTATGCTTCGGGAATTGGCAGCGGTATCCTTTGTGCATCAGATAATTTACAGGAAAGCAGCGATCCCTATTTTAACGGAATTAATTTCGATGAAATAGAACAATATGCGATTAACGGATCAGGAAGTACTTGTCCTGTACTTACAGCTACAGGGAATAACGCTCCGATAGTAAATGCAGGAACTGATTATACAATTCCGCTATCAACACCATTTGTTTTAACAGGAAGCGCAACAGATCCGGATGGCGATGCGCTAACCTATTGTTGGGAGCAGGTTGATGTTGGCGGCCCCTTCGGTCCCTGGAATATGCCCGTTGGTAATGCACCCTGCTTTCGTTCTTTTTTGCCGATGTCTTCAACATCCCGGTATTTTCCTCAGATATCAGATGTAATAAATAATACAACAACAATTGGCGAAATAATGCCATCATACGGACGGACAATGCATTTTAGATTAACGGCGAGAGATAACAGATCAACAGGTGGCGGTGTTTGTTTTGCAGAAACAACCGTTACAGTGGATAGTACTTCCGGGCCATTTAAAGTAACCTATCCGGATTCAACAGGTATAATATGGAATGCGGGCGATACGGAAACAATTACATGGAACCCTGCAGGAACGGCGTCTTCACCCGTTAATTGTAGTAATGTAACAATTCTTTTATCTATTGACGGCGGACTTATCTATTCGGATACATTATTAAGTAGCGCGCCTAATACGGGCACAGCGCAAATACAAGTACCGATCAATAATACTGCAGAAGGTCGTATAAAAATAATGTCAGCAGGAAATATCTTTTATGACATCTCGAACAATGACTTTACGATTCAGAAAGGACAATCTCCACGCTTGTTAATAATTTATCCCAATCCTGACAATGCAGGAACAATAAACATTTCGAGCATTTTAAATAATGATCATGTTGAAATAGAACTATTTGATATGACCGGGAAATTGATGGCCAAGCATTTTTATGCAACGATTCCTGCAGGTGCAGTAACGGCTATTCCATCAGCTCAATTTCCTTCGGGAGTATATATATTAAAATTCCAAAGCAATAATATTACCAATACGCAAAAAATCATTTTACAATAAAGTTCCTTTTAAAATTAACGCGGCGATACTAAAATAAATAACCAGGCCCGTTACATCTACCAATGTAGCAACAAAAGGTGCGGAAGAAGCCGCAGGATCCTGTTTGCATTTTTTAAGAATGATCGGGATCATTGATCCGCAAAGGGTTCCCCACATTACAATTCCAATCAATGAAAAGAAAATTGTTATGGATAATAACATCCAATGAATTCCATAATTATATAAGTGAAGTTTTTGCCATGCGGCAATGCGAACAAAACCAATAGCGCCCAATATTACACCCAGTGTAAGTCCGGAAAGAATTTCCCGCCTCATCACATACCACCAATCTTTTATGGATAATTCTTTAACTGCCATGGCCCTGATAATAAGTGTTGCCGCCTGCGAGCCACAATTACCACCGCTCGAAATAATCAATGGTATAAATAAAGCAAGCATGACGGCTTTGGAAATCTCTACTTCGAAATACCCCATGGCTGTAGCGGTTAACATTTCTCCCAAAAAAAGAATAATAAGCCAGCCGGCTCTTTTTCTGATAAGAGAAAAGAAAGGTGTGTTCACGTAAGGATAATCCAACGAATCTACGCCACCGAATCTTTGCATCTCTCTTGTATCACGCTGTTCCTGCACATCCATTACATCATCAACCGTTACTACGCCTAATAGTAAGTTGTCGTCGTTGGTTACAGGCAGTACGGTACGATCATACTCTTGAAATTTTGATACGGCTTCATCTGAACTATCATTCAAATTTAATTGTACACAGTAGCCATCCATTATCTCAGACACATGTTTGTTCGGCGCATTCAATACTAATCTTCTTACGGGAATATCATCTATCAATTTACCATTATTGTCAACTACATATATCACATTTGCCGTTTCAGAATCAACATGGTGATTGCGCAAATGTTCATTTGCTTCAGCAATGGTCATGTTTTCGCTTATCGTTGCAAACTCGGTATTAACAAGCCTTGCCACACTTTTATCCGGATAGCCTAACATGTCATGTGTAGACTTTTTGTTTTGGTCTTCCAGCAATTCCAGCATATGTGAACGGTCAACACCTGCTTTAAAAGAATTGATCAACGTAAGTCTGTCATCAGAACTTAATTTGTTTAAAATGAAAGAAGCATTTTCTTTATTGGTATTGCGAATGATCTTTTTTTGCAATAAAATATCGAGGTAAGAAAAAACAACGACCTGCTTTTTTTGAGGGAAAGAATTAAAAGCGCGGATTGCAGCATCTGGCGGAAGATCGTTAAAAAACTTGGCAACTTCCGAAGGATGAATATTATCATGACCACCCCAATGAAGCAACGAAGAAAAATCGCCGCTCAATATTTTTTTTCTGATGTCTTTTAAACTGATCATTATACGCTTTTTAGAACGAACATTTAAATTGCTGCAAAGCTAGCTGCCTCTAATTTAAAAAATAAATGTAAGTATATTATGAAAAGGTTGTTATTATGGCAACATTCCATTTGGAGTCATTGTGCCGTGTAGTTGTAATAAAACTTTTTTTACGTTCTTATACCAGGGAGCCCATGGAATGAAGTGAGGAGCGCCATCCAATATTGTAACGTCCACGCTTTTTGCATTCACCAACATTTTCTTGGCATAAGCAGCATTCCCAACAGGTACGAATTTATCTTTATTGCCATGAATGATCCAAACGTTGCAGGTAATGGAAGCAAATTGTTTCGCCAAAGGCGTAAGGTCTTTTTTTAAATACCATATTTCATTATTGCTTGGCCTGAATGCACCAGGCAATAAATATTGCAGGCCACTTTTTTTTAAAAATCCTCTCCATTTTTCAGGCGCTTCTTCGGCAGGGTCGACAGAGCCGGCCAATATAACCATGCCCGAAAAAACAGTCGGATTATCAGCCACTAATTTTACGATCATTGGCCCGCCAAGTGAATGCCCGATGATATACATCGGTTTGCCATTTTGTATATGTTGAAACAAAGGGCTAATGATCTTAGATTGATCCGATAAGTTTTTTGCATCGCCGAATTCGCTATAACCAAAGCCCGGCCTATCGATAGAGATCATTCTATACTTAGCCAACAGATCGCTGTCTTTTAAATAAACGCTAAAAGCATCCCAGCTACCGGGAGAACCATGAACAAAAAATAAAGTGGGTAAAGTATCATTGCCCGTTTCAACAAAATGTAGTTTAAAGCCATTGACATCAAAAGTTTCCGTTCGTAAAGTAACGCCGGCCGCCGCAAATTGTTTTTTGGCTTCAGTGTCGCTGATCCGCATTTTCATACAGCTCTGTGCAAGGATTATCCAGCAGATAAAAAAAGCGGCAATGAATATTAATTTTTTCATCGTTAACAAGGAATTTCTGCGCAGGGCTCATTTTCCCTTTCGGTTTCTATTGTGCTATGCTGAATTTTTTTATGCTCCAGCCGGTGTTTTACATCGTGTTTGATTTTTTGTTCTTCAACCGGCGTTGCATCGGCCCCTATTACCAAATGTGCCGTCAGCGCATTTTCTGTAGAACTGATGGCCCACACATGGATATGGTGAAAATCTTTAACGCCACTCACTTTCATCGCTGCTTCTTTAATATCTGCTACGCTGATATCTTCAGGAACACCATCCATTGATAAACGCAAACTTTCTTTTAATACGTGCCAGGTGCTGACTAAAATAATAACAGCAATTATTATGCTGATCAATGGATCCAGCCAATACCATTCCAAATAATACATCAATATCCCGCCAACAACGATACCCAAAGAGACAACCGCATCAGACATTAAATGCAGGTAAGCCGCTTTTACATTGATATCGCTTTCTTTATTATGAAAAAACAAACGTGCCGATGCAAAATTTATAACGATACCGATACCCGCAATAATAGAAATACTTATTCCTGAAATATGTTGCGGATGAAATAAACGATGTACCCCTTCGTAAGCAATTATTGCTATTGATATTAAGAGAACCACGGAATTAAGCAATGCTACCAGTATGGATGTTTTGCGATAGCCATAAGTATATTGATCGGTTGATTTTATTTTCAACATTTTAAAAGCCAGCAGGGAAAGTCCCAATGCACCTACATCCGCCAAATTGTGCCCTGCATCAGATAACAATGAAAGAGAATGATTGTAAAAACCTGCGATCACTTCTATCAACACAAAAGCAAAGTTTAAAATGATACCAACTATAAAGGCGGTATTCATGTTTACAGGATCAACCGCATGATGATGGTGGTGATGTGAATGGTCGTGGCTATGATTGTGTTCCATGATGTAGATAATGCCATCAAGATGGCAATAAACAGGTTTTAATTAGGAAATTTATTGATAAGTAGCTATTTAATTAAAGGTATGAAGTATTATTATTTGATATGGCATTATAATCAAATACAACAACTGCTTAACGCTGCCTATAGTCAATTGATGTTACCCCAATGTTAAGTTATTATTACCATTTTTAAAACTTCTGCAGCGATGAGCAATACCTCTATTTTTGCCCAAAAATTACAAACCAATGGGATTCAATTCAATTTTAAAAGTCTTTTTACCGAAAGACAGGGTGTTTTTTCAATTATTTGAAAGTGTAGCGGAAGAGCTGGTAAAAATGGGAGAAAAATTAAAAGAAGTTGTGAACGAGCCCGATTATGATAAACGGGGCCAGCTGATCCAGGAAATAATTGACATGGAGCATGTGAACGATGATTATACACATAATATTTTCACTGAGTTAGGGAAGAATTTTATAACGCCATTTGATAGAGAAGATATTCATCATTTAGCAAGTGCTTTGGATGATATTGCGGATTACATCTATGCTTCCGCAAAAAAAATAAATTTTTACAGGGTGAATCCCAATGATATCGGCATAAAAAAAATGGTAGACCTTATTGCAGATGGCTGTGTACAGGTTCGTAAAGCAGTTACCGAATTGCGTACCATGAAAAACATGAGAAATATTACGGATGCGTTGGTTGCCATAAATAGTATAGAAAATCAATCCGATGATGTATATGATATGAGTATTGAACGTTTGTTTGCAACGGAACCGGATGCAAAAGAAGTAATTAAAAAGAGAGAGATCTATCAGATATTGGAAACGGTAACTGATAAATGTGAAGATGCCGCAAACGTGATCGAATCAATAATAGTTAAGTACGCTTAACTGTTTACAGGTTTTCTATTGTTAATCCCATAACATTTTATGCCACTATTATTAATAGGAATTATTTTTCTTGCCATTTGTTTTGATTTTATAAATGGATTTCACGATGCTGCAAACTCTATTGCAACCATTGTTTCTACCAAAGTTCTTTCGCCATTCCAGGCAGTTGTCTGGGCGGCCTTTTTTAACTTTGTCGCGTATTATGTTTTTACCGATTTTAATGTTGCCAATACTGTTGCGGGCACTGTACATAAAGAGTTCATTACACTTTGGGTAATATTGGCGGGCATCGTCGCAGCCATTATCTGGAACCTGATAACCTGGTGGTATGGTATTCCATCATCATCTTCACATACATTGATCGGAGGTTTTGCCGGAGCAGCCGTTGCACATGCAGGCTTTACCAGTATTGATGTATCCAGTATTTATAAGACGGTGTTATTTATAATTGTAGCCCCTTTAATAGGGATGGTCATTGCGATTATCATTACTTTGATCTTTGTTCAAAAAAGTATCTGGCTGAGGGTATTGATACTGGCCACAATCATGTTGGCCTGTTTCTTTTTCGTGCCCTTTAAGCACGACAAGAAAGGAATATTTGAAAAATATGCGTTGCTTTCCTTGTGCCTTATTTTTATCTCAGCTTTTTTATATAATTATTTTAGGGGAGAAACGGCCTATCGTACGGGTAACATGTATAAGAAATTGCAACTGGTTTCTTCTGCGGCATTAAGTATGGGGCATGGGGGCAGTGATGCACAAAAAGTAATGGGTATCATCGCTGCGGCATTGGTATCACAAGGTTATTATAAAGATGTACATACAGCACTTACTACCGCAGGCTGGATACCACTTACCTGTTATTCTGCCATTGCACTCGGCACAATGAGTGGTGGCTGGAAGATTGTTAAAACAATGGGCACTAAAATCACTAAGGTCACTCCATTGGAAGGGGTATGTGCAGAAACGGCTGGTGCCATTGCTTTATTTACCGCTGCTAATTTGGGTGCACCCGTTAGTACTACCCATACGATCACGGGTTCGATCATTGGCGTTGGCGCAACTAAAAGATTAAGCGCTGTACGCTGGGGCGTTACGGTAAATCTTATCTGGGCGTGGATCTTAACGATTCCAGTAAGCGGCCTGTTAGCAGCAGCTGTGTACGAAATACTCAGCTTATTTATTAAATAGAGATTTATAAAATGATTTGAAAACACTCACCGCAAATGAGTGTTTTTTTATTTCTTTGTAACATGAAAACAATATTAGTAACAGGAGGCTGCGGGTACATTGGTGTACATACCATTGTAGACCTATTGCAAAATGGATACGAAGTTATTTCGGTAGATAATAACTCCAGAAGCGATATTGCTATTTTGGAAGGAGCGGAAAGGATCGTCAATAAAAAAATAAAAAATTACACGATAGATCTTTGTAATCTTACTGATACGGAATCGATCTTTAAAGAAAATAAAAATATAGCAGGCATTATTCATTTTGCTGCTTACAAAGCGGTGGGTGAGTCGGTGGAAAAACCGATGTTGTATTTTGAAAACAATTTGATCTCGCTGATCAACATTTTAAAATGTGCCGAAAAATTTGCGGTACCGAATTTTGTTTTTTCGTCATCCTGTACGGTCTATGGAAATCCCGATTCAATTCCTGTAACGGAAGAAACACCGCAAAAGCCCGCAGCATCACCTTATGGAGCCACTAAACAAATAGGCGAACAAATAGTGAACGATACGATCCGGGCAAATACGATACAGGCAATTTTGTTACGGTATTTTAATCCTGTTGGTGCGCATCCATCTATTCTTATTGGCGAAATGCCTTTGGGCAAGCCGGCGAATCTGGTTCCGGCAATTACACAAACAGCTACCGGTAAAATAAAGTCGATGGAAGTACATGGCAATGATTATGCAACAAGAGACGGCAGCTGTGTAAGAGATTATATTCACGTAAGTGATATTGCACATGCGCATACTTTAGCACTTGATTATCTTATTAGCAAAAAAAATAAAAGCCAAAGCGAAATTTTTAATTTGGGAACCGGAGATGGTTATACCGTCCTGGAAGTAATCCATGCATTTGAAAAAGCGAGCGGTGTAAAATTGAATTATACGATCGGTCCGAGAAGAGCGGGGGATGTGGTCGCCATTTATGCCAATAACGACAAAGCAAAGAACATTTTGCAATGGATACCAAAATATAATTTGGATGACATGATGTCGACTGCCTGGCAATGGGAGCTTAAGATAAAGGATATGGTAATTAACTAATGTGCTGATTAAATACAAGTTTCCATTATCACTGGCATTGGCTAATTGGAATTAAAGAAATATCTTGCAGCTTCTTTTTAAATAATAACCCTGATTTTTATGTTAAAGGATATACAAGTAACCGGAAATAAAGACACCAGAAGCGGCTTTGGCGATGGTATTTTAGAAGCGGGAAGAAAAAACGAAAATGTTGTTGCATTAACAGCTGATCTGGCAGGTTCTTTAAAGCTTCATCCTTTTATAAAAGAATTTCCTGAAAGATTTATCCAGTGCGGTATTGCGGAAGCAAATATGATCGGCATGGCTGCAGGATTAACCATCGGCGGGAAAATTCCATATACTACTACCTTCGCTAACTTTTCTACGGGAAGGGTGTACGACCAGATACGCCAGTCAGTTGCATACAGCAACAAAAACGTAAAGATCTGTGCATCACATGCGGGACTTACGTTAGGTGAAGATGGCGCGACACACCAGATATTGGAAGATATCGGCATGATGAAAATGTTACCGGGCATGACGGTTATTGTTCCTGCAGATTATAACCAGACGAAAGCCGCAACGCTTGCTATCGCTGATTATCAGGGGCCGGTGTATTTGCGCTTTGGTCGACCTGTTTGGCCAATTTTTACAAAAGAAAGCGATTTTGTGATCGGTAAGGCACACAAATTATCTGATGGTAAAGATGTAAGTATTTTTGCCTGCGGCCATTTAGTTTGGAAAGCTGTTGAAGCAGGAAGAATTTTGGAAGAAAAGGGAATCAGCGTTGAAGTGATCAATATCCATACAATAAAACCATTGGATGTTGATGCGATCATTGCATCGATCAGCAAAACAAAATGTGCCGTAACCTGCGAAGAACATAATGTTCTGGGTGGTTTGGGTGATAGCATTGCACAGGTTGCAGCCCGTCACTTACCGATACCTATTGAATATGTGGGTACGAACGATACTTTTGGAGAAAGCGGTACGCCGACAGAATTACTGGTAAAATATGGCCTGGATGTGCCTCATATTTTAGCTGCAGTAGAAAAGGTAATGGCAAGAAAATAGCTGAATTTCAAAAAATTAATTAAACTTTTAATATTTAAACCAATCTTACGATTGGTTTTTTTAATTTTATGCTCACACAAATCTGCTATGGCCGATAAATATCCTGACGATAATGAATTGCTGCTACTATTTAAAGATCCGGCCACCAAAGAAAGGGCCTTTACACAGATCATTAAAAAGTACCAGGAAAAGCTTTACTGGCATAGCAGAAGAATGGTGGTTGAACATGAAGATGCCAATGATGTACTACAAAATATGTTCATCAAAGTTTGGAAAGGATTAGATAATTTTAGAGAAGACAGCCAGTTATTTACCTGGCTCTACCGTATCGCCACCAATGAATGTCTCACTTTTATTGAACAACAAAAAAGAAGAAGTTCGGTTTCAATTAGCAGCGAAGAGAGCGGATTAAGCAATCGCTTAAAAGCAGACAAAGATTTCGATGCCAATAAAATAGAATGGAAATTACAGTTGGCAATGCAGCAATTGCCTGATAAACAACGAACTGTATTTAATCTTCGATATTATGATGAAATGCCATACGAAGAAATGAGCCGTGTGTTGGAAACAAGTGAAGGAGCGCTTAAAGCAAGCTATCACCATGCAGTCAAAAAAATAGAAGATTATATACTAAATCATTAAACTTATAGCTTTAATTAACGTCTTAATAACGTAATGAAAATCAGTAGTAGCGACATATTGAACGAATTAAAACAAGTAAGCCCATTACTGGCAGGTATGGAAAAGGTAAATGTGTTTACCATTCCCGAAGAATATTTTGATACTGTTTCAGCTACGGTTTTATTTTCCATCAAAGGAAAAGAATCGACATTTGATGTCCCTGCCGGTTATTTCGAATCGCTTGCTGGAAATATCCTTACTAAAATAAAAACGGGGGAAATAAACGTTGCAGACGAATTGAAAAATTTATCTGCGGTGTTATGTAGTATCCAAAACGAAAACGTATTTAAAGTTCCAGCAGGATATTTCGCGGGATTGGCTGATGTTATTGTAGATAAAATAGCATCACAGCAGGCAATCGTGATACCTATCCGTAAGCGTAATGGTATTTTCAAATACGCGATTGCTGCATCAGTAGTAGGAATAATGGCGCTAGGTATTTATACCGTTGATAAAGCGTTTAATTTTACCGGAACCAATAATTCTCTGGCGGCATCGTTAGATCCTTCTATACAAAAAGGAACAAGTATGGGCGATGATCAGTTTAATAAAATATTAAACAGCCTTTCAACACAAGAAATTGCCAGTTATTTGGAAAAACACAATGACGAAGCTGATGTTGCTGTATTGACATCAAGTCTTGATGAAAATAGTGTTCCTAATCAGGATGATTATTTAGTGGATGAAAAAACATTGGATAATTATTTACAACAATTAAGTCCATCGCAGTCAAAAAATTAATGAGGAGACCAGTATGAAGCGTTTATATATTTCGATATTGTTTTTATTTATTATTGGTTGTGCTAGTGCGCAAACAGATCCTCCTATGGACAACCCAAAAATGCAAAATATCGAAGCATTAAAAATTGCGTTTATCAGCAGGCAGTTAGAACTTACTCCGGATGAAGCACAAGTTTTTTGGCCAGTGTATAATCAATATTCAAATGAGATACATATTGTGATCCGCGAAGACAAAGATGTTCTTGACAGGGATCAAAAAGTGCTGGACATTAGAAAAAGCTATAAAGAACAATTCACAAAAATTTTGGGTCCGGATAGAGTAAATCGTTTGTTTGAAGCAGAAGGTAAATTCAGGCAATTATTAATTCAAGCAATACA
Source organism: Ferruginibacter sp. (assembly GCA_035485735.1). GTDB lineage: Bacteria > Bacteroidota > Bacteroidia > Chitinophagales > Chitinophagaceae > Ferruginibacter. The sequence goes on from DATHNS010000025.1 coordinate 65,089, forward strand.
AAGAAGACAGGCCATGCAACAAAATCGTTCCAATCGCGGAATGGATCAGTAATTGATTTTTATGAAGCAGGTGTAACTACCGGTGTTTTAATATCATGATAAAAAAGAAAGGTCCATTTTTCCTGCTGGCCTTTTTGCCACCACTCTTGTCTTAGTTCCATACATTTTTTCCCATCGTAATCATATTTTGCAACAAAGCGGTTTTTCATCTGTTGTAATTGTGGAGCATCATCTCCGCCAAAGAAAACTTTTTGTCCATTCTCTTCGATCATAAAAACAGTATGATATGGGGTGTGAGCGCCGGTCATCGTGTAATGGATATAGCCATCAATAAAACCGTCATCATCTAGTAGCTGAACTTTGTCGGAAGAATTTAATATGTCAAAATCTTCGGGGATATAACTTTTGGTTTTATTTTCCAAAGCGTATGCCAGCTCTTCTTTATTTACATAATAGATAGCGTTAGGAAAATTTAAAAAAGATTGATTGAGTTGTGCATCTTTTATCGCCACACCACCACTATGATCCTTATGCAAATGACTCAGTAAAACTTTTGTAACATCTAAAGGACCAAAACCATTATCGGATAAATTTTGGTGTATTTGTAATATGCCATCTTTATTGGTAAAGCCAAGCCCTGTATCTAATAATAATACATCCTTATCGGTTATAATAAGAAAGGGCTGTATCTCTACCAACAAACTTCCGGTCGGCCTTTTTTGCAGGTCATCAGTTGATGTATCAAATGGTACAAAAACCTTTGTTTTATCTATTGTGAATGCGCCTTCGCTCAAAGGAATAATTTTCATCGTAAATTTTTAATTTGCCCTAGCTGGTAATATCTCGAAATGGCTAATCTTATCTTAATACCATTTGCCTGTCCGCATCTAATTTTATCAGAATAAAAAGTAAGATGGTAAAAGTCAATAGCGAAGATCCGCCATAGCTCATTAAAGGCAAGGTAATTCCTATTACAGGCGCAAGGCCTATTGTCATGCAAATATTTATAGAAATGTGAAAGAAAAAAACGGCCGCGACACTATAAGCATAGACCCTGCTAAAAGTGCTTCGTTGTCGCTCTGCTATCAGAATGATCCGTAATAAAAGAGCTAAATAGAGAAGCATGAGTAAGGCGCTTCCAAAAAACCCAAAACTTTCACCAACAGACGTGAAGATGAAATCCGTATGTTGCTCGGGAACAAAATCCCCCTGTGTCTGTGTCCCTTTTAAAAATCCTTTTCCAAAAAATCCACCCGACCCGATCGCGATTTTGGATTGCTTGACATTATAATTTTCTTTTTCTTTTTTATCATTCTTAATTTTTAGATCGGCGGCAGATATGCTAACAGTCTTTTCGCTGACAAAAGGATTGTCTCTTCCCACCATACTAAAAATTCTGTCTGCCTGGTACTTTTGAAAAACGTGCTTAAATATAAACGGCACAATGATGCCGACAAAAAGGCAACTAAACCCCCAGATACAAAAGATGATATAAATTAGGCCACGGTTTCTTTTTAAGTATCCGCGTGAAAAATAAATTGCCAGAACGGCTAAAGCAGAAAAAGCGATCAGTAATGTTTTAGCCGGCAATAATAAAGCAACAACTAATAGCACACCCAATATTGCACCAGCTATTAAATAACCCGGCGGCAAGCCTTCACGGTACATAGGGATCAAAAAAGAAAAATATACTAAGGCTAAGCCTGTTTCATTTTGCAATAAAGAAAAAATAGCCGGTGTAAAAATGATGGCCGCGCCGATCAGCTGAGCTTTTGGTTTTTGGAAATTCGTTTCCGGCAGCGATAAATACTTTCCTAGCGCAAGTGCCGTAAATATTTTACATAGTTCTACGGGTTGCAGATTGAAGAAGCCTAACGGTATCCATGATTTAGAACCATTGATATTTTTACCGATAAATAAAGTCGCGATCATTAAAAGTATACCTAATGCATAACTAATATTAGATGTTGCAGTAAAAAATTTGCTATCTGTCAATAAAATGAATACAGCAATGATGGCTGACATACCAATAAATAATAATTGCCGGGAGTAATTCTTTTTTAGCAAGACAATGGTTTGAATTATGTTTTCACCGCTTTTGTATTCGACAGAAAATATACATAACACGCCGATAAGTACCAATAGCATATAGAGGGATACCATTACCCCATCAATACCTTTTGCTATAGCCGGATTTCTTTGATACACGTTTTATTTTTTTATTGGCTGTTTCTTTTTTTCTTCAGGTATAATTGCCTGTGGTTTATTTTTTGTTGTGTTGCTGTTATTACTTTTCTTGGCAGGAGTTGCTGCTTTAACCGATTCTTTTGTTTTTATTATCGTATAGTCTTCATCGTCATTATCAAGCCCGATGGTATCTCTTATACTATTGAGATAACCTCCTGAAGAAATATTATCTGCATCCTTCAAATGTATCAATGAATCCTGAGCTTTCATTGCTTTTGCTATTCTCGGCGGAATAAGATTCGTATTGGCTAAAGTTTCTACTAACACTTTACGATCAGGTTCAGGTATAGAATCTTTTAGATATTGTTCGATCATCAAGCTTGCGATTGGTGCGGCAGAAGTTGCACCAAAACCTGCGTTTTCACAAATAACAGCGATAGCGATTTTAGGATTGCTTCTTGGTGCGAAAGCGGCAAAAAATGCATGAGATTTTTGCTTTTCTAATCCGATATAATTTTCAACCGTACCAGTTTTACCGCATACAACAATACCCGGGACTTTGGCTGCAGCGCCGGTACCGGTTTCCATTACACCCTGCATGCCATCGTGTACCGCTTCGAACACACTATCGGGAATATCTATACCAACATGTTTTTGTGTAAAGTTCTTTAATAATCCATCATTATCTCCCCCTTCAATCGAATCGACCATATGTGGCGTAATATACCAGCCTTTATTTGCGAGGTAAGCCATTTCATTGGCAACCTGTAAAGGTGTAACTAAAACCTCACCCTGCCCGATGCTTAAAGAACGGATGGTACAGAAATTCCAATGGCCTTCGCCGTATACTTTATTGTAAAGATCTGGTGTTGGGATCTTGCCACTTTTTTCAGAAGGAACGTCGATGCCCAGTTTATGACCTAACCCAAAAGAGTACATATAATTTGCCCAATGACTTAAGCTGCTATCCATTGAAGGGAATTTAGGATTGTTGATCACTCGTTCCATTACGTTAGCAAAATAAGTATTGCAGGAGTGTGTGATAGCATCTTTCAAAAGGAAATAGCCTGGATCTAAACATTTCATTGGTTTACCGCAACCATAAAAAGCCCCGGTGCACAAAAATTTTGTTTGAGGCGTTATCATGCCATCATGCAAACCAACCAATGCCTGTAATGTTTTAAAAGTTGATCCCGGAGAATAATAAGCATTAACGGTACGATTAAGAAAAGGCAATTCAGGGTTCAGCAATAATTCGTTGATACGTTTTTTTCTTTCCGAACCAGTTAAAAATTTCGGTTTATAAGTAGGGCTGCTGATCATAGCTAAAATGCCTCCCGTTTTAGGGTCGATAGCAACAATGGCCCCTATTTTATTTTGCATCAATTTTTCTCCTAACTGTTGCAGGTTGATGTCAAGCGACAAATGCATACTTTGTCCGGCAATAGCAGCTGTATCATACTTACCATTATCAAATCTTTCCGTTAGCCTGTTTTTATTATCCCTTTTCCAATATTCTATTCCTCTTTGGCCCATCAGTACTTTTTCATACGTATGCTCCAGGCCAGTTTTACCAGCATAGTCACCTATTTGATACCCTTCATTACTGTGCTTTTTTAAAAAAGCGCTATCTACTTCAGATAAATAACCAAGGATATTACCCGCAGCATCATAAGGATAATCTCTTACAGGCCGCTCCTGTAAATAAAAGCCGGGTACAAATTTATACAAGCCTTCATTCAGCATGGCCAGCTTTTCATCACTTAACAAACCTTCGAATACAGAGGGCCGTAACCTTGAGTTTTTAATGATAGCATCTAAAACGCGCTTGTTGAATTGAGCCGTATCAATACCTAATATGTTGCATAAAGCAATTGTATCTATGCCTTTTAGTTTTGAAGGCAATATCATTAGATCGTAGATAGTGGTATTTTGTAGAATGGCGTTGCCGTTTCTATCATAAACAATTCCTCTGTCGGGATAAACGATCTTTCGGAATTTACCCTGATCGTCTGCCAGGATCCTATATTTAGAAGAGATCACCTGTAACGTAAATAGCCTGGCTATAATAATAATAAACATGGCTATAAAACAAAACCTAACTATATTATTACGAGACTGGTTAAACGCAGGCACTTTGTTTGAGTTTTACTAATTGTTTATGTCATCTATGACAAATAAAATTACATTGTATTTGTTCTGAATTGCTGTTTACGGTTAAATAATAATTCAGTGATCAAAATAAGTACTACAGTAATAATGGTCGAGAGCATTGTCTTTGCAATAAAATACCATACGTTTCCAAATTGCCAGGCTTCTAATAAAAACAGCCAGCTATTGTGTAAAAAAGTAAGTATGCCTGCATACAATGTATAAGGAATAAAACCTCCCATGCTTTTGATAGATGGTTCATTGTAGTTAATATCTCCTGCTTCCTGCGGGATCAATACATTGATTAAATAAGGACGAACATAAGCGATCAACACACAAGCCGCTGTATGAAAACCAGGATTGTGGTTAAAGCTGTCTAATGTAAAACCTAAAGCAAAAGCCAATCCCATTTGTAATGCACGACTAAATTGGAAAGGCATCCACAGAATAAATAAAAAGTATATGTAAGGCGTTACCAAATAATTCACGTGTATCTTATCCAATACAAAAACCTGCGCCAGTATTAATAACACAAATCGAATAATATTTTTTACCAGTGTACTCATAGTTATAATTGTCGTGACAATTAATTATAGGCTTTCTTTTTTTGCTTTTTCCAATAACCTGTTTATTTCGTCTTTCTGCAAATTATCTATCGCGTATACATATTGCAGGTTAGAAAAATTCGCTGCGGTTTTAAGCTTTAGTGTGTAGCGGCTTGTGCTCTTCTCAGGAATAATTTCCTGAATAGTGCCGATCGTCAATCCATAAGGAAAGGTTGTAGTATAGCCACTTGTTAGTACAGTATCTCCCTTTGCTACTTTAGCGCTTTTTCTAATTTCGCTTAAAGTAAGTATGGTTGGATCGTGGCCATCCCAGGTAACAGTACCGGCGTCCCCGCCTTTTTTCAATTTAGCACTTATCTTGCTGTCTTTGTGCAGTAAACTCATTACCACTGCGAAATTGCTACTTACATCGGTGATGATACCCACTACACAATTGTTCGGATCAACAACGCCAATATCTTTGACCAGGTGCTGGTTCGCGCCTCTTCCTAAAACCAAGTAGTTGGTTGGCGATGAGACAGAATTGGCAACAACTTTGGCCTCTTTATACAAATATTTGCGGCCGATCAGCACCGAATCTATTTTTATTGAATCGATAGACACTTTATTAATCGTATCCGGAAACTCAAAATCACTTTTTAATTTATTGTATAGAACGGCATTGGCTTTAACAAGGGAGTCGTTGGTGCTTTTAAGCGCGAAATAATAGGATACGTTATTGAATTGAGTGTTTGCCCTCCCTGTAATTTCATTCATTGATTCGGACGCTATCGCATTCTGATAGCTACTGTAATGAACGATTAAATAGATAGATAGTGCCTGTAGCGACAGGAATAGAATCAAATTTACATACCGCCTAATGAAAAGAAAAATGTTACGCACAGGAAGATGAATTTATCAAATCTCAAAATGCCAGTTATTGGTATTTCTGATCCTTGCTTTTTATTAACGCATTACAAACGGATACCTGTCATAATTTTTCAATGCAATTCCTGTTCCTCTCACCACGCTTTTAAGTGGATCTTCAGCAACATGCACCGGTAATTTTATTTTTGCAGTGATCCTTTTGTCCAATCCTCTTAATAAAGCACCGCCACCTGTCAGGTACAATCCTCTTCTAAAAATATCTCCCGCTAATTCCGGAGGTGTGGTTTCCAATGCTTTTAAGATCGCTTCTTCAATTTTTGAGATGCTCTTATCCAAAGCTTCTGCAACTTCCTGGTAACTTACCATTACCTGTTTAGGGATACCTGTTACCAGATCACGGCCATTTACAGGAATATCATCCGGAGGAACAGTATCCAGGTCCTTCATTGCTGCGCCAACCTGTATTTTGATCTGTTCTGCTGTACGTTCACCGATCAAAAGGCTATGGTAACGACGAAGCGCTTCCATGATATCTGCTGTAAATTCATCACCGGCAATACGGATACTTTGGTCACAAACGATACCGGCCAATGCGATAACAGTGATACCCGTTGTTCCGCCGCCTATATCAATGATCATGTTTCCTACCGGTTCTTCCACATCTATACCAATACCCAGGGCTGCAGCCATTGGTTCATGAATAAGGTAAACTTCTTTTGCTCCCGCTTGTTCCGCACTATCTCTTACCGCACGCTTTTCCACTTCCGTGATGCTGCTTGGGATACAGATCATCATGCGCCAGCTTGGTGGAAACAGCGGCTTTTTAGGGTAGATCATCTTGATCATTTCCCTTATCATTAGCTCGGCCGCATTAAAATCCGCTATCACACCGTCTTTCAACGGACGAACGGTACGAATGCTTTCATGCGTTTTTTCATGCATCATCAAAGCTTTCTTGCCTACCGCCAATATGTTTTTAGGATTATTTCTATCTAAAGCGACAATTGAAGGTTCATTTACTACCACTTCATCATGAAAAATGATCAGTGTGTTTGCTGTACCCAAATCCATTGCGATCTCCTGAGTAAAAAAGTTAAAAAATTCCATATTTATAAAAGAAAAATGTAATGTAAACAAACAATGCTAGCAAAGTTGAAGGAAAATATTCAAATTAACAACGACAATGCTTTTATTTTGACAAATTACGGAAAATAAAGGAATAATATCAAAAAGGAATTTTTCTTTTAAATGGCTGTTTTCCGTTGAAAACGCTTGAATTGCTAACTTATTTAGTCATTGAGCAGCCCATTTAATTTTCGTCTATTCATTGACGTTAGCTGTGTTAAAAACTCAGGCGAATTCATAGCCAATATCTTCTCTAAAATACATTTCATCAAAATGAATTTCTCCTAAAATCTTATTTGATCTTTTTGCTGCCGCAGGAATATTTTCTCCGAAGGAAGTAACCACTAAAACCCGCCCGCCATTCGATACTATTTTTCCATTTTCTTCTTTGGTGCCGGCATGAAAAACAATGCTTTCTTCCGATGAATTTTTTTCTAATCCGGTTATTGCCTTTCCGGTTTTATATTCATTAGGGTAACCGCCGCTAACTGCAACCACTGTTACTGCTGTTTTAGCTGTTGTTATTATTTTTATTTCGTTTAGGCGTTGCTGTGATGTAGCTGAGAATAATTCTACCAAATCATTTTCTATCCTCGGAATGATGACCTCTGTTTCGGGATCGCCAAACCGGCAATTGTATTCTATTACCAATGGCTCGCCTTTTACTTTTATCAATCCGATAAAAACAACGCCTTTATATTCAAGCTCTTCTTTATGAAAACCTTTGATCGTTGGTTCAATGATGGTTGCCGTCACTTTATCCATAAAAATTTTATCGGCAAAAGGCACAGGACTCACAGCGCCCATCCCTCCTGTGTTCAGGCCGGTATCTTTAACGCCGATCCTTTTGTAATCTTTTGCTTCAGGAAGCACCACATAATTTTTGCCATCGGTTAAAACGAAAACGCTCATTTCAATACCGTCTAAAAATTGCTCGATCACTACTTTTTTACTTGCTTCGCCAAATTTCGATTGTTGTATCATCAATTCAAATTCGGTCAATGCTTCGGCATGAGTTTGGCAGATCAGCACGCCCTTTCCTGCAGCTAAGCCGTCAGCTTTTAAAACTATCGGTAACGCATGTGCGCTAATATATTTTATTCCCGCTTCATAATTGCTTGCATCAAATTCTGCATAAGCGGCTGTAGGGATTTTATTGCGCCGCATAAAAGCTTTTGCATAAGCTTTACTTCCTTCCAGCTGCGCCGCTTCTTTTGATGGCCCGATCACTTGTATGTGTGCAGTCGCTTTATTATTTTTAAAGAAATCATAAATACCTTTTACTAAGGGTTCTTCCGGTCCAACGACCAGCATCTGCACATTATTGGTTGTACAAAATGAGGAAAGCTTTTCAAAATCTGTAATTGAAATAGCTACGTTTGTCCCGAATTGAGAAGTGCCTGCATTGCCCGGAGCAATAAATAGTTTATCACAAAAAGGACTTTGCTTCAATTTCCAGGCTAACGTATGTTCTCTGCCACCGCTGCCGATTATTAAAATATTCATGAAGTGAAAATAAAATTTCGCAAATCTATTTTATAAAATACAGTATTTTGAAAATAATTTATAACGGGCTTCTTTTCACTGCATTGAAAATATATTCAGTAACTTAGAAATAATATTTGTCCTGATTAATTCTTAACAGAAACTGACTACTATGGATGCTGTTGTAACGAAAGATGTAACACAAAAAGGAAAATTTCCTAAAGCCGTGCCATATATCATTGGTAATGAAGCCGCGGAAAGGTTCAGTTACTATGGAATGCGGGCGATATTGAGCACATTCCTGGTTGCTCAATTTTTTAATCCAACACACAATCCTGCACTTAGTGCAATAGCAGAAGCGAAAAGCAATGAACAGGTCCACTTTTTTGTGGCACTGACCTATTTTATGCCATTGGTTGGCGGTATTCTGGCGGACTCGTTTTTTGGAAAATATAAAACCATACTTTTTGTTTCTGTATTATATACGATCGGCCACATTGTGTTATCTGCATCTACCAGCGACATTGATATTTTTACCATAGGATTATTGATCATTGCGGTAAGCGCCGGTGGTATTAAATCGTCTGTATCTGCAAATGTTGGTGACCAGTTTGATAAAAGCAACCAGCATTTAATGAGTAAGGTGTACGGATGGTTTTACTTTAGCATCAATGCGGGTTCGGTTTTCAGTACGTTACTAATTCCTGTATTGTATAAGGATTATGGCGCAGGCCTTGCTTTTGGCGTTCCGGGAATTTTGATGGGATTGGCTACGATCACTTTTTGGCTTGGCAGAAAAAAATATGTTCGTGTCCCGCCAGCTGGTTTCAATAAGGAAAACTTCTTTTTTATTTTGGTTGAATATTTCAGGCAGCTTTTTAAAACAAGAAATGGAAAGCCGGTTTGGGATGCAGTGAAAGAAAAATATTCTGCAAAATCTGTAGACGGATCAAAAGCGGTTTTAAGAGTGATGGCAGTCTTTGCTTTTATACCAATTTTTTGGGCCATGTGGGATATGTGCCTTGCCGAATGGGTCATACAGGCAACAAAATTAGATCTGAACATACTAGGGCATACCTATATAGCCGAACAATTGCAAACAGTTAATCCATTTTTTATTTTAGCCGGCATTCCTTTGTTCACGTACATTATCTATCCGTTTTTTAATAAGATCGGTTTACAAACTACACCACTTCGCAGAATAGGCGTGGGTTTGATTTTAACTGCCCTATCCTTTGTGATTATTGCATTATTACAAACTAAAATAGACGCAGGACTAAAACCATCAGCCTGGTGGCAAATACTAGCCTACCTCATTTTGAGTTTCGGTGAAATATTGGTTTCGATTACCGGATTAGAATATGCTTATACACAAGCGCCACCATCCATGAAAAGTACGATGAATGCCATTTGGCTATTAACAGTAACAGTAGGCAATTTATTTGTGGCGTTTATGAATGGAAATATTGCCAATGGCGGTTTTTTTGCAAGATTTACAGGCGCCAGTTATTATTGGCTGTACGTGGGTATTATAAGCGGATTCATTGTTCTGTATTTATTTATATCCAAACGCCTGCCTGAAAAAAGTTACATCATTGGCGAAGAAGAGGATATAATTGCTATCGCGAAAGAGCCTTAAATAAAATTCAAATAATCAAACTGACTGCCTAAAATAGTTTGGTCATCAACACCGAGCCATTTATTTAGAATGGTGGCGTAAACATTTTTAAAATCTATTGTATATTTAAGATCTCCATCCTGCAGATCAGATAGATCAGGCATCGGATTGATGATCCCTTTTTCTTTTAATCCTCCGCTAATTAAAAACATATTATTTGCTGTTCCATGATCGGTGCCACCACTTGCATTTTGTGTTACCCTTCTGCCAAATTCACTAAATGTAAATAATAGCACATCATCAAATCTATTGTTCTTTTTGAGGTCGGATGTAAATGCTTTTATCGCATCATTCAATTCTGTAAATAATTTTTTCTGCTGATTATCCTGGTTAACATGCGTATCAAAACTTCCTAAAGAAACATAGTACACTTTTGTATTTATTTGCGAATAGATAAGAGATGCGACTGTTTTTAGGTCTTTACCTAATTCAGTAGAAGGATAGGCTTCGCTTGTTGGATGCAACTTACTTTGCTGAAAAATATAATCTGCGCTGCTCAATGTCTCACTCATTGTTTTATATAAATAATCTGCCGTAGCTTCTCCATGAATATGATCAGCATTGATATCTTTAAAATATTTTTCATTGCTACTACTATATAAACGCCGCGGATCTTTAAACGCAAGGCCTTTGCTATTTTCTCCTTTTAAAGCCAGGCTTAAAATATCATCGATCTCCATTGCCTGTGTTGGTTTATTACAACCATTGCATTGCGCATCCAGATACCTGCCGATCCAGCCGGTGCTGACATAATCGCTACTACTACTTCCACTTTGCCAAATATCCATACTGCGAAAATGCGAGCGGTCGGGATTTGGATAACCTACATTGTTTAAAATCCCCAGACTTCCATCATCGAATAGATCTTTAAAATTTATCAGTGCAGGGTTTAATCCAACATCATCAGTCAACAATAATGCATTTGTTTTGGCAATGCCTAATTGCGGCCGTGATCTATAATAAATATCATCTTGTACAGGGATAACCGTATTCAACCCATCATTGCCGCCACTGAATTGTATCACAACAACCACTTTGTTTCCTTGTGGCACCATCATTGGCTTTTCTAATGCCTTTAGAAATTTCGGCAGCATCAGCGATGCTGTTGCCAATGCACCAACCTGCAAAAAATCACGACGTTTGATTACCATAAAATAACTTTTAGCATAATTGATATTCGGGTGTACTCATCAGGTTTACGATCGTTGTTTTAATATATTCTTCCCTGCTTTGGTCATCTATATACTTCGTCAATAAACTATCGCTTACCCTACTTTCTGTTTGTAAAACTTCCGCAGATATTTGCGGTAATAAATATTCCTTTTTTACATCCTTGAAAATATTTGTAACAATATTCCAATTAACGATCGCCGATCCTCCTTTCGCTGCGTATTCATTGTTTTGCATTTGATTCATTCTTTCTTCCATCATTTGTCCCATCATGGCATCGTCATCTGTTTTCGGAACGATATTTACCACTTCGTTATCTGTAATGATCTGCGGTAATCTCAGGCGTAACATCAGTGTACTGCTATCTATCCAGTTTTTACCACCAGGCCATCCTGCTACATTTGGCGGATAAAAAAGGATCTGTCCTAATAATTTTTGAAACAATAATTGAGAATCATCATTGGTTAGTTCCATTGGCAATAAGCGCCGAATGCCAACTAATAATTCTACCGGAGATTTTATTTTGGTCCCGATATTTTCTTCATCATAAAACCAAGCGCTGGTAAAAATATCTTCCATCAGCTTTTGTATATCATAATTATTCTGATAAAACCGGTCCGCCAACCAACCCGCTTTTTCATCATCAACTATATCATTAACAAAAAACCGGTATATCTTTTTTGTAATAAAAATGGCTGTCTGCTTTTGCTCTAATAAAATAGTAATGATATCATCGCCGGTAAAATTTCCCGTCTTTCCTAAAAATGTTTTGATACCATCATCATGTTGCGCATCTTTAAAAACGAAATCGCCTTGTAGATTGTAACTCCATCCTGTAAAAGCCCTTGCGCCTTCTTTTATATCTTGTTCGGTATAATTGCCTCTGCCCAAAGTAAAAAGCTCCATCACTTCCCGCGCAAAGTTTTCGTTAGGATGTTGTTTTTTATTTTGCTGGTTATTTAAGAACTGCAACATGGCCGGACTTTTACTTACTTGTCTTAATAAGTCTCCAAAATTTCCAAAAGCATTATTTCTGACAATGTCTAATAACTGTTGCTGATAAAAAATATTGATGATCCTGCAGGCAAAATGGCCGTTCCAAAAAAAACTCATTTTTTCTCTGAACTGCGCCTTGCCGTTGATCATCTCATACATCCAACGTAGATTTAAATTTTTAAGATCTTCTCTTGATTGAACCTGTAATTGTTTTTTTTGATCTTGAGTAAGTTTGGAAAATTGCGAGAGGTCGTCGATATTCTTTACCATCCCGTCAAATAAATTAGAAGCAACATTAATAGCCTGTGGTTTGTCAGCGGAAGTTTTCAATAAAGTGTGCCACAAAGTTTTTTGCGAAATATTATCCAGGTCAGCAATGTTCTCTGCCATTGGGCCAAAAGCGGCACGCCATAAGAGGTGTTGATTTTTTAATCGGTTGGAAACAGGCATCGCAGAAAATTGTTTACTGAAGTTGGTAAGACTGGCCGACAGTTCAATAGTTTAACTGTTAAATTGTTAACTATTAACAAAGCGGTACCTGTGCCGATAAAGGCAATCAATAAACAATCAGGATATTAGCCTTGCTTGGCATTTGATTGCAAATAAGCCAACACGTTGTTTTTTTCTGTGTTGTTAAGCTTTGCTTTGTGCCCCATTTCTTTTACGATAGGCACCCATTCTTTTGGAGTGTAATCGCCTGGGTTTTTCAGATCGTGACAAGTGCCACATTTTGCAGTGAATACAGCTTTGCCTGCAATCGCTTCAGGAGAATCTGGTTTAGGAATAACAATGGCTGTTGTTGGCGCTGTCTTATGCGAACAGCTTACGATGAATATAATTAGCGCAGCAAGTATTGTTATCTTTTTCATGAATTAGATTTTTGCAGATCCAAAATAAGTATGTAAAACCTTAGGCAGTTCAATGCTGTTTTCTGTTTGATTATTTTCTAACAAGCAAGCAACAATTCTTGGCAAAGCCAGAGAAGAGCCATTTAATGAATGTAGTAATTGCGTTTTGCCAGTAGCATCTTTAAATCGGATCTTCATCCTGTTAGTTTGAAAATTTTCAAAATTACTTACAGAGCTAACTTCTAACCAGCGTTCCTGTGCGGCACTGTACACTTCAAAATCATAAGTTAATGCAGAAGTAAAACCCATATCACCACCGCACAAGCGAAGGATACGGTAAGGCAATTCTAATAAGTTCAATAATTTTTCAACATGGCTTACCATGTTTTCCAATACATCGTAACTATTGTTATCAGGATTTACTAATTGAATAATTTCTACTTTATCAAATTGATGTACCCTATTCAATCCACGAACATCTTTACCAAAACTTCCCGCTTCTCTTCTAAAGCACGGTGTGTAGGCGGTCATTTTTATTGGCAGATCAGCTTCTTTCACTATCTCATCTCTGTAAATATTTGTAACAGGAACTTCTGCTGTCGGGATCAAATAAAAACCATCTTCAGTAACATGATACATCTGCCCTTCTTTATCAGGTAGCTGGCCCGTACCATAAGCCGTTGCCTCATTTACCATCAATGGCGGCAAATATTCTGTATAACCTGCTGCGGTATTGTAATCTAAAAAATATTGAATGAGCGCTCTTTGTAATTTAGCACCTTTGCCTTTGTATAAAGGAAAGCCACTTCCTGTAATTTTTGCACCTGTCTCAAAATCTACCAGGTCGTATTTTTTAATAAGGTCCCAATGCGGCACCGCTGTCGCAGGAAGTATTGGTCTTTTGCCGCCTTCTCTTACCACTACATTTTCTTCAGGTGTTTTTCCTTTTGGAACAGATGTGTGCGGAAGATTGGGAAGCTTTACAATTTCATCATGCAATATTTTTTCTACTGCAGCTAATTGCTCGCTTAATTGTTGAATGCTTATTTTTTCTTGTGCTACTTCTTGTTTCTTTTTTTCTGCTGCATCCTTATCGCCTTTGCCCATTAACATACCGATCTCTTTGCTCGCCGCATTCATTTGCGCCTGCAAAGTTTCAGATTCAGCCTTTAGTTTACGAACTTTTTCATCCAATTCAACAACTTTATCAACTAAGGACAGGTCACTGAAATTCTTTATACTCAACCGTTCTTTTACTAAGTCTATATTTTGCCTGATGAAGTTTATTTGCAGCATTTATTCCTGAATTTTTGCAAAGGTAGTTGTTGAAAAGGATATTGGCAATGGGGTAACCAAGCAGAAATTAATATAAAACCACTGCCGTTGTTTAATAAGTCTACCTTACATAGTCAATATTATACATTCAAGCAAAGCATCTATTGAGGCTCTACATTAAATACATGGTAAGCATTCGCTGCAAAATGATAGTGAAAGATAAGCTAAAGGAGCTCGGCTTGTCTTATACGACGGTTAATTTAGGCGAGGTAGAGATGAAACAGCATCCCACAAAACAACAACGCGATCAGTTAAAGATAGCTTTACTAAAATCCGGGTTGGAATTGATGGATGATAAAAAAGCTATTCTAATTGAAAAAATAAAGAATGTAATTATCGAGATGGTTCATTATACGGATGAGTTGCCCGAAACGAATTTTTCTATTTACCTGAGTAAAAAACTGGGATATGATTACACGTACCTGTCCAATCTTTTTTCAGAAACCGAAGCAACTACAATTGAACATTTTATTTTGATCCATAAAATAGAACGGGTAAAAGAATTGATCATTTATGATGAATTGAATCTTACAGAGATCGCTTTTAAGCTTCATTATAGCAGCGTAGCACACCTTTCAAATCAATTTAAAAAAATAACAGGTCTAACACCATCTTTTTTTAAATCACTTAAAAACAAGAAACGTAATACATTGGAAGATTTGTAAGCCATAAAAATTATAGCATGCTCAAAAAAAAAATTATGACAAAAACAGATAAAAAAAAGCCCGTGGTTAAAGCAACTGTAATTAAAAAAAAGGGAGGCTCGGAATTACAAAAATCGAAAGTGCACATTGTTGTTGAGATCATTGAATACATGAGCAATGCGGTAGTGAGCAAAACGATTCTTAAAAAAACTACAGGTAATGTTACTGTTTCTTCTTTTGCTATCGGAGAAGCATTGGAAGAAAAAACATCACCTTTCGATATCTATATACAAATTATAGATGGTGCGGCAGAAGTGATCATTGATAAAAAAATATTCCTACTTAAAAAAGGAGATGGGATAATAATACCGGCCCATACGGTACATTGTTTCAATGCTAAAGAACAATTCAAAATGGTTTCAACTGTTATTAAAAGCGGATACGAGGAATAATTTCCCCACTTAAATCAATAAATTCAATCGCCTTGCATTTATTGCAGGGCGATTTTTTGTATTAATAAAATTGTATTGAAAATGTGTGAATCATGTAACTTTTTTCAAAAATTGTGTAATATTTACAAAGCCGCATAGGCGTACCTTTATTAGCCCAATGATTGTACAGATACTTGGGCTAATCTTTATAATTTACTTCAATCCCATTAGTTATAAAGGTTATCAATATGACCTATACCCATTCTTCTAATAAAAGTTTGTCTGCGTTCCATTTATACAATCGTTGACAGCAATATTATTGAATCAATAAAAAAAAATGATACAGGAAGATCATACTGTGGAATTCGAAGCAATGAGAATACATGCCCTAAGAAAGTATGAAATTCTGGATACGCCGCCGAACCCGAATTTTGACCGCATCACTAAACTGGCGGCAAAACTTTTTCATGTTCCGATAGCACTTATTAGTCTTGTGGATGCAGATAGGATTTGGTTCAAATCACGTTTTGGCTTAGATGTATCACAAATAGACAAAGAGTTTGGCCTATGTTCAGTTGCTATTCAATCGAATGATATTTATTTAATGAAAGATGCAGCAAATGATTTACTGACATCTACTAATCCTTTTGTAACAGGGCAATGCAGGTTAAGATTTTATGCAGCCGCACCACTTACAATGAAAGGTGGATATAATATCGGGACCTTATGCATTATTGATAGAAGGCCAAGAGAATTTGAAGAATGGCAAAAAGAAGTATTACAAGACCTGGCAGAAATTTTAATTAATCAAATAGAATTACGATTGGCAACCAAGATCGCTACCGATCAACAAAATCAACTTTTAAATATAGCAGTACATGATCTGCGAAACCCGCTTACGACTATTCCATTATGGACCGAATTAATTAAGGAGGAAAAAAGAAATCATACAGCGGTTGTTGAAATGAGTAGCTATATTAATAAAGCAGCTTCGAAAATGACAAAAACAATTAACGAATTATTAGAATCAGCAGCATTAGAAGCCAATCAAATTAAATTACGTTATAGCGAAGTGGACCTGGTTTCTCTTATTCAGCACGTAGTAGAAAACAACATGATTCTGGCACATGCTAAAAACCAACAAGTACATATTAAGATAGTAGATAACCCCATAGTGTATGCAGATGAAACAAAACTGGCCGAAGTTGTCGATAACTTATTAAACAATGCGATCAAATATTCTGCAAAAAATAAAAATATTTCTATAGCTATTAAACAAATAGACGAAAAGGCAATTTTGGAAGTAATAGATGAGGGACTTGGTTTTACAAAAGAAGACAAAAAAAATGTTTTTCAAAGATTCTCAAAATTAAGCTCAAAGCCAACAGGAGAAGAAACATCAAGTGGATTAGGATTGTTTATTGTCAAACTATTTGTAGAAGCGCATAAGGGAACAATATATGTAGAAAGCGAAGGAAAAAATAAAGGTTCAAAGTTTACTGTTGAAATGCCAGTCGTATATAAATATGACCTAAGTAATTAGTTTTGTTACCCGACCTAAAACTAAACCACCTCAAATGCCTATCTTAAAAATCGTATTTATATAGTAAATACAGGGATTTTAAGCTTTTCTATTACACTCCTTCTTCTTCTAGTTTCACCAAAAACGTTACTTAAACGTTACTTGGGAATATGGGCATTTCAATAAGGTATAAAAAACAAAAAAATAAAGAGGTAAGCTTATACCTTGACATCATCTACAATGGAACACGATACTATGAATTTTTGGATATAAAATTAAAGCCGGAAAAAACTCCCATTGACCGTGATTATAACAAACAACAAAAAGAATATGCCGAACGAATAAAAACAAAACGATGGAATGAAATCCTTAATCATACCAACGGTATTAATATAAAAAAGACTGGAATAATTAATTTCTTTGATTTCGCTGATACATGCATTAGTAGCAAAGGGTTTGATCGAGGTTATACTGCTGTAATAAGTAAGTTAAAAGAATATGCTAATAATAAACCTTTATATACTTCAGCGATAAATGAAAGGTACTTAAACAAATTTTACGATTATTTGGATTCATCTCTGACTGGCGAAACACCAAGCTGTTATTTCAAAAGGTTAAAAAAACTGTTAGCAGAAGCTACTAAACAAAAAATATTTTCACAAAACCCATCGATGGATATCAGATGCCGACCGTTTAAAAGCAAACAAAAAGATACTTTAAGTTTTGACGAAATTAAAATATTGATTAATACGGACTGCCCTAATGAAGAAGTAAAAAGTGCATTTATATTTAGCTGTTTAACCGGTATTAGATTTTGTGACGTGAAAGATTTGACCGGAAAGAATATAAAAGACAATGAAATCGAATTAATACAGAAGAAGACCAAAGTGAAGGTTATTGTTATATTGAATGACGATGCTATACAAATACTTAAAAAACGACACAAGCTCAATACTGCATTGCTATTTAAGTTACCATCTCATACGGCATGCTTAAAAAACCTTCGTGTCTGGTTAAGAAGTGCTGAAATAAATAAACACATTACTTATCATTGTAGTAGGCATAGCTTCGGGGCTAATCTTATTGATGGTGGTACAGATATCTACACAACATCTAAACTATTAGGACACACTTCTTTGAAACATACAGAGCGATATGTAAGAGAAAGTCAAAAATTAAAAATGCAAGCTGTTAATAATTTCCCCAGAATGTTTAACTAATTACTCTTATTGTTTTCAATAATATTCCTTAAGTCTTTATGAAAAACTAACGGTGGCAAAAAGAAATTTATAGGCTTATTATATAGCATAGCAAGTTCCATTAGCAAAAAAATATTAATTGGATATTTTGCATTCTCCATTCGCGAAAGCGTCGATTTTGTCACTCGCTTTTGACTCATAATAACTACATCTAGTAATTCCCAATTACGTTTCTCTCTTGCTTCTATTAACCGCTTCGCAACATACTCCATGATTGTTTGCCGATGAATATTTTTTACTTCTACATATTTCAACATGCCTTTTTTACAAAAATAGTAATTAAAGTGATGCAACCATAGTAGACTGAAAATTAATCAATTATATAATTTTTTATTGAATAAGGCCAAAAAATGCACAACATTTTCAATGTTAGAGTTCTTTATAATAGTAACAACATTCACTAACAAAAAATTACAAAAATGGTAAAACTAAGATTTAGGCTCTTGAAGAATGGGGAAACAAACATTCTTACAGACACACATTACAAAGGAAAAAAACGAAAGACCAGAGCGACTGGTATTAGATTAATCCCAGAAAGAACTTTGGCGGATAAATCTTATAACAAAAAGCAACTGGCGATTGCTGAACTAGTAAGGATAAAACTTACTGAAGAATTAATTAATTCATCCTTTGGTTTTAAACCAATAATCAATGGCGAAACAAATTTTTTCCTCTTTGCTGAACAAGCAATTTCCAATAGAGGCGAGACTGCGGTAATAAAAAAGTTAAAGGCATATGTGAAACAAGACATTTTATTTATGTCTGAAATTAACGAAAAACTGTTGAGCGACTTCTACTGCTTTCTTGAAAAAAGCCTCAACTATGAAACCCCCTCATGCTACATGAGGAAGTTGAAGAGAATTATTAACGAAGCCTACCGACAAAAGTTAATTGCTGATAATCCTGTACTAAAACACCGAAAATTTAAAGCTCAGCCCAAGGAAATACTATCGGTTGAGGAATTGAAAAAATTGATTAGAAAGCATTGTTCAAATTTAGAAGTAAAGCGTGCTTTTCTTTTTTGTTGTCGTAGCGGTATTCGTTTTTGTGACGCAAAACAGATACGTGGGAACAATATTATTAATAACGTGTTGAAATTTACGCAACAGAAAACTGGTAATGAAGTTCAAATAATTCTAAATAAAGATGCGTTAAGATTTGTGGCTAACAGAATTAACAAGGATGAATTATTGTTCAATTTAAAGTCGCACGCTGCTACGTTAAAGGCTTTGGAAAAATGGATGGTAAATGCTGGCATTCTTAAAAAAATAGGGTTCCATACATCAAGAAGGATTTGGGCTTCGCAACTGAATGACAGCGGTGTCAGCATTCTAGTTACAAGCCAGTTAATGGGGCACTCTAACATTAGAACTACCCAGCGATATATTCAACCTAACAATCAGTTGAAGGAGCAAGCAGTTAACAGTCTTCCCTTACTATTTTAACCAATTAAAAATATTATATGATAAGCAAGATTTTAGAAAAGTTGAATTGTGTTGAAAAGCTTTTAAGATCCCAAAAAGAAATCTTAAATGTTAAAGACCTTTCGGTACTTACAGGATGGTCGCCCTCATTTATTTATAAGCAAACAATGGCGAGAACTATCCCCCATTTTAAGGTAAGCGAAGACTCGAGAACACTGTTTTTTAAGCGGGTTGATATAGAAGCACATCTAACAAAACATAAGGTATTAACCGTTGAAGAGTTAGAACAAGAGGCAACAAATTATTTCATAAAAAAAAGCTATAAAAATGATAAAAAATAAACAGATCACATCAACTGCTATCGAAAAGCCTGTGTACCTAAACGGCTACTATCGACTAAAGAAAAGTAGCAATAAGCCATGGTGGATAAAGCCAAATATTGATAAACAATCCGACAAGCGTTTGTTAGAGGGTATCCGAAATCTTTCACTACTGAAAATTATGCATTCGGAAAATATTTTTCTACAAAAAACAAAAGAAGTTGATGGTACCGCTAGCATCAGGATAGCTATAAAAAGAAATAATGAGCAGCGGTTTATAGGTGTTTTTAGGAATGATACAGAATGCTCTGTGTTGTTTATCAAACATAAAACGTACGCAGAGCTGTTTGTTTCTGAGAAAATTAAAAACAATTCGTTTGCATTTTATCAGATGTTAGAAGCTGGAGAACTCGAAAGTGAAATAGCCTATCACAGAGCTAAACACGTTATCGATAACGGAGAATAATAAACGGAGAAAAAATACCAAATACGTAAACAAATAAAATATAAAAAATGGATACACTTAGTTTTAAAACAAGTACAACAGAAAAGGAAAAAAATGCAATTATAGATAAATCAACTTTAGATGTAATTGCAGCTTCCGAGGGAGAAATATTGAGTTCACGCCATAAAGTTCATGGAATGGATATTAGGTTTAAGGGAACTTATATGGCGGTGAATGTTTCATTACCGAAATTTCGACACGGTAACAACATTGAGCCTCTCAAGCATTCTGATATCCAAACTGTGCTATCTGATATAGAATTAGTGCTAGGCGTTTCTGTATTAGATGCATATTTAAGTAGAGTTGATATTGCACAGAACATTATAATGGAACATGATTGTCAGTGCTATTTCGATGAGCTATTGATGAAAGGCAATTACAAGCAGCAAGACTACAAACCCGGTGTGAACTTCTTTAATACAGAAATTGGGTTACACTTCTATGATAAGCTAAAAGAAAATGCAAGGAAGGCCAGAGCAACAGTACCCGATGAGTTTTTAGGTAAAAATATTTTACGTTATGAATTTCGCAATGTAAAACATATTAGTGAGCTGTTCAACAGACATAAGATAGTCAAAGGAAATGTAACTGTAGGTCACCTGCTAGATAAAAAAGTGTACAACCATCTTGTTCGACTAAGCTACTCTCATTACTTAAAGATTATCAAAGGAAAAGTATTGATACCAAGTAGAGAATTATTGAATCCATCTGATTTCAAGGACTTTCTGGCCTATAAAGGAATCATTGCTTGCGGTGGTGAAGAACGAGTTAGAAAAACTGTACAAACTAATAGGAAGAACAATTTCTATGCTAATTCAGCGCAGCCACACCGAATACTTGAAATGATAGATAAAGTAACTAAGAATGGATATCTCGGTGTCGAGAACCCTTTGATACAAGAACTGAATAACAAGATTGCACAAGCAACACTCATGAGCTACTGTTAAAATGTAGCAACGAAGTACTAAGAAATATTAATTAAATAATTAAAAAAAACAAAAATGAAAAAAGAAAAAGTGATCAACTTAGTAAATACTCTCACAACACCAATACCAGTATATCCAATAGTGTGGGGAAAGTTAAAACAAACATTTCCCGACCATGGCCAAGCCGGGATAAGTTTTCATAAGAATGTTTTTTCCGAACGTTTTTTATATAGAAACAACGCTGGAAAACTCATTGGAGTAGCAGAGTATTTTTCTGCTGATAGGATTGAAGGTGTTACGAAAGGCGACATAAATATATGTGTTGACCCTGATGAGATGGGGAAAGGAATTGGAACTAAGCTCATTAAAGAGGTGACTAAAGGAAAGGATATTAATTTTGAACAACAAAAATGTTCTGCATTTGGTTACAAGCTTGTAAGGTCATACCTAAAAGGAAAAGGCTACAAATATCATGAGGATGAAAACGTCGAGCAGCAGCTAAAGGTTTTGTTAGAACTGAGTCCAACATGGGGTTATACAAAAGAAAGCCGTGAATACATGCTTAGACATTTAGGCACAGAATTGCAATAGCAATCCACCGGCTCAATAGTTGTCTTTTAAAGCCATTTTTAGCTCCATTGTTGGTGAAATATATCTGAAGCGACCTTAGCGGGGCTGATGAAAAATCGAATAAGTAATGGAGCTAATAATGGCTATTTATTGATGTATATTTAATTTTATAGTACTACCTATTAAAATCTGTTGATATGAAAGTTAAAAATAGAAAATTTAGTTATGCAGAGGTTCGAATGATTATTGAAGAACAACATGCTCTTGCTGCGAGGAAATATGTTCAAATTGAAATTGAGAATATTGATATTATAGGTAACGATGATTTTTATACATTAGATGCGCCAGTACGTTTTATTAATTGCAGATTCACACAAGATTTAATTTTTCTTATGTGTACAATAACCCATGATATTACCATGGATAATTGCTCTTTTTTTAAAAATGTTGGTTTTATGGATGTTAATATTACAGGTAAATTACATTTTTTTAATTGTAGAATAAGAAAAGATTTTACCGTATTAGGGAGAAATGAGCTTAGTGAATTATTTCTTGGAATGAATTACTGTAACAAAATTGTTATGGGTAATTTAGGCAACATCTTAAGAGAAAAATTACTGATAAAACAAATAGATATAAGTGGTGGAAAAAATTCTAACAGAATAAAAGAGATATCTATTTCTGCCGAATCGTTTTTTGATAAGCTTTTAATCTCTAATATTAATGTAAATAAAATCTCTCTTTATTATGGTGATTTAAGTTCTGAAATAAAGATATTTAGTTGCAATATTAATACTTTAAGACTTGCAGGGCTTATAAATAATGGCAAATTAAAATTACTTAATTGTAGAGCACTTGAAAATGTTGGAGAAAAATCTAACCTAATTATAGATGAATGTAATCTTGCCGGAGCAGAATTTTATCAATTTGATTTTTCTAGCTACGATGAATTTAATATAATGAATAGCTCCCTAAGCGAATCCCTTTTTGTGAATTGTAAATGGAGAGATAATATTTATAGCCGTATTGACGAAAAAAGTGAAAGACATATAGAGTATCTTGAAAATAACAAAAGGATTAATAATAAAAAAGATAACTATAGGCAAATTAAATATGCATTATCTACACAAGGTGACTATGTTAATGAAAAGTTTTTCCACTCCTTAGAAATGAATGCGTATAACGAAAGCCTTGAATGGTCTGTTGATAATTTGGGAACTAAGTTGATATTGATTTTTAGTAGGAGAACAAGCAATTATGGACAAAGTTTAATGTGGCCGATAGTATGGCTTATTGCTATAAATTTAACTTGTTTTATATTTCTAATTAATGTTTTTCGGTATGACAATTACAGTATTTTTTCTAACACTAACTTGGCTAGTAGCATAAATGCAACTGCGGAATTCTTAAGATTAATAAATCCTTTGCATAAAAATGAACCAGAATTTACAGGAGGAAAATTAATAATCGATTTATTTATGAGAGTTTGCTCTTCTTATATGATTTACAATATAATTAGAGCTACTAGAAGATTTATTAGTTAATTGATGATACCCTTATATTTCCGTAGATTTATCGAATATTTATAACCTAACATACTCTACTACCTATGGATCTAAAATCTAAAGTCCGCTCGAAACTTGATACCGCAAGGAAAGGTGAATGGGGATTACTCGAATTAAGAAATTGTGGATTAACAGAAATCCCTGATGAAATATTTGATTGGGATCATTTAATTAGCATCGATTTATCTAACGATGACTACTGTGAGGAAAATAACAAGAATAGAATAACAGCAATACCCGATAAAGTTTCTAATCTAAAGAAGTTAGCGAGGGTAAATTTATCTGACAACCACGTTTCTGAAATAAGTGAAAATCTATCCAACCTTACAAAGCTTGAATATCTTAACCTTAATAAAAACAAATTAACTGATCTTTCGGCTAAGATAGCCAATATGCCAAAGCTGAAACAGCTAATGGTACAAGGAAATCCTTTTGAAATGATTCCTCCTGAAATAATAGCAAGAGGCATAGATTCGATAAGGAATTTCTTTAAAGAATTGGAAGAAAAGGATTACTTATATGAAGCTAAATTAATAATAGTTGGGGAAGGGAGAGTAGGAAAAACATGTATCGCAGAAGCTCTGATTGATCCAAAATTTAAACTATCAGATCGAGAAAGTACTGAGGGTATTAATATTAGCAGATGGATAATACCTAAAGATGAGGTACAAGTTATTAACCCTAAAATACAAAGAGATTTACAAATAAATATATGGGATTTTGGTGGGCAAGAAATATACCATTCAACACACCAATTTTTTCTGACTAAAAGATCTGTTTACATGTTGGTAACAGAATCTAGAAAAGAGGACAGTCACGATGACTTTTTCTATTGGTTAAATATAATTAAACTTCTCGGTGATAAAAGTCCAGTATTAATGGTTTTGAACAAATGCGACCAACCTACAAAAGAACTTCCTATAAAAGAGTATAAAGAAACGTTTAATAATATTATTGGCTTTGAAAAAATAAGTTTAGCCGAAGGTTTTGAAAACACCCTTGCAAATCTTAAAGAAAAGCTAATAACATATGCATCTAGTTTGCCACATATAGGAACCCCTCTTCCGAAAAAATGGGTTGATATTCGCATTGAAATTGAAAAATTAAAACTATCTGGAAAGAATTACATAACTGAAGCTGAGTATTTAAAAATTTGCCTTGCGCATTATAGACAGACAGATAGCGCTCTGTTTTTAAGTGAATATTTCCATGATTTAGGTGTTTTGTTACACTTCCAAAACGATATTGATTTAAAAGATACCGTAATATTAAATCATGAATGGATTACTGGTGGTGTGTACAAAATATTAGATGACAGAAAGGTTATAGGCCAAAATGGTAAATTTAATCTTGAAGACATAAATAGAATATGGTCGGATGAAGAATATAAATACAAAATAAGAGAGCTATTATCCTTAATGAAAAACAGGAAGTTTGATCTTTGTTTTGAACTTTCGGCTAATGAATATCTTGTACCGAGATTATTACCTGTTGACGAAATCGACCATAATTGGGAAAGCAATTCTAAAAATCTAAAATTCGAAATCCATTATAAGTTTATGCCGAAAGGTATTTTGACAAGATTGATTGTTAAAATGAACCAAGACATCTCCAATAACATGTATTGGAGATACGGTGTTGTCCTTGAGTATATGAATACTAAAGCAATTGTTAGAGAGAAATATTTTGAAAATAAAATATCCATCGAACTTTCCGGCGATTATAAAAGAGAATTCTTATTTATGATAAGAAAATCTTTAAACGAAATCCATAAAGATTATAATAAACTTAAGTACCAAGAGATGGTTCCTTGTGTTTGCAAAACCTGCGAAGTTTATGAACATCCATCTTTCTATCCTTACGATTTACTAATGCGCTATGAGCAAAACGGCAAGAAAACTATTGTTTGTCCATTAAGTCTCGAAGATATGAATGTACTTCACCTAACAAGCAATGTAGTAAAAGGACGACTTTCAAACGACAGAATGATTGTTTGTGAAAACAAAAATGCTGATTTACTTAATCTTCTGAAACTAGAAGATATAATGTTCTTTCCTGAAAAAGATAGCACCTCTGTTTTTATGCAAGTAAAAACAAGGCCTCAGATATTTGGACTAAGAGATAGAGATTTTTTAATGGATAGTGAAATTGAAAAAATTAAACGAAAATATCCAAACTATTATATTCTAGATTATTATTGTTTTGAAAATTATCTATACCATCCAGATAACATAGATGAATTAAAGCTAGAAGGTTACAACAAAGACGAATACATTAAAGAAATCGTTAGACAAAAGAATAACGTTAAAAATGAAATAATATCTAATTTAAAAAAATCGAGAGATAGTTATCAGGAATTTAAAATTGAACTTGAAAATTTGCGAAATAAAGCTGATGAAAATACTTTATTTACATATCTGGAATCTAATGATATTGAAATATTTTTTAAATCGTATAGCATGAAATCTTGGTTTAATAAAGAAATAATAAAAAAATATTTATTAAAAACTACTGAATTAATAAGTACTAATTGGTTTAAAGAAAAGATGGCTAAACTGTTAGAACAAGTTAATTAAAAAACTACTACATGAATATAGAAAATAAGCATATAGAATTGCGAGAGTTGATAATAACAGAAATTCTACACATTCCTTTAAGTAAAAAGCCTTCGAGAAATGCATTAAATAAAATGACAGACAAAGACTTAGTTAATTCTCTTACTAATGTTTCTGCCATTTTAGAAAAAGATTTTTGGATGGAAGAAATTAAGGATGCGATTTTAAAAATAAACCCTAAAGCCAAAATCCCTAAAAGCCAAACTGTCGGCTTAATAGATGATCTAATAAGAACTGTTAAAAAGGAATTATAACCTTATTGAAATTTATGGCAAGTAAATAAACATTTTGATATAAAGTTTTGTCTACTTAGTGCAACAAATAAATATACACTCTATAATCTTTACCATTCTTTATTTTGTAACGTATGAATCGAGTCTTAAAATTTCAAACTATATAAGATATGCCAACAAAAAAAGCAGCACCTAAGAAAAAAGCAGCACCTAAGAAAGCCGTAAAAAGAGGCCATGATGGTGGTCCCAAAGAGGCAATAAAAAAAGCAGCACCCAAAAAAAAATAGATATGGGAGACAAAGAAGAGAATACAAAAAAGCCTCTTAAAGAATGGCTACAAGAATTTTATGATGACACCACAACTTTAAGTGGCTTAATAAGAAATCTTGCTTTTGCTGGCATTGGAGTTATTTGGATTTTTAGGAATCCAAATTTAACACTTCCCAAAAGTTTATTGACACCATTGAATCTTATTATTTGCGGGCTAATTGCTGACGTAGTCCAATACATTTGGAGAGCAACTACCATTTATATTGAATACAAGATTAAGGATGTGAAACATACAAAGGGAAAACTAACTGATGAGGATATTTCTGATGTACAAATACATGACTTTATCCCTATTGTGACATGGATATTTTTTGTAATAAAAATTATAACTATTGTAACTGCCTACTTCTATATTTACGAGTATATCTCCGTAAGGATTTAGTTTATAGTGTTAGGTACTTGATCTTAAAATAAATATTTAGGTATGGATATAACAGCAAGTTCGATATTAGATTATATAAAAGTTATTTCTGCAATTAAGAAAGGTATAAAAGCTCTTAAAGAAAGTAACGTCTTTGCAAAAGATATAAGTGTACAAAATATTATTGAAAGCTATTTTACATGTGAAGAATTACCTAAAGGAAAGATAGCCGTAATAGGCAAACTTTCTAATTATGCTTTGAATGCAGATTTCCCAATTTATGCCCCTAGAGATTTTAAAGTACAAGGAGGAGGTATAACAACCAAAATTGTTAATGGACAACCTACACCGCAACTGGAAATGGTCTCTAGTGCATTGAATGTTCCGTCTTCTACTTTTAACGATATAATATTGGAAGACAATTCTAAAGCAAAAATTTTATGGTTATTTCCCCAAGAAACGGAAGGATTAATATTTCCACGTCCAGTCGACAAAATAGGCTTAGATATAAATAATTTGGGAAATATATTTCCTATTAGTGATACTCAAAAACCAATACTTGTTTTAGCTGATTGTGATTTTGATTACACCCAATTTACCTATAGAACTATTAAAATTGTAGGAAAAATAACTACTGCTCCAATTAGTTCCTTTCAAAACATACTTAATAATACAAGTGCATTTACTCGAAGCTTTTATAACAATTGTTTCAGGCAATTTACAGAGTCTACAGGTCTGCTTGCTATTGATATAAGAAAGCCTACTGGCAGGATTACAATTTTAGAAGAAAATAGAAGTCCATTTTCTATAACATATACCGTACAAGGTATGATTAATAGTAATAAAGAATTGTCGGATGAAGTGAAAGCTAAATGTTCTCTTGCAATTCCAGATAGACAAAATTTACCGGAACATATTGCATTTATAGGAGACCAAACGACTAAGGTTTATTCTGTAATAACTATAAACGATATAAGTTGGCAATATTTAGCAGGCAGCCAGTCTTATGCCGCATTTATTAATATAAATATGAGTGATACAGCAGATGTAAACGCAAAATTTGCAAAGCTATCCCACCACTGGAATATTTGGCAAAAAAAAGCACCAGAATTTATTCTTCATAGATTTGATGAACAAATTGGTACAAATACTACATTTTGTTCTAATTCTAAACACATTAATAGGTTCGATTTAAATGGTTTTACAATTCCTCCAAACATTGAGAAAGCTCTTCTTAACAAGGATCCCAGTGTAAGGGAAGGTATTGATTGGTTGGGCATTAGTATCGGTAAATAAAAAAAATTTGTTGTTACATATCCAATCTGCAAATGAGTTATATATTAGTCGGAAAATAATACTAAGGTGGAGATTAATGAATTCTTTTATCGAGATATGACATATCGAGAAGCTTTACTCGAAACTTCCCTCAGCTTAAAATATTTCATACATAGCCTTCAGAATAACATTTTTGAAATTACCATGACTGGTGAAATGAAAGAATGGTCAGCTGCTGTACCAACTGGAGAAGAACATCAAATACCAATGGAAGTTTTTGAAGCTTGCGATGATATTAATGTTTCGGGTTTCCTGAAATTATTAAAAGTGGTTGATAGTAAATATGAATCGTTTCTCAATATTAATAATATCAGGGAAGAAGAAATACATGAATTTGAGAATATGAAGTACGATGAACACTATGAAGAAGAAGAGGGAAAGCAAGATGATGATGAGGCGCTACCTTTTTAATACCCATTGAAAGATATGCAGGTTAAATCGTACTGCAATAGATACAAGTGAGAATACGATAATAATTTTAGGTAATCGATGATAACTACGGGACGCTAATCAATCTTCTTAGTAAAAGGTTTATCTGGTAGAAACTCTTTTGGTGAGCATTTAAAAATAAAAGCAAGCCTGTCCAAATGTTCCATATTATATTTTGCAGGAAACTTTTTGCTTTCGACTTGGCCTATAAAACCATAGGATACGCCTAACTTAAAAGCAAGGTCTGCCTGAGACAGTTTAAGCTCTATTCTTCTCTCTTTTACTCTTTCTATGATATAAAGCTCTATAGCAGATTTAGGACTTGACATAAGTCCTGTAAGAGAAGAAAATAATAAAATCTAAGCACTTAGATATATCTAAGTAAATAGTTTTAATTTAGCTTCACAATCAAAATTCTTATTAACCACTCTAAATGTAAAACAAAATGAAAAAACTATTATTAAGCTCAATTGTCCTATTCGTATTTTCTATTTCTATTATTATTTTTCAGATGAGTTGCACTAAAACGGCTGTTGCACAATCTTCATCTCCATCTACACAATTAAATCTAATTGTATATGCTACAGGAGAAAGTAGTGTTGATTATCCTTATATCGCTACTGGATATTGGACGATGAATTACGATGGTACAAATGCGCAAAAACTTCCTATAACTTTTGCTTCTGGACAATATTATACTATGTATCCAAGATTATCGCCTGACGGTAAAACTGTTTTCTTTTCTTCTATGGATAGCCTTAATAATGCACATTTATATTCTTGTTCAATTAATGGAACTAACTTAAAAACTTTAGCAAATCAGACTTATAGTACTAATGGTGCCTATATAGAAGTAGGAGGAGCATATTAATTTCCTATAATGATGATATTAATAGCATGCTGTATGCATGCTATTTTAGTGTATAACCTTATTGATAGTATAGGTACTCTAAAAATTAGGTAAATCTGCCGTTTCATACTAAATTAGTTACTCAAACGTTACTTGGGAAATAAGAAATACCCGGAAGCTGTAGTAAAATAGGGACTTTAAGAGGATTAGTTTTGTTACCCGACCTGGATTCGAACCAAGACAAACAGAATCAGAATCTGCTATACTACCATTATACTATCGGGCAATTTGATAGAACTGCAAATTTAAAAAAATTAAATCACAAATTCTCCTTTCATATAATAAACGGCATTGCCGCCCATTAAAACTCTTTCATCTAGCTGCTCGCACCAGATTTCGCCGCCTCTGGCGGATAATTGCAAGGCATGTAATTTTTTTAATCCCAGTTTTTCCGACCAAAAAGGAATTAGCTGAGAATGTGCAGAACCGGTAACAGGATCTTCATCTACTCCTACACCCGGCGCAAAAAACCTTGAAACAAAATCAACTTTTCTTCCTGGGGCAGTGATGATCATTTTGTCTGTGAATCTTTTCATCAAACCAAGATCAGGTTGGCAATTTTTTACCGCTTCTTCGTTTAATAATTCAACTAGCACATCACGGTTTTGATAGATTGCAACTATTTCTATGTCGCCCAATATGGCTGATATTTGTTCGGTATCAATGTCTAATCTTTCAGGTTTCCAGGAAGGAAAATCCATGAAAGCTTTGAACGTTGTTGCTGTAGTATCTTTTTTGATCTTTAATAAACCACTTTTAGAACTGAAAATTATTTCTTCTTTTGGATGTCCCAATATTTCAAACAGTACATAAGCGCTGGCCAATGTTGCATGGCCACATAAATTAATTTCTACCTGGGGAGTGAACCAGCGGATATCGTAATCAGCATCTTTTAATTTTGATGGGACAAAGAAAACGGTTTCGGATAAATTATTTTCTAATGCAAGCTGTTGCATTAATTTATCATCAAGCCATTTTTTTAATGGGACTACAGCTGCAGGATTCCCCCCGAATAATTTATTGGTAAAAGCATCAATTTGATACAGCGTTAAGTTCATACCATAGTTATTGTAAATGTGGCTACTATTCTGCCATCATTTCTTTTATCACTCTTAGCACGTCTTCAACATTTGGTTTGCTAAAATAATCACCATCGCTTCCGTAACTTGGCCGATGTGCCTGTGCTGTAATTGTTCTTGGAGCTATATCTAAATGTTTGTACCCTTTTTGTTCTTCCATTACTTTATTGAACATATAGGCAGCAGCGCCACCCGGAACATCTTCGTCAACAAAAAGAATACGATTTGTTTTCTTCAACGACTCTACGATCTGGTGATGAATATCAAAAGGCAATAATGTTTGTACATCTATCACTTCGCAGTGAATGCCCACATTATCCAGTGTTTCTGCCGCTTCCAATACAATGCGTAAAGTAGAACCGTAAGAAACGATCGTCATGTCTGTTCCTTCTTTTACGATTTCGGGGATGCCTAGCGGTATCGTATAGGCCAGTAAATTAGAAGGCTGCTTTTCTTTTAAGCGATAACCGTTAAGGCATTCTATTATCAATGCCGGATCATTTCCCTGCAACAAAGTATTGTACATACCTACGGCTTGCACCATGTTACGCGGCACACAAACATACAAACCACGCAAAGAATTGATGATCATGCCCATGGGTGAACCACTGTGCCAGATACCCTCTAAACGATGGCCTCTTGTACGAATGATCATCGGACAGCTTTGTATGCCGGCTGTTCTGTAATGTATGGTGGCCAGGTCATCGCTTAATGGTTGCAATCCGTATAATAAATAATCAAGGTATTGGATTTCCGCAATGGGCCTGAGTCCTCTTAGGGCGAGACCGATACCTTGTCCCATGATCGTTAATTCACGAATGCCGGTATCAAAAATTCTTTCTTCACCATGTTTTTCCTGTAAGCCACTGAAGCCTTGGTTTACATCACCAATGGCACCAAGGTCTTCTCCAAAGGCGATCACTTTTTTATTCGTGGCAAACAACAGGTCGAAATAATGATTCAATACTTCATACCCATTTACAATTTTTGCATCGTCATCATAATATGGGGCGATGGCCTGAACTTTTAGAGCAGATTTAGGGCCTTCATTATATAATAAGGAGTTATAGATCTTTGCATTTTTCTTCCGAAGGTCATTATAATAATCTTTTATTACAGCAGCGTTCGAATCATTTCCAACGATGTCAAGCACTGTGGCCAATGTTTTCATTACATCCTTGCGTACCGGTTCTTTTATCGCAGCGAGGTCATGGATCAAAGTTTTTACAGCGGGATCTTCTGTTGGCAGACCATTTAAGAGCTCAACAGTTTTTGTCACCTGGTCTCTAAGCGGTGTAATATATTTTTCCCAGGCTCTTTGTTTGCTTTCTTTTACGGAATTTTTTGCGCTGATCTCGATGGTGTTCAATTCTTCTTCAGTTGCTAATTCGTTGGCCAATATCCAGATCTTCATTTGCTTCATGGCATCCCATTCTCTCTCCCATCTTAACCGTTCCGGTGTTTTATAACGTTCATGACTACCCGAAGTTGAATGTCCTTGCGGTTGTGTCAGTTCTTCAATATGAAAAACAGCAGGAATATGTGTATCTCTTACTTTTTGCAAAGCAGGCTCCATTACCTGGCACATACCCGCATAATCCCAACCCTTTAGCTGATAGATATCTACGCCGTTGGTATCGGGCTTTTTCTGAAATCCTTTTAAAGCGGCAGAAATAGAGCCTTTTGTTGTTTGGTATTTTGTAGGAACTGAAATACCATATCCATCATCCCAAATAAAAATAGCTAACGGGACCTGCATGACACCCACTGCATTAACGGCTTCAAAAAAGTGCCCTTCGGTTGTGGAGGCATCTCCTATTGTACAAAAGCAAATCTCGTTTCCATTATTGCTTAGGTTGGTAAATTCTTTTAACTGGGAGATATTTCTAAAATGTTTCGAAGCTGCTGCCAAACCAACGGCCCTTGGCATTTGCGATGCAGTAGGCGCCATATCGCTGGTGCTGTTTTTTATATTGGCAAGATCCAGCCATTCGCCATTTTCATCCACTGTGCGCGTAGCAAAATGCGCATTCATTTGTCTGCCCGCACTAAAAGGATCGTTATGAATATCCGTATCGGAAAATAATTGAGAAAAATATTGTTCAACCGTAGCTAATCCTGCGGCGAACATAAAAGTTTGGTCGCGGTAATAGCCCGCACGGTAATCTCCGGGTTTAAAAAACCTCGCCATGGCTACCTGTGCCACTTCTTTTCCATCTCCAAAAATGCCAAACTTAGCTTTGCCGGTCAATACTTCTTTTCTGCCGATCAGGCTGGTTTCCCTGCTTTCGCAGGCAAAGCTATAATCACGTAATACCTGCTGCCTGAATTTATCGAAGCTTAATTTTTCTTGCAAGGCAGCATCATCAGTCAATACAGTATCCATAAAAGCAAAAGTAAATTATTAGTTAGCATGATTGTTAAAAAAATCACAAGCCAATAACAATTTACAACGATTTTGGCCGATTTTGTATCTTTGGAATGGAAATTAAAAAATATTGCTATTAATGAAAAAAATATTACCACTTTTTATAATAGTTAGTATCTTGGCATTTTCGGCAAAGGGGCAGCTATCGGATAGTTTGTCTCACGCAAAAGATCTTTTAACGCTCAAGGAAAAGACGTTTGATTTTGGAAAAATACCACAGGGAAGGCCGGTAAAACATGTTTTTGAAGTGGTTAATAACGGAACAGATTCATTAAAAATTTCAAATGTACAAGCCAGCTGCGGATGTACAACACCGGAGTGGGAAAAAGACAAAGTGGTTGCACCGGGTAAGACCACCATTATTACAGTCGGCTATAATGCAGCAGCAGCAGGTGTTTTTAGCAAAACAATTACGATTACCTATAATAATAAGTTAACAAAGTTTATAACGATTAGCGGAGAAGTATGGAAAACGCCGGCTACTTCTGCGCCCGAAAACAAAGAATTAGGCGATTTAGAAAAACTATAATAATTTTAATTACTAATTTACTTAAAAACAATTCCATGAAGAAACTATTATTCTCTGCAGCTATACTAGCATTTGCTTCTACAGTTTTTGCACAAACAACAACAACGACTTCTACAACAACAACACCTGCACCGGCTGCCGCTCCTGCTGCACCGGCAACACCTAAATTGGTTATGGCTGATGTTGCTAAATTCAATACTGAAATAATTGATTTTGGTAAAATAAAACAAAGCGTACCAGCCAAAGGAACGTTTATCGTAACGAATGTTGGTAAAACACCATTGATTATTGAACAGGCGAACCCAACTTGCGGTTGTACCATTTCTGATTATACAAAAACACCGATTGCTATTGGTCAAACAGGCGTTATCAATGCTACTTACAACGCAGCAAACCTTGGTCATTTTGAAAAACATTTGACAGTGAAAATGGCTGGCGTTGATGAAATAAAAAGCATCGTGTTAACAGGAGAAGTATTAGCAGCAGCTGATTTTGATGCCTATACAGCAAGACAAAAAGCTGTTGCAGATTCAATCGCAGCATTAAAACCAGTTAAAAAAGGCAAAAAGAAAGCAGCTACTAACTAATTTTATTACAGCTTACTATAAAAAACCTCTGCTATTATGTAGAGGTTTTTTCGTCTAAATGGAAATAGTGAACTAAGGAAAAATTAGTTTATTTTGCAATCTCAAGCTTACCTAATTTTAAAAATCAAACGAATAATGAATATTCCTGCAAATCTACGGTACACTAAAGAACACGAATGGGTAATGATCGAAGGCAATATTGCTACAGTTGGTATCACAGATTTTGCCCAGGGAGAGTTGGGGGATATTGTATATGTAGATATTTCATCTAAAGGAAAAACATTGGCTGCCGAAGAAGTGTTTGGAACAGTCGAAGCAGTAAAAACAGTAAGTGACCTGTTTTTTCCGCTTGCAGGAACGTTGACTGAGATCAATCCTTTATTAGAAGGGGCTCCCGAATTGATAAATTCCGATCCATATGGCAAGGGATGGATGATAAAAATAACCGTTGCGAATGTTGCTGATGCAGAAAAGTTATTGACTGCAGAAGCTTATAAGGCCCTGGTTCATTAAAAAATATTTTTAACCAAAGACAGCATACAGCCGATTTCCCCGCGATAGGAAAGTGAGTTTTGGCACTGTTTTTACTTATATTTGCTATATGCTGAATGTAGAGAACATGGAATACAACACCACACGAAACCACTTGATTGTGAGAGAGTATGGCCGCCATATCCAAAAAATGGTGGAGTATGTAAAGACGATCGAGGATGAAGAAAAGAGACAACGCAATGCAATGGCGTTGATAGAGCTCATGGGTTTTTTAAATCCACATTTAAAAAATGTGGAAGACTTTCGCCATAAATTATGGGATCATTTATTTTTGATAAGCGATTTCGAGTTAGATGTTAAAAGTCCTTACCCAATTCCAACCAGAGAAACGTTAAGAGCAAAACCTGATGTTTTAGGTTATCCGAAAAGATATCCCCGCTACAATCATTTGGGAAAAAATATTGAAATAGTTATTGATAAAGCTTTAGAAGAAGAAAATCCTGAAAAGCGCCAGGGCTTTGCTAATGCTATTGCTTACTATATGAAATTAACATACAGTAACTGGCACAAAGAATTAGTGCATGATGACAATATTCAAAGTGAATTACAAACCATCACCGACGGACAATTAGAATTTAACAATCGTCCTTTTGTAAAACATCGTGTCGATAATCGTCCTGATGATGATTATAGAAGTAACAGTGGCGGTGGTTATCGTAAAAATTTCGGTCAGCGCAATAATAACAATAATAGCGGCGGAAATAATAACCGGAATAATAATAACGGCAATAGAGGTAATAATAACAACGGAGGTAACCGCAGCAATGGCAATAACGGTAACAGCGGCGGTAATAATAACAACCGTAATTTTAAGAAAAGATATTAATCGTATTACTATAAGTATATGATATTGATCTGCTCAATTTTTGTGAGCAGATTTTTTATTTTCAAGAGCGTAATTTTTAATTTTTTAATTTTTATTCATGTCTTCATTTGAAGTAATTGGTGGAAAAAGATTGTCAGGAGAAATTGCACCACAAGGCGCAAAAAACGAAGCGCTGCAAATAATTTCGGCAGTCTTGCTAACACCGGAAAAAGTTACGATCAATAATATTCCTGATATTTTAGACGTAAACCTGCAGATAGAATTATTGAGTGAAATGAGGGTGAAAGTAAATCGTATCGACCGGCATACCTGTATATTTCAGGCAGACGATGTTGATATGGATTATTTAAACAGTAAAGATTATCATACAAAAAGCGGAAGGTTGAGAGGCTCTGTAATGCTTGCTGGCCCTATGCTAGCGAGATTTAAAAAAGCGTACATGCCCAAACCTGGCGGAGATAAAATTGGCCGCAGAAGATTGGATACACATATTATCGGCTTCGAAAAACTAAATGCAAAATTCTCCTATAACAGCAATGATGGCTTTTTCCATTTGGATGCCACACTATTAAAAGGCACCAGCCTGTTGCTGGATGAACCAAGTGTAACAGGTACTGCAAATATTTTAATGGCGGCGGTAATGGCAAAAGGAACAACCACTATTTACAACGCAGCCTGCGAACCATACATTCAACAATTATGTAGAATGTTGATCAGGATGGGCGCAAAAATAAATGGCCTTGGCAGCAATAAATTAATAATCGAAGGAGTCGATTATTTAGGCGGAACGGAACATACGATGTTGCCGGATATGATCGAGGTAGGAAGCTTTATTGGTTTGGCGGCAATGACGCAAAGTGATATCACGATCAAGAATGCGGGCATTGAACATTTGGGAATTATTCCTGAAAAATTTCAACAGCTGGGCATTCAATTAAATTTTAAGGGAGATGATATTCATATTCCTGCACAGGAAATTTATGAAGTAGCAAAATATTTGGATGGCGGTGTGTTAACGATCAATGATCATCCATGGCCCGGCTTTACACCGGACCTGTTAAGTATTGTTTTAGTAACGGCAATACAGGCAAGAGGTAGTGTATTGATACATCAGAAAATGTTTGAGAGCCGTTTGTTCTTTGTAGATAAGCTGATTGAGATGGGCGCTCAAATAATTTTGTGCGATCCGCATCGTGCCGTAGTGATCGGTCTGGAAAGGGCACAACAACTACGTGGCATTACGATGAGCTCACCAGATATTCGTGCCGGAGTATCCCTACTAATTGCTGCTTTGAGCGCACAGGGAAAAAGCACTATTCAAAATATCGAGCAGATAGACAGAGGTTACCAATACATTGATAAAAGACTTTTAGCATTAGGCGCTGATATTAAAAGAGTGTAATGTTGAAGTTGAATAGAAATTTTTAGGACCAACCCAAATCTCTATTGACACCCTTTCAAAATAATATATTCAAGGCACAAGCATCATCTCAAATTTTAATGAGATGGGTTTGTGCTTTTTGGCTGCTTACCAAGATCATTACTTATCCGCTTTGGACTGCATACAGACTCTTTCCTACAGTTCCCGTAGATGAAATTTTATATACTATACCACCGGTAGTACACCTTATTTTATTTATTGCAAGCGTGATCTGTATATTGTTATTTATTACCACTGCAAATAAAAAAGTAGCGATAGCTTTATTCTTTTTTGAAATAGCTTCTTGTTTGCTTGATCAAAACAGGTGGCAGCCCGAAATATATTTATTTCTCTTCTTGTTATTTTGCTACATCACAGTCGATAATGAACAAAAAAGATTGTTGTGCTGGCAAATAATAATTGTCAGCAGCTATTTTTTTAGCGGCTGGTTTAAATGGGATCCATCGTTCATTACTACGGTATGGCAGAGAGACCTCCTTAGAAAATTTCTCCATATATATATACAGAATGCTACGATAATGCGATTAGGCTATGGCATTCCAATTTGTGAAATGTTGTTAGGTGTATCGCTTTGCTTTAAAGCATTTAAAAGAGTGGGCTTACTATTTATTATACTGTTACATATTTTTAATTTGTTGTGGTTGGGCCCGTTGGGCCTCGATTCTAATATTGCCGTATGGCCATTAAATATTATCATGCCATTACTGGCTATCAATCTTTTTTGGAATAAAAATATTGATTGGCCAGCTTTTCGGAAACCATATGGAATACTGATCATCACCCTGGTCTTTTGGTTTATTTTACCCTCCAGCAATCGATTTGGTTATTGGGATGATTTTTTATCTTCGGAATATTACGGTGGCCATACTTCGTTTTGTTATATTGATGTTGAATTATCACAAGTACCGAAAGCATTACATCCTTATTTTGTAAAAAAATTATCTGTTATTGAAAATCCAGACAGTGTATTGTCTGTACAAAATTGGTCATATGGCGAAATGAATGTACCCGTATATCCATCAATGAGGATGTATAAAAAAATAGCGGCGCAGTGGCAAAAACGTTATGGTGATTCGGATAAGATATTTATTATCCAGGCACCATATAAAAAAGAAAACGTATTATATATAGGGCAATAAATTTAATAATTAATAATTATTGGTGTTTCTTTGCACATGGCCACTTCTAACAAATTAATAATTATTACGGCACCATCCGGCGCAGGTAAAACTTCCATTACGCATCATTTAATGCAAACCTTTCCGCAGCTTACCTTTTCAATTTCGGCCGCAACAAGACAAGCAAGAGGTGTCGAAAAAAGTGGCGTTGATTATTATTTTATGAGTATGGAAGAATTCAAACAAAAAATTCAACACAATGAATTTGTAGAATGGGAAATGGTATATGAGGGGAAATATTACGGCACCTTAAAAAGCGAATTGCAACGTATTTGGGAAGAAGAAAAAATTCCTATTTTAGATATCGATGTAAAAGGAGCGATTCACGTAAAACAACAATATCCGGATTCGTCGATCACGCTTTTTATAGAACCACCTTCGGTAAATGAATTAAAAAATCGTTTGGAAGGCCGGGGTACAGAAACCGAATCATCTTTAGCAGACAGGGTTAATAAAGCAGCTTACGAGATATCTTTTAAGGATCAATTTGATAAACAGATACTAAATGATGATCTAAAAAGAGCTTGCAGCGAGGCCGAAGGCATTATAAAACAGTTTATTAACAGTTAATTTTACTGTTTATCTTTCCATAGCCTAAGTCAGGGTTCTTTCTTATTTTTATACTATGGACCTCATAGCCTTGTTAGCCATATTTATCTCATTACTTTTCATCGGATTTTGTTCGGGGATCGAGATCGCGTTTGTTACGTCCAATAAATTATCGATCGAACTAAGAAAAAAACAAGGTTTTTATAGCGGAAAAATCTGGAGCGATTATGCAGATAAACCGGCGCAGTTTATTGGCACTACATTAATTGGATTCAATATTTTATTGGTTGTATATGGTTTGCTATGGAGCACTTTTATGCATGATATCTGGTACAATAATATTAGGATAGGAACTTTTAGTCTTAATATTGATAACGATTACGTACACTTATTTTTCGAAACACTCCTTTCCACATCAGTGCTGCTGTTTTTTGAATTTGTTTTCAAAGCGATTTTCAAAGCACAGAATAATAGTATTATTGGAAGCGGCGTCATCGCTTATATTGCCAAGTTTTTTTATTCGGTCTTTGCCGGAATTGCAACGCTATTTGTTAATATAGCAGAATGGATATTGAGGTATATTTTTAATGTAAAACTCAATGAAAAGAAAGATGTATTCAGTAAAATAGACCTGGAAAGTTTTATTCAGCAGAGTAAAAATCACGATGAAGAAGACATTGCGGAAATAAACAAAGAACTTTTTGAAAACGCTTTATCTTTAGGCGAAAAGAAAATAAGAGAATGCCTTGTTCCAAGAAAAGAGATCGAAGGAATGGATATTACCGCAACGATCGAAGAAGTAAAGAACAGGTTCATTGCCACACACCTTAGCAAACTGGTTGTGTATGACAATAATATCGATTCCATTCTTGGATATATTCACCAACTAGACCTGTTTAAAAACCCTCCGGATATTAATAGTGTGTTATTGCCTATTCCCGCTATTCCGGAGAGTATGAGCGCTACGGACCTCATGAATAAATTTTCAAAAGAAAGAAAAAGTATTGCCTGGGTAGTAGATGAATTTGGCGGCACTGCAGGCATTGTTACCATGGAAGATCTGCTAGAAGAAATATTCGGTGAAATAAATGATGAATATGATGTAGCAGAAGAATTTGTTGATAAACAATTATCTTCCACAGAATTTATTTTCAGTGGAAGATTAGAGCTTGATTTTATCACAGAAAAATACGGATTGGAATTTCCAGAAAATGAAGAAAGCGAAACCCTTAGCGGATTCATTATTCATAACAGAAATGAAATTCCTAAACAGAAAGCAGCTTTTACAATTGGGAATTACCAGTTTGATATATTAAACGTTAGCGATACCCGTATAGAAACCGTAAAACTAAAAGTATTAAAATAAATACTTTGCATAATGCTGAGTAAATGAATAATTTTGTTTCCTCAACCTGATCTCAGCATGTCTTCAACAATTTTGATTATCGATGACGAAGAAAAACTTCGCAGCCTGCTTACCAGGATCATTACATTAGAAGGATTTACTGTCATAGAAGCCAGCAACTTAAAAGCCGGTTTAAAGATTCTTGAGAAGGACCAGATCGATGTAATTCTTTGCGATGTGAAATTACCTGATGGCAATGGCGTTGAATTTGTAAAAGGGATAAAACCAAAATTCCCTTTAATTGAAATTATTTTATTGACCGCATATGGCAATATTGCCGATGGCGTACAGGCGATGAGAAATGGCGCGTATGATTATATTACGAAGGGTGATGATAACGACAAAATAATTCCATTATTAAATAGCGCATTAGAAAAAGTTCAATTGCAAAAAAGGATTGAACAATTGGAACAGCAAGTAGGGAAAAGGTATGGGTTTGAAAGTATCCTAGGCAGCTCTACTTTGATACAAGAGGCGATCACATTAGCAAAGAAGGTGGCGCCTACGGATGCCACGGTTTTATTATTAGGTGAAACCGGTACAGGCAAAGAAGTATTTGCGCAAGCGATTCATAATGGAAGTAAACGTGCCGGTAAACCCTTTATGGCACTAAATTGTAGCGCTTTTGGAAAAGAAATATTAGAGAGCGAGATCTTCGGCCATAAAGCAGGCGCTTTTACCGGCGCCATAAAAGATAAGAAAGGATTAATAGAAGAAGCAACAACCGGCACCTTGTTTTTAGATGAGATAGGCGAAATGCATATCGAGCTACAATCAAAACTATTGCGCGTATTAGAAACGAATGAGTTTATTAAAGTGGGCGATACAAAACCGACCAAAGTAAACGTGCGGATTATTGCTGCAACAAATCGGGATCTGCAACAAGAAGTAAAGGAAGGAAAATTCAGAGAAGATCTTTTCTATCGCTTAAATGTGTTTACTATTTTTCTGCCGGCGCTTCGCGATAGAAAAAAAGACATTCCCGTTTTAGCACAGCATTTTCTAAAAATATTTTCACAAAAGTCAAACACAAAAATTGCTAATGCCAGCAAAGATTTTCTGGAACATTTGCAACAGCATGATTGGAAAGGGAACATTCGCGAATTAAAAAATATAATGGAACGGGCAGTTATTTTAGCGGAAGGAACGGAACTAACAATCGAAAGCTTACCGATAGAATTACAAACAACCAATCTTAATACGCAAGGAACATTATCAGCCTTTGATCTGGCCAGTGTTGAAAAACTACATATCCAACGGGTACTAAACCATACAAAAGGAAATAAAACCGAGACGGCAAAATTGCTGAACATCGGCCTAACGACACTCTATAGAAAGATCGAAGAATACAAGATCATTTGATAAAACCTTTCATTTTGAAAATAGACCCTTCCAAAACGGAAGGGTTTTTTATTGGGTACCCAACAAAATAAATCACGCATAAAAATTTATATCCTTTGCCAGATAATGGTTATAGCCAATCATAATAATATTTTTTCTTTTAGGCATAGCCTTTGGTTAGTGTGTAGGTTCGATTGTTTGCCATTGATTACACTTTATTTATATACAGTGTTCCGAAAATAATTTTTTATTTAAATAAACAATGTTATGGCAACTGTTTCTCTTCCTCCTTAGCACCAATTCGTTTTTTTACGATCAGCAAATCTTTATATTCTTAACCAAAGCAGCAGCAAACCATTATGCATCCTAACATTAAAAAAGTAACAGCCGCAGGCTTACTTGTAACCCTTGGTATAATCTTCGGGGATATAGGTACTTCACCATTGTATGTTTTCAGTTCCATTATCGGCGACAGGCCAATCTCACAAGAATTAGTTTATGGAGGCATCTCTTGTGTTTTATGGACATTGACTTTACAAACAACCTTTAAATATATTTTCTTAACGCTACAGGCAGATAACAAGGGAGAAGGCGGAATATTTTCTTTGTATGCCTTAGTATGGCGTTATCGTCACTGGCTTTATTTTCCAGCAATATTAGGTGCCGCCACTTTATTGGCAGATGGTATTATCACTCCACCTATTTCAGTCGCATCTGCTATCGAAGGTTTAAACGGCGTGCATGGATTGGAAAATATAATTGTACCGGGCAATACATTAACGATCGGGATTGTAATCGGTATCATGACCTTGTTATTTTTCTTTCAACAGTTTGGAACCAAAGTAGTAGGCAGCGCATTCGGTCCTATTATGTTGGTTTGGTTTAGTATGATCATGTTCTGGGGAGCCATTCAGGTTTTTCATTTCCCTAATATTTTGGCAGCAGCAAATCCTTATTACGCTATTAATTTATTGGTACATTATCCAAAAGGATTCTGGCTATTAGGCGCGGTATTTTTATGCACAACAGGCGCCGAAGCATTATATTCTGATCTAGGCCATTGCGGTAAAAAAAATATACAGGTAAGCTGGTTCTTTGTAAAGACGGCATTACTGGCAAATTATTTTGGTCAGGCTGCCTGGTTATTAAATAGCGGCAAAACTACTTTAGGCAGTTTAAATCCATTTTACGAAATAATGCCACACTGGTTTTTATTACCGGCGATCATCATCGCTACGTTAGCAACGATCATCGCGAGCCAGGCATTGATCAGCGGGTCATTCACATTGATCAGCGAAGCTGTAAGTATGAATTTCTGGCCACGTATTACTATTAAATACCCTAGCAATATCCGCGGACAAATTTATATACCGAGCATCAACTGGATATTGTACGCAGGTTGTGTTGGTATGATGCTGTATTTTAAAGATTCCAGTTCGATGGTTGTTGCTTACGGCTTCTCTATTACGGTAGCAATGATCATGACCACAACACTCATGTTCTATTACATGAAGTTTGTAAAAAAATGGAACCCGCTCCTCATTGCACTGATCTTATGTATTTTCATATCGGTAGAATCATCCTTCTGTATTGCTAATGTAATTAAGCTTGCGGCAAGATGGAAATTCTTAATATTTGAATTCACACTGGTCTATGTAATGTATGTTTGGTTCAAAGCGAGAAAAATCACGAACCGCTTTCTTCAATTTGAAAATATTTCTTCTTTTATTCCAAGACTGATCGATCTAAGTACAAATACCGCCGAACCTAAATATGCTACGCATCTTGTGTACCTCACAAAAGCGAATAGTGTAAAAAGTGTTGAGACTAGAATACTGGAATCAATACTAAGTAAAAGGCCTAAGCGTGCAGATGTTTTATGGCTGATCCATATCGAAAGAGCGGATGACCCATATACGATGGAATATGCGATCGAGGAAATTGCACATGATAAAATAATTCGCGTTGAATTTAAACTTGGCTTCAGGATACAGCCGCGCGTTAATTTATTATTCAGGAAAGTAATGCAGGATATGTTAGAGCACCATGAGTTAGACGCGAACTGTGTTCAATCAGGCTTTAATAAACACAATATAACAGCCGATATCCGTTATGTATTGATACAACGTTTTCTTTCTGTTGAGAATGAATTTTCTATGAAGGAAGGATTTATATTAAAATCTTATTTCTGGTTAAGCAGATTAGGATTGTCTGATAAAAAAGCATTCAGTTTAGATCAAAGCGATACGAAGATTGAAAAGACCTCTTTATTGGTGGCTCCTATTCATAATATTCCACTGAAACGTATGGAACACGTTTAACAGTTTTTCCATTTTGACAAAACCCTTCCCAAACGGAAGGGTTTTTTATTGCTTCTAAGTGTATTGAAAAGTACAAAATCCTATCAAATCCTTAACTGTATTGATTTTCATATCTATTAATTTTCATTTCGTTTTGTAGGCATGGGTTTGGCATTATACAGTCAGCAAGAATTCATTTATTATTCTTAACCAAAAACAAAACAAATGAAAGCTTTATCAAAATCAATTATGGCAACAACAACGTTGGCTCTAATATCTGCAACTGCCTGGGCTGAAAATATAGGCGATGCACAAGCCGCAGCATTTAGCGATGCGAGGGCTGTTGGAGGTGTTATACTATTAATCCTGTTATTAATCCTGCCAACTTTTAAAAGCAGCAAAGATCATGCTGTTAAAACCACTAGTAAATCATACTATTAAGACAAGCCTACACAATTATAAATAAATATATAGCAGCATGAAGCTAATTAAAACCAAAGAAAGAATAGCCGATATCGTAGTCGTTATAGCAGCTTGGGCAATTGCACTGGCACTCGTTTACATTGCTATTTTAAAATTTAAACGACTTATTCACTAATCACTAAAAAAATAAAAATATGTTAACCGCAATTCTTTACGTAACAGGTATCGTATGCTTTATCCTCTTATACAGATCTATTAATTTCTTTGATAAAATTTAAAATAA
The DNA here is from genome assembly GCA_035485735.1 of Ferruginibacter sp. GTDB lineage: Bacteria > Bacteroidota > Bacteroidia > Chitinophagales > Chitinophagaceae > Ferruginibacter. The sequence goes on from DATHNS010000025.1 coordinate 109,797, forward strand.
TACAATATGCTTTATCTATTCATTGTTTCCGTTCTGGTATTTCTCTACTTATGTTATGTATTGATCAAACCGGAAAAATTCTAAAAGTAGCAAGTATCAAGTGACGGGTAATAAGAAAATCTTCTGATACTTAAATCTTAACACTAACAATTCAAACACACAATTCACATGAACACAGAAATCGTAGGCGTAATAATAATGTTTGTACTAATGGTATTGTTCGCAATACCATTAGGTAGATACATGGGCAAAGTATACGAAGGCGAACGAACCTGGCTTGACCCTGTTTTAAATCCACTGGATAAATTGTTTTATAAACTAGGGGGTATCAAAGCAGAAAAACAAATGACCTGGAAAGAGAATTTGGTTGCGATGCTACTTGTCAATTTTGTATGGTTCATATTGGCCATGATCATATTGATGAACCAGGGATGGCTGCCACTAAATCCGGATGGTAATCCATCTATGACGGCAGATCTTGCTTTTAATACTGCCATGAGTTTCATCTCAAATACAAATATTCAGCATTACTCGGGTGAATCTGCTGTATCCTACTTCGGGCAATTAACCTTACAATTCTTTCAGTTTGTTAGCGCCGGTACCGGTATGGCAGTTTGCGTAATTGTATTTGTTGCGATGAAAGAAAAGACAACAGATAAGCTAGGAAATTTTTATGTATACTTAATTAAATCGTGTACAAGAATATTACTACCCCTCTCCATAATTGCTGCCATTTTCCTTGTATTCAGCGGTACGCCGATGACCTTTCAGGGAAAAGGGCAGTTTGTTTCTTTACAAGGCGATACGGTAAATGTTAGCCGTGGCCCTTCTGCGGCGATGATCGCTATCAAACAAATTGGTACCAATGGTGGTGGGTTCTATGGCGTTAACTCTGCGCATCCTTTTGAGAATCCAAGCTATATTACTGCCGGACTTGAAGTGATCTATATCATTCTTATTCCTATTGCATTATTGTTTACGATGGGGTATATGCTAAAAAGAAAAAGATTGGCGTGGACATTCTTTATCATAATGGCGATAGGATTTTTACTCTTTGCTATCCCTGCGGTGCATTATGAAATGAAGGGGAATCCTGCTATCACACACATGGGTATTGCACAACCGCTCGGCAGTATGGAAGGAAAGGAAGTTCGGTTTGGTTCTGCATTGTCAGCATATTGGGGTATCAGCGCAACGGTTACTTCTAACGGTTCCGTATGTGCGATGCATGATAGTTTTACGCCATTAGCGGGAATGCTTTGTATGTGGGGCATGATGGTAAACTGCTTCTTTGGCGGTGTTGGTGTAGGGTTTTTGAATTTTTACATTTTTGTTATTATAGCTGTTTTCATTGGAGGCCTGATGGTTGGGCGAACGCCTGAATTTTTGGGTAAGAAGCTAGAAGCAAAAGAAACAAAGATCGCAACGATTATTGCACTGCTTCACATTTTCTTGGCACTGGGCGGTACAGCATTAGCCTGTCATTTGTATGTTGGTGATCCACAAACATATTCCGGGTGGCTAAATAATCCCGGATATCACGGTTTCTCGGAAATGTTGTATGAATATTTTTCCGCATCAGCTAATAACGGATCAGAGTTTGCCGGCCTGAGCGCGAATGTTCCGTTCTGGAATATCAGTGACGGTGTTATTATGGTGATAGGCCGTTACCTGCCGATCATCGGTCCGTTAGCGATCGCCGGTATCATGGCGAATAAAAAATATGTACCTGAAAGTGCAGGAACGCTGAAAACAGATACGGGCACATTTGGTATCCTGGTGCTTGCAGTAATATTCATTGTAGCAGCACTATCATTTTTTCCTGCACTGGTTCTAGGCCCGATAGCAGAGTTTTTCAAAATGAGATAATATAATAAGTAAAAGGGCAAAAGCGAAAAGAAAAAAGTTATTGGTTTTGACTTATAACTTTTGACTTTGAAAAAAATTTCAAACGAAAGAAAATCAATTATATGGCACGAAATAAATCTAGTAATAATCTCTTCGAGGCGTCTTTAATGAAAGAAGCGTTAAAACACTCTTTTGTAAAATTGAATCCTCGTATTATGTTCAAGAACCCAGTGATGTTTACTGTGGAGATCGGAACAGCGATCATGCTTATTGTCTGCATCTTTATCTTAAAAGGTGATCATGCACAAGGAAGCTTCGCTTATAATTTTTGCATTTTCATTATTCTTTTTCTAACACTGCTATTTGCAAATTTTGCAGAAGCTATTGCTGAAGCACGCGGTAAGGCGCAAGCGGATAGCTTAAGAAAGACAAGAGAAGAAACGCCTGCTAAAAAAATATTTCCTGTAGGAGATATGTATGTGAATGAAATAAAAATTGTTCCCTCATCACAATTAGCAAAAGGCGATGTTTTTCTTTGTGAAACAGGAGACCTGATCCCGATGGATGGAGAGATCATTGAAGGTATCGCTACCATTGATGAAAGTGCCATCACTGGTGAAAGTGCTCCAGTGATAAGAGAAGCTGGGGGCGATAAGTCATCTGTAACGGGCGGTACGATGGTATTGAGTGATAAAATAAAAGTGCGTGTTACAACGGAACCGGGCGAAAGTTTCTTAGATAAAATGATCGCATTGGTAGAAGGTGCTTCGCGCCAGAAAACGCCGAACGAAATTGCGTTGACAATTTTATTGGCAGGCTTCACGATCATATTCACTATTGTGTGTGTTACACTAAAACCATTTGGTGATTTTGCTAATACACCGATTACAATAGCAGCTTTCATTTCTTTATTTGTGTGTTTGATTCCAACAACGATCGGCGGTTTATTATCTGCTATTGGTATTGCAGGTATGGATAGAGCTTTAAGAGCTAACGTAATAACCAAAAGCGGCAAGGCTGTTGAAACTGCGGGTGATCTTGATACATTGTTATTAGATAAAACAGGAACGATCACAATTGGTAACAGAAAAGCTACCAGTTTTTGGCCATCGGATAATATTGGAGAAAAAGATTTTATAGATGCATGTGTGCTTTCTTCTTTAGCAGATCAAACTCCCGAAGGAAAATCGATCATTGAGTTAGCAAATCTTAATATCAACGGATTTAATACCATCGATGCAAAATTTATAGAATTCACTGCAGAAACAAGATGCAGTGGTATTGATCTGCAAAACGGATTAAGAATTCGTAAAGGCGCTTTTGATTCTATCAGAAACATTGCATTGAAAGCAGGCAATTCTTTTCCGGCTGAAACAGAAGCGAGAGTTAAAGCCATTGCATCAAACGGAGGCACGCCATTGGTTGTGAGCCAGAATGAAACAATATTTGGTGTGATAGAATTGCAGGATATTATTAAACCTGGTATAGCAGAACGTTTTCAACGCTTGCGTAAAATGGGTGTTAAGACAGTAATGGTTACGGGTGACAATCCTTTAACTGCAAGATTCATCGCAGAAAAAGCTGGCGTAGATGATTTTATCGCAGAAGCCAAGCCCGAAGATAAAATGAACTATATCAAAAAAGAACAACAAGGTGGTAAGCTTGTTGCGATGATGGGCGACGGAACAAATGATGCGCCGGCTCTAGCACAGGCAGATGTTGGTGTAGCGATGAACAGCGGAACACAAGCTGCGAAAGAAGCTGGTAATATGGTTGATCTGGATAATGATCCAACGAAATTGATCGAGATTGTTGAGATCGGTAAACAATTATTAATGACAAGAGGAACGCTAACGACATTTAGTATAGCGAATGACGTAGCAAAATATTTCGCGATCGTTCCGGCATTATTTATTGTATCAATACCCGCATTGCAAGGTTTAAATATTATGCACTTACATAGCCCTGAGAGCGCAATATTATCAGCCGTTATTTTTAATGCGATCATCATTCCATTATTAATTCCATTGGCATTAAAAGGTGTTTCTTATAAACCAATAGGCGCAAGCGCTTTGTTAAGAAGGAATATGTTTATTTACGGATTAGGAGGATTGATCGTTCCTTTCATCGGTATCAAACTAATAGATCTTGTCGTATCGATCTGGTTTTAAAATATTAAAGTCGTAATAAAAAATTAAAAACATGAAACAACATATTCTTCCCGCATTAAGATTAACCTTGGTATCAGTCTTTTTCTTTTGTGTGGTGTATACATTATTGATCTGGGGCATTGCACAAGCAGCTCCAAATAAAGGCCAAGGCGAAACAGTTACCTTAAACGGAAAAGTGGTAGGTTACGCTTTAGAAGGACAAAACTTCACCCAGGATAAATATTTCTGGAGCCGCCCATCTAAAGCCGGAAATGGGTATGATGCTACAAGCGGTAGCGGTAGTAACAAAGGCCCTTCCAATCCTGATTATTTAGCAGATGTGCAAAATCATATTGATTCATTTATGGTGCATAACCCTGACGTAAAAAAAGAAGATATTCCGTCTGAATTGGTAACCTATTCAGCAAGCGGATTGGATCCGGATATTTCTACGGCTGCGGCTTATGTACAAGTGGCAAGAATTGCCAAGATCAGAAATATCGGGCAGGACAAGATAGAAGCATTAATAGTAGACAATATGCAAAAGCCCTTGTTTGGATTTTTTGGGATAGAAAAAATAAATGTTTTACAACTAAACATCGCACTCGATAAATTAAAATAATTTTAAAGAAGGTTTCTGCTGGTCTTCAAAAATGTTACCCTTCTCCGGTTTGAGGAGGGTAACTTGTTCTTAGATAATTAAAATTTTAACAATGCCCGACGAACAAAGTGCAGCACATTTTTTGGAAATGATCCGCAGGTCAAGGCGCGGAAAGTTTAAAATATATATTGGCATGAGTGCAGGTGTTGGTAAAACCTTTCGCATGTTGCAAGAGGCACAGACTTTACTACGTAATGGTATTGATGTGAAGATCGGCTATATCGAAACGCATCAAAGAAAAGAAACCCATGATCTTTTAGAAGGCTTGCCACTAATACCAAGGCGAAAACTTTTTTATAAAGGGAAAGAACTAGAAGAGTTGGACGTGCAGGCTATTTTGAATCTTCATCCGGAAATTGTAATAATTGATGAATTGGCACACACCAATATCGAAGGAAGCAAAAATGAAAAACGCTGGCAGGATGTAATGGATATTTTAGACGCAGGTATCAATGTGATCAGCGCTGTAAATATTCAACACATTGAAAGTCTGAACCCAGAAGTAAAAGCCATAACAGGAATAGAAGTGGCAGAAAGAATTCCGGACAGTGTTTTACAACAGGCAGACGAAGTTGTGAATATTGATCTGACTGCAGATGAATTGATCGTTCGGTTAAAAGAAGGGAAAATTTATAAGACTGAAAAGATCCCTATCGCTTTAAAGAATTTTTTTCAGGCAGAAAGAATCTTACAACTGAGAGAGCTGGCTTTAAAAGAAGTAGCCTCGCAGGTAGAAAGAAAAATTCAAACTGAACTTCCAAGAAACGGACATCTTAAAAGCGAAAGATTTTTGGCCTGTATCGGCAGCAATCACGAGACCGCTAAAAAAGTAATTCGTAAAACAGCAAGGTTAGCATCTTATTATAATTCAAGCTGGATATTATTATACGTGCAAACACCAAAAGAAAGCGGTGACAATATTGGCCTGGCAGCACAAAGGCATTTACTCAATAATTTTAAACTGGCAACGGAGCTCGGCGGAGAAGTTATTAAGATCAAACAAAACAATATTGCCAAAGGCATCATAGAAACAAGCGAAGAAAAAGGGATTACAACGATCTGTATCGGCAAACCACACCTTAGTTTGTTGAATATCATTTTGAGCACAGCGGTGTTTAATCAATTATTAAACAAATTATCTGCATCAGATATTGATATTGTAATTTTATCGTAGAAAAGAACGGTTATGAGATTAAAAACAAAATTATCATTTGCATTAGGTTTTTTATTTTTAGTGATACTCACTTTTTGTGTGTTAAGTATTTTTTATATCAATAAACTGAGTACTAACGAAGACAGGATATTAAAAAATAATTTTGAAACATTAATGTTTTGCGGCAATATGTTGAAAGAGCTGGATCAACTGCCACAAAACCCACAAGCATACAAAATATTTGAGGACAATCTCAACAAACAAGAGAATAATATTACTGAACAGGGCGAAAAAGAAGCAACGGCCAACCTTAGAAAAAATTTCAATGAATTAAAAGCTGATCCATTTGATTCGTCGAACTATCCTCAAATACGTCAATCCATTCAGATCATTAACAGTTTGAACGAAAATGCCATTCTTCGGAAAAATAATAGCGCGCATAAAACAGCAGAGGACGCCAATTTTATCCTGACCATAATTTTTGCTATACTTACTTTGATCGCTTTTACATTAGTAGTGAATTTTCCCAGTATCATTTCTAATCCTATACAAGTATTATCAGAAGGTATTGCAGCGATCGCGGATAAAAATTATAATAAGAGAATTTATTTAGATCAGGATGATGAGTTTGGTGATCTGGCCGCGTCGTTCAACAGCATGGCTGAAAAACTGGATGAATATGAAAATAGTAATCTCGCCGAAATAAAATTTGAAAAAAGCCGTATCGAAACGATCATCAATCAAATGAAAGATGGCATTGTTGGGCTGGATAACAAAAGGAATATTTTGTTCTTAAATAAAGTGGCAGAAAAGTTATTAGGATTAAAAGAAATTGAGATCATTGGAAATTATGCTCCTGACATAGCGTTAAAAAACGACCTGATGCGAACCCTGCTTTCTGAAGAAAACAATAAAAAAGAATTAAAAATTTATGCAGACAATAAAGAGAGCTATTTTAATAAGGATATATTAAATGTAAAAAATGCAGAAAATAATTCGATCATTGGAAAGGTAATTGTTTTGCGTAACATTACTCCTTTTCACGAATTGAATGAAGCAAAAACGAATTTCATCGCAACTGTTTCACATGAATTGAAAACCCCCATTTCTTCTATTAAGATGAGCGCAAAATTATTGACGGATGAGCGCACCGGAAATTTGAATGCAGAACAGAACGAATTGATCACAAGTATCCGGGAAGATGCAGATAGATTATTAAAGATCACCGGCGAACTATTAAATATGGCGCAGGTGGAAACGGGCAATATCCAATTGAAATTGCAAACAACAAATCCAACGCTAATTGTTGACGAAGCGATATTGGCCGTTAAATTTCAGGCCCAGCAAAAAAATATCGATATAAAAGTTCGTATCAGCGATCATTTACCGATCATTCATGTTGATGCAGAAAAAACAACCTGGGTATTGATCAATTTTTTGACGAATGCTATTAAATATTCTGCTGATTCATCTGTTATCAATGTAGATGTTTATACCGAGAATGACCAAACGAAATTTACAGTGCAAGATCAGGGCAAAGGGATCGCAGAAAAATACGTACCAAAAATATTCGATCGCTATTTTAAAGTTCCGGGAACAAATGAACAGACAGGAACAGGGTTAGGTTTAGCGATCTCAAAAGAATTTATAGAAGCACAAGGCGGACATATCTGGGTCAATAGTTTTATTGGAGGAGGGAGTACGTTTGGATTTACGTTTGATAATTCCTAAAATCAAAAAGTAAATATTGCATTCAGTTTTACATGTTCGGTATCATGCCTAATAATATAAAGCGTGAAACTTCAATTTATTTTTTTTGTTCCATTCTAAAGTAGGCGCAGGCATTTTAAAAGTTCGATTCAAAGTGAGGATAGTTTTTGCAAAAGGGGATGCATTATCGATACGATACAGGTCAGTATCGAAAGAAAAATAAAATTGGCGGTAGCGCTCAAAATCAGGAACATCTTTTCCATCTACTTGTGCTGGATTGTTTACTGCGCTTATCATTCCTTCGGCGCCATAACCTGCAGTAAGATTTAACCATTTAGGAAAATCTGTATTGCCAGGTAAAAAGGAACCGATATTTACAGAGAACCAATACGTTTGCCCGTTATAATCTTTCAGCATTCTTTGCGGTAAGTTATCACCTAATTCTTCAGGATGGTATCTTGCAAATATGCTCCCATGATAAGAATATTTTAAACCCATGCGCTGTTGCCCCCACATCAATTGTTGTCCTTCAAACAATAAACAGCCTGTGATGTTAGCCAACATATCTCCTTTGGAGAAGCCCCAGGCTTCCGAATGTCCATCCATTATTTCAATTAGGGTCATTAGTCCAAGAGAAGTAAGCGTGCCGATGGCTGCAGCCTCGCCTGGTTTTACACCGCCCCAGTTTAATAATCCATTTTGCAACGCGGCAAGATTGTAGGCTGTTGTTGCATGGCCAAATTTATCCATCTGCAACCATTCATTATTATCATTAAATAAATGAAATCTGCTATGCGGAAATTTTTTGTACCATAAATAATTCAGCCCCACGCTTACGGCAGCACTTACAATTGTTTCGCCAATAACCACACTTCTTACACGGGAAGAATTATAGGTAGGAGATGATTCAAAAAAATCTTTCTGCGCAGCAACAGTTGAAATCGATGCAGCAAACAATAATACAAAGCAAACACTCACTTTTATTTTGTAGCCATATTTTTTAAAAAGTGAAGTTGAAGTCATTGCTATTTTTAAACCGTGAAGGATTGCAACATCAAATATATTCAAAACATTTTTTAAATCACAGACGATGAAAAACAAATCCACGTCTATAAAGCGTGGATTTGTTTTTATTTCTTTAAAAAAGATTACTATTGTTCGGCACCGCCAACTTTATCCTGGTGTTTTCTATCCACCTTTCTATATACCCAGGCAAATAATAATGGGAACACCAATAAAGAGAAGAACATCGCACATAAGATACCACCAATGACAACCCTTGCCAGCGGCCTTGAACTTTCGGAGCCAATGCCATGTGAAATAGCTGCAGGCAATAAACCTAAAGCTGCCATCAATGCGGTCATCATGATCGGCCGTATCAGAGAGTTTACGCCAAGCTTTATCGATGTGTACAACGGGTAGGGCTCTCTTCGTATATTTTCTAAATTCTGTTTGAACGCTGTAATTAATAATACACCACTTAAAATGCAAATACCAAACAACGCAATAAAACCAATACCTGCGGATATACTAAAATTAGTTCCCGTAATATGTAGCGCTAAAATACCACCTACAATAGCAAAGGGAACATTTAAGAATACAAGCCCCGCATCTGTCAGGTTTCCAAACATTACGAACAGCAATAAAAATATCAATAACAAACTGATAGGAACAACTTGTTCTAAACGTTTGGTAGCTCTTTGCGCATTTTCGAAATCACCTTGCCAAACCATGTTGTACCCTGGCTTTAAAGTAACCTGTTGTTTTACTTTTTGCTGTGCTTCTGCAATGGCACTTCCCATATCGCGCCCACGCACAGAAAATTTAACGGCTGAATAACGCTCGTTGTCATCACGGAAAATAAGGCACGGACCGGTCTTCATTGATATAGTTGCTAATTCTTTAACCGGAACCTTTGAACCGCTTTGCGTTGGCACCATCAGGTTGCCAATGTCATCAACCGTACCCCGGTATTGTTCTGGAAAACGAATACGTATATCAAACTTTCTAACACCTTCATACAGCGTGCTCGCAGCTTTACCGCCAATCGCCATTTCAATTACGGCATTGGCATCTGCGGTAGCAACTCCGTATAACGCCATTTTTTCCTGATCAAGGTCAATATCCAATTCCGGTTGGCCGATATTTTTTATTACGCCGAGATCCGAAATACCATCAACAGTTTTAAGGATATTATATACCTGCGTTGATTGGTCTTCCATATAATTCAGAGAGTCACCAAATATCTTAACACAGATAGAACCTTTCACACCCGAAACGGCTTCTTCGATATTATCTGAGATCGGTTGAGAGAAATTCAGGTCCGCCCCAGGGATAACAGATAATTTTTTGTTCATCGTATCCACCAGTTCATCCTTGGTCATATGCGGGCTCCATTCATCTTCAGGATATAAGATCACATCAAATTCATTATTATAAAAACCTGCAACGTCTGTTCCGTCATCCGGCCTTCCTGTTTGCGACACTACATTTTTTACTTGCGGAAAATCCATTAAAGAGGTCCTAACGAGCTTGGCTACCTGCACTGATTTATCTAATGAAATACTATATGGCATTTGTACCCTCAGCCAAATCGAACCCTCATCTAATTCAGGAAGAAACTCCGTTCCGATGAATTTAAAAGAATATAACCCAAGAACAATGATAACAGCCGAAGTGATCAACGTTGCCTTTTTGTGATTATAAGTGAATTTGAAACCACGTATGATATTGGCCGTTAAAAAATGAACAATGGGATTGTGTTTTTCCCGCACATTTTTTCTTAATAAAACATTCACCAGTACCGGCACCAACGTAAGTGTTGTAATTAACGCACCTAATAATGCAAAGCCCAATGTATAGGCTAAAGGAGAAAACATTTTGCCTTCAACTTTTTGGAAAGCAAATATGGGTAGCAAGCCTGTGATAATAATGAGTTTTGCAAAGAAGATCGCTTTTCCTAATTGAGCACCATTTTTTCTTATCAATCCCATTTTGGCCCTTTTGTTGAACTGGTCCATTCCAAGATCGATCGCCTGTTTGTCCAATACAACAAACAAGCCCTCCACCATTACAACGGCGCCATCTATTATGATACCAAAATCGACAGCGCCCAATGATAACAAATTGGCCGACATGCCCATCAGGTGCAAACAAATAAATGCAAATAATAGAGAGAGCGGAATGATGATGGATACAATTAAGGTCGTGCGCCAGTTAAACATGAATAGCGATACGATTAATGTTACGAGTAATATACCTTCAATAAGATTATGCATTACCGTATGTGTGGCAAAATTGATAAGATCTTCACGATTATAATAAGGAACGATCTTTGTATCTGCAGGCAACTCGTTGTTTAATTTTTCTACTCTATCTTTTACCGCCTGAATAACTTTTGTAGGGTTTTCTCCTTTGCGCATTACAACAATTGCTTCCACAACATCGGGTTCATCCCTGATCGTTCTGTTTTTAGTTGCGGAATCAACGATTGCATCGGACCGGCCAACCAACCCTAATCTTGGAACATTGGATATTTGTACATCAGCAACATCTTTTACTAAAACCGGGATACCGTTGATGTTAGTAACAATAATGTTTTTGATCTCATTGATATCATTCAACAAACCGATACCGCGCACCACATAGGCCTGTCCATTTTTATTAATTACATCGCCACCGATATTGATATTGCTTTTTGTTACGGCAGAATAAACATCCAGCGGAGTGATCCCGATATTGGTCAGTTTTCCGGGATCAACACGTATCTCATACGTTTTTGTCATGCCGCCGAAACTTTCTATATCGGCAACACCCGGTACTGCTCGTAGTTCGCGATCGACTACCCAGTCCTGCATTGTTTTTAATTCCCTTGCATCGCGGATCTTGCTTCTTAACGAGTAGCGATATATTTCTCCGGTTGGTCCGGTTGGCGGTTGTACTGCTAGGGATGCGCCATCGGGTAAATTAGCATTTGCCAATAAATTATTTACCTGTACGCGAGCTTCATTATCAGTAACATTGTCATCAAATATTAATTTTACGTAGGAAAGTCCGAATATGCTGGTCGAACGAAGACTGGTTTTTTTCTGAACCGGGTTCATCGCAATTTCTATCGGAATGGTAACAAATTTTTCCACTTCTTCGGCGCTTCTGCCTGGCCATTGTGTGATGATGCTTATCTCGGTATTCGTTACATCCGGGAATGCTTCAATGGGCATATTTTTAAAAGTAATAATGCCGGCAATAAAAAGCAATAACGTAGAGAAGAATATGAAATATTTATTCTTCAACGAAAATGCAATTACGTTTCCTATGATCTTGTTCATTTTTTTGTATTTAAACCCTGTTCGCTTTTGGCGAAACCCGGAATATTATAATTGTAAAAAAACTAGCGAATGACAATGAATATTTTGAATCGAAACAGTATTAATTATTCAGCGCCCCATAAATAAATAACGCTTGTGACGCGATCAATTTATCTCCCGGTTGAACTCCGGAAGAAATATACGTTCTGTCTCCTATTGCATTAATAACTTGCACCGGTTTGATTTGCACATCCGAATCGCTATTATATAACAAAACATAATTTTGACTGTTGTCAAAAATTATTGCGCCAGACGATACACAGATGGCATCACTGTTTACTTTATTGGTAACAGTAACACTCGCAAACATTTGAGGTTTTAGTTCATAATTGTCATTAGATAAAACCACACGTATTTTCATTACTTTATTGGTGGGGTCCAGTACATTCATTACCCTGTCAACCTTTCCGGCAAAAACTTTACCCGGATAAGAAAGTGTAGTGATGCTAACGTCATCACCCATGTGCACTTTATCAATATCAGATTCGTAAACATTTGCCCATACCCAAACATTTTTAAGATCAGAAATAGTAAAAAGATCTGTGGCATTATCTGTTCTGATCGTCATACCATTGGTAACAGACTTGTTAACGATAAAGCCGCTGATGGGCGCTTTTATAATATAATCGCCGTCTTTGCTGCCGCCATTAACATTAATTACCCTACTCGAACGATTTAATTCTGCTTGAGCCTGATCATAAGCAGTCTGCGCGGCCAATACGTCTAACTGAGAAGACAAACCACTTTTGGCCATCTCCTGTGTTGCTTCCAGATTTTTTTTAGTTACCTGAACATTTGTTTCAGCGCTCGACAGGTCCTTACTATAACCAGCCATTTCACTACTACTAATAACGCCTAAAACCTGTCCCTGCTTTACGTAATCTCCCAATGCCACTTTTATATTTTGTACGTTACCGCTTATCAGGGGGAATATTTTTACTTCATTGTCCTGGTTATAATCGACCTGACCCGTAAGTGTGATCGCATTGACCAACTGGCATTTTGTTACGGTATCAATTTTCAGTATTTTAAATAATGAATCAGAAATAACATATTGCTGTTTTTCGTCTGTAGTTTTTTTTACTTCTGTGTTACAGCTTTGCAAAAAACTGCCGGTCAATAAAAAAATGAAACTGCTAAAGCAACTTACTTTTAGAAGGTGTCGCATAATAATCGAAAGATTAATTGTTAATTAAAAAAGTTGGTTCCGGTATAATAATTTATATTTTCAAAAGAATTTATCCTGTTGAATTTAACAGCGTTGATCTGCAGAATGTTTTGTTTGTACGAATCGTAAAAATCAAGAAAATCCAATAAGCTGATATTCCTTCTTTCATAATTGATCAGTACCTGTTGCATCAGGGCATCGAAATCGGAAGAAAATTTTGGATCGATAGCCTGATAGAGTTTGTCCTGCTCAAAAGTTTTTTGCAGAGCCCTTGTTACGTTTTCTTCAACTGTTGCTTCTGTACTTTTTTGGGCAGCCTGGCTGTAATCGGCCAAAGCTTTTGCCGATTTGATATTGCCCTGGTTCCTGTTAAAAAAGGGAAGATCAATAGCGGCGCCGATACCTACGTAGTTGGCTAAAAAGCCACCAGCTTCATCATAACCGACAGAAAGAGTAAGGTCCGGAATTGCCAAAGCTTTTTGATAACCATAATTCAGCTGGTTGATATTGGCATTTGTTTTTGCGATCAATAGATCAGTGCGATTCTTATACGCAGAATCAATTAATGTAGTTAAAGGGAATTTATTCGGATCAAGTTGAGCAATTGTTGCAGAGTCAATAATTGGAACAATGTATTTATTTGCTTTTACCTGTAGCAATAATTTCATTTCACTTTGTACATCATTGATTTGATTTAATAGGGTGCTGTATTCTGTCTGTAAACTGTATAGCTGAGCTTTAATACGGATAACCTCTTTTTCTGCGATATAGCCTTTGCCGTTTAATTGCGAAAATGCGGTTACCACCTGTTGCAAAGAACTTATCTCTTGGTCGTATGCCTTTGCAGATTGTTGCAAATAGTAAATATTATAAAAATCATTTCTAAGCGTATATTTTAATGTTCTCAAAAGATCAAAAAATTGATACTCTGTTAATGCCGCATTTGCCTGGGCAATCTTTATTTGTTTGTTGCGTTTACGGCCCAACAAAATAAGCTGTGATAATTGTGCCGTGGTTTCATCATTGTTGCCCGTAGGAAAAAACTGGTTCAATGTTCCTGAATACAATCCGTGAGAGATGCTGAAATTAGGATTGGGAATTAATTTGGCCTGATAGACAAGTGCTTTTTGAGCAGTCACATTATATTTCTGGGCCAACAATAACAGGTTGCTATCTAAAAACATTTTTTCTGCATCCTGCAAAGTCAGGTTAGTAGTATCTGTAGTTGCCTGTGCGGAAACAGCAGAGGTTGCTACGAAAGCGAACAGCAATAGGGCAATGAAAGATTTACGCATCGTTTAGTAGTTATTAAAATGGAGTGCAAAGTTATCTTTACTAAAAGTTAAGCTGGTATTAACGTATGTTATTATGCTGTTAAGTGTTTTAAGCTTTATTTTTGCAAAAATGATAATAGGAATAAACAGTTGCGGGGCATTTAAAAATCAGGAGAAGTGGCATGACAATTTCATTATTGACTGTTTCAATGAAATTGCCGACAGGTATCCGGAGCACAGCTTTGTTTTTTTTACTGATGAGGAAAGAAAAAAAGAAATTACATCAAAAAATAATATAGCTATTCTTATCAGCCCCAGGCCCCAAAATACTTTGTTATGGCAATTTTGGTACAATTATAAGCTTGGATCTATTGTGAAAAAGCAAAAGATCGATGTTATGATTCATTTGGATGGAATTTGTTCTTTACGAAGTAAAATTGCTCAGCTTTTATTTTTGAGTGATTTGCCTGCTTTACATTCCATTCAAACGATCGAGAAGTCCCACTTTCGTTTTTATAAAAAACATGCAGCTCAATTTTTGCAAAAAGCCAAAAGAATAGTAACGGTTTCTCCATTTCTGACAAAAGAAATAATTGATACATACACAATAGATCGAAACAAGATCGATGTAGTGTATGCTGCTGCCAATACAATATTTGTCCCGCTTCCTTGGGAAGAAAAAGAACAGGTCAAAGAAAAATATACAGCAGGAAGAGAATATTTTTTATACTCAGGAGATATCAATCAGGAAAAAAATCTAATAACCTTGCTCAAGGCTTTTTCCTTTTTCAAAAAAAGACAAAAAAGCAATATGCAATTAGTGATCGTTAGCAATGATATCGCTATCGATTTTGAGGATAGCCTGCAAACATATAAATACAGAGAAGACGTAAAGCTTTTATCTGATTTGTCGTTGTCAGAACAAGCAAAAATTACCGGAGCCGCCTATGTTTTTATGTATCCTTCTTTGTACGAAGTTTTTTCTATACAAATACTTGAAGCTATGCAATGTGCCGTGCCTGTTATTGCAAGTAATATAGCAGGAATTGCAACGGCTTTCGAAAACGCTATATTGTATATCAATCCGGATAGTTTTGAAGATATTGCAGACAAAATGATGCTGGTCTTTAAAGATGAAAATAAAAGAAATGAATTGATACTGAAAAGTACTCAACAAGTGATGCAGTATGATCTGGATAAAACGATAAATTTATTGTGGCAATCGATTGTAAAAACAACTCCTGCATAAAATGTATATTTGCTATCCAACATTAAAATTGATCAATAAAAAAATATGAATAAATCGTCAATAAAAATAGATGTGTTGCTGGATGCCGATAAAATACCCGAAAGCATTAGCTGGAACGCAACGGATAGCACGGCGGATATGGCGCAAAAAGCAAAAGCAATGTGCCTTGCATTTTGGGACGGAGCAGATAAAACAGCCATGCGCATCGACCTTTGGACCAAAGACATGATGGTAGATGAAATGGCAGATTTCTATTATCAAATGCTCATGACAATGGCCGATACTTTAAAAAGAGCCACGCAAGAACAAGGATTAACTGACGACATGAAAAAATTCGCAAAAGAATTCTTCGATAAATTCAAAGCAATACAAATAGAAAAACAGAAGTAGAGCAATGTGTTGATGTGCTAATTAGCTAATGTGCTAATTTGTATTAGACTTACTACTTATTATTTACTACTTAATACTTTAAAAATGGCTTTAGAACAACAAATAATGGCAGAAATGAAAGACGCCATGAAATCAAAAAACGAAGCGGCTTTACGTGGTTTAAGAGCCATCAAAGCAGAGATCATTAAAGCAAAGACCGATCCGGGAGCAGGTGGAGAAATTGACGAAGCGACCGAACAAAAATTTTTGCAAAAAATGATGAAGCAACGTAAAGATTCTTTGGAAATATTTGAAAAACAGGGCCGGGAAGATTTGGCCGTAAAGGAAAGAGAAGAGATCGCCATCATAGAAAAATTTTTACCAAAACAATTGGAAGCCGGCGCTTTAAAAGAGATCATCGCAAAGATCATTGCTGAAAATAATGTTTCATCTGCTGCAGATATGGGCAAAATAATGGGAATTGCCAGTAAACAATTGGGTGGGCAGGCAGATGGGAAGACAATTTCTGCTATTGTTAAGGAGCTTCTTGCAAAATAAAAAGGCAAAAGTTAAAACCAAAAAGTGATCTGAAGTAAAATGTTTTTTGGCTTTTAGGTTTTGACTTTTAACTTTCAACTTTTTATAATGATCGATATCATCTATGCCATATTAATGATCCTGGCTATATTTAAAGGATATCAAAAAGGATTAATTATTGCGCTGTTTTCCTTTATAGGCTTTGTGATCGGACTTGCCGCTGCATTAAAATTATCTTTATATGTGGCTGATCATTTAAAAGGCAGTGTGAATGTTTCGGCCAAAATATTGCCTGTCCTGTCTTTTGCACTTGTCTTTTTAGTGACGGTACTATTGATACATTTGGGCGCCAAATTGATAGAAAAATTATTTGAAATGGCTGCCTTGGGTTGGGCCAATAAACTGGCCGGTATATTATTATATGCAGTGCTCTATACAATGATATTTAGTGTTTTTTTATTCTATGCCGATAAAATACATTTACTCACTGATTCCGCTATTCAATCTTCACTGACCTATTCATTTATCAAGCCCTGGGGACCAAAAGTGATCGATGGATTTGGAGAGGTCTTGCCCGTTTTTAAAAATATGTTCAACGACCTGGAAAGCTTTTTCGCAGGAGTTCCTCAAAAGATTTCTGGTAAATAACCGCATTAACACAGTTTTTGCTTTTTAAAACTTGGAAAAGTTTTCCCCAATCAGTAGCTTTACGTTAGTCTATAAAAAAGATAGACTAATAAAATTTACTATGGCTCACCAAAAATTTTTCGCTTACGCCGTTCCATTATTTTTATTCTTCATAGCATTGGAATATTTGTATACAAAGCGAAAAGGAAAAAACTATTTTCAGTTTGCAGAAACGGTAGCCAATTTGAATGTTGGCATAGCAGAGCGTTTACTGGATGTATTTACGATCATTCCCTTTTATTATTTCTTTAATTATATCTACACCCATTACGCTTTATTTCATTTCAAGATCGGTCCATGGGCCTATCTCGCCCTCTTTTTATTAACGGATTTTGTATGGTACTGGTACCATCGGCTGGCACATGAAGTAAATGTATTTTGGGCCGTACATATTGTGCATCATCAAAGCGATGACTTTAATTATACAGTATCAGCAAGGATCACGGTATTTCAATCAGTTGTTCGCTGTTTGTTCTGGGCGGCTTTGCCTTTAATGGGGTTCCCTCCGCATATTATTGCTACTTTTTTGTTGATCCACGGCATCTATCCATTTTTTACCCATACGCAAACCATTGGTAAATTAGGCTGGCTAGAATATATAATTGTTACACCATCGCATCATCGCGTTCACCATTCTTCTAATCCTGAATACCTGGATAAAAATTATGGCGATATGCTTATCCTTTGGGATAAATTATTCGGTACGTATACCGCCGAAAAAGAAGCGCCGGCTTATGGCCTAACCAAACCTTTGAACAGCCATAGTTTTTTATGGCAACACTTCCATTATATACTTGAATTGACTTTGGCGTTCAGGTCTGTAGAAGGGATAAAAGCTAAGATTGCAATTCTATTAGGCAAACCTGATACGATTGACCCACGCTACAGGTTATACCTTGAAAAAAGGTTATTGAATATAAGGCCATCAGTTCCCACTACAAATGGCATGCGCGTTTATATCTCTATTCAAACAGCCGCCAGTATGCTATTGCTTTTTTCATTAATCTACTGGATCGATAGCCTATCATTTGTTCAAACCTTTCTATTATCAGCCTTTATTATTGTTAGCCTGATCAATAGCGGGGCAATACTGGAACAACGCACCTGGATCCTTTACCTGGAATATGTAAGAATGCTTATTTTACTGACCGCCACCTGGTTATACTTCCCCAACATATTTACGGCTACCAGCATTTTATTATTGGTAATAACCCTTATTTATTTTTTTAGGCCGATAAAGAAAAAATATTTCGAATTAATCTACCAAACGGCGCTTGGTTAACTAGCCTTTATTTAAGAGCTTTTGTCTTAATTTTGCAAAAATTGGGTCCAGTTTAATTTTTTATATATTTTTTACTTTAAAATCGATTATTTTGCAAGATAATTGAGAGATACTTTTAAGACAAGATGACTTACGACATACAATTAGACGGGAAATTTAAGTTCATAGAAGCGGGTGAGGGCGAACCTTTATTGCTGCTTCATGGCTTATTTGGTGCATTAAGTAATTTTGAGCCATTAATTGATCATTTTCAGAAATCGCACAAGGTTATTGTGCCGATACTCCCTTTATTGGATATGGACCTGCTTCATACATCGGTTGGAGGATTGCAAAAATTTGTCCAAAAATTTATAGAGCACCGCAATTACAATAACATTAATCTATTGGGTAATTCTTTGGGAGGCCATGTCGCATTGGTACATGTGCTGAAAAACCCCGAAAGAATTAAGTCTATTACTTTAACGGGCAGTTCGGGTTTATTTGAAAATGGCATGGGCGATACCTATCCAAAACGTGGCGACAAAGAATACGTGCGTAAAAAAACAGAGCTTACTTTCTACGATCCGAAAATGGTAACAGAGGAGTTGATAGATGAGGTGATGGAAATAACAACGAACCGTTTGAAAGCTATTAAAATAATCGCATTGGCAAAAAGCGCCATTCGCAATAATTTAGGTGAAGAGTTGAACCAGATAAAACAACCTACTTGTTTGATATGGGGAAACAATGATAATATTACGCCTCCCTTTGTTGGCGAAGAATTTAACAAGCTGATCCCTAATAGTGAGCTGCATTTAATCGATAAATGTGGTCATGCTCCTATGATGGAAGTTCCGGAAGAATTCAATGCAATATTAACTGCATTTTTAGCGAAGGTTACAAATCCTAACACTGCTGTAACTGCGTAAGTATTCATACTTTAGTTCTGTACCCGATTGTTTTGTTAGTGCCACAGTTTCATAACAAAATAGTATACTAAACATATAAACTTGTTAAGATGCTGACAGTAGAACTTATAAATAATAATATCCCACGTTTAGACCTGCAGGATTCTGTCAGCAAGGCTTTGCAGTTGATATCAGATTTCAGGGTGTCTCATTTACCCGTAGCAGCAGAAGATAAATTCCTTGGATTAATCAGCGAAGAAGACCTGTTAGATGCAGAGAACGATAAAGTAACCATCCAGGCTTTACAAGAAAATTTTATTCCCGCAGCTGTTGGCGATAACCAACATTTTTTAAATGCAGTTAGCTGTAGCAATCAATACGAAACAACAGTTGTACCCGTAGTAAATGAAGAAAGAGAATTGTTGGGCGTTATTACTACAACAGATCTTTTAAAAGCATTGGGCAGTTTTTCGGGCGCCAATGAGATCGGCGGTATCATTGTTTTAGAAATGGAACGAACCAATTTTGCTATTTCTGAAATAAGCAGGATCGTTGAAAGCAACGATGCAACGATACTTCATTTGAATACCATCGTTCATGCAGTAACAGGTATGTTAACTGTTACACTTCATCTTAATAAAAAAGAGATCGCCGGCGTAATATCAACTTTTGAACGGTATGATTATGATATTATCTATTATTTCGGGATCGAAAATTTCGAAAATACCATCCATAGCAATTACAAGCATTTAATGAATTACCTGGATATATAATAATTCATTCCATCCTTTAGCGCCAGCATTTCGTTAATAACAATTACATTTATTCTTTGCCAAGGCGAAATTGTGTACTAATGACCTTTTTGAAAAAAATATTCCTTTGCTGTTTTTTTTTCTGTAGCGCCACAGCTGTAGTTGCTCAAAATATTGACAGGGCTGGCGATATTATTATTCACCTGCCTGCAATGGATTCTTTGGCTAAAGATTCTTCTGCCAAAATAATGGTGAACCAAATTAATGTAACAGGCAATAACAGCACGAAAGCCTATATTATTTATCGGGAAATTCAATTCAATGATGGCGATTCAATTACTATTACAGCATTGGCTGAGCAATTAAGAAGGGTTCGGCAACAGATCTACAATACTACTTTATTCAGCAATGTTACAATAGAAACAGCAATCGTATCAGACAGGGCCATTGATATCAATATAACAGTAAAAGAGCGTTGGTATATTTTTCCTGTGCCGGTATTTCAGATAGCCGATAGAAATTTAAATGAATGGCTCGTAAAATATAAAGGCGACCTGTCAAGAACCAATTACGGCGCTAAGTTTGTTCATTATAATCTTACGGGAAGAAAAGATCAGTTACGTTTGTATTTGATCGACGGTTATACGCGTACTATTTCTTTAGCGTATTCGCTACCTTATATCAATTCATCACTAACAAAAGGTTTTTTTATTGCCGGCGGATTATCACAAAGCCGGCAGCTTATTTATAAAACAGATTCTAGCAATAAGGCGCTCTATTTTTCAGGCCCAAAATATGCAGTAGAAAACTGGGTGCTCAATGCATCCTATATCCTTCGAAAAAAAATTACCAGTAAACAATTTTTCAATTTGTCGTTTACCTATTCCAACGTAAACGATTCAGTGATCACAGCTGCCTATAATCCTAATTATTTTAAAGATTCGGTTTCGTATAAAATGTACGTTGACCTTAGTTATACCTATCAGTATATCAATGTAAATAATGTTGGATTTCCCTTAGAAGGAACCACAGGAGCTTTCACCGTTTTTAAAAGAGGATTTGGATTAACAGGCGGCGTTAATTTATTTTCAATAGCAGGGGCGTATAATAAATATTGGAACTTACAAAGAGGTTGGTATTTGAGTGAACAAATGCAGGCAAAAATAAAGCTGCCTTTTGATGAGGCGTATATCAATCAACAAGCACTTGGTTATGGCGAATCTTATTTACGCGGACAAGAATATTATGTAATAGACGGTGCGGCATATGGACTTGCGAGAACGACCTTGAAAAAGAAATTATTTGTCGTTTCTTTCCCGTTTTTAATTAAATCAATTGCGCAGCGAGTTCCTTTTGCCGTATTTGCAAAACTATATACGGATATCGGCTACGCGTATATTCCCACGAAGTATGACACCTATTTCAACAATAGATTTTTATATACTTATGGCGCAGGAATTGATGTACTTACCTTTTACGATCTAAATTTGCGCTTAGAATACAGTATTGATCAATTAAGTGAAAAGGGGCTATTTTTGCATTTGCAGAAAGGTTTGTAGGCTAATAGCATATTATTTATGAAAATAGCAATTTATAGCAGGGGGATAGAAAATAATCAGCACACCGACATGGAATTGTTGTTGAAAGAGTTAGACGCTTATAAAGTAGAAGCCGTTTTCTTTCAGGATTTTTTCAATAAGTTTTATTCAACGGTGAATATGAAAGGGAAATACTCCACTTTTAATTCTTCCGATGATCTTGACGAAAGCTTTGATTCGATCATCAGTTTAGGCGGCGATGGAACTTTGTTAGATACTGTAACATTGGTACGTGATAAAGGCATTCCTATTTTGGGTATCAATTATGGCCGACTTGGTTTTTTAGCAAGCATTGGCAGGGAAGAATTACACTCTGCTATACAAGCGCTGATCAACAGGTCGTATGTACTGGATAAAAGAACATTGATACATTTAGATGCAGACATTCCTTTATTTGGCGAGACACCGTATGCGCTGAATGAATTCACCTTGCAGAAGAAAGATTCGAGTTCAATGATAAAAATTCATACCTATTTAAACGGTGAATTTTTAAATACTTTTTGGGCCGATGGATTGATCGTTGCTACGCCAACCGGCTCTACCGGTTATTCGCTTAGTTGTAACGGGCCTATTATTTTTCCTGATAGCGGTAGTTTAGTGATCACACCGGTTGCGCCGCACAACTTAAATATTCGTCCCATCATCGTTCCTGATAATACGATCATTTCTTTTGAAGTAGAAGGAAGAACAGACGAATTTTTATGTACGCTTGATAGCCGCAGGGAAATTGCGCCAACAGAAGTTCAGATAGCTGTCAAAAAAGAGAAATTCTATATTAATCTGATACGCCTGAATGAAAATAATTTTTTACAAACGCTGCGTAATAAATTGTCTTGGGGTCTTGATAAAAGAAATTAAGTAAAGTTTAGCAATTCAATTTATATCTTAGTGTAAGCATGAAGCATAGAATCCTCATTATTTTTTTGACCATTGTAGCAGCAACAAATGCTACAGCACAATACACGCATATTGGTGAGTTTGGGTTTACTGTTGGTGCTGCACATTATTTTGGCGATCTAAATCACAATGGAAGCATCAATGATCCGAGGGTAGCTGTTGGCGGTTATTACCTGAAACAATTCAATGAATATTTAGGAATGCGTGTGAGTGCACATTTTGCGCAGGTTGGTTATAGCGATGCTTATAGCAGAAACCCATATCAGGAAGAAAGAAACCTTAGCTTCAAAAGCAATATCTGGGAGCTGGCGGTTCATGGAGATTTTAATTTTTTTAAGTTCATTCCCGGCGACCCTCATCATTCTTTTACGCCTTTTATAACACTCGGCGTTGGCGTATTTACTTTTAATCCATATGCAAATATTGCCGGACGAGATGTTTATTTGCAGCCGCTTGGTACAGAAGGACAAAATGTTGGTTATGAAGGGCGTAAACCTTATAGCCGCGTGGCCATGTGTTTTCCAATTGGCATGGGCATAAAATATAATTTAAGTAACGGTGTCAATTTTTCTTTTCAGGTCATACAGCGCCTTACTACTACAGATTACTTAGACGATGTTAGTACCACCTATGCTGGCCCACTAAGCTTTCCTCCCGGTTCAGATGCGGAAAAACTGCAGGATAGAAGTCCCGGACAAACTTTAGGTTCAGTACCTGGAACACAACGTGGCTGGAGCAAACAAAAAGATCAATACGTTATTGCGGAGATCGGGCTTTCCTTTAATTTATCAAGTAGTTATCAGTGTCCGAGAGGAGATTAATTATTTTTCTTCCCAGGCTTTCAATACTTCTTCCGTGTGGTTTTTTGTATCGGGCTTATTGATTATTTTTTTGATCTTTCCGTCTTCATCAATTAAAAAAGTAGTACGGATCGTGCCCATGTAATTTTTGCCCATAAAATTCTTCTCTCCCCAAACACCATATTGCTCAACGATCTTTTTATCTTCATCTGCAATCAGCGGAAAAGGCAAAGAGAATTTTTTCTCGAATTTTTTGTGGCTCTTTACATCATCGGTACTAATACCAATTACGGCAAACCCTTTTTTTAATAGCTCGGTGTAGTTATCTCTTAAGTTGCAAGACTGTGCAGTGCATCCCGGCGTATCATCTTTAGGATAAAAATACAATATCACTTTCTTCCCTTTAAAATCTGCCAAAGAAACTTTTTCTCCGTTTTGATCTACGCCTTTAAATACCGGCGCTTTTTTTCCTTCCGTTAATGTTGTCATGATCGTTTAATGTATTATTTAAATGATATTCTCTTTGTCATTCTTAGCGTAAGCAACAAGAAAAGACTATCTGGTGAAATGATAAATTTTTTCTGTCTTATTTCCTGCAAGGTCTTCTGCGCTGATCTTTAATTCATGCGGGCCTCTTGCGCAATGGTCATCAAAATTATAAATATAAGCGAGGTTTTTATCGTTGGTAAATCTTAACCAATTACCATCCAATTCTGCCCTGAAATTTATGATGTCTTTGCTCTCATCGCTGCAATTATCGCTGATAACAAATGCGAGCCGCCTGATACCTGCACAATTCATTCCATCGCGAAAGCCAATTGGTTTGATAATCGGAGGGATCGTATCAAGCAATAGTTTAAAATAACCAAATTCTTTGAATGCTGCCTTGTACCAGCCATTTTGATCATCAGCTTTAGCAAAATCTTTTTTATTGCCCCAATATCTCTCCATCACTATTTTATCTTTAAAAGTATCGCTTACATTACCTTTTATTTTGATTGGAAAATAGCCATGTATGGGAATGGTACCATTCTGCAATTCAAAAATATCAGAAACATCATAAGAGCTGTTAGGTTTTAATACATTGTATTTAAAACGAATGGAATCGTACAGGCTTGCTTCGGGTAAATAAAAACTGATATTATTATTTTCAAAAACATTGATACAGCCCGGAAGAAATTCATTGGGGTCTTCTATTGAATCAGCGGCAGTCTTTGGTTTATAAGGAATATTACTGCGCACATCAAATTTTACATAAGACGTATTTCCGTAGGCGTCCATCACCGCTATTTTAATTTGATGTGTACTATCGTTGCTAATATCGATAACACCATCACCGCTTATCTCTTTGTAAATACTTTCATTGTATCCCGATAATTTTGATAAATGCTGCACATACGGGCCGCCGCTGTTTTTTAATTTATAATCAATGTGTGCATTGACATCCCTTGTTTGATCATAGCTGATGCTATCAATATCAAAACCGACAACAGGCTTTTCATTATCATACAATACAGCCTGATAAATACCATTTTCATGTGTAGAGCCGATATACCTGTCAAATGCAGTGATGGCAAAACTTACTTTATCAGTATGTTCAATTAATAAAGATGCCGGCGGCATAAAAACGCCATTTACTTTTCGTAAAGGATAAATTTTTGGCGTTTGCTCATACACGCTGATGCTTCTATCGTACACGGCTAACCGCAATACACTTGGTGGGATATTATCGGTGATAGGAAATCCAAACAATAAGGTGTTTAATACTTTATCCGTTTTGGTATCGCGTATCTCAAAATGTGTATGCGGGCCTTCTGAACCACCGGTACTACCACTGTAAGCGATCACCTGCCCTTTTTTTACGGGAAAAAGATTGGCAGGGATATCAATAAATATTTTCCAGCTCTGCAACTTGTATTGTTGTTCGGTCACATATTTTTCCAAAGCAGGCATAAACTCATTTAAATGCGCATACACCGTCGTCAATCCATTGGGATGATTAATATAGATACACCTGCCAAAACCGGAAGGCTCAATTTTTACTTTAGCGATATAACCATCTGCGGCGGCGAAAACACGTTTGTTCTGTACCTGATCCGTTCTGCAATCCAACCCCATGTGATAATGGTTAGGTCGCAGCTCCCCAAAATTCGCAGCTAAACCAACAGTTGCATCAACGGGCCATTGAAAATAACCTTTCGGATAATTTTTGACAGGAAAAACCTGGGCAGAACTTGCAAAACCAGTACTAATAAAACTTAAAAAAAAGAAAACCTTGCTACAATTCATATGTGCAAATTTAAAGAGAAGAAGTTGCCCCCGTCCCCTAAAGGGGAGTTATTTGACAACAATATTTTTTCTCCGAGAGTTTATTTTTTAAAAGTGCATCATAGATAATATTCGCGCTATATAACTCCCCTTAGGGGACGGGGGCAAACGCTAAATTTTATTTGCTCTCGGTTTTTTAACAGAATTGCACTAATTTTGCCCGCCTCCACGGCACACTACTTATGCCAAAAGATAATTCCATCAAAACAGTACTTATTATAGGATCAGGCCCCATTGTTATTGGCCAGGCCTGCGAATTCGATTACTCCGGTACCCAGGCTGCCCGCAGCTTGAGGGAGGAAGGTGTAAAAGTGATCCTGATCAACAGTAATCCCGCCACAATTATGACGGATCCAATGATGGCAGATAGGGTTTACCTGCTTCCGTTAACGGTTGAAAGTATTGAAAAGATATTAGCAGAAAATAAGATCGATGCTGTTTTGCCTACTATGGGCGGACAAACAGCTTTGAATCTTTGTAAAGATGCTGATGAATCGGGCATCTGGGAAAAATACAATTGCAGACTGATCGGGGTAGATATTAAAGCGATCGATAAGGCAGAGGATAGAGAAAAATTCCGCCAATGGATGATACAGATGGAAATTCCTGTTTGTCCGGCAAAAACAGCCAACTCATTTTTAGAAGGAAAAGAATTTGCACAGGAAATCGGTTTTCCATTGGTGATCAGGCCTTCGTTCACACTAGGTGGATCAGGTGGTGGAATTGTATTTAAAAAAGAAGAATTAGACGAGGCATTGAATAACGGTTTAACGGCTTCTCCGATACATGAAGTATTAGTGGAGAAAGCAGTTTTAGGCTGGAAAGAATATGAATTAGAATTGCTGCGCGATGATAATGATAATGTGGTGATCATTTGTACAGTAGAAAATTTCGACCCGATGGGTGTACATACTGGCGATAGCATTACAGTTGCACCTGCCATGACATTAAGCGATACGGCATACCAGACAATGCGTAACACCGCTATCAGAATGATGCGTGCTTTAGGAAATTTTGCCGGCGGTTGTAATGTGCAGTTTGCCATGAATCCTCAGACAGAAGAAATAATTGTTGTAGAGATCAATCCGCGTGTAAGCCGTTCTTCTGCGTTAGCAAGTAAAGCAACAGGTTACCCGATCGCAAAGATCGCCGCGAAACTGGCGATAGGCTTCAATTTGGATGAATTGAAGAATCAGATCACCAAATCAACATCAGCCTATTTTGAACCGGCATTGGATTACGTGATCGTAAAAATACCTCGCTGGAACTTTGATAAATTTAAAGGAGCAAATGATACGCTGGGTTTCCAGATGAAAAGTGTTGGTGAAGTAATGGCCATCGGCAGAAGCTTTGCAGAAGCGATCCAGAAAGCTTGTCAGAGTTTGGAGAATGACGCAGTTGGCTTAGGTTACTATGGCAAAAGCTTAATGCATGCAGAAGAATTAATTGAATACATCAAGATACCGAAATGGGATAGGGTCTTTAGAATTAAAGATGCGTTGATGGCGGGCGTTAGTATCAAAACAATTGTTGAGGCAACGGGTATTGACAGGTGGTTCATCTACCAGATACAAAAAATAGTTGATTGCGAAAAGAAGATCGCGAAATTCGGATTGAAAACATTGCCGGATGAATTGCTGACTGAAGCTAAATTTTTAGGATTCAGTGATGAGCAATTAGCGCGCATCATGAAAGAAGATGATATCGACAGCGAACAGATCTACGAACGCAGAAAGAAAATGGGCTTGACAAGAGTATTTAAAATGGTGGATACTTGTAGCGCTGAGTTCGAA
Source organism: Ferruginibacter sp. (assembly GCA_035485735.1). Taxonomy (GTDB): domain Bacteria; phylum Bacteroidota; class Bacteroidia; order Chitinophagales; family Chitinophagaceae; genus Ferruginibacter. The sequence continues at coordinate 137,307 of DATHNS010000025.1, forward strand.
GCAAAAACACCTTACTTCTATTCTACTTTTGAAAATAAACCTGCTACTGCTAATAAATTAGTAAGTAACGAAAGCAAAGTGTCCGACAAGAAAAAAGTAATTGTACTTGGTAGCGGCCCTAATAGAATTGGCCAGGGTATTGAGTTTGATTACTGTTGCGTACATGGTTTATTAGCGATCAAAGAATCGGGTTACGAAGCCATCATGGTGAATTGTAATCCGGAAACTGTTTCAACTGATTTTGATATTGCTGATAAATTATATTTTGAACCGGTGTTCTGGGAACATTTATGGGAAATAGTTGAGCATGAAAAACCGTACGGTGTAATTGTTCAGCTAGGTGGACAAACAGCATTGAAGCTTGCTAAGCGTTTACACGAAAAAGGAATAAAAATTATAGGTAGCTCATACGACAGTATGGATATCGCAGAAGACCGCGGACGTTTCAGTGATATGCTGAAAGAATTAGGCATTCCTTATCCAAACTATGGAACGGCATTTAATACAGACGAAGCAATTGAAGTTGCGAAGAAAGTTGGGTATCCAGTTTTGGTTCGACCTAGTTATGTTTTAGGCGGACAAAGAATGCGTATTGTTTTAAATGACGAAGAATTAGAAAAAGGCGTTTTAAGTTTATTAAAACATTTGCCAAATAATACCATTTTGATCGATCACTTTTTGGATCGTTGCCAGGAAGCGGAGATCGATGGAATTTTTGATGGCGATCAATTCCATGTAATGGGTGTGATGGAACATATTGAGCCGGCCGGTATACATAGTGGCGATAGCCATGGTGTGTTGCCACAATTCAATTTATCTCCATTGATCGTTCATACAATGGAAGAGTACGCAGAAAAAATTGCAAGAGCGTTAAAAATTAACGGCTTGATCAATATTCAGTTTGCGATAAAAGATGGTATTGTGTATGTGATCGAAGCCAACCCAAGAGCGAGCCGTACCACACCATTCATTGCAAAAGCATATCAAATACCTTATTTGAATATCGCTACTAAAGTAATGTTAGGTTCTGCAAAACTGAAAGATTTTAAATATGAGAAAAAATTAACTGGCTTCGCGATAAAAGAACCGGTTTTCTCTTTCAATAAATTCCCGGGTGTAAACAAAGAGCTTGGCCCAGAAATGAAAAGTACGGGTGAGGCGATACGCTTTATAAAAGATCTGAAAGATCCTTATTTCAGACAATTGTATAGAGAACGTAGTATGCATTTGAGCAAATAAACTGTTAATAAAATATAGAAAATCCGAACAAACTCAATTGTTCGGATTTTTTATATACTTTCATTATTCAACTCCTTCATATGAAATACTACTTGCTAATTATTCTATGCTCTATATCCGTAGTAACTTTTGCACAAACTTCTTATACTGATTTTATACAACGCGATAATAAAATTCAATGGGCCGCTCAATATGATCAGATTTTGGAAATAACACCGAAGGTCAGAAAATTTGGAATAAGAGAGATCCTTATCCAGCAATTACAAAAAGACAGCTGCATTGAAAATTATCGGATTGAAAACGATAAAATTATTCTCTCAAAATTTTGTCTGGGGAATAAGCTGACCAGCACAGATTCTTTTGCAAGCGATATCAATCCTTATCTGAAATATACTAATAATTATAATCTGGGAAACACTACTCCGTTTATAATGAATGAAGAAAAATGCGCTTGCACTTCTGATCTCAAAGGAAACAAATTTGATGTTTATAAGCTTACACAGATTCCTTATTATAAGAATGCCAGGCTTTATATAAAGAACATACTCGTAACACCTCTTTGTCTTAAACGAATGATCGATTCAATAGAACCACAACAATTCATATGGTCAACAGCCTATTCATCTTGTTTTAATGATTCAGACATTTCATTAACTACTGCAAAAAAAATGAGATGTATCGATTTAGGTAATTCAGAACAGGTATATAATTTTAAATATGATGTAATGAATGACAGTTCAAATATGAAAGTATTCACGTTAAAAAATCCCTGGTTTTCTTTTCATTTATTTGATGATATGTTAAGTGGAAAGGTTACAGTAGTTGATGATCATTATAACATCATACCTGCTAAAAAAGTAATTAATTATGGAAATCCTGTTATTGAAGTTCCGATATATGACGATACTACAGGGAATCAAATTGCAGTAAAAAAGGTACAGGCGGAAGTTAATATTGAAAACTTTTATGAATATGGTATCAATCAGCATTTTTACTTCGATCCGGTTAAAAATATTTTATATTCTGAAGTTAATTATGTGAATGTGTATGAAAATGTTATTACTTCTCAGGGTATATTTTTAGGAAGAGGAGTTCATTTTCGAGTATATTTTGTAAAACCGGCTTTATATAAAAAACCAAAAATTGATCAATTTTTGAATTAATAAGAAAAACCTCATGCAGCAAATAATAAAAAATGTATTAATAGGAGTTGCCTTATTGTGTTTTTCAGTATCGGTAAAAGCGCAGGTAACTACAAAAGATTTCAAATTATATATTGATAGTCTCGGTTGTTCTGATACAACTGTTAGAATTACTAAAGACGCTTTATTGCACGCTAAAAAAGTAACGGCAAATTTTCCATGGCTTACTATTAGGTCTATCTATATCTATACAGGAGAAGGAAATTATACCAGTGAAATTGTAAGTATAGTTAATCAAGGGAATATTTTAAGTGATAGCACTAAGAAATGGCTTGAAAGATTAGAACCGGGGAATACACTGTCCATAAATATTAATGGATATAATAAGCAAGGTAAAAGTGTAGATTGGAATCCGTTATATATTATTATAAAATAATCGGGAAGATCGATCTACATAAGATTATTTTAATCTTAGCACCATCTGCTCCTCAGTAAAATATTTTCCTTTCCACTTTGTTGCGTGATGCTCTATACTAAATGTTTTAAAGCCAAATTTTTCGTAGAGAGTTTTGGCTGTTTCATTACCGGCAATAACAGTGAGGTTGATCTGTTCTATAGTGTCGATCTTTTTTACTCTTGCTATTAATTCTTCAATTAATTTATTCGCTAATCCTTGTCCGCGAAATTTTCTTGCCACAAGCATTCTGAATAAAAGTCCTTTATGGCGCAATTTTTCTCTGTCGATTCCTTCGCGTGCAAAACTTACTACGCCTGCCAGTTCATTATCAACGTAAGCACCTAGTGTAAAACCATCTTCCTTATCTTTTGTTGGGAACGATAAATTGATATCATCTGCAGGTGTCATTCTAAAACTTTCTTCATCAGCCATTAATCCGGCCATAAAAAATTGTTTGTACAATGCTAGTTGTTCAGATCTTATTTCGAGTATAGTTGTATTCATTAGGATATAAAGTTACGCTGCAACTTCCACAGGTTTTGCAACAACGGTAAGTCTGGGCGTTTTAAATTTATGCCTGCGTAAAAAGCGAACATGTAATAAGCCGATCAATATGGCAAAGATACCTTCGCCCATTACTGTATTTTGTACGCTTAAGTATTTAGAGATATAACCGATCACTAAACCACCTAATGGCTGCATACCAAAAAATGCCATGGCATATAAACTGATCACACGACCGCGCATGGCGGGATCAACGGTAGTTTGTATCAATGTGTTGGTGATCGTTATTTGTGACATCATACCGAAAGCGCCGATAGTTACAAAAATTAATGCCAGCGGATAATAGGTCGTGTGTGAAAATAATACCAGGCCTGTACCAAAAACAAATGTATTAAAGGCCAGTATTTTTCTCAGGTCCTTGCCCGGTTTTAAAGATGCTAAAAATATGGCGCCGGTGAATGCCCCTAATCCAATGGCGCTATCGATGATACCAAATGTTGAAGCGGTACCTTTAAATATATCTTTTGCATATACAGGTATTAAAGTACTAAATGGCAAAACCAGCAAACTGATCATACCTAGCATTGCTATTAAAAAACCGATTGAAGGAGTTTTCTTCACATACTGTAATCCTTCGCGTAGCTCACCCAAAACATCCTTGGTATGTGGTTTCGAAATATATTCTGGCAACTTCATCAATAGCAGCGAACTAATCACAGCAACAAAACTCAGGGCATTCAATCCAAAACAAACATCATCTCCTAGTCTTTCAATAGCAATGCCTGCAATACCAGGGCCAATCAATCTTGATAAATTAACCATTGATGAATTTAGCGCCAACGCATTCGGCAGATCTTTTTTATCATCTACCATATCGTATACCAATGATTGTCTTGCCGGCACATCAAATGCATTAACAATGCCTAATAAAGCACTCAGTACTAATATTTCCCAAATAGAATAATGTTTAAAATAAATTAGCGCTGCCAACATAATGGCTTGTGTCATTGATACGATCTGCGTTAGCAACAACAATTTGTATTTACTAAAACGATCAGCCGCTACACCTCCAACGAATGAAAATAAAAATGAAGGAAACATGGTGCAGAACAAGGTAACCCCTAACATGAATTTCGAATGCGTCAAAGAATATACTACCCAGCTTACTGCTGTTTTTTGCATCCATGTACCGATCAATGAAATGGATTGTCCGACGAAATATAACCTGTAGTTACGACTTTTAAATGCGCTGAATGTACTGATGTTCATAATTTACTCCTCTTTCTTTTCTATACAAATACTATACTAACTCTTAATCAAAATCAACCAGCTTAGTTAACAGCGGCAAACACTTGCGGAGCTGCTCCTGTTCTTTTTCTGAGCAGGTTGCCTGCAGGGCTTTGTTGAGCCATTGATCGCGTTCATTCCTTACTTTATATAGAACGGTTTGTCCTGTCTTTGATAAGGAGATGATGGCTTTGCGTTTATCAGTTGTTGATTCTTTCCTGTTGATATAACCTAGCTCCAGTAAATGGCTCAATATCTGCGACATGGATTGTGTGGTTATTTTTTCCATGCCGGCCAGTTCGCTCGGCAATAATTCTTTGTGAAGGTCTAATAAACCCATTGTCGATCTTTCTGTAAGCGACAGGCTCATACTTGTTGCAGATTTAGTGCGTAGCTTTTTAATTAACCGGGTAATAACGGTCCTGAAATCCGATGCTAATTGTTGATCTGTTTGTTGCATTGCCATAATTAATAAGTAAAACTTGTAAGTTTACCTTACAAATTTATGCTTAAAATCAACCCCTAACAAATAAAAATTTTACAATTGGGGTAACTGACAGCAAGAGAATAGTTTATAGGGTTTTGTTATTCCAGCAAACAATAAAAAACATGACACTCAGGTAGGCCCAGAGGCAGGAAAGGAATATATGAATGATTGTCTCTGTTTTTTTGCCCTTCCACAGTTTTGGTGAATACCAAAAGAACTGAATAAATAAGCGGACGCTCCAGAAAACACATAAACTAGCCGTGATCTTTTTCCCCAATCCGGTTTCGATCAACTCTTTCGTAGAGCTTAAGCATAATAAGCCCATTAGAAATACGGCTAAGGCGATAAAAAAAGTATGAACATGCATCATTTGCTTATTTATTAAGCTCAGGTTATTTAATTCATTTTTCCAGTCGAATATTTTTGAAAAAATTATGTGTAGCAATGACAGTACTATTAGCAGACAACCAATTATTTTAAGTTGTAGTTCCATTTTTTTCAAGAATAAAGGTTGTTATAAATGGTGTTATTTTAATTTCTTTAGTAATTATAAACCCTGCAGCCGTAAAAGTTTTCAACCATGTTGATTTTGAATGAAAATGAAATGCCCCAATTGTGTATGCTAAAAAATTGGCAACGTCTCTTAAATGCTCGGTAACGATAATACTTCCCGATACCGCCATTACTCTTTTTAATTCTTTAAAAAAAGTAATTCTTTCCGTATCGTTTCTGATCTCATGTGCCGCTAATAATAAAAAAGCTGTACTAACGGAACTATCCGGCAAGGGTAAAAAAGAAGTGTCGATATGTATCGTGTCTTTATATGGAGGATAAGCAGCTCTTGCTCTTTTAATAGAAACTTCGGTATGCTTTCCCTCGTCATAAAAATCGAATACCTGCATATTAGCTGTTGAGTATTTTGATTGCAGTAAAGCGCTTGTTTCATCAAATCCGGCATTGATATTAATGATGTTATTCGTTTGGATACCTGAGTCATCCAACCAATCGAACGTATACAAATTTGAAAGGTCATAAATAGAAAATGAAATAAGCAATGAGATAAATGTAGTAGCGACAATAGCAATACAGACAGAAAATATAAAAAAATGATAAAAAGGCACGGCTAACTCAGTAATAAAAAAGATCAAAAAGACAAGAACGAAGGAAAGCGCATAAAAATGCCAGTTGAAACGTAATATATTTATTACTCCCAGCAAAGGTTTTCTTATCCGTTCCATTTTTCTGTTTTCCCTTTTTTCCAATAATAAGGAATGTTTTGTATAACGAAAGCATTAGCTAATTGTACATTTTTTAATTCCAAAGAATCTATAAATGAAATGCGATAGTTTATTACCTGCGCAGGCAGAGGTTGCCAATGCTCACGAACACCTTCTATAATTAAAACTTTTTTTGTTGAAGCAATGTAGGTAAAGGTGAATGGTAATGGCCCTGCAAACCTTCGTGCTTCTTTCCAATCTGCAAAGGGCGAGTTTTTGGGTAAGGAAATTTCGGCTCCGCCAGTCATTGTTTCTATTTCAAAATTGGATGAAAATGAAGTTATTTTTGTTGTGATATTATTTTTTGAGCGAATGATATCTGTGGTTGCATAATTATAATGTGTAAAAATGTTCCCTAAAAACTCTATTTTCTTTTTATCTGTCTCAGATTTTAAAATATATAACCCTCGTAGTCTTTTACCTGCATTATTTGTATATCGCACAAAAACTCTATAACCGATCAGAAAAAAATCGTTACCTGCTATGGCAGGGAAGCCTTTGGGCCGAAGGCCTTTTGTTTGAACCATTGCTACGGCAATAAAGGCCCATTTGTCATTAAAAGTATCCAGCGTTAAACATGGTGGGATCAAATGTTCCAGCTCTTCTTTGGGCACGGCAAAGGTCAAGACGATAGAACTTTCAAAAAAAGCCTTTACAGCAAACGGATGATTTTTTAAGAATGATAACATAGCTAAGTAGGATTGATCGGCGTTTTGCCAAGCACAAATTCATTATAAAATATTAGCATTACAAAAAGAAAAGCAAATACCGCATTTAATTTTCCGAATAGCAAAAGGTCACGCGCAAGAAAAAATTCGATTATATTCATTGTTGCGATAATTACCATTTGTGTTATGGCACAAATACGAGGTTTTATTGAGCTTACAATCCAGACAGCCATTAGCACTTCTGAAAAGCCAATTGCTTTTGTGAACAATACAGCGTGTTCGTTTCCTAAGATCCTGACAACGATCGATTGATGGCGCGGTACAAAGTTTAGTAGTTTACAAAAAAGACCATTACCGATCCAGACGGCAACTATAAAGTAGTTGAAAATAAGATGGATCGGTTTTTTATTATTCATGATTTATCTTCATTAAATACCCATTGCTTTTTCTAAATGATGCACTTCAACACCAAAATATTTTTTCGCAGCTTTTATTTTATCCAGAACAGCCGGACTTTTATACGCGATCGCATTATTTTTTATTCCAACGATCATGATATTTTTTGGCGTATGCGCATCTGTAATAAACTCAAACACTTTTGTTTTATAACCAAAATATTCTAATACCATCGCCCTGATAGAATCGGTTACCATTTCTGCCTGGCGCTCTAAAAAGATACCATGTTTGGTAATAAATTCCACATCGTTGGCAGCTTTATGTTTTTCGATCTCGCGGCGTATTTGTTTGTGGCAACAAGGCGCAACAACTATTAGATCTGCGTTAGCGGTAATCCCCTTTTGTATCGCATCGTCAGTTGCCGTATCGCAAGCATGTAAGGCAATTAAAATATTTATATCGTTGCCATCGAAACTATCGATCGTACCTTCTTCGAAATGTAATTTTTTAAAATTTGAATTGGCAGCAATGCTGTTGCATAGTTTAACAAGGTCTGCCCTGAACTCAACACCCGTAATCTGCGCATTTACATTTACAACGTTGGTCAGGTAATCGTACAAAGCAAAAGTTAGATAACCTTTGCCAGATCCCATGTCCACCACATTCAATAATTGTTTTTCGGGAAGCTCTTTTATTAACGAACTCAAAATTTCTATATAATGATTGATCTGCCTGTATTTATCCTGCGTTGCTTTAAATACATTTCCTGCAGCATCTGTAATTTTTAATTCGTGCAGATAGGGTTTGTTGTTAGTATCAATTAAGCGATTCTTTATTTTATCATGTTGTAAAGAAGGGCTTTCCGTTTTTGTAGCAGTTGCTTTTTTTATAGTGTAACTTTCATTTTTTGTTTGTTCAAGGAGCAAATCAAACTGGGTAGTAAAAACGGTTGCAAATTTGAATCCTTCTTTTATCAACCTGGTAATATTTTCCAATGCTTCATTGGCCGAAAAATTTTTAACAATATCGCGGGTTTGATACCGGTAAGTAAAACTTAATTTTTCTTCTTTTTTGATCAGTATCTTTTTGATGTAGATATTTTTCAATGCGGGCTCTGTTCCTTTATAATTGCCGAGCGTTATTGATACGAAGCTATTGTCTGATAAAGACTGGTTGATCGTTGTTATAAATGATAAGATCGTATCGTTGCTATTCATGTTGTAAAATTACACATTATAACGCCAGTAGTAAAATTGTAAAAAGACCAAATGTTTTTTTCGGTAATATTTGGTTGTTTTCACCTGAAAAAATAATAATAACTCCCCTATCTTGGCGGCGTGCCCTATACCAGTCAAATATCCATTTGGAAACAATCTCCATTTATACGTTTGCTTATCCCTGTAATGGCGGGGATTTTATTGCAATGGTATATATCGTTTACATTGTCTTTTATCATTATCGCAGCACTGTGTTTCATCAGCACCGTATCATTGTTTAGGTTATTTCCGATCGGGGCCAGATTTAAGTTGCAACCTTTGCAAGGGATCAGTATCAATTTATTGTTGTTGAGTTTTGGTTTATTTATCACCTGGCAGAAGGATATACGACATAATAAAAATTGGTTTGGCCATTCTTATCAGGAGAACGATCGTTTAATTGTTCGTATTGATGAACCAATTGTAGAAAAAGAAAGATCATATAAAGTAAGCGGTTATGTTGAAGCCATTGTACAGGATGATAGCGTAATTCCATGCAAGGGGAAACTGTTATTATATTTTTCGAAAGATTCATCCGCGCAGCGATTACGCTATGGTGACAAACTATGTATCGATAAACCGTTGCAGCCAATAAAAAACACCCGAAACCCCGGATGTTTTAATTATGAACAATACGCCGCGTTTCAGCAAATATTTTGCAGCGTATTTTTAAAAGAAAAAGACTGGACATTATTACCTGATAGAAATGTAAATCCTTTCAAGCAATTTATTTTTTCTACAAGGCAGGATATTTTATCTGTCATTCGGGAAAAACTTACTACTAATAAAGAAGTTACTGGTATTGCCGAAGCGCTACTGATAGGTTATACCAGTGATTTAGATAGAGATACGGTACAGGCTTACAGCAATACAGGGGTAGTCCATATTATAGCTGTTTCGGGTATGTCATTAGGACTTTTATATTTATTATTACTTTGGATTTTCAATAGGATACCTTTTGTAAAAAGATCAATTTTTGTAAAAGCAATAGCAATAATAAGTTGCCTTTGGCTATTTGCATTATTGACCGGAGCGTCAGCCTCAGCCTTGCGTTCTGCCATTGTGTTTACCTGTATCATTGTTGGAAAAAGCTTTAATAAAAACACACCTGTCTATAATTCACTCGCGGCCTCTGCATTTGTATTGTTATGTTGCGATCCATATTTTTTATGGGACATAGGTTTTCAATTGTCTTATTTAGCTGTGCTGGGAATTGTTATTTTTCAAAAACACATTTACCATCTTTTCTATATAAAAAATAAATGGCTAGATAAATTATGGGCAATGATGGCGTTGACAATAGCGGCACAAGTGCTTACGTTTCCGCTTTGCATTTATTATTTTCATCAATTTCCCGTCTTATTTTTATTTACCAGCATGGTTGCGATACCATTAGCCACCCTTATTCTATTTATCGAGATTTCATTGATCATTTTTTGGTGGCTTCCTTATATTGGCAACTATCTTGGTAAAATAGTTTTTTATCTAACCTGGACAATGAACAAATTTATTGTTGCAATGAATTCGTTGCCCTTTGTGGTAATAGGTAATATGTCTGCATCCGTTTTCTCCACTATTTTATTATATATCATTATCATTGCCATCGCCTTTTGGTTGATGCATAAGAGCAAAAAGGCATTGTATCTCTCCATGATAACTACATTGATTTTTGTATTACTTGTCTTTTATAATAACTGGACAACAATTCATCAAAAGGAAATAATTGTTTATAATATACCGCAGCATAGCTCAACATATTTTATCGATGGGAGTAATTATCAGGTTATTGCCGATAGCGCTTTACTTGCTGACACTTCATTACAAAACCTTCACCTTAAACCAGCCAGCGTATTACTTCGGTTAACTAAAAAAGTGGATGTTCTTCCGGGCATTTTTAGGTCAGCTAATTTTTACCAGTTCGGCAATAAACGGATCATGCTGGTCAATAAACCGCTCGACCTTCAACCAGGCCAACAAAAAATGGATGTTGATATAATTATCATTTCCCAATCACCGAAACTATCTATTGCCCAACTGGCAGGCATCTTCAATTGTAAAGAATATGTATTTGACGCCTCTAACAGTTTGTGGAAAATTGACAAATGGAAAAAAGACTGCGATGAGTTACTTTTGCACTATTATTCGGTTCCTGATAAAGGAGCATTTGTTTTTGATGTAAATCGAGGCGCTAACACTAATTATTAATTTAAAATTTGCCCTGTTCAGGGTTGAGACATGAAAAAGATCCAATCTGCATTAATTTCGGTTTTTTACAAAGACGGCCTTGAAAATATAGTTAAAGAATTGCACGATTTAGGTGTAAAAATTTATTCAACCGGAGGCACACAAAAATTCATCGAAGAATTAAATATCCCTTGCATACCAGTAGAATCGATCACTACATATCCATCCATTTTAGGCGGAAGGGTTAAAACCTTACATCCTTCAGTTTTTGGCGGAATTTTGGGAAGAAGAGATAATGAAACAGATATACAGGAAATGAAACAATTTAAAATTCCTGAATTGGATCTTGTCATAGTTGACTTATATCCTTTCGAAGAAACGGTAAAATCCACAACCGATGAAAAACTGATCATTGAAAAAATCGATATCGGCGGTCCGTCAATGATACGTGGCGCGGCAAAAAATCATAAAGATGTAGTAGTGATCGCTGCAAAAAAAGACTACGCTTCATTAGAGCAAATCTTAAAAGATCAAAAAGGAGAAACAAATTTAGAGCAACGCAGAGCATTTGCCATCAAAGCATTTGACGTTTGCACGGGCTATGATATAGCCATTTCCAATTATTTTAACCAAACTGAATTTACCAATCCATTCGATAAAAATAAATCAGTTTTGCGTTATGGAGAAAATCCGCATCAGCAGGGAATATTCTATGGCAACCAGGAAGAGATCTTCGATAAACTACATGGCAAGGAATTATCCTATAACAATTTAGTAGATGTTGATGCAGCAGTGCAGATCATTTCAGAATTTACAGATACAACATTTGCAATTATTAAACACACCAACGTTTGCGGTATCGCACAAAGACCAACCGTAAAAGCAGCCTGGGACACAGCCCTAGCGGCAGATCCAGAAAGCGCATTCGGCGGTGTACTAGTTACCAACGCAACAGTAGATAAAGCAACAGCAGAAGCGATCAACGAAATATTTTTTGAAGTATTGATTGCACCAAAATTTGATGGAGATGCATTGGCCATCTTACAACAAAAAAAGAACAGGATATTATTAGCACAAAAAGCGAAGATCGAATCAAAACAACAATTCAAATCTTTATTGAATGGTGTATTGATCCAACAAAACGACGAAGGCAATTTTAAAGAATGGAAAGAAGAAGGGGGCCGCGAAACAACAGCCGCAGAAAAAGAAGACATGATATTTGCCAACATCGTTTGCAAGCATTTAAAAAGCAATGCCATCGCTTTAGTAAAAAATAAACAAATGGTAGGCAAAGGGTGCGGACAAACGTCCCGTATCGATTCACTTCGCCAATCACTTGATAAAGCAAAGCAATTTAATTTCGATCTGCATGGTGCCGTATTAGCCAGCGATGCTTTTTTTCCTTTCAATGATTGTGTGCAGATCGCGCATGCAGCGGGCATCACTTCATTTATTCAACCAGGCGGATCTATTCGCGATAAAGATTCCATTGATTATTGTAAAGAAAATGGCTTGGCTATGGTGATCACGGGGCTTCGACATTTTAAACATTAAACCAAGTTTACAAAATATGTTTGAATCAGCGATCGAAGAAGCTTCAAAATTTACAAGGCCACTTCATACTATTAGCAGAACTTATGGCGGACTTGTTATTCCTGGCTCATCTACCTTCTTTTTTGTAAATGATTCGGGTGTGGCCGTTACCTGCAAACATGTGCTGGATCTTATACCAGCCAGCGAAACAGTGAATACCAATTATTTAAAATTTAAGACAGAAAGAAACAAGTTACCCAACGATAATAAATACAAGAACAATTTATTGGGACTTGAAACAAAATATAAATACAATAAGGACACAACCGTACAGCTTAAAAATAATTTTATAAATGCTTTTGATGTCATTCAGGAAATCACCTGTCATGCGCATCCTACATTAGATTTAGCCATTCTGGAATTCAAAGGCTTTAATAAAATATTGTATACGGCTCATGCTAGATTCCTTCGTGACAGTACCACCATTAAACAAGGAAAATCTTTATGCAGACTGGGTTTTCCGTTTCCGGAATTCAATAATTTCATGCATAATCCAGCTGTTGATGATATTGAATGGACGAATACTGGCAATCCAAATTCACCTTCATTTCCGATCGATGGAATAGTGACCAGGTTTGTAGGAGATACTACCGGAATTATCTCCGGTATTGAATTAAGTACTCCCGGATTGAGAGGCCAAAGCGGCGGCCCACTTTTTGATTCAAATGGTATTGTATACGGAATGCAATATGCTACTAACCATCTGCATTTGGGATTCGAAGTAAAAGATAAAGAAGTAGTTCAGGGTGGGAAAAAAACCAAAGTTTCAAACAGTCCGTTTTTGCACGTGGGCCTTTGTGTTCATGTAGATAAGATCAAGGAATTTTTAAGGGAAAAGAATATTTCCTTCACAGAAGCCGATTAAACCGGCTGTTGTTGGTTGCCCGAGCACAACATTTTCGCAACAAAAAATCTGACATTATCGTCGTAATTTGCAGTAAAACAAAGGATACATTTTGCCCGATATCATTCAATTATTGCCGGATAACATTGCCAATCAAATTGCTGCAGGAGAAGTCATTCAACGACCCGCCAGTGCTGTAAAAGAGCTGCTGGAAAATGCTGTTGATGCCGGCGCCACAGAGATCAGGTTAATTGTGCAGGATGCAGGAAAAGCACTCATCCAGGTAATTGATAACGGCAAAGGCATGACAGAAATTGATGCCCGTATGTGTTTTGAAAGACACGCTACTTCCAAAATAAAAAATATTGACGACCTGTTCCATATTAAAACGATGGGCTTTCGTGGAGAAGCATTGGCAAGCATTGCAGCCGTTGCCCAGGTAGAATTAAAAACAAAAAAAGCAGAAGATACAGCAGGTACTTATATAGAAATAGACAATAGCGTTGTAAAAAAACAAGAGCCCGTTGCCATGGAACAAGGTACCAGCATCGCCATGAAAAATTTATTTTTCAATGTACCAGCAAGAAGAAATTTTTTAAAAAGCAACCCATCTGAACTAAGGCATATCATTGATGAATTTATTCGTGTAGCAATGTCTTTTCCCGAAGTATTTTTTTCTTTGAACAGTAACGGACAAGAAGTTTTCCATTTGGAACGCGGTACATTAAAACAACGCATTGTACAAATATTAGGAAATACATACAGTTCAAAACTAGTAAGCGTACAAGAGAAGAGCGACTACATGAACATCTATGGTTTTGTGGGCAAGCCCGAAACAGCGAAGAAGACAAGAGGTGACCAATACTTTTTTGTCAATAATCGTTTTATCAAAAGCGCTTATCTCAATCATGCCATGACGAATGCTTTTGACGAGATGATCGCGAAAGATAGTTTTGCCATGTATGTTTTGTTTATTGATCTTGATCCGTCACAGATCGATATTAATGTGCATCCAACCAAGCAGGAAATAAAATTTGAAGATGAAAAAATAATTTACGCTTTTGTGCAAAGTGCGGTAAAGCATGCACTGGCGCAATTTAGCGTATCTCCTACTTTAGATTTTGAACTGGATGCGACGATCCAAAGTCTGGATGCGGTGAATAAGCCATTTACAGATGAAAATAAATCTTCGGCATCCTCCTCTTCTTTATTCAAAACATTTACACAAAAGAATCAGGCACATTTTATTGAAAATAAAAGCGAGCTGAAGCATTGGAAAGATGTGTATGAACCGAGTAAAAAAGAAGAGTACCGACAACCGATCGCTGACGATCGAACAGCGGGAACCTACCGGCATGCAGCCATTGTTGATAATAGCGAACCATTAACAGCGGGCCTTTCAAATTTTGTTATTGAGCATTCAACATTGCTTCAATTACATAATACATATATCGTTTTACAAAATGATGCAGGTTTTTTATTAGTGCATCAGCAAAACGCGCATGAGCGTGTTTTATATGAACGCTTTACAAATGCCGTTGCAGGAAAACCAATTGCTACACAAAGAAGCCTATTCCCGGGAACGATAGAATTAACGCCTGTGGATGTTTTAGTGTTGAATGAATTATTACCCGATCTTCATTTTCTTGGATATCAGATAGAAGCTTTTGGTAAAAATACTTTTGTAATACAAGGTACACCAGCAGATCTTGAACAAGGCAGCGAAAAAACAGCGATCGAAAAAATGTTGGAACAATACAAGCATTTCAGTAATGACCTTAAATATAGCAAAAGAGAAAAACTGTTGCGTTCATTAGCATGGCAACAGGCAATTAAAGCAGGTACAGCCATCTCACAAAAAGAAATGAAAATATTGTTGGAAGACCTTTTTGCTTGCACAACACCAAATATTACACCCAATGGAAAGCCTGTCTATACTGCGTTTAAGAAGAATGAATTGGATAAGATGTTTGGAAGATAATTGGTCTGAATTGGGATTCGTGGGATTTATGGATTAACGGATTTGCGAAAATTACGCTATTAATTTTTCTCGATTATTTCTTCTATAAATTGTTCAACCGCTTTTCTTACAGGTGTACTTGACCCTTGAAAATTATTTGCCAGGATAGAGAAGATAAGTAATCTGTTCTTTTTAGTAATAAGAAAACCACTTAACGAATTATTATTACTTAACGATCCCGTTTTAGCATAAATAAAACCACTATCTTTTAAATAATAGTTTTTTAGCGTTCCTTGCCCACCTGTTGGCAGTATCATTTCCATTCTTTTTAGGCCAAATTCATTTTTCATTTTGTTTAAAATGTAAACGAAGTCTTGCGGCGTAAATAAATTGTAACGACTTAGTCCAGAACCATCCACCCATTTTGGTTTCTGTGGAGCATCTTTTAGATCGCTGCTTAATAAAGTATCGATCATAGCTTCATCGCTCATATAGCCTAAATGTTCGTTACTCGCCATTAACAGAGTTTGTTCAGCATAAAAATTATTGCTATTATGCATCATTGGTTTAAATAATGAATCCGTAGGCTGAGTATGTATTATTGTTTTGTTAGTGTCTCCAATCAAAAAAGCCGCAAAAGCATCATTTATTGCTTGAAAATGTTTTAACGTATCTCTTAGCAAAGAAATGGATTGACCTGTACTTGTTATAAAGGGAATTTCAGTTTTTGTAAAATCGCTAAATGAACTATCAAAGTCTACAGAAAGATCATTGTTACATTGGTTGCGCACTATTTTAAATGTATGACCCTTAAAATCAAATGCATTTCCAGTAAGAATAAGCTTGGATGGTAATGATAGAACAGTATCGTCATATTTATAAAAACGATAAACATTATCATATACAGGCATTATCGAACGTTCGGGCATGTATTCAGCAGTATAGTCGTCCCAGGCCCAGCCTTTGCCAAAAGGAGAAAAATTTGTTCTTTGCCAGTTAAATACAAATGTTGAATTGCTGTTGGTTCGGAGAAATTCTAATACTGGTTGATTTGTAAAATAGGGGTCCAATAAAGTAGGATCTCCTGTAGGCTGCAGGTAATATATATTTTGCTCTGGCATACTGTATCTCAAGCCTACTAAACTATCTCCCAAATATTTCATCCCGGCATATAATGTAAATAGCTTGGTATTAGAAGCAGGCACAAAATATTTAGTAGCATCATAATTATACAAATAAGTATTTGTAGCAGGTTCATAAATAGAGATACCAATATGTCCGGTACTTATTGTAGAGTCATTAATTAAAGTCTCGTTGGCTAAATGAGAGATATATTTAGAAACAGAACAGGAAGAAAAGGCAATTAATACTATATAATTAATAATTAATAATTTTTTCAAGTCGAGGTTCTTGTAATTATTAGGTTTCATTATCAATTATTATTTAACCAATTATCAATTAACTCAAATTCTTTCTTGTGCCCGCAACCAGCGTTCGGGTATATCGTTATTGCTGGCGTGTAAATAATCGTTATAGCTACAGGCAATGAATTTTTTGTTAGGCAACTGCATCCACCAGCGACTGCTTTTTTTGCTTTGCAGAAAAACAGTTTCTACTTCAGCAAAAACGGTATGGAATTCATTAAAATTATTTCTGTCTTCGATAGATGATTCGTGTTTACTACGACTCTTGCCATCGATAAAATACCAAAGCATTTGTGCAATTTGTTTGGCCGTCAGTTCATGTGTATCCAACTGAGGTTTGTAACCGTAGATGCCAAAGCTGCTGAGATTATTGCTCATACCCGCAAAACGTGTTAATACGCAGGCTTCTTCTCCGCTAAAACCATTCGGGCTGCATTCATTGGCCGGCGCATCGCTGTGTTTAATGGCGCTGATATCAAAGCTTAATAAGTTGGTGTTGCGTATCACCGGTTCCATCTCTTCAATATTATCTTTTGCAACACCCAGCCTGAAACAATCAAAGCGAAGCTTATCTAATGTTTCTAATATGCCCGGGTGAACAAAATAACTTTGAAAGCCGATATGATTATAATGCCTTATCATATTCGGTTCGCTGGTTAGCATTTCCAATAAAAAATTTTCGCTTCTTGCTTCACTGTCTCCGCTTAGGTTAATATTGGCATCAATGCAAGTAGCTTCTGTTGAAAGCTTTAATTCTTTATACGCATAATATTGTGCTAACGTAATATCATGAGAGCCGCCGATAAGCACTACGGTTTTATTAAGGCCTATCAATTCAGCTACTACCGTTTTAATAGCAGAATAACTGTCAATTAAATTTGCACCTGTCTTAATATTGCCCAGGTCGGCGATTGTCACATTCGGGTGCCAGTAATTTAACTGATATAGTTGTTTGCGAATAATGTCCGCAGCTGTAATGTCTTTATCAGGCAAACCGGTTCCTCTTACTTCGCAAACGCCAACAATAACAATATCCGCTTCCGTAATGTCGGGTACATCTGTAGTAAAGCTATTGATATGATTGGCTAGTTGCCCATGATGATAACCATTGTCATCATTCAATAAAGCAACATCAATAGGAGTTAGAAAATCAGTCAGATTATTCATCCAATTAGGAATTTGAAGCAAACTTAGGGATTAGTTATAAGTTGTACCTTATAAGTTATAAGTTTTTTATCGTGTTCAACCGGAAAACGAGGCCGGCCATCTGCAATTTTACTTACTACTTTATCTTATTATCTTCGCAATATGGAACAGTTGTTACAAAAAATAGAAGCCTACAAAAAGGAGATGGCAGGCTTTGTTGCTCAAAAAAGTGAAGAAGCTGAAACCTTTCGTATTAAATATCTTGGAACCAAAGGATTAGTGAAAGAGGTGATGGGTGAAATGAAGAATGTTGCCAACGATAAAAAAAGAGAATTCGGACAAATACTGAATGAGTTTAAATTATTTGCAGAAGCAAAATATGAAGAACTGAAGGCGACAACGGACAATGGGCAACCGGCGGCCGCAGATACAGGTATTGATTTATCATTGCCTGCAGACCCTTTGCCGTTGGGCTCACGCCATCCTATAAGTTTAGTTCGAAACAGAATGGTATCTATCTTTCAACGCCTTGGTTTTGCAGTAGCGGAAGGACCGGAAATTGAAGATGACTGGCATAATTTTACTGCATTGAATCTTCCCGAAAATCATCCTGCGAGAGACATGCAGGATACATTCTATATTTCTCAAAATCCTGATTGGTTATTGCGTACACATACCTCCAGCGTACAGGTAAGAGAAATGGAAAAAGGGAAATTGCCCATCAGGATCATTTGTCCGGGTAGAGTGTATAGAAATGAAACCATCAGCGCAAGGGCACATTGTTTTTTTCACCAGGTAGAAGGTTTATACATCGCCGAAGAAGTTTCATTTGCAGACCTGAAACAGACACTGTACTTTTTTGTAAAAGAGATGTTCGGTGACGATGTAAAAGTGCGCTTTCGCCCAAGTTATTTTCCTTTTACAGAACCAAGTGCCGAAATGGATATCAGTTGTTTGATCTGTGGTGGTAAGGGCTGTAATGTTTGTAAACATACCGGGTGGGTAGAGATCCTGGGCTGTGGTATGGTTCATCCTAATTTATTAGAGAACTGTGGTATCGATAGCACGAAATATACTGGCTTTGCTTTTGGTATGGGCGTTGAACGCATCACGATGTTGAAATATCAAATTAAAGATCTTCGTTTATTCAGCGAAAATGATGTGCGGTTTTTGAAGCAGTTTACGAGTGCTGTCTGAACCGTTGATTGAAGTTGATTTAATTGATTCGCGTACAAATAATTCAGAAGTATACATGTTATACATAAAAGTAAAAAGCCATGCAGCTTAATTCTGAATCCTCAGGGGGTATTCTTGTTACAGGCGGTTCCGGTTTGGTTGGCAATGAATTGATCACTCAATTGCTTGCGCAGGGCAAATCGATTAGGGCCATTTATAATAAAACGCCACTTGCTGATTTTAATTCTCCTTTATTAAAACAAATCCACTGCGATATTTTAGATGTCATTGGACTGGAAGAAGCTATGCAGGGCATAACACAGGTCTATCATTGCGCAGCTATTGTATCCTTTAGTCCGAAACGTACCGCTGCATTGTTTAAAATAAATGTTGAAGGAACAGCCAATGTTGTAAACGCCGCGCTTGATGCGGGCGTACAAAAGTTTGTGCATATTAGCTCTGTTGCGGCCTTAGGAAAATTTGAAGATAAAGCGACCATCACGGAAACAACCACCTGGGTGGAAGATGTCAACAGCAGCATCTATGGAAAAAGTAAATATTTCGGTGAGCTTGAAGTATGGCGAGGTGTAAGCGAGGGAATGAATGCCGTGATCGTTAATCCAACAGTAATTTTAGGGCCCGGGGATTGGAATGAAGGCTCATCAAAAATATTTAAATCGGTGCATGATGATTTTCCCTGGTACAGCGAAGGTGTCACAGGTTTTGTTGATGTCAAAGATGTGGCACGCGCAATGATTCAATTAATGGATAGCAATATCGTGAATGAAAGATTTATTATAAGTGGCGGAAACAAAAGCTTTCGGGATGTATTGAATCTGATAGCAAAAGCGTTTGGCAAAAAAGAACCGCACAAAAAAGTAACCCCGTTTTTAGCAGCAGTTGTCTGGAGATTGGAAGCCTTAAAAACAGTATTCTCTCAACAGTCGCCTTTAATAACAAGAGAAACGGCAACAGCCGCTTTGGCAGAAGTCAACTTTGATACAACAAAGCTCAGTCAATTTTTACCTGATTTTACCTATACCCCGATAGAAGAAACTATAACTTACACAGTAGCCGCATTACAACAAAAACTTAACAGTAAGTAAAGTAAATTCGTTTATTGGCTACTAGAAAATAAGTCATATGAAAAAGATACTATTTTCCCTGCTGTTGATCATTACATCGTTCGCGGCATTTTCACAAACCGATTTTTATTATATAACTGGTAAGGTGATCGATAAAAGCACTAAAGCACCATTGGCTGCCGCATCCGTATTTGCACAGAACACAACTTTTGGTACCATTACAGATTCTGCAGGAAATTTTAAACTGAAACTGCCGAATGGAGGATATGATATTGCTGTAACTTATACCGGTTTTGAAACAGACAGCAGAAGAGTTACAACAGCAGATGGGGGTAATAAAGGTGCTTTGATAGAACTAAGCGCCAAACAAAATGAAATGATGGATGTAGCCATCGTATCTACAGGTATCGTAAGAAATGGCTGGGAGAAATACGGACAATTTTTTCTGGATAATTTTATCGGCACAACAAAATTCGGACAGGATTGTATTGTAACAAACCACGAAGTATTGAAATTTTATTTCAGCAAGAAAAGGAACCGTTTAAAAGTATTGGCGTCTGAACCATTGATCATCCAAAATAATGCATTGGGCTATAAAATAACCTATGCTTTAGATTCTTTTGTAAATGAATACAACACACAGGTTAGTCTTTATACAGGATCTCCGTTATTTGAAGAAATGCAACCTGCGAATGATGCGGAAAGAACCAAGTGGCACGACAATCGCTTACACGCCTATAATGGTTCAATGCTGCATTTTATGAAGAGCCTGTACAATAAAACACTAAAGGAAAATGGGTTTGATGTGCAATACCTGACTAGAAATAATGGAGTAGATTCTGCCATCCAGGTAAAGGATTATTATGCGAGTTTAAATTACGATAAAGACGACAGTGCACAAACAGTAGAAATTACACCTAATCAACCCAACGTAATTGTATTGTATACGAAAGAAAAGCCAGGCGCTGATTACCTGGCACAAACGGGAGATACACAAACTCAATATCAATTATCTATTATGACGATCGCATCAAAGCAATCAATCGATATAGAACAGAACGGGTATTATTATGATCAGAACGATATTACCGTTGCAGGGTACTGGACATGGAGAAAAGCAGGCGATGCGTTGCCGTATGATTTTAATCCAGCTCAATAATATTTCTGATCTCTTGTAGTTTATATAATCCTATAGCAGCAATCATACATCAGAAATGGGGGATCCTATTTATTCATCACCTTATCCCATAATTCAGGGATTCTTTTTATCCAAACCAATTCTCTTCTGGCTACGCTGGCATCTTGTGCCGGTCCGCCCCAGTAAGTTTTGTTTCCTTCAAGATTACCCGCTACTCCTGATCTTGCCAATACAACAGCATTTTCGCCGATGGTCAATGTTTTGTTGACAACAACCTGTCCCCAAAGTGTTACCCCGTCTTTAATGATAGTGCAACCGGCTATTGCAACATGCGCGGCGAATAAACAATTTTTTCCGATCACCGTGTCATGTCCGATGTGAATACCATTATCCAGCTTGGTGCCTTCGCCAATGATGGTATCACTGCTTACACCTCTGTCGATAGTGCAATTCGCACCAATTTCCGCATTGTCTTTTATAAGTACCCTGCCGCAACTTGGCATTTTTTTGTACCATAGGTCGCGGGTCTTTTTTGTATTGTAATAGAAAGCATCACTACCAATTACGGTGCCCGATTGTATAATCACATTATCACCAATAACACAATGATCACCTATTGATACATTCGGATGAATGATACTGTTCTTGCCAATGGCCACATGATTGCCAATGAATGAAGTAGGAAAAATAAAACTGCCTTCACCAATTGTTGCACTATCACTTATTGCTTTTGCTGATCTTTCAAACGGGCGAAAATGATTGACAATTTTGCAATAGGCTTCAAAAGGTTCATCAACAATTAACAATGCTTTTCCTTCAGGCACCGTTGCTTGTTTATTGATGATGATAAAACTTGCTGCACTGTTGATACACTTCTCATAATATTTTGGATGATCAACAAAAACAAGATCTCCGTGTTCTACATTATGTATTTCATTGATGCCGGTTGCATTTCCATTGAGGTTGCCAATTAATTCTGCCTTGATAAATTCAGCTATCCATTTAACTGAAACCGGAGAAGGGAATTTCATATACTATAAGTTTCTGCAAATGTACTATGCTTTGGTTTTACCGTCGAAGAAAGAAATTATGGCCGATTTTGCCTTTTCAGGGTGCTAAAACAAAAATTTTTTAAAAAATATTTTTGCCTCAAAAATGAGCGGTAAAAGCAAAAATAAGAAGTATAAAAAATCGAATCGATAATTTATACTTGTAACTATATTTATGATAATAAAAAATCGCTTCTTCCGAAACACTTGTGTTATCAATGCTTTCGTGCGAATGATTTTTTTGTAGCATACAATAATCATATTGTATAACTGATGAATAGTTATTTTCTTTGCTCATTTACATCTTCATAAACATGTTGTCTTATCCACAGCCTAAAAAAATATGTTAATAAAAATTGAAAAATAATTTTTCTGTTAGCAAAATTTCTTTTTAATATTGTGTAGGGAAATTTATTTCCAGTACTTACTAACCCATCCATATAATAAAGCTCGGCTATCAAATGTCGGGCTTTCTTATTTTTATGATGTGATGAAATTCGTTTTGTAACAGATAGATTTGCATACTTTCATTTCCTCAAAAAAATATTTTCTTTGTTACACTACTATTTAATTTATAAGCCATTCAATGTTTTATCTCAATTCACTTCAGAAGATGGCAAGCAAACATTGAAAGATTTTTTTGATGTACCGGGCGATGTATACCCTGTCGGACGATTGGATTATGATAGCGAAGGATTATTGTTGCTTAGCAATGATAAAAAATTAAACCATGCATTGTTGAATCCAACATTTGAGCATGAAAGAGAATATTGGGCGCAGGTAGATGGAGCGATAAACATGGAGGCGGTCAATGATCTTAGAAACGGGGTTGACATAACCGTGGACGGAAAAATATACCGTACAAAAAAATGCGGCGCTACTTTATTAAGAGAGGAGCCAAACGTGCCCGAAAGAAATCCACCTATACGTGTCAGAAAAAGCATACCCACCAGCTGGATAAAATTGATACTGACAGAAGGCAAAAACAGGCAGGTTCGAAAAATGACTGCAGCGGTTGGTTATCCAACATTGAGATTGATCCGAAACCGGATAGAAAAATTAACCATTGAAGGATTGGAACCCGGCGAAATGCGCATGTTTGGTGAAAAGGAATTATATCATTTGCTATTCAAGCAAAAACCATAGCAAAGGATAAAAACAAAAGATGTATCAAACTATTATTTTTTAATAACTTGAGCATCCAAAGTGTAACTTGCAATTGCTAATAAATTCATCTAAATAAATACAAATGCTTAAATCAATGACCGGCTTTGGTAGGGCGGAACGTACTGTAAATGACAAAACATTTTTGGTAGAGATCCGATCGCTTAACGGCAAACAATTTGAAATGCAATTAAGGCTGCCGCCATTGTTACGCCCGTACGAATTTGATATAAGAAATATTTTGCAGGAAAAATTGGTTAGAGGAACGATCGATTGCACCATCTCTATCAAACAGAATGGCACTTTAAAACCGGTTAATATTAATACCGACCTGATAAAAGCCTATTATAAACAAATTGAAGAGCTTGCCGGTGAATTAAAGATCGATACCAACTCCGTATTAAGTGCATTGCTTCGTTTACCTGAAATTGTAACTCCGGCAAATGATATTTTGAATGATAAAGATTTTGAAGAATTCAAAAAAGTATTAGAATCGGCCTTAACAGAATTGAATAAACACCGCGAGGAAGAAGGCGCCAGTTTGGAAAAAGACCTTAAAGAAAGAATAAGCAATATAAATATTCAGGAAGAAGCGATCATAAAATTAGAGCCTAACCGTAAAAAAAGAGTACGGGAAGGAATTGTACAACTATTAGAACAACACGTTGGTAAAGAAAATTATGATGGCAACAGGTTAGAGCAGGAATTGATCTATTATATCGAAAAAATAGATATTCATGAGGAACAGGTAAGGTTAAAACAGCATTGCGAATATTTTAATACGCTGTTGGCAGATAAGGAAGAATCAAAAGGAAAAAAACTCTCCTTTATTATCCAGGAAATAGGCCGGGAAATAAATACTACGGGCAGTAAGGCCTACGATTCTGAGATACAGAAATGTGTGGTAACGATGAAAGACGAATTGGAAAAAGCAAAAGAACAAATATTAAACGTTTTATAAAAAGTAAATAATAAGTAAGCAATAATTATTTTTGTATTATGATGAAGGTTCGTTTTTTATTATTATCCATTACATGCTGCTTGTTTTTTTGTTCATGCAATAAGCTAGATGTATTTGAAAAGGATACCACTATTCCTCAATATGAGTGGTCAAGTACTTTTCAGCCTTCTTTCGATTTTGACATTACCGATACTGCATCAACGTATAGACTATATATTGTGTTGCGCCATACTGATGCGTACCGGTACAACAATATCTGGCTAAATATAGGATCAAAATTTCCCGGAGATACAATGAGTTACCAAAAACTGGAACTGGAACTGGGCAATGATGCTGCAGGCTGGGAAGGCAGCGGTATGGACGATATCTGGGAAGTACGCAAGCCAATTGCCAAAGGCGCATTTAAAACTGGTAAATACACATTTTCTATCGCCCAGATCATGAGGGAAAATCCTTTGCCGAATATTATGAGCATTGGCATGAGAATGGAGAAAATGAACTAACAATGATTCATTAGTAATGGTTAACCGTTAACCTTACAATTTCTTATATTTTGTACAGCGCCAATCTCCATTTACGATTAATCATTTACTATTAAAATGTCCTACTACAAAACAAGGCGGATCCGTTTTTTATTCATCGTATACTGGATATTACTGGTGTATATCATTTCGGCTTTGATATGGTGGTTTATTGCACTTAATACGCAGAACCATCAAATGGCCCTGTATGAAACATTGCAATTAAAAAAAGACAATCCTGAATACCTTACTGAAATAACAAAAATAAAAGAAATTGAAAAAAGGAAAACGTCTCAATACACCGGCGAGGGAAGCGTTTTCTTTTTACTGATCATTGCCGGAGCCGCTTTTATTTATAATGCGGTCCGCCGTCAATTTAAAGCCAATGAACAACAGAATAATTTTATGATGGCAATAACGCACGAGCTTAAAACACCCATTGCCGTTACCAAATTAAATTTAGAAACGCTGCAGAAAAGAAAGCTGGAAGAAAGTCAGCAGCTGCGTCTGATTCAAAATACTATTCAGGAAGCTAACCGGTTGAATTCTCTTTGCAATAATATGTTATTGGCATCGCAGATAGAAGCGGGCGGCTATAGCATTACCAGGGAAGAGATCGATTTTTCGGATGTGGTTAGAAATTGCGTTCATGATTTTAGCATTCGCTTCCCACAAAGAAACCTGCAGGATAGTATCACCAATGAAATTTACCTCGAAGGCGATTTTTTATTATTACAAATGGCCATTAATAACCTGATCGATAACGCTGTTAAATATTCGCCTAAAGAAGCAATCGTGACCATATCCTTATTTTCCGAAGGAAAACAAATAAAGCTTTCCGTAAAAGATGGGGGTAAGGGAATAGCCGATAGCGAAAAGAAAAAAGTGTTTGATAAATTTTATCGCGTAGGCAATAAAGCCACGAAAGGCGCTAAAGGGACCGGGTTAGGACTGTACCTGACCAAAAAAATTGCCCAGCAACACAATGCAAACATTTCTGTGACAGATAATACGCCAACAGGAACTAATTTCACTATCTCTTTTAAAAACGACTATTTTAATCGTTCATAATAAAATGGCAAAAATTTCTATACTATTAGTGGAAGATGAAGAAAACCTGCAGGAAGCATTAAAGCTTAATCTTGAATTGGAAGGCTATGAAATTACAAGCGCCTACGATGGAAAAGAAGCGTTAGATGCTGTAAAAAATGAACATTTTGATTTGATGCTATTAGATGTCATGTTACCTGAGCTGGACGGCATCAGCGTTTGCGAAAGCATTCGTTTACAAAACAATGATATTCCTATTTTAATACTGAGTGCAAAAAATAGCAGTGCAGACAGGGTGCTGGGTTTAAAAAAAGGCGCGGATGATTATCTTACCAAGCCATTTAATTTAGAGGAGCTTTTATTAAGGGTAAATAAACTGGTTGAAAAAAGTAAGCGCCTGACAGCAAGAACACCTTTGGCACAGGTCTATACATTTGGGAAAAACCAGGTAGAATTCAATGCATTGGAGTGCACAACAAAAGACGGACAAAAGATAACCCTTACAAAAAAAGAAATAATGTTATTGAAACTACTCATTGAAAATAAAAATGAAGTAGTGACAAGGGAAAAAATATTACAAGCGGTTTGGGGTTATAATGTTTATCCTACCACAAGAACGATCGATAATTTTATTCTCAACTTTCGTAAATATTTTGAAGAAGACAGTCGCAACCCGAAATATTTTCATTCTGTACGAGGCGTTGGTTATAAGTTTACTGAAAATTAATTTACAGATCGCCTAGCTGCGGCCTTAGTATTATATCTTCTACAACAGCTTGAGGAGAAAGCTTGCTGGCTGCAAGGATCATTTTGGCAATATCCCCCGCTTCCATAATTCTACCGGCTGAGTTATCAAAACCTGCCCATGAATCTGTCATAACTGCACCAGGATAAACACTGGTTACTTTGATATTGAATGGCTTTAATTCTTCGCGTAAGTTTTTGCTGAAACCCATCAAGGCGAATTTGCTAATGCTATAGCTTCCGCCATTTTTATATGCTTGTAAAGAAGCGATGGAACAAACATTAAAAACATGTCCCTGCTTTGCCTCAATCATCTTGCTAACAAGAACGCGGGTAAGATGATAAGCACTGTATAAATTAGCAGCGATGGTATGTTCTAAAAGGCCATCTTCTTCAGTAGAAATATTTCCTGGTAAAAACTGTCCTGCGTTGTTCACAACAATCGTAGGGATACCAAAACCCAAAATCCATTGTCCGAATTTTTGAGCTTCTTCTTTAATGGAAAGATCAGCCGCTTTTGCTTTAATAGTACTGTTTGGATATTTTGTTTGTAATTCGGCAACGGCATTATATAAAACCAGTTCATTTCTTGCGCATAAAAAAAGCGTAGCGCCTTCCATTGCAAATACTTCTGCTATTGCTTTTCCAATTCCTTTACTGGCACCTGTGATAACTATGTTCATAATTTAATGACTTGATTTTTATTGGCTCATTTCTTTTTTTGCTGCTCAACCAACTATATTCGGTCTCATCAAAAGTAAAATTTTCAATGTAATTCGATCCGATTTTTTCTAACACTTTTTCGAAACGGCATGTATCTTTGTAAATTAACATTTCAATTTAACAATGCCAGCATACAAACATCTTTTTTTTGACCTTGACCATACATTGTGGGATTTCGACAGCAATGCAAAAGATGCACTGACTGAAATATATGCATTGTTTGATCTGAAAGAAAAGAAAATAGTGCCGTTTGAAGATTTTTATACCCAATACCTGCATCATAATAATCTTTTATGGGAGCGGTATCACCGGGGGTTTATTACAGGCGAAGAGCTAAAATGGAAACGCATGTGGCGAACTTTGCTTGAGTTCAAGTTAGGAGATGAAAGATTGGCAAAAGATATGAGCGATAAATTTATAACGATACTGCCGTTCAAGAAAAAACTTTTTCCGCATACAACCGAGATACTTGATTATTTGATTGATAAAAAATACACACTTCATCTCATTACCAATGGTTTTGAGAAGGTACAATTAAATAAAATAAACAGCAGCGGCATCGATAAATATTTTACGCATGTAATTACTTCAGAATGCAGCAATAGCCTTAAGCCTAAAAAAGAGATATTTGATTATGCCTTGCAAAAAGCAGGTGCAACGTTAGAAGAAAGCATTATGCTGGGAGATAATTTAGAGGCCGACATACAAGGTGCGATCAATGCAGGTATGGATTGTGTTTTTGTAAACCATATCAATGCCACAACAATATTGAAACCTACCTATATTATTAAACATTTAAAAGAGTTGGAATCTATTTTTTAAATAGATAGAATAGCGTTGTATAAATATTGAATTTATTTAGATTTCTCTATAATTCTTTTTCTGTGCTTCAGTCCCCAGTTCTGCAATTCGTCAATTAATTTTTCCAATGTTTTTCCATAAGGGGTCATAGAATATTCAACCACTACAGGCACACTATCGTATACAGTTCTTTTGATCAGCTGATTTATTTCAAGGTCACGTAATTCTTTTGATAACATCTTATCAGTAATACCGGGTATTTGTTTAGACATTTGCCCGAACCGTTTATTACCGAAGGATAACGAAATGATAATGGGCAGCTTCCACTTACCACTTAATATGTCCAACGCATCCCTTACAGGAATAATGGCCTTGGTGCATTCTTCGTGTGTTCTTTCTTTTAACATGGTTGGTGCGTTTTATTTTTGCAAAATACACTATCTAAAAGGATAGTACTATATTTTATATAGCAAATTTACTTACTTTTGATTTCTCAAACAAAAAATAAATAATATGGCAACTACAAATTGGTCTATCGACCCTATGCACTCAGATGTGCAGTTTAAAATAAAACACCTGGTAATTTCAACCGTTACAGGAGCTTTCAAGAAATTTAGCGGAGAAGCGACTACTGAAGGTGAAGGATTTGATAATGCAGCTATTACTTTTACCATTGACGCATCCAGTGTAGATACTAATCAGGAGATGCGTGATGGGCACCTTAAAAATGCAGATTTTTTTGATGTGGAAAAATATCCCACTATTGATTTTACTTCTACTTCATTTAAAAAAGAGAGTGGCGATAATTATAAATTAGCAGGCAATCTTACAATGAAAGGTGTTACTAAACCGGTAACATTGGATGTTGAATATGGCGGTTCTGAAAAAGATGGTTACGGCAATCAAAAATATGGTTTTGAAGTAACAGGAAAGATCAACCGTAAAGATTTTGGCTTAACCTACAACGCGGTAACTGAAGCGGGCGGATTGACCATTGGCGAAGATGTTAAATTAGTTGCCAATATTCAGATCGCTAAAAAAGCATAAGTCAACAAGCATATATTTGAAAAACAAACAATAATCAACCATTTAAAAACACAAAAGACCATGAAAAAATTTTTTTTATCAGCGGCAGCGCTGGTTATAGTAGCGAGCAGCTTTGCACAAGCGACAACCTGGAAATCAGACAAATATCATTCTCAATTGAAATTTGATATTACGCATTTGATGGTATCTACAGTTGAAGGTTCGTTTACAGATTTCGATGCAACAATCGTTACTACGAAACCTGATTTCAGTGATGCGGTGTATACACTAACTGCTAAATCTGCATCGGTTAACACAGGCGAAGATCCAAGAGATACACACCTTAAAAGCGCTGACTTTTTTGATGTAGTAACTTTTCCTACACTGACTTTTACAAGTACAAAATTGGAAAAAGTATCGGATGGTAAATACAAATTAACAGGTAACCTTACAATACACGGTGTAACTAAATCTGTTGTGTTAGATCTTTGGTACCGCGGTACAGTAGCTAATCCTATGAATAAAAAACCTGTTGCAGGTTTTAAAATCACAGGATCTATCAATAGAAGTGACTTTGGGCTTGGCGCAAAATTTCCATCAGCAATGTTGAGCGATGAAGTTGATCTTGATGCAGAAGGAGAATTTAATCCTCAATAGTATTTTAAGAGTTTACTATAATAAAAAAGCCTTCCATTTTTGTGGAAGGCTTTTTTATTACTTGAGCGATATTTATAAAGTACCGATAACTGTTACGCCACCTTGCACTGTTTGATTCAATTTTACATTTAGTTTGGTACCAACGGGTAATAAAAGATCTACACGGCTACCGAATTTAATGAAACCCATTTCCTGAGTTTGTTTCACCTGCTGACCAACATTTAAATAATTTACGATTCGTTTTGCCAATGCTCCCGCTATTTGTTTTACTAAAATCTCCTTATCATCTTTTCTTATCACTACAGAATGACGTTCGTTATCCGTTGATGATTTAGGATGCCATGCAACTAAATATTTCCCTTTATGATATTGACTGTATGTTACAAGTCCGCTTATAGGATTTCTGTTAACATGCACATTGGCCGGGCTCATAAAAATTGAGACCTGCAATCTTTTATCTTTAAAATATTCAGGATCAGTGGTTTCTTCGATCACTACCACCTTTCCATCTGCCGGTGCTATAATAACATGGTCATCGGTCGTTAACGGGCGATTGGGTATTCTGAAAAAAGAAATAAGAAATAACAACACCAATAAAGTGCTAAAAAAAATAAGCCAACCCAAAACAGCAGGTAAATAAGCGCTTACAAAATAAAAATAGATCAGGTTGATCGCACCAAAAATCAAGCTGCTAATAGCGATCGTCTTATATCCTTCTCTGTGAATTGTCATATTAAAAAAAATTGAACAGCAAATATAAGTTAAAGAGAGAAGCTAAAAAATTAGACGAGCAGTTTTATATAAAGCCATACAAAAGGCACTGCAATTAGCAAGGAATCAAACCGATCTAAAAAACCACCGTGGCCGGGCATTATGCTGCCGCTATCTTTTACATCAGCCATTCTTTTTAGTTTGCTTTCTAACAGATCGCCGCCAGTACCTGCAATGCTACAAATAGCCGCTATGATTATCCAATGGTTTACTGAAATAATTTTTGCCGCATTGATATGTCCGCTAAAATAACCAACAGCAATAACACAAAGAATAGCGCCACCTACTGTACCCTCCCAGGTTTTTTTAGGAGATATTTTCGAAAAAGGCGTTCTGCCAATTAATGAACCCACCAAATAGGCCATGGTATCATTTATCCAGATAGAAAAAATGATACCGCAAGGGATCACAGCCGAATAATCAAGCGTATGCAAATTTTCGATCCCCTGATCCTTTGCAAAAATGCTGGCATCAAAACCAAGATCGATCATCATGATAACAGGCAACGTAATATATAATAAGCCCAGAAAGCTATTGGCAATATAGTTTTGGGCATTTATTTTTTTCATCAGTTTTACAAACTCGAACCAGCAGCCAAAATGTATAAAAGCGAAAAGAAAAATAAAGCTCCATCCATTCCAGGATAAACCGCCTATCATTACTATTACAAAAGCCAACGCGGTTAAAGCACGCGTTTTTAGTGTTTCAAAATGAAGTGCCATTGTTAATTAATTATAAGATGATCATCCATCGCAGATTCTTCTGCCGTTATTATTTCTCTATTTGCTTTACTTCTCAGGTCGAATAAAAAGAATAAAGCAGCCAAAACAGTAAAAGATATAACAACGGTCCAAAAAGGCAGCTTGGGATCCATGTCATCTATGTTGGGTTTACTAGTGGTAGTAATATTTGAATAAAATAACTGGATAAGTGCAAACATGTTATTTACAAAATGAGCAAAAATGTTCACCCATATATTTTTGCTGTAATAAAAAAGTAGTCCTAAAACAAAACCTAAAATAGCGCGGCTGATAAAAAGATAATACGAGGCATGCACCAGGCTGAATAATATAGATGTAACCGTGATAGCGATGATCGGTCTTTTCCACCACTGCACAAGAAAATTTTGCATTACGCCTCTGAAAAAAAGCTCTTCAAACATGGCAGGTAAAAAAGCAATGATAAATACGCCCATAAAAAACTGCGGCCAGGTATGCAAAGCTGACATAGATTGAACTGCACTATTGTACTCATCTTCAGCATTTTTCGCTAAAGTATCCCAGTGATGGAAATGGGCCAGCACTTGTTTTGTAAGATTTTCAAATGGGCTTGCAAAAAAATTTGAAAAATAGATGATCAGCGCACCGATCAATATTTGCCTTAAACTGAAATGTTTATTAAATCCTGCCCAGGAAAATTTAGCATGACAAAAAAGTATAAAAGCTGCTGCGGGAAGAAACATCAGGAAAAACACGCCTATGATTTGTGCTAATTGAGCATAACCTGAATTTTCCAGTTTCAGCAATGCCGACTGTATTGCCTCAAGCTTTTCACTCAATGGCAATATACTTGGCCCTAAAGCTTTTAGGCCGATAAACACAATGGAAGCCTCTGCTAATATAAAACCAGCTCCTAGAAATGCAATGAAGAAGCCAAGTTGCTCCCAACCATTATAACCCTTTGTGCTTCTGTATTGCATACTATTTTGAATTAAGTGCGTAAATTTACATTCTAATTTTTAAAATGCCGGTTCTTAGTTGACAAACACGCATTTTGAATAATGGATACTAATATATTTACAATGCCCAATATAGGCCCTATACAATTACCGGAGTTCCCTTTATTACTTGCACCGATGGAAGATGTAAGTGATCCGCCGTTCCGTGCCGTTTGCAAAGACAAGGGCGCAGACCTGATGTACACTGAATTCATTTCATCTGAAGGATTGATCCGCGATGCTATTAAAAGCCGTCAGAAGCTGGATATTTTTGATTACGAAAAACCGGTAGGCATTCAGATTTTTGGTGGCGATGAAGAAAGTTTATCATTGGCAGCAAAAATTGTTGATGTAACCAATCCGGATCTGCTGGATATTAATTTCGGCTGCCCGGTAAAGAAGGTGGCAATGCGTGGTGCCGGTGCCGGCGTTTTAAAAGATATTGATTTGATGGTGCGCCTAACAGCTGCGGTAGTAAGATCCACTTCATTGCCGGTAACGGTTAAAACAAGATTAGGGTGGGATGACAATACGAGGAATATTGAAGAAGTGGCGGAACGCTTGCAGGATGTAGGTATTAAAGCATTGGCAATACATGGCCGTACACGTACACAAATGTATAAAGGTCAGGCAGACTGGGAATTGATCGGTAAAGTAAAAAACAATCCAAGAATTACGATGCCTATTTTTGGCAATGGCGATATCGATAGTCCGGAAAAAGCAGTTGAATATAAAAATAAATACGGTGTTGATGGAATAATGATAGGAAGAGCCGCTATTGGCTACCCATGGATATTTGAGGAGATAAAACATTTTATGAAAACCGGTGAACATTTAGCGCCACCAACTATTGAGGACCGGGTAGCTGTTTGCAAAAAACATTTACATAAATCATTTGAATGGAAAGGTCCGGTGGTGGGTATTTTTGAAATGCGCCGCCACTATGCCAATTATTTAAAGGGCCTGCCAAATATTAAAGAGTACCGCTATAAATTAGTTACGTTAAATACCGTAGAGGAAATTGATGCAGTATTGGATGAGATCGTAGAAAAATATGCCGGCTTCGGATTTGAAAAAACACCAATCGAATTAATTAATTACCACGAAAAATGCCCGGTATAAATTCTCTCGTGACTGACGAACAATATATGAGGGAAGCGCTAAAGCAGGCTCAACGGGCTTTTGAGGAAGAAGAAGTCCCTATCGGTGCCATCGTTGTACTCAATAACAAGATCATTGCAAAAGGATACAACCAGGTAGAAAAATTAACTGACAGTACGGCCCACGCAGAGATAATTGCATTAACAACAGCGTTTAATTTTTTAGGAAGTAAATATTTACCCGATGCCACATTATATGTAACGATCCAGCCATGCATTATGTGCAGCGGCGCGTTATATTGGAGCAAAATTGGCCGCGTAGTGTATGGCGCAGAAGACGAAAAGAATGGGTATAAAAAAGTGGCGGGTAACAATTCGCCTTTTCATCCAAAGACAGAGGTAATTGGCGGTGTACTACAGGAAGAATGTGTTCAATTAATGAAAGATTTTTTTAAAGCAAAAAGATAACATAAAAAATATCAAAACACCATAATGCAAATTTCAAAAGCCAGGCCTTTTTATTATTTATTATTTATTACCTATTGCTTATCATTTGTTTCCTGCAACTCTACCTATACTTCAAAAAAGAAAGGGTACTATAAAATTGACCTGCCTGCAAGAAAATATGTAAAATTCGATAGGCCGGGTTTTCCTTAT
The DNA here is from genome assembly GCA_035485735.1 of Ferruginibacter sp. Classification (GTDB taxonomy): domain Bacteria; phylum Bacteroidota; class Bacteroidia; order Chitinophagales; family Chitinophagaceae; genus Ferruginibacter. The sequence continues at coordinate 171,511 of DATHNS010000025.1, forward strand.
AGCTTCGACTATCCTGCTTACGCAAATATCATTCAGGATACAACCTATTTCGACGCCTCTCCGGAAAATCCTTACTGGATCAATATTGACTTTCCTACTTTAAATGCAAGGGTATTTTTAAGTTACAAAGTAGTAGGTGGCAAAGCCGATTATAAAGTAAAACAAGCCAACGGCAATTATAAAGATTCTGTGGGCATTAATGTATTTGATAATATGGTGAACGATGCTTTTGCATTGACCAATAAAAACAATGTAATATCCAATTCAATAAAAGACAGTTTAATATTTACACCCAATGGCGTTAGCGGTATATTTTTTAAAGTGGGAGGAAATGCGGCAACAGCTAAGCAATTCTTTCTAAGTGATACCACTAAGAACTTCATCCGTGGCGCTTTATATTTTGATGTTACGCCTAATGCGGATTCATTAAAACCGGTGGAAGATTTTTTACAGGGAGATTTGGATCATTTAATCAATACATTTCAGTGGAAAAAGTAGGCGGCCACGTAATTACACAGTACTTTTGCAGCACCAATGATAGTAATAGACAACAAATTAATCAGCAATGAAATAGTAGATGAACAATTCGTCTGCGATCTCAACAAATGCAAAGGCGGTTGCTGTGTAGACGGTGATGCCGGCGCCCCATTGAATAAGGATGAACTTGCCCATATTAATGAAGTACATGATGCTGTGCTACCTTATCTGGCCGAAGAAAATAAAAAAGAATTAGCGCGCCAGGGAAAATATGTATACGATAAAGAATTTGGCTGGGTCACCCCAACTATTGCCAGTAAAGTTTGTGTATATGGCATTGAGGACAATAAAGGCATTGTAAAGTGTGGTATAGAACAGGCATACAACGATGGAAAAGTAAAATGGAAAAAACCGATCAGCTGCCATTTATACCCGATCCGTATCAAACAAAGCAGGGATAAAAAAACAGATTATGTGAACTACGAACCGCGTGAAGATCTTTGTAGCGCCGCATGCACATTAGGGAAAAAATTAAAAGTGCCGGTATATGTTTTTTTAAAGGATGCGCTAACGAGAAAATACGGCCCCGATTTTTATGAAGCATTAGAAGCTACAGCCAAACACCTTGAATCAAAATAATTTATGCAAAAGATCTTCTTATTTCTTATTTCTTGTTCCTTATTTCTTATTTCCTGCTCCGTCAACAAAGCAAAGATCGACGATAGCTTTAAAAAATATTTTGATGACAATAAAGTAGACGGTTCTTTCACGATCCTAAATAATAATGGCGAAATAACGATTTATAATATGGCGATCGATACCGCTCGTTTTTTGCCAGCCTCTACTTTTAAAATAGTCAACTCTTTAATTGGTTTGGAAACGGGTATCATCAGCGATGAAAATATGGTGATAAAATGGGATGGGATAAAAAGGCCCGAGGAAGAATGGAACAAAGACATGTCGATGCAGGAAGCGTTTAAAATAAGCTGTGTTCCTTATTATCAGGAAGTTGCCAGAAGAATTGGAAAAGATACCATGCAATTATGGATAGATAGCTTGCATTATGGAAACATGAATATCAATAGCCGCATCGATACATTCTGGTTAGATAATACTTTAAAAATTTCTCCTGATGAACAGGTCGGATTGGTAAAACGTTTGTACTTTAATGAATTGCCTTTTCAAAAACGCACCCAACAAATAGTTGGTGACGTAATGACGCAGGAAGAAAACAATTTATATAAACTGTGTTATAAAACTGGCTGGGGCTATGATGAAAAGCATAATAGCATTGGCTGGGTAGTAGGCTGGGTAGAAGAAAACAAGCACCCTTACTTTTTCACAACGCTGGTAAAATCCGCCGACCCTGCTATTGATATGAAAACGGTACGGTTAAATATTACTAAAGGAATATTAACGCAGCTTGGTTTTTTTAAAGGGCAGATGTAGTAAATTCGTAAACACATAATTATATATTTAAACTGATCAAAATGAAAAAAATAAAATTTATCGTTGCTATCCTGGGGATATGCATGCTTTCTTCCTGTATCAATATTGAGGAGAGGATCGAAATAAATAACGACAACAGCGGTAATTATTCTTTATCAATAGATTTGAGTAAGTTAATGTCGACGTTGGCGCAAATGAGTCCGGGAGACACGGCCAAGCAAAATAAAAAGATCGATTCATTGATCGTATTGAAAGAATGCATTGACACGGCCAGTAATTTAACGCCGGCAGAAAAAGCATTATACAGAAATTCAACCTTAGCAATAAAAGTAGATGAGCCAAACAATATATTCAAAATGAAAGTGTTTTGCCCTTTTGCAAACATGGCCGATCTTGCTATTGTTAAAAAGAATTTATTTTCTGTATTAGGAAATCTTGGTATTACAAAAAATGCAGCTAAAAGTTTACTGTCAGGACAATCATTGCCTGCAACTGCAAATATTGGTTCTGCATCAAAATCAGGAAGCCCTTCATCAAGATTTTTTGCCTTTGCTTCAGCACCTGGAAAAATTTCTTATACCGTAACCGATAAAGCCGGCCTGGATAAAGAAATGGCAAGCGACTCTATAATGCAGATGAAGCAGATGTCTATGTTAATGGGCGACTTTTCTTACAATACCACTTTTGTTTTGCCATCGGCAGTTAAAAAATTCAGCGGCCCGGGAAGTTCGATATCAGCAGATAAAAAAACGGTGACCTTCAAAAGGACTTTTGATGACCTTACTGGCAATCAGGAAAATTTAGAGTACAAGATAGAATACTAATTAAAGCATAAATAAAGAAGCAGGGGCATTTGCTCCTGCTTTTTTGTTGTTAATTTTGCAGTAATATTCAAACCATGCAGTTGTATTGTGAATCTTTAACGGAATATAAGCGCCTTAAAACAAGAGAAGTTAAAATAGGCAAACTGCTATTAGGCAATGGCCATCCTATACGGGTACAAACGATGACAACTACCGATACAATGGACACATTGGCAACGGTAGAGCAAACCATCCGCTGCATTGAAGCAGGCGCAGAGATGGTAAGGATAACAGCTCCCTCAAAAAAAGAAGCAGAAAATTTACTGAACATAAAAAATGAACTGCACAAACGCGGGTATGATGTTCCGTTAATAGCGGATATTCATTTTACGCCGAATGCCGCAGAAATTGCCGCAAGAATTGTAGAGAAAGTAAGGGTGAACCCGGGCAATTATGTCGACAAGAAAAAATTCGAACAGATCGATTATACAGATGCTGAATATGCAGAAGAAGTTGAAAGAATAAGAGAACGCTTTACACCCCTGGTTACAATTTGTAAAGAATATGGAACCGCCATGCGCATAGGCACCAATCATGGTTCGCTAAGCGATAGGATCATGAGCCGTTATGGCGATACTGCAATGGGCATGGTGGAAAGCGCGATGGAATTTTTGCGCATCGCAAGAGGTGAAAATTACCACAACATTATCCTGAGCATGAAAAGCAGTAATCCGCAGGTGATGGTACAGGCATATCGTTTGCTCATCAATCACATGATGGAAGAATTTGGCGAATGTTATGCGTTGCATTTAGGTGTTACCGAAGCTGGTGATGGCGAAGACGGAAGAATAAAATCTGCGATCGGTATCGGCACTTTGTTGGAGGATGGCATTGGAGATACGATACGTGTTTCTTTAACGGAAGATCCTGAATTTGAAATTCCCGTTTGTCAGGATCTGGTGAAAAGATATGTCAACATCCAGCGCTCAGCAAATGATCAACCATTACCAGCCATTTCTAAGCTTCCTTATTCTCCATTCGAATACACAAAACATAAAAACAAAGCCGTCGCAAATATTGGCATCGGGCATGTGCCGGTTGTTGTAGCTGATTTTAGCGAGACAGAAACGATTGCACACAAAGATCTGCAAACAATTGGCTATACCTATACCGAAGCAACCGATAAATGGAATATCGGCGATGCCGCTGCAGATTATCTGTATATAGCCAATAAAAAATTGGCCTTCGCATTGCCGGGCACATTGCGTGTTATCTGCAATTATGCAACCTGGCAACAACAGAACGACAAACAAAAGAATTTTCCTTTTTATGCTGCGGCTGAATATTTACAAAACACCAACCATTCAGACACACTAAATTTCATTGGGGTAAATGTTAATAGCGAAGAAGCAGGTAAAATATTGAAAGCGATAAAAAATGATCCCACAGTTATTTTATGCCTAAGCGCTTCTAATAAAAATGCGATGCAATCTGTGCGCAGGTTTATGGTTACTTTAATGGAAGAACATATTGATTGTCCGGTTATATTTTCAGTATACAGTAATGATGGCACCATTGATGAACAGCTGATACATTTCTCTACAGAAGCAGGCGCTTTATTTTTAGACGGCATGGGCGATGGCATCTGGTTAAAAAATGACCCTGCAAAAATTCAGAACAGTAAAGTAAGCGGACGTACTTATTTAGAAACAAAAAACAATCACCAGTTCATTAATAATACATCGTTCTCTATTTTACAGGCGGTGCGCACGAGAATTTCAAAAACGGAATATATTAGTTGTCCGAGTTGTGGAAGAACTTTGTTTGACCTGCAGGAAACCACGGCAAAGATCAGAAGCGTAACCAATCATTTAAAAGGCCTGAAGATCGCGATCATGGGTTGTATTGTTAATGGCCCCGGAGAAATGGCCGATGCTGATTTTGGTTATGTAGGTAGTGGCATTGGAAAAATAACTTTGTACCAGGGCAAGGAAGTTGTAAAACGAAATGTAGAAAGTGCAGTTGCCGTTAATGAGCTGATAAATTTATTAAAAGAAAAAGGTGCGTGGGTTGAACCATAATTTAAAGGCTGCAATTGCGCAGCCTTTAAATTATATTTGATGACTATAATTACCATTATGAAAAAATACATTTCCGCTATTTCAATCATTATTATTCTTTTTTCTTGCAAACAATCAACCCTCTCTGATATAGAAGTAATAAAGTTTAATACAAAAACTATTGATAGTCTAAAAAATACCAGCGATTCTATCTATACTAAAATATTAAAAAGAAGTGATTGGTATTCTGCTGACTATTATATTAACAGGAAAGATAGTATCACAAATAGAATTTTTAAAGATTCGATTGGGAATGTTGTAGCATTTACAGAACAAAAAAATGGGATAAACATTTTTGCGGCGGAGTATTATTCTAACGGACAAATAATTGGCAAAATGCAATTTAAGAATGGAGAAATCGATGGTCTTGCGACCTATTATTATCCTGATGGTAGAATAAAAGAAACAGGAGAATACCATAACATGAAGGAAACAGGTATTTGGAAAGATTATAATTCAAAAGGGGAGTTACAAAAAACAATGCACTATGACAAGGATGGGAATATTGTAGAGACGAACGAACATTAATAAAGATGCTGCCCTTGCCCTAAGAACCAATGTTAACAATAAAATCCTTGTGTTTACAGCACATTAAGTATTTTTATCTTAATATGAAACGATACATTTTTGTTTTTATCCTATTGATTTTTTGCAATCATTCTTTCTCTCAAAATCGACCATCCATGAAAAATGCGCAGGCATGGGCAGATAGTGTGTACAATACTTTGTCTGATAGCGAACGCATTGCACAGTTAATGGTAGTAAGACTTTCAACGATCGAACGTAAATCAAGAACAATTACTTTTTATGATTCGTTGGTAACCGCATTGGTAAAAGAATACAATATTGGCGGCATCTGTCTTTTTCAGGGAAATCCTGTTAAGCAGGCTACTATTATTAATAAGCTGCAGGCAATTGCTAAAACACCCGTTTTAATTTGTATCGATGCGGAGTGGGGCGTGGGCATGCGTATGACGGATAGCGTTTTGCCGCTTCCGCATCAAATGATGCTTGGTGCGATGCAGAATGCAGATATCGTTTATCAGTACGGAAAAATAGTTGCAGAGCAATGTAAACGTATTGGCGTTCAGGTGAACTACGCGCCTGTTGTGGATATCAATAACAATCCTAATAATCCTGTTATCAATGATAGAAGTTTTGGAGAGGATAAATATAAGGTTGCGTTATACGGAATAAAATATATGCAGGGTATGCAGGATATGGGAGTGATGGCCTGTGCCAAACATTTTCCAGGCCACGGTGATGTAAGTGTTGATTCGCATTTTGATCTTCCTGTTATCAATAAATCAATGTTACAGTTAGATTCGCTGGAGCTTTATCCTTTTAAAGCCATTTTTAATGCAGGCATCGGCAGTGTGATGATCGCGCATTTATTTATTCCTGCTATTGATACCACCGCTAACAGGGCAACTTCTTTATCAAAAAATAATGTTACAGAACTCATGCGTAATCGCTTAGGTTACCAGGGTTTAACTTTTACAGATGCATTGGAAATGCAGGGCGTTAAAAAATATTATCCCAATGGCGCCGCTGCAGTACAAGCACTGATTGCTGGTAATGATATGCTTTGTCTGCCGGAAGATGTGCCGGTAGCAATTGAAAAAATTAAAGAAGCAATTAAAGATAGTTTACTGAGTTGGGATGATATTGAAGCTCATTGCAAAAAAATATTGATGGTCAAATATCAATACGGGTTAACAAAATTAAAACCGATCAATACAAAAAACCTTACAGCCGATCTTAATAGTAAAGTAAATGCAATGACCAAGTTAGTTGCAGAAAATGCGATCACATTAGTCAAAAAAACAGGCGATGATTTTTTCCCTTTAGTAGCGCCAATAAAAACAGGATTACCTACTATCGCTTATGTAGGAATTGGTATTGATAGCGCGAATGTTTTTGCTAAACGCATGAAGGCTGATTATAAAGCAGACATTTATTATTTCAATTACAATCAGGATTCAACAAAAACAGATTCGATCATTAATCTGATAAAAGAACAATACCTTAAAGTTGTAATTAGTATTCATAACTATAATCGCATACCTGCAAATAATTTTGGTATCAGTGAATCTGCGATTGATTTTGTTGCAAAATTGCAGCAGCAGGCCAATACAATTACTTATGTATTTGGTAATCCTTATGCCATAAAGAACTGGTGCGACGCGCCGAATCTGGTTGCTTGTTATGAAGATGACAGCATCATTCAAAATACTGCGATAGACATGCTGGAAGGAAAAATGTTTTATGCAGGAAAATTACCGGTAACAGTTTGCGACGATCTAAAATTTGGAACCGGCATCATCACCACACCATTTTCCTTACCAACAGTTAGTCCGGATATTGTAGGATTAGATATTACCAAATTAAATAAGGTCGACAGTCTTGCCAATGCCGCTATTCTAGCAGGCGCCACTCCGGGTTGTGTGGTATTGGTTGCTAAAGATGGCAAGATCGCATATCAAAAAGCGTTTGGCCATTTTAATTATAATAATGACGAACCCGTAACAACGGCTTCCGTGTATGACCTTGCTTCTGTTACAAAAATTTGCGCTACAACTTTAGCGGTGATGAAATTGTATGAAGAAGGAAAGATCAATATTAATAAAACATTGGGTGATTATCTGCCTTGGGTGAAAGGATCAGATAAAGAAAAGTTGTTGATCAAAAATGTTTTGTTGCACGAAGCAGGACTGGTTCCTTACATCGATTTTTATAAAGAAACAATCGATACGATCACCGGCATTCCCGATGAAAAATATTATAGCCATAAGCAAAACGACTCTTTTAGTATCCGCGTAGCAGAAAATTTATTTTTAAATAATAATTGGAGAGATACGATCTACAAAAGAATTGTACAAAGTCCATTAACTGAAACGGGTAAATATGTTTACAGTGATAATGATTTTATTTTCCTGGCGAAAATTGTAGAAAAGATCACGGGAAAATCATTGGATGAGTATGTGCAAACAACATTTTACAAACCTTTAGGATTAACAACGATCGGATTTAAACCAAGAGAGCGTTTGCCACTCGATCAAATTGTACCGACAGAACTGGAAAATAAATTTCGTATGCAGTTGATCCGCGGTGATGTGCATGATCCGGGTGCAGCTATGCTGGGTGGTGTATCTGGCCACGCAGGTGTTTTCAGTGATGCGTATGACCTGGCAGTGATCATGCAAATGTTATTAAATGGCGGCACGTTCAATGGCATAAAATTTCTTGATAAAAAAACCATCGCATTATTTACGGGTTATCAAAGTCTCAATAGTAGAAGAGGATATGGTTTTGACAAACCAGAAAAAGACAATGCAACAAGAACAGAACCCTATCCTTGTGAATCAGCTTCTCCGCTTGCCTTTGGCCATACTGGATTTACAGGCACCTGTGTATGGGTAGATCCTAAGTATAACCTTATCTATATATTTTTAAGTAACCGGGTTACACCACAGGGCGCGGATAATAAAAAGCTCATCAAAATGAATGTAAGGACAAAAATACAGGAAGCCATATACCAGGCGATTAGTCATGACACACAATAATTATTCGTATTTTACGTCAATAATAATAGCAGTCTACATTTGTTTATAAAATGTTATCGTAAAAAGAGATGTAAACACTAATTTGCACCTAATAACTGTTGTAACGAAAGCATGGCATTATTCGATATTAAACTTCCTGCAAGCATAGCCAGGGTACTTAACCGCAGGGTTAGTACACCTAAGCGGCAGCAATTAAAAGTGCTGAAAAAATTATTGCGTAAAGCCAGGTTTACCCAATTTGGACAGGCCTACAGGTTTGACGATATATTACTAGATCCTCATCCCGGAAAAAAATTCAAACAATACGTTCCTACATACGATTACAGTAAGCTATATGAACAATGGTGGCACAAAACACTGGAAGGAACTCCCGATGTTTGTTGGCCAGGCGTAATAAAATATTTTGCATTAAGCAGTGGTACCAGCGAAGCGGCCAGTAAATATATCCCTGTTACAAAAGAGTTGATCCGTAGTAATACCGTTACCAGCTTCAGGCAATTTTTAACCCTGTCTAAATATGAAGATGTGCCAAGAAGTGCCATTGGAAAAGGCTGGTTAATATTGGGCGGCAGTACGCAATTACAAAAAGGCCCAACCTATTATGCCGGTGACCTAAGCGGTATTCAGCAAAAAAATATTCCCCTGTTATTTCAGGGACTAGGGTTGTACAAACCGGGCAAAAAAATTGCGCGTGAAAAAGATTGGGCAAAAAGATTGGATGAAATTGTAGAGATGGCACCTAGCTGGGATATTGGATTTATCGTAGGCGTTCCTGCATGGTTACAATTGTGCATGGAAAAAATAATTGAACATTACCAATTGAACAATATCCACGAAATGTGGCCGAACTTATCTTTCTACGTTCACGGCGGTGTTGCTATGGAACCGTATAAAAAAGGGTTTGAAAAATTATTAGGCAAGCCGATCACTTATATAGAAACTTATTTAGCGAGTGAAGGATTTTTAGCCTATCAAAACAGGCAGGATGCAGTAGGTATGCACCTGGCGCTAAACAATAACATCTTCTTTGAATTTGTTCCTTTCGATGAAAATAATTTCGACACCGAAGGTAATATGGTAGATGCTCCTGAAGCGTACATGATCCATGAGATCGAAGAAAATAAGGATTACTCTTTATTGATAAGTACTAATGCGGGTGCATGGCGTTATGCTATTGGAGATACCGTAAGGTTGATCGACAGAGAAAACAGTGAGATCATTATCACCGGCCGCACCAAACATTTCTTAAGTTTAGTAGGAGAGCATTTGAGTGTTGATAATATGAACAAAGCCATTGAAATGGTAAGCGAAGAATTAAATATTTCGATACCTGAATTTACAGTAGCCGGCATCCCTCACGGAAATTTCTTTGCGCACCATTGGTATATTGCTACCAACGACCAGGTCGATAGCAATGAATTAAAATTACGCCTCGATCAAAAAGTAAAAGACATCAACGACGACTACGAAGTAGAAAGAAAGCATGCACTAAAAGAGATTTTCGTAACCGTATTGCCCGAACATATTTTTATGGACTTCATGGAGAAAAAAGGCAAGATCGGTGGCCAGCATAAATTCTCCCGCGTACTAAAAGGCAAGATGTTTGAGGAATGGAAAAAATTCCTGGAAGAACAGATGGTGAATAGCTAGGTTGTCTGAACCGTTGATTGAAGTTGATTCCTATGATTCAATTGATGAGTGCAGCTTATTTTTTACCGTTCACCCGGAAGAACATCAATCAACTACAATGGAAAAATCTCGCACACCCAATAAAATATATTTAATTACTGTTGTAGCATTTATGCTATTCCTTCCACTACTTTCTTTTGGCGTAGATTATTTTAGAAATGACCAGGAGGCAATTGTCAGTTTACTCGGCAAGTGGTTTATATTTTGGGCGATCGGTGTTCGTCTTTTTTCTGCAGGTATTAAACAGGTTATTGATCCGGCTTTTACCGCTCAAAGTATTTTTCATCTAACAGATAAAGACGCTTTTGTAATTGTAAAAGAATTAGGCTTTGCCAATATTTGTACAGGCTGTTTAGGAATTATTTCTTTATTTATTCCTTCATGGCGCATTCCAACTGCGTTTGCAGGCAGTTTATATTTAGGTATTGCAGGCATAAATCATATCATTAAAAAACCAGCTGGTATTAATGAAATGATTGCCATGATCTCTGACCTTTTTATAGCAATAGTAATGGCGGCTTATATAATTTGCATGTATAATTAATCGATCAAGTACCTTTGCACCATGCAACAAGATGATCTACAGATACGGTGGTTAAAGCTGCGCATTAAATTAAAAGAAGCCTACGGAATCAAACCCGAAATGGACGGCATATTATTCTTAATAGGTGTTCAAGAACTTGGCACTGGTCAGCAAAAATATACCAAAGAGCAAAAGCAGGACCTGATGCATATAGCTGTTTGCACCCTTTTAGCACAGAGCGGATACTATATATTAGAAGGCCACGATGATGAAGGCTGGCCACATTTTAAATTAGCAAAACCACTGCCTGCTTTCAACCTTTTTGAGCAGGAAAACTTCCTTAGAGACCATGTTTTGCTCTATTTTACCAGCAATAATTTCTTCAGCGAATAGATTTTTTGTCTGAATTGGGATTTGTCAGATTTAGGGATTAACAGGATTGAAAGCCTTATCCAGTATAGAGAATCCCATTAATCTAGCAACCCTTAAATCCCAATTCAGACAAAAAAATTAGTATAAACTAAGAATTTTACTAAAAAATGCTAAATAAATTAGTGTGAATAAAAGAAACCTATTATCTTTGTCGAGAAGTTTACATTTATAACGCAAAACCAGATACATCACTTAAAAAAACAAGACAATGAGTAACGCAGAAAAATTGAAGGCCCTAAAATTAACGATGGACAAAATCGATAAAGATTATGGCAAAGGGTCGGTAATGATAATGGGCGATAAGCCACACATTGAACAGGAAGTAATTTCAACAGGTTCATTAGGATTGGATGTTGCATTAGGCATCGGTGGTTTGCCAAGAGGAAGAGTCATTGAAATTTATGGTCCGGAAAGTAGTGGTAAAACAACTATCGCAACACATGTAATTGCAGAAGCCCAAAAGAAAGGCGGCATGTGTGCCTTTATAGATGCAGAACATGCTTTTGATAGCAATTATGCACAAAAATTAGGTGTTGATATTGACAACCTATTGATCTCTCAACCTGATTACGGCGAGCAGGCTTTGGAAATTGCGGATCGCCTAATATTATCGGGCGCTGTAGATGTAGTAGTAATAGATTCAGTAGCTGCACTGGTTCCAAAAAGCGAACTGGAAGGCGAAATGGGCGATAGTAAAATGGGCTTGCATGCAAGATTGATGAGTCAGGCATTGCGTAAATTGACAGCTACTATCTCTAAAACAAATTGCTGTTGTATTTTCATCAATCAGTTAAGGGAAAAGATCGGTATCGTATTCGGTAATCCTGAAACAACTACCGGCGGTAACGCATTAAAATTCTATGCATCTGTACGTTTAGATATTCGCCGTATGGCACAAATAAAAGATGGCGACGAAGCGATCGGTAACCGTGTAAAAGTAAAAGTGGTAAAAAATAAAGTGGCGCCGCCTTTCCGTCAGGCAGAATTTGATATCATATTCGGAGAAGGTATTTCTAAAGTAGGTGAGATCATTGATATGGGTGTTGAACTAGGCATCGTACAAAAAAGCGGAAGCTGGTTTAGTTACGACGCTAATAAATTAGGCCAGGGCCGGGATTCGGTAAAACAATTATTATTGGATAATCCGGAAATGGCTAAAGAAATAGAAACAAAGATCAGGGCCAAGATAGCAGAAATGGCCGCTGCATAATAAAGATGGTTTTTAAAGTGGGTTAGTTAGTAATGAACGGCCGCTCCTTTTGGGGCGGCTATTTTATTTGGCAGCCATAAATATCCCCGGGGTATTTTTATTGTCACTACCAACAATACTGCTACTGCCCGATGCATGAAACATGTAGGTAACCTTTTCTTTCTGATAGAGCTCTATGGAATTAATGATCTCTTTAAATGACATATCTTTTTCGCAAAAAATGATCTCTTCTATTGAATACTTTTTTATTAGCGAGGGTAGCATATTTACTGTGCCAATTGATTTCGTCGATTTGATTGAATTGCCAGGCTCAACCCTTGCTGTAATACTTAATTTGACACCTGCTTTTTTTAACAGGGAAACCACTTCGTCATATTCTTCTTCCTTTGCTACTATCAGCTTTTTCATTTTTTCGTGTATATTTTTCCGCGTAGCGAAGAGATATACAAACAAAGAAAAAGTTGTTGTAATTACAGATAGTAATGCCTGCAGGCCAATTAACAGTTTTATAAATAGATACAATACGGACGACCTGGTAAAATCGTAATGTTTTTTTACAAACAAATGCATAGCGTTATAAAAAAGCTTTAAGTATAGTACGCTCGATTTATTGGTGCTTTCGCCTTTGAAATGAATGATAGTGCTTTCTGAAAAGTAAGTATTTTTAAATCCTCCTTTTTGTATGCGGTAGCTCAGGTCAATATCTTCTCCATACATGAAAAAAGTTTCATCTAAAGACCCTACAGTAGCTAATACTTTTTTGGGAACCATCATAAATGCTCCGGCTACCACATCTATTGTATGATTTTTATTTTTATCCAGGTGCCCCAAATAATATGCGGCAAATATTTTCGAATGAGGAAAAAGCCATGCCAGTCCGCATAATTTATATAAAGATGCCACTGGTGAAGGAAAGCCACGTTTGCTTTCTTTTAAAAAATTTCCTGTGCCATCGATCATTTTAATTCCAATCGCGCCGATCATTTCATCTGACTCTAAAAAGCGGATGCACTTGCTGAAACAATCTTCAGGTAAAATAGTATCAGGATTTAGAAATAAGATATATTTCCCACTGCATAATTGGAGCGCCTGGTTATTTGCTTTAGCATAGCCTGTATTTTCTGTGTTCCATATAAATTTTACAGAAGAAAATTTGTCAGAAAAAAAATCTTTGCTGCCATCGTTCGAATTATTATCAACAACAAAAACTTCGGCATCAATTGTGCCAGATGCCTTTATCACAGAATAGAGACACTGCTCTAAAAAATATTTGACATTATAATTGACTATGATAATTGATAATTGCAATTGCTGAAGGTTTATGTTACGAAAGTAACGCCTAAAGGCGAGGTTTTGTATCTTTGCAAAATGTTAAAATCTACATTACTAAAAGCGACAGAGGCAGGAGCAAAAGAATTACAACGTTTTTTTAATGGGGATTTTAAAATTTCTAATAAAGAGGGCTTCAACAATTTAGTTACCGAAGCAGATTATGCTTCAGAAAAAGTTATCATTGAAACCATTAAGGCTGCTTATCCTAACCATTTTATTTTAAGTGAAGAGATAGGCGAAGTAATAATGGATAGCGAATATAAATGGATCATTGATCCAATCGACGGGACTGTAAATTTTGCCAACGGTATACCCATTTGTTGCATTAGTATTGGATTGGAACATAACGGAAAAATAATACTGGGTGCAGTATATAATCCTTTAATGAATGAATTTTTCTTTGCGGAAAAAGGATGGGGTGCTTCGTTAAACGATAAAAAACTTTCCGTAAGCAATACTACAGAAGTCGCTACAAGTTGCCTGGTTACAGGGTTTCCTTATACTTACTTGGACATGGAAAATGGTCCGCTACAGGTTTTCGAAAGATTGATCAGAAAAGGGATTCCTGTAAGAAGATTAGGGAGTGCGGCACTGGACCTATGTTGGGTTGCGGCCGGAAGATTTGATGCTTTTTACGAACATAGCCTGAACGCCTGGGATAGCGCAGCAGGATTTTTAATTGTAGAAGAAGCCGGAGGTATGGTAACTGATTTTGATGGTAATTATTATTCTCCCTATCAACCGCGCATCGTAGCAAGTAATGGAAAAATCCATCAACAAATGTTGGATGTGATCAATAACAGAATACAATTGTAAAAATTGCTGATTGCAGATATTTGCAAATCTTACATTTTAATTTAAATCATATATCACAGCAATCATAAATCAGACATACAAAAATCATGAGTGAAAGAACAGAAATAGCCTCTTTAGGAGAGTTTGGTTTGATTGATCATCTAACCCAAAATAATGAGACAAGAAATGCCTCTACAATTTTGAGCGTAGGAGATGATGCAGCGGTGATCGATCACTTTGGCAAACAAACAGTTATTACTACAGATATGTTGATCGAAGGAATTCATTTTGATCTAATGTATACTCCCTTAAAACATTTGGGATATAAAAGTGTAATAGTTAACCTGAGTGATATATATGCAATGAATGCAACACCTACGCAGATAACTATTAGCATAGCATTCAGCAACCGCTTTAGTTTGGAAGCAATGGATGAATTTTATGAAGGTATCTATGCTGCTTGCGAAAAATACAATGTTGATCTGATCGGTGGTGATACAACCTCTTCTCAAAAAGGGTTCGTGATCTCTGTAACGGCTATTGGTGAAGTTGCTCCCGATAAATTTGTAAAAAGAAGTACGGCAAAAAAAGGCGACCTGCTTTGTGTCAGTGGTTTTTTGGGTGGCGCTTTTTTAGGATTGACAATTTTAGAAAGAGAGAAAAAAATATTTGCAGAAACCGGTGCGCAGCCAGATCTGGAAGATCAATCTTATATCGTTGGCCGTTTATTGAAACCGGAAGCAAGAAAAGATATTATTGATTTTTTTGCTGAAAAAGATATTCTGCCTACGGCAATGATGGATATCAGCGATGGCCTAAGCAGCGAAATTTTACATATTTGCAAACAAAGCGAAGTTGGTTGTGTATTGTACGAAGATAAAATTCCTATTTACGAAGACGCGAGGCAGTTTGCCTATAAATTAGAATTGGACCCTACAGCTTGCGCTTTGAGCGGGGGCGAAGATTATGAGCTGTTATTTACCGTTCCGCAAAGTGATTATGAAAAAATTGTAAAGAATGATCAGATCAGTATTATTGGATATATGACCGAAGCTGCTGAAGGTGCGTATATCTTAACCCGCGGCGGTAACCAACATAAATTGGTTGCACAAGGCTGGAATCATTTGGCATAATATTTCATTGGCATATAACAATTAGTTTTTAATTTTAATAATGGCCAGAACTCTTCTATTTGTTATTGTCATTGTTGTTTTTACTTCATCGTGCAATATCATTTCGAAGAGCTATAATCCTGATAGGCGATATACTAAAAAGCAATTGCAGCAAGATTATACATTGCTGAGAAATATTCTCGAAAAAAAGCACCCTTCACTTTATTGGTATACATCGAAAGATAGTATGGATTATTATTTTGATACCTATTATCAAAATATTGAAGACTCAATGACGGAACAACAATTTGGTTGGAAGATATTGGCTCCTCTTACAAATAAGATCCATTGCGGGCACACCAGTTTTATAATGAGCAAACATTGGGATCGTTTTATTATAAAAAGAACCATTCCTTCTTTTCCGCTTTACCTAAAAGTATGGAACGATACAATGGTTGTGATACGTAATCTTAATGCCAAAGATTCTATTATTAAAAAAGGCATGCTGATCACTTCCATTAACGGGATTACGAATAAAGAAATGATCCAGGAAATGTTTGCTTATTTGCCAGTAGATGGCTATGCAGAAAATGTAAATTACATCCGCCTAAGCAATAACTTTCCTTATTTCCATCGCAATATATATGGCATCTATAAAAATTACCAGGTGGATTATATTGACAGCGCAGGATCGGAAAAAACGACATTGCTCCCACTATATAATCTTTCACCGGAAGACAGTGCACTGAAGGCAAAACAGCTAAAAATATCACACAAGGAAGCTAAAAAGCAATACATCAATAGCTTCAGGTCAATGAGTATTGATAGTTCTATTAACACAGCTGTCCTGACATTAAACACTTTCACTAAAGGCGGAGGTAAACACCTTAGCCGGTTTTTTAAAAGGTCATTTAGAAAAATTAAGGACAATAAGATCAATAACCTGATACTCGATCTGCGAAGCAATGGCGGAGGAGATGTTGATATGTTTATATTGTTAACTAAATATTTGCGCAATACTCCTTTTAAAGTAGGCGACAGTACTTATGCCGCTTCACAATCGTTAAGGCCATATGGAAAATATATAAAACATAGCTGGGTAAATGATGTTGGTTTATTATTCCTGACAAAAAGATATGCCGATGGCAAATATCATTATGGTTTTTATAAACGCCATTTTTATCAACCGAAAGCAAAATATCATTTTAACGGCAATTTATATGTACTGATAGGAGGTGCTACTTTTTCTGCATCTACTTTATTTTGCAATGCAGTGAAGGGCCAGTCTAATGTAAAGTTAATAGGAGAAGAAACCGGCGGTGGCTGGTATGGGAACAATGGTATTATGATCCCCGAAATAACATTGCCACATACCAGGTTACGTGTAAGACTTCCTTTATTCAGAATGGTGCAATACAATCATGTAGTTAAAGATGGCCGTGGAGTTGCACCAGATATTATTGTTATGCCCACACTTGAAAGTGTGCGTAAAGGCATCGATAGAAAAATGGAATATACAAAAGAATTGATCAGACAGGCGGCTGCTAAATGATCATTATAATAAATTGAATTTGTCTGCATCCTTCCAAAAAGGGAAATGTGTTCTTACCTTTTCCAGTTTTTCTTTTTCTAAGTCTATAGTAAAAACATCTTCCAGGTCTTTCATATGATATAATACTTCTCCTAATGGATCAATGACCAACGTATTGCCGCTGTAGTAAATAGCATTACCATCTTCGCCCACTCTGTTAACGCCTACCACATAACACTGATTTTCGATCGCTCTGGCACACAGCAAAGTTTTCCATGCATGATTTCTTTTTTCGGGCCAGTTAGCAACATAAACAAGTACATCAAACTCGGATGTTGATTCTTTTGGTTGTTGTCGCGACCAAACGGGAAACCTCAGGTCATAACAAATTTGCAAATTTATTTTCCAGCCTTTCACAGAAGCGATCAATCTTTTATTTCCTGCGGTGTATTGTTCATCTTCTTTACCGAAAGCAAAAAGATGGCGTTTATCATAATGGCCAAATTGGCCGTTAGGTAACATCCATATCAGCCGATTAAAATAATTATCGCCTTCTTTTATGATTACGCTTCCCGTTACAATAATTGTATGGTCAGCGGCAATTTGTTTCATCCATGTTACCGTTTCGCCATCCATTGTTTCTGCCAGTAATTGGGGTTGCATGCTAAAACCTGTGCTAAACATTTCCGGTAATATGATGATCTCTTTTTTTTCTTCAATGGCATCGATCTTTTCTTTCAGCATTTGCAGGTTTGCTGTTTTATCTTCCCAATAGATATTGGTTTGTATCGTTGTTATAGTAAGACTGGACATAACACAAATTTACACATTGATTTGCTAACAATGTAATTGGGCTGAAGCCCGAAGCTTTGGCCCAATAATAATTGCAAATAAATATTAGTATTAACTAAATAATTATTTTCTTCGCATATGCGCACCATACCTGCTGCGGTTAAAAGGCTTCGACCTTTGCAATTAGCAGCCATTATTTTTTTAACGGTTTCGGGCGGCCCTTATGGGTTAGAGCCATTGCTGTTTTATGTAGGGAAAGGCGGGGCTTTATTATTATTGATCGTTGTTCCACTATTGTGGGATATGCCCACTATTTTTACTGTGCTTGAATTAAATAGTATGATGCCTGTGAATGGTGGTTACTATCAATGGGTGAAACGGGCGATGGGTAAACGATGGGCATTGTACGAAGGTTGGTGGACCTGGCTATACACATTTGTAGATCTTGCTATTTATCCGGTATTATTTGTTGTGTATGCTTCTTTTTTATTCCCCGGAATTGTAGCGTATAAAATACCCATTTGTTTATCGATCATCTGGATAAACGCCGCCTTAAATATTATAGGAATTGTGCCCGTAGGAAAAATATCTATGGTATTAACGGCAGTCGTGCTGATACCTTTTGTTATTTTTTTTGCAATAGGTTTTGCGCAGCACACAGGTAGTTTTTCTTTTGGAACATTTTCATTGAAAGGCATTGGTTTTACATCGATCGGAATGGGATTATATACCGTGATGTGGAATTTTATGGGATGGGATAATACAACAACCTATGCAGAAGAGGTTGATAAACCGATACGGTCTTACCTTATTTCAATAGCCATTGCGTTCACGATTGTGTTTGCTATTTATTTCATCACTACCCTCATTGCGCAAAATTCAGGAATTGATTTTGGTGTTTTGATAGATAAGGGATTTCCTGCTCTTGGAGAATTGTTAGCAGGCCATTGGCTAGGCTTATTATTGTCGATTGGTGGCATGGCCAGCACGCTCGGTTTATTTTCGGCAGTACTTCTTTCTGTCTCCCGCGTGCCAAAAGTAATGGCCGATGACCAACTATTATCTTCAAAATTAAGCAGGCTTCATCCCCGGTTTAATACACCTTATGTTTCTATTATTGTTTGTGCGGCAGTTGTAAGTGTAATGATATTGTGGTCGTTTACGGATCTGGTAATTATAGATGTCACATTATATGGAGCGGCCCTATCTTTGGAATTTATTTCGCTGATCATACTTCGTATCAAAGCTCCGGATGAACACCGGCCGTTTAAAATCCCATTAAATGTCGTCGGACTTTGTTTGATGTCTGTACTTCCTTTATGCGTTTATTCAATCGCCCTGGCTGCGGCATTTTCAACTTCAGGTACATCGCTGAAGCCTGCACTTTTTGCAGTAGGTACTTTATTAAGCGCAGAAATTGTATGGAGAGTTATTGTCTGGAAAGATCGGGCTGTTAAATAATATCCTTTATAACAGTTTGTATCAATTGCGGTTCGAATCCCTTCTGTAATAAATAATCCTGCAGCTTTTTCTTTTTGGTGAAAATGTTTTTTTCACCCTTGAGTAATTTTAGTTTTTTATCGGCCAGTTTATAGAGTGTTTTTAAATAATCGGCAGTGCCAATTTCCTGCAACGCCTTTTTTATGCAGTAATCGCTTACCTGTTTTTGTTTTAGTTCATACTTGATCTTCACCCTGCCCCAGTTTTTTATTCTGAAACGGCCGCCTGCAAATACCATGGCAAATCGCTCTTCATTTAAATAATTTTCTTCTATTAGATCAGCGATCAATTCCTCTACATCCTTTTTATGTAATCCGAAACCGTATAGTTTTTCTTTTACTTCACTATGGCAGCGCTCCTGGTAGGCACAATATTGTCTGGCTTTTGGAAGGGCCTGCACTTTGGTGAGTTGTTGTTTGTACATGATTTGGACAAAAATAGCAGATTATAGAGTTTCCTTTGGTACAAACAAAACGACAAAGCCCTCCATTGGCAAGGATGTTAAATAGTTGTTGATAAGCCATGGCAAAATAATAGGATTAACTCCTATTCATTAGCTGCAATATTTTATCTTTGATTTTTAACAAATACATATTATGAAGTTTATTGTTTCGTCTTCTGCCTTACTTAAACAGCTGCAACAAATTAGTGGCGTTATCAATACCAATACTGTTTTACCCATATTGGAAGATTTTCTATTTGAAATTGAAAAAAACAAGCTGACTGTCGTTGCTACTGACCTTGAAACAGTGATGAAAGTGCATATGGATATTGAAGCCAAAGAAAGTGGCAGGGTTTGTATTCCTGCAAAAATTTTGCTGGATTCATTAAAAAATATCGCAGAGCAGCCGCTAACTTTTACTATCGATAAAACCTTTGCTGTAGAAATTGCCAGTGATAATGGTAAGTATAAAGTGATGGGCGAAAATCCAGATAACTTTCCTAAAGAGCCGGTGGCTGATGATTCCAATGCTTTTTCAATGAGTTCATCCGCATTGGTAACGGCGATCAACAAAACATTGTTTGCTGTGAGCAATGATGACCTTCGCCCTGCTATGACTGGCGTATTTTTTGAATTGGATAAAAAAGGAATTACCTGCGTAGCAACTGATGCACACAGATTGGTTCGTTATAGAAGAACAGATGTAAGCTGCCCTAAAACAGATACGTTTATCGTTCCTAAAAAACCTTTGAATTTATTAAAAAGCGCTTTGCCTGATAATGATGATGAATTAAAGATCTCTTATAACAGCAATCATTTATTTGTAGTGCACGGCGGAACAGAATTGGTTTGTCGTTTGATAGATGCACGTTTCCCCGATTATAAAGTAGTGATACCATTGGATAATCCATATAAAATGACAGTGAACAAAGGTGATTTCCAAAGCGCTTTGCGTCGTGTAAGCATCTTTAGTAATAAGAGCACGAACCAGGTGGCACTAAATATCAGTGGAAGTGAATTGCAGCTGGCTGCACAGGATGTTGATTTTAGTTTTGAAGGTAATGAACGTATGTCTTGTCAGTATGACGGTGAAGACCTGCAAATTGCATTCAACGCTAAATTTTTAATTGAAATGCTGACTGCCGCAGAAACGGATGACATCGTGATGGAGCTTAGTACTTCCACGAAAGCAGGTATAATCAAGCCAACTGAAACAGAACCGAATGAAGAGTTGTTGATGCTGGTAATGCCGTTGATGCTGAATAATTAATTACGTACTAACCAACTGAATATACATTTAGATCTCCTCAATTTTTGAGGAGATCTTTTTATTGGCTAAAGCGATAGCCTGTCTTTTTTTTATTTGTTGCAGTATGATGAATTCAGCTATCAGTAAATTTAATCCCCAGCCTAACCAGGCTATTACACGATACCTGTCCATTGGCCTCATATCGGTGAAATGGGCAAGCAATACCTTCCAAGATCGAAGGGATATTGCCGAAAGCGTTAGCGCATAACTGCGGATCATAAATTTTTTATGTGCTATAAAATCTTTTTGAATTGCTTTGTAAAGGGCAATAGCTGTAAAAAATATCCATAACACAGATAATGATATAAACGCGATCCTGGCAATCATGCCTCCATTTGCATAAAAGCTCATGATCAATCCTGCCGGGCCTGTGATGAATAAAATATTGATAACATAGATGTACCCAAGTGTGCGATGCAATGTTGGCTTTTTTTGTAACAATGTTGTAGAGAATTGCGAGAAACCGGCTATCAACACCAGCATACTGGTAAACACATGTGTAAAAAAGGCAACTCGCCAAAGATCAATATGTATATAATCTTGTTTCAGCAATAAAAACCCCGCATCTAATTTCATGGGAGCATACACCAGCACTATCTTCAACATCAGCCAACAAAAGAATGCCAATGCCGTTAGCAATATAATGCCTGATATGTTTTTGAATGTTGGTTTCAAACTATTACTTTAGATAAAACAAAAATATATGAAACGCCTTTCTTTTTTGCTATTTACTTTGTTAGTGCTCATAATATCATGTAAATCCTCCAGGAAAACAGATAGCAGTGATACGCTAACCGGTACCGCTACCAATAAATTGATAGGCAAATACATTGGCAATGTGGGCGCTGATACGATGATGATGTACATCACAACAATAACGGCGGATAGCATTAGAGGATATTGTAGAAATAAAGACTCAGATATTTATAAACCATTCCGGGGGGCTTATTCGTTGGAGAATGGTATTTATAAAATAACTGCAAGTGATGATGGGCACGACAATGATAATGGTGTTTATGCTTTTTCTTTTGATACCAATTCATCCGATGTCATAACAGGAAACTGGAAAAAGTATGGTGATGACGAAAGTGCAAGGATATCTTATTCTTTACAACGCAAAACATTTTTGTATTCAAAAACTGTAGGTATGTATCCCGAAGCATCTCAAAGAGCATTAAAAGACAGCGATGTTGATGAATACAGCGGCGATGATCTTCAAGTGATACGCAATGAAATATACGCCAGGCATGGCTATTGTTTTAAAAATTCATCGGAGATGGGTTTTTTTGTATCGCAGGATTGGTATGTTCCTGTAAGTGGCGATGTTAAAAGTGAACTTACTGTGATAGAGAAGAAAAATATTCCATTTATACTCAAGCATGAGAAATACGCCAAAGCTCATGATGAAGATTATGGCAGATAAATAAAACAAAATGGAACTGGTTACAATACGAACGTTCAATGATTATTTTTCAGCCAATGTAACACTGACAAAGTTGCAAGCATACGGACTGGAATGTTATTTAAAAGATGAGAATACGGTAACGATCGATCCCTTGTTAACAAATGCGATCGGAGGGATAAAATTGGCAGTAAAAGAAAAGGATGAAACAGAGGCAAGAATTCTTTTAAAGCAATTTGACGTAGAATACATGGAAGCTACGGCGTGTCCTAAATGTGGAGCACATGATTTTTCTTATATAGGAAAGCCGGGTGTAACTAATTTTGTGACCGCCATTTTAACGAAGCTCATTTCAAATTATACAGTACCGGAAGATTACGTTTACAAATGTGGTAATTGCGGCTATGAAACCCAGAGCTTATCCCAAACAATTTTTGAAGAATAGAGCCGCATTATTTTATTGCTGCTGCTGTTGTTGCTGCATTTCAACATGGCGACGGTAAGAATTATTCGCATTGGTCGTTGCATTGGTAACTATCGCCTGGGGCTGTGCCTTTAAAGTAGTGTTCAATTTCATGGGCGCCATTCCATCTTCGTAGGAAACTGAAACACCCACTTCTAATACCTGCTTGGCAGTTCCTTTATATGTACCCTTTACCGGTGAGCAATCCATAAAACTTCTGCCAATGGCCAAACGAACATGCAGGTCATTCACAACACAATTATTGGTTGGGTCCAATCCTAACCAACCATAAAAAGGAATATAAGCTTCTACCCATGCATGCGTAGCGCCTTCTCCGCGCAGGTCCTTGTTTAACGGACAAACATAACCACTCACATAACGGGCAGGGATGTTGATCATGCGGAGCATTAATAAAAGAAAGTGTGCAAAATCCTGACAAACGCCGGCTTTTAATTTCCATATTTCATCTACGGTTGTTTCCGTATTGGTTACACCTTTGATATATTGAAAATTTTGAAACACATATTCATTTAATTTTTCTGCTGCTTCAAAAACAGAAAATCTTTTACAGTATTGCGGATCTATAATTTCACTTACTTCATTGATGCTGTGAAAAGATTCCTGCTTTAAAAAATCGATGAAAGGTACAATGTATTTTATCTGATCTAAATACTCCCATTGTTTTTCAATAGCCACGTCTATAACAGGTAACAAGTGAGGTTTGGTTACGACCTCAATTTTTGAATCGATCAGCAATTCGCTGTGTGCATCCAAATACATGAAAGTGCCCGTTTCGTTTCCATAATAATCAACATACTTTTCAATATTAGGATAACCGGTGATAACCAGCTGCTGGCTCACCAACTCCTGGTATTGATC
This sequence comes from Ferruginibacter sp., assembly GCA_035485735.1. Taxonomy (GTDB): domain Bacteria; phylum Bacteroidota; class Bacteroidia; order Chitinophagales; family Chitinophagaceae; genus Ferruginibacter. The sequence continues at coordinate 195,337 of DATHNS010000025.1, forward strand.
CTTTAAGGGGTACAGCATGATCTGGTTAGCGCTATCTCTAACGGGTTCTGCGTATGTATACTTTGTTACATGGTGTATGATAAAACGCGGCATAATTTCTTTTATTTAAATGACCTATTATGAAATAGCGAAATAATTATGACTGATACTTTTACCAATTTCGAACAAACCGGTTTTTGTTTCTGTTAAAAAATGATGCAAACCTTCTTGTATGATCGAATTGGAAGTGGAAAATTTTATCCTGCTTTTAAATTTACCGATCATAAAATCTATCTGATCAAAATCAGTTTTATTTCGGTCACTCTTTAAACGCTCAAAATACCGGTGCAACTGGTTTATAGAGTACACTACCGATCTCGGAAATTGTTCATTCAGCACAATTTGTTCCACCACATTTCTCGCTTCAAATCCATCACGATAGGTGCGTAAATACAATTCATATCCTGAAATAGACATTAATAAATATTTCCAGTAAGTAGTATCTGCCGTTTTATCCAGTTCATAATTGAGGTTACTAAATTTCACGTCTAAAATATCGGTAGACTGAATGGCTCTTTCCAAAAATTTACCGATGCTGATAAATGAATTGCCTTCGCCGCGTGCCATTGTAACGTCGGTTGTCCCAAAATACAAAAGCCCTTGCCTGATCAGGTTATCCAATACAGTGATCGGATCATCTTTTTCTAATAAAAAATTCAACCTGTCATCGCGCATGCTATGATAAAAATCATTCAGGCACTGCCACATTTCTTTAGTGATATGATCTTGCACACTTCTTCCATTTTCTCTTGCCAGTGTAACAATATTTAAAACAGAATTCGGATTGTCTTTTCCGGTAACCATAAATAATAATACTTCACGTGTATAAGGAGCCAGCGCATCGATCTCTTCATCTTCCAAATAAGTGAATATTTTTAAAACAGGCTTCCATGAAAATTCCTGAATATCATCCTGCGAGGATGCGTAATTAATTTTCAGCATTCGTAAAATACCATCCACCCGTTCCATATAACGGCTCATCCAGTATAAACTATCGGCAACTCTACTTAGCATTGTGGTTTGTTTATTGCGCCCAACAAAAGATGGATGCAGAGATTATTATTTATTTTTTGATTCAACATCGTACTACTTAGCATTGCCCTAAAGCACCTTTAGGGGGTTGGAGGTTCAACCGCCAACGGACTCAATACCCAGGTATCCTTACTGCCGCCACCTTGCGATGAGTTCACCACCATCGACCCTTCAGTCAATGCAACGCGTGTTAATCCGCCAGGAACGATCTCAACACCATCTGGCCCGCATAAAGCGTATGGCCTAAGGTCAACTCTTCTCGGCTGTAATTTTCCGTTCATATAACAAGGCGCAGAAGAAAGATTGATAATAGGTTGTCCGATGAATTGCCTTGGGTCCTGCAGCACTTCTTTTTTATAATCTATAATTTCTTCTTTGCTTGCGGCGCTTCCCATCAACATACCGTAACCGCCGCTTCCATTGGTTTTTTTAATGACCATTTGTTCAATATTGGCGAATACATGTTCTCTTTCTTCTTCTTTACCCAATTGATAAGTAGGTACATTTTTTAATACCGGCTCTTCATTCAGATAATATCGGATCATCGCAGGCACAAAAGAATAAATGGCTTTATCATCTGCAACACCATTGCCCAGTGCATTTACGATCGCAACATTTCCTTTACGATATGCGCTCATTAATCCAGCCACGCCCAAAGCGCTTGTAGGATTGAATACCAGCGGATCTAAAAAGTCATCATCCACCCTGCGATAAATAACATCTACCTGTTGTAAACCGGAAGTTGTTTTCATGTATACACGATGGTTATCTACTACCAGGTCACTTCCTTCTACCAATTCGACACCCATCAATCTTGCTAAAGTGGTATGTTCAAAATAAGCAGAGTTATAGATACCTGGTGTTAATAATACAATTGTAGGATTACTCGTTTGTCTTGGTGACATGGAAACCAAATTCTTGTACAACAAGCTAGGGTACTCCGTTACACTGCGTACGTTATTATTCGGTAACAGATCAGGGAATAACCGTTTGGTTATTTCTCTGTTCTCTAACATATAACTAACGCCACTCGGTGTACGAAGGTTATCTTCCAATATATAAAAAGAGCCATCGCTATTGCGGATCAGATCGATACCCGAAATGTGTACATATATATCATGCGGAACAGGGAAATTGTGCATTTCTCTTAAATAATGCGGACAGCTATAGATCATATCAGCCGGGACAATACCGTCTTTAATAATGAACTGGGTACTATAAATATCTTTAAGGAAGAGATTAAGTGCTTTTAATCTTTGTTTTATACCTTTTTCAATATAGTTCCATTCGGCAGAGGTGATGATACGGGGAATAATATCAAAAGGAAATATCTTTTCAATTCCTTCGCCACTGTTATACACAGTAAACGTAATTCCCTGGCTCATAAACAAGCGTTTGGCCAGTTCTTCTTTTTTGTTCAACTCATCAACAGACAAATGCTGTAAAAAGTCTACCACTTTCTTGTACTGCTCTCTTACCGATGAATCTTTATACATTTCATCCCATGTATTATTATCCACCAAATAAGATTGCAACAATTCGCTTGTCTGCATAGTAGGTCTGTTTAAAAATAAATACCTTATTTAATATTTATAAAATTCTCCTTGAAAAGAATATTTTATACTTAATACAATAATATTACTGAAAATTTTCTAGATAAAGATGTTAAATAATAAATATTTTATCAATTTCTTTAAAAAAATGACAGTTTTTGATTAAAAACTAATTTATTATTTATTATTTTAATGTATGGCGCGGATATATTGGTAATGACCAGTTTGTATAGCAGGAACGTTTGATCTTTTACAAATGCGTAAAAAATATTTTATTATTATTTAATATAAACGCGTTGTGTTTTTTATGAGTTGGTAAATAATAATTTGAAATAGAAAATAGGATTTTGTAGGCGGTTTCTCAGGTCGATATTTTCGAACATGCTGGAAATTGTTTCACGCAGCAATTTGCTTTTATTGGCTTTGTTAACAACCATATTAAAGAGAAACGGGTAGTTAATTAATTTTTGCATTTGCCTGCTTAAACTCAACTCGCTCCATAATCTTTTATATACTAACGCATCGTATCCCTGCATAAAAGCAGCATCAAATTTTTGCGCTGTCAAACATTGATCAGCATATTTTGCAGCCAACATACCGCTAATGACTGCATTGCCGATTCCTTCACCGGTGAAAGGGTCAATCAGTGATGCAGCATCGCCTACCAGCATAAAATTATCGCCGGAAATGATACGTTTTTTTGAGCCCAGCGGTAGTCCGTAACCTTTTATTGTATCTACTAATTGAGCATCTTTAAACCGCTCTTTAAATTCAGGATGCTCCTGTATTATTTCAAGCATCCGTTTTTTTAGGTGTATCTTTTTGTTGCTGATCGTATCGCTGGCTACACCAACGCCCACATTTGCCAATCCGTTGGCCAATGGAAATATCCAAAAGTATCCGGGCAAAAAATCTTTTACAAAATGTAATTCAATAAAATTATCGGGATCAAGATGGGTAACGCCGGTGTAATATCCGCGGATGCCGGCACAATAATGAGCCGGTTCCATTTCAATGCCGCCAAATTCTTTGGCAAAATGTGAATGAGCGCCATTGGATGCGATCAATATTTTTGCATGGATTATTATATCGTTTTTATCTTTTAATACCCAACCGTTTGTTGTTTTGGTATGCTCAATGATATCGGTGTTTTGCAATAATTGAATTTCAGGGAATCGCTTTGTCTGGTTGATCAAAAAATTATCAAAATCAAAACGTTTGGCTATAAAACCCGGCGGACTTTGTTCTTTATCGAAATTTTGTCTGAATGGTACTCTTAATGCTTGCCCGTTCGGCGCCACAAATTTTACGCCCCAGGATCCGATTTGCGTATCTTGTTTTGAAAATTCTTCAGCAATAGTGGGATCGATCTTATTAAATACACCCATTACCTTGCCACTCAACGCATCGCCACATATTTTATCTCTTGGAAAAATTGCTTTATCTACCAACACATTTTTTATTCCCAGTTTGGCTAATTGTATTGCCGTGGCACAACCACCAGGCCCGGCACCCATTACACATACATCTGTTTCTATCAGCATTCTATAGTATTAGTATTTTATGATGGGGCAAATTACAAAGGACTTATTAAACAAAGCCAATCAATATTTTATTACAACTTTTTATTTTAAAAATTTAACTACATTTATTAAAAGAGATTGTTAGCCATGTCATATCCATATCAAATCAAAACACTGGAGCAGTATCAAACTGCGTATAAAAACAGCGTTGAGAACCCTGAGGCTTTTTGGGAAAAAATTGCTGAAAATTTTCACTGGCAAAAAAAATGGGATAAAGTTTTGGAATGGAATTTTAAAGATCCATCCATCAAATGGTTTGAAGGGGCTAAATTAAACATTACAGAGAATTGTTTAGACAGATGGCTGGCAACTCAACCCGATACGCCTGCCATCATTTGGGAGGCCAATGATCCAACAGAACCTTCCCGTATTATTACTTATAAAGATTTACACTTTCAGGTATCACAATTTGCCAATGTATTAAAAAACAATGGCGTTAAACGTGGTGATATTATTTGCATCTATATGCCCATGGTGCCGGAATTAGCTATTGCTGTATTGGCTTGTGCGAGAATTGGCGCTATACATTCCGTTGTTTTTGGCGGCTTTTCTGCACAAAGTATTGCGGATAGAATTCAGGATGCACAATGCAGTCTGGTTATTACCGCAGATGGTGGTTATCGCGGCAATAAAGAGATCCAGTTAAAATCTGTGATTGATGAAGCGTTGACCCAATCATCATCCGTAAAAAAAGTAATTGTATTAAAGCGTACGAACGTAACCGTTAGTATGATCAATGGCCGTGATGTTTGGTGGGATGAAGAAATAAAAAAAGTGGCAGCACAAGGATATCCCGAATGCAAGGCTGAAATAATGGATGCAGAAGATATGCTCTTCATTTTATACACATCCGGTTCAACAGGTAAACCAAAAGGTGTTGTACATACCTGCGCTGGTTATATGATATGGGCGAATTATACATTTGTAAATGTTTTTCAATACTTACCCACACAAATACATTTTTGTACAGCGGATATTGGTTGGATAACCGGGCACAGTTATATTATTTACGGTCCGCTTAGCGCAGGAGCCACCACATTACTATTTGAAGGAATTCCTACATGGCCGGATGCCGGAAGATTTTGGGATATTGTTGACAAGCACAAAGTGAATATTTTATATACGGCGCCTACGGCGATCAGAAGTTTGATGGCTTTTGGTACAGCGCCATTAGCAAGTAAAAAATTAAATACGCTAAAAGTACTGGGTACTGTCGGAGAAGCTATCAATGAAGAAGCCTGGCACTGGTACGATGATCATGTTGGAAAAAATAATTGCCCGATCGTAGATACCTGGTGGCAGACAGAAACAGGCGGAATAATGATCTCCAACCTGGCAGGTGTTACTCCTTCAAAACCATCTTTTGCTACTTTGCCTTTACCCGGAGTGCAGCCAATTTTAGTTGATGAAAATGGAAAAGAAGTCACCGGGAATGATGTAAGCGGAAATTTATGTATCAAATTTCCGTGGCCCGGAATATTGCGCACCACTTACGGAGATCATGAACGTTGCAGACTAAATTATTTTGCCACCTATGATAACTTATATTTTACAGGAGATGGTTGCTTAAGAGATGCACAAGGTAATTACAGGATCACGGGCCGTGTTGACGATGTATTAAATGTAAGCGGCCATCGGATGGGCACTGCAGAAATTGAAAATGCCATTAATATGCACGATGTTGTAATTGAAAGTGCAGTAGTAGGCTATCCGCATGATATTAAAGGACAAGGTATTTATGCGTATGTGATCTGCAATGCATTGCATAACGATGAAGATGCGATAAGAAAAGATATCATTCAAACTGTTGTAAAAATAATTGGCGCTATTGCCAAGCCTGATAAAATACAGTTTGTAAAAGGATTGCCAAAAACGCGCAGCGGAAAAATTATGCGCAGGATATTAAGAAAAATAGCAGAAGGAGAAACAACTAATCTGGGGGATACTTCTACATTACTCGACCCTGCCGTAGTGGAAGAAATAAAAAAAGGAAAATTATAATGGCACGAATGCATCCGAAAAAATATTCCATTGCAGATTTCACTTACTCTTTGCCTGATGAAAAGATCGCAGCTTTTCCTTTAGAACAGAGAGATGCGTCGAAATTGCTCATTTATAAAAATGACAAAATACAGGAAAGCACTTACAAACATATAGCAGACTATCTTCCTGCAAACAGCTTGCTTATTTTCAATAACACTAAAGTGATACAGGCAAGAATATTATTTCAAAAATCAACAGGCGGCGGTATTGAAATTTTTTGTTTAGAACCTTATGAGGCCATCAATGAATACACTATTGTTATGAGTAAAACAGAAAGTGTACAATGGAAATGTATGATAGGTGGCGTTAGTAAATGGAAAGACGGGCTTTTGGAAAAAGAAGTAGTAATTAATAAAGAACAATTAATAATTAAAGCCGAATTGATAGAAAAGTTATCCGATGCATACATTATAAAATTTTCATGGTACCCAACCCGATATAGTTTTTCAGAAATACTGCAATTCGTTGGTGAAATCCCTTTGCCGCCTTATATAAAAAGAAAAGCGGAAACAACAGATAAAGAAAGATACCAAACTATTTATGCCACACATGATGGGTCTGTAGCAGCACCTACAGCTGGATTACATTTCACTGATGATATCTTTTCTTCGCTTGCTAAAAAAAATATCAGCAAAGATTATGTAACGCTGCATGTTGGCGCAGGTACATTTAAGCCGGTAAAAGCTACGATCATGGAAGGCCATGAAATGCATGCTGAATGGATCGATGTAAATATTTCAACGATCGATAATATACTTGCCAATCTTGACAATACAATTGTTGCGACTGGCACAACATCATTAAGAACAATTGAAAGTTTATATTGGTTAGGCGTTAAAACAATGATCAACCCTGATATTGATTACGACAGATTAATAATTGAACAATGGGAAGTATATGAAGATAAACTGGCAGCTACAAGGTATTCAGCTGTTGAAGCCCTCACTGCTTTGATACAGTGGATGAAAAAAAATGACCATGAAAAACTGGTAACAAAAACCCAAATCCTAATAGCTCCGGGCTACACATTCAAAATAATAAAAGCGCTTATCACTAATTTTCACCAGCCGCAATCCACTTTGTTATTATTAGTTGCCGCCGCCATCGGCGATAACTGGAAGATAGTATACCAATACGCAATGGAAAACGATTTCCGTTTTCTAAGCTACGGCGATGGAAGTTTACTATACATAAAAGAATAGCGGCTACTTAAGCCGCTATAAAATACTTCTTTAAATAAACGAGGGCAGTGGTTACTGCTCAATCGTAACCGGCGTACCTACAGGAATATAGCTAAACAGGTCTTTCATTTCCGTATACTTTAATGAGATACAACCATCGGTCCAGTTATAATAATTATCGATCGTCCATTCTTCATCGGGCCTTGTTGCATGAATGGCGATACCATCTCCTATCTGTGCATTTTTTGGAATCAATCCTTCTTGTTTTCTTTCTTTGAATTTTTCATAGCTCATGCCATTGGGGTAATCCAGTAGTAATTCTGGTCCCCATTTCGGATTGATCTTTTTTAGGATCACTTTAAAATTTCCATCAGGAGTCAATCTGTCACCTTTCATTTTTTTATCAGTAAGATCCTTACTTCCAAAAACTACGGGGTATGTCGCTAGCCACCCGGCACTGTCGAACACCTGTAATTCATAACTAGCTTTATAAATAATGATCAGGTAAGGATTTCCAGTAGTATCTATAGGGACTATTTTTTTTATAGAAACTTTTCTTCTGTCATTTGTAGAGACGAATGACAGCAATAAAAAACTGATGATAAAAACAAATAAATAAGCAAATCTATTATTCTTCATATGCTGCGTAATTGCGCACGGGCTTGAAAAAACCGGCGGATGACAAAATTATTTTATTAGTTTCATATACTTCCATCGTTATCGTCAATGTGGACAAATTCTTGTTCAATAATTTGACATCGCTTGGATCGCATAGTTTAATCTTTTGCTGTTAAACATTTTAACAAACAGAATTAACTTATTTTTAAATTATATTTGTAACTCGCTCTTACGGCGAGTTCTAAAGAAAGAGGAATTTATCTTATGACCGATACAGCAAAATCATTTATAGCCAAAAGCACTATTAAATCTGCAGATCTTGAGCATCGCCGCAAGATCAATTTTAATATAGGCAGGTACAATGCTGCGGTGCCACAGGGAAAACAGCAATTTATTGATGTTAACCTGGTAAGAGAAAAAGCGAAAAATGCTAAATGGAAAGCGATCGAAACATTAGATAAGCGCCTGCTGGAATTTGAGCATAAATTTTCCGCTCGGGGCGGAAAGGTAATTTGGGCAGAAACAGGTGAACAGGCGATTGAAGAAATTCTGGCCATCTGCCGACAAAAAAACTGCAAAACACTGGTGAAGAGTAAAAGCATGGTGACGGAAGAAATACACCTGAATAAAGCTTTAGAAAAAAACGGTATCGACAGTATAGAAACAGACCTTGGCGAATACATTCAACAGTTAGATGGTGAAGCTCCTTATCATATCGTTACACCGGCTATGCACAAAAGCAAAGAAGATGTGGCTAAACTATTTGCAGAAAAATTAGGAACACCATCTAAATTGACTCCGCAGGAGTTAACACTGGTGGCAAGAAATATTCTTCGTGAAAAATATGTGCAGGCAGAAATTGGTGTTACAGGCGCCAATTTTATTATCAGCGATATCGGCGGCATAGCTGTAACAGAAAATGAAGGTAATGCCAGATTAAGTTGTTCGTTTCCTAAAACACATATCGTAATTGTTGGTATTGAAAAGATGATACCATCTGTTACGGACCTTGCATTGTTTTGGCCATTGCTTTCTACATTTGGGACGGGACAAAAGGTTACTGTGTATAATAGTATTGTAACGGGTCCAAGACAATCCAATGAATCGGATGGCCCGGATGAAATGTATGTGATATTATTAGACAATGGCCGCACTAATATTTTGCAAAATCCTAAACAAAGAGAAAGCTTATACTGCATTCGTTGCGGCGCCTGTTTAAATGCTTGTCCGGTTTATAAAAATATTGGCGGGCATGCTTATGAAGCGACTTACAGCGGACCAATAGGCAGTGTGATCACACCACATTTGCAAGGCCTGGAAGAATTTAAGCACCTTAGTTATGCGTCTTCGCTTTGCGGTAATTGCACGGAAGTTTGCGCGGTGAAAATTAATTTGCACGAATTGTTATTGGAAAACCGCCATGAATCGGTAGAAGAAGGCCTGACTACTTTTAATGAAAGAACAGCCTGGAAAATATGGAAGGCGGCCAGTTTAAAAAGAAGCCTGATGAACACAGGTAGCGGCAACCTGAAAACTAAACTGGTAAATAGTTTATTTAAAGACTGGAAGACGAATAGAAGTGATCTGGTTTTTAGTCCCAAAACATTTAACCAACAATGGCGTGATCTATTTAATAAATGATCTTACCAGTATTTATAATTATTTTTAAATAGTCGGATAAGCCGGCTATTTTATTTGTATGGTTTTAATTTATTCTGATACCATTTCTTCACGGTTACAATACAGCTGTTCTCTTATTTTTAAGGAAATGATGGGTATTGGTTTTTCTATTACAGATGATAAAGAGATTTTTCGACGACACAATGGAGCTAGAGTAAATTATAGCAAACAAATAATCACCGACAATGAAATTCAAATAATCAATCATGACCTGTTATTTGAATCGACAATACAAAAACAAACAATTGATTGTTTTGAGGTAAATGGATATAAAGCGTTTTTTAGAACAGCAGAATTTGATTCAAAACCTATCGGATTTCTATTTGATATTTTTGCTGCTTCTTTTTATTTGGCCACTCGTTATGAAGAATATTTACCTCATACAAAAGATATGTATGGCAGGTATGCACATGAAAATTCGCTTGCATTTAAAGAGCAATTTTTATCACTTCCACTTATCAATATTTGGGCAGATGATCTCAGGAAGTTGCTGCAAAAAAAATATTCAATAGTCAATAGCCAGTATTCCGGATTTAAGTTTGTACCTACCTATGATATTGATATTGCCTACGCATATAAACACAAAGGATTTTTCAGAAATTTTGCAGGAGCTATACGATCATTGTTTTCATTTGACATAGATGGTTTAGGTGAAAGAATAAATACGTTACTGGCAAATAAAAAAGATCCATTTGATACGTATGATAAATTGGATGCGCTACACCGGCAATATGAATTACATCCCATCTACTTTTTTTTAGTAGCGGAGAAAAATGCTATGTATGATAAAAATATTCTCCCACACAAAAAAGCGATACAACACTTAATACAAGCGCATAGTAAAAAATATAGTATTGGCATTCATCCCTCCTGGCAAAGCGGAGACGATGTTTCCTTATTAAAAAAAGAAAAGGAGTATCTAGAAACCATCGGTAAAAAAACGATTACCAGCTCCAGGCAACATTATATTCGGTTTACTTTACCTGGCGGATACAGGCAACTGATCAACGCAGGGATACAAGATGATTATTCGATGGGTTATGGAAGCATCAATGGTTTCAGGGCATCGGTGGCCAATTCTTTTTATTGGTATGACCTGCAAAAAGAAATGCAAACAGATCTAAGGATCCACCCTTTTTGTTACATGGAAGCCAATTCTTATTACGAGCAGAAATTAACGGCGTCAGAAGCCTTTGATGAGCTAATGCAGTATTATACTATTTGCAAAAAAGTAAACGGAACATTCATTACCATTTGGCACAACCATATGATAGGAGGTAATAAATTATTTAAAGACTGGGCAGACATGTACAAAAAGTTTCTACAAAAAATTTGCTGAATGCCGCTTTTCGAATGATTTATTTAGGCTCAGGTTTAAATCGTAACAAACAGATCCACGATCCGATACCAATAAAAAGATGCACGATCTCTACAGGCGCCATTTTAATTGGCAGTAATGCACCACTCATTATTCCTAAAACATCCGCAGATATCCCTAGGATATGTGTAATAATATTTGTTAACAGCACCATCATAATGGTAGCCGGGTTATTATTATTGTAGATCAAAAAATTCATGGTGCCTGTACCAATAATTAATCCTCCCATGCCTCGTAATACGGATGTTGTTGCCGGAGAAGTGGCAATACCCAAAAAGTTAGCCGCTGCTGCAGGAAGAAAAAACATCATTGCTCCAAACGCGAAAGATAGCAAAGCGGTGATCAGTAAAAAAGTAGAACGTTTCATAATTATTTATATTTTTTTGCCGTTGAGAAACTCAAATTCGGTTTTACTGCCGTCGGTGCTGTAATGTAATTGGGTGCCGTTTATTTTACCGTTGGTATAAGGTGTCTGCCATTCTATATTATCGGGGTTCCGTTTATTCGGGGTTTCGGGTGAAAATTTATAATACATTTTTTCTACTCCCGATTTAGCGCCATTCACATAAGGGGTCTCAGTTTTTAACTCACCGTCATCGTAATATTCTTTTGATACACCATACTTGGCGCCATAACTGTACGGTATCTCTGCTTTTAAAGTATCTGTAGGATAGTATTCTTTCGCAATGCCATGGATCTTGCTGCTATAATACGGAATGATCCAATCTGTTTTTCCGTTTTGATAATATTGTTTTTGTACGCCTTCTATTTGATCGTTGTGAAAAGTCGTCACCACTTTTAATATACCATTTGGAAAGTAGCCCTTGGCAATACCTTCCCTTTTACCATTTACATAAGGTGTTTCTGCCAGCAATACATCTTCTGCGATCATGTATCTTCTGGCTATCCCGTTTTCTCTGCCTTTGTTGTATATCACTAAGCGATAATAGGTGGCGCTGTCTTTTGTTGTTTCTTTTAATGTGGCATTAAAATACTCGATCCATTTACCTTCTTTCACAGAATCTACTATTTGGTTGGTTGCTTCGGCTTTATTGGTGAAATCTGTTTGCGCAATGGCGGAGAAACTGATACAGCTAAATAGTATCAATGTTGTTGCGGTGATGCTGCTGCTTTTCATTTTAGCTTACAATTAGAAAATGAAGGTACTAATTATGTTGATTGTAAAATATCTCTTCACAATATTTGCTGTAGCTGTTTTAACATTTTCTCGCCACTGCCAACAATAGCAAAAAGAATTTCATAAAGCCGGCTTAATTATTTCTCAACTTCATATTGTACAGAAAGCGGCTCTTTAGTTATTACGCCATGTCCATCTACATATTGAGCAGTAATAGGCACGGTATATTTACCGGGTTTATTTGTGGTTATTGTATAAGAGGCAATTCCGTCAACTAGAGGAACGTTTTTTCCATTAATAGTAATTATAGGAGATTGTTCTACAGAAAATTCGAACAGACCAGCTGTTATTTTTATTTTTTCGCCTGCTTTTACACATGAAGTATTGGCATTTACTAAAAATGATGTTTTTTCAACAGCAAGATTACACCCGCCTGCCGTTTCTCTTAAACAAAAATCAGCACCTCTTTTTTCTGTAATTTTCACCTGGTTTTGAAAGTTGGTTAACTGGGCCAATGCACCAGCCATTGAGGTGCCTGAAAAATAAGTTTCTGTAAATTTTGTTTTGTTTTGCTCTTCTGTTCCTGTTGTATCAAGGGGAATACTTAAATCGACAAACTCATCTTTTAATTGAGGGGCAATATTTACTATGGCATAATTATATTGTCTCAGTTTTTTGTACAATGAATTTCCATTGCCATTTGTAATAAACACTTTTATTGGGGTAGATCTATTTGTTTCATTAAAAGATAAGGAACCGTTTTTCATTTCGGCAATTTGTAACACAAGTTTTAAGGAATCAATATATGTAGAAATAGAATCTGATAATTTTTTTATTAAAAGCGCATTCGGTTGCCAGGTTGCAATAATAGTATCATAAATATGATCCTCCCTTTTATTTTGAAAGGCAATAAATATATGTCGAGTGTCTTCATCAAGGCTACAGTTTGATCGCAGCAATACTTTATTTAAACTATCGATTAGGGCAAGATCTTTCGGGTTGCTATTGTTTTTGCAAGATAGTAAGGTACATACAAGAATAAAAAACAGTATAAACTTTTGATTGTTTTGCATGCCGGGTTTATTTACTAAGATTAATTTTATCTATTTAAGGATTCATTAGTTTTATAAAGTTATTTAAATAGACCGATTATTTAGAACTCCAGACTTTTAATAACCAAAATCACCACGAACCCTTCCCAAACCCCCATTAAAAAATAAAAGCTTACCTTTGCCATCCACTCTTGATATTGTCCTTTCAGGATATAATTTACGGCAGGTTGTAAGCCGTTGTGGTACTTAATAATTTTTCCACGCTGATTTAGAAAATGCAACGTCTCTCCAGCCAACAGTCATAAACTATTTATAATGACATTTAATGAATTAGATCTGATCGATCCAATCCTCAAAGCCGTAAAGGAAGAAGGATACACAACACCCACACCCATACAGCAACAATCTATTCCTATAGTATTGCAGCACAAAGATCTATTGGGTTGTGCTCAAACCGGTACCGGTAAAACAGCAGCATTTGCTATACCCGTACTACAGATCCTGACAGAACAAAAACAAGCAGGACCCAAAAAAATACACGCCTTAATATTAACGCCTACGCGTGAGCTGGCCATTCAAATTGGTGAAAGCTTTGCTGCGTATGGTAAATACACGGGCCTTAAACACACCGTGATCTTCGGTGGTGTTTCTCAAATGCACCAGGCAAATGCGATCCGTGCAGGTATTGATATTTTAATTGCTACACCGGGTAGATTGCTTGACTTAATTAGTCAGGGAATTGTAGGTTTAGCGCAAATAAAAATATTTGTACTGGATGAAGCAGATCGTATGCTTGACATGGGTTTTATCCATGATGTAAAAAGAGTGATCACCAAATTGCCTCAAAAAAGACAAACGCTTTTTTTCTCTGCCACTATGCCTCCTGAAATTCAGACATTGGCCAATGTATTGCTGACCAATCCTTCTAAAGTAGAAGTTACCCCTCCGTCTTCTACGGTGGATATGATCGACCAGACCTTGTTCTATGTTGATAAAGCAAATAAAGCTTCCTTATTGTTTTACCTGATCGAGCAAAAGAAAATGCAGACCGTGTTGGTGTTCACCAGAACAAAACATGGCGCTGATAAAGTAGTGATCATGCTGAACAAACATGGTATTCAGGCTGCTGCGATACATGGCAACAAATCTCAAAATGCACGTCAGAACGCATTGAGCAATTTTAAAAATGGCACTATCAAAGTTTTAGTAGCGACTGATATTGCGGCAAGAGGAATTGATATCGACGAATTACGTTATGTGATCAATTACGAATTGCCTGATGTTCCAGAAACCTATGTTCACCGTATTGGCCGTACCGGCCGTGCGGGTTTAAGTGGTGAAGCCATGTCTTTCTGCGAAGCAGAAGAAAAAGAAATGCTGCGCGATATTCAAAAAGTGATCGGTAAACCAATCCCCGTTTTTGATGCGCATCCTTACCCGATGCAAATTATGACAGCGCCACCAATGGTGCGTGGCGGTGGTGGTGGAAAACCGGCTTTCAAAAAGAGAAGCTTCGGCGGCGGATCTGACAGGGGCCATAATCCTAGAAGTGGCCAGGGTTCTTCTCAACGCAGCTACAATAGATAATAATTTTTGTTAAAATATGAACCGGAGCTTTGCTCCGGTTTTTTTATACCCGCTACTATGGCTCACTATACCAAATGATAGCGGTATCTTAAAGTATAGTACTATCATTTGTATAGCATATATGTTTAAGTTTGTGTATTCAAATAATAAAAACCACCTACAATGAACTTAATAGAATTACTGAACTGGCGCTACGCCACTAAAAAGTACAACGGACAAAAAGTACCACAGGAAAAAGTCGATAAGATTTTAGAAGCTATTCGCCTAACGGCAACGTCTGCAGGCTTGCAGGCTTTTAATGTATTGGTTATCGAAAACGAAGAATTAAGAAAAAAGATAATACCCGTAGCTAATAACCAACCACAAATTAATGACTGCTCGCACTTATTAGTATTTGCTACCTGGGAAAAAGTTACACCGGATCATTTAACAGAGTACATGCATTTAATAGCAAGTGAAAGAGAAATGCCTGTTGAATCTTTAGATGCGTTCAAAGCAAATTTAACCGGTGCTATCAGTCGCCCGCATGATGCAGTATACGAGTGGTTATCGCGCCAGCCATACATTGCATTAGGCACAGCATTGATCGCAGCAGCAGAACAACAAGTTGATGCAACACCGATGGAAGGATTTAATGCAGCAGCTTTAGATGAGTTATTAGAATTAAAAGCAAAAGGATTAAGAAGTGTTGCTTTATTGCCATTAGGTTATCGCGATGCAGCCAATGATTATATGGTGAATGCAAAAAAAGTACGTAAGCCTAAAGAGCAAATGTTTATTGAGTATAAATAATAAGTAAAAAGTTAAAAGGCAAAACCAAAAAGTAAAAGAGCCCGGTAATTGCCGGGCTCTTTTATATTATTTTATCAATGGCAGTAATTGCTTTTTGTAATCGCTCGTCATAAGTACCGCTAATGTCTATCCAAGGGACATTTTGATTTACCATCGCATCTTTATAAATATGGTATAATTTTTCTCTTGATGCAAGATCAGGATATTCACGTAACTCATCTTTTACCCAGGGAAGATCAACATTACAAAATAAATAGAGGTCATATTTTCTTTCTACGATTTGATTCAAAATAAAATTGTGACATTTTTCAAAAACAAATTCACACCAAACCTTCATAACGTACATGTCGGTATCGATGAAGATAGTTGAAGGTTGATAGTTGAGGGTTGATAGTTGAGCATTGAACATTGAACATTTATCTTCAAGCTGCAGCTGTCCTTTAGCAATAACTAACAGATCATCAAAAGTATAGTCTGTTCCATTTGTCAATAAATATTCTCGCGCATATTCTTTCACCCAATCGGTTTTATAATGATCAGCCAGTTGCTCACATAAAGTGCTTTTGCCTGTACTTTCAGGCCCTATGACCACAATTTTTTTTGGTAACATTCGTTTTAATCTTTTCCGTTGAACACATTAACAGCTGTCAATTTATAACATTATACCGATATTGTTTTACAGATATTAACAATGAACTATATTAGCAAAAAAATAAAGGAATATGAAAAGGAAGATGCTTAGTCTGGGCCTAATGATAGTATTATATATTGTTAGCGGTGTTAATCACTTTATAAATCCGGACTCTTATTATGTAATGATGCCGCCTTATATTCCTTATCATAGCGCTATCAATTATATAGCCGGCGCCATAGAAGTGTTGTTTGCGCTATTATTGATATTTCCCGCGACCAGAAAATTTGCGGCAACGGGTATTATCGTAATGCTGATCATATATATTCCTACACATATCTACATGATCGAAATAGCGCCGGGTAATTGGAAAATGTGGACCAGGTTATTTGTAACGCAACCATTTTTGATCCTTTGGGCATGGTGGCACAGGGAAGACAGAGAAAATAAAAGAGGCATCCTGGAATAGACGCCTCTTAAAATATATTTGTGTTTGATCTCCCTTTGGGGAGATTTTTTTATTCTGCTTCTGCAACCACTTCTTTCACTTCGGGGATCATTCTTTTCATCATCCCTTCAATACCCGCTTTTAAAGTGATCATTGATGATGGGCAACCGCTACAGCTTCCCTGTAGCATCAGGTTTACTTTACCATCTTCATAGCTTTTGAATTGGATAGCACCGCCATCCATTTCAACGGCAGGTTTTACATAACTCTCCAATAATTCTTTAATGCGTTTTACCACATCGTCATCATCAGCGCTTACTTCATTGCTGCTTTCCGATTTCATGGTAGCAACCTCATCTTCGTTCACCACAGGTTTACCTTCTTCGAGGTATTCTTTTAAAAATTGTTTGATGGTTGGGATAATGTCATCCCAATCTCCCGTTTCACCGGTTTTAGTAAGCGTAATAAAATTGCTTGCTATAAAAACTGATTTTATAAAAGGAAATGTAAATAATTCCTGCGCCAGCAAAGAGGGTTTTGCGCTTGCTTCATCTGGAAAATCAATGCTTTTTCCAGGGTATAACAATTTGTTCGCCACAAACTTCATGGTTTCCGGGTTGGGCGTCATTTCTGTGTAAATGCTTATAATAGTGCTTCCTGTCTTTATCATACTATGTATTTAATTCATTAAATCTTGTATATAAAGGTAACAATTATGTGGCTATAAAGGCGAAATTGTCTGCCTGGAATAACAGCCCGGATCAAATTATTTCTTATCTCGAAAATATATACAAACATTTTTTAAACCGAATAGTGGCCATAAACCTTATTTAATGCCCTATTTTTGCAGTACGATTATTAAAATGCCGCCAAATATGAATCCACGTTATCTTTTATCCATTGTTGTCTTTTTTTATTTTGCCAACGCATCGTTTGCTCAACAGGGTGAATTGGTGGCCAGGGGCCATAGAAGAACGACAGGTACCGAAGATGCTAAATCTTCCATTTACTCGGTATCACAATTTATAGGTAGGTGGCAGGAAGTAAAACGTACCAATGCCGGTAAAAAAAATATTGCTTTTACAGATACTACGTTACTTCATTTTAATGATGATAAGACGGTAGAAACAAGAAATACGGCAGATGATAAAATGACCATGCACATGGTAGAAAAAGCAACAATTGATGAAGATAATTCTCTATCAACAGGTGCAGAGGATTATACTATTGTATCAGTTAGCAAAGATGCAATGGCATTACAGGGTGAGGATGAAGTTGTACATTATTTTAAAAGATCGGGTGTATTCGCTTACGAATTAGCGGAAAAATATGTGCCCGCTAAAAACAATACAACGCCCGAGCCTGAATTAGGAAAAATATCTTTGACCAAGATAATGGGACATTGGACCGTTTACAAAAGACAGGCTAAACCAGGCTTTGTAACACCGGCTTTAACAGTTATAAAATATCTTGAACTAACACAAAAAGTAGATAAAAATACGGCTAGCGGAATGGTAACGATTTACAAAAGTACCGTATCGGAACAAGTACCCTGCACTGTTACTATTGATGGCACCAATATAAAAATAGTTACGAGCGAAGTTAGTTTTGATCTTCCTGTTGCCGTTGCAGATGGACAAGAATTTGACTTTGGAACTACGGATCTGATGTATTTCTGTAAACAGCTTTAAGAACTTACCATTCTCATTCATCAATCAATCCGGGAGTTACTCTAGAATGCGCAGTTTAGCGTAATTCAACATGATCTTTTTCTCTCCATTCAGATCAAATTGCACAGTGGCAATTGGATTGTGTGCAGCGCCTTCCAATTTGATCACTTCTCCGAATCCAAATTTTTGATGCTCAACTTTTTGACCCGCCTGTAAATTGCTGGTATCGCTTGCAGCAAAATCTGCCGATGGTGTATGCTCTTTAGTTTGCGGACGAGGTGCCGGTGTTACAAAACTAGGTTTTGAAGAAGTATCGCGTTTTGCCGTTGTTTCGCTGCTCTTATCACCGCGGGTCCATAAAGGATTGCCATTTCCATATTGGCGGGTTGCATTTCCCTGGTTGTTTACGCCACCACCTGCAAAACTTTTATCAATATATTCTGCCGGCATTTCTTCAATAAAACGGCTGGGATCATTTTGTTGTAACTGGCCAAAGCGATAGCGTGCATTCGCATACGTTAGCCAAAGGTTTTTCTTGGCGCGTGTTATGGCTACATAAAATAACCTGCGTTCTTCTTCCAACTCTTCCCTTGTATTAATGCTCATGGCATTGGGAAATAATGTTTCTTCTAAACCTCCTACAAATACGCAACTAAACTCTAATCCTTTTGCTGCGTGTATGGTCATTAGCTTTACGCTGTCTGCTTCATCTTTATTATTATCCGCATCTGTTAGCAAGGTAATTTGTTGTAAGTATGTGCCTAACCCTTTGTCGCCTACCTCGCCGTCTTCTTCATTCATCGGTGTTTCTGTAAACTCTTTAATGGAGTTTAATAACTCCTGCGTGTTTTCATAACGCGCTAATCCTTCAGTGGTTTTATCGTTGAATAATTCTTTAACGATGCTAGTGCTTTTGCCAACTATCACTGCAAGATCATAGGCATTTTTTTTCTCCAGTTCACTTTGAAACATTTTTATCATGATCACAAAGTTCTGTATAGCTTCTAGTGTGCCTGCTTTGTAACCGAATGCGGCGGCCTGTTCAAAGACTTCCCATAAAGTAATATTGTTCTCATTGGCAGCAAGGATCGCTCTGTCAACAGTTGTTTTACCAATACCTCTTGTCGGATAATTGATGATGCGTTTTAATGCCTCTTCATCCCTGGTATTTACAACCACACGCAGGTAAGCAACATAATCTTTTATCTCTTTACGTTGGTAGAAAGATAAGCCGCCATAAATTTTATAAGCGATATTCATTCTGCGCAAGCTTTCTTCATACGCACGACTTTGTGCATTGGTGCGGTATAAAATAGCAAACTCGCTATTCATAAAATGATTGCGTAGCTTTTGTTCTTTGATCGTATCGGCTACATATTTCCCCTCTTCGTTATCGGTGGCAGTTCTTACCAATCTTATTTTTTCACCGTCCGCTTTATCGGTCCACAATTTTTTGGGTAATTGATTCTTGTTTTTATCAATGATCTGATTGGCAACTTTGATGATGCTATTGGTGCTGCGGTAATTCTGTTCAAGCTTTACCACTTTTACATCATCATAATCTTTTTGAAACTGTAAAATGTTTTCTATCGTCGCTCCTCGGAAACTATAAATGCTTTGCGCATCATCACCCACAACACAAACATTTTCGTGCATTGCACCCAATAATTTAATGATCTCGTACTGAGAAGTGTTGGTATCCTGGTACTCATCTATTAAAATATATTTGAATTTTTTCTGGTACTTGGATAATGCTTCCGGAAAATTTTTCAGCAAGATGTACATTTTGAATAAAAGGTCATCAAAATCCATTGCGCCATTTTTGAAACAACGTTTGGCGTAGGCATCGTATATTTTTCCGATCAATGGCCTGTTAGCTCTTGCGTCTTCTTGTTGAAGCCCGTGGTCATTCATGTATTCAGCCGGACCGATCAAACTATTTTTTGCCGAAGAGATCCTATTGTAAACAACATTAGGTTTGTATTGTTTATCATCCAGCTCCATTTCGTTGATAACCGTTTTAACAACGCTCTTGGCATCATCCGTATCGTAAATGGTAAAATTATTGGGGTAACCTAATTTGTTGGCTTCGCCACGAAGTATTCTGGCAAACACGCTGTGAAAAGTACCGATGTATAAATTTCTTGCTTCTGTATTGCCTAAAGTTCTTTCAATTCTTTCCTTCATTTCTGCCGCGGCTTTGTTGGTAAAAGTCAGCGCCAGTATATTAAATGCATCGATGCCATGTGCACCCATTAAGTGTGCAATGCGTGTGGTCAATACTTTTGTTTTGCCGCTTCCTGCGCCGGCAACGATCATAATGGGTCCGTCTTTATGTAGTACAGCTTCTCTCTGCGGTTCGTTTAACTCGTCTAAATATTTCATAAGCAGTAAAGTTACGAAATGTGAGTTGAATGTTGCGGAGACTTAGCCGCAAAGTGCACAAAGAAAAACCGCAAAGTTGTCTCTGCGATTCTTTGCGGTTAAAATTATAATCTTCCAAGCCATAAAGCGCCGCCAACGCTGTTGACTCTGGCACCTGTTACTGATGAGAGCACGGTCGTTTCCTCTCTCCAGCGCAAAGCGCCTAATAGTGCCATAATAAGTGCTTCTTTGTATTGCACCAATCTTTCATCAGGAACTATCACTTCAATTCCTTTGTCGTGCAGTATTGTTTTTAATCTTTCTATCAAAAAAGTATTCAACGCGCCACCACCTGTAACAAATAATTGGGTACCTGGAATAGTTATTGCTGAAGACAACGCATTTTTTATTTGCACAGCTATATGTTCTACGTAAGTACACAAAGCATCCTGAGTACTGAGAAAAGATTTTTTTATTAAAGGATAGACAGTATCAACACCGAAACTATTAGCCAGTGATTTTGGAAAAGCTTGCTGATAATAGTCCAATGCATTCAATCGCTGTAATAGAATGTCATTGACGTTTCCTGATGCAGCGATCTTACCACTTTCATCGTGTTGCATATTTCGCTCTTCAGCCAACATATTCAATATCCTGTTTGCCGGGCAAACATCAAAAGCAATATAATTCCCTTCTTTATTAACAGAAATATTTGCGATACCGCCGATATTTAAAAAATAATGATAGTCGCTAAATAATAATTTTTGTCCAATGGGAACGATCGGTGCGCCTTGTCCGCCGAAGGCGATATCTAAAGATCGCAGGTCACTTACTACCGGCAATTGTGTTTCAGCGGCAATGGCTGCACCATCACCGATCTGTGCGGTCATTTTTTGTTTAGGTAGATGAAAAGTAGTGTGGCCGTGGGATGCAATGAGGTCTACTTTATGCTGTAACCCATTTTCAGTGATAAAGTGATTGATCTTTTCGCCGATAAAGTGTCCGTAACGTATGTGAAGCAATTGGTAATCCAATCCGGAGAGATGAATAGCGTTAGTCAACTGTTGTTTCCATTCCGGAGAATAATCAACACATTCGGCCGCTAATATTTCATAGTTCCATTTACCGCCGGCTTCATGAAGATGAACGTACGCAATATCCAACCCATCAATAGAGCTGCCGCTCATAATACCAATTACTTTGTAGACCATATATATTATTCAGATAGCAAATATAGAATCATTTGAACCTTGAACTGACTACCAGGTCTTTATTATCTTTTGAATAAGTATAAAAACCTTCACCCGTTTTAACGCCCAGTGTTTTTGCCGCTACCATATTTATTAAAAGAGCAGCAGGTGTATATTTTATATTATCGAATCCATCGTGTAATACAAACATAATATTCAGGCAAACATCTAAGCCGATGAAATCAGCTAATTGAAGCGGCCCCATCGGGTGCGACATGCCCAATTTCATGATCGTGTCAATTTCTGCTACGCCAGCTACACCTTCTTCCAAGGCAAGAATAGCTTCGTTGATCATTGGCATTAAAATACGGTTAGCAATAAAACCCGGATAATCATTTACAACACAAGGGATTTTACCCAACTGTTTGCTTAATTCAACTATTGTATCAGTTACTTCTTTTTTTGTTGCATGACCATTAATGACCTCTACCAATTTCATTACAGGAACAGGATTCATAAAATGCATCCCGATCACGGACTCAGGCCTTTTGGTAACAGCTGCAATTTTTGTGATGGAAATGGAAGATGTATTGGTTGCTAAAATACAGCCAGCCGGAGCAGCTTCACCTATCTGTTTAAATATTTTTAATTTCAATGCTACATCTTCTGTGGCAGCCTCTACTACCAGGTAAGCATTTTTTACGCCGGCAGCGATGTCATTTACAAAAACAATATTGTTTAATGTTGATTGCTTTTGGGTTTCAGTAATTATTTCCTTGGCAACCTGCCTGTCAAGGTTTTTGGTAATGGCCAATACTGCTTTTTCCAATTGAGGCGCATTAATATCTATTAGTGTTACTTTATAATCATTTTGTGCAAATACATGCGCAATGCCATTGCCCATTGTACCCGCGCCGATCACCGCAATATTTTTTTGTGCCATTACAACAGGATATTATTTGCATAAAAATAAAGAAAGCCCGGCTAATATAACCGGGCTTCTTGTTTAGCTTAAAAGTATTTTAACGATGGTGACCGAAACCTCTTCCACCACCATAACCTCTGCCTCCCCCGAAACCTCTGTTGAATCCTACGTCTCTTCTGAAATTGTCATGGTAACCAAATCGTGCTTGTGGGCCAAAACGACCGCGGTTGGCAAAATAATAACCCCTGTGTATCCTGTTATCCAACCAAACCTGCGGACCTCTGTGATAAACCAATATTCTTGGTAAACCTCCTATCCTGATGTTCCATGGTAATACATTTACTGTTAACCAATTGGCACCATCGTTGTACATGTAATGGTTACAGGCAGGATCATAATATACATTCGCATCAGGATAGTAATAAAAACTTTGTTGATCACTATATTGATTTGATGGTGGATATTGATTCTGCTGCGTGTACTGCTGGGCTGGAGCCTGTTGCACGGGCTGACTTTGCGGTTGTTGGTATTGATCCTGATAAGCAGACTGAGGTTGATCGTATCCGATATTATCAGTACTGGTTTGCGCGGCTACAGTTGCAATCGAAGCAAAAATTATTGCAGTACTTAAAATAATTTTTGTTGTAAAATGATGTTTCATTTTGTGTAAGTTTTGTTACGCTTATATAGAATGAAATAGCTATTATTTGTTTACTAAGGAAATGTTAAAGGTTAAAACCTATTGAGTATCGGTTTTACAACCATCTAAAAAATCTTTTACGCCCAATACAATTTTATCAACCATCTTTTGCTGAAAGCCCTCATCTAAAATTTTTGCTTCTTCATCAGGATTGCTGAGAAATAATGTTTCAATCAATGCATTTGGATATTCAGTGGGACTGTTCAGCATAAAATTAAAAGAACCAGTATTGCCGTATTCTTTTAAACCAAGCTCCGCTACGCGTTTGTAAATATCCAGGCTGAGGTTACGAAAACCGGGATACCTGTAGTAAGTGCTAACACCACCGGAGTGTAAAGGATCGTCCGATGAATTTAGGTGTATGCTTAACAGGAGATCAGGTACGCTATCTCTGTAAAAAGTCACCCTGTCTAAATTATCAACGAATGTTTCAGTGGTCCTGGTCATTATTACTTTTGCTCCCGCTGCTGTCAAGGTTTTTTGCAATTTTAAAGCAATAGCCAATGCCAGGTCTTTTTCATAAACTCCGGTTGCACCTACTGCACCATTGTTGGTTCCCCCGTGGCCCGCATCTATGGCAATCGTTAAGTTTTTCACCGTTAAGATTTCCGGTTGTTGTTTTATTTTTATGATAAGATTATTGCCATTGTAATAAAGCTGATGCCCCCAGAACTGCGTATGTTTTAATTCAATCGTAATGCGAAATATGCCATCTGCAATTTGTTCGTATGAAATATTTTTTATTTCTTTTGTAGTTTGCATTTGTGTTATCCAATTGGTATTATTGGTAGCACCAAAAATGTCCACCACAATTTTTGACGGATCAAGTTCTTGAAAAGATTGATAAGGCAGTCTTGTAGATAATCCAATTTTTACGTAATCAAAATGTTCGTCGCCATATACGGTCATTTTATCGGTAAGGGATTCCGGTGTGGGCGTTCCTTTAGGTAGCAGGCTAACAAGGTTGTCCGGGATATAGGCGGTGCGGTCGCTTGCTAAACGGACTTTATAATGCGACCCTACTTTCCCAATGATCTTTAATTGTATGGAACTATCTATATAACCAATTTTTGAACCACCCAGCCTATCAGTGCCCAATCCATATTCAAGATGCGCTAACCTTCCTTTGGTAATCGCTATATCAGAATCGGAGGAGGACAGGATGGAAAAATAATTTTTGGTTTCTTTTGTAATTTTTTTTCCTTTTTTATCTGTTACAGTAATGGGAATTTTCGTTGGAGAAAAACTATCAGATTCATCAACGATGTATTCACCCTGATAAATGCCCGGCATTCCTTTGGTTTGGGTTACGGGCATTTCGTATAACATAACATTGTCCCATGCCGTTACTTTACTATTCGGCAGGGCTTTTACACGGAAATCTATTTTATCGCCGGTTTGCAAGATCAGGTCTCCTTCTGGAAATGTTTCTATACTTTCTATGCCCAATGTTTTTACTGTATCGGCAGGTTTGGGTAGTGTATAATTATACCGGATGTTTTTAGTGAGTGCAACATCTTCCCCACCAGAAGTAGTGATAGTAAATAGGGTGTCTCCCGGGGTTAAATTCAATTCATCAACAAAAGCACCTGTTGAATATACTTTCACATCAATATTATTAATAGTAATAGTACAGGTTTTACAAGTACTGCCGATAATATACTGCTTAGCTGTTTTTACGTTATTGGCATCCTTAAATGGCTGTATCAAATGAATGAAGAGCTTACTCGTATCCTGACTGTAAGCAGTGCAACAAAACAAAAATCCTAAACAGGTTATAAATATTTTCATAATCGACAATAAAAAGTTGGATCAATGATGCTCAAATAGTTTTGATAAAAGTATTGCATTAAAATGCTGATTGGTACAATTACCGCATTTATGGCACTTTTTGTTTTTGTATATTTGATCGTTCTGTATAACAATATAAAAAATAACGGTCATAATTAAATGCAAAATTTATATAAGCCGGTAATGGATAAAGGCAAATTTATTGTGTCGTTGGATTTTGAGTTGTTTTGGGGAGTGAGGGACGTTAGAACAATGCAGGAGTATGGAAATAATATCATCGGCGTTCACGAAGTTATTCCCAGGTTACTTACAGCATTTGATACATATGGAATTAATGCAACATTTTCAATTGTAGGGTTGTTGTTTTTTGATAATAAAAAAGAAGTAAAAGAAAACCTGCCATTAAAAATTCCGCAATACACTAACCATAATTTATCTCCTTACCTTGGATACATTGATACGGTTGGCAGTGATTGTGAAAAAGATAAGTATCACTACGCGCCCCATTTAATAAAATTGATCCGGCAATATCCTGCACAGGAAATAGGGACACATACCTTTTCACATTATTATTGTTTGGAAAACGGACAGAATGTAGATGATTTTATGGCAGATATTATTGTTGCACAAAAAATCGCGGCTGTTTATGGAATACAATTAACATCTCTGGTCTTTCCAAGAAATCAGTTTAATGATCACTATTTAAATGCCTGCAAAGACCTGGGAATAATTTGTATACGAGGCAATGAGCGATCATGGATATACCAGGCAAGAAATTACGATAATGAAAGCCTGGTAAGAAGAGCCTTACGATTGATAGATGCATATGTCGATATTTCCGGACACAATTGTTATACGGACGACCATTTAAAAAGTACAATGCCTGTCAATATTCCAGCCAGTCGTTTTTTGCGTCCCTTTTCAAAAAAAATAAAGATGTTGGATTTCCTGCGGATCAGAAGAATAAAAAAGGGAATGACTTACGCCGCAAAAAATAAGATGACCTATCATTTGTGGTGGCATCCTCATAATTTTGGCGTTGATCAGGATGAGAATTTTGCTTTTTTAGAAAAAATATTGATCCACTATCAACAGCTAAACAAACTGTATGGTTTTCAAAGCTGTACGATGTCGGAATTGGCAAATCATTTAATTAAAACAAAAGATGCAATCTGAATTTACAATAGAAAAGATCACAAAAGACGATTTGCCTGAGGTCACAAAACTTGCTTTAGCTAATGGAGGAAGTAAAAAACTGACAGAAGAATTTATTGAGAGCTGGTACCTGAATAATCCTTCTCATTCACGGTCTCTTTGCAAAGTTGTAAGTGACAAAGGAAAAATTGAAGGATACGCCACTACTAATAATTTTATGTTTACGATAGAGGGCCAACCTTCTTTGGTTGCAATGCCCCAAAATGTACTCACTTCTTTACAGGTGAGAGGAAAGGGGCTATTCAATAAATTGTATTTTAAAACAGAACAGGATAACCTGCAGGAAAATAAAGTCGACTGTTTTTTGACGTTCACCAATAAATTAAGCACACCGATCTTCTTAAATAAGTTTTCTTATACAAGAGGTAAATGCCCTGACCTGCTGATTATACCATTTAATATCGCCGATCTTTTTTCTAAAAATGACGTAGTAAGATTGTCTTCTATTGACGAGATGTCTTTTGCCGCTATGTACAAGTATGATAATGCAATGCTAAAGAGCGAAGCGCATTTTAAATGGAGATATAAATTATATTCAGAGAAAAACATTCATTTGCTTGCGGTGAAAAAAAATAATGCGATCATCGGCTATGCAATTTTGAAAAGCGAGAAGAAAAAGGGTATAAGGTTTTTGTTATTAATGGATGTGATTTGTAAAAATGAAACTGATTTTTCTGCAATTGTAGAAGCTTGTTTCGTCTATTCTGCCAAAAAATTCTTTTTTGGATTGGTTATGTTCGATGGTGCTTTTGCCATTAAGAGAAGGGTATTCCGGCTAAGAATTAAAAACAGGCTTAATTTTTTAGTGAAAGGGAAATCACCCGAGATTACCACCCATTTGAGCCAGATAAACTTCAATTTTTTTTTCGGAGACCTTGATATGGTTTAACAGGTAAATAGTTATCAAACACGGATAAGTATTTACCTTGCACCTATAATGAATGATCATCCGATTATATTGTTTGATGGTGTCTGCAATCTCTGCAATGGTGCTGTTCAGTTTGTAATTAAACATGATCCTGATAGAAGGTTTTTGTTTACTTCATTACAAAGTGAAACAGGAAAAAATCTGCTACAAAAATTTGCTATTTCTCCCGATGACCTGAGCTCATTTGTGTTATTGCAAAATGATAAAGTGTATACCCAATCAACAGGAGCATTAAAAGTAATAAAGCAATTACGAGGCGCATGGAAATTATTATATGGCTTCATTATTGTACCTGCTTTTATACGCAATGCGGTTTATAGGCTAATCGCCGGCAACCGCTACAAATGGTTTGGAAAGCAGGATGCCTGTATGATGCCAACTCCTGCGTTACAATCCAGGTTTTTATTGTAAATAATCATCGTATGAAAAATAAAAAAACATTAGTGATCGGCGCTTCGGAAAATCCCGAACGCTATAGCCATTTGGCAGTACAAAAATTAACCGGTCATCAACAGCCGGTTATTGCATTAGGAATTAAAAAAGGCGTTATTGATAACGTGCCTATTGAAACAGAAAGAAAACAATGGGAAGATATTGATACGGTAACGCTTTATCTGAATCCCGTTATTCAAAAAGAATATTACCATTATATCATTTCACTGCATCCGAAACGTATCATATTTAATCCCGGTACGGAGAATCCGGAATTCTACGATCTTGCCAAACAAAACGGTATTGAAGTAAAAGAGGCTTGTACTTTAGTATTATTGAGCACGGGACAATATTAAATGGCAATGATTTCTTAATATTTTGCCGGCAAAATTCCATTGTGTGCATTTGTTTTCTTCGTAACTTTAGAAAACCCCGTTTATATGCTATGGAGAAAATTCAATGGCGATCCCATTCAGCTACCGATTAAGGAAGCAGTAGAACAGGCTATCATTAGAGAAACCAAAGCCGGAAATCACTTAAAAGTTTGTATTGGCACCGACAGCCAGGTAAAAGGCAAAGACACAGAGTTTGCGACTGTGATTGTTTTTTTACGGGAAGGTCGCGGTGGCTTTATGTTCATCCACAATGAAAAAACATTGGTGAAGTACGGCATTAAAGAACGGATGTTGGTTGAAGTAGCAAAAAGTATTGAAATAGCTTACGAGCTATGCAACCTTTTTACTTTGTATGATGTAGATATGGAAGTACATGTCGACATTAATACCAACCCGCAATTTAAAAGTAATGAAGCTTTGCGTGAAGCAATGGGTTACATCCTGGGAATGGGTTTTGCTTTTAAAGCAAAGCCTGAAGCCTTTGCCAGCAGTAGCTGTGCGAATAAGATCGTGAACTAATTAAAGTTTGCATTGATCTGCGTTGGTTCGTAGTTGAAAAATTACGAACAATAAAATTGACTCCTCTTTAGTTTTTATTCTTCCGTATTTTTTTCTGCTATCAGATCGAGGATTTTATCTTTCCCTAATTTTTTTGTGGCGCTGGATACAAAATGTTGTGGCAAAAATTGCCATGTTTTTTTAAGGGTATTCAAAAAATCTTTTACGTTTTTGGCTACCACAGCCTGGGTCTCTTTATCTGCCTTAGTAAATATCAATGCAAAAGGCACCTGCCATTTATCTAACTGGTTTAAAAAATCAAGATCTAGTTTTTGAGGAGAATGACGGGAATCTATCAATACAAATACCATCGTGAGATTCGGCCTCTTTCTCAAATAATTTTCAATCATTTGTTCCCAACGGCGACGGCTTGTCTGACTTACTTTAGCAAATCCATATCCTGGCAGATCTACCAGATACCATTCATAATTGATAATAAAATGATTGATCATTTGTGTTTTGCCGGGGGCAGAAGAAGTCTTAGCTAGTTTTTCATTGCCGCACAACATATTGATCAGGGAAGATTTGCCCACATTGCTTCTACCGATAAACGCGTATTCCTTTCTATCAGGATCAGGACAGAGTTCATAATTCGGACTACTGATAATATACTTGGCTGACTTGATCTGCATTTCGCAAAGATACTCAGAATAATGTACGATGTGTGCTGTACAACGTACGATATCGAATAGTTCTTGCTCTTTAACATCGTGCATCACACGTCGTACATGACACATCGCGTCACTTGTTAAAATTTATTTTCCGGCGTATGTTTTTGAGCTTTAAGCAGATGGATTCTCTTTATCTTTGTAACAATGACTCAGTTTGCACACGACAATGTGGTTCCATATAAAGACTCTGACCAGGGCAAAAGACAACAGGTTGCAGCTATGTTTGACGATATTGCCGTACGCTACGATTTCCTCAATCGCTTTTTAAGTGCGGGTATCGACATTACATGGCGTAAAAAAGCGCTGCGTGAATTGGTATCGTTACAGCCAAAAAAAATATTAGATGTGGCTACCGGTACAGCAGATGTGGCGATCATGGCATCTGATATATTACAACCGGAAAAAATAATAGGCATAGATATTAGCGATGGCATGCTGGAGATCGGCAGAAATAAGATCGCAAAGCTTAACCTTGGCAATAAAATTGAGTTGTTGAACGGAGACAGTATATCAATACCTTTTGACGATAATAGTTTTGATGCAGTAACTGTTGCCTTTGGCGTTAGGAATTTTGAATATTTAGAACGAGGATTAAATGAAATAAAAAGGGTGCTGAAACCGGACGGCAAATTGGTAGTATTGGAATTTGGTACGCCAAAATCGAGTATCGTAAAATGGGGTTATAATTTGTACATGAAAATAGTAGCACCTAATATGGGAAAATTATTTTCAAAAAATGCAGATGCCTATAAATACTTGGACGAATCGATCCGAAAATTTCCGGAAGGGAAAAACTTTATTGATATCCTTGATAAGACAGGGTATACAAAAACTTATTACAAACCTTTGAGCTTAGGAATATGCAGCATCTATTGCGGAGAAAAATAATATTCATCAGCATCATTATACTGATTATCCCGTTTACGGGATTTTCGCAGTTAAGGTATACACCTAACCAGGAAGAGCATGACGATAAAGCCATTCGTTTTGGAATAAATTTCGGGTATAATCAATCACATTTTAATTTTTCCCATTCACAACAATTCCTTAATCAGCTTACTCCGCCAAATGATAGTGTACTGGATATTGAAAGTTTGAACAGTGTAGGATTAAATCTTGCATGGCTGGTGAATTTTAATTTGAGTCCGCATTTTGATATTCGAACATTTCCGATAGACCTGACCTTTGCTGAAAGGGTTTTTGAGTACACGTTATCAATGCCTGTTGCTTCAGAAGGAGAAACAAAGATTACCGACAAAAGAATACAATCAATTGTTTTGAGTTTGCCGGTACAATTAGAATTCAGCAGCGATCGGATCAATAATTTTAAAGTATATACGATTCTCGGAGGAAGGGTAGATGATGACCTTACTTCAAATAGCGGAGATGTAAATAATGGCGCAACGGTAAGCTTGAAGAAACTAAATGTTAGTGTTGAAGGTGGCGTTGGATTTCATTTATACTTTCCATACTTTGTATTATCACCGGAATTAAAATTGGGCTGGGGTTTATCTAACTTACAACAGAAGAGCGAGAATACTAAATACTCTAATACGATCGACAGGATCAATTCAAGGATGATCACTTTTTCTTTAACGGTAGAATAGCATTTCCAGGCATTAATAGTCATACAACCTCTTACGAATATTCCATCTAATCCCCACAGTAACTAAGGTTGTATTGCTTGAGTTTTGCGGTTCGTTTGCGATTTTATAATTTCTTGCCTGTAATAAACCATCAAAAAATAAATTTTCTCTTAGTTCATAAGTCAATTGCAAGGAGGCATTTAAACAGGTAGCTTTTCTTCCGCTTCCTACTTCGTATCCGCCATCTCCTTTACGATCATTATAACTTACTAAAGGATTACCGCCATAGGATCTTCCGTCTAAACTATCCAGCCCCTGAAAATAATAAATGGCCTTACCGGTAATGTACCATTTTGTAGAAGGCTGATAATTTACGATACCGATGAATTCTTGCAAATTGGCACCTAATGGATGTGCCAGCGGTTGATTGTAATTAGTATAATTGGAAATATTATTATCATGCTCATAAGTAAATGGCCTTATTCGATTGTCTTCAAGTTGTACATCTAAATTTTTGATACCAAAGGCATCAATATATTTCAAGCCTATTTGATAGGCATATTTATTGCCCCACCAACCGGTATCTGCCTTGATCTCAGACAAAACAAATTCATCTAATAAAAATTGTCCGTAAAATTGAAGATGGTGCGCGGCGTTGGCTTTAAAATCCAGTCCTACCTGTGCTTTATCCGGACTGCCAACCGTTCCTTCTACAGATCTGTAAAATATGATCGGGTTTAGATATTCAAAATCGAAATGATCCTGTCTGCCGAAAATTATTCCTTCAAATAACCCTACATTCAACCACTTGGTAAAATTCATGCTCAGGTGGTGCATGGCCGCATATTTTCTACCCAACAGCGTATCGCCTACTTTATTGAATTGCGGGATCAGCTCCATAAATAAATTCTGGTATTGAAATTTCCAGATCTTGGTATTTAATTTTAAGAATAAATAGCTGGCGCCATCATCACCTAAAAATAAACTGCGGTAGCCATCACCGATAAAATTTTTATCATATCCAAATTGTATATTGATATATTTTGCCGCGTTAAAAGTGAAATAACCCCTGGCATCAAAATAATCATAAGCGGTAGTATCATTTTTAAAAAGCTTGGCGAATTCAACGCCGGGCACTACAATATTTCTACCTCCCCTGTAAACAGACCGGGTAAAATAGCCGGGGCCTCTTTCCTGATTATCAGACATGGTTGCTGAAAACCCTATTTTATTAGCGATCATGCCTCTTACAGCAATACCCCTTGTGTTTATAAAAATAGTTTTGGGATCTGCACCCGTACCCGATTCTTTACCGCCGCTAAATTCTAATACGGGGTTGACAGCTAGAAAAAAGTCTTTGGTATTTACTTCCAGCAGGTTTGGCTGGGTAGTGTAAAAGTCTTTTAAAATTGGGCGCTTACTAACAAAGGATGCTTTAGATCCGGTGACCCATTCGCTATTATCCATCAATAAGCTATGCATATTATAGGCATCTATTTTTGAAAGGCGTAGCTTATTGCCTTTTTTATATTTATCTATTGCGATAGTGGAATCCGCACTGTCTAAACCTACTCCTGTTGCCGCTAATGGATTTCTATAACTTACATTAATGCTATCTATAAATTCGGCTTCAGCCACAAGGTTTTGCCGGCTATAAGGTTTTACTGTTGAAAAATTAATATCAGTATTGGCGCCTTGTTTAATTTCCAGCCTGTCCATAAAATGATAGGCTTTATCTCCTTCAGGCAGATAAGTCGTTTGCGCCATTGCTGTTAACGGGCAAATAAAAACGAGTAGTTTGATAAAGCTTTTTATAATTTGCATAGAAATTGGTTGTAAAGACAATTCGTTAATTTTCAAGATATGCAAAAATACCTCTTTAAGAACATACAAATAGTAAATGAAGGCAAGAGCCAGGTGCTTGATCTATTGACAAATGGCGACCGCATTGAAAAGATCGAACCACAAATAACCGTGAAAGAAAAAGTAACAGAAATAAACGGTGAGGGAAAGCTGCTATTGCCCGGTGCTATTGACGACCAGGTACATTTTAGAGAGCCCGGACTTACACATAAAGCAACTATTTATACAGAGAGCAAAGCGGCAGTTGCCGGCGGTGTTACGAGCTTTATGGAAATGCCCAATACGATACCTAATGCATTAACAGTCGATTTATTGGAGGACAAGTATAAAATTGGCGCGCAAAATTCTTTGGCCAATTATTCTTTTTTTATGGGTGCCAGCAATAGCAATTCAGAAGAAGTGCTTAAGATAAATGGCAGAAAAGATATATGCGGTGTAAAAATTTTTATGGGTTCCAGCACAGGGAATATGTTGGTAGACAATTACAGCACCCTGGAAAATATATTTCGTGAAAGCGAAATGTTGATCACAACACATTGCGAAGATGAAAAAATAATCAGGGATAATTACGAAAGGATAAAAAAAGAAAAAGGAGAATTGTCTCCAGCCGATCATCCGGTCATCCGAGATGAGAATGCCTGTTTTGAATCATCACTCGCGGCAATACAGTTGGCGAAGAAATACAATAGCCGGTTGCATATTCTTCATATCAGCACAGAAAAAGAGTTACAGCTTTTTGGAAATATGTTACCATTGAAAGAAAAAAGGATCACTGCGGAAGTTTGTGTTCATCATTTACATTTTACTGCGGATGATTATGCAAGATTGGGTTACCAGATAAAATGCAATCCTGCGATCAAAGCAGCTCATAATAAAGAAGCCTTGTGGAAAGCTTTACTGGATGATCGCTTGGATATTATTGCAACCGACCATGCGCCACATACCTGGGAAGAAAAACAAGGGCCATACGAACATGCACATTCGGGTTTGCCATTGGTACAACATTCGCTATTGTTAATGTTGCAATACCACCAGCAGGGAAAAATATCGATAGAGAAAATAGTACAGAAAATGAGCCATGCTGTCGCCGATTGTTTTAATGTAAAGGACAGAGGCTACATCCGCGAAGGGTATTTTGCAGACCTGGTTGTAGTTGATCCAAAAAAACAACAGACGGTCAGCAAAGAAAATATCTTATACAAATGCGGCTGGAGCCCGATGGAAGGCGTTACTTTCTCCAATGCTATCACCCATACATTTATTAATGGCAAAATGGTTTATGGAAATGGGGTGTGGGATGAATCTAATAAGGGACAAAGGTTGCTATTTAATAGATAATAGTACATTATCAAATAAAACATGGAAATAGATAAAACAACCGTAGACGACCTTTCTATTTTTGGCGATGAAGATCTTTCCATTTTTAACAAGCTGGATTGTACACGTACGACCAATGGAAGGATACAATTGCGTGCTAATTTTAATACACCACTAAATAGTATTGCTGCAATAAAAGGGATTCAGCAAACGATCCAACTGATCATTGCCGAACAACAATCATGGCCGCAGCAAATAAGCAATGGCACTTTGATGGTAATCGAAAAATTTTACCTGGCTACCATTGATGAGATACCAGCTACTCCTTCAGCATTCACTGCGTCAAATTATAAATTATTCCACGGCCCCGATTTTTCTTTAGTAAAATATTCAATGAAGCATGCTTTTGATTTTATTAAAGGCATGCAATTATTTGTACAGTTTTTTTTAAAAGATAATGCGCCGGCACCGTTGTTCGAAATACTGTCAAAGGCAAAACAAATCATTACAAAAAACCAGTTTACTATAATTGAGAAAAATAATAAAGCAGAAGACCTGACCATAACACAACAATTGCAGCTGGCAAATTTTCTACGGTATCAATACAAACAGAATATAACGGCGCTAATGGATATTTATGCTCAGTTAGATGCCTGGTATGGCATGGCGCAGGCAGTCCAAAAATACGGGCTTATTTTTCCTGATTTTGTACATGCGGATCAACCAATATTTGACACGAAAGGATTATATCATATTTTATTACAAGAACCGGTTACATATGATATAAGCCTGCATAAAGACAATAATTTTTTGTTTTTGACCGGTGCTAATATGGCGGGCAAAAGCACTTTTATAAAATCTGTTGGCAGTGCTGTTTTTTTAGCACATATAGGTATGGGTGTGCCGGCACAACAGATGCAATTAAGTTTATTTGACGGATTACTAAGTAATATAAATGTGGCGGATAATATCCTGAAAGGCGAAAGCTATTTTTATAATGAAGTACAACGGATCAAAGCAACGGTTACAAAAATTTCTGACGGAAGAAAATGGTTCATACTCATCGATGAATTATTTAAGGGAACAAATGTTGAAGATGCCATGAAGTGTTCGTCAACAGTAATAGAAGGGTTGATAAAAATGAAAAACTCCTTATTTATTTTATCTACGCATTTATATGAAATTGCAGATGGGCTTAAACAATATCCTAACATAAGTTTTTATTATTTCGAGACTACCACCATTGCCGGTCAGCTTGAATTCAATTACCAGTTAAAAAAAGGCGTAAGCAATGATCGGCTGGGTTACCTGATATTACAAAGAGAAGGGGTAGTTGATCTGTTGAAACGATTGAGTTGATAAAATAATGCCGCGTCATTTACATAATTGTACTATTTTTCCTTTTTAAATCCTCAATTCGTACCAATGTTAGTGAAAACTTATGGCAGTGCCGTATATGGCGTAGAAGCTATTACCATCACCGTAGAAGTAAATGTAAACAACCAGGGCCAAAATTATTATATAGTCGGCTTGCCGGATAATGCTGTAAAAGAAAGTTTACAACGCGTAGAGAGTGCCATCAAAAGCAATCATTATTATATGCCCCGTACCAAGCTGGTAGTAAATCTTGCACCGGCAGATATTAAAAAAAGCGGAACGGCATTTGACTTGCCCATTGCTATCGGAACATTAGGCGCCACAGAACAAATAACGAATCCTGAAAAGTTAGCGGAGTATGTGATAATGGGAGAATTGAGTTTAGACGGAACCGTTAGTTCTATCAAGGGCGCACTACCGATCGCTATACAGGCACGAAAAGAAAAATTCAAAGGCTTGATAGTTCCCTTGCAAAATGCCAGGGAAGCGGCCATGGTCAATAATTTAAAAGTGTATGGCGTGGGCCATATCAATGATGTAATTGAGTTTTTTAAGAATGAAGAATCTTTGCAGCCAACGATTGTAAATACAAAAGAACTATTTGCGCATTCAGAGCATGATTTTGATGTAGACTTCTGCGATGTTAAAGGCCAGGAAAATATAAAACGGGCATTGGAAATTGCAGCAGCCGGTAGTCATAATGCTATTTTGATCGGGCCGCCCGGTGCCGGAAAAACTATGCTGGCAAAGCGTTTACCAACAATACTTCCACCACTTACTTTGCAGGAAGCATTGGAAACAACCAAGATACATAGTGTAGCAGGCAAATTACCTGAAAATTCAACATTGATATCCAGGCGGCCATATCGTTCGCCGCATCATACGGTGAGTGATGTGGCATTAGTTGGAGGCGGTGGTAATCCTCAGCCGGGTGAAATTTCTTTGGCACATAATGGCGTTTTGTTTTTAGATGAATTGCCTGAGTTTAAAAGAACCGTATTGGAAGTAATGCGACAACCAATGGAAGAAAGAAAAGTTACGATCTCGCGTGCAAAAATTTCTTTGGATTTTCCGGCGAGCTTTATGCTGATCGCATCTATGAATCCCTGTCCGTGCGGTTATTTTAATCATCCTGAAAAAGAGTGTACTTGCCCGCCGGGAGGCGTACAAAAATATTTAAATAAAATATCGGGCCCGTTACTGGACAGGATTGACCTGCATGTAGAAGTAACGCCTGTGGCATTTAATGAATTGTCTTCTACACAACAATTTGAAAAAAGTGCGGGAATTCGGGAACGGGTCATTAAAGCAAGGGACATTCAGGCAGAGCGGTATAAAACTATTGAAGGCGTGTATGCCAACGCACAAATGGGTAGTAAAATGCTGAAAGAGATCTGTGCGATCAATAGCGCCAGTCAAAATTTATTAAAAACAGCGATGGAAAAATTAAATTTATCTGCGCGGGCGTATGATAGGATTTTAAAGGTGAGTCGCACCATCGCAGATTTAGCAGGCGTAGAAGAGATCAGGGCAGAACATTTGGCTGAAGCGATACAGTACAGAAGTTTAGATAGAGAAGGCTGGGCAAAATAATTACTTTTTAGGCATGGTATTTTGATTATTTTTGCGCTTCATCGTTCAAAAAATATTGTATGTTTTCTATCATCATTCCTACCTGGAATAATCTCCCTTATGTAAAGCTTTGCGTAGAAAGTATTCGCAAGAATTCAACTTTGCCTTGCCAGATAATTTTACATATCAATGATGGTAGTGACGGCACACTTGCCTGGGCAAAAGAGCAACAATTACAATATACACATACGCCTGAAAATGTGGGCATTTGCATTGCGGTAAATATGGCGGGTGAATTGGCTGTAAATGATAATATCGTTTACATGAATGATGATATGTATGCTTGTCCGGATTGGGATAAATATTTAGCGGAGGAGATCAATAATTTATCTACTGATAATTTCATGCTTTCTTCCACTATGATAGAACCGCGGGATTCCGGTAACGGAGCCGTGATCGTTGCTGATTTTGGAAGAGATGTTGAAAGCTTCAGGGAACAGGATCTGTTAAACGCATTGCCTACTTTTCATAAAGCCGATTGGAATGGCTCAAGCTGGCCCCCGGTGGTTATTTCAAAAAAATATTGGAACATCATTGGTGGGTTTAGTATAGAGTTTAGTCCGGGCATGGCCAGTGATGATGATTATGCAAAAAAAATGTGGGCTGCCGGTTGCCGCTATTTTAAAGGTGTTGGGAAAAGTATGGTGTATCATTTCCAGACAAAATCAACGTTACGCATTAAAAAGAATAATGGAAGAAAACAATTTTTATTAAAGTGGGATTGCAGCTCTTCGATATTCAATAAGCACTATATATTGAAAGGACAGCCATTTGCAGGGTTTTTAAAAGAACCTTCGGCTGACATCATCAAAAAAGATAAATTAAAGACCTGGTTCAAAAAGAAGTTTGTCTATTAAAAATTCAGGTATTTTTTAATATCGAATTGCCTGTGGTTAAATTTGTTTTTTATTTTTTTTAACCAATGTAAATTTTTAAAGCTGTCTTTTTCTTTCTGCATGGAAATAATATCTAACTGGTTCGCCTTTTTTATTAGTTCAGTAATTTTTACGTCAGCATACTGGTTGAAAAACTGCGCTAACACAATCCTAAATTCTTTCAGGTCCCAATAATGTACGATCGCATCTGTGGTAGATCGAATGGTACCTCTTTGTTGCATGCAGTAGCCAAAAGCAAACTGTTCTGCAATATGCTTTGGAAATTTTTCGTAGATCGTATCGGTAAGCTGTAATACATCCTCTAACAGATCACTATTCTTGCTGTTAAGTCCGAGTACACCTGCGTTCCACATTTGTATCTGATTGGAATACTGTAATTTTTTTCCATTGTATTCAATGGGATTTTTTGATAAGAACTTATCCCATTTTTTAAAATAAGCATTTGATGGGTCACCTACTATTCCTTCATATTGATGCATATAAAATTGGCCATTTTCTATTTGGGCAAATATTGGCTGCAAAGATTGCGTGATGAAAGTATCGGTATCGCAATACAATAAATTTCCGGTTTGGCTGCAAAAAAAATCCTGAATGATCTTTATTTTAGTTCTGAAGACAAAATCATTTGACCCGCGCCATTCTTTTATTTGGGCAAGCGTAACTTCTTTAATGGTTATGTATTTATAAAGAGAAGTGTATGGCTCAAAAAACTGAGGTTGATCGGTATAAATTACAATACAAGTAGTCGATGCTGTATCAGATAAATGGGTATCTAAATATTTCAATAAGGCGTACCGGCATTCATTTATGTTATTAATACTTCCATATGCCACGTACAATATATAATTCTGCATAATTTCCCAGTAAATCTTGTTATATTTTATTTAAACTAGCTAGCACATTGTAAAAAATTGAAGATAATTATTATTCTTATATTTTAATTATTGAATTATTGTGGGCAAGAAAGCCTGCTTTTTATAATTCATGGTATTTATAAGAAGTAAATAATTAATTTCACGCCATGAAAATCATTCTTTCTATCCCTGGTGAGCAATACACTATACCAATGGGCAGATTTACAGTGAAGGCTTTACAGGAAATAGGACATGAAGTAATTGTATTTAATCATGATTATTCGGGCTTATTGGAAAGTGCTTATAACAGGCTGGATCAACAAGGCTGCCTGAATTATAAAAATAAGCAGCTGATGAGGCTGATTAAAAAAGAGAAACCCGATTTTTTTTTAAGTATCTATGGCAGGCCGCATACTGCTAAGGTTATCGAAAAGATAAAAGCGCAGGGGATTTTGACTGCCTGCTGGTGGCTCAATGATCCTTTTATGTTGCCTTTTGAAACGATGGATAGCGCTCCTTCTTATGATTATTTCTTTTCCAATAGTATGGGTACCCAGGAAACGTATAAGAAAAATGGCGTAAAAAATATTCATTTTCTTCCTTCAGGTATAGATACCGATGTTCATAAGGACCTGCATATTGAGCATAAAAAGTATGATATTATTCTTGCGGGCGATCATCATCCTGTTCGGGAAAAAGCGATCGAATTTTTAATAAGTAAAGGTTTTAATGTAGCGGTGCTGGGGCCATGGAAAAGGAAGATCAGTAAAAACTCCGTTATCATCCCGCATATCATCAGTAATTGTTTTTTTTCGCCGGAACAGATGGTACAGGCATATAATGATGCTAAAATTGTCTTTAATATTCATACCTGGATTGATAAAGTGGGTTATGGTATTAATCCAAGGCTTTTTGAAGCTTCGGGTTGTGGTGCGTTTCAGGTAAGTGATATAAAAGAGGAAATACCCCTATTTTTTACAGATAAAAAAAGTATCGTATTGTATTCATCGATCGAAGAGTTGCCGGAAATACTTTCCTATTATTTGTCCCATGACAATGAACGCAAGGCTATAGCTGCTGAGGCATTGATCGTGTCACAAAACCATACCTACATTAATCGCGTGAAAGAGTTATTAGCAGTATGCGGCAAATAAGCATTGCTAAAATATTAATATATAGATAACTTTCGATGTATTTTTTCTCCTAACTTTGCAGCATGAAAATTTTATTAAAATATTTGAAGCCACACAAGTGGCTGGTGTTTTTAACTTTAATATTGGCAGCGATCAATATAGGGTTTTCGCTGATAGACCCTATCCTGTTTGGTAAAATAATTAACCTGGCAAACGAGCACCAAAGTGTTGCCGGAGGGAAATTTGACTGGAATACATTTCTTTGGATATATAAATACATACCAAAACTCAATAAAGCTTCAGGAAAAATACAACCCTATTTAGAATTGGGTATTTTTTATTTATTGCTTTTTTCCATAACAGTGGCCATGGTAAGCCGTATTGCCAAAAATTTTCAGGATTATTTTTTAAATGTGATCATTCAAAAATTTGGGGCTAAAGTTTTTACAGACGGCTTGCAGCATGCTATGAAATTGCCCTATCAGCAATTTGAAGATGCACGTAGCGGCGAAACCTTATCCATTTTAACACAGGTAAGATTAGATGTAGAGAAGTTTATGACCAATTTCATAAACATATTATTTGGCGTATTGGTAGGGGTTGTTTTTGTATTTATATGGTCTTCTATTTATATCAATTGGCGAATACCCCTGGCTTATCTCGTAGGAGCAGTCGTATTAACGATTCTAACCAATCTGCTGAGCAAAAAAATAAAAATAATTCAAAAAAATATTGTTGGCCAGACGAATGCGTTGGCCGGTTCTACAACAGAATCTTTGCGCAATATTGAATTGATCAAAAGCCTTGGGCTTACACACCAGGAAGTGCAGCGGTTAAATAAAAATACCTATAAAATATTAGGATTGGAATTGACAAAAGTGAAAAGCATCCGGAGCATAAGTTTTATACAAGGAACGATGGTCAATACGTTGCGGCAAATCATCTTATTCATTTTGATGTGGCTTGTTTTTCATAACACAATGGACGCAGGCCAGTTAGTGACCATGCAATTTTTCTCCTTTTTTATTTTTGGCCCTTTACAGGAAATAGGCAACATCTTACTTTCTTACCGAGAAGCCGAAGCGTCATTGATCAATTTTGATATATTGATGAGGAAAGAGCCTGAGACCGAACCTAGTTATCCAAAACCGTTGGGTAATATTAAAGTATTGTCATTTGATAAAGTGGTTTTTCAGCACCAGACGGCGGCGCACAGAGCAATTGATAGAATAAGTTTTAATGTGAACGTAGGCGAAACGATAGCATTTGTAGGTCCTTCAGGAAGTGGAAAATCTACCCTGATGAAATTATTAGTAGGATTGTATCGCCCTAAAGAAGGAAAGATATTTTATAACGGGTTAGACGAAACGGCTATTCGTTTTGATGACCTGCGCAATCAGATAGGTTTTGTAACGCAAGACACCAATTTATTCAGTGGGACTATTCGGGAAAATTTAATGTTTGTGAATCCCGCTGCAACAGAAAAAGATCTGCATGAAGTATTAAAAAAAGCAAGTTGTACCGGACTGGTAGAGCGTGCCGAAAAAGGATTGGATACAATGATCGGTGAAGGCGGATTAAAATTATCGGGCGGCGAAAAACAACGTTTGTCTATTGCACGTGCTTTATTGCGGAAACCTCATTTATTGATTTTTGACGAGGCAACAAGTGCGCTCGATTCTTTAACGGAAGAAGAAATTACCAATACCATTAAGGAAATATCATCTGCAAAAGAACAGATCACTATTTTAATTGCACATCGTTTAAGCACGATCATGCATGCGGATAGAATTTACGTATTAGAACGTGGTGAAGTAGCGGAGACGGGTACGCATGAAAGCCTGATAGAAGAAAAAGGTTTGTATTACGCCATGTGGCGCCAGCAAATTGGTGAACGTAAAAAAATGCAAGCGTAAAAAATAATGGTTAATTGTCGATGGTTATGCATCATTAACAATTAACCACTATAAGTTAACTACCTTTGTAACCATGAAAAACAAGACATCTACGCCTAATTACCTTTTGAGTATTTTCAGCATGCGTTGTCCTCGTTGCCGCCGTGGCCCGATGTTTAAAGATAGTAATCCATACAAAAGTTTAAAGTTGTCGCATATTTTTGATATGCCTGATCATTGCCCGGAATGCGGACAAAAATATGATCTGGAAACTGGTTTTTGGTACGGCACGGGTTATGTAAGTTATGCTTTAGCCGTAGCCATTTCTGTTGCCACATTTATTGCCTGGTGGGTTTTGATAGGTGTTTCTGTAGATGATAATCGAATATTCTGGTGGCTTGGATTGAACTGCGTTTTTTTAGTCGTGTTACAACCTTGGATGATGCGATTGAGCCGTGTTATTTACCTCTACTTCTTTGTAAGTTACGATCCTGATTATGAATCGACAGCACCAACTAAGTTCGATGCATAAAAAATGTACGATGTTTTTTAGTTCATGTTACTTTTAACATCGTACATCGATCTATTTCTTTAAAGAATAATTCAACGGTATATCTAACTTAATACTAAAATTTCTACCCATATTATAAATACCATGATGGCCCCTTGGATCATCCGGATATGGTTCAAAATATTTTAACCTGCTTAAATGATCCTGATAGGCAACATCAAAAATATTATTCATCATCAGGTATAAATTACAAATTGTTACACCTTTTTTATTTGTAAAGCCACTTCCTACGCCTGCATTTATTAAAGTATAACCGGGTGTACGCGTTTCTGTATTATCGGTTGTATAAACCCTGTTTTGCGTAGCATAATAAGCCAGTTGAATTTTTACAAATCCATCAACCATATGATCTGCCTTCGAATTAAAATCATACCGTAATTCTGAAAGGCCATGTAGTGGCGGAATTGACGCAACATATTTATTGCTATCTGATCTCATTGCCGGTGGAATGTCTTTGTTCAGCCCATATACTACTGATATGCTGTTTTCAAAATGCAATGCTTTTATCGGATGAATATCGATGCTGGCTTCTCCTCCGTACAGCTGTGCTTTGCCTTGCTGAAATTTAAACGTATCGATAATGGTGCTTCCATTAGTGCTGCTTCCTACTTTTTGATTAAAGATATAATTAGAGATAACATTATTGAACACACTCACTGATATCAATGCATATTTGGAAAAATATTCCATGCCTAGATCTTCCTGAAGATTGAATTCGGGCTTAAAATTATCATTACCTATCTGGTACGTATTTGTTCCCGGGTGTATGCCATTGGCAGATATCTCTGCAATATTCGGCGCTCTGTATCCTCTTGCAATATTCGTTTTGACAGATAATTTTTCCGAAAAATTATACGTCGCGCCAATGCTTCCTGAGACGCCCGAAAAAACATGACTGTATTTTGAAAAAGGTTTACTTGCGCCAATAGTATCTGCGCCATACACAGGCATATCAAAACCATCAACAGGATTTGGTTTGGTGTATAATTCACTGTTATTGAATGAACGGCTATCATATCTCACACCACCGGCAATATCGAGCTTATTAAAAGTTTTTTTCAATAAAGCAAAGGGCCCGATATCAAACTGATGATACGATGGAATGATAAATTCGGTTCCGTTGGTTACAATGTTATTCTGATACATACCATTTACACCCGCTGTTAAATTCCATCCTGCATATTCATGAAAATAATATTTCACATCGTAAGAGTAAGTGTTCAATTGTAAAAATAATCCGGGAACATCCTGGTACGGATCTTCAGGATGACTGAACTCACGACGAACACTTCTTTGAAAAGCAAGATTTACTGCTAAGCGGCCACTCCCCACTGTAAAATTATTTGTTGAATAAACTCTGTAATGTTGCACATGCTGGTGTAAGGGTGTCATGGCATAAGAGGTCAGTTCCGCATTTGTTACGATCGGACGGAAAGTGTCCGCTTCGGTTATTTGTTTGGTGAATTTTCTTGTAGCAGAATCCCTGCTTCCATCCGGTATTTCCTGCAGGTCATCATACAAAGAAAAACTGAGATGAGAATAACCCCATTTACGATGCAGGCCAAAAGTAGCGCTGGCATCTGTTTCGT
The DNA here is from genome assembly GCA_035485735.1 of Ferruginibacter sp. GTDB lineage: Bacteria > Bacteroidota > Bacteroidia > Chitinophagales > Chitinophagaceae > Ferruginibacter. The sequence continues at coordinate 239,644 of DATHNS010000025.1, forward strand.
TAAATGCTGTATTGTATACTCTGCCATCAACACTGTTTTGATAATTGGTAGCTTGTTTGTGAGAGACCCTTGCCATCCATTCAAAACCATTTTTAGTAGCGCCTAACATACCTGAGCCACCAAACAGGCCGTTATTGGTTTGATATTCCGTACTGATATCGCCGATCATTTTTCCTTCAGGTGCAGGCTGAGTAGGAATTAAATTTACTACACCCGCTAAGGCATCAGAACCATAACTTAAGCTGGCAGGCCCCTTTATCACTTCGATCTTTTCTATTCCATCCTGATCAACCTCAATACCGTGTTCATCTCCCCATTGTTGTCCTTCTTGCCTTACACCATCATACAATGTCAAAATTCTATTATAACCCAATCCTCTTATAAAAGGTTTAGAGACATTTGGGCCGGTAGTCAATGCATTAACACCAGGAACTTTTGCAATAGCATCAATAATATTGGTACTTAAATTTTGTGTGATATAAGCATTGCTGATAGAAATGATCGGTACCGGATTACGCTTGATCTGTGTTGCTTTAGAAGAACCGGTTATAACCACAGCATCCTGTTCAATATAATTATCGGTCAACACAAAATTTTCAACAACATCACCATTGATCAATACATTTCTGGTAATTGTTTTATATCCTTGTAATCGCGCTTCAATTAAATAAGTACCACTGGGCAGTGAACTGAAAATATAGTATCCGCTGGAATCCGTTACCGCACTCATTTTCAGATCAGCGGTATAAATAGTAACACCATCTAAAGGTTTGTTACTTCTTTTATCTGTAACAATTCCTGAAAGTGTGCCGGTTGTGAGTAATTTGAGGGAGGGCTTCTCTATCGTCCCTTGTGCTATACTTTCTCGTGCGCATAAAAGTATAAGTATGAATAGGCATATATTTTTAAAAAGATGTTTCATGTCATTTATTTTGCTACCAGTTCAATAAATAATAGTTATTTCAATAACAGACTAAGTTGTTATGAAATGGCATTTGTAAAAAGAATGTGTGATTATCTGCGGAGCAGAAAAATTATGCAGCAAAGGGAGGGCCACGATGTTCGAAGAAAAAATATTGCGGTGAATAGAAAAAGTAAGAGGTTATAATTGGGTGTTGTGAAAATGGTTGAAAAGAAGCGCATTCAAAATGAATAATGCTTTCTATAAAGGGAGATTCAACAACCAGATTATCACACTTACAAAGAAGATCCAGTTTTTTTAACTGGGCAGCATCCGACTTCTTTGATAAAGTAGTTTCATCCGTGTGGTTGGCAAACAGCTCATGTAATATATTTCTGGGTGTTACACTAAAAGCAAAAAGAACCAGCAATAGGCCGGCCACGCTACTTCGTATGTAAGAATTTTTATACAACATAAATAACTATCAGATGGCAAATATATGATTTTTGCAACAATGTTGAAATTATTAAAATATTATTTATAAAAAAGGCGTCCATTAAGAACGCCTCCAGAATATTTTCTTTTTTATCTAATTTATATTTTCGATGATACCTGCGATCCCTTGTCCACCGCCGATGCAGGCAGTGACGATCCCGTATTTTTTCTTCAATCTCTTCATATCATTGATCAATTGGATACTTAATTTACAACCCGTGCAACCCAACGGGTGGCCTAATGCAATAGCACCTCCATTAATATTGACAATATCCTGATTTAATTCAAGTTTACGAATGACCGCTAACGATTGCGATGCAAAGGCTTCATTCAATTCTATCAGGTCTATTTTATCCAATGTCATGCCCGCTTGCTTTAATACTTTAGGTACAGCTTCAACTGGGCCTATACCCATAATGCGTGGGTGCACGCCCATTGCGGCACAATTCACTAATCTTGCGATCGGTTTTAATCCCAATTCGTTGATCATTTTTTCGCTCATCACAATTACAAAAGCAGCCCCATCACTTGTTTGAGAAGAGTTGCCCGCTGTAACAGAACCACCTGCAGCGAATACGGGTTTTAATTTGGCCAATCCTTCTTTTGTTGTATCCGATCGTACGCCTTCATCTGTATCAAATACCCAGCTTTTAGTTTTTTTCTTTCCGCTTTCATCAACATAGATATCTTCAATAGTAACAGGAAGAATACCTGATTTAAAATAACCATTTTTAATAGCATGTCCTGCTTTTACATGGCTCTTATAACTAAATGCATCCTGATCTTCCCGATTGACATTGTATTCTTTTGCTACAGCCTCTGCCGTTAGTCCCATGCTTAAATAATAGTCTGGTTCATCCTTTGCAATTTCGTAAGAGGGTGATGTTTTCCATCCGGCGGTTGGTACCAAACTCATGCTTTCTGTACCTCCGGCGATGATACATTCTGCCATACCGGTTCTTATTTTAGCCGTGGCCATGGCGATACTTTCCAATCCACTGCCACAATAACGGTTGATCGTAATGCCTGCTGTATGGATGCCGATGGCTCTTGCGGCAATCAATCTTGCTACCTGTAAACCTTGTTCCGCCTCGGGTACTGCATTACCCACAATAACATCATCGATCCTTTTTGGATCCAATTGCGGAATAGTTGCCATCAAACCTTTGATCACATCTACCGCCAGGTTATCCGGCCTTGTAAAACGAAGACTTCCTTTTTTGCTTTTTGCAACGGCTGTTCTGTAACCGGCGACTATATATGCTTCTTGCATGTGGAGATGGTTTAAAATATAACAATTTACAATCGAGAAAATCAGATAGTTGTTTATGCAACCTTCTATATAAAGTTACAATTTTATTTCAAAAACAAAAAACTCAAGACAGTAACTTAATTTTGCACCATGTACAACCTTTTACGCGCTATTTTATTTTGTTTTGACCCTGAATGGGTGCATTATTTTTCAATGAATTCCCTGCAACTGATCAGTAAGCTACCTTTTGCCAAAAGATTGCTTACGAATTGTTTTGTTGTAGAAAACGCTCAATTGGAAAAGAAAGTATTTGGATTGAATTTTAAAAACCCGGTTGGATTAGGTGCAGGATTTGATAAAAATGCACGTTACCTGAATGAGCTGGAAATGTTAGGCTTTGGATTTGTTGAAATAGGAACCGTTACACCGGTAGCACAGGCAGGAAATGATACGCCAAGATTATTTCGTTTACCAAAAGATAAAGCCCTGATCAACCGCATGGGTTTTAATAATGATGGTGTAGATATTATTGTAGAAAGATTAAAAAAAATAAGAAACCAAAAAAATCCCATCAACATCATCATCGGTGGAAATATCGGGAAAAATAAAATAACCCCAAACGAAGATGCCTGGAAAGATTACGAAACCTGCTTTTTAAAATTACATGACTATGTAGATTATTTTGTAGTCAATGTTAGCAGTCCGAATACACCAGGTTTGCGTGAATTGCAGGAGAAAGATTCTTTAAGGAAGATCCTGACTACTTTACAAATAGCCAATTCGAAATTTTCAATAGCAAAACCGATCTTACTTAAAATAGCACCGGATCTTAATGAGACACAAATTGATGATGTAATTAGTTTGGCGCTCGAAATAAAATTAGACGGGCTTGTTGTAAGCAACACAACCATCGTAAGAGATAATTTGCAAACTACTGCAGCCGAACTGGAAAAGATTGGCGCAGGCGGCTTAAGCGGAAAACCCGCAAAAGAAAGATCAACTTCGATCATCCAATACATCAACCAAAAAACGAACGGACAAATACCGATCATCGGTAGCGGTGGAATTTTTACTGGTGAAGATGCAAAAGACAAAATAGCAGCAGGTTCAGTATTGGTACAGGTTTGGACCGGGTTTATTTATGAAGGTCCCGCTATTGTGAAGAATATCTGTTCTTCGTTAATTGACAAATAAATGTTCAATGCTCAATATTCAATGTTCAATTTTAAACTGCAAAAGCATTCGGCTTGTATTAATTAATTGAGCATTGAACATTGATAGTTGAAAATTGAACATTTGCCTTACACAACGTATAATAAGGTTGCAGCAACAATTCCCGCGGTCTCAGTTCGTAATCTCGTTTCACCTAAAGCCACAGGAATAAAATTATTCTTCAAAGCCAGCGCAATTTCTTCTTTACTAAAATCACCTTCAGGCCCGATACAGATTAATTGATTGGTTGATTGATTAATGTACTGATTGATCGGCTGCTTATTATCTTCTTCGCAATGCGCAATTAATTTTTGTTGATGTGCCGATCTTTTTATCAGCTCAGTAAATTTTGTTGCTTCGTGTAAATTGGGTAACCAGCACTGCTGGCTCTGCAACATCGCGCTCACTAAAATACCTTTCATTCTATCATGGCGAAAACTTTGCTTCTCTGTTCTTTCGCAGATCAACGGAATAATTTCTGTTACACCGATCTCTGTTGCTTTTTCTAAGAACCATTCAAAGCGGGTATTGTTTTTTACGAGGGAGATGGCAATGCTAATTTGCTTTTTTGGTACAGGTTGCTGCTGTATAGCCTCAATTTTTACCTGGCATCTTTTTCTGTTATCATCAATAATGGCGGATGTAAATAAATTTCCTTTGCCATCAGTTAATTGTAGCTGTTCACCAATTTGCATACGCAATACCTGTACTACATGTTTTGATGTTTCTTCGCTCAAAACACATTGCGCTGTATTCGTGGTTAATTCTTCTGCGTAAAAAAAAGGTAGTGCCATAAAAAAAGCTCACAGTTAAGTGAGCAATATTAATTTAATTTTTTCTCTTATTTAAAAAGGAGCATCATCGTCAAATTCATTATCATTCATTTTGCTGCCTTTTTGAATGTATAATTTAGCGCCATCACTATTTCCACCGGTTTCAGGTTTTATCGGTTTCCAATTGCCGCCTCCGCTGCCAGAAGGGAATCCGCCACCATCGCCGAATCCGGAACTTTCATCTTCTACAAATTTTTGGATATGTAGCAATGCTTTTAGCTTAATTGTTTCCAAACTACCGTTACGATGTTTTGCAATTTTTACATGGGTTTCGCCTTTATTGCTTTCGCCCATTTCGTTCTGGTTGATATCATAATATTCCGGGCGGTATAAGAACATAACCATATCTGCATCCTGCTCGATCGCTCCTGATTCACGCAGATCACTTAATTGCGGCATTTTATTGCCTTCTTTTCTTGATTCTACAGCACGGCTTAACTGGCTCAGTGCAATGATCGGTACTTGTAATTCTTTTGCCAAACCCTTTAGGTCTCTTGAAATACGACTGATCTCTTGTTCCCTGTTACCGCCATTTTTTCCATCACTTGTTCCACTCATTAATTGTAAGTAATCAATTAATATCAAACCAACATTGTGTTTGTTTTTTAGACGGCGACATTTTGCTCTTAACTCAAAAATATTTAAGGCTGCCGTGTCATCAATAAAGATCGGAGCGTTGCTTAACTTTTCGATACCTTTTTTATAGAGCTGTTTCATCTCATGGTCCTCTAATTTACCACGGGAAATTTTTTCTAACCATATTTCACTTTCCGCACTTAGTATTCTTTGTACCAGCTGTCCTGCACTCATTTCCAGACTAAAAAATGCTACGGCTGTAGGTTTAGTTGGGTGTAAAGCAGCGCTGCGCGCAAGATTCAGGGCAAAAGCCGTTTTACCAACTGAAGGACGAGCCGCCAAGATAATAAGATCTGTTGGCTGCCATCCGTAAGTAATTTTATCTAGCGTAGGGAAACCACTTGTTACGCCGGAGATATCTTCATCGCGGCTACGCATATCTTCAATACGCTGAATGGTTTTTACCAAAACCGTATTGATATCATCAAAATTCTTACGAAGGTGATTATTGGTTATTTCAAATAATTTACTTTCAGCGTCATCTAATAAGTCAAACACATCGGTGCTGTTTTCGTATGCATCACCAATGATCTCTCCACTGATGCGGATCAATTCACGCTGAATAAATTTTTGTAAAATGATACGCGAGTGTGCATCAATATTGGCAGAAGAAACTACGGAATTGGTTAGTTTGGATACATAATAAGCACCACCTACCAGGTCAAGTTCTTCTTTGGTTTTTAATTCTTCAACAACCGTTAACAAATCTATCGGCAAGCTCTTTTGTGCCAATGATTGCATTGATTTAAAAATACGTTGATTCGCTTCTGAATAAAAACATTCGGGCTTTAAAATTTCTACTACCGTGTCAAAAGCACTTTTCTCTAACATGATTGCACCTAAAACAGCTTCTTCTAATTCCTTGGCTTGCGGCGGTACTTTACCGAATACCATTGAGCCGAGATCCAAGGAAGGTTTGCGCCTTGGCTTTCTGTCTTTATTGAGATTAGTTAGATCCATTTTTGTTTACTTATTACTGGGTTAGTCAGCTGAAATTGTTAGCGCTGCAGAATGATAAAAGGATGTTTTAGAATTATGCAGGACGGCTAAGGTAACAGCGAAACTTTACCGTTTATTAACATAGCCGTGTTATGAACTTTTTAATAATGATTATCCACAGGAAATCCACTCCGTAAGTTAGGTTATTAACGCCTATTAACATAAATATTCACATAGAAAATTCAGCACAATTGCCGCCGATTCCTTTTTTCTCCACAACTTTATTTTTGGCTGTTTTTTTTATTCAGGAAACGGCTTTTTTTTTCACTTGTTTTGTGTCAATACTTTGATTAGTATCCCTCCTTTTTCCACTTGTTTTTTGATTCCTGTGCTTCCATTGCTTACACTTTACTGCCAATAGCTATCTTTGCAACTTATTAGAAAAAATTAATCAGTAATAAATGACTATTAGTTACAATTGGCTTAGTGAATATTTGCCTGAAACAGTTGCCCCGGAAGAGCTAAGTAAGATCTTAACATCAATAGGATTGGAAGTGGAAACGCTTGAAAAATACGAGGAACTAAAGGGTGGATTGCAGGGCCTGGTTATCGGCGAAGTAATGGAATGCGAAAAACATCCCGATGCAGATAAATTAAGCATCACTAAAGTTGATATTGGAACCGGCGAATTATTACAGATCGTTTGCGGCGCACCCAATGTTGCAAAAGGACAAAAAGTAGTCGTGGCTACAGTAGGCTCTACCATCTATCCATCAAGCGGAGAACCAATGACGATGAAAAAGGCAAAGATCCGCGGAACCGAAAGTTTCGGGATGATCTGCGCTGAAGATGAGATCGGATTAGGAACAAGTCATGCAGGCATTATGATATTGCCTGCTGATACAAAACTTGGTTCGCCTGCGGCTGATTATTTTAAACCCAACGAAGATTTTATTTTCGAAATAGGACTAACGCCCAACAGAATGGATGCGATGAGTCATCTGGGTGTTGCCAAAGACGTCTGCGCATACCTGACTTACCATAACAAAAAAGAAACCAGCGTTAAACTGCCATTTAAAAGCGATTTTAAAGCAGATAGCAATGAGCTGCCAATAAGTGTAACCATTGAAAACAAAGAAGCTTGTCAGCGGTATAGTGGTGTTAGCATTAAAGGAGTAACAGTTGCTGAAAGTCCAGCCTGGTTAAAACAAAAACTAAAAAGCATCGGACTTCGCCCGATCAATAATATTGTAGATATCACGAATTTTATTTTGCATGAAACCGGTCAGCCGCTTCATGCTTTTGATGCCAGTCAGATCAAAGGGAATAAAGTGATCGTAAAAAATGTAGCAGAAGGAACACCTTTTATTACGCTGGATGAAAAAGAAAGAAAGTTATCTGCGGAAGACCTGATCATCAGCAACGAAAGCGAACCAATGTGTATCGCCGGTGTTTTTGGTGGGCTGACAAGCGGTGTAAAAAATACAACAACGGATATCTTTTTAGAAAGTGCCTGGTTCAGTCCGACGAGTATCCGTAAAACATCGTTCCGTCATGGATTACGTACGGACGCCGCAACACGTTTTGAAAAAGGAGTTGATATCAGCAACACCGTAAATGTTTTAAAAAGAGCCGCTTTATTAATTAAAGAAATTGCGGGTGGTAAAATTGCTTCTGAAGTTATTGATGTATATCCTGCACCGAAAGCAAAAGCTGAAGTAACGATCCAATATGCTTACCTGAAAAAATTAAGCGGCAAAAATTATCCTGCTGCCAATATCAAAAGTATTTTAACGAGTCTTGGTTTTGAGTTGATAAAGGAAGATGCTGAACAAATGAGTTATACCGTTCCATATAGCAAACCCGATATTACGATCGCTGCAGATATTGTTGAAGAAATAATGCGCATCGATGGATTGGATAATGTGGAGATACCATCTGCTATTACTATTTCACCTTCGGTAGAAACATTGGCACATGATGCGCTATACAAAGAAAAGATCGCCAACTATTTAGTAGGCGAAGGCTTCAACGAAATATTTACGAACTCGATCACGAACAGCGCTTATTTTTCTAACGAAGTTTTACAGACAACTGTAAAAATGATCAATAACCTAAGCGAAGAACTAAATGTAATGCGCCCAAGCATGATGGAAACAGGATTGGAAAGTATTGCACATAATTTGAACCGCAAGAATACTGATCTGAAATTATTTGAATTTGGCAAGACCTATGCTACAAGCGGTATTGGTAACTATTCAGAAAAGCAACATTTAAGTATTTACATCACCGGTAAAAAAACTGTTGACAGCTGGAAAGGCAAAGGTGATAAAGCAGATTTTTATTTTGCAAAAGCGGTATTCGAAAAAATCATTGAATTAGCCGGCGTAAGATTAACTGAATACACCATATCGACCAACACAAAATATGATAGTGCGATCGAAGCAAAGATCAAAAAATATGATATTGCAACGATCGGAAGTATGGATAAAAAAAACCTAGCTACTTTTGATATTAAACAACCTGTTTTTTATATTGATATTGATTGGGAACAATTAATTGCTTTAAGCAAAAAAGCAAAGATCGAATATAAAGAGATCTCAAAATTTCCTGCAGTACAAAGGGATCTGGCAATTGTTGTTGATAAAAGCTTGAAATATGAACAGGTTGAAAAAGCAACAAAGAATGCGCAAGTCAACAGATTGCAATCGATCAGCTTATTTGATATTTTTGAAAGTGAAAAATTAGGCGCTAATAAAAAATCGCTGGCTGTAAATTTTATTTTTCTGGATGAAGAAAAAACAATGACAGATAAAGACATTGATGCGATGATGAGTAAGATCATTGCATCGTATGAAAAAGAATTACAGGCGGAGATCAGAAAGTAAAGGTAAAATTGAAAAGTAAAAACCCAAAAGCAGAGAACAATGTTTTCACTTTTGGGTTTTCACTTTTACCTTATCACTTAATTATACAGTGCCGATCAAATTTGCTACCAGTGCGGTCCAGCCTGTTTGGTGACTGGCACCTAAACCGCTACCGGTATCTCCATGAAAATATTCATGAAATAATATTAGGTCCTTATTTTCGGGAAGTTTATAGAATGCGTTGTATTCTCCATATACAGGACGTTCACCTAATTCATCTTTTTCAAAAATAGATAAGATACGCTTGGTCAACTCTGAAGCAACATCTTCTAAATTCATCATAACGCCGGAATTTCTCGGGCATTCAACTTTTAAGGTGTCCTTATAATATTCACCGTATTTTTTAATCGCATTGATAATAAGGTAATTGATCGGGAACCAAACCGGCCCGCGCCAGTTACTATTACCGCCAAAAAAATCAGAAGTAGAATCTCCTGGATCATATTCAATGGAATAATTAATGCCTTGTATAGTAATCGAGTAGGGATTTTTATCGTGGTATTTTGATAAAGCCCTGATACCACCTTTCGATAAAAATTCTGTTTCATCTAATAGTTTATCAAGTATCTGTACCAATCTTTCTTTTGGAACCAATGACAATAAAGCATCGTCACTGTCTGCCCTGTTTTCATTAGGCAAGTAATCGTTATTGTAGATACGGTATTTATCAAACCATGCAGTACGTTTAGCAAAATCACTCAACTTGTCCATACTGTATTTACTGATAATTGATACTGCAAACACCGGTGCAACACCTACAATAGAACGTACTTTTAATGCCACCGGTAATTTACCTTTTAAACACAACACATCATAGAAGAAATTATCTTCACTGTTCCATAAATTCAATTCGTTCAACGCATCAGCTATCAATACAAAGTGCTCATAGAATTTGGTAGCGGTATCTTCAAACGCATCATCCGTTAAGGCGATCTCTAAAGCAATATCCAACATATTCAAAGCGTACATGCCCATCCAGCTGGTACCATCAGCTTGTTCTAATGCTATCTGATCGGGCAATTGAATGCTGCGGTTAAATACACCGATATTATCCAGGCCTAAAAACCCTCCTTCAAAAATGTTATTACCATTCGCATCTTTTCTGTTTACCCACCAGGTAAAATTGATGATCAGCTTTTGAAATATGCGTTTTAAAAATTGCACATCGCCTACGCCGGTAGCATCTTTTTCCGCACGGTAAACACCTAATGAAGCAAATGCATGTACCGGAGGATTTACATCACTAAAGTTCCATTCGTAGGCAGGTATTTGTCCGTAAGGATTCATGTACCATTCGCGCATCAGCAATATCAATTGTCCCTTTGCAAAGGTGGGGTCAATGGCAGCAATAGCAATACAATGAAAAGCAGTATCCCATGCGGCATACCATGGGTATTCCCATTTATCCGGCATCAATATAACATCCTGATTCTTTAAATATTTCCATTCATGATTGCGCCCTTCCAATCTTTCAGGAGATAACGGTGTTACACCATCGCTGGTACTCATCCATTTTTCCACATCATAATGATAATATTGTTTGCTCCATAATAAACCTGCAAAAGCCTGGCGCTGAATATTGGCCATGTCTTCATTGGTGCCCGGAGGAAGTATCGATTGATAAAATTCGTCGGCTTCTTTTTTTCTCAGGTCAAATATTGTTTCGAAGCCTTCAGCAAAAGGAAGATCGGTTGCAGTATTAGTTAAACGTAAATAAATTTGTTTGGAAGAATTGCCATCGACCGTTAACCTGTAAACAGGCGCCACTTTCGTGCCTTCCTTTTTTTTGATGAGCGCATCTGTATTTTTTCCTGATATGATCGCATCGTGAAAAGCATCCTTTACATAAGGCGTAACATTTGTTCTGCCTAAAACACGTTCCGTATTGGTCTCGTTTTCCGTAATTAATATTTGCCCCGCACCTTTAAAATATAAATGATGTTCACCGATAGGTTCGTGCGTAGTTTTTAATTCTGTGTTGCTGATCCATTGAATAGATGGCTTTGCAGTGGAAGCATCAAACTGCCATCTGTTTCTAAACCATAGGGTAGGCAGCACCGTTATTGGCGCGGCATCCGAGCCACGGTTGACAATATCTATTTTAATAAAAATATCTTCGCTGTTGTTCTTTGCATATTCTACATATACATCGAAATATTTATTATCCTTAAAAACGCCGGTATCCAATAATTCATACTCCGGCTCATTTTTTGAAAGGCTCCTGTTCTTATTAATGATATCCTGGTAAGGAAATGCCTGCTGCGGATATTTATACAGGTACTTCATGTAATAATGCGAGGGAACATTATCGAGGTAATAATATAATTCTTTTACATCCTCACCATGGTTACCCTGGCCATTCGATAAGCCGAATAAACGTTCTTTTAATATCGTATCTTTTCCGTTCCATAAAGCAACAGAAAAGCAAAGGTTTTGCATGTAGTCTGAAATGCCTGCCAGTCCATCTTCTCCCCATCTGTATACACGACTGCGCGCCTGGTCATGCGAAAGATAGTTCCAGGCATCTCCGCCCGCACTGTAATCTTCCCTCACTGTTCCCCATTGCCGCTCACTTAAGTAAGGCCCCCATTTTTCTAACGGAATCTCCTTTTCTTTATTCTCTTGAATGCGTCTATGCTCTGCCGTTATATTTTTATCGCTCATAAATTAACCATTGGTTGAAAATCCCGGATATAAAGTCATACCACCATCACAAAAAATAGTAGCACCGGTAATATAATCAGATTCGTCACTTGCCAGCCAGGCCGCTAAGTTACCAATATCTTCGGGTTCTCCAATCCGATTATAGGGTATTAATGTCAGCAGACTATTCAGCGCATCGGGTGTACTCCAAGCCGATTTATTAATAGGTGTTTGAATGGCACCCGGCGCAATGCTATTGATCCTTATTTTTTTAGGCGCCAATTCCTGTGCCATGCTTTTCATCAACATCATGATGCCGCCTTTGCTCGTTGCGTAGTTTACATGGCCGCCCCATGGAATAACTTCATGTACGCTGCTCATACAAATGATCTTTCCTGCAGCACGACTTCTTTCCGGTACAATTCCCCTGCGTATAAATTCTCTTGCCGCTTCACGCGCGCATAAAAATTGCCCGGTAAGGTTTACATTGATCACCAATTGCCAATCAGCCAGACTCATGCTTTCAAAGGGAGAATCTTTTTGAAGCCCGGCGTTGTTCACTAAAATATCGATGGTGCCAAATGATTTATACATTTCCTGGAACATTGCTTGTACCTGCGCCTCATTACTAACATCTGCTTGTAATGCAATAGCATTTCCGCCATTGGCTTTTATTTCGTCTACTACCGCTTGTGCGTCTTCAGGATGCGTTACGTAATTGACAACTGTATTAGCGCCTTCATTTGCTAACGCGATGGCGACAGCCTTACCAATGCCGCTGTTGGCGCCCGTGACCAATGCAGACTGGCCCTTTAATTTTGGATTGGGATTCATTTGAATTTATTTTGTTAGAGTGTACTATAAAAATCTATTTCATTCTTTCCAGTAAATGATCACCTACACGTAAGGCATTAGCCATGATCGTTAGTGAAGGGTTCACGGCTCCGATCGATGGAAAAAAACTGCCATCTACAATATATAGATTATCTACTTCATGCGCTTTACAATTTGTATCCACTACAGAATTTTTTGGATCTGTGCCCATCCTTGCCGTGCCAACCTGGTGCGCTATTCCTGAAAGCGGGATCCTTTTGCGAACGTTCACACCATAATGAAGAAAGCTTTCTGCCGCATCTATTTTAACCAACACTTCTTTCCATGTTTTGATCAGCCTGTTAAAACCTTCTGTATTATTTTCTTTGTAATCCAAATGAGTTTGTCCGTTGATGACGCGTACCCTGTTATCAGGATCGGCAAGATCCTCGCCAGTCATCCACCAATCTACTGAATGGCTTGCCATTTCATCTAACACCAGGTTCGGTGTAAAAAAAGGAGCATCAGGCTCTAATTGAAACCTGTCTGATTTACCCAGCATTTGCACATGTCCCATGGGAAACTGGTAATCTTTATCTCCCCAGTAATAATCATTTACCGCTAAGGTTTTTTGAAATTTTGTCGGATTCGGTTTACTGCTGATCGCCAGCATGGCTTCATTTAAATGTTTCATGAAATTTCTACCGACCTGATCGCTTCCGTTGGCCAACCCGTTGGGATGTTTATTATTAGCGCTGTTTAACAACAATACTGCGGAGTTAACTGCTCCGCAGGAAACAACAACTATATCTGCTTTATATTGTACTATTTCATTATTGTATTCTCCTTCCACATAATCGATCGTGGTGCCGTTCGCGTTCGTTACTAATTTATTTACTTTAAAATTTCTTAGTAAAGTAATATTCCCATTCAAAGAAGGGCGTGTGCAATTGATATCAGCATCACTTTTGGCATGTACCATACAGGGATAACCATCGCAGGTATTGCAACGGATGCATGGGCTGTTAGGCATATCTGCCTCGTTTAATTTGATGGCGATGGGTAAATAAAAAGGTTTGTGGCCAAACTTCACTAGGTCATCATGCAATTCCTGTATACGCGGTTCATGACTAACAGGAGGAAAACTATACTCACTGCTTCGGTAAGGTTCTGTTGGATCATCACCCATTTTACCATGCACGGTGTATAATTTTTCTGCAGCAGTATAATATGGTTCGAGGTCCTTATATTTTATTGGCCATGGTAATGATATGCCACCTGCATGTTGTACCGTTTCAAAATCTCTTTCTCTCAAACGAAATAACGCGCCACCATACACTTTTGTATTGCCGCCGACCCAGTAGCCAATTCCGGGATGCAGGTCCTTATCGCCATCTGTTTTCCAAACTTCTTTGGTATGATATCTCTCTTTTTGAAATACTTCAACACTGTCCCAGTTTTCTTTTTCTTTTGGTAAATAATCACCTCTTTCAAGTATCAATATTTTTTTACCTGAATCTTTTAATTTGTGTAACAATGTACCACCGCCTGCCCCGGTACCAATTATGATAATATCGTATTGTTGCATGTTCATTTATTATTAAAAATATTTTCAAAAAATAACGAATTACATTTTCAATGAATGTGTAATTCATATTTTATTCAATATAAGTTTTTATTTCGGTAATTGGATATTGCTGAAGCTAGCAAATTGCATTCCTGATTTTAAGAACCACGTAATTCAAAAGATTGCCGTGCTGCTTTGCGTGCAGGAAACCAGGAAGCGATAAAGGAGATGATCGATACCGTTACCGATACCAATATAAAATCGGCCACTTTTAATTGAACAGGAAAATAGTCTATTAAAAATGAGCCGCCTTGTAATTTTATTAATTTGAATTTTAATTGCAATACACAAATGATAATGGCCAATAGTATTCCGGTAACAGCACCGATCGCGCCGAGCAACAAACCTTCGGTCAAAAATATTTTCTGGATAAGGTCTTTATTGGCGCCCATACTTTGCAGTACACTGATATCTTTTTGTTTTTCCAATACCAGCATTGTCAAAGCACTTACCATGTTAAACGCCGCTACGATCAAGATCAATGTAAGTATGGCATAGATGGCCCATTTTTCTAATCGCAATGTATCATACAAACTGGTATTTTGTTCATATTTCGTTTGTACCAGGTAAGCTGGCCCCATTAGGTTTGATAATGTTTTTTGTTCAGCCGTTATGTTCTCCGGATTATTCAGCTTAATCTCGACGGCACTATATTCATCACGCCCAAAACCCATTTGTTGTTTTACAAAATTGATATTGGTGATCGCATATTTATTATCAAAATCTTCCTGTATCTCGAATACACCATTGGCCATTATGGTTCCTTCGCTTAAGGATGATATCGGATCGTTGATAGCGTAGTCGCCCCTTTTAGGTAAAATGATTGTGAGGGCCGGAGATTTTAACGCGCCTTCTACGTAGATGCCTGCTGCATTTTGTATACCCGCACCAATAACCAATTGAGGATTGTCCAATGTGCCGGTATTATATGTTCCATCAACAATTTTTGATGCAACACCGCTTACGTTCACGTAATTATCGTCCACACCTTTCAGGTAAACAACCGTTTGTACAGAATCGTTTTTGATAAGCGCTTTATCTTGCGCCACTAATGAAATAGCGTATACGCCAGGCTGTTGTTTGATCGATCTGATCTGATCGGCAGTTAAAATAAATGTTTTGCCTTTGGCAGGAATGATATTGATATCGGTGTAGAAAGATGCGTACAATGATTTTACCAAACCTTCAAAACCATTGAATACGCTCAGTACTAAAATTTGACAAGCCGTAGCAAAAGCAATCACACTAACGGTTACCCACGCAATGATGTTTATTGCATTGGCACTTTTTTTTGCTTTAAAATATCTCCAGGCGAATAAGAAATTCAAGTGATAAGTTTAGGTTTGTTTAGTGTTTAGTCGCTTAGGGTTTAGTGAATGAGACTTCTAAACTGTAAACCCTCAACTATAAACTTACTTCTTCTTCTCGTCTTCTTTTTTTATTTTTTCGAACAACTCTTCCATTTTAAATACATAATCAAGCGTATCGTCAATGAAGAATTTCAATTCCGGTATGCTGCGTAATTGGTGGCGAACCCGGGTACCCAATTCTTTTCTGATCTCCTTGTTTTTTTCTTCGTACATATGTAATACCGCCTGCGAATCTTTTACCTGGAACATACTTAAGTACACTCTTGCTTCAAAAAGATCGGGTGTTATTTTTACAGATGCCAATGAGATCATTCCTCCGTCAAGCATGGTCAAGTTCATGCGACGGAAAATATCATTCAATTCTTCATTTATTAATCCTGCTACCTGTTTTTGTCTTTTCGTTTCTGCTTTTTCAGCCATAACTCACTTGTTTGTGCTGTAAAGTTACAGCGTTTAAGGCACTTTATACTAAAAGCCCATTTTGGCCAAACCCCATAGGAGTTTCCTCTTTGTAGAAAAACAAGATAAAATGAATTTTAAACTCCGTAGGAGTTTCCCTTGTTTTAATAATTTAATAAGATGGGTTTACTCCTACGGAGTAAGATACAATACAGCATGACTATTTCTACAAAGGGGTTGCCCCGATGGAGCAAATATTGGGTGTGTTGTGTTTGAATTGCTTAATAGATATTCAACTGATAAAATGTGCGACACCATCGATGCTGCGCAAAGAGTAACTGGCTCTAAATGAAAAAGGAGAAAAGCTTGCGCGATTCTCCTTTATATGACTTGTGATTTATATTTATTTCATTCCGCCCATCTTAGCTTCAATGCTAAGTGTAGCGTGAGGCACGGCGCGTAAACGAGCTTTGTCTATTAAACGGCCGGTAACACGGCAGATGCCATATGTTTTATTTTCAATGCGCATGATCGCTTTTTCTAGATGATCGATA
Organism: Ferruginibacter sp.; assembly: GCA_035485735.1. Taxonomy (GTDB): domain Bacteria; phylum Bacteroidota; class Bacteroidia; order Chitinophagales; family Chitinophagaceae; genus Ferruginibacter. The sequence goes on from DATHNS010000025.1 coordinate 256,245, forward strand.
AAAGTGATCTGACGGCTAGCCATCTGGCTAAGCTGTTCCCTTTCCATGCTTAAGCTACCATCTTCCATTGTCATGTAGCGGTTATCGGTTTCGTCTCCACCCATTTCATCTTTACGGGTAATTAAACCGTGCAGATAAGACAATTCTTTTTTAGCCGCTTCCAATTTACGTTGGATCAATTCTTTAAATTCTGCTAATTCAGGATCGCTGTAACGTTGAGACGGAGCTCCCGGATCAGGCGCAGCCTGATCTAAAACAGACTTGGTGAATTCCGGTTGATACTTACGAACTGTTTTGGTAGAATACTTAGGTATAACAACCGGTTTAGGAGGTAATACCTTAATATCTTTTGCATTTTTAGGAAAAGGCTTTGTCGGCGTTTTCTCAATTACTTTAGCTGCAGGCTTCTTTTCTTCTACTTTTTTTGTCATTGGTTTTACTACAGGCTTCACTATTACTTTGGCAGCTACTTTCTTTGCTACCGGCGCTGGTTTAGCGGGTACTGCTTTTTTTGCAGGAACCACTTTTTTTGGTGCCGGTTTAGCTATTTTTTTAGCAGCCACCGGTTTTTTCGCTGGTGCCGCTTTTTTTGGTGCAGGTTTTTTAGGAGCTGGCTTTGCTTTTGCAGCCGGTTTTTTAGCCGGCGCTTTCTTTGCAGGAGCAGCTTTTTTCACAGGTTTAACTGCTTTTTTAGCAGCCGGTTTTACGACCTTCTTTTTTGTTGCCATACAACTATCCTTTTTTAAGTACGTTCAATTTTACAATGGCTTCGTTCACTTCAATTTCTGTACCACCATCTATTTGGGGTACAAACTCAAGGGAATCTGCCAAAATTTCGCGACAAATATAGTCTTTAAATTGATTGATAGATGCCATGAGTCCAGCATTTTCGGAGATTGTAACAATAATTCGGTCAGTTAGCTCGAAATTTTGGTCTTTTCTAACGTTTTGAATGCGGTTTACAATTTCCCTGGCATCACCCTCTTTTTTAAGGTCATCCGTTATAGTTATATCTAATGCGACGGTTAGGGTACCTTTGCTCGCCACTTCGTACCCGGGAATTTCATCGGTTGATGTTTCGAGGTCTTCTGTTGTGATGGTAACTGGTTCTTCGCCTTTTACTTTATAATCCGGGTTTAACAAATACGGCCCTTCCTGTACTTTATCAATGGTAGCATTATCGAAGCCGGCAATTATTTCGGCCGCCCATTTCATTTTTGGTCCGAGTTTTTTACCCAGGGTTTTAAAATTTGCTTTCGTTTTCTTTTTGATAAAATCGTTATCGGCGCTTAAAATATCAACTTCTTTAATATTTGTTTCTGCTTTAATAATATCTGCTACCAGTTTTATTCTTTCCGCCATTGTAGCATCAAGTGCAGGGATAAATACTTTTTGCAAAGGCTGACGTACTTTGATATTTACTTTTTTGCGTAGCGATAATATTAATGAAGAAGCATCTTGTGCCAGCTGCATTCTTTTTTCTAAAGCGATATCGATTGCAGAAGGATCAGCTTTAGGAAAATCCGTATGATGAACTGAAGCAACAGCAAAACGATTGGTGATATCATTTAGGTTAACGAATAACCAATCAGAAAAGAATGGCGCGATAGGAGCGATCAACTGACTTAATTTTTCCAAACATTCGTAGAGCGTTTGATACGCAGCAATTTTATCATGCTCGTATTCACCTTTCCAAAAGCGGCGGCGACATAAACGCACATACCAGTTACTCAATAATGAATCAACAAATTCTTCAATGGCACGGCCCGCTTGCGTTGGCTCGTAGTCATCCAGATTTTGCTGAACGGTGCTGATCAAAGTATTTAGAGAAGAGATGATCCATTGATCGATCTCCGGCCTTTCTTTTAGCGGAATGTATTTTTCTTTAAATGCAAATCCATCAACATTGGCGTAGAGTGCAAAAAATTGATACGTATTGTATAGTGTTCCAAAGAATTTGCGCTGTACTTCTTTGATACCTTCGATATCAAATTTTAAACTATCCCAAGGAGATGCATTGGTGATGAGGTACCAGCGTGTTGCATCTGCACCGAATTTATCAATGGTTTCAAACGGATCAACTACGTTGCCGATACGTTTGCTCATTTTATTGCCGTTCTTATCTAGCACCAAACCATTGCTCACTACTGCTTTGTAAGCTACGCCGGCTTGCGGGCCCGCGGCTTTCATTCCTGATGTTTCATATAACCCGGCTTTTTTTAATTCTGCTTCAACGCTGTCTTTTAGTAAAGCACCCAATGCATGTAGTGTGTAGAACCATCCTCTTGTCTGATCAACACCTTCTGCAATAAAATCTGCCGGAAAGTTTTGTGCAAATATCTCTTTGTTCTCGAAAGGGAAATGCCATTGTGCATAAGGCATTGCACCGCTATCGAACCAAACGTCCGCAAGATCAGGTATGCGTTTCATCGCAACACCATTATTGCTTACCAGAACGATCTCATCTACAAATGGTTTATGCAGGTCAAGAATGCCTTCGTGTAAATAATTTTTATTGGTATCGCCGCCTAATTTATCAGCCGCTTTTTTTATTTCTTCGTTTAATTCTTTGATAGAGCCGATGCATTTTTCTTCGCTGCCATCTTCTGTTCGCCAGATGGGTATTGGCGTTCCCCAATAACGGCTGCGGCTCAGGTTCCAATCAACCATATTCTCTAACCAGTTACCAAAGCGGCCAGTGCCCGTTGCAGCTGGTTTCCAGTTGATGGTTTTATTCAACTCAACCATCTTATCTTTTGCTGCCGTGGTTTTAATGAACCATGCATCTAACGGATAATAAATAATGGGTTTATCGGTACGCCAGCAATGCGGATAACTATGTTCGTATTTTTCTACTTTAAAAGCGCGGTTCTCTTTTTTAAGCTTTACGCAGATGTCGATGTTTACATCTACATAATCTTTTTCGTTTTTATAATCCTTTACATAACGGCCGCTGAATTCGCCAACGCCATCAATAAATTTTCCTTGTTTATCAACAAGGGTTAAAATGCCCAGGTTGTTTTTCTTTCCTACTTTATAATCGTCTGCGCCAAATGCAGGCGCCGTATGCACTATACCGGTTCCATCTTCTGTAGTAACAAAATCTCCAGTGATCACGCGGAAAGGTTTTGCTTCCGGCGTTTCTTCTTCAATTTTAGTAAGGCTATTTGCTTCGAAAGGAAGTAGCGGTTCGTAGGTACAACCGCTGATATCATTGCCTGTGACTGTTGCAACGATCTTATAAGGCAATTGTTTTTTCTTAACTAAAGAATCGAACTCTGTTCTTAGTGTGGCATTTTCTTCGATGATATTTTTATCTGTGCCTTTATCTAACCAGTTAGATATCGCATCATAGAGATCTGTTTTTGCACCTTCGACCCATACATCTAAATGCTCAGGAAAATATTTATGCAGCAATGCTTTTGCCAATACAACTGCGCAAGGTTTACCGCTGTAAGGATTAAATGTTTTTACCAGAACGTATTCGATATTCGGCCCAACCGTTAAACCTAAATTCGATGGAAGTGTCCATGGTGTTGTGGTCCAGGCTAAAAAGAAAACCTCTTCGCTTTTTGCCGCGTCGAATAATTTTTTTGATAAAGCATTATTAACCGCTTTGAACATCGCAACGGCACTGGTATCTTTTACATCTTTGTAAGTACCTGGCTGGTTCAATTCATGTGATGACAAACCGGTACCTGCAGCAGGAGAATAAGGCTGTATGCTTACGCTTTCGTAGAGGTAATCTTTTTTATACAATTCACTCAGGCACCACCACAATGTTTCGATATAATTATTTTCGAATGTTACATAAGGATCTTTCAGATCAACCCAGTAGCCCATTTTTTTGGTGATATCATCCCATTTGTCTTTGTATTTTAAGACCTCTCTGCGACAAGTAGCATTGTATTCTTCAACCGATATTTTTTTTCCGATATCTTCTTTTGTAATGCCTAATAATTTTTCAACGCCTAATTCAACCGGTAACCCATGTGTATCCCAACCGCCTTTACGTTTTACCTGGAAACCCTGCATTGTTTTGTAGCGGCAGACAAGATCTTTTAATGTACGACTGATCACATGGTGAATGCCGGGCATACCATTAGCGCTTGGCGGACCTTCGTAAAAAACAAAAGGTTGTTTGCCTTCTCTCAGTTCAACGCTTTTTTCAAAAGCTTTGCTTTGCTCCCATTTAGCCAGTAATTCTTCCCCGATATTGGGTAAATTCAATTGCTGGTATTCTTTGTATTTGGCCGCCATATTTGATCCTGTATCGGGTTGAGCTAATAAAATCTATTAAAATGTGTGCAAAGGTAAGAAATAGCTGAGGTTAAATAAAGTAAGAACGCAGGTTTATTAAGGCCCTAATGCATCGGGTATTTCCGTTGGTTTTATATATTTCAGGCGGATAAAATTGCCGTTGGCATGGTTGATCTTTACTTCGTAGGTTGCCCGCTGTTCACTTCTTTGAGTGGCCAACTCTCCAATAAGGCCGAACATGATACCTGCTACCATGAGGTCCATGCCGTTGACAGCAACTTGTATATCCCCGGTAAATATCAAGTCTCCGTTTATTTTGTACAACCGATAAAAGCCATACCTCGTTGCGATAAAAGGGCAGCCTTTGTACACAATAGCATACACACTTTTTGGATCAAGCTTTGTTAGGGAGCCATCTTTTTGTGCTGTTTTTACAGAAGAGATCGTTGCAGAATCCTTTTGTTTGGCAGTTATCTTTCCGTCAGGCGCCTGATTTCTGAAAGATTGATACGTATAATACAAACCATCAGTGTAAGTGGTGGCAGTATAAAGAGGGATATTTAATTGTTCAAGGCTATCAGCTTTAATAATATCAGTCAAAGAATAATCAATGGAATCCGTGGGCACCTTCAAGAGGTTTTGTGCGATCAATGTTGTTAGGGTATAACCTACATTTTTTAATGATTCTTTTGTGATATCGGTTGTTGATTCAATTGTTATAACGGAATCGAATGATTGTAATTTTTGATAGTGCCCATTTTTTCCTCCGTACAATATTGCCTGAAGCTGGCAATAACTTTTCTTAGTATCTGCAGTGTTTATTTCCGAAAAATTACATCGGTTGATCTGTAATAACAGCTCGCCATTTTTTGCAGTGCTGTCTGTCAGCGCATGTAACAGGTTGCTTAGTTGCGTCGCCAGCGGAATAGTCACTACTACATTGGTTTTTCTATTAAAAGTGCCCGCTTGAAGAAAACCGAAGCTGCTATCAGGTCTTAGGTCGATATATTGAATAGTATTGTAAAGGCTGTTAGGCACTTTTACTGTTGGCATATCGATGATAAAGTCTGGTGCATGTGTTTGTGCTATACCATTGACAGAAATAATAAATAGAAATATGACAAGCAGCCTTTTCATGTTAATGTTGTTAAGTGATGGATAAAAATAACTACTCTAAAGAAGAAGCCGAAATTTGATTATAGGTAGTTGATACAGATCAGAACTAATCCTTATTTTTACTTCGACTTATTAACTTTTTTTATTCTTTATAGATCCCTAATATGCGAGCAGTATACCCCGGTGTTGACTATATGAACTTTTCCAAAAAATTGCGATGGAATAAAAGCGTAAAATGTTTATTAACCCTCATTGCTACATTTATAAGTGTGCAAGTATGTTTATCGCAAACAGTCGTTAAAATGAAAAGAGAGGGCGGCGTTTCCATCATTCCTTGTAAGATAAATGGGGTTGACCTTGCCTTTGCTTTTGATACCGGTGCTTCCGATGTCACCATTTCTTTGGGAGAAGCAATATATATGTTAGAACAGGGATCATTAAGTAGCAGTGATATTTTAGGTGTTACCGACTATATGAATGCGGATGGTGAAGTATCAAAGGGCTATGTTATTAATATTAAAAAGATTGAATTTGCAGGACTGCAATTATATAATATCAAGGCCCTCATTGTAAAAGATCTTGATGCTCCACTTTTGCTAGGACAATCCGCGATTAAAAAAATCGGAGTAGTACAACTTGATCTGGGAACCAATACTTTAACCATCTTAAAAGGTAACGGGCAGTTTGACTACACAAACTATACTCAAAATTATCAGCATACGTATAATACTGTTTCTGATGAACAGTCAGACAGGGATGCTACTGTAAATGTTTTTGTTACGGATGAAAAACACGAAGCCTTATATAATTTAATGGTTGTTTTAAAAGCAAAAAAAACAGGGAAAGAGTATCCGGCATTTACAGATATAGAGGGTAGTTTTTCTTTGCAATTACCACCGGGAGATTCTTATGAAACGATCGTTTTAGGAAATAAAGCATTTACATCTGCCACCGTTTTAGATATCCCTTCTTTAAATACGACTACTACCAGGTTCGTAACTCCTTTCAGGATCGATATAGAGTACGAAGCGCCAAAATCTTTTAGGGATTGTCTTTTTCTCTTTAATAAACATGATGTACAGGCGGAATATTATAAATCCCTTGACTCGCTGGCTGACTATCTCAATATTGCAGAAAAGAGAAGAGTTGAAATAGATGGATATACAGATAGTAGTGAAATGGAGCAACTAGAACTATCATTGAGCAGGGCGGAAGCGGTAAAAGCATATTTGATCGGTAAAGGAATTGATTCTAACAGGATCTTGACAAAGGGCCACAATTTTGTAATAACTCAAAATGAAGAAGACTCTTTTCCGGCGGCTCAATACAGAAGAGTTGAAATAGATATTTTAGATTCGTTGGCGCAGCCATCATTTATTAAAGACAGTATACTCGATAATTATACAAAAAAAGGTTATGTGAATGATCATTTCAAATCCACAGGAAGATCGGATGAAAATGGTAAGCGTCAGGGCCATTGGTATGAATATGAAGCAGGTAAAGAAGCGCTTTACCAAATCATCCATCAGCAACCGGAAAAAATTATAAGTAATTATTTGTTGTATGAAGAGGGAGACTATTCAGATGGATTGAGAACAGGGAATTGGAATACATATATTATTGAGGACAGTACATTTACAAAAACACTCCTAAAAAAAGTATCTTTTAAAAATGGAAAAGAAGATGGTGCATTTCAATATTTTTATGCGGATGGTAATATTGCAGCAGCTGGAACCTACGTTGGTGGTAATGTGGAAGGCAGTTTAAAAATATATTATGAAGACGGAAAAACTTTTGCTTCACAATTATTTATGAGCAACAAAAAGAATGGCGAAGAAAAATGTTTTTTCCGGGGCGGACAATTAAAACGGATTTCAAATTATGCCAATGACGTAAAAGAAGGTAAAGAAGAATCATATTATGAAAATGGAAGCGTTGAAGAATCGACAAATTATACAGCCGGTATGATGGATGGCGATTACCGTTTTTATTACCCAAGCGGACTTCTATGGACAGAAAGAATATATAAAAACGGATTATTAGAGAATGTAAAAACACTTGTAGACGATACTGGGAACAAATTGTATAAAGGAACATTCAGTAATGGCAGTGGGCTCCTTAATTATTATACAATAGACGGGAAAATATACGAGATACTAAAGTATAAGAACGGCCTGAAAGTAGCTCAGTAAATTTAATTATGCTATGATCAAGAATACCATCATCATATTGTTCATTTTAATAAGTCAGACTGCGATTGGTCAGGATATTGGAATTGGTCCTCATGTGGTATCAGATATACTATTTGGTGATAAGGTTGATTTTAGTTCAAGTACTCTTTTTGCTATCGGGAAGATCCATAACGATCAGAAAATCCTCAATAACCAAACAAAAATCATAACATGCGATTCGGCTATTGCTATGGATGTGACAAATTATAAATTGGCCAATCACCTCCTTACAATAGGCACAGGAACGAATGAAAAGTACGAATATGTATACCTGAATTTTAACCGGACAATAAAATGTATAAAATTTAAAGGAAAATACAGCCTGCATTTTTTAGGCTATTATATTTACAAAGATGAAAAGGATCTGTTCTTTTTGGTGAAAAATAAATACATAGGGATCCGTTTCTTTAATAATGAACAAAAAATCCATATCACCTTGTACGATAATAAATAAGAAAACATTATTTCTATACCTGATCAGCATTTATATTTATTATCATGTGCAAGAAGATTTCATTTATAACTTTTATGGCTGTTTGTATTTTTTCCTGCACGCAACCGGATAAAGCAAGGCAAAATGTTACTCCTTTAAAAGATAGTGTAATAACGTCATCACAAATAGATACACAGAAAATTGTTTCGGCCAATACTGTACCTGATAATAATCAAGCGCTGTTTCACATCACCACTTTACATCCATTTTCCAATATAAATAAGGAAGACACTTTTTCACTTATACTTACCGGCAATTCTATTTATACTGGACAAATATTTTTTAAAATAATAGATTTCAATAAGCGGGTTATCCATAATGAAAAATTTCCCGCAACTGACTTGTTGGGTGATGAGGAAAACTCAATCTCAACAAATAAAGAAAAAGAAGACACGATCATAGCAAGAATGAAAAGCTTCTTTTCAGAAAGCAATTTTGATAAGCCGGCAATAGATGCAAGCGATACATTTGACCCGGATGAGAATTACGATAAACAACTATGGCAGGATATTAAATCGGATACTTCAGCCACAGGTTTTTTGTATTCGCACGGTTATGAAGGAACTTACGGAATTGCCTATTCAAAAAAGAAACAAAAGGCAGTCTGTTATTTTTCAAGTGATTAAGAATTAATTAAATCGCCTCATAGGTTTTGCAACAAAACATATCAAATAGAATTTTTGGAACGGATTGTGCTATAATACAATAACCATTCTAAAAACATTCTATGTGGAATAAAATAAAAGCTTCAACCGATATACAAGCCGGCATTATTGTAAAGAAAAACCCTTTGGAGGGGAATCCGACAGATGATATTGAGCAGAGTGATCCCCGCAATTCATCAACCTATTGTGTAACCGCTGTTAAACAAGTTGATGGCCCTGATGATGAAATAAGCCTCGCGATCTCATCAATCGCCTCCCCGGATATTCATCCTGCATTAAGTACTAAGATGATGGCGACAGACGGCGATATTCCATTAGTAAAAATGCGGAAGGAATTTGTAGAAGAGAATTGTTGGTGGGTTTTTACTTTAGGAGGAACTGACTCCCAGATATAGGAAAGTAATTAATTCAAGCAGCTGGTAAAAATAAAATCATACCCACTAATCACTTCGCTAATTCCATCAGTTCCTGCGGAAGCGCCTCTTTGGCTGTGGTGCCAAGCGAAGCGAGGCTAGACAAAATCATGCGAAGCAGATTTTAGTCAGCAGCCAAAGGAGCGCTGGAGAAGGAACACAGCCCAGCGGCTATGAGCGAGGAAGACTAAAAATTTACAAAACTATTATGATGGATTAGAAATGTTTTGCCGGAAGGCGTTCATAGTTCTATATCAGGGAGTCAGTATTGAAAAATAAAAGGCGCCATAAATATCTGGCCAACAACTAAACCTTAAAACTTATGGCACCCTAATTGCATATGTATAATAAAATCATCATTATTATATTATGAAGAAGCTATTATTATACACTGCATGTTTAAGCCTGGTACTTTTCTGCGGATCTTGCAAAAAAATTGATGACCTGCTTACGTTCACTATTTCAAACCAAACATCTTTTACTATTCCGAGTGGCGGGGCTATTAGTTTGCCTTTTGATGTTCCTGACCCAAATAATACCAGTAATTCATCAGAGGCATTTAGTAATAACAATACAGATGCAAACCATGTTAAAAATATCTACCTTAAAAATTTACAGTTAACAATCACGAACCCGAGCGGACAAAATTTTAATTTTTTACAATCGATCACTATTTATATTTCTACCGATTCATCTAATGAAATTGAACTGGCTTCGCTTAGCACTATTCCACAAAATGTAGATACTATTACTTTAATACCAACATCAGCAGCATTGGACGTGTATGTAAAATCACCTACTTACAATTTGAGGACACAGGTAACAACCAATGAAATTTTAACGCAGGATGTGACGGTAGAGGCAGATTCTAAATTTCAGGTTACGGCTAAGTTATAGGCACTTGTGTAGGGATAGAAAAATAAAAAACAGAGCCTTCGCCTTTTTTACTTTCAACGCCAATTTTGCCATTGTGCCTGTTAATGATCTCGGCAGAAATGTATAAACCAATACCAAATCCGGCAAAGTTTTTTTCAACCTCTCCTTCAACACGATAGAAGCGTTCGAATATACGGTGCTGGTATTCGGGGTCGATGCCGATGCCGAAATCTTTTACCGTAATTTTTATTTCGCCTGGATCATTTTCTATATTGATCAATACTTTATCTGCCGTAGGCGAATATTTAATGGCATTGGTAAACAGGTTCAGCAATACCTGGTTTATCCTGTCTTTATCACCATAGGCCTCACAATTTTCCGGCCCTTCAAGGATCAGTTTATGCGCGATCGTTGGCTGCATAATAGCAATGGCATCCGCTACCGTTGCGCAGATATCAAATGGCTGCATCGTAAATTCCATTCTTTTGATATCAATGCGCGTAACGTCCAGCAAATTATTGATCAAGCCTGTTAGTTTTATTAATTGTTTGTTTACGGTGACAATCGATTTAGATAAAAACGGATCTTCCGATTCGCCGTATTTTTCCATCATCAGGCCAACATATCCTTTGATAGAAGTAATAGGTGTTTTTAATTCATGGCTCACAATGTTGATGAACTCATCTTTTCTTTTGATCATTTCGCGGCTCTCGCTAAGCTGGCGGTTTTGCGCATGCAATTTTTCCAGTGCAGTGATAGAAGACGCTTCTGCGAGTTTGCGTTCGGTAATGTTTTCTGAAGTGATCAAAATACCATCATCCATTTTTACAGCTCTTACATCATACCAGTTATCGATACCATCAACAGGGTAGCAGGTTTCAAATTGTAAAGGGTTACCTGTTGTGGCAGTATCAATAAATTTTTCTTTGATTCCGGATGCAACAGCAAACACTTCGCTGTATCGTTTCCCCTGACTGTTTGGGCCCGATACCACCCTTGCTTTTTCATTGATCGTATTTAATTCAAAATCGATAATGACACCTTCTTCATTGCGAATATTTTTCATGAAGCTGATGGTATTGGAAGACGCATCGAATACGGATTGTAACAGGTCCCTGTTTTTTTTCTCATCATCGATATCGGTAGAGCTGCCTACCCACATATAAATTTCTCCCTGCTCGTTGCGGAGCGGGATCGCTTTGTTGAGGTGCCAGCGGTAAACACCATCATATCTTTTTAAGCGAATGGCATAATTCAGGGCAGTACCCGTTTGTATGCCGTTCATGATAATCGGCATATTAACTGCGAGGTCATCAGCGTGTGCAATGGAAGACCACCCCCAGGCTTTCAGCTCATCGTAGGTAAGGCGCGTATATTTAAAAACCTGTTCGTTAAAAAAATCAACATCACCCATCGGTGTGGTGGTCCATACCAGTTGCGGCATGGCATCGAGTATTTTTTGTAGATTTTCCTTGCTTTGGCGAAGCGTTTCTATTTTTGTAAGACTAACAATAGCACCCGTTTCTATAGGAATAATATTGACCAATACCCAGCTTTTTAACAGCTCGGAAATATATTCGTATTGTGCGGCTTCTTTTTTGTGTAAGGCATTGTTGATGGCAGCATAACTTGGCGTATTGAAGGAATGCGGAAAAACTTCCCATACATTTTTGCCAAGCATATCCTCTTTGCGCATGTCAAAAATCTCTTCTGCTTTTTTATTGACAAACACAAAAATGCCTTCCTTGTCTAATTCATAACAAGGGTAGTTGATGGTATTTAAGATCGTGTACGCTTTGTAATATGCCGGATTGGTATCTTCTTGCATAGAAGCTTTTATCGTTGTTTACAAATATAACACTGATTGGGAGACGATAGATCAATCAAAAAAATAAGAAAAAGCAGGCAATTTATTTTGATTGTGGCACGTAAATTGTTTTATTCTTAGTAATTATTGCCGTGGAACAAACGTATCACGATACAGACACCACGAGGAAAAATAAAATAGCAAAAGAAAGTGAAGAGAGAAGTTACTGTTTAGCAGCAACAAGAAAAAAGACATACTATAAAATATAGATAAGGCTAATAGAAAAAGCTATTGGTTCATAGGTTACCTTGATTGGTAGCCTATTTACTATTTTGTTTTATTAGTAATACTAGCTTCCTAGATATAGTAAAGTACTCTTCGAATAATAAACAATCACTACATTTCAGCCTTCTTTTGTCATGCTGAGGCACGAAGCATCTTATTCCAAACCAGCAGAATGATTGATTAATGATCAGGTCCTTCGTTCCTCAGGATGACAAGAGTTTTTAAATTTTATACTTTCCTATATCTGGAGAGATTAGTATTAGTAATTGCCAATGAAAAAATTCTTCAGTACTTAATTGATTTGTATTCAACAGATCATCAACAACCGGTGCTCTCCGGTTTTTTCGGTTGGAGCCCGGTGAACACAGGGAAGAACCTGGCTTCCGGGATGATCGACCGCCAACCTCCATAAGTTACCAAGGCCTAGGCTCAAAGGGCGTGCGGCAGGAGTAGCCCTGTAGTGTAGATCAAAAAAATGCTCACTTAAAAATGAGTCAAAACCTTCGGCTGCTCCATGATATAGTTTTTTGAGTTCGTCACGTATTTCCGGAATAAGCACTTTTTGTTCGGCTTCTGCATTTGATACTATTTCACTCGACTCGCCATAGTAAGTGCATAAAAAAGTATCGGTTGGTACAGGAGACCGGTCTACATGAAAAGAATAAACATCCGTTGGAAAAAACGGATAGGCATCATCTCTTTCGTAGCACCTGATCAGGTTAAGGACCGGCGATGCGCCATGAGCTTTTAACAGCTGTAGATCATGTAAAAGAATTTCACGGGCAAGTTGCCCCTGTTCACTCAAGCTAAGTTCACGAAGCTCCCCGGGATCAAGTACCACTACATTTTCGTTTAGCGCTACCTTTTCAACGATCTCAGAAAAATCACCTTGTAGTTTACGGGTCCAGCAAATCGCATTATTTTCTCCATGAAAAGGCGTGGAAACAAGGTCTTCGAAATTCGTAACACAGCGAATTTGATTATCAATATGAGATAAATTGATCATAATGGTTTTATATAAGTATAAAATTATTTACTTCCTTGATGCCAAGTATCTTTCAACTAAAATAAGCAATTGACGAAGGAAGCAATAGAAAATATTTTCAAAATAGTTTAATATTCGCCAGTTGGGAAACTAGCGAATGATAGACACAAGTCGTCCTTAGGAAGACTTGCGTTGGTGGGTTTTATTAAGTCATAAATGTGAATGCTAATAGATATTTCCATTAAAAAATGAGAATAATACGGTTTTTGAAAAATATTATTATATATTTAATTTCAATTAACACAAATAATAATTGCCTACACCTATAATCAATAATCCAAAACCTATACCTTTTTTACGATGGGCAGGCGGAAAAAGTTGGAGTCTTCCTACCATCTCAAAGTATCTTTCAGCCCAAAAATTTAATAATTATCACGAACCATTTTTGGGCGGAGCTGCAGTTTTCTTCAATATTAGCAATCAAAAAGGCAAATTTTATCTTAGCGATCTTAATACACAGTTAATTGATATAAAAAATCAAGGCTTCTATCTATTGAAAAATTTATAAATGCCGGTGGGTATTTTGCTAATTCTATTATAATAAATATTGAGACGGATAGAAGCCTAAGATTTGATAGAGCAAATACACAATCCGATGGAACTATTGCTAAAATTGGGCTACTTCATCTGCCAAAAAAATATAAATCTGCTTTTATAATAGATGGTCAACATCGCCTTTATGGTTATGCTAATTCTGATTATAAAACGACAAACTCAATACCTGTAGTTGCATTTGAAAACTTAGATCGCCAAGAACAGATCGAAATATTTATGCAAATAAATGAAAATCAAAAAGCGATCCCTAAAAATTTAAAAAATACTTTAAACGCAGATTTGTTATGGGGATCAGCAAACTTAAATGAAGCAGCGAGGGCTTCGAAATTATTATTAGCTATTGACTTAGGAGAAGAAAAAGCGTCTCCTTTGTTTGGCAGAATTATTGTAGGAGAAGATAATAAAACAAAACGCACATGTATTACTTTAGATACCATTAGTACAGCATTAAACAAAACAAATTTTTATGGTAAATTTTCGAAAGATATAGTGAAAGAAAACGGCACTTTTTATAATGGCAATTTTGATAAAACCCACGATAATATTTTTAACTTCATAGTAGCATGTTTTGATCATTTAAAAGAAGAACTCTCAAATGATTGGGATTTGGGAGAAGGAGAAAATGGATTTATAACAATTAATGCGACCATTTATGTCTTAATTTTACTATTGAACGATATAGTAAATTTTCTTAATGAAAATAATACTATTGATCCCAAAAAACATAAACTTGATTTAATTGTAAGTAAAACAATTAAATATTTACAACCGATTGTTAATCATTTTAAGATAATATCGATAGATGAGCGACTAAATTATCGGAAGAGTTATGGATTATCAGGTAGGACAGATTATTGGCACAGGCTGCAAAAAGTAATTCGCGATTCTTATCCCACTTTTAATCCGGCATCTTTAAAAAAATATGATGATGAAAAAGCCCAGTTTTTAAATGATCTCGCAATAAAATATATAAAAGGAATTGAAAAGCATTTAAACCGGGTTTTAAAAGAAAGATTAGTTGAAAAATATGAAAAGAATTGGTGGAAAAAGGGAGTTCCTCTTCCCGTTTATAAGAATGCAGAAAGTCTCTCTAGTCAAAAAAACAGAGAAGTAGAAGATGAAGATGAGGAAATCGAACCTTGGAATTGCCTGCATATAATTGACTATAGAGACATTATTATGCATAATAAATCATGGTTATTGAAGGATTTTACAAAACAGGGGCAAGATCAACTTAATGCCGAGGCTAAAACTAGTTGGTTAGTAGAATTTAATAAAATTCGTAATGATAATGTACATAGTTGGGTTGGTCAAGAATCACAAATTAAATTTTTAGAAGAAATATACAATTGGTTGATTCAAAATGATCTCGAAGAAGAAGACTAATTATTTTACCAATTGTAGATTGAATATTTTGACATTCCCCGTACGATTTTTGTTGGGGTATTATATTATCGAGTGACTTCTATATTAATTTTATAACGTAACCCATGAAAAAACTTCTTACTGCATTCATAACTATATTTGCTTTAATAGGATTTATCTCGCTATTCTTTGTAATTTTTAATCCGAAATATTTTAATACATCATTTTCTGTTGATACAGAGTTAGCATCAAAATTTGGCGAATTTTTTGGAGGATATATTGGAACATTATTTTCTATATTAAGTGTGCTATTATTAATATATTCTATTTACAATCAAAATATCGAAGCTAAAAAAACTGAATCAAGAAATCATTTTTTTAAAATGATTGACTATCATAATGAAAATGTTAGGTCACTGAGTATACAACATATTGATTTAGACAAGGATTACAAAAGTGATGGAAGAAGAGCGTTTGTAGTTTTCAAAATACAGATTCATGAGTTACTTAGGTTAGTAGAAGAAATTAATAAAAAAAATAATTACAAGTTTAATCAAACTGAAATAATTGATATTACCTATATCGTATTTTTTTTCGGTATTGATAGTGGCTGGATATTATTTATAAAGGAAAAACTAAAAAAATATCCTTACCACGAAGCTTTAATTGAAGAGTTATTAATAAAAATTGAGCAAAACGCGCACTTGAAATTAGGGCGAACAAATCAGACAAGCTTGAGTACTTATTTTCGAAATATGTATAATGCCATAAAACTGATTGATGATAATAAGTTTTTGTCAATAGATGAGAAAAAAGACCTAATAAAAATTTATAGAGCTCAACTTTCTAATCCTGAATTGTATGTTCTTTTTTTTAATGTAGTTTCAAGATTTGGAAAAAAATGGAAAGAGAAAAAGTATATAACAAGATATGAATTTATTAAAAACATTCCTACAGGTTACTGTGATGGTTATGACCCAAAAATTTTCTTTCCAATAACATACGAAGAAGAAGAATTATAAAATGTATTTTCTCCAACTAGCGCAAGGATTCCTGTAACATATTTCTAAAATATCTACAGTTTCTAAACTGGCTAAACCTTTTATTCATAAAAAATAGCAATGTATTTATCATAAATATAAGTTTTCCCGTATTTCGCAGAATCGTGCGCAGGGGTGAGTATCTCTAAATCAATAAATCTTTCTATCAATTTTGCAGCACCTGCTCTGGTGAATTTCATTGTGTTAACAACCATTATATTACTTACAATAGGATTTGTAAATAAATGCTGTAAAAATTTTACGCCACTTTCTGCCTCACGTTTTCCCAAAGCCTGAATTTTACGCATATCTATTTCACGTAGTGCTGTTATTTTTTTTGAAGTTTCTATACTATTATTAGCAGTTTCTATTACGCCATCTAAAAAAAAATGTAACCATTCGTTCATTTTATTATGGTGATATGCGTCAAGCTTATCATAATACATTTGTTGATTTTTTTTAAAGAAGCTACTTAAAAATAAAACCGGTTTTTCCAGTATGGCTCTTTCAAATAAAAATAAAGTGATCAGTAAACGTCCCGTTCTTCCATTTCCATCTAAAAAAGGATGGATGGTCTCAAAGTGTGCATGCAAAATACCTGCTTGTAAAACAGGCATTAATGTTTTATCATGAATGAATTTTTCATAATCAGACAATGCCTTATGCATTGCCTCTACCGGCGGCGGCACAAATGAGGCACTTTGCAATGTTGCTCCACCTATCCAGTTTTGTGATTTTCTATATTCTCCAGGATCAGAAAAATGTGAAGACCTGGCACCACTCATTAATTCTTTATGTAGTTCACGAATAAAACGTAATGAAAAAGGAAATTCTTTTAATCTTTGCGCCCCATAGTTTAGAGCCTTTATATAAAATAAAATATCATTAGCATCCGTATCTTTTACATTTACTCCCGCACTCATTTCCAATGCATCCATCATCGTAGCTCTGGTACCCTCAATTTGAGCTGAGCTTGTCGCATCTTTAACAACGTACATACTTAGAAAAAAATCTGCATCTGGTAATACGTGCGTAATACCATCAAGCTTACCTATAAGCCTTTCTGCATTTGCAGCTTTTGCTATTAAATCAGGAGGAAAGCTTAACAATTCTGATGAAGGAAAACTTTCAGGTATAAAGGCTATGTATCCTTCTGCTTGTTTTATTAATTTACCAATTGACATATTCTTGATTTTTAGTAAACATTGATATTGCAAATGTAAACTAAAATAGCTTTTAGTTTACATTTGTTATTAACTTGTAAACTAACTAATAGAAAGTAAAATTCGAGAATGTGATATAAACAAAAAGCTTTATAAATCTCACGATCTATAAAGCTTTCTCTGCTCCCCCTTCTGGACTTGAACCAGAGACCCTCTGATTAACAGTCAGATGCTCTAACCAACTGAGCTAAGGAGGAATGTACCCTATTTGGGAGGGCAAAAGTAAGGCTTTTTACATTTACCCAAAAAAATAAACGCAATTATTTGAGCCAATTAAATAAGCCCGTTTCCACTATGCCCACAAATATGCCATCAGCGCGTGTTTCAACAGGAAAAAGCTTTAAAAAATAACCTTCGCCACTCACATTTCTGCCGTTTTGCAAGCTGAATTTATAGCGGTGAAGCGGACAAACAATATTACCCGCCGCATCCACATATCCATCTACCAGCAGAGCGCTTGCATGAGGGCATTTTTGGGCACATCCCTGCAGCTTATTATCCTTTAAAGCTACACAGATCGTTTTGCCGTCTACCTGCACTTCCGCCAGTCCGTTAGCGTTAAAGGAGATCTCGTTTATTGTTTCAGCGATCTTGTGCCAGCTGTATTTTTTTTCCATGAAAAAAGACGTAAGTAATAAGTATCAAGTCGTGAGAAAATACAGGCTTTTGCTTTTTCTTGCGACTAGATACTAAAATTTTATTGGGATTTCACGCAAAGCAAAATAAGGTGGCAAAGGCGCAAAGTTTAGCTTGGCGGCTTATTGTATTCATCTTAGCGTCTTAGCGTGAAAATTTAATAAAAGAATTCCGCTCTATAAGGATAACGTATCTGGTACATTTCTCTCACCTTGTTTAAGATCGTTTGTCTTAATTCATCCACATTGGTTTTTTGTAAGGCGGAGACAAATACGCAATTATCTTTCGTCTCGTTTTGCCAGCGTTGTTTTAGGTCTGTCAGAATTTCTTTTTTTACATCCGGCTCCAGCCATTGGTCAAATGCTTCTGCTTCGTATTTATCCATTTTATTGAAAATGGTTACGGTTGGTTTTTCTTTGGCGTCTAATTCGGCGAGGGTTTTATTTACCACATCCAGTTGTTCTTCATATTGCGGATGTGATATATCTACTACATGTAATAGTATATCAGCTTCGCGCACTTCATCCAACGTGCTTTTAAAACTTTCTACCAAATGATGCGGCAGCTTGCGAATAAAACCTACGGTGTCGCTTAATAAAAAAGGCGTTTGCTCAAATACGACTTTACGCGTGGTGGTATCGAGCGTAGCGAATAATTTATTTTCCGCAAATACGTCGCTTTTGCTTAACAGGTTCATCAATGTTGATTTACCAACGTTGGTATAACCTACTAATGATACACGGATAAATTCACCTCTTTCCTGTCTTTGTGTAGAGGCTTGTTTGTCGATCTCGGCCAAGCGTTTACGCAATAGCGTTATCTTATCTTTTACGATACGCCTGTCTGTTTCGATTTCCGTTTCACCGGGGCCTCTTGTGCCTACGCCGCCACCTTGTCTTTCCAGATGCTTCCACATTCCTTTTAACCTTGGTAAAATGTATTGGTATTGTGCCAGCTCTACCTGGGTTTTTGCCTGCGCGGTTTTTGCACGGCTGGCAAATATATCAAGAATTAGATCACTGCGATCGATGGTGGTTACATTGAGTTCCTTTTCAATATTCTGTATCTGGGATCCTGTTAATTCATCATCAAATATTACCAGCGTTATATTTCCTTTGGAGAGAATAAATTTCCTTATCTCTTCCAGTTTTCCTTTACCAACAAATATTCTTGGGTCGGGATGCGGAAGCTTTTGCGTGAAACGTTTTACTGTTGTAGCACCGGCGGTCTCTGCCAAAAAAGCCAGCTCATCTAAATATTCATTCAGCTGCGTTTCTGTTTGTTCAGACGTAACCAGTCCTACCAATACTGCGTGGTCCTCTTGTTTTATTTTTTGGTGTTTGTCTATCAAATTATTTATTTTTTATTACACGAATTTTATTCACTAATTACACTAATTATTTTTTGTTTAGTGAATATCTGCAAAAATAAAGCGTTCCGATGCATACCGGAACGCTTTGTAAATATAATTATGTTTTACTTAGTTGCTGCCTGCTATATTGCTATTATTTGCATTCACCCATTTTTTCATTTCCGGGCAGGATTTATATTCAGTATCCAGGTAAATATAATTAGTGCCCACATTTTTCGCGAACCAATCATCCAATGCAACGCCTTTCTTTTCTTCTAATGCCTGTTGTGCTATTTTATTGTAATCATCTTTTAAATTTTCACGGTGCGGCTCCGTTCTGCTCATCAGGTAAACGATCCTTATTCCTTTTTTGCCTCTTTCATCAACAAATGGTGTTGGATCAGAATAGTCGCCTACTGAAAGTCCGCGCATCAATATCACCATGTCTTTATCCAGCTGATCGATCGTTAAGAAAGTGCTTCCTTCTGCATTTTGTTTTCTACCACCGGTAAATTTACTGCTTTCGTCATCGCTGTATTTTGATACTGCTTCACCAAATTGTAACCTGCCAGCCAATAATTCCGTTCTTATCGAATCTAATTTTTGTGTGCCTGCAGAAATTTCTGTTTGTGTGATCTGCGGTACTTTAAGAATATGCCGAACGACTGCATCATCACCCGTACGACTTACCAATTGAAGAATGTGGTAACCGAATCTTGTTTTAAAGGGGGTAGATATTTGTCCTTCTTTCAAACTAAAAGCCTTTGCTAAAAATACAGGGTCCCACTGTTTTTCATTTCTGTTGATCTCATATTCACCTGCATTGTCCTTGCTTCCCGGATCATCAGAATAAATGGCTGCCAATGTTCTAAAATCTTTTCTGCCGGATTCTAATTGTGCTTTACAATCGTTCAATATCTCAACGGCATAATCTTCCGCATCACGACTGGCTACCGGGAAAACAACGATCTGCCCGATCTCTACCTCACTTTCAAAATAAGGCAAACTATCAACAGGTATCCTGTCGAAATAAGCTTTTACTTCATTGGGTGTGATGCGCACATCTTCTACAATTTTATTGCGCATTGCCGAAGCCAGTTTTCTTTCACGAAAACCTTCTTTAAAATCTTCTTTCAGCTGGTACATTGTTTTACCGGAAATTCTTTCCAACTCTTCTTTCGATCCGTAAGCGCTGATGAAATATCTTATCTGGTTGTCTATGTCTGCATCTACTTCTTCATCTGTTACGGGCAAGGAATCCTTTTCTGCCTGCAGCACCAATGCTTTGATACCCATGGCCTGCTCTAACGTTAAACATTTTGCATTATCAGGAATCTGTTGGCCCTGGCGCACCATATCTGAAATGGTATTATCAATATCACTTTTTAAAATGACCTTATCGCCAATAACAGCAACAATTTTATCTGCTACTATTTTTTGTTGTGCAAAGGCAGCGGTTCCAAACAGGAAACAGGTAATAAGAAATAGAAAATTTTTTGTCATTGTTTGTGCATTAATTCTTTAGTGTACTTTGTCTGAATTGGGATTTATCCGATTAATGGATTATTGGATTTGCGAATAAAAAAAATCCAATAATCCTAAAATCCCACGAATCCCAATTCAGACAAAAATCGAGTACAACATGTCCGTCAAAAGTAAAGAGCTATGATTAAATAGCTCTTACTGTGTTTTTATTTAACAAAAGATTAGTTGAGTATCGAATCAACCCTGAATTATAAAGTACGTTTTACTTCTACTTCTTCAAAGGCTTCTACGATATCACCTACTTCTATATTAGCATAATTTTTAATGGTCAATCCGCACTCCATATTATTTTGTACTTCTTTCACGTCATCTTTATAACGTTTCAAGCTGCCTAATTCACCGGTGAAAATTACGATACCATCACGTACCAAACGGATACGGTTGTTTCTTGCAATTTTACCATCGAGTACGATACAACCTGCAACGGTAGCTTTATCAAATTTGTACATTTCTTTGATCTCCACATTGGCCAGGATCTTTTCTTCAACACCCGGTTCCAACATGCCTTCCATCGCGCTTCTGATCTCTTCGATCGCGTTGTAGATAATTGAGTACAATTTAATTTGTATAGATTCTGCTTCAGCCAAACGAGCCGCCTGTATGGAAGGACGAACATTGAACCCGATAATGATCGCATCCGATGCATTTGCCAGGGTTACATCACTTTCAGTAATGGCACCCACTGCTTTGTGGATCACTTTCACCACAATTTCTTCGGTGCTTAATTTCTGTAAGGAATCACTCAATGCTTCTACCGATCCATCCACGTCACCTTTTATAATAACATTGAGTTCTTTAAAGTTTCCTAGAGCCAAACGACGTCCGATCTCATCCAGCGTAATATGTTTCTTGGAACGAATACCTTGTTCTCTTAATATTTGTCCGCGCTGGTAGGCCCTTTCTCTTGCTTCACTTTCATCTGCATATACTTTGAACGTTTCACCAGCTTGTGGCGCACCGTTCAAACCCAGTATTAGTACCGGTGTTGATGGAGGAGCTGATTCGCTGCGTTGGTTACGCTCGTTGTACATGGCCTTAACCTTACCAAAATTTTGGCCCGAAACGATCATATCACCTGGCTTCAATGTACCATTTTGTACCAGGATCGTGGCCACATAACCGCGGCCCTTATCTAAAGAGGCTTCGATCACTGTTCCATTAGCCACCTTTTCAGGATTGGCTTTCAGGTCAAGGATATCCGCTTCTAATAATATTTTTTCCATCAAGAGGTCGATATTCAACCCTTGTTTGGCGCTTATCTCCTGGCTTTGGAATTTTCCACCCCAGCTTTCTACCAAAATATTCATGGCGGCTAATTGTTCCTTTATCTTTTCAGGATTAGCACCATCGCGATCTATTTTATTGAAGGCAAATATCATCGGAACATTTGCTGCCTGCGCATGTGATATCGCTTCTTTTGTCTGAGGCATTACCGCGTCATCCGCAGCAATAACGATCACTGCAATATCTGTAACCTTTGCACCACGTGCCCTCATTGCCGTAAAGGCTTCGTGGCCCGGTGTATCAAGGAAAGTGATTGCCCTGCCGTCTTTCAAAGTTACTTCGTATGCACCGATATGCTGTGTGATACCACCCGCTTCACCCGCAATTACGTTGGTGTGGCGGATATAATCCAGCAAAGATGTTTTACCATGATCCACGTGGCCCATGATCGTAACGATCGGCGCCCTTGGTTTTTGATCTGCTTCATTATCATCTGCTTCATCTTCAGCCAGGTCAGCTGCATCTTCCACACCGATAAATTCTACTTCGTAATTAAATTCACTGGCTACCAGTTCAATTACATCGGCTTCCAAACGTTGGTTGATAGAAACCATGATACCCAGGTTCATACACTTGCTGATGATGTCTGCAAAACTTACATCCATCAAACCCGCTAATTCACTTACGGAGATATATTCCGTAACCTGTAGTTTGTTGCTGTCTGCGCCTTCTGCACCTCTCAACTCGGCCATTTCTTCTCTTTTCTGCTTGCGGTATTTAGCTTTCGAACCTCTACCACGACCAGCATTACCTGAAAGTTTGGCCTGCGTTTCTTTTATCTTATCCTGAATTTCTTTTGCGTCAATTTCTCTGTCGTCTCTGCGGGCAGGAGCAGCTCCCTGGCCCGGAGGCCTTGTACCAAAACGGTTACTGCCTGCCGGTCCGCCTGGTCGTGGTCCCTGGTTAGGTCCACCTTGACCCGGAGGCCTGTTGCCAAATCGATTGCTACCTGCTGGTGGAGCTTGTCCGCCTGGTGCCTGTGGATTTTGTCCCGGTGCACCTGGTTTTTTCTCCATCGGTATGCGCTTGCGTTTGCGCTTATCGTCGTCGTTTCTTTTTGGCCTAGTATCGTTATCTACCGGAAGTTCTATTTTGCCTAAAATTTTTGGTCCCTCTAATCTGGCGGCTCTGATATTTTCAATCGCCGCAGGTGCTACCGGGCCAACAGGCAGAACAGGTGCTTCAACCTTAGCTATCGTAATAACAGGAGGCGCTGGTTTTGCCGCAGGTTGTGCGTCTTTAGCAGGCGCTTTAGCTGCGGGTTTCTCTTCTGTTTTTTTAGTTGATTTTTTAGGGCGTGTAGAAGAATCGATCGCTCCAAGGTCTATTTTATTAATGATCTTCAGTCCTTCAATCTCCGGTGCCTCAACATTGATAAAGTTTGATTCCTGCAGTGGTGTAACAACTGGCGCTTCTGCTACCGGTGCAACTGCTTCTTCTTTTGGTTTTTCTACTTCTTTTGTAGCTGCAGCTTCTTTCTTTTTGAAGGAAAGGTCTTCCTCGTCTCTTTTTCTTTTTGATTCCGCGCCAGCGCCTTTGGGAAGGTCCACTGCGGATGCTTTTTGCTTAGCAGCTTTATCTCCCTGAAATTCTGCCTGAAGGGTACGATACATTTCTACCGATAATTTCGCAGTAGGTTTTAGGTCCTCTTCGTTAAATCCTTTCAGCGTCAGGAATTCCACTAAGGTTTCTTTACCTATGTTGAATTCTTTGGCCGCTGCCATCAATCTTGGTGTATTACTTGCTACTTCTGCCATTCGTTTTTTTGTCTATAATTTTTTTTGTTAACGGGCTCCCGATCCAAAGGCCGGGAGCTTATAACGTAACTTATTCTTTCTCAAATTCTTCTTTCAAAATCCTTCTAACGTCAGCAATGGTTTCTTTTTCAAGATCGGTTCTGCGTTCTAATTCTTCTGCAGTTAAAGTCAATACTGACCTTGCCGTATCGCAACCAACTCTTTTCAATTCATCGATTATCCATGGTTCGATTTCATCTGTAAATTCATCCATGTCAATATCAAATTCATCTACTTCACCTTCGTTATCGCGGAATACGTCTATTTCATAGCCTGTCAATTCACAAGCCAGCTTGATGTTAACACCTCTGCGGCCGATGGCTAAAGAAACCTGGTCCGGCTTTAAAAATACAGTCGCACGTTTGGTTTCTTCGTTAATATCCATGCTGGTGATCTTAGCAGGCGTCAAAGAACGTTGTATCAACAACTGAAGATTGCTCGTCCAGTTGATCACATCTATATTTTCATTTTTTAATTCTCTAACAATACCATGGATACGACTACCTTTCATACCAACACAAGCTCCAACAGGATCGATCCTGTCATCAAAGCTTTCAACAGCTATTTTCGCTCTTTCTCCCGGATCACGAACTATTTTCTTCACAACAATCAGACCATCAAATATCTCAGGCACTTCAATTTCCAATAATTTTTCTAAGAAAGAAGGGCTTGTTCTTGATATGATGATAACAGCCTGGCTGTTTTTTAATTCTACTTTTTTTACCACACCGCGTACGTTCTCGCCCTTTTTGAAATAATCAGCTGGTATTTGCTCCGATTTAGGAAGGATCATTTCGTTTCCTTCTTCATCCAGTAACAATACTTCTTTTTTCCAAACCTGGTAAACCTCGCCACTAACGATATCGCCTACACGATCTTCGTATTTTTTGATCAATAGATTTTTCTTCAGGTCGTTGATGCGACTGGCCAACGTTTGTTTGCCGGCTAATATCGCCCTGCGCCCAAATTCCTTTTGAATATCTACTTCTTCATACAACTCTTCACCAACCTGGTAATCAGGCTCGATCTTGATTGCATCTTTGTACTCAATTTCTGTCAGGGTGTTATACAGATCATCATCTTCAACGATCATACGGCGACGGAAAATTTCCAGATCACCTTTTTGGTCATTTACAATTACATCGAACTGCTCATCGCTGCCATACTTTTTACGGATCAATGTTTTAAAAACATCTTCCATTACTTTCATCAACGTTGGACGGTCGATATTTTCAGCCTCTTTAAATTCCTGAAAGGAATCGATCAAGTTAATACGTGCCATAAACCTATCCAGCCTCACTTTATCCCTGCTGGTAAGGGAGTTTTATATGTTTAAATTATTAAAATACTATTTGAACTTTTGTTTGTTTTATTTCTTCGAAAGGAACAGCAGTTATTTGTACAATTGCCTTTTTCCCTTTTCCTATTGTTTGTTCTATTGTAATCGTTTTTTCGTCTGCATCTAATAGTTTTCCTTCTTTTATTGTGCCATCAGTCAAAATTACTTCTACCGGCCTGCCGATATTTTTTTTATACTGCCGAAGCAATAATAATGGCTCTTCAATGCCCGGACTGGAAACCTCTAACGAAAAATTGCCATCCGGATACCAGCCTTTTTCTTCAATGGTCCTGTACATCGCCCTATTGATCTTTGTACATTTATCGATACTTAAACCATTATCCGCATCCAGAAATACCTTTATATTATTAGTAGGCTTAATTTTTATTGAAACCAAGAATGTATCCTCCGTTTCTTCTAAGAGTTGCGTAACTAATTTTTCTATTGTTTGTATCGATGTTATCTCTTGGCTCATGCTAAATAGAAGAAGGGAACGTTTTCGTCCCCTTCTTTTGTTCGTTATCCTTTGCAAATATACGTAGTTATTATATAATAGCCAAATGAATGGCGCTAACGGCCCACCAACGGTGGCTAATTCAAAAAAAGTAACGATTTTTTAATAAAACTCAATTTTAACAGCATTTTTTTCCTTTTGAACAATACCTTTGCACCCATGGAAGGCATTTTTCATTTATTAGAAGACCTGTTTTTGATGTACATCGTGTATAAGGTCATATTTGATTTTATTATCCCGATAGTAACTACAACGAGACAGGTAAAAAAGCAGTTCAGCAATATGAGTAATCATATGAACGAACAGCAACACAATCAACAAAATACCCAGTACAATACCACGCAAGCGAAACAGCCTGTTTCAAAGCCATCCAGCGAGGACTATATTGATTTTGAAGAGATCAAATAATAAGGCAAAAGTTAAAGACGAAAGCCAAAAAGTAAAGAACTCCGCAGGCATATTTTAGTATAGAAACCAGTTATTGGGTTTAACTTTTAAATTTTGACTTAGCGTAATCTTCAGCGTATTACAACCCTAATTCTTCTATTCTTTCTCCGGGCAATAATAAATGAGTTTGAATGCCCATATCTTTTGCAGTCGCTATATTATTATAGGAGTCGTCTATAAACAATGTTTCTTCCGCTTTCATATCGCCATCCTGCAAAACAAACGCGTAAATATTTTTATAGGGCTTGCGCAGATTTATTTCGTGAGAATAATAGCTTTTGATGAAATAGCCGTCCAGCGAAGGTTTGCCGATCTCTTTTTGAAATATTTCTTTAAAAGCCGTCAGGTGAATGATATTGGTATTACTCAACAGGAACAAACGGTATTTATCTTTGATAGCGTCTATAAAATCCAGGCTGCTCTTCCTGAAATCAAGCAGCATCGCATTCCAGGCAATGTAAATATCTTTTTGGTCCACTTTGTTGGGTGCATATTTTTGTACTTCCTGGTAAAATAATTCTTCTGAAATATCACCTGTTTCTAATTTTTCAAATAACTCATTTGCCTTGAATTGAGAAAACAGCTCATCAAAATTTTCAAATCCCAATTGTTGAAATGCTGTAGCAGTCTTGCTATAATCAATGTTTAACAGCACTCCTCCTAAATCGAAAATGATATTTTTAATTTGTTGCATGTTTTTTTTAAAGTTGGGTGCAAAATATTATAATTTACTTACTTTTGCCGTCCGTTATGTAAAAACATAACAGGGCCTATAGCTCAGCTGGTTAGAGCACCTGACTCATAATCAGGGGGTCCACAGTTCAAATCTGTGTGGGCCCACCATTTTTCTTAGAAAGTGCCGTAAAATCGGCACTTTTTTTATTATACCTGTTCGCCGACATAACGCCAATGCAATGTTACCCGCAGTGATAATTATTACTTTATTATAGTAACTAATATCATAAATAAGCTTACCAGTCCGATTAATGCAAACAACATATACAACAGCCGAATACTTTTTAAACTAAAATTCCATTTTAGTTCATAATAGCGCCAAAACTCATTGAATCGATCACTGCCTTTTTGTAAAGTAATTATTGAAATTACTGTCACAGGTAAAATAACCATGAGTCCAAAACTCAAACCCAATGGCCAAAAATTTTGAGGCCCAATGTTGAAATAATATAATGTCAGTGGTAGTAATAAACCAATAAACATTAAAAACGTAAACATACTATCAAGCCAATTATTTCTAATTCGCATTTCTTCCATTCCCATTTTATCAAATTTGGAAATCGTCTCAACAGGAGACATCTTACTTATTATTTTAATTATTAATGGCGTCAAAAAGAAACTGAGAAGAGCCGAAAGAAATATACCGAACATTATAATTTATTTAGTCGTTTTTTTTCTGTCTGTAATTATTATGCTAACATACAATATTATTTTTACGAGACACTGAACTTAAAGTAGAAGCTTTTTAGAAATTCGAATACTTTTATGTGTAATAGCCCTTATCATAGCATCTTTATATTAAAATTAGCCTGAAAAATATTTGCGTTTAATATTTGTAGTTAGCTTAACATTTATAGCTAAGGCACAAGAAGATATTTCTTTTAAATTTGAGAAAATAATTTTTGAAACTTCCGGCTGTGCAGGCATGTGCTCAAAACCAGAAAAATTTACTATAGAGCCACAATAAGATCTTGATTATATTAAATAACAACAATGAAAATTAAACTTTGTACAATAATAATCCTGATTACTACTTTCAACTGTATTGGTAATACTGCGATTGCTCAGGATAATGGATACACCAATAAAGATGAAGCAAAAAATGAATATATAGATTCGTTAAAGGAAGGGAAATGGATTGAGTATACAGATGCCTTATATAGGCCTTCAGAAAAAGAAGATTCACTATGGACATACTTTTATCGTTTAAGTATTTATAAAGCCGGCAAAGAAAATGGGATAGTAAGATATTATTCAACACACACAGGAAAGTTGTATGATGAATTACTTTATATTGATGGTAAAAGAAACGGCATTGATAGAAAGTATGATGAAAAGGGCCAACTGCGCGAAGAAAGTTTTTATATAAATGACAAAATGAATGGCCTAGATAGATTATATTTTGATAAAAAAATATCATTGGAGATGCCTATTACAGAAGATAAAATAGATGGTGTAATGAAAGAGTATTACCCCAATGGGCAATTAAGTAAAGAAACCCCCTACACTAGTGACAAAAAAAATGGGATAATGAAAGTATATGATGAAAACGGTAAGTTGTTGTCATATATTCCTTATGCTAATGATACAATAAATGGAATTGAAAAAGACTACTGCTATTATGAAAATGGGAAATTATGGTGGAAAGCATCTATTGATTATAATAATCAAGAAAGTGGTACAGAGAGCGAATATGATGAAAGCGGAAACCTGCTGTTAGAAGAAAATGTTATATACGGAAATGAAGAACATTTTGAATGGGAAGAAAAAGATAAAGAAATAATAAGCAGTATTATTAAACTTAATAGAAATGATCCGAAAGAAATAGAGGCGTTATTCTCAGGCGGCAAACCAATATTCAAAGATACATTAGGATTTGGTTGGGCCGGAGCTACGATGTGCTTGAGGGCAGGAGGGTATAGTAGTATTAGTTCGACTTTTTATTATTATAAAGACAGTATTATTAGCTATATGCTGCAACCGCAAAGTTATTTTGATACAAAAGAAGCTAAAGATTATATTGATTCAAGTTTGCAAAAAAAGTACTTGCAATGGTATTCTCCGTATTTCGCAAAGCTTGATACGGTGTGCTATACAGTAGGGAATATAAAGATGCGTACAACAATGCTACATCCGTTTAAATATAATGAACAAGGCATTTTTATACCATTGAAAGAATATCAAACAGTTGAAAAAAAGCATCGCATATTGTTGTCAAAAAAACTATTGTACTATATGTCACCATTAACTGGATTATATTATGGTTATGGAGGAGGTTTACCTCCTACAACTCTTCCTAATAGAAAAGAATTTAACGAGATAAAGGATAGCTTAACTAATGAAGAAATAATTGCTTTATTATACTCGATAAATCCTGTTAGTAGACTTACTGCAATTGAGTACTGTATAAAAAAGAATAACCCCATTATAAACGAGCGAAAGATTAAGAAGTGGATCGATAAAATATATACAGAAGTGCCAAGAATATCAACCATGTATGGTTGTATCGGAACGATGGATAATTCGAAAGATCTAGTAGAAAAGTATGCTAAGATGAATTACTAATTAATTATAAACTACCAATGAAAATGAAACCTCTTGTAATAATAACCTTGACCCTTGCTTTCACTTGTATTATTAATTCAGTGATTGCTCAGGATAGTGGGTACACGAATAAAGACGAAGCAAAAAATGAATATAAGGATTCATTGAAAGAAGGGAAATGGATCGAATACCTCAATCTTCAAATGAACAATACAACAAAGGATAGCGCGCGTTACTTTCGGCTGGTTGTTTATAATGGAGGTAAAGAAAATGGGGTTGTAAGATATTATAGAATAAAAGACGAATCATTAGAGGAAGAAAGGCCTTATACTGACGGTAAAATAAATGGAACGGTAAAAGGGTATTATCCAAGTAATAAATTATTTCTGGAAGATCCATACATTGATGGGCAAAGACAAGGAGAAGAAAAAACATATTATGAGAATGGTAAAATAACATCAGAAACATTTTTCTCCAACGGGTTTGTTGATTCAGTTAAAACCTATTTTAAAAATGGAAATCTAAAATTAATATTGTACGAAAAAAAGATGACCAACAAGGCAACTGCAATGCAAAATTATTATGAACAAGGGGGAATAGAATCCGAAACCTTTTATAATATTGATGGCATTAGTGCTAATAGAATAAAGAAGGATTATTATCCAAATGGAAAATTAAAAGAAGAAGCTGCTTACACTAACCAATCAATAAATGGAATAGTAACTAAGTATGATACGAGTGGAATAATAACGTCTCAAGGATCATTTATTAATGGCACAGGCATAGAACGAGATTACAACAATGGCAAATTGATAGCAAAAATTTATTATGTAAATGGTAAAAAAAATGGGATTGAAAAAGGGTATTATGAGAATGGTAAACTAAAATACAAAATCAACTACATTAATGATGTAGTAAGCGGGGAAGCTAAACGATATGATGAAGAAGGGAAATTGGAATAAAAATTATTTCGTTTTATTAATCATTAAAAATGGAGAATACTAGATTAACCAATTTATGAAGACACTATTAATCATATTGGCACTGCTGGCGTTTGTTTCTTTTCAGACAGACAATAAATCTCTTTTGGTGGGGACATGGAAACAATTTGGATACAAGGCACACGGTTCGACTGAAATTAAAACTACGATTGACAACTGCTCAAATAAAATTATGACTTTCAGCGAGGATGGGAGCTATGAAGAAGAAATGAATTGTTTACAATCAACTGGCAAATGGTTTCTGAATAGCGATCAAACAAAATTTGATTTTACCTTGACGTCTTTTAACGGAATGGCAATACCTGCATCTGGCGACACGACAAAAAGAATAAATAAGCTAATTATCAAGCTGAACAAAGACACTTTAATTTTTGGTGAAGAAGCTTATTACGGAAATAATAAAGTTTACGGCCATGACGACTGGTATTTCGTTAGACAGAAATAATAAACTGGCTAGTGCCCTGCTATATAGCCGGCTCGCAAGTAGTAAAGCGTTCAATTTTCAACACTTTTTACATCGGAAATGTTTCAGCGTAGACTTTTACAGTTACTTTTGCTGGAATTTTATCAAATTTGTATAAAAAAATATAAGGGAAAAGGCCAACAGTTCAGGCTCGCATAAAAAATTAGCCCGATTCTTTCGGTCAATTTTTTTGTTTGCAATTGAAGGATGACAGCATAAAATAAATTTAATTGATGCCTTAACCTTTCTTTAACCTATCTGGCAGTTATTTTTGCCACTAAAGATTTCTGATTATGAAGAAAATAGTGTTTGTTTTTATAACTGTTGTTTCGTCAACATTCGCGATAGCCCAGCAACAGCATAAAAGGGATTTTAGCAAGCTGAATATTGACCGTGCCGGTGATCACATCATGTTGCAACTAAGTGACGATAACTGGTCTGGTGTGCCGGATAGTATCAGAACCAACATGAAAGGTTTTTCAAGAGGCTTGAATGTATACGCGATGTTTGACCAGCGTTTTAAAACAAACCCTTTGTGGAGCGTGGCTTTTGGGTTAGGTATCAGTAACAGTAATATATTCTTTAAAAATCAGGGGCCAGCACCCAATGGTATTGGTGTGGCGAATACGAGCAATCAAACATTGTCTTTTCCTGCAACAACTGGTGAGCATTTTAAAAAGTATAAATTAGCTACTACTTACCTTGAACTGCCAATTGAATTGAGGTATACTGATAATCCGGTAGACGAAAACAAAAGTTTTAAATTTGCTTTCGGGATAAAACTTGGCGTATTATTAAATGCCCATACTAAAGGCAAAACGTTGCAGGACATAAATAATAATACCATAGCTTCTTATGTAGAAAAAATGAGCAGCACAAGGTTTTTTGATGCCACACGGGTAGCTGCAACAGCAAGAATAGGTTATGGCCATTACTCCATTTTTGGCTCTTACTCACTTACCCAACTTTTAAAAGATGGAAGTGCTCCTATAAGGCCTTACCAGATCGGGATTACTTTAAGTGGCTTATAAACAAATTATATAATTTTTATTTCGGATCCCGGCTGTATAAGTCGGGATTTTTATTTGAAACTGTTTTGCAATAACGTAGCTTTGCAACTCATAACTCCTCATGAGCGACGAAATAAAACACGAATGTGGTTTGGCATTCATTCGGCTTCGCAAACCTTTCAGTTATTACCAGCAAAAATATGGTACAGTATTATACGGCCTTAATAAGTTGTATCTACTCATGGAAAAGCAGCATAACCGCGGCCAGGACGGCGCCGGTATGGCTACTGTAAAACTGGATGTGGAACCGGGCTACCCGTTTTTGCACCGTTTAAGAAGCGCTGCCAATCAGCCGATAGCTGATATTTTCTCTCAAATTGGAAAAGAGATCGAAGAGATCGAAAAATACCAGCCGGATATAAAAACGCACCCGGGTTTAATGAAGGGCCACGTTAATTATTTAGGTGAATTATTACTAGGACATTTACGTTACGGCACCCAGGGAAAAAATAACGCGGAATTTTGTCACCCGTTCATTAAAAGGCATACGATACCTGCAAGAAATTTGGCATTAGCGGGTAATTTCAATCTAATTAATACAGAAGAATTATTCAGTCTGATCAATATTGATCCGGGTGTATTTCAACGCCAAAGCGATCTGGCTGCGATGATGGAAGTGGTGCATCATTTTTTGGTTCAGGCAGATGAGGCATCGCCGGGTAATTTGGACATTGCACAGGTATTAAAAAAAGCAGTGCCATTATTCGATGGCGGATTCAATTTTGCGGGGTTGATCGGTGACGGAACTTCGTTTGTTACCAGGGATGCGCACGGTATCCGTCCATCTTATTATTACATAAGTGATGATGTGATTGTTGCTGCCAGTGAAAGAGCTGCCATTAGAACAGCTTTTAATGTTGGTGAAAACGAAGTACTGGAACTAATGCCTGGCAATGCTTTGATCGTAGACCCAGAAGGAAATTACAGCATCAAACAAATTTTAGAACCTAAAGAAAGAAAGGCCTGTAGCTTTGAGCGCATCTATTTTTCAAGAGGAAATGATGAAAAAATTTACCGTGAAAGAAGTGCTTTAGGGTATCATTTAAGTGAGCCGGTTTTAAAGGCGATCAATTACGATCTGAAGAACACGATCTTCTCTTTTATTCCTAACACCGCCGAAACAGCCTTTTATGGTTTATTAAAAGGTGCGCAGGATTATTTGAATAAAACAAAGATCGACAAGATACTTAGCTGGGGAAATGATTTTGACGAAGAAAAACTAACGGAGATGATCGGACGTAATGTGCGCATGGAAAAGATCGCCATTAAAGATGTGAAGCTGCGCACTTTTATTACGGAGGATGCGAGCCGAAATGAAATGGTACAGCACGTATACGATATCACTTATGGAACACTAAGAAAAAATATCGATGGCCTGGTTGTGATCGACGATTCAATTGTAAGAGGAACAACCTTGAAGCAAAGTATCATAAGAATGCTTGCCCGCCTCAGCCCTACAAGGATCATTGTTGTTTCTTCTTCACCACAAATTCGCTACCCTGATTGTTATGGTATTGATATGAGCAAACTGGGAGATTTTATTGCCTTCCGCGCTGCCATTGAATTATTGAAGGACCAGAACAGGGAATCTTTGTTAGAAACATTATTGGAAAAATGCAAAGATCTGCAACGCAACAATCAACTACATACAGAGAATATTGTGAAGCAGGTATATAGTTCCTTTACGCCTGAGCAGATATCTGCTAAAATTGCACAGCTCATTACTCCGAAAGAAATTACGATACCTATCGATGTAATTTATCAAACCATTGAAAGTTTGCACCTGGCTTGTCCGACGAATTTGGGAGACTGGTATTTTACAGGAGATTACCCAACATCGGGAGGCAACCGCGTTGTCAATAAAGCCTTTATGAATTTTATGGAAGGGAAAAATGTAAGAGGATATTAGATACCCCTATCTCTAGCGGAATGGCATGTTTGATATGAACTATGTAAGGCCAGCTTTTTTCTAAACGAAGGAGATGGCATGATTATAGGATATACAAATCAAAATGTATACTGATGAAAACCGACAAAAAAACCGTACTCGTAATTCGCCACGCAAAAAGCAGCTGGGAGTTGGGTATTCCCTCAGATTTTGACCGCCCCCTAAACGAACGGGGAAGAACAGACGCTCCTGTAATGGCCAAGCGGTTATTCAATAAAAAAATAGCCATCGATGCTTTTGTTTCCAGTCCGGCCAAAAGAGCAAAACAGACCTGCGAATTTTTTTGTGCGCAATACAAAAGAAATGTGGACGAAATCATTTTTGAACAATCGCTGTATCATGCATCAGCACCTACTTTCTTTACTGTCATCGAAAAACTGGATGATAAACTCAATACAGTAGCGATCTTCTCCCATAATGCAGGATTGACTGATTTTGTGAATCAACTGGTTAATAATGTACGGATCGATAATGTCCCTACTTGCGGCATTTTTGCTGTTACAGCTGCTATAGAGAACTGGAAAGATTTTTCCGATGCAAAAAAAGAGCTGCTGTTTTTCGATTATCCTAAGCTGGCATAATCATTACGAATGAATAAATTCAGCGATCTGTTTTTTATATTGTTGCATATCCATCAAAGGAATATTGAAAGGGAAAGTTTCGATATTTTTCAAGACATCATTTAAAACGAATTTATCCTGCTCAATGGTGTAAAATATTTTTTGTTTGGCAAGGTGTTGAGCTAAATATGCTTGTTCCGTTTGCCCGGGTGTTGGTACTAATACTGCTTTTTGCTGCAATTTTACAAGGTCCATTATTGTTGTATAACCGCTTCTGGCAATAACCGCTTTTGATTGTTGTATTGCTTCACTCAGTTCATTGGCCGGAAGGTGGTCTTTTAAAATAATATTTTGTTGTTCGTTGTGTAAACTTGTGCCGGGCAAACCTCTTACAAATAAAGCAATTCCTGTAAATGTCCGCAATTGCTCAAACAATATTTTTTCGAAAATACTGCGTTGTGGTTCGGGCCCGGAAATAAGTACCAACAGATCATATTTTTTTTCAGGGGTCACTTTCTTCTCAAACCTGCTTAATGCACCCAAATAATGTATGTTACCTATTTTTTTTGTTGGATGCGATAGGTCTCCCGCCAAATTATTGCTTCCTTCAAAATCGGGCACCCAGCATTGGCTATATTTTTTAATGAAATGATAGTGTGTTTTTTGAGCGATCTTTTCTGTAAAACTATTTCCTGTTTTTATTGTTAACTGATGTGTGATATAGATCGATGGAATGGCTGCATGATAAAACCCGAAGCGATTATCAGAAATAATGATATCGATCGTATGCTTTTTTACAATTCTTTTAAGCCAGTGATGCTCATAAAAAATACTGTAAATAATTGAAGGGATCTGTAAAGCCATCTTTAAGGAAAGCCCGTTTTTTTTACTACTATATCGGATAGCATATCCTTTCAGTTGCACAAAACCCAATTGGGGGAATTCCCTTTTAAGTAATATTTCGGTTTGTCCGCCTGCAGCTATAATTACGGCACAATTCTGGCTTAATAACTCATAAATGATGGGAATGCAACGTGTTGCGTGGCCAAGGCCCCAATCCAGCGGTGCAATTAGAACTGTTTTTTGCCCCGCTTTTTTATTAAATTCGCCATCATTCATATCAATATTGCAATATATATTGGTAAAAATACTTTAATTTAGTAACTGCGATTATGAAAGGATCAATTAAAATAGTCTTATTGTTTGCATTAGCAGTTTCATTAACGATGATGGGATGCAACGCTTCCAGAAGAGGTTGTGGTTGCGCAGCTAATGTCAGGGCTATCGGTATGTAAGGATTACAATCAAATAAGATAAAATCTAATCTACTCAAAATGAACAAACTTAACAGGGACCTTATGGTTTTGTTCAATCAAGACTTAATGACTCCACAAGCGATGGAGCATGAGGTTGAGTTATTGCACGAGCTGTTATACAATGTAGAAAGAGTAGATAATTTAATAATAGCCTACGAAGTAATAGACTTGAATAAATACAGGATCAGCAATAAACCACAGCTATTGCGTAAAGTATTTCGGTCAAAACAAAGCAAAGCTTTTGTGTTCCTGAATAACAAGAACTGATTTCAACCGAAAGGTCACACCACTTTTTTATAATTCAATCTTGCTGAATTAAATAGTAAGATGATATCGCTAAATGCCATGGCCAACGCCGCAATGCCAGGATTCAATAATCCAATAGCCGCTACCGGAATAGCAATTACATTATAGATAAAGGCCCAGAAAAGATTTTGTCTGATCGTGATAAAAGTATGCTTGCCTAAACCTAGCGCCATCGGTAAATGTTGAATACCTTTGTTCATCAGAACTACCTGTGCTGTTTGTACTGCCAGCTGCGTAGCCTCGCTCATAGAAATACCGATCGTTGCTTTTGCCAATGCAGGCGCATCGTTGATACCATCACCTACCATCGCTGTTGGCGTAACATTACTTAAGGATTCAATTATTTTTAATTTTTCTTCAGGTGTTTTTTCTGCATATACTTCATCAATGCCTAGCGTATCGGCTAACTTTTTACATCTATCGAAACTATCGCCACTTAATAAATAGGTCCTGATATTTTTTGAATGCAGGTAACTGATCACTTGTTTAGCTTCTTCCCTTATTTCATCTTCAATATCAAACCAGCCGATAAGTGTATCGTTCTTTATAAGATAAGCGGAATGTGTTTTATCATTGGTATAAGGGCTTGCAAGTTTATATGAACCCAACCGATACTTGTTGCCATCATTATCTTCTGCAATAATACCCAGCCCTTTTACTTCTTCAATTTTTTTCCAATTGATGGTTGCTTTATTTTTCCATTCATTCGAAACTGATTTTGCTATCGGATGATTAGAAAATTTCTCGAGCGATGCAACAATTTGTTTAAATTCTTCTTCCGGCAAAACGGCCGAATTAAAATTTGAGATTTTTAGAATGCCTTTTGTTAGCGTGCCGGTTTTATCAAATACAACATTGCCAATGCTTTTAAATAATTCCAGGCTTTTTGCATTGCGAAAGAGAATACCATTTTTTGCCGCTCTGCCCAATCCTACGGCAATAGCAGCTGGCGTAGCCAACCCCATGGCACAAGGGCAACTGATAACTAATACGGCAATGCTTCTCATTAAAGAATGCGCCCCGCTGATATGGAATGCGAAATAGTTAATTAAAAAAGTTAGCACGGCAATGCCAATAACTGCCGGTACAAATATCGCACTGATCTTGTCTGCCAATTGTTGTAGCGGTGGTTTTTCGCTTTGTGCTTGTTTTACAAGATTTAAAATATTGCTTAACACCGTGTCTTTACCTACTGCCGTTACCTGCGCTTTAATGGTGCCGTCAGTTACCATGCTTCCACCGATCAAAGCATCTTTTTTTTGTTTATGGATCGGGCTGCTTTCTCCGGTCAGCAGTGCTTCGTTCACATGCGCATCACCCCATAATACTTTACAATCTACCGGAACCTGTTCTCCTGTTTTTATTAAGATAAGGTCACCCACATGCAATTGCGTATTCTCTACGGCAAAAATTTGTTCTTTTTGTTCATCATCAAAAACGATCATATTCGCCATTACTTTTTGTTGCCTGGCTAAGCTGTTCAATTCTTTTTGAGTGGCCTGTACTGATCTGTCTTCTATCCATTCTCCTAAAAAGATCAGCGTGATAATAGTGGCGGTCGTATCATAAAAAAGATAATCCATTCCATACTTACCCAGCGTTCCTACCAGGCTATAAACAAATGCTGCAGTTGCGCCAATCGTAATTAAAACGTTCATGTTGGGAACGCCGCTTCGAAGGCTTTTAAAAGCACTTACACTAAAATAGGCCATGCCCACAGCGTATACAGGCAGGCAAATGGCCAATTGTATCCATGGGTTCATTAAAAAATGAATATGCCATGGTAACATGGGCATCATCAAGACCAATGTAAACGGCAAGCAAAAAAGAAAGCGATAAAAATGATTGGAAAAGAGCGTAGTTCTGCGGTTGGCGTTTATCGGCAGCCGTTCGTCCACAACTGTATAGCCCAAACCGGCAATACCTTTGATCAATTCATCTTTCGATTGATCTTCAGCAGCATCAAAGCTTACATCTCCACCAATAAAATTTACACTCACATTTTGGAGACCCTGTTTTTGTAAATATTTATTGATCGTTAATGCACAGTTAGTACAGCTCATTCCCTCTACTTTCCAGTCTACTTTTTCCATAATAGTAAATTTATTCTTTCTACGGCTTATTGTTATTACTAAAGAAGGAAAAAATATCTTTGCAATATGGAACTGCTTTTTACATTGCAAGAAATACATACCGCTGCGCAAAAATTACTGGCAAGTGCCGGTATGCACAAAGTATTTGCCTTTGATGGTGAAATGGGCGCAGGTAAAACGACTTTTATCCATGCGTTGTGTAAAGAATTGGAAGTGGTGGATGTTGTTTCAAGTCCTACTTTTTCCATTATCAATCAATACAAAACAAAGAGCGGAGAAATGATCTTCCACCTGGATCTTTACCGGTTAAAAAACACCGAAGAAGCTGTTAATGCCGGCGTGGAAGATTGCCTGTTCTCTGATAATATTTGCCTGGTGGAATGGCCCGATAAGGCGCCCGGTATCTTTCCGCACGATACTTTACGTATCACCATCACCATATTGGATACTAATCGCAGAAAGATGCAAATAAATTTGTAAATTGTACCTTGTCAAACCCTGTTTTTTAGCAGTGCTCAATTATTTTTATTATGGCCACATCAAAACCTTTTGTATCCCCGTCGATCACTTACGATACGCTTGAAGAAACGCTGGATATAAAACCCAAAGGTGCAAAGTTGTTTATAGGGATGCCCAAAGAATCTTCTTTTAATGAAAATAGAATTGCGCTTTCGCCCGAATCAGTCGGAGTGCTGGTGGCAAATGGGCATAGGGTGTTAATAGAAAGTAAAGCAGGGCAGGGTGCGAGTTATAGCGATAAAGATTATTCAGAAGCAGGCGCTGAAATATCGTATGATAAAAAAGCTGTCTTTCAATGCGATGTATTGGTAAAAAGTGCACCGGTAAGCGAAAGCGACTGCGAGTTGCTGAAAATGAACCAATATATCATTTCCCCAATCCATATTACGGTAATGAAACGTGAGATCTTGCAAAAGATGATGGAGAAAAAGATCACCGCTTTAAGCTTTGAAAATTTAAAAGATGATACCGGCCATAATCCTATCGTACGCAGCATGAGTGAAATTGCAGGAAGTGCGGTGATGTTGATCGCCGGACAGTACTTGAGCAATGCCAATAATGGTAAAGGTGTTTTGGTAGGCGGTATCAGTGGTATCCCACCCACAAAAGTTATCATCATCGGTGCGGGTATTGTAGGGGAATATGCTGCAAGAACTGCACTGGCGATGGGTGCCAGCGTAAAAATATTTGATAATAGCATCTACAAATTAAAACGTTTACAAAATAATATTGGTGGCAGGTTGTGGACATCTGTTTTAGAACCAAAGATCCTGGCGAAGCAATTAAAAACATGTGATGTTGCCGTTGGCGCATTATGCAGCAGCAATGGAGGCAGAACCGCAGTAGTGGTAAGCGATGCGATGGTGAGCAATATGCGTCCTGGTACTGTGGTCGTTGATGTGAGTATTGACAGAGGCGGTTGTTTTGAGACAAGCGAAGTAACCTCTCACGAAAACCCGATCTTTAAGAAATACGATGTGATACATTATTGCGTACCTAATATTCCGAGTGGGTTTGCGCGTACCGCTTCCCAGGCAATTAGTAATGTATTGATGCCGCTGTTATTGGAAACGGCAGATCATGGTGGTATTGATAATATTATTTTATACAAACCCAATATCCGCACGGGTATTTACATGTACAAAGGCGCGCTTACAAATGCCTATTTAAGCGAACGTTTTACTTTGAAGCATACGGATATTGATCTGTTGATGGGGAGTAAAAGATAAAAAGAAATTCCAAATCACATTGGTGATCTGCTTGTACTTTTAAATTCACTGAGGGCGATTGTTTCATCGCAAAAATCATACTCCTGTTTATCATTGCTGCTAATAATTACCAATTTATCTTTTGTATAATTATTGATAAGAGAGCGGTATAAGGCAATACCGTCTGCATCCAGGTTAGTCGTGGGTTCATCTAAAAACAATATGGGCGTATCGCTGAAAAAAGCCTGTGCTAATTTTAGGCGCTGTTTCATTCCGCTGCTGAAATAACGAATTTGTTTGTGTGCGGCATTTTCCAATGCAACAATTTGGATGATCTTTGTGATCGGCAATTGCAATGTTTTAAACTGCGCATGAAACGCGAGCATTTCAAGGGTTGTCATTTCTTCTATCAATTCCAAATAAGGTGCGGCAATAGCGATCTTTTTATAAATATCCTCATTTGAAAAGGTACTATCTGCGGTATATTGAACATCTCCTTCATTGTGTATAATGGCCGATGCCAATACCTGTAATAAAGTAGATTTGCCTGATCCGTTCGGTCCGGTTATAGCATATTTTTTACCAGCAGTAAAGACATAACTAAAGTTCCGGAATATCCATTCCCGGTTATAGCGTTTACCCAAATTAGTTACGTTGATCTGCATTTGTAGGTCGTAAAGATAGGCTGTACAAGGTGAGCAGCCAACAAAACGCGCTGGAAATCAGCCCATTTTTATCCAAAATATTTTTTTTGCATTTCGAATTAAATACTAACTTTAGGTAGTTGCATAAACAACCATATGCCAAACAACCAATTTAAACGAAGCGAGCTATATAGTTTTATTACCGGTAAAGCATCTACCGCTATTGCGCGTCGGCTCCAGAAAAATTTTAAGCTTGCCAGTATTGATATCACCATCGAACAATGGAGTGTGCTGTATCATTTATGGAAAGAAGATGGCCAGAGCCAGCAACAATTATGCGATGCTACTTTCAGGGATAAACCAAGTATTACAAGACTGGTTGATAATTTAGAAAAATTAAAAATGGTTAAAAGGATCGCTGCAAAAGACGACCGCAGAAAAAACCTTATCTACTTGACAAAAGAAGCGCAGGAATTAGAAGAAAGAACAGTGGCTGTTGCCAATCAAACATTGAACGAATCGCTTAGCGGTGTTACCAATGGTAATATCGAAATAGCGAAAATGGTATTGCAAAAAGTATACGATAACCTACTTACATAAAATTTACAGGTAACGATTCACTCAAAAATTAAAATTTCCTTTTTATGAGTACAACATCTTCAACCAACACATCCCTTAAAGGCGGAGAATGGTTAATTAAAGAAAGTAATGCTTTTGAAACATTTACACCCGAAGATTTTAACGAAGAACAATTGATGGTAAAAGACATGTGTCTGCAATTTCTGAAAACAGAAGTGATACCTGTTGTTGATAAGATAGATAAAATGGAGCCGGGGCTTGTGCCGTCCTTAATGGTAAAAGCTGGTGAACAAGGATTGCTGGGAGTGGCCGTGCCGGAAGATCTGGGCGGATTGGGAAAAGATTTTGTTACTTCTACTTTAGTCAATGAAGGATTGGGTGGCGGTTATTCTTTTAGCGTAAGTATTGCGGCACATACCGGCATCGGCACTTTGCCTATTTTATATTTTGGTACGGAAAAGCAGAAGAAAAAATATGTTACAAAACTGGCAAGCGGCGAATGGAAAGGATCTTACGGACTAACGGAACCGAATAGCGGCAGTGACGCATTGGGTGCAAAAACAACAGCGGTATTATCTGCCGATGGCAAAAATTATATTTTGAACGGACAAAAATGCTGGATCACCAACGGAGGTTTTGCAGATGTATATACCGTATTTGCAAAAATTGACGGCGATAAATTTTCTGCTTTTATCATAGAAAGAGGATTTGAAGGATTTACGCAGGGCCCGGAAGAACATAAAATGGGCATCAAAGGTTCATCTACCGTACAATTATATTTTCAGGATTGTAAAGTGCCTGCAGAAAATTTATTAGGCGAAGTGGGCAAGGGGCATATCATTGCCTTCAACATTTTAAATATCGGCAGACTTAAATTATGCGCCGCTGCGATGGGTGGCGCTAAGGTAGCTTTGGAAGATACCATTCAATATGCCAAGACAAGAGAACAATTTAAAACACCGATCGCCAATTTCGGCGCTATCAAATATAAGCTGGCTGAATGTGCCATCAGGATATGGGCGGCTGAAACGGCTTTGTATAGGACTGCGAAGTGGATCGATGATACCGAGGTTGCATTAGCTGCGGCTGGCAAGACTTTTAGTGAAGCCGTGTTGGGTGGCGCTGAAGAATTTGCTGTTGAATGCGCGATTTTAAAAGTGTTGGGAAGTGAAATGTTAGATTATGTAGTGGATGAAGGTGTGCAGGTACATGGTGGGAACGGCTTTAGCGATGAGTATTCGATCAGCAGGGCCTACCGAGATAGCAGGATCAATCGAATCTACGAAGGAACCAATGAGATCAATCGATTACTTACAGTAGATATGCTATTGAAAAGAGCATTGAAAGGAAAGTTAGACCTAATGGGGCCTGCAATGGCAGTATCAAAAGAGCTGATGAGCATTCCTGATTTTGGCAATGACGATTCAAGTGCTTTTGCTATTGAAAAGAAAACGATCCAGAACATGAAAAAATCAATTTTAATGGTGGCGGGCGCCGCTGTTCAAAAATTGATGATGAAGATATCCGACGAACAGGAAATACTAATGAATATCGCCGATATGGCCATCGAAACATATACTGCGGAAAGTGTTTTACTAAGAACAATGAAGCTGGCAGATAAACAAGGAGACGCAGCTGTGCAATTTCAAATTGATATAATGCATTGTTACATAAACGATGCGGTAGATAAAGTGAACAAAGCCGGTAAAGAAGCGATCAATGCTTTTGCAGACGGGGATGAACAGAATATGATGTTATTAGGACTAAAACGCTTTACTAAAACGGCGCCGTTTAATAGCAAAGAGGCACGCAGAAGAATCGCTGATAAGCTTATTGCCGCTGATAAGTTCTTTCTGTAATAACAACTTGCTCACAATAATAATATGTACTTTTGCAGCTTAATTATTGTTTGCATGAAAAGAAGTCTACTATTATCATTGACTCTTATTGCTTGCCTGTTAGCATTTTTCGGTGCTACTGCGCAGCCGGTACAGGTTACAAAGACCAATCCTACCAAGGTGTATGTGCATTATATGCCCTGGTTCACGGCTCCGCAAAACCCGGGTTCCGGTATTACAAGTTTTGGTAATGGAGCCACAGGCACAATTAATAAATGGGGAAGTCATTGGACCTCAGAAAATACCAATACAGCTCATCCAGATAGCCTTTCTACTGTTATCAATTACCTCGGTAATTCTGTTCAGACCAGAAATATTGTTTCGCATTACCATCCTTTAATTGGTCCTTATGATGGAGAAGATACAGCGGTGCTTGAATATCATTTACTATTGATGAAATTATCGGGGATCGATGGTGTAATGATAGACTGGTATGGAAAGACAGGAACTAATGGAGATGTGACGCCTTTGTTCAATACATCAAACGCTTTGATTGCACAAACACCCAATGTAGGACTGAAGTTTGGATTGGTGATGGAAGATAATTTTTGGACAACTAACATTGCTACATATGCCCAACCCAATGGTAATTATGCTGTAGCTAATTTATTTACTAATCCACAGTATATTAAATTAGGAGATATGCGTGCGCCTGCGGATACAGTTAACCAAAACGCTCCCTTAGTATGTGTATTTGGTCCTCAGAATTTTAAAACTCCTGGTCAATGGAACTCTATACTTAGTGGAAATACACAGGCATTTTTACCCTTATTTAATCAGTCTGCTCAAATCGGTGTAGATGCTGGCGGAGAATTTGTATGGCCCGATCCGCAGGCAGGGCAGGGTGGAACTCCTCCTGCATGGTATATTAATACCAGTAATTATTATTCAGGAAATGGAACTACGATCCATAATAGACCTTCTCGGAATGTAGTATTAGGAACAGCATACCAGGGATTTAATGATTTTTATGGTCCCGGAGGAACCGATCAATTGGGTATAATTCCTCGTAATTATGGACCGAATGGTAATACTTTAAGCGCTTTGTTTGCTTTAGATGTTACAAATAAATCAATGATGGATGGTATTCAAATAGCTACCTGGAATGATTTCAGCGAAGGCACCATTATTGAACCTACGGTAGAATTTGGTTTTGCGAGTCTTGATACCATTCAAAAATTTACAGGTGTACCATACGGAGATTCTGATTTACAACAGGTATATCGCTTCTTTACTTTAAGAAAAAAATATTACACTAATTCTGCAAAAGAAACACAATTAAATCGTGTATTTAATTACTTTGTGTCACTGCAAATAAGCGCTGCCAAAGCGT
Source organism: Ferruginibacter sp. (assembly GCA_035485735.1). Classification (GTDB taxonomy): domain Bacteria; phylum Bacteroidota; class Bacteroidia; order Chitinophagales; family Chitinophagaceae; genus Ferruginibacter. The sequence continues at coordinate 300,748 of DATHNS010000025.1, forward strand.
TAATGGATAGTATAGATCCTTCTATACCTAATATATTTATTTCGTCATCTTCTAATTTTATTGTTGGTAGCGGAGTTCCGGGAACATTTACGATCAATGCAACTAATATATTATCTAATGTTACCGTATATTATACAATAGGAGGAACAAGGCCATCAACATCTTATACTTCTACTCCTGCTTTGTTAGATTCGGTTATACTTACACCAACATCGCCATCAGATACATTTACGATTGCTCAATCAACCGATACCGCATCGGTTGCAACGGGAACAGTTACGCTTACTTTGAATGCAGATTCAACTTATGTGCTTGCCGGGACGGACAGTGCGTCGCTTACTATAGTTGGTAATGACGTTTTACCGTGTTCAGGGCCGGTTGTTGTATATACTGCATCACCTCCGGTAATTGATGGTGCAGCGGATGCAGTATGGACAAAAGCACCAACAAATCTTATAACACAAACAATTAGCGGCGTCATTCAAATAGGCTCAACATGGCAAGCGATGTATGATTCTACCAATCTATACGTTTTGGTGAATGTAAAAGACTCTAATCTAAGTAATATCGGAGCAAATCTTTGGGATCAGGATGGAGTGGAATTATACATTGCCGGAAATAATAGTAAGGCTGGAGCCTATACAGCTAACGATCATCAATACAGGTTTAACTGGAATATTTTCCCTTACTCTACGGCAAATATTTCAGGAAACACAGGGTTTACAACAGGAATTACATATGCCATTCCTACCGTAACTGGTGGTTATACACTTGAGGTTTCTATGCCTTGGACGGCAATAGGTGGAATTCCACCATACAATGGTAAATTAATAGGGTTCGATATTAATTTAAACGACCAACAAAATAATACTGGTCAAAGAGAAGCGACTGCAGGTTGGAACGGACCTAATAGTGACGATTATGAAAACACGGCAGATTTTGGAACAGTAGCCTTAACGATTTGTAATGGAGATACAACACTTGCAGGGCCAATTATAGTAAGTGTTGATACAGCAAGTGGGATTGCAGCGAAAGCATTCAGTTATCAAATAATAGCATTTAATACACCAACAAATTATACAGCAACGGGGTTACCAAATGGATTGACAGTTAATTCGACAACCGGACTTATAAGCGGTAAAGCAACTACATCGGGGATATACACGTCAACAATCTCTGCCACGAATGGAGTGGGTACGAGCAGCAAAACACTCGTTATTACAATAGATACAACGACAGCGGTTCGTTTTGTTTCTCTTAACCCTGTAAGACAGGATGGAGGAATAGCCGTACAATGGACGGTAGATAGTGAAGTATTAGTTAAGCAGTACGAAGTACAACGGTCAACAGACAGCATTAACTTTACTACTATCGCTATTATTACAATGGTTAGCAATAATGGCAGCAACGGCATTTCATATACCAGCCTGGATGGATCACCTGTGGGCAGCAAAAATTATTACCGCATTGTGGCTATTAGTACTGATGTCAATGACAGCATATCTTATTATAGCCCGATAGTATCCATCATATATTCCACCGTTTCCTTATTCCCTAATCCTGTTAAACCGGGCAGTAACGTATATATCCATTTTAATAATCAATCGGCAAGTGTTTATGATATACGTTTATTGAATTATTTAGGGCAAGCAATGCCGATCAATGAAACAAGCATTTCGGTAAGTGCCGGCAATGTTTTTTATCCATTAACTGTAAGTGAAAAATTAAGTCCTGGATATTATTTTTTAGAATTAAAAAGTGCCACAACAGGACGAATAATGCGTAAATTGGTGGTGGAATAACCAATAGTAAATTAGCTTTAACAAAATATTAGAGGGCAAGACAGATCGATAGCCTTTGAATTAGCGTTACTTGCTACAAACAATAAAAGTATGGATACAATTAAACCGAAAATATTGCTTTGCGAAGATGATACGAATCTTGGCATGGTGTTAAAAAATTATTTAGAGCTAAATGATTATGATGTTGTGTTAGAAAGAGATGGCCGTTTGGGATTGGCCGCTTTTCAGCGTGAGAAATTCGACATCTGTTTATTGGATGTAATGATGCCTAACATGGACGGCTTTACGTTGGCAGAAGAAATTCGTGATATCAATCCAGATGTTCCATTATTTTTCTTATCTGCTAAAACAATGAAGGATGATATTATACAAGGGTATAAATTAGGCGCTGATGATTATATCACAAAACCTTTTGATAGTGAAGTATTATTGCTAAAGATCAAAGCGATCCTGAAACGCAATGAAGAGTTACACAAAGAAGAAGTGAACGCAGAGTTCGATCTGGGTAAATATCATTTCAATCCACGCTTGCGTGAATTAGGTTTCGAAGGAAAATTGCAAACGCTTTCTCCTAAAGAAAATGAATTGTTGAAAATGTTATGCGAGTATAAAAATGACTTGCTGGCGCGAGATATTGCGTTGAAAAAAATATGGGGCAGTGATACTTATTTTAATGGCCGCAGTATGGATGTGTACATCGCTAAACTGCGTAAATATTTAAAAGAAGACAGTACCATTGAAATTGTAAATATTCACGGAAATGGATTCAGGTTGGTTTCTGCGTAGTTTTTTCACGCAAAGACGCTAAGGTAGAAAAGCCGCAAAGGAAATTTTCCTTTGCGGCTTTTGTCTTTTTATTGTAGCGTCTTAGCGCGAAATTATTTAAATAAAGAATTCTGATCCGCGTAGGGCATTTTTCCTAAATGCTTGTATGCTTTTTCCGTTACTTCCCTGCCTCTTGGTGTACGCATGATGAATCCTTCCTGTATCAAAAAAGGTTCATATACTTCTTCTAAAGTTCCTACTTCTTCACCCACTGCGGTTGCGATGGTAGTGATGCCAACCGGGCCACCTTTAAATTTATCGATAATAGTCGTCAATATTCGGTTATCCATTTCATCCAATCCGTGTTCATCTACATTCAGGGCTTTTAATGAATGTTGTGTAATGCCAATATCAATAGCGCCATCATTTAGCACCTGCGCAAAATCTCTCACCCTTCTTAGTAATCCATTGGCAATACGAGGCGTGCCTCTGCTACGCCTCGCAATTTCATCAGCGGCTTCGTTTGTAATGCTGGTATTTAAAATAGCGGCGGAACGTAAAATTATTTTTTGTAGCGTGGCAGCATTATAATATTCCAGTCTTGATTTTATACCGAATCTGGAAAGCAATGGCGCCGTTAATAAACCGCTTCTCGTCGTAGCGCCGATCAAAGTGAAAGGATTTAAATTGATCTGCACGCTTCTGGCGCTTGGCCCGCTATCGATCATAATGTCAATGCGATAGTCTTCCATGGCGGCGTATAAATATTCTTCTACCACATTGCTGAGCCTGTGTATCTCATCAATAAATAAAACATCGTTGGTTTCAAGGTTGGTTAGTAAGCCGGCAAGGTCGCCCGGTTTTTCAATTACGGGCCCGCTTGTTTCTTTAATGTTTACGCCAAGCTCATTCGCAACAATTCTGCTTAATGTCGTTTTGCCTAATCCCGGAGGGCCGTGAAATAAAATATGATCCAATGCTTCTCCTCTTATTTTGGCCGCCTTAATAAATATCTTCAGGTTCTCAATGGTTTGAGGCTGGCCCGAAAAATCTTCCATCTGATTGGGACGAATATTATTCTCAAATTCCTTCTCCGCATTATTCAGCTGGTCTTTATCAGTATTTAAATTGGGATTGGCCATAGTAATTTTTAATCGATCTTGTAAAGCTACTTCAATTAGAATTTATAAAGGGCAATTGACAATTGATAATTTTGTAGTAGGGCTGGTCAATAGTGTATTTTAACCTCTTAAACCCACAATTCACCTTTAATAAAACAGTGCCCAAACTGCCGATAATTGGCAATAACTTTGCTGAATGGGTAAAATAAATAGTAGATATTGGCTGTGCCAGATTTTAGGCTGGGGCGTATGGGGCCTTATCGCACTGTATTTTAACCTTGTCGTATTTGGCGACCGCTTCAAAGAACTGGGCGGCAAGAATGAATTTCTCATTAGCTTGTCAATTTCTCTTATACTTGGTATTGTAGTTACCCATTTACTAAAAACTTTCATCAAGAAAAATAACTGGTTGCAATTCTCTTATAAAAAGATCGTCCTGTTATTTGTAATAGGCGTAGCTGCGTCGGGGATCATATTGTTTTATGGAGATAAATTCATTGAACATAGTACCAATTATTCGTACGACAGGTACTTACAAAATAAAAAATTAGAAAAGGCCAAACGAATGGAAACTCAGTACGGCCTTACCGGTAACTATTATGTAAATGAAACCAAAAATGCTGCTGTAAGTGCTGTTGTTGATGAGATAAAAAATACGACAAGCTGGTATAGAGATGAAAGTGGCGTATGGGTGCATGATGATAAAAGAAACTTGCTGGGCATCTATCAAAATCTTTTATTGATCGCAATATGGCTGCTTATTTATATTGTCTATCATTATGTAGAAAAAAATACGAATGATGAATTGGATAAATTGCGATTAGAAAGTACCGTAAAAGAGCTGGAATTAAAAACGATAAAATCACATATCAATCCGCATTTTATTTTTAATTCGTTGAATAGTATCCGCGCATTGGTAGATGAAAATCCTGCACGTGCCAGAACAGCCATTACAGAATTAAGCAATATTTTGCGCAGCAGCATGCATGCGGGAAAATCGGAGACGGTGCCGTTTGAAAAAGAACTAAATATTGTAAAAGATTATCTGGCGCTGGAACACATGCGTTTTGAAGAACGGCTAAAAATTGAGTTTAATATTGATAAGCAAACTTTAGTGCAACAGGTTCCCCCAATGATGTTACAAACGTTGGTGGAAAACGGGATCAAGCATGGCATTAGTAAAAGCATACATGGTGGATTGGTAAAGATCACTTCACAATTCAGAGAAGATAACCTGGAACTCATTGTTCAAAATTCCGGTCAGCTAAATGGCGGAATTAATAAAGAAGGATTTGGTATTCAAAGTACAGAAGACCGTTTAAATTTATTATATCATGGCAAAGCGAGTTTCGAAATAAAAAACCTGAACAATGAAACGGTACAGAGTAAAGTAAGTATACCTATAAATGCATAAACAATGAATACGTACAAAGCTATTATAATTGATGATGAACGTTTGGCACGCAATGAGCTTAAAAAATTATTGCAGGAATTTGCTGAAATAGAAGTGGTAGGAGAAGCTATCAATGCTGCTGAAGGAATAGAAAAAATAGAAGCATTAAATCCTGACCTTGTTTTTCTTGACATTCAAATGCCGGGAAAAACAGGCTTTGATATGTTACAGGAATTAGACAGGGCGCCGCATGTGATCTTCACCACAGCGTATGATGAGTATGCATTAAAAGCTTTTGATGTAAATGCACTGGATTATTTAATGAAGCCAATAGAACCAAAGCGATTGGCGGATGCCTTACAAAAATTACAACAGGCAGAAGACAAAGAAATAGCCACACAAACGTATAACAGAGGCTTGCTTGGCGAACATGACCAGGTGTTTGTTAAAGATGGCGAAAGCTGCTGGTTTGTTAAGCTGTCGGATGTGCGTTTATTTGAGAGTGTGGGCAATTACGCAAAAGTGTTTTTTGCCGGAAACAAACCTTTGATCTTAAAATCATTGAACGCTTTGGAAGAAAGGCTGGATGAAAAAGTTTTTTTTCGTGCCAACCGTAAGCATATTGTAAACATGCGCATGATAGAAAAAATAGAACCTTATTTTAACGGAGGATTGTTATTAGAAATAAAAGGTGGAGATAAAGTGGAAGTAAGCCGCAGGCAGGCCGTTAAGTTTAAGGAAATGATGAGCTTGTAAATTAAACGATATTTACAGGGATAGAATGTACTGCTACAGCCATCTCTTTAATAAGTGATGCATCTTTTTCAATAGCATTTCCCACAACAATTACATCAGCGCCAGCTTTACAATTTAAGTAAGCTTTTTCAGGTTCAATAATTCCGCCGCCAACTATTAAAGGAACATGGATAGATTGCGCTACTTTCTCTATCATGCTTTCCGCAATGGGACGTTTTGCCCCGCTGCCCGCGTCCATGTAGATCAGATCCATGCCCAGCATTTCACCAGCCATTGCTGTACACATAGCGATCTCATTTTTATCTGCAGGTATAGGATTGGCATTTGAAATATACGATACGGTTGTTGGTGCACCACCGTCAATTACCATATAACCGGTTGGCATAATTTCCAGACCACTTTTCTTTACAACAGGAGCGGATACCACGTGCTGCCCAATTAATAATTCTGCATTGCGTCCGCTTATCAATGATAAATACAATAAGGCATCGGCATATTTACTTACCTGTGAAGGACTGCCCGGAAATAAAATAGTAGGAATATTGCAACTGCGTTTAATGAGCTGTAAACACTCATCCAAGTAATTAGAGATAACCAGGCTTCCACCAACAAAAAAGTAATCTACCTGGGCTGCTACGGATAATTTAATAAGCCCTTCCATATCACTGTCATTCACCTTGTCAGGGTCGATCAAAACAGCAAATGACTTTTTGCCTTGTTGCTTGCGGGAGGTTAAAGAATGATATATGGCTTTTGTTCTCAACTGATTATCGTTAGACTACAAAAATCTATTTTTTTTTGCAGTTATTAAAATTAAAGATACCAAACAATGTTCTTTATAGCAGTCATATTTACGTAAATAAGGTAATTTTGGTTATGGATATTTCAACTGAAATATGGTTTAAGACTGCCCGCAGTGGAGGTAAGGGCGGGCAAAATGTAAACAAAGTGGAAACTATGGTAGAAGGCTATTGGGATGTAACAGCCTCTGCACTTGTTTCTGAGCCGCAAAAAATATTGATCAAAGAAAAACTAGCCAATAAGATCAATGCGGATGGGAACCTATTCATGAAAAGTCAGACAGAAAGATCTCAGCTGGGAAATAAGCAGGAAGTATTGCGGAAAATGAATACGCTGATCGAAAAAGCATTGGTCATCCCTAAAAAAAGAAAACCAACCAAACCGGGAAAAGCTGCTAAAGAAAAAAGGATCAATACTAAGAAGAAGACAGGTGAGCTAAAAGAAAGCCGAAAGAAAATTACAGGTTAATTTATAATTTATTTTCTCTTTGCTTTCAAAGTCTCTAATATCAATTTCTGTCTTTCTATATCTGCTTTTTGAGCTGCAATCGAACTTATATTATCCTGAATTTGTAATTGTATTTTAGCTTCTCTTTTTGCGATATCTGTACTATCACTTCTAAGGTCACCTAGTTTTTTATCCGCCTTTCTTACAGCATCAATCTGGCTGCTAATTTGTTGTTCAAGATCGTAGGCTTGTACGATAGGTTTTAAATTTTGCAGATAAGCTTTTGCGTTAGTTACGATGTCCATATCTGTGGCCTCGCTAATAAAGATATCATCCTTGGTTATCATTAAGGTAACAATAGATGTTTCTTTTTCATTCTTACTTTTATGGTCTATCCTGAAATAAAGATTGTATGTATCCGGTCCGATCGCTGATGAACGGACATCGCGGTAAAGCGTATATCCTTTGCTATCTTTTCCTTTATAGCCTTGTTTTTCCAATGTATCTTCTAATGCTTTGGTAACGGTTGCTTCTGGATAAGGGATCTCGTATTGTATAGCAGGTTCCTGCGCCTTTTGATAATCAGTAATGGTTACTATTGCCTGTGAAAAAGAATGCGTATATGAAAAGAGTGCAAATGCTAGAAAGGCGAATTTTTTCATGTTAAGAATTTATATAAAGATACAAATATTAGAAAATAGTTTTGATAAAGCCAATAACTAACTAATAATTAAAGATTATACAAGTAAATTTGTTCCTAAACACCGAGTATTGAGTAATATTAAACAATTAGCAGGGGATACGGTCTGGTACGGCGCCAGTTCTATCGCGGCCAGATTTATCAATTATTTACTGACTCCTTTTTTGACTTATTCATTGGCCAAAACCAGTGATTATGGTAAAATGGGACTTATCTATTCTGCTATTCCGATCCTCAACGCAATATTTACTTACGGATTTGAAACAACCTATTTTCGTTTTGCCTCCAAAGAAGAACATAAACAAAGAATTTATAGTACAGCTTGTTTATCGTTGATATTTTCGACAGCGATCCTCACCGTATTATTGTGGTTTAACCAGGGAAGTTTTGAACGATTAACTGGGCTGACTAGTTTTCCGGAACTGATACAGTTGAGTATTTGCATCATTGCCTTAGATGCGCTCAGTACTATTCCTTTTGCGAGATTAAGGAATGCAGGCAGGCCAAAAAAATTCGCTTTTGTAAGAATTGCCGGTATCATTGTCAATATAATTTTTACCTGGTTTTTTATCGGTTATTGTCCAAAACATCTCGATAATAGTTTCATCACAACGGTCTACAACCCTGCTACTAATCCTATTGTGTATGTGCTGTTGGCGAATGTTATTCAATCCGTTGTTACACTGGTATTATTGTCGCGCGAATTATTTGAGATACGATTTGAATTCGACGGACAATTGTGGAGAAAGATGATGGCCTATTCATTACCCTTGCTGATCGTAAATATGGGCGGCATCATCAATGAAACTTTTGATAGGCTGATGTTGAACTGGTGGTTACCCGGAAGTGCAGATATTAGAGAGAGCCAGGTAGGTATTTACAACGCTTGTTATAAACTATCTATTTTAATAACGCTGTTTGTACAGGCATTCAGAATGGGTGCAGAACCATTTTTCTTTAAACAGGCCGAAGGGATCAATCCGCAAAGAGTATATGCGCGGGTAATGAAATTTTTTGTAATTACAATCACCATTATGTTTTTGGTAGTGGTGTTGTACTTGCCAATATGGAAACATTTCATCGGCCCTAAATATTGGGATGGTTTAGCGGTGGTGCCCATTTTATTATTGGCCAATATGTTTTTGGGCATCTATTATAATTTATCGATTTGGTATAAACTATTGAACAGAACAATGGCTGGTACCTGGATCACACTAATTGGCGCAGCAATAACTATTATCATTAATTATTCTTTTATTCCTCATTTTAGTTATATGGCTTGTGCCTGGGCGACCTTCTTTTGCTATGGCAGCATGATGGTCATATCATTTGTGTGGGGACAAAAAGAATATCATATTCCTTATGCATGGAAAAAGCTGACTGCTTATTTAATTATTGTCGTGTTACTATTTTTCATTCATATCGGATTGTCGCATTTTTGGGGCAGCCGTATATTTAGTATTGTATCCGGTACATTTTTGTTATGGATCTATTTATGGTTCATTGGAAGTGTAGAACGTAAAGAATTACCTCAATTACCTTTTATAGGAAGATTTTTTAAATAGATCATTGTGTACATGAAATGTTTTTTTAGCGTAGCTATTTTATTGCTGTCGGTTGTTGCAAAGGCTCAGACTGAAGCTGTCTCTCCACTTGCAAATTATTCTCCTGAATGGAATAATGCTGATTCAAATTTTGCTCAATGCAATACTGCCGCTGCCGCAGATTATATGAGCCCTAATGAAAAGGATGTGATCTACATTCTCAATTTGGTACGCAGTAGTCCTGTTTTATTTGTGAATACGGTGCTTAGAAAACGTAAAGATCTGCGTGGTAAATATTACACTTCATTAATTAATAAGTTGCTCGGAATGCAACCACTCCCACTTATACAGCCTGATGAAAAATGTTATAATAGTGCAGCATGTCATGCTGAATCAGGTGAACGTGGGTATGTAGGCCATGACAGGCAAACTGCAGCTTGTAAAGAAAAACAGTATTTTGATGGTGAATGTTGCGATTACGGACACAATGTAGCATTGGAAATTGTATTGGCTTTGTTAGTAGATGAAGGTGTTCCATCTTTGATTCACCGTACTATTTTTTTAGGAGAGTATAATGGTATTGGCGTATCTATACAATCACATACCAAGTATCGGTATGTTACGGTGATGGATTTTCATTATTAAAATTCAACTTCTTCTAATTTTTCAATAGAAGGCATTTCGCTATATGTTTTACCATTTAGTTGTCTACCAGCTTTTTTCTTGTTTGTGCCGCCCCATTGTTTAAAGAAGAAGGCAACTTTGCTTTTTGCACATTGATTTTGTATATCTAAAACCCAATCAGCTTCCATTGGTCTTGGAGTTCTTCCGCTTTCGCCACCAACGATAATCCAATCTATCTTTTTTAGATTCATTTTTGGTAGTGGGCCAATTAAAGGTTCACAAGAAAGGAACTTTACTTTCGCATTTGTTTTGCGTAAAAAATCGATTCTATCTGTAACTCTGCTGTCTTCCACGGAAACCCCCATCCAAATATTGTGAGTCCATGTAAGTTGTTTATGAACTTCGAATAATCTATCTCCCCGCTTAGTTAATACCTGAAAAACATGTTGTGAGTTGTCATTCATTACGGCAAATACTTCTTTAATAAATTCAATCGGAACTTGTGGATGAAACAGATCACTCATAGAATTAACAAAAACAACTTTTGGCTTTTTCCAAGTATAAGGAATATTCAAAGAGTCAACATGCGTTCTTACTTTAAACCCATCTTTATATTTTTCAATTCCCATAGCCATCAGCCTACGTGTCATTACTTCTGCATAACAATATTTACAACCTGCTGAAATTTTATTACAACCTGTTGTCGGATTCCATGTCATCTCGGTCCATTCAATACTTGATTGTGCCATTTAAAATAATTTTTGTTGTGGTAAACGATATTTTTGAATATCGGCAAAAAATTTATTTCCTAAGTTATGTTTTGAATAAAAAGCTAAATAATACAACGATAAATTGAATTCATCAGCATCCACTTTAGGTTTTAATCCTTCATTTTTAACAAGATATCCTAACGACTTCATATTTTGATCATAAGTGTCTGCTAAAAATTTTATAAAATCTTCTTTCCTTGCTTCCCCTTTTAAAAATGGTTCTCTCCAATCTGATTTCTTTATATAAAGATCAATTGTTTTGCTTTCCTCTTCAATAAAGTTGTGCAAATTTCTTTTTGCATTCATCATCAAAGCTAATAATATCAAGAAGTCAATTCTTCCGAGTTGCGATAATTTTTCAATTGTTTCAAAATGAAGATTTAACGAGAATGGGTCCACAAAGCAAAAGCTGATTGTAGATAGCCCCAATTTTTTAACTTCATTTATTACAAGCTCTACTGTTTTGTTTGAATCCCCGCATATAAAAGTCATATCCGTATCAGGAAATTCTTTTCGGGCTCTTTTCTCTAGGGTATCAATTTTTTCTTGATCCATTTCACAAAATATATATTTAGTAAATGGATTGGGGATTGATAAAGCAATTAACGCTGATGTTTTTAATATTTTATTTTTTCCTTTTATCGGAGCAAAGCCTGCACCGGCAAATAAATCTATATAGACTCTGTTTTTAAATTTATTTTTTATCCCATCGTTGAAAATATCGCAATAGCCTCCTACTAATTCGTATTTTTTTTCTGACCATGCTCCAACGGGATCTGGTAATTTCAAACCGTCATTATTAACGACAATTATAGGGTCAAATCGTTTTCTAGGCATTTTAAGAGGATTATATTTTCCACAATATAAAACTTCTTTCCTCAAAACAACGTTCCCTGTTCACCCGGCCTTCTGAATTGCGTTGTATCTAATTCCCAGCGTTCTGCATTTAAGCCATACAGTTTTCCATATTTTTTATATTGCTGTGCTACCATTTGTGCAATATTGCCTTCGCCGCGCATGCGTACGCCCCAGCGACTGTCATTTACTTTTCCATCGTGTCCTTGTTCAATAGAATGCCATACTTTATCTGCACGGTCCGGGAAATTTTTGTAGAGCCAATCATGGAAAATTAATTTGATGGCACCGTTCAGTCTGATAAAAGTATAGGCTGTAAATGACGCGCCGTTTTCTGCGGCTGCTTTCATGATGCGTTGCATTTCATGCTCATTTAATCCCGGTATCATTGGTCCGAGCATTACACCCATGCGTACGCCACTGTCACTTAGTTCTTTAATTAATCGTAGTCTTTGTTTAGCGGTGGTTGTTCTTGGCTCCATTACACGGCGCAGGTCTTCATCCAAAGAGGTGATGGATACTAAAATACTGATCAGTTTTTTTTCTGCCATCTTTTTCAAAATATCTTTATCGCGCAGCATACCTGCATTTTTTGTTATCATACCTACAGGTTGATTAAATTCTAAACAGACTTCTAATAATTGTCGGGTCAATTTAAATTTTTGTTCGGCCGGTTGGTAACAATCTGTATTGCCACTTAATGAGATGGGTTTGCATTCCCATTTGGGATTCATTAAAAATTTTCTCAATAGCTCAGGTGCATTTTTCTTTACAATTATTTTTCTTTCGAAATCTAAGCCGGCGCTATAACCCCAGTATTCGTGGGCATTGCGTGCGTAACAATAGATACAGCCATGCTCACAGCCCTGATAAGGATTCATGCTGTAAAACATACCTACATCCGGGCTATCTACTTTGTTGACGATACTTTTTGCATTATCTTCTAAGTAAACTGTTGCAGGGTTTGGTTCTGTCCAGTCGTCTATTGATTCTATTTCTGCTTTTACTTGCTGGTTTTTTAAGAAGCGGTTTTTTGGATTGAATTGTGCCCCACGGCCTTTTAAGTAATTATCTTTTTCTTCTTGTTGATTAATTTCTTCCATAGTTATTTTTTTAAAGCGTTCATTTACTTTTTTCCTTGATGAAAAAAGTAACAAAAAAATCAATTTGCAATTTGCAAATCCAAAATCCCACGAATCCCAATTCAGACAAAAAATCAATTCAATCAAAAAAATCAACTTCAATCAATGTTTCAGACAGTCAGGCAAATAACTCTCCCTGTTTTGTTGCCACGGGTAAATTCATAAATTCAAATCGCTGTACTATTTGATACTGTGTTTCGCCTTCTCTTTTTCTAAGTAGCAGCATGCCATCTGCAATAAAACTTCCGCTAAAATGACGGTGCGAATATTCCAGCCATCCTTGTTCATACTGCCATGGCAATAATTTCATGGCGATGCTGATATGTGGCTCCATGATAAAATGTGGATCATGGTCCGGCGATTTCATTAAACGCCTGGCTGTGCGCAGTTCTTTTACGAGCTCCTGTATCGCATTTTTGGTATTGATATGTATATAAATAGTGTGCGTAGGAAAACTGCCATAGTCTTTCAGGTCTATTTTAAATGGCGAAGTGCCCATACCAATTACCTGTAGCCGCTGCTTCAATCGTTCTTCCATCACTTGCAGTCCGTTAAATTTTACCAGCGTAATATGTGGTTTGGTGGCGTGCATGGAAGTTTTATATTTTTCGCGGAATGTTTCTTTTACCTGTAAAATTTTATTCCTCAGTTCTTCATGTGGACTAACAACCAACAGGTATTCGCTGTGCCGGTAAGCGGGCAACTGAATAGGATTTGTAGCCATCTTTTTTAATTAAAATTGTTAACCAATAATTTTAGTATAAATTTACTAAATATTTTAGCTAAAACAAAATTAATTATATGGAAGCAGAAAACTTTTTTACTGCGGGGTACAGGGGTACCAAACAGTTTACACAACAGGATGTTCCTACAGCCAATGCCACGGGTTTTGGCGCTGCCGCAGATGATTATATGGAGCGGGGAATTGATCTGAATGAACAGCTGATCCATAATAAGCCGGCCACATTTTTTATGCGGGTGACGGGAAACAGCATGATCGGTGCGGGTATTCATGATGGCGATATCGCCATCGTTGATCGTTCCATAAAACCTACGAACGGTAAAATTGTAATTGCTGTTGTGAATGGCGATATGCTGATAAGGCGTTTGGAAATAACGCAAAATAAAATACGGTTGGTACCTGAATCAAATTTAGCAGCTATTGTGGTAAACGATTTTAGTGAATTGAAGGTCTGGGGTATTGTAACGTATATAGTACACCAGGCATGAAAGCCATAGTTGATTGCAATAGCTTTTATTGTTCCTGCGAAAGGGTATTCAGGCCCGCGCTGGATAAAAAGCCGGTTATTGTATTGAGCAACAATGATGGTTGTATCATTTCGCGTAGCGATGAAGCAAAAAGATTTGGTGTGGAAATGGCCGGCCCGTTTTTTAAAGCAAGGCCGTTGATCGAGAAGTATAATATCGCTACGTTTTCTTCGAACTATGGTTTGTATGGAGACTTGAGCTGGCGCGTAATGGAAACTCTTCGCATGCTTTTAGGAAAAGATAATGTAGAAGTGTATTCTGTTGATGAAGCTTTTTTGGATCTGGGAGATGTCCCCGTAGATAAATTACAAGCAATGGCAGAAAATATTTTAAATACGGTTGAAATGTGGACAGGTATAAAAGTATCGATCGGCGTAGCGCCCACAAAAGTATTGGCGAAAGTAGCAAACCGGTTATCTAAACAAGATAAATCTGTTAAATGTGTTTGTTTATTGGATACAGAAGATAAAATAATTGACGCCTTGCATAAAACGCCGGTGAGTGATGTATGGGGTGTTGGCAGACAATACGCAGAAAAATTGCGCGACTATCATGCCGTATTTACGGCGCTTGATCTGCGCAATAAAAAAGAAGAATGGGCAAAAAATAATTTAGGTGGTGTAACCGGTGTAAGATTACTGAAAGAATTGAAAGGTGAAACTGCCAATGAGATGGAAGAAGAACTGGTTAATAAAAAAATGATCATGACGACGAGGATGTTCGGAAACCCTGTCAATAGTATTAATGATATCAAAGAAGCAATAGCTACTTATACTTCTAAGGCTGCGGAAAAATTGCGGCGACAAAACAGCGCTGCTGCTATCATCAGTATATTTGTTGTAGAAAAGCAACAGGATTATATGAGTAGTTTTAAGCGTGGCACAACACGCAATGCCTATACGACTTTGCCTGTTGCCACTTCTTCTACGCATGACCTGATAAAACCCGCGCTTCTTTTAGTAGATAAGTTATTTGATAAGTCGGCGAGTTATAAAAAAGCGGGTGTGCTATTAAGTGGCCTTGTGCCTGACGCATCTATTCAGGCGAATCTGTTTGAAACATTACCCAATAATAAACGGCTATTGATGAATATGATCGACAATATTAATTTTTCTATGAGAGACGATATCTTAAAATTTGCCGCATCCGGCACTGCAAGAAATTGGAGAATGAGAATGGGGAGCAGAAGCCCGAGGTATACTACAAGATGGGACGAGCTGCCCGAAGTAAAATAATAATTTATGTAGCCGCCAGGTATGCCTCCAATTTTGGAAAAGCGATCTTGAACCACTCTGTATAACTTCTAGCGTTTTCACGGATCGATTCTTTAAGGTCTGCCATTGTTTTGTAACAATAGTCACTTACTTCATCAGGGTTAGGTTGTATATCGTCATCGTAACTACCTATAAAAACATGATCGTATTCATATTCAGTCAGCCCGTTATCGAATGGTGCGTTGTAAATAAAAGAAAAAGCTTTGGTTAGATCTGTTTCAAATCCCATTTCTTCCTGTAATCTTTTTTTTGCGGCGGCTAAAATATTTTCGTTGGGTTGTGGGTGACTGCAGCAGGCGTTTGTCCATAAGCCAGCACTGTGGTATTTTTTTGCTGCTCTTTTTTGCAGCAGCATTTCTCCTTTTTTATTGAATATAAAAATGCTGAAGGCCCTGTGTAATAGCGCCTTTTCGTGAGCCTCTATTTTTTCCATGGCTCCTATTTCCTCATCCATTTCATTTACTAAAATAACCTGCATTGTTTTTTCTTTAAGAAGGGTACATCAAATGTTTTCTGCAAAGATCACAGACGGATCATGCTGTAAGATAAGATTATTTTTTACTGTTGGAAGAAAGGGTTAATGATCGGTGGTGTCTCAGTTTTAATTACTGCATTTTTCACGCCCATGATAAACATTAAAACAACTATATTTATCTCTACACTCTATGTATCCTGTTACTTTAAAAGAAGCTATATCAATTGTGTCAACAACTTTTCTACCTGAATCGTCATAATTAAGTTTATGGTCAAGAAAATAAGCCCAATGTCTATCTGTTGAAATACCACCACTTTTTTCATAGATCGTTACATTGGCATAATCGTCAGAAGGAACTTTATAATTGTTGAAATAATAATATTTGCCATCAGTTGTCCAACAATCAAAATCACCTTCCCCATAAACAAACCTGAATTTTTTTGGGTCAGTCATATGTAACGGATCTTCCATATAGAAATAATCTTTGCCGTCAGTAGAATAATATCCATTGATTACTTTGAATGTTCTTCCGTCAGAATTTTTTACGGTGTCTTTACCGTAATAGCCATTATTCTTATCTCTTGCATAAAATTCGTAAATAGATTCGAATGTCGCTGCATCAGCACCCTCGACTTTTTCTCCTTCATAAAATACATTCTTATCATCCTTTGCATATTTGTCAAACTTAAGCACTTCAAAGGTTTTGGGATCAGCATCGATCCTATCTTTGTGAGAACCATCTCCTTCATTCCAGCTTTCCCAATAAACCGCATTTCCCTCATTTTTATAACCTGTCGAACATCCCGCAAGTATCAACATACAAAGTCCTAACGATATTTTTTGAATTGTTATCATAAAAATTACTGGCAGTGTTTGTGGATGATCGAATTGATTACCTGTTAAGAAGTGTATCGTAAAACTTTTTTGTATCGCTCACCAAACGCTGATAAGAATATTTAGTACTTACATTAATTTTTCCTGCCTTACCCATTTCTTTTCGTAAGGTGGCATCACTGATTAATTGCAAAAGATATTTTGTAAAATTTTCATCATCGTCAACGGGCGTAATAAATCCGCTAACGTTTTCCTGAACGATATCGCGTACGCCTCCAACATCAGTGCTTACAACAGGCCTTTCAGCGGCCTGTGCTTCAATGATCGAAACGGGTGTGCCTTCATTAAAAGAAGTAAGCGTAACAATATCAAGTCCCGCATACACTTTATCCATTTCAAACAACCAGGATGTAAAAGTTACAGGAGCCACCTTGGCATCGTCTGGGTAAAAAGTATGATCAATATTATATTGGTCCAACTGATTGGTTAAACTTTTACGAATGTCGCCGTCGCCAATAATAAAAAACCGAACGCCCGTTGTTCCTGCCAATACTTTTTCGACCACACGCAAAAACATCTGGTGATTTTTTATGCGAACAAGTCTGCCGATTATTCCGATCGCAATTTCATTAGGTTGTAATTGGTAAAAGCTTCTAAACTCTTGTCGCTTTTGGTCCTGGTTAACCTGAAATTTTTCGAGATTAAAGCCGAGTGGTATTATTGTAATTTTCTCGGTAGGAGCAATTTTGTAAATAGTACTTAGTTCCTGTTCCTGCAAATTACTAATGGCAATAATGCCCGATGATTTAGACGCAAGGTATTTTTCTGTCTTTACAAATATTTTAGATTTTACCGGGCCAAAATAAGAATGAAAAACATGTCCGTGAAATGTATGTACAACAATGGGAACTTTACATGCTTGCGCAGCAAGGCGGCCAATAGCACCACTTTTAGCTGCATGTGTATGCACGATGTCGGGCTTGTACACTTTAATAATATCCTTGATCTTTTTATAAGCTATTCTATCAAGTACCGGATCAATAGCGCGTTGCATTTCGGGAATGGTGTACGGTTGAATGCCTAAACACTTTGCTAAATGAGAGGCATCCTGTTCATCTTCACCTTTTCCGCCAACTACCAATACTGTATCGTAATCGGGTTCTAAATATTTGGTAAGCAATACAGCGTTGTGGGATGGGCCACCTATAATTAACCTATTTAATATTCGTAATATTCTGGGCATCGTTACTGTTATTTACACAATCAGCGATTATGCAAATTATATAAACCATTGATTTTTAAACTGATTTTCGGATTTTATTTAAAGGATACAAATTAACGAAACTTGATTAATAATAGCAGATTATTGCAAATAAACTTTTTTATACCAAATTTCCAAACTTAACCAACTCCACAAGATCTTGGCTCTTTTTTCTGCGGATATATTGACTTTATTATTGAGCAGGGCGATAATGAAGCTTTTTTCTACAAATTGCTGGCACAAAGATGAATCACTGCTTACGTAGTCATTAATGATGTCTTTTAATTCGTTTTCCACCCAATTTTTAAGGGGTACTTCAAAACCTCTTTTGGGTTGGTTTATTAATTCCTGGGGTAAATATTTTTTTGACAGCTGCCGCAATAAATACTTTGTTGTGCTGCCTTTTATTTTAAAATGATCATTCATGCCGGGAGCATACTCTAATAATTCTTTGCATAAAAACGGGCTTCGCCCTTCTATTGAATTAGCCATATTGGCAATATCCATTTTTACCAACAGGTCGCTGAAGAGAGTGGTATTAAAATCCATATTCATTATCTTTTTCAAACCACTGATATGGGTACCCGCGATTGTATCAAAATCATCCTGCATCGGCTGCAAGTAAGTAGCAGGAGGATGGATCATATTGTTTTCGTACTCTTCAAGAATATCTACTCCGGCAGATAAATAAACAGCCAGGTTATCTTTTGATGCCAATGAAGCAAGCCGGTATAGATAATTGTACTTCGATTTTTTATTATGCGGAA
Organism: Ferruginibacter sp.; assembly: GCA_035485735.1. Classification (GTDB taxonomy): domain Bacteria; phylum Bacteroidota; class Bacteroidia; order Chitinophagales; family Chitinophagaceae; genus Ferruginibacter. The sequence continues at coordinate 319,348 of DATHNS010000025.1, forward strand.
CCGGCAATGCTTTTTTTACGAGAGCCGCTATATTTTTTACAACAGCATTCATTGTAAAGAAATCATGTTTTGCAAAAGGCACATACCGGCGATACCCGCCAAACAATTCATCAGCGCCATCTCCAGTCAGTATAACTGTAAGGTGTTTTTTTGCTGCTGCGCTGACATAATAACTTGGGATAGCAGAACTGTCAAAAAAAGGCTCACCATAATTAGATAGGATTCTTTCAATATCATATGTGAGGTGATCAAAAGATATTTTTATTTCAGTGTGTGTGGTGTCGTATTTTTCAGCTACTAATTTCGCCAATGGCGCCTCATCATATTCTCCATCAAAAGATACGGTAAAGGTTTTTAGTTTATTGGTATATTCACTTGCAATGGCTGTAACAAGGCCGCTATCAATACCCCCGCTTAAAAAACTGCCGACCTCCAGGTCTGATGATTGTATCCTATTTTTTATAGCTGTATGTAAGTAGCGATCAGTTTTTTCAGTACTTTCTTCAAAGCTGTCGTTGTTGCTTTTTTTAAAATGGTCATTGATGTTCCACCAGCAATTTTCTTGGATATCAAGCGTAGTACAATCGATCAATAAAAAAGTACCTGCTTTTAATTCTGCTACATTTTTATAAGGCGTAAGGCTACTATAAAACGAACCGAGCCTGAGATAATGATAAAAATTATCATGCTCCATTTGCAAAGGCAGCAAACTTTTGATGCAGTTAAGTTCACTTGCAAAAACTATTTTTTCTCCATCGGCATAATAGTACAAAGGTTTTTTGCCTGCCCTGTCCCTGGCGATGAATATTTTTTTTTCTTGTTTGTCGTAAATGGCAAATGCAAACATGCCATCTATATATTGCAATAGATCTGCGCCGTATTTTCTATACAACAACAATAACACTTCCGTATCAGAAGAAGTTGTAGCAGGAAGCTGGTGTGTAATTTTTAATTCATTGTAATTGTATACTTCACCATTAAAAATAATTGTAAAGCGATCATCCAAATGCATGGGTTGTTTGCCGTTTTTAATATCGATGATCGATAATCGAAGATGGTACAGATCTACATTATCGATGATAAAGCCATATTGCTCGTCCGGGCCACGGTGGAGCATGCTTTTATTGATCGCAGCATATGATAATTTAAAATTTAAAGCACCGGCAATGCCACACATAGATAATACCCTTTATTTATTAGGGTAAAATAACTGCATAATATTGAATAGTAGACATTTTACATAAAATCGATGTAATATTTTTCTTTACAATTAGCCGTGTTTACTATGTACAAGTAGTATTTTTGGTAATGCTATTAAACATTCCGTTTTTTACTGATACTGATTATGATTCCTCCCGAAATATGCTACACTGGTGGGAAATAGTTTTAGTACCTCTTTATTTTATATTATTTGTCAAGCTGGGAAAACGCTATTACAATAAAAAAGACCCTACCGGCGCTGATAAAAAATTATTTACCACCGGACTGAAAATAAAAATGGCCGGCGCTACTTTTATTACACTGATTTATAATCTTTATTATTCGGGAGGCGATACCACAGGTTATTTTAATGACGGACAGCTTTTGGATAGATTACTTTTTCATGATCCTGTAACAGCGATAAGATTTTTTTTTGTTTCAGGAAAAAATGCACTGTGGCCGGATGACTTATTAGATATTATTTCAAATTTCAGAATGGCATTTGCAGAAAATACCTGGATAATAGCTAAGTTATCTGCTTTCTTTAGCTTGTTTTGTTTTCAGAGTATGTTGTGTACCGCTTTGTTCTTTGCATTTTTTGCTTACTTGTGCATTTGGAAATTTTATACCACGCTGTCACAAATGTACCCTAACTTAAAAAAGAAATTTGCCATAGTGATCATTTTTGTGCCCTCCGTTATTATTTGGGGTTCTGGTATTTTTAAAGATACGGTTACGATATCTGCCATGTTTTTGCTGTTTTGTTCCACCTACCAAATATTTTTTAAACACAAACAGATCGTAAAAAATACAGCGATAATGTTATGCGCAGGATATTTATTGTTTATAATTAAAGATTACATTTTGTTTTCCTTTTCCGTATCGATCATGATATGGCTATTGATAAGTTGGGCCTATTCTTTTAAAACGAAGTTGTTTCGGGGAGCATTTTTGTTTTTTATTATAGCAGCTACTGTTATTTCATCTTTTTTTATGATCAGGTATATTGGTAGTGAGATAGCAGAACTCGCTGTTAAAAATCTATTGGAAAATACGGTATCAACAGGAAAGTATCTTCAGGCAGTAAGTGATCAGGAAAACGGATCTGGTTATGATATTGGCATTGCAGAGCCCACCATTCATGGATTTATTGTAATTGCGCCTAAAGCAATAAATGTAACACTGTTCAGGCCTTATTTGTGGGAATCAGGTAAACTGCTCATTTTCTTTTCTGCGTTGGAGAGTACATTGATCTTTGTATATTTTCTATATGTGTTGTTCAGGAATAAGATCATTTTCTTTTTTACTAAAATAGCCGGTGATCCTTTTTTGATCCTTTGTATATTTTTCACTTTGGTGTTTTCAATATTTGTAGGCATATCCTCATTTAATTTCGGAAGCCTGACGCGGTATAAAATACCATGCATCCCATTTTTTTTAGCAGCATTGGTTATTCTTGACGGAAAAAGAAAAAGGGCCATTGGGCCCCTTGCATAAAACTACAGCGAAAGCTTAAATATATTTATCGCCTTTGTTTCTTTTTATTTCAGCAACATATTCTTTGATTGTTTGCTCCTTGTCTTTTTTGCAGATGAGCAATACATCTTTTGTATCTACAATAATAAAATCATCCAGCCCCTGCAATAATACCAGCTTTTGATTGTCTGTATGTACTATATTTTTAGTGGCATCAATGATCATTACATTGCTTCCTGCAACGGCATTCTCTAAATAATCTTTTTCTATATTATCATAAATGCTCGTCCAGGTTCCCAGATCGCTCCAGCCAAAAGAAGATGGGATCACATATACATTGTCCGCCTTTTCCATCACGCCATAATCTATAGAAGTATTTACGCATTGCGGATAGATTCTTTCAATTGCCAGTTGTTCCTGATCAGTATTAAAATACGCTTTCTCTGCGTCGAAGACCTCATACATTTCCGGTAGCAATTTTTCAAAGCTTGCTAAAATACTTTTAGCCTGCCAGACAAAAATCCCCGCGTTCCATAAAAAATCCCCGCTGGCAATAAACGTATTGGCGAGTTCCTTATCAGGTTTTTCAGTAAAGGTTTTTACTTTATATACATTATCCCCCACCGCCTGTTGTTCATATTGTATATATCCATAACCGGTATTCGGATGCGTAGGTTTTATACCTAATGTTACCAATGCTTTTATGTGATCAGTAAACTCCAGTGCATGTTCACAGATATTTCTAAATTCTTCACCATCTAAAATAATATGATCCGCAGGTGCACAGATCAGATTTGCATCTGGATTTAATTCGTGTAATTTGTAAGAGACATACGCAACACAAGCCGCCGTATTTTTTCTGGAAGGCTCGGAAAGTATATTTTCTTTCTTTAATTCAGGTAATTGTTGCTCAACAATGCTTCTGTACTGTTCAAAAGTTACGATATAGATATTTTCTGCCGGAATGAATTTTGCAAAACGATCGTAGGTTGCCTGTATTAATGTTCTGCCGGTATTTAATATATCGAGAAATTGTTTCGGGAAGTCCAGGCGGCTCATTGGCCAAAATCTACTGCCAATCCCACCGGCCATTATCGCTACATAATTATTTTTGTTCATCGTATCTGTTTACACGCTCCTGCTTTGAAAATGAAGGACAAGCGCATGATTATCATTTAATAGCAAACCTACTTTAAATCGTTGACAACACAAATAGCCCTATCGCTAAAAAAATAGAATATTTCCCCGAAATATTGTTTATCTTAATAGTGTTAAATCTTTGTTGAATTAGAAGCTGTATTGAAGTAACTTAGCGTCCCTTCTAAAAATTTAGTTAAGTCTTCAGTTTTCTACTACCGATTAAATTAATATAATAATAATTTTAAAAAAGTGAGAAGGGCAAGATAGCAATGGCGACAGTAAAACAAAAAACTAAACCTGCTTCCGTAAAAGCAGCGGCTTCAAAAGCGGCGCCCAAGGTTGCTGTAAAAGCGATCAGCGAAGAGAAGAATTTAAACCTCACAGCGCAGCTGCAGGATTATTTTGGTTTTGATAAATTTAAAGACCCGCAGGAAGCAATTATCAAAAACCTATTAGCAGGAAATGATACATTCGTAATAATGCCTACCGGCGGCGGTAAAAGTTTGTGTTACCAATTGCCAGCCATTATTAGCGAAGGCTGTGCTATCATCGTTTCTCCATTGATCGCGTTAATGAAAAATCAGGTTGATCTGGTACGTAGCTATAGCAGTAAAGATGATGTGGCACATTTTTTAAACAGCACCTTGAATAAAGGCCAGCAAAAAGTAGTGAAGGATGACCTGACGAGCGGCAAAACGAAAATGTTATATGTGGCGCCCGAAACCTTAACCAAAGAAGAGAACGTAGAATTTTTTAAGGACCTGAAAATATCTTTTTTTGCGGTAGATGAGGCGCATTGTATTTCGGAATGGGGGCATGATTTCAGGCCAGAGTACAGAAGGCTCCGCGAGATGATGGAAATTATTAGTCCGGATGCCCCAATGATCGCGCTTACGGCGACAGCTACTCCAAAAGTGCAGAGCGATATCGTAAAAAACTTAGGCTTGCGCAAAGCAAAAATTTTCATCTCCTCTTTCAACAGGTCTAATTTATACTATGAGATATTGCCTAAAATAAATAAAGACCAAACGGTAAAAGGCATTGTCCGTTTTGTGGCGCAGAACAAAGGTAAGAGCGGTATCATCTATACGCTTAATAGAAAAACAACGGAAGAATTAGCCGATATGTTGATGGCAAACGGCATCAAAGCAGTTGCGTATCATGCGGGATTGGACAGTAAATTAAGAGCCGAGAGACAAGATCTTTTTTTAAACGAAGATGTACAGGTGATCGTTGCCACGGTTGCCTTTGGTATGGGTATCGATAAACCCGATGTGCGTTTTGTGATACACTTCAACATTCCCAAATCAATAGAAAATTATTACCAGGAAACCGGCCGTGCAGGGCGTGATGGCATGGAAGGAAAATGTATTTTATATTATTCGCATAAAGATGTGGCCAAGCTGGAACATTTAATGCGCGATAAACCTTTAAGCGAAAGAGAAGTAGGCGCACAATTAATCAATGAAACAGTTGCGTATAGCGAAAGTGCCGTCTGCCGCAGAAAAATTTTATTGAATTATTTTGGTGAAGAATATAACCCCGGGCATTGCGACAATAAATGTGATAACTGCAACAATCCAAAAGAAATGTTGGAAGCTAAAACGGAAGCACAACAGGCATTAACCGTTATCAAAGGATTGGATGAACAATTTACCATGGATTATTTGCTGCATATTTTCAGAGGTAAAGCAAATTCGCAAGTAAAAATGTTCCGACATGATGAAAGAGAATTTTTTGGCATTGGAAAAGAACGTGACGAACATTTCTGGAACTCCTTGATGCGCCAGATGATATTGGAAAGATTATTAAATAAAGATATTGAAGAGTACGGCGTATTAAAACTGACAGCAAAAGGGGAAAGCTTTTTGAAAAAACCAACTTCTTTCAAAATTGCGTTGAATAATTTATTTGAAGAAGCAGACGCAGATGATGATGAAAGAGAACCTGCAGGCGATGCCAGTAGTGCGGTAGACGAAAAGCTGGTAGAAATGCTAAAAGAATTACGTAAAGTGGTTGCTAAAGAAAAGAACCTGCCGCCATTCGTTATCTTTTTGGAAACAAGCCTGGAAGATATGGCCACGTTATATCCTACAACAATTCCTGAATTGGAAAAATGCCAGGGTGTAAGTAAAGGCAAGGCACTTCGTTATGGAAAAAAATTCATTGATGTTATTGCCAAATACGTTGAAGAAAACGAAATAGAAAAACCCGACGATTTTGTAATGAAAGGCGTGGTGAACAGAAACAATAACAAGATCTTCATCATTCAAAACGTCGATAAAAAAATTCCGTTAGAAACGATCGCTAAAAGTAAAGACCTCGCTTTGAATGAATTATTGGAAGAAATGGAAACCATCGTAGCAAGCGGAACAAAATTAAACCTCGATTATGCGATCGATGAGATAGTGGACCGCTATGAACAGGAAGAAATACTCGAATATTTCAAATCCTGCGAAACAAGCAGCCTGCAAGTTGCGCAGGAAGAGCTTGCCGACAGCAACTTTGAGTGGGAGCAGCTGAAAATTATGCGGATTAAATTTTTGTGTGTTTATGGGAATTAATATTGACCACAAAGGACGAGGCGCAATCTTTCCAAATAAAACCTAACCAAACAAACATCAACTTCAAAAATAAAAAGCATGTCAACGGTAAATGCATACGCAGCACAAAGCGCTACCTCACCAATAGCGCCATTTAATATTCAAAGAAGAGAAGTTGGTCCGCACGATGTACAAATAGAAATATTGTATTGCGGTGTTTGCCATTCAGATATTCACCAGGCAAGAAACGAATGGGGCGGATCGATATTTCCGATGGTACCAGGGCATGAAATTGTTGGCCGTATCATCAACATCGGTAAAGAAGTTACAAATTTTACGATAGGTGAATTAGCAGGCGTAGGTTGTTTTGTAGATTCCTGCCGGATTTGTCCGAGTTGTTTAGCGCATGAAGAACAATATTGCGAAACAGGCATGACAGGAACCTACAACGGAAAAGATAAGCAAGGCAATCCAACTTACGGAGGTTATTCAACACAAATTGTAGTAGACGAGAAATACACTTTACACGTTTCTGAAAAATTAGCATTGAAAGGGGTAGCGCCATTATTGTGTGCGGGTATCACCACTTATTCTCCATTAAGGCATTGGAAAATTGGCAAGGGCCATAAAGTAGCAGTAATGGGATTGGGTGGCCTTGGCCATATGGGTGTGAAGTTTGCCGTTTCTTTTGGCGCAGAGGTGACAGTGCTGAGTACATCAAAATCAAAAGAGCAAGATGCTTTAAAATTAGGCGCACATCATTTCGCCGTGACTTCCGACCCTGAAACAATGAAAGGATTGCAGGGGCATTTTGATTTTATTTTAAATACCGTTTCTGCGCAGCATGATTACAACCAGTTTTTACAACTGCTTAGTTTGAACGGAACGATGGTAGTAGTAGGCGTTCCGCCGCAGCCATCGGTAGTAGCTGCGTTTAGTTTGATCGGCCGCCGCCGTGCGTTGGCCGGCTCACTGATCGGTGGTATCAAAGAAACACAGGAAATGCTCGACTACTGTGCCACACACAACATCGTGTCGGATGTAGAAGTGATCGCTGCCAGTGAAATAAATACCGCTTATGAGCGTATGATCAAAGGTGATGTGCGGTATCGTTTCGTGATCGATATTGCTTCTTTGAAATAAAAAATAACCGTTACAATTCAATACGGGTGGGCAGAAAATTTTTTCTGCCCACCTTTTTCTGCAGCTTTTATAATTTGTTGATTGTTTTTGCAATTTTTCAATAGAAACTCCTATTTTTGCTGCCCCGAAAGGGAACGGTGTGATAGCTCAGTTGGTAGAGCAATGGACTGAAAATCCATGTGTCGCCGGTTCAACCCCGGCTCGCACCACAAAAAGCCTCGTAATGGATATTACGGGGCTTTTCATTTAGATTAAGAATTCATTGCAATTAATTTATATTCTGATCGATTCAAAAATTTTATTTCGATATCTATTAAATAATATTCAGAATTATTTTGTGCATGTAAATCGTGTGTATTATTTCTTCTCAAATAGATAGAAATTAAATAATCGTTAACAAACCAATAATCCCCTTCAACTTCGCTATTTTGAATCCCCAAGCCAAACAACAGTAATTATTACTTAATTTCATAGTAAGTAAACAATAAAATAACATCAATTAAGTAACATGCTTTCGAGTATTGATTGGATAGATATCGCTAAACTTTTTGCCGCATTGATCGCAGGATCTTTGATCGGCGCAGAGCGTGAGTACCATAGTAAATCTGCAGGTTTAAGAACCATTGCATTGATATGTGTGGGCTCTACTATTTTTACGATCCTTTCTTTTAAGATGGGCGTTATTCCCAACCAGGATCGCTTTGCGGCAAATATTATTACGGGCATCGGATTTTTAGGCGCCGGTGTAATTTTTAAAGAAGAAAATCGTGTAACCGGTTTAACCACGGCTGCTATTATCTGGATCGCTGCGGCCATAGGCGTGGCCATTGGTGCAGGGGAATACGCGGTTGCTTTTGCAGGATTGGTCATTACAGTTGGTGTGCAACAATTCTTTTTGATATTGCAAACCAGGATCGATGCGATCAATCAGATGCGCAATTATACGATCATGTGTAAATTTCAGGATCAGACCCTGCAACACTATGAAGAGATATTTGAAAAATTCGATTTAGTAGTATACCGCGGTAAACAATCGTTGAACGCAAACATCATTAAAGGCGAGTGGCAATTGGAAGGCAGCAAAGAGTGCCACGAAAAATGCGTTTCATTTTTGCTAAAAGATAAAGAGATATTAGAATTGGAATTTTAAAAAATAAAAGATGGGCTCAGTCACACAAAAAATTTACGAGTATAATAAAAATCGCAACAAAATTTTTCTGGATATAAAATACCAGGCGTTAAAAGAAAGCCCTTTTCGTTTTTATCGCGGCACCTGTCATTTGTTTTTCGAGCACCTGTCTCAAAATATCCCTGTAAAAGATCCAACAAAGATCTGGATCTGCGGAGATTTGCATATTGAAAATTATGGCACCTACAAAGGCGATAATGGGTTAGTGTATTTTGATATGAATGATTTTGATGAAGCTGTTTTAGGTCCGGCTACCTGGGAGGTCTTGCGCACCATGACAAGCATTTACCTCGCTTCAGAAGAATTAAAATTATCCTCAGCAACTGCCGATGAATTGGTAGATTGTTTCTTCACCACCTATTTACATACGATCCTGAAAGGCAAGCCGATGGCCTTTGAACGTGATACCACCAAAGGAATAATACGCTCTTTCATCACCACAGTAACCAAAAGAAAATCAAAAGAATTATTAGAAGGAAGATTAGTGGAGAACGGCACAAAAAAACCGGAGCTGAGAATTATAAAGGGCCATACGATGTTAGTGAACGGTGAGGTAAAAAAAGCAGTGACCCATTCTGTAAATAAATGGTGCATGGAGAACAAGCACAAGAACTGGGAGGTATGTGACGTAGCTTACCGCATTGCCGGTACAGGAAGCTTAGGCGTTAATCGTTTTGAAATATTGATGTATTACAGCAAGATCAAAAAATATTTTTTACTGGATATGAAGCAGGCGGTGTCATCTTCTGTAAAACCTTTTATCAAGATCAAACAGCCAGCCTGGAAAAATGAAGCGGAGAGAGTCACTTCCATTCAAAGCTATATGCAAAATGTAACGCCGGCTTTATTGGGTACGATCATTCATGAAAAAATGCCGTACACCATCAAAAAATTACAGCCAACGCAAGATAGAATGGACCTGCAATTGTGCAACGGCCGCACAAAAAAATTCAAGGAAGTGATCGGCGCTTTTGCAGAAATAACTGCGTCGGCACAATTACGAAGTACCGGCAGAGCAGGTTCCGGTACAACAGATGAACTCATTACATTTTACTCCAAAGCCGGCTCCTGGAAAAAAGACCTGTTAAAATACAGCAAACAATATGCAGGACAGGTGAAAAAAGATTATCAGTCTTACTGTAAAGACACAAGCAACTTATAGCAAAATGTTAATGTTCCTTGATAACCGCTAGCAGTGTTTTATTTTTGTAGCAATGAAAAAGATTTTTCCCATCATAACAGTGCTGATATTGCTTTCCTTACTTGGCATTATCTTTTTTCAGATCTTATGGATAAAAGGCTCGTTGATATCACAGGAACAGAAATTCAACGAGCATGTAAACATGGCTACTTATTCCGCATCGCAGGATCTGATGCAGGAGAATAACGATTTGATGCCCATGAATAAAAATGACAACATCACTTTCCCCGGCAATAAATTGCAAATGGAATTCTTCCGGCAATCCGTTGCTCAAAAATACAATGTTGACCAGGTAAGAAAGATCATCAACAAAGCATTTGATAAACATAATTTGAAAGATATCCCTTTTGAATTTGCTATCACATCAACGTCTATCATTGGTGATGAAATGGAATCGGAAAATTTTTACAACCTCTATACAGATTCTGTCAATAATCAAAATCACATCGTTCCGTTAGAGTCGCAAAATGCCAGTATGGAAGATGGCGCGGCACCACAGGAGCTATTGATCGTTATTGTGCCACACGCAAAGAATTTTATCTGGAAGTCAATGACATGGCTGATCGTAGGCGCTGTATTTTTCACGCTTATTATTATCAGTACTTTTTTTTATACCGTACGGGCGTTATTAAAACAAAAAAAATTGAGTGAAATAAAATCTGATTTCATCAACAATATGACGCATGAATTTAAAACGCCATTGGCTACTATTTCTTTAGCGGTAGATGCTTTGAAAAATGAAAAAGTGATAAACGATAAAGCTAAAACCGACTATTTTACCAGTATCATCAAAGAAGAAAATAAAAGAATGAACAAACAGGTAGAAGCCATATTGCAAGCTGCCTTGTTAGATAATGAAGCCGTGCAGCTGGACCTGAAAAAAATGCACGTGAATGAATTAATAAAGAGTGCCCTAACGAATATAGAACTACAGGTGCAGGAGAAAAATGGCAAGCTGCAATTAAAGTTGGATGCGGTGAAAGATGCGCTTTTAATTGATGAGGTACACTTCTCAAACCTCGTAAGCAATTTATTAGACAATGCTGTTAAGTATTCAAAAGATAACCTTGTAATAAAATTCAGCACTCAAAATGCGGGAGATCAATTCAGGATCCGTATCGAGGACAATGGTATCGGCATGAACAAAGAAACGCTTGGCAAAATATTCGAAAAATTTTACCGCGCACATACAGGAAACATACACAATGTAAAAGGTTTTGGCCTTGGCCTCAGTTACGTAAAAACCATGGTGGACGCACATCATGGCACTATCAAAGCAGAAAGCACGCTCGGCAAAGGAACCGTTTTTACCCTCAATTTTCCATTAGCAAAATAATAGTTTTGTAAATTTTTAGCCCAACTTCTGAACGCCTATGTAGCATTGTTTCAGACACTCCAGAATGCTTTTTAAGGATCGCATATGGCCCCGTTCAAATTCTTATATCTTCCACATTAATTACTCCGAAATCCACACCAATCCACCGTTTTCCACACTCAATTCACGTCAAACACACCCTAAATAGCCCTCAAAGCCATGCTGGTAAGGATACACAGCACTGTGGATAAAAATGTTAGCTCCATTTTAACGTATAAAGTGGGAAAAAGTGTTATTTTGTGTTAGTATTGGTATAAAATATGCTAAATCGTTGTAAATGACTGGTTTTCTTGGTGAATATGAAGTTACGGTTGATGCCAAGGGGCGCTTCCTTTTACCGGCTGGCTTTAAAAAGCAGTTGCTGGAAGAGAGCGCAAATCAATTTGTTATCAACAGAGGCATCGAACCCTGCCTTAGTTTATACCCAATGCAAAGTTGGGAACCTATATTCTCTGAGATCAGTCAGCTAAACGATTTTGATCCTAAAGTTAGAGATTTTAGGCGCTATTTTTTGAATGGAGCAACGCAGGTTGAATTGGATTCAGCAGGAAGGTTACTGTTGCCGAAAACACTGATGGAATATGCGGGTTTGGAAAAAGATATCGTGTTGGTTTCGGCAGTTACAAAAATTGAGATCTGGGATAAAAGTAAGTATAAAGCGCTCTTTGACAATTTTTCACCTGAAGCCTACAGCAAGCTGGCCAATGATGTGATGAATAAAAAAATTGATAGTTGACTTGTTCAATGATGATGTAAAATATGGATAGATCGAAAAATATATCATCAACTGAGCAACTAAACAACGAATCAATTGTGTATCACACACCGGTGTTGCTGCAAGAAACTGTAGATGGTTTGAACATTAAGGCCAATGGTGTATATGTGGATTGCACTTTTGGCGGCGGTGGACATAGTCGTGCCATTTTAAAAAAATTAGATGCAACCGGTAAGCTGGTTGTGTTTGATCAAGATGAAGACGCTAAAAAAAATGTACCGGATGATGCGCGCGTACTATTTGTGCCGCAAAATTTTCGTCATGTACAAAGATTTTTACGACTGCATAAAATAACAGGCATTGATGGTATTCTCGCTGATCTGGGTGTATCAAGTCACCAGTTTGATGAAGCGGGCAGAGGTTTCTCTATTCGTTTTGATGCGGCATTGGATATGCGCATGGATCAACGGCAGAAACTAACGGCGGCGGATATACTAAAGACTTTTTCAGAATTGCAACTGCATAAAATGCTGGAGCAATATGGAGAAGTGACCAATGCCAAAACATTAGCCAAAGCAATTGTTGAGCAAAGAAGGTTGCGGCCGCTCAACACGATCAATGAATTTAAACAATCTGTTCAGGATAAGGTGAAAGGTAACCCTCAAAAATACTTTGCCCAGGTATTTCAGGCGCTGCGAATTGAAGTCAATGATGAATTAGGGTCATTGAAAGAATTGTTGCAGCAAATTCCCTCACTATTAAATCCTGGTGGCCGTGCGGCCATCATCACGTTCCACTCGTTGGAGGACAGGATTGTTAAGAATTTTTTTAAGAACGGAAATGATACAGAAACAGCAGCAGACGAAGTGTATGGCATTCGTCCGGATAATCCGTTTACGATCATTACAAAAAAACCGATTACGGCAGGAGCAATAGAATTAAAACAAAATCCAAGATCCAGAAGCGCTAAGCTGAGGATAGCGGAAAAAAATTAAGAGTAAAAGTCAAAACCAAAAAGTGAGAACCGCAAAGAATATGGGCGCAGCCAGAGTTCTTTGTAGTTAAACAAAATGGATACTGAAGAAAAAATAAAAGAAGAACAAGAGCAGGTTCCGGCGCAAAAATTAGACTGGAAATTTCTTTTCACTTCCACGTGGGTGGTGAAAAATATCCCTTTCTTTTTCTTTTTAGCACTCTTGGCAGTAGTGTACATATATAACGGACATTATGCAGATAAAATTGCACGAAAGATCAGCGAAAGTGAAAAACACATTAAAGAGCTGGAATACGAATACAAAACAATTAAGAGCGAAGTGATATTCAGAAGCAAAGCAAGTGAATTAGAAAAAGCAGTAGCGCCGTTGGGATTGAAGGAACAAGTTACACCGCCGATGAGGTTGGATAGTTTACCCCAAACACCATAAGGTAAAAGTAAGATTGTAGTAAGTTAAAGAAAAATAAAAAAACTCTAAATAATTATTCACAAAAGCCCCTTGAGGGGGTTGGGGGTTTTAGGTTCTATGGAAGTAAAGAAAGATATATTATGGAGAGTATACCTCTGTTTTATAGGAATGATATTACTCGGCGCAGTAGTGTTAGGCAGGGCTTTCTACATTCAACAGGTACAGGGAAATTTTTGGCGAGCAATGGGAAACAGCATGCATTTAAAATACAAGCCTTTAGATGCAGAACGCGGAACTATTTATAGCGAAGATGGAAATATGCTAAGTACATCCGTACCAATTTTTGATATATACATAGATTTTAGTGCGGATGGTTTGAGAGAGAAGGATGGAAAAAGATTTAAGGACAATGTAGATACGTTAAGTATTTGTCTGGCAGGTTTATTTAAAGATGAATCGGCAACAGCCTACAAAAGAGAATTACAGTTGGCGTATAAAAATCAGGACAGGTATTATTTATTAAAACGGAAGGTGTCTTTTTCAGAGTATCAGCAGCTGCGCGATTTTCCTTTGGTAAAACAAGGAAAAAATAAAAGTGGATTTATAATTGATCAACGGGATAAAAGAATTAATCCTTACGGATTGATGGCAAATAGAACAATTGGTTTATCAAGAGATGATTCTACTAAAAATGTTGGACTGGAGCAAAGTTATGATAGTGTGTTAAGAGGTACATCCGGTCAGCGTTTGATGCGTTACATAGCAGGCGCTTATATGCCTGTTGAAGGTGCAGAACTTGATCCGGAAAATGGAAAAGATATTGTCACGACCATTGATACGTACATGCAGGATGTTACAGAGAACGCGTTAATGGGCATGATGAAAGATAATGATGCGCTGCATGGCACAGCGATCGTAATGGAAACAGCAACAGGAAAAATAAAAGCAATTGCAAATTTGGGTAAAGCACACGATAGTGTTTATGTAGAAAATTTAAACTACGGCATTGCCAACAGGTCCGAGCCCGGTTCAATTTTTAAATTGGCCACCTTATTAAGTTTGATAGAAGATAAGTATGTAACTGCTGATACCAAAGTGAATTGTAACGGCGGTAAAAAAGATTTCTACGGATTAACGATCACAGATTCTCATTTAGGCACAGGGGTTGTTTCAGTGAAAGACGCATTTGCAATGAGCAGCAATGTTGCCTTCGCATCATTGGGAGATCAGTATTATCATAACCAGCCATCAAAGTTTGTTAAACATTTGCACGACCTGAAATTAGATACATTAACAGGTGTAGATATAACTGCTTCATCAGGATATCCTGTAATTAAAAAACCGGGAAGTAGTTCCTGGAATGCAACGACAATTCCGTTTATGTCTCACGGTTATGAAGAATTGGTTACACCGCTAAATATGTTGATGTTATATAATGCTGTTGCCAATAATGGAAAGATGATGAAACCTTACCTGGTAAATTCAGTAAGGCAATATGGCATTGATATAAAAACATTTACGCCGACTGTTGTAGTTGACAAAATATGCAGTGATGAAACCCTGGCTCAATTAAAAGAATGTATGCTGGCTGTTGTTCAATCCAATGAAGGTACCGCACATGCACTAATGGACAGCGCTTACCAGATCGCTGGAAAAACAGGAACTGCTGTAACCGCATTTAATAATACAGGATATCATAAAGACAATAAAATTTATCAGGCAGCTTTCATTGGTTATTTTCCTGCGGCCGCTCCAAAATATACGATCGCTGTAGTTATTCAAAATGGGAGCCATTCAAAACTTGTTTATGGAGCCGCGGTTGCAGGCACAGTGTTTAAAGAGATCAGCGATAAAATATTTGGAAAATATTTGAGCACCACTCAATTCGTAAAAATACCCAAGGATACAACGCGATACAATTATTACGGGATGAGAACTGACCTGAATTCGATTTACGAAAACATGGGTATTCCTTTTTTCGATTCATCTGTCAGCGGATATTGGAGATCGGCGAGTATGAAAAATGACGACGCAATATTAAGTGCGCCAGCCAATACAACCGCAATGATAACGCCTTCAGTAATTGGGATGGGGTTAAAAGACGCCGTTTATTTATTAGAGAACATGGGACTGAAAGTAACGGTGACGGGTATGGGAAGAGTATTGAATCAATCATTAATACCGGGAACACCTTTCACAAAAGATACACCAATAGCATTGGTATTAAATTAATATGTTGAAAGATATTTTATATAAAGTGAACATTAGATCGGTGAAGGGTAATACCAGCATCGAGGTAAATGATTTGCAGATTGACTCACGAAAAGTAACCGCGGGTACTTGCTTTATTGCGATCGTAGGCACAACAAGCGATGGGCATGATTTTATAGAAAAAGCGATAGAGAACGGTGCGACAACAATTATTTGTGAAAAATTTCCTGCGATTACCAAAGATACTATCACTTATATCGAAGTAGAGAATAGTTCGATAGCAGCGGGTGTTATTAGTCATAATTTTTATAATGCGCCTTCAGCACAATTACTGTTGGTGGGTGTAACGGGCACAAATGGCAAAACAACCATCGCCACCTTATTATGGAAATTATTCAATGGCCTGGGATATAAATGTGGTTTGATCAGCACGGTTCAAAATCAGATCGGAGAGAAAATAATTGAAGCAACACATACTACACCGGATGCAATCAGCCTTAATGCATTGCTAAGACAAATGGCAGATGCAAAATGTGAATATGTATTTATGGAATGCAGTAGTCATGCCATTCACCAACATAGGATCGCAGGTTTACAATTTGCGGGAGCTTTATTTAGCAATATAACGCATGATCATTTGGATTACCACAAAACATTTGATGAATATATAAAAGTAAAAAAATCATTTTTCGACAAGCTTCCTTCAACAGCTTTTGCCATTAGTAATGCAGACGATAAAAGAGGGATGATAATGTTGCAAAATACGGGGGCTAAAAAATATTTCTACAGCCTTAAGACAATGGCTGATTTCAAAGGAAAAATTTTAGATGATAGCCTGACAGGTTTGCACATGACGATCAATGACCTGGAAGTATATTTTAGATTGATAGGAGAATTCAATGCATACAATCTGCTAGCGGTATATGGCACCGCTATTTGTTTAGGCGAAGAAAAAGATAAAGTGCTGGAAATGTTAAGCAGTCTCGATGGTGCCGAAGGAAGATTCGATTATATGGTCAGTAAAAAAGACAAAGTGATTGGCATTATTGATTATGCGCATACACCCGATGCTTTACTGAACGTGTTGGCTACCATAAAGAAATTAAAGAACGGCAACGAACATATTATAACAGTAGTTGGTTGCGGTGGTGATAGAGACAAAGCGAAGCGTCCTATTATGGCAGCTGTTGCCTGTGAGCATAGCGATAAAGTAATATTTACATCCGATAATCCGCGTAGCGAAGACCCATTAGAGATTTTGCAGGAGATGGAAGCAGGCGTAAGTGTGGTAGCAAGAAAAAAATACATAACGATAGCAGATAGAAAAGAAGCGATAAAAACAGCGGTGAGCCTTGCAGCAAAAGAAGATATTGTTTTGGTGGCAGGCAAAGGGCATGAAAAGTACCAGGATATAAAAGGCGTGAAGTATGATTTTGATGATAAAAAAGTGTTGAAGGAAATTTTTGAATTGTTAGAGAAGTAAAAACCGGCGACTGACAATTGACCATACTTGGACGTCACGATTCGGAAATAAATATAAAGTAAAAATATAATCACGGCCGTGGGCCGTCCAAAAAAAAACAATATGCTGTATAGTCTGTTTGATTGGTTGATAAAGCAAGGGTATAAATTCCCTGGTATTGGACTGTTCCAGTTCATTACGTTCAGGGTATTGCTATCTGTGATTGTATCATTACTGATCACGACCTATTTTGGCAAAAAACTAATTTCCTTTTTACAGAAAAAGCAATTAGGCGAAAGCGTGAGGGATCTTGGTTTAGCAGGTGAACAACAGAAAATGGGAACGCCAACCATGGGTGGTATCATTATTATTCTTGGCGTATTAATTCCAACCTTACTTTTTGCGGATCTGCATAAAGTATATATACGGTTGATGATCTTGTGTTCAGTATGGTTAAGTATAATGGGGTTTGTTGACGACTATCTAAAAATAAAAGCAAAAAGAACGGCCAAAGCAAAAGGCATTCCGTATAAAAAAAGTGATAGCGATGGATTGGCTGGCAAGTTCAAAATCTTCGGACAGGTGATGTTAGGTATTATTGTTGGTGCCACACTTTATTTCAGTAATAGTGTAACGGTAAAAAGAGAAATAATAGCAACAGGTTCAAATACAATTATTGAAAGAGGAGAAAAAAAGCTGAGAGAAGATACAGTGATGATCGATGGTAATCCCCATCGATTCGTTTCTGTAAAAACACCGATCACTACTATTCCATTTGTAAAAAATCATGAATTCAATTATGCCAAATTACTGCCGGCAAGTTGGGCTGAGTATACTTATATTGTTTATATCCTCATTGTAATATTTATTGTTACGGCAGTTTCGAACGGAGCAAATATAACAGATGGCCTTGATGGCCTGGCAACTGGCGTAAGTGCTATCATCGGTATTTGCCTGGGCATATTTGCTTATGTAAGTGGCAACATAAAACTGGCTGAATATTTAAATATAATGTACATACCTAACCTCGGAGAGCTCTCAATTTTTATTGCCGCTTTTGTGGGTTCATGTATTGGCTTTCTCTGGTACAATGCTTATCCGGCACAAATATTTATGGGCGATACGGGCAGTCTTGCGCTCGGAGGTATCATTGCTGCATTGGCAATTATTGTACGCAAAGAATTACTGATACCGATTTTTTGTTCTGTGTTTCTGGTAGAAAATTTAAGTGTGGTGTTGCAGGTATCTTATTTTAAATACACTAAGAAAAAATATGGGCAAGGCAAACGGATATTTTTAATGAGCCCGTTACATCATCATTATCAAAAGAAAGGGTATCACGAAAGTAAGATAGCCGTGCGCTTTTGGATATTGGCATTATTAAGTGTGATACTGGCAATTGTAACATTGAAGGTGAGATAAAAGAAAAAGTGATGATACGGATTTTCGAAGAGATGAATTCGTGCAATAAAAAAATAAGCAATGAGGATCGTAATACTTGGTGCGGGTGAAAGTGGTGTTGGCGCGGCTTTATTGGCAAAGCAGCACGGGCATGATGTATTTGTAAGCGATGGAGGTACAATACAGGAAAAGTATAAGATCGAGTTGCAGGAGAACAACATCGCTTTTGAAGAAGCAATACATACGGAAGAAAAGATATTGAATGCAGACGAGGTCGTAAAAAGTCCGGGTATACCGGAGAAGAATGAATTGATAAAAAAGATAAGAGCTAAAAATATTTCAGTCATAAGTGAAATAGAATTGGCTTTCAGGTATAAGGGAGACAGTAAAATTATTGCCATAACAGGCAGTAACGGAAAAAGCACTACTACCGCATTGATATATCATATATGCAAACACGGTGGTGCTGATTGTGCGATGGTAGGGAATATTGGCTATTCGTTCGCAAAACAAGTAGCTGAAGATCCGAAACCATTGTACATCGCGGAGATAAGTTCTTTTCAATTGGATGATTGTAAAACATTTCGTCCGGATGTTGCGGTACTAACAAATATTACCGAGGATCATTTGGACAGGTATGATTACAAGATGCAAAATTACATCAACAGTAAGTTTCGCATAATAATGAATCAGGAGGCGCAAGACATTTTTATTTATTGTTTAGATGATGCCATAACAAAAGAAAATATTAACAAGTACACCATTAAATCAACCATATACCCCATTACTATGAGTAAAGAATTAAGCCAGGGCGCCTACATGATGAACGGCAAGATGACCATGAAGTGGAAGCTCGAAGAAATGCAAATGAGCATTAAAGACTTTGCCATAAAGGGGAAACATAATAATTATAACAACATGGCAGCAAGTCTTTCAGCTAGTGCAGTAGACATTAAAAAAGAAAAAATAAGAGAAGCGTTACAGACCTTCCACAGCCTGGAACATAGGATGGAACATGTTGCGACGATAAGAAATGTTGAATTTATCAACGACAGTAAAGCCACCAATGTAAATAGCACCTGGTTTGCATTAGAGACAATGGAAAAGCCTACAGTCTTAATATTGGGCGGTGTTGATAAAGGCAACGATTATTCTTTGTTGAAAGAATTGGTAAGTGAAAAAGTAAAAGCTATTGTTTGCATGGGGGTAGATAATGAAAAGATACATGAAGCTTTTGGAGATATTATTCCATTAATGGTGAATACAGGTTCGGCAATAGAAGCGGTAAAAGCAGCTTTCCATTTTGCAGACAAAGGCGATGTGGTGTTGTTAAGTCCGGCTTGTGCAAGTTTCGATCTGTTTAAAAATTATGAAGATAGAGGTAACCAATTTAAACAGGCAGTGAAGGAATTATAAGTAATAAGTTAAAAGGCAAAACCTAAAAGTAATGAACCGCAAAGTGCACAAAGAAATCGCAAAGTAACGCAAAGGATCTCTGCGTAAAGCTTAGCGCTCTTTGCGGTTAAAAAAATTATGGAAAATAACATAGATATCAAATCTTTCTTCAGGCCATCACTCAGTAATATGGGCGGCAATTTGGTAGAAAATACCAAAGGGGATCGTGTTATTTGGGGCGTAGTAGTAATTCTTACCATGGTCAGTTTATTGGTAGTGTACAGCAGTACCGGATCATTAGCCTATAAATATGATAAGAGTACCGAAAGCTTTTTGTTCAAACAATTTGCTTTCATCATGCTGGGTGTAGCAATTATTTATTTTGCACATCGGGTTAACTACACCATTTATTCAAGAGTAGCGTTGATACTTTTTTTAATATCCATACCATTGTTGTTGTATACATTATTTTTTGGTGTGCAATTAAATGCGGGAAGCAGGTGGATAAAACTACCTGTTATCAACATGACATTCCAAACATCGGATCTGGCGAAGCTGGCATTGTTTATGTATTTGAGCAGACAGCTAAGCAGAAAACAAAATGTAATAAAAGATTTTAAAAAAGGGTTTTTACCAATCGTTATTCCGGTAGCCATTATTGTAATATTAGTAGCACCTGCAAATTTATCAACAGCATTATTGATCGGCGGTACAAGTTTTATGTTGATGTTCATTGGAAGGGTAAGTGGTAAACACATGTTATTGTCAATAAGCATTGCACTGTTACCCATTTTGTTATTACTAACGATCGCTGTAAAATATTACGATAAGCAGGAACACAAAATGAAAGAGCTGCCCGGCATTATTTCTCACGGCCGTATACCAACATGGATAGGAAGGATACAAACATTTGTGTACAGCAATAAAGAAGATGAGAATGAAAAGTTATACCAAATAAACCAGGCGAAGATCGCAATTGCAAGTGGCGGTTGGTTTGGTAAAGGTCCCGGAAACAGCAGCGCAAGAAATTTTTTACCACACTCTTACAGCGATTTTATTTACGCGATCATATTAGAAGAATACGGATTGATCGGTGGTGCATTTATAGTTTTTATATACCTGTTGTTTTTATATCGGTGTATTCGTTTGTATAGAAAATGCCCTTTTGCCTTTGGCGCATTTTTAGCATTGGCGCTGAGTTTTACATTAGTGATACAGGCTATCGCGAACATGGGTGTAAACGTAAATATTTTTCCAAACACGGGGGTGACCTTGCCATTGGTAAGTATGGGCGGAAGTAGTTTTCTGTTCACCTGTTTATCGATCGGTATCATTTTAAGTGTAGCAAGAAATGTGGAACAGGCAGAAGGAGACAATGTAGTAGTTGAGTAATAATAATTAAAAATGGCGTATAAGATAATAATAGCAGGCGGTGGAACAGGCGGACATATTTTTCCGGCTATCGCTATTGCAAATGCGCTAAAGAAGTTGGATCCACAAATAGATATTCTGTTCGTGGGCGCTAAAGGAAAAATGGAAATGGAAAAAGTGCCGCAGGCGGGATATACAATTGAAGGATTGGATATAGCGGGATTTAATAGAAGTTCTTTGATAAAAAATATTGGATTACCGTATAAGCTTTTAAAAAGCTTTTTGCAGGTAAAAAAAATATTTAAAGCATTCAAACCGACAGCAGTGATTGGTGTAGGAGGATATTCGAGTTTTCCGGTATTACGTTTCGCGCAATCGCAGGGAATAGATTCTTTTATTCACGAGAGTAATTCTTTTGCAGGAAGAAGTAATATACTGTTAGGTAAAAAAGCAACAAAAGTTTTTGTTGCCAGCGATGGAATGGAAAAGTTTTTCCCGTCAAAAAAAATAATGATCACCGGAAATCCCGTACGGGAAAGTATTTCAAAAAGTACGGTGTCAAGAGAACAGGGCATTCGTTATTTTGGATTGGACCCTGCTAAGAAAACCATATTGTCGATCGGCGGAAGTCTGGGTGCAAAAAATATCAATGAAGCTTTGGACAAACATGTAGAAGAGTTTGAGAAAAATAATTTACAGCTGGTATGGCAAACGGGTAAAACCTATATAACAAAAGCAAAAGAAAGAGCAGCTGGCAGAGCGGGCATTTGGGCAAATGATTTTATAACAGAAATGGATCATGCATACGCAGCGGGAGATGTAGTAATAAGCAGAAGTGGCGCAATGGCCATTGCTGAATTATGTGTGGTGAAAAAGCCGGTGGTATTTGTTCCATTTCCTTATGCAGCCGAGGATCACCAAACGGTGAATGCAATAAGCCTTGTTAATAAAAATGCGGGGTTGATGATAAAGGATAATGAAGCAATAGAAAAATTAGTGGCTAGTATCATAGCATTGGCGAAAGACGAAAAAGAGCAACAAGAGCTTCGGGCGAATATAGGTAAGCTAGGAGTAGTAAATGCAGACGAAATAATAGCAGGGGAAATAATTAGTACTATAAGAGCAAATAGAATAGATAAAATAATATAATGATCGACATCAATAAAATATCGAGGGTATACTTTGTAGGAATAGGCGGAATAGGCATGAGTGCGTTGGTAAGGTATTTTAATTCAAAAGGAATTAAGGTGAGCGGCTATGATAAAACAGAAACACCATTAACGAAACAATTGGTAGCGGAGGGAATAAAGATCCATTACGAAGATGATTTATCGCAGATAGATAAAGAAGCAGAATTGATAGTGTATACGCCGGCAATACCAAAAGATCACAAAGAACTGAATTATTACCAGCAAAATAAGTACACCATCTTGAAACGCAGCGATGTGTTGGGTGCAATAACAAATAGTTCTTTTAATATCTGCGTAGCAGGTACACATGGTAAAACAACCACCAGCACAATGGTGGCACATATTCTACGCGATAGTGGTTATGGGTGCAATGCTTTTTTAGGAGGTATAGCAGTTAATTATGATAGTAATTTCTGGAGCAATGAAAAAGATGTTTGTGTTGTAGAAGCAGATGAATACGATAGAAGCTTTTTGAAATTGAGTCCGGATATAGCCATTATCACAGCAATGGATGCAGACCATTTGGATATATACGGAACGGAAGAAATAATGCAGCAGGCTTTTATTGATTTCAGTGCTAAAATAAAACAAAATGGTTTGTTGCTAAGCAAATACGGATTAAAAAAAGGGGCTGAATTAATAGCGGATAATCATAGCACTTACCATTTGGATAATAGTAAAGCTGATATCTATGCTAAAAGTATTCAGATAGTCAATGGCAGTTATGTTTTTGAAGTAGTGATAAAAGATTATGTAATAGAAAATGTGGTATTGAATATGGGCGGCTTACATAACATCGAAAATATAATAGCGGCAATAGCAGTAGCTTATCATTTAGGGATTGAAGAAGATAAAATAATAAAGGCGGTAGCAAATTTTAAAGGTGTAAAGCGCCGGTTCGAATATATCGTGAAAGAGAAAGAATTAGTTTTTATAGATGATTATGCGCACCATCCGGAAGAATTAAGGGCATTAATAACAGGCGCGAAAGGCTTATTTAAAAATAAAAAAAGTACGGTGATATTTCAACCGCATTTGTATACAAGAACGAGGGATTTTGTTGATGGCTTTGCAGAAGTATTGGATATGGCAGACGAAGTAATACTGTTGCCAATATATCCTGCAAGAGAATTGCCGATAGAAGGAGTGAACAGCGAAATGATATTAGACAGAATGAAAAGCAAAAATAAAAAAGTGGTCAATAAAGAAGAGCTGAAAGAGTGGATAAAGAATAATAAGACCGAACTATTAATAACGGCGGGTGCAGGAGATATCGATATGTTAGTAGAACCAATAAAGGAAATAATAAAACAAAAATAACGGCGCTGGTATGGCATTTAAAAACCGAAAAATAATAAGGTTATTGCTTACAACACTATGGATCGCCATAGGGGCAGGAACAATTGTTTTATTGGTAGCGGCGGCTAGAAAAAAAGATGCTAAAAGATGTAGCGGTATTTATATCAACATCCATGGAGTAAGTAATAATTTTTTTGTAGATAAAAAAGATATTATGGATTCCATCACGGCAATAGTAGGTGGTGATCCGATAGGAGAAAAAGTGGGTTCTTTTGATCTGGAAAAAATGGAAAATGGATTAACCGGAAACATTTGGGTTAAGTCTGCACAATTGTTCTTTGACAATAATGAATTGCTTCAGGTAAATGTTTTTGAAAGAGAACCTGTTGCAAGAATTTTCACCAGGGTAGGAACTACATTCTATATAGATAGTAGTACTGCAATGTTGCCTTTAAGTGAGAAGTTTTCTGCAAGGTTGCCCGTGTTCACTGATTTTCCGTCAGATAATGCAACAGCAACTTCCGTAGAAAATGGCCTGTTACACAATATCAGGGATATTAGTCTGGCCATTCAAAAAGATTCGTTCAGCATGGCTATGATCGATCAAATTGATATCACGCCACAAGAAACATTTGAGATGGTGCCGAAGATCGGCAATCAGGTAATAATTTTTGGCGATGGAAATGATATCGAAGAAAAACTGCATAACCTGCAATTGTTTTATCAGAGAGTGATCACAAAAACCGGTTGGAATTATTATAGTTCAATTGATCTTGAATATAAAGGCCAGATAGTGGCCAAAAGAAAAGGCGCAGCAGATTATGCAACAGATTCTTTGAAAACGATACAATTATTGCAGGCGATTGCCGCGAATGCAAAAAAACATTCGGAAGATTCTATTCAGACAACTGCTGATGATAACAGTAATGAAATAGATAGCAGTGTCATTCAAAGGTCAGAAGAAAGAGATGATGAGACTATCGATTCGGCAGATGTGGAACAAGCTGCACCACAAATGGCGGCTCCTGTTACAAAACCAATTGTGCTATCGGTTCCTGCAATGGTAAAACCAAAAGAAGTAAAGCCGGTTGTAAAGCCTGAAGCAAAACAAAAAATGGTTGCAGTATTGCCGAAGACGAAGCAGTTAGCTAAACCGGTTAAAAAACAAGTGGCAACAAAACCAGCTGTCGTGATAAAAAAACCGGCAGTGGCAACAAAACCAAAACCGGCGGCGGTTAAACCAAAAGCTGTTTCAATGTCGCCAAAAGAAAAAGCACAGAATAATGATTATTAATTCATTCAATATAAACAACAATTAAAACACAAACACAAAACATACAACTATGACTCACGAACAACCAATCATTGTAGGTCTGGATATCGGCACAACAAAAATTGCTGCCATCGCCGGACGTAAAAATGAGTACGGCAAGCTGGAAATATTAGGCTTTGGCCGCGCTAACAGTAATGGTGTACAACACGGAATGGTGCTGAACATTGATCAGACGATCAAAGCTATTCAAACAGCTTTGGAAAATTGTTATGCCTCTAATCCCAACCTGGTACTGAATGAAGTATACGTTGGTATTGCGGGCCACCATATTAAAAGCTTACAAACACGTGGTGATATTGTAAGGCAAAATACGGATGAAGAAATTAAACAGGAAGAGATCGATCGCCTGGTAGCAGATCAATATAGAACCTATATTCCTGCAGGAGACCAGATCATCGATGTTATTCCGCAAGAATTTACGGTAGATAATTTTCAAAATATTCCGAATCCGATCGGATATAGCGGTGTAAAAGTCGGCGCCAATTTCCACATCATCACCGGCGATAAGAACGCGATTCGTAATATCACACGAAGTGTAGATAAAGCAGGATTGCAAACAAAAGACCTGGTGTTACAACCTTTAGCTTCTGCAGCAGCAGTAATGTGCGATCAGGATCTGGAAGCAGGTGTAGCCATTGTAGATATTGGTGGTGGTACAACTGATATGGCTGTTTTTTATGAAGGTATTTTAAAACACACCGCAGTTATTCCTTTTGGTGGAGAGAATATTACCAATGATATCAAAACAGGCTTAGGTGTTTTAAAAACGCAGGCGGAACAAATGAAAGTGCAGTTTGGCAGTGCGTTAAGTGATGAAGCTAAATCAAATACTTTTATTACGATCCCCGGTTTACGTGGTATGGCACCGAAAGAAATTTCTGTAAAGAATTTAGCGAATATCATCCAGGCAAGAATGAGTGAGATCATGGATTTTGTTTCTTACCATTTAAAACAAGTTGGTTTGGATACAAGAATGTTGAACGGAGGTATCATCTTAACAGGTGGCGGTTCTCAATTAAAACATTTGATCCAGTTAACAGAATATGTTACCGGCCTAAACGCGAGGATCGGTTTCCCTAACGAACATTTGGCCGGCGGACATATCGATGAATTAGCTAAGCCAATGTACAGTACTTGTATCGGTTTAATATTGAAAGGATACAATGATTACGAAAACAACAACAAGCAATTTGAAGAAACATTCAAAAAAATTGCAGTGCCAGAATCTTTACAACGCCAGCAGGTTGTTGAGGAAGTAGTTGAAGAGCGCGAGTTGAATGAATATGAAAAATCAAGACAACGCAAAACTTTAAAAGGATTTATGGATTCATTTAAAATTGGCTTGATAGACCTGTTTAAAGAAGAAGAAGACGCGCACTTGTAAATTAAATTCAACCTGTTGGATACAAAATAATCATATTAGGATCCTGCAAAAAAATACTAACCCACAAATACTATATATATGATACATTTTGATTTGCCTAAAGAGCAATCGTCCATCATCAAAGTTATTGGTGTTGGCGGCGGCGGAAGCAATGCTGTTAATCACATGTTTTCGCAAAACATCGAGGGCGTAAACTTTATCATTTGTAATACCGATGCCCAGGCTATTGCACAAAGCAAGGTCCCTAATAAAATACAACTCGGTCCACACCTAACACAAGGACTAGGTGCCGGCGCAAACCCCGCGATCGGCCGCCAGGCTACAGAAGAAAGCCTGGAAGAAATAAAACGCATACTGGAAGTAAATACCAAAATGGCATTTATTACCGCAGGTATGGGTGGTGGTACCGGAACCGGCGGTGCGCCGATCCTTGCAAAAATTTGCAAAGATCTTGGCATCTTAACTGTGGGTATTGTTACCACACCTTTTGCTTATGAAGGAAAGAAAAGAATTGCACAGGCAGAAGAAGGCATTATGTTATTGAAGAGCCATGTCGATACTTTGTTGGTGATCAGCAATGATAAATTGCGTCATCAGTTTGGGAATTTAAAAATGAAAGAGGCATTTACCAAAGCAGATAATGTATTGGCAACTGCAGCAAAATGTATCACGGACGTGATCAATAGTACCGGACAGATCAATGTCGATTTTGCGGATGTATGTACAGTAATGAGTAACGGTGGTGTAGCTATTTTAGGTAGCGCAACTGCAGAAGGTGAAAACAGGGCGCAACAGGCCATTGAAAATGCATTGAATTCTCCGTTATTAAATGACAGCGATATTCGTGGTGCAAGATGGATACTGATCAATATCAATTCGGCAGAAGGTGAACATGAGTTTACAATGGATGAAGTGGAAGTGATCCAAAATTATTTATTGGCACAGGCAGGTGAGAATACTGATGTGATATTAGGCCTGGGATATGATAACACATTGAATACGGAAATAGGAATTACCTTGATCGCAACAGGTTTTGAACATAAAGACCCGTTTGCAAAATCAACAGATACAAAGAAAGTAGTGAAGGAAGAAAAAATTGTGATCACTTTAGAAATGCCGGCAAAGGATGACAAGAGAACACAGCCATTGCAGCAGTTAAGTTTATTGCCGGAAGAAAATCCACAGGAAGAACCAGCTGAAATAAAAGCTGAAAATATAGCACCAGCAGTACCTGCTGTTGAAGCAAAAAAAGCAGCAGACCCCTTGATGCCAACATTGGTAGAACATAAAGAACCTGTAAAAGAAATAGTGCCGGTAGCGGCTCCAGCCAAGGAGGATACTACACCAATATTTTTTGAAATATCGTCTGCAGCAGACCAGGTGCCGATCTTTGAATTTGAAATGCCAACGCTTCCTGCAAAAGAAGAAAAACCTGTAGTAGAAGAAATTAAAAAAGCGGCACCACAACCAACAACAGGGTTTCTAACTAAGCCGTCTCAAATTTATGTAGCGGAAGAAACGAAAGCGGTTGTGAATAAATCAGCAGAAGAAACCACGGAACGGTCTCAACCGATCGTATTACATATACAGGAAGAAGAACCGTTACTCGAAATGACATTGGTAGAAAAAGAAGAGCCTGTTGCAAAAGAAATAGAACAGGAGCAGCCTACAACAGTAACCTTATCAACTGTAGAAGAGGAACCTGTTGTTGAAAGTGAGCAGGAGGACAATGCCCGTCGTTCATTAGATCGTATTACCAAGTTACGCAACCTGTCTTTCAATATCAATGCGGCAGATCCAAATAATGAATTTGAAACTGTGCCTGCTTACCTGCGTCGTAATACGGAAGCATCGCATAATCAAATTGCTAACATAGAAAGTTTTTATAGTAATTATACGGTTAAGTCCGATGAAAATAACCAGGCAGAGATCAGCACGATCAATACTTTTTTGGACAGTAAAAAACCTGATTAGTTATACATGTTGTTTGTGTTTGATCCCTATAGAAGATGTGATTAATTGTTGTATGTTTTGGCCCCTTTCTGAAAAGAGAGGGGCTGTGTTTTTTGGGAAGATTTATGTTTATTTTGCTTTATTGCCATTTACATTTGCAATTGGTACAATTTTATATTATTTATCAACGTGCCAACAGTAGCTTATACAAAACAATATCATGACAATAACTTTTTATCGTAAGAAATACGTTCAATATATATCGGCAATTATTATAGGCTGTATGTTTCTGTTGCAGTCAGCCTTTGCACAGGCTATCCTTCATAATAAAATAGAACCTCAGCATATCATTTCGGAAAATGATACTTTAGTTCCGGCATTGGTAAATAAAGTAGCAACGTATTCGTTGACCATTCGGCGCAGCAATTCGATCGTGCAACGTTCATTGAATGTAACACCTATCATCACCGCTTTGCCTGGCATTGAAAAACGGCTGGATGCTTTTCGCGTGAGGATAGATAAAAAAGGTTTTCAAATGAACTTGCGTAGCTTAAACAGCGCGCTTATACTTATAAAAGAATCGCAAAATGATTTAACGATCTACGAAGCAAACCTTTCTTATTATAGCGATCAGCTAACAAAAGGGAATATTGATGTAAAGGAGATCATCAAAGACCCTGTGTTTACTTTGAAGATAGACGATTCGGATCTTGTTGATCAGCTAAGTAGTTTGGATAGCAAGGCAATCCACCTCGATTCAGTGGAAAGAATTGCCTTGGCGAGAGTTACCTTATTACGCAACCAGGTATCCGTAGATATTTTGCAAGCCAACGACCTCTTGTCTGATTTGAATTACCGGGTTGTATCCGTGCGACAGGCAATGTGGGGAGAAGAAGAACCGCCATTATTCAGTGCAACACCAAATGACTATCGCGAAGATCTTGTACAGGCAACAAAAGAAGCCTTTGATCGATCTGAAAAAATCATCGTTTTTTATTTAGCAGATAAATGGAATCTTGTTACGCTCGGTTTTTTATTGTTTATCCTGATTATGGCCTGGTGCATGTCTAATATGTGGCGCATTAAACATTCAGACGATGCGACAAGTACTTTGGAGCCAGTGAATTTTTTAAAACGCTCGGTGTTAATAGGTTGCCTGATGTCGTTCTTTATCTATTCGCCTTTTTTCTTCGGTAATCCGCCGATGTCTTATTTGCATGCGAATGAAGTGTTCAGGCTTGCTGCGTTATGCTATTTATTATTTCCGTATTTAACGAGACAATCAAAGCTTTTGTGGATAGGCATTTGTGGGCTCTGGATTTATTATGTGCTGGACGATATTTTATTAGAATCGGCATTCGGGGAACGGTGGGGATTGTTTATAGCAGGCATATTATTGATCATCGTTTGCATAAAGATCATTCAATATAAAAAGAATCACTTTGTAAAAATACCAGAATCGCCGGCAGCAAAGGCACTGGCAATTTTTACATTGACGCAGGTTGTATTGTCGATTGTTTTTAACTTAACCGGCCGCGTATCGCTGGCAAAAATATTTGGTGTGAGCGCCATTCAATGTTTTGTATTGGGTGTTACGCTTAAAGTATTTTGCGCCATGGTATTGGAAGCTATTTATATCCAATCGGAAGCATACCGGGAAAGTCGCCTTTCCAACTTTATAAA
This sequence comes from Ferruginibacter sp., assembly GCA_035485735.1. Lineage (GTDB taxonomy): Bacteria > Bacteroidota > Bacteroidia > Chitinophagales > Chitinophagaceae > Ferruginibacter. The sequence goes on from DATHNS010000025.1 coordinate 349,415, forward strand.
TTTTAAAGAATTACAATCACGTTTTCAAAAAGTTTTATGGGTCGTAGCCAGCGTAGTCTGGGCAGTATCATTAATAAGGGACCTGACATTGTATGATCAGTTTACTGACTTGGTAATTACCTTTTTTACCACACCGAGAAGTATCGGTAGCATTGCTTTTACCTTTGAAAGTGTAGCAGTGTTTTTTGTTATTATTTGGGTGTCTTCAGTTATATCCGGGTTTATTAGTTTTTTCTTTGGTACTGAAAAAGTAGCGGGCAAACAAAGTCGTATCGGTTCAATGATGTTGTTGATACGTTTGGCTATTTGGACAGTGGGTTTTTTTATTGCAATTGCAGCTGCAGGAATTCCGTTAGATAAATTGTCTTTAATAATCGGTGCGTTGGGTGTAGGTATAGGTTTTGGTTTGCAAAATATCGTGAACAACCTGGTTTCCGGTGTCATCATTGCATTTGAGCGCCCTATACAAATTGGTGATCAGATAGAAGTAGGGGGAAAGGCAGGTACAGTACAGGAGATCGGCGTTCGTTCCAGCAAAATAAGAAACGGACAAGGCGCAGATATTATTATTCCTAACGGCGATCTGTTATCGCAGCCACTCATCAACTGGACAATGCATGACCTCAGTAAACAGGTTGAATTTACCATTACCGTTCCGTTAGATGTAAATGTGCAAAAGGTAAAAACGATCATGACTGATACGCTTAAGAAGAGTGAATATATATTACAAAATCCTGCACCTGTAGTTATTCTGCAAACGTTTGTAGACAATGGAATCGATATCAGGGTATTGTTTTGGATACCCGATCTATCAAAATCCGGTTCAACAAGAAGTAATGTAATGATACAGATATTGGATGCGTTAAATAAGGAAGGTATCAGTTTGGTTTTGCCAACAACTGATGCACCGGCTAAGCCTGATAAATTATAAGATGCTTTGTTCCTCAGCATCACAAGTGCATTCTTGCGTAAAACAACGTTAAATTAATTTGTTTGCGTTGTGGGTATATTTAGACGATTGTATATTTGATAAACACTCCAACGATGAATAAACTTCCGCAGATCACTATCGTATTTTGGATAATGAAAATTTGTGCCACCACATTAGGCGAAACGGCAGGTGATCTTTTTTCAATGACATTAAAAATTGGCTACGCGTTGAGTTCAATTATGTTATTGGGCTTTTTCTTTGTTACGCTATTGATACAACTTTTTTCTAAAAAATACCATCCGGCAATATATTGGTTGGTCATATTGGCTACGAGCACGGCTGGCACGACAATGTCAGATTTTATGGATCGTACTTTGGGATTAGGATATGCAGTCGGCTCATTATTATTGGTTAGCCTTTTAATCACCGTACTAATTATCTGGAGATTAACGGAAGGCTCATTATCCGTAACCAATATCAAATCTTTACCCGGTGAAATATTTTACTGGGCAGCTATTTTATTTTCCAATACTTTGGGCACAGCTCTTGGCGATTTTTTGGCAGATAACTCCGGTCTGGGATTTTCAGGTGGGGCAATGCTTATAGGCGGCTTATTATTATTGATCGTTCTCGCCTATTATTTTACTACAATATCTCATGTGGTCTTATTTTGGCTGGCATTTGTTTTAACCCGTCCGTTTGGTGCGACTTTTGGAGACCTGTTAACGAAACCAATTGCAAAAGGAGGATTGAATTTTGGTACGATCGGTTCATCGGCGATACTTTTTAGTGTGTTGGCTATTTTGGTAATACTATCGATTATTAAAATCAATTCGAATCAAAAAGAAATACTGACGTAATTAAATTGCATCAAAAAAGAAAGCTTCTAACACAGAAGAAAGTGAATAAAATATTAACGGGGATTATGCGTTTTATGATATAAAATAAAGAATATGAAACCGCTTATTATATTGATCGTAACATTTTTTATTAGTCTGTTGGCTACTAAATTATTTTTAGGAGCCATTGATATTCCTTTGGCTGGCAGAGTTGCCATGTCGGTCATGTTACTGATTACGGCAATAGGCCATTTTACTTTTGTGCATGGCATGACCTTAATGATCCCGGAAAGCATTCCTTTCAAAAGAGAGATCGTTTATTTTACAGGGATAGATGAGATTGCTGCATCCATTGGCCTTATGATACCCGACCTTCAAAAATTAACTGCCTGGCTGCTGATAGCTTTTTTCATTATTATCTTACCGGCAAATATCAATGCTGCCAAAGAAAATGTTGATTTTGTAAAAGGGAATACAGATGGCAGAGGCCCTGAATATCTTTGGTTCAGGATACCTGCGCAACTTTTTTTTATTGTGTGGGTGTATTATTTCGGCATCTATGTATAATTACAATAGCACTTCAGCTAGTTGCAATGCAATTCTTTCTCCATCCATCGCAGCGCTAACGATGCCACCGGCATAACCGGCACCTTCTCCGCAGGGATATAAATTTTTTAATTGTGGATGCGTCAACGTTTCATTGTCTCTCGGAATACGAACGGGTGAAGATGTACGGCTCTCTGTAGCGATCACTACCGCATCATTTGTAAAATAACCCTTCATTTTTTTACCGAATTCTACAAAGCCTTTTGCTAATGCAGTATAAATAAAAGGAGGTAGGACTTCTTTTAAGTTGACAGATCTTAAACCCGGCAGATAAGAATTATCAGGCAACGAAGAAGATTGTCTGCCATTCGAAAAATCGATCATGCGTTGTGCGGGTGCAACAAATTTTCCGCCGCCGGCTGCAAATACTTTTCTTTCTACATATTGTTGAAAATACATCATACCCAATGGCCCATCCAGAACAGATTTGTTTTGCTGACTTACCGCTTCAAAATCTTGCAAACTTTTAAGGTCGTCATAATCAACTTCAACCACCATGCCGCTATTGGCAAAAGGATTATTTCTTTTAGATGGACTCCAGCCATTAACAACCAACTCACCTTCAGTTGTTGCAGCAGGTGCAACAATACCACCCGGACACATACAAAAAGAAAACACGCCTTTATTATTTACCTGATGTACCAAACTGTACGATGCAGGTGGCAAATATTCTTCTCTGACGGTACAATGATATTGTATCGTATCAATTAAAGTTTGTGGATGCTCAACACGTACACCCAAGGCAAAAGGTTTTGCTTCTATTAAAATATTTTTGCGGTGCAACAATTCAAAAATATCTCTTGCAGAATGCCCCGTGGCCAATATTACAGCATCACCTTCAAACGAATCGCCATCAGCAGTTATAACGGATTTTATTTTTTCTTTTTCAGTGATGAGGTCAACTACTTGTTTTTCAAAGAAAAATTTGCCACCACTATTTTCAATTTGCTGGCGCATAGCAACAATAATATGCGGTAATTTATTTGTACCGATATGAGGATGCGCTTCGTATAAGATCTTTTCGTCTGCTCCAAATTGCACGAAGAGATTCAGGATACGGTCTATATTACCTCTTTTATTGCTGCGCGTATATAATTTACCATCACTATAAGTACCGGCGCCACCTTCACCAAAACAATAGTTGCTATTAGGGTTAACAATTCCTTCTTTGTTTAAGATAGCAAGGTCGCGCCTTCTTGCGCGAACATCTTTACCTCTTTCGAGGATGACAGGCTGTATGCCTTTTTCCATTAATTGTAATGCAGCAAATAGTCCGGCTGGCCCTGCGCCTATAATAATAATTTTTTTTGCAGCTTTGCTTACATCCGGGAAAACGATTTTTGTATAATCACGTGAGTGAAAAGGCTCATCGATAAAAGCGTTGACAGTAAGGTTTATCCAGACTGTTTTGCTTCTTGCATCGACAGATTTCTTACAAATATGAAAACCTGTAATAGAAGCTGGCTTTTTGCCGGTAGTTGTAGCAATCAGGTTTTTTATAACTGCTTCATCAGCAGCCTGGGAAGCCAATAGCTTGAGGGGAATTTTTTGTTGCATATATAAACGTTAGGTATTGATCCTAAAAGTTCGCAACCCCTTTAGGGGGCAGGGGTTTTAAAATGGAAGATCATCGATCGCATCAGGCGATGTGGCTGAAAACGTATCTAAAGGCTCTAAATAATCATTGTCTTTTGTAGTAGCTGCGCCGGATTGGAGCACCTGTTCTATTCTCCAGGCATCCAGATTAGTGATATAGTTCACTTTACCGTCTTTTTCCCATTTGCTCCCTTTAATATTGAATTGAACTTTTACTTCGTCACCAATATTAATTTTATCTACCATCGCGGTCTTATCCTGTACGCACTGAAACTTAACATAATTAGTAATAGTGCGGCCGTTGATATCTTCGCTTTTTTCTACCACAAATTCTCTTGTTTTGAACGTTTCTGTACGTTGAACCGTATCGTATTTGGCTATTAATTTGCCGTTTAATTCGTAACTCATTTTATATCAATTATGTTGTCAAAACTACACTTATTTACCGAAAAAAATTAGCCGAATTCTTTTTCAAAGTCGGGAAAAAATTAAGTATCTTCCGTTTAGAGGGTTTTATTGTGAATTAGCGCTTAAAACATGATATAAACTATGTTGATAAAAAAAGTATTAGTACACCAAAATAGTAGGAAAATAGTAGAATACGGTCAAGTTTAGCTTGTAATAGTATAAAGTTTTAATTAAAAAACGGCGGAACGCTATACTGCATCTACAGGTAACAAAACAAGCAAATAAAAAAATTTTTTTTTCAACAAAAAGTTTTGATATTCGCTGTCTTGCGACGAAAATTTGAACCCTATAGAAAAACTCACTTTTTGCCAAGCTGTACGAAAAAAAATTACGTAGAAAAATATAAATTACTTAAGGTATAATGGATAAAGTTTTTGATAAAGTATGGACTAATTGCCTTGAGATAATCAAAGACATTGTAGAATGGCAGCATTTTAAAACATGGTTTGAGCCGATCAAGCCAGTTGGTTTAAAAGATAAGGTGTTAACGATTCAGGTTCCGAGCCAATTCTTTTTCGAGTATTTAGAAGAACATTATGTTAGTCTGCTGGCGAAAACTTTGAAAAGAGAACTCGGCAAGGAAGCGAGATTGGAATACAGGATAATGGTTGATAGCGGCAATAGTAAAAATAAGCCGTTAACAATGGATATTCCGGGTAATGGATTTAAATCATTTGCAAACAACGAAATGGATTTTCCTTTAGTCATAAATAACCCTGTTAAGAATCCGTTCGTAATACCGGGGCTAAAGAAGATGCAGATCGATCCCCAATTAAACAGTGCGTATACATTTGATAGTTTTATAGAAGGAGATTGTAACCGTGTTGCACGCCGTGCCGGTAAAACGGTTGCTGAAAAACCCGGCGCTACTTCGTTTAACCCTTTGGTTATTTACGGAGGTGTTGGCTTGGGAAAAACACATTTGGCACAGGCAATAGGTAATGAAGTAAAGCGCCTGCACCATAATAAAGTAGTATTATACGTAAGCTCAGAAAAATTCATTAATCAGTTTATTGATCATGGACGCAATAATGCCATCAACGATTTTATTCATTTTTATCAACTGATAGATGTATTGATCATTGATGATGTACAATTTTTCAATAGAGCAGAAAAATCTCAGGATGCATTCTTTTCTATTTTCAATCATCTTCACCAAAGTGGCAAACAGCTGATATTAACCAGCGATAAGCCGCCAAAAGACCTGGAAGGTGTGCAGGAAAGATTATTAAGCCGTTTCCGTTGGGGGCTAAGTGCAGATCTGCAAGCGCCTGATTATGATACCAAGATCGAGATATTAGAAAAGAAAATGAAGAATGACGGCCTTGAAATGCCGAAGGAAGTTGTTAAATATATCGCTTATAATATCAATAGTAATATTCGTGAGCTGGAAGGTGCGATGATCTCTTTATTAGCACAGTCTTCTTTGAACAAAAGAGAAATAGATCTTGAATTAGCAAAGAAAGTATTGCGCAATTTTGTAAAATCATCCAGCAAAGAGATCACGATCGACGCCATTCAAAAAATGGTATGTGAATACTTTGATGTTCCTTACGATAAATTATTGCAGAAAACCCGCAAACGCGAGATCGTTCAGGCACGCCAGATTACAATGTTCCTGGCAAAAGCTTTTACCAAGAATTCATTGAAAACAATTGGCGAACATTTTGGCGGAAGAGACCATACTACGGTGATCCATAGTTGCCAGACAGTAAAAGATATCATGGATACGGATAGCCTTTTCAAAGAAAGCGTGCTGGAATTGCAGCAAAAAGTTCAATTAGCAGCGATGTAAAAAATATACCTTCAAAATACTATCCGGATTCAGCAATGATTCCGGATTTTTTTTTGCTTTCTAAGCCGTAATACTGTTAAACTTCGGTGACATCGTACATTTCAGCATTTTTATTTTAGTTAGTTTTTTTAACCACTGAGTGCGAAGGGTCTAAGTAAATATTCGCACCTCAGTGAAACTCAGTGTTCTTAGTGGCTCAGTGGTTCATAGAACTCGGGATAAATATATTTCCACAGAAACACTATTTTGTTTTGGGGATTACGTTACTGAATTGTATTTTTGCCACCCCTTAGTAAAATAAGGTCAGGTAGGAGAGGTGCCTGAGTGGCCGAAAGGAACGGTTTGCTAAATCGTCGTACGGGTTAAACTGTACCGTGGGTTCGACTCCCACCCTCTCCGCACTAAGTTCTTATATAATGCATTGTTCGGGTGCTCCCAATAAACCCAGCAAATAGTTTTACGTTCGGGATGTAGCGTAGCCCGGTTATCGCGCCTCGTTTGGGACGAGGAGGTCGCAAGTTCGAATCTTGCCATCCCGACTTTTAAAAAGCCACTGTTTATCAGTGGCTTTTTTGTTTTTAGGAATATATTTTGAAAAAAGAGGGATGGATGTGTATTGTTGAAATATTTAATTATTTCCCTCTATTTAGTCGTCTTGAAGAAAGCTTTTTCCAAATACTATGGGCTAATTTTATTTCCTTCTGTGTCAAGCCAAAATGCTCTTTTAATATTATCTGGTTTGTAATTTTTAAAACTTCTTCGATGTTAGTCTTATTTCGAATTAACTTATCAATTTCAGGAAGCAATAAAGCATTGTCATGATGATAAGGAAGTAAAACTTTTTCAGCCTCGTTGGGCATTAATTCTAAAACACCACCTCCGTGACTTCGACCTGAAATTTCTGTAAATGCAAGTGAGAGTGAGTTATAATAGCTTGCTGTTAAGGCGTTGATATTCGTATTGGGTTTTATAAAAACACGATGCATTGTATCTGTGGTATATGCTTCTGCTTGATTAATTATTAGTCTTGGATAAAGATTATTACGCCTAATAAATAGAGCGTCAGAAATTTTCAACGATGGAACTACAAACCAATCATTTCGAATCCCTGTCTTATAACCTTTGTGAATTCCTAGACTTTCTCCATGCGCTATATATTTTACTGCACCATTTTTCTTTAATTTTTTACTTTCAGGAAAAACCAAAAGATGCGCCTTTGCTTTAGAATATTTATTATTCTCCCAATCATTTTCGGTAAAAATCACACTATTAACCTGTACACTTCTACCAACCATTGGCCTTGCGTATTCTTGCAATTTATATTCTTCTATTGTAGTTAATGGAACGGTAAAAAAATTATTTGAACCTGTAGTGATTCCTACTTCTATATTTGCGAACTTTCCAAGTGTTGGAACGTTTCGTTTTTTTGCAATATTTTCCAAAAAGTCAATTTCTTCTTGGTCTAAAAAATAGAAAGTCCATTTATTAGATTTGAAGTCAATTTTCTTTTTTGGGCTTTTTAAAATTGCAACATCAAGCTTTTGCAAGTCGCTTGCATCTCTTAATTCAATATGTTCAATATTATGATTTTTAGTTTCATTTTTTTCACAAAGAAGTAAAACAACTTCTTGTTGTATGTCAGGGAATACTAGTTTTTCAAAAGAAATGATATTGATTTTGTTATAAAAATGAGCAAGAAATTTTCTTAATTGTAGAGCATATGAAACTTGTAAAACTTCTGCAGGTAAGACAAAACCGATTTTCCCACCTTTATTCTTTAACAACAATGAAGAACCGACAACAAAAGAGACCCAGGCATTAGTGAGTTTCGAGTAAGTTAAACCCGCTTTTATAAAAATATTTTCTGCTTCCGCTTGTTGTTGTCTGTCAAAAAATTGAAAACGTATGTAAGGTGGATTACCAATGATTAAATCAAATCGCTGGAATGTATTGTTACAGTAAGTGTGAAAATCAGCATTAATAATTTGTTTATTTTTCAAATTTATTTTGTCTGCTTTTGCGGCCTCTTTGTCATCAAATTCAACTGCTGTAATTGATTTGTATTTAAGTTTATGTTTTACGAGTTGTTCTAGAAATACGCCATCGCCACAACTTGGCTCAAGTATATCAAAATCTTTACTGCCGTTAATTCCCCAACGTAACATAAACTCTGCTATTGGCTCAGGTGTGTAAAATCCACCTCTTAATTTTTCTGCTGAAGCTTCTGTGATTAATTTCATTTTTTAAGAGACTTTTTCGTTTTCAAATACTTTACTTTTTCCTCCGCAACTTTAAATACTTCGTTAGAAAAATCCTCTTCTTCCATTACTTGATAAGCTACAGAATCACTCAAAAATGCAATCGTTAAATCTTTATCGCTCACTTTAAAAAATTCTGCAAATCTTTCTATCAATTGCTTAGTTGGCTTTCGACTATTTTTTTCGATCTTGCCTAACATTGAAGTGTCTATTTTCAATGCTTCTGCAACTTCACGCAAAGGAAGATTTTTCTCTATTCTGAGTTTTTTTACTGTATCACCGAATGTCTTTTCTAATTTCATTTTGGACTACTTCAGTCCAAATATAAGAGAAAGTTTTGTATTATAAAAATAAAATGCTAATTATTTTAGGAAATTTGCTAAGCAATCTCAATAGAAAAATTCTGGCCTATTTGATAAAGATTTAAAGTGCGCCCAGTAACATTAGTTTGTTGAAGTATAGTCATAAGAGTATTTCCCCAATGAAGCCATGATGGTGTATTCGCTTGATTTGAAATTCTTATTGGATCATAACTCAGTTTCATTGGTTGAATACCATATGAAGTGCCTAAAATTGTAACATCAAAATTGCAAATCGTCTCTTCGTATGTAGTGCTAGTCGATTTGGTTCTTGCCCAGCTTAAATTTTGGAACACCTGGTTTCTAAAGTAAGTGTTGTGATTTATTAATGCACCATTCAACCTAAAGCCTGCTTGAGATAATTTCAAATTTCCTGTGCCATTTGTACCGACAGGAACATATTGAGCATCACTACGGCTTAATGAAAGCTTTTGCCACAATAAAATCTTTGGTTGCTGAATAGCTGGAATAGGGTTCACAATAACTACTGACTGAGCAGGCGTAACCGTTACGCTCGGTTGTTGAATTGAACTGGCTGCAGCCCTTGGTTTTAGGGGGAAAATAGCTGGTATTCTTGCAGTCGCTCTTCTAGGAATTATAACGGTATTAGTATTAGGAGTAGTTGGAGTGGCAGATGCTTTTTTAGCACTATAAATTCTTTTTCTTTCACTTTCATTGGGTACTATCCCCCTTGCATTAAAATCATCGATGACAGCCTGACTTATTTTAAAAAGATTGTTATCTGAAAAGTCAAAAAGTGTTTTATAGTATGTCTTTAAATTGGTTAATAAAGAAGCTCCCTCTTTATCAGTAATATCAAATTCAATAAGTAGTGAGCTTTCTACATTTGTGAATAATCCTCTGCGGGTAAGATTTGAAGATCCAACAATGAGCTTAATTTCTTTGTCTCCCTCAAATAAATATATTTTTGGATGAAATATCGGGGCCTCGTTCTGATAAAAAATATGGCTATTAATGTTTAAATTTAATATTTCTTTCAATGCTTCTTTGGAAGTACCTTCTTGATCAATTCCTGTAATAAGAGATAGATTTTTAAAAACGGTTTTTGCGGTTTGAATATGTCTTGATAATCCAAAAATCCCAGCCTCACTTGCAAACGCAGAAATACCAGTAAACGAATGGAAATTTCGTTGATTTAAATATTTTATTAAATAATTTCCTGTTGCGTCAACCGAAGTACTATCAAAGCCTTGCCCTAAAAACGTTGTTTTCATCTTTTATAAGTTTCAGTAAAAATAACTAAAAGGGTTCTTATCTATATCAAAACGAGATAATCCTTACACTTTAGTACCATTAGTCACTATCTTTCTAGCTAAGTTTGGTCAGAGTGGATATTAATTTAAAAAAAGCTTTTTTATTTTCAGTAAATTCGTAGATACAAAACAATAATAATGGACTTCGTTGATTACTATAAAATATTGGAAGTGCCTAAAACGGCTACCACAGATGATATAAAAAAGGCCTATCGGAAATTGGCCAGGAAATTACATCCCGACCTGAACCCTAACGATAAAGAAGCACACAAAAAATTTCAACAGGTCAATGAAGCAAATGAAGTGTTAAGCGATCCTGAAAAAAGAAAAAAATACGATCAATATGGAAAGGATTGGCAACACGGTGATCAGTATGCGCAAGCGGCACGCTCGCAACAAAGATCGCGTGATGCTAACAGCGGCTTTAACAATTTTAGTGAAGATGATTTTTCGGATTTCTTTGGTTCGATGTTTGGCGGTAGCAGCAGAAGTAAACGGCAGGCTAAATTCCGCGGACAAGATTACAATACAGAGATACAACTGAGCTTAACAGATGCGTTAACCACACACCAGCAAACATTAACGATTGACGGTAAAAATATTCGCATCACCATTCCTGCAGGTGTTGAGAACGGACAAATAATAAAATTAAAAGGTCACGGTGGTGCAGGTGGTAATGGTGGCCCGGCAGGTGATCTGTACATCACATTTGTAATTGCCAACCATCCTATTTTTAAACGTTCAGGAAATGATTTGAATATGACAGTAGAAATTGATCTATACACAGCAATATTAGGCGGAGAAGTAATGATCGAAACCTTAAATGGAAAAGTAAAACTAAAAGTAAATCCGGAAACACAGAACGGAACTAAAATAAGATTAAAAGGCAAGGGCGCACCTGTTTATAAAAAAGAAGGCGAGTTCGGAGACCTGTATGTTACTTACCAGGTGAAGATCCCTACCAACTTAACGGAAAAACAAAAAGCGTTATTTACTGAATTGTCTAAATTATAATTGTACAACTATGCAGACAGTAACAGAAAATTTAGTGGATGCAAATCAATTTTGTATCTACCACAATGTTGAAATATCTTTTATCCATTCGCTGCATCAATCAGGATTAATAGAGATTGTGGTGATAAAGGAAACGGTATTTATTCCTGCAGAACAATTGGAGCACCTGGAAAAATTAGCAAGGTTTCATTATGAAATGGATATCAATCTTGAAGGAATTGAAACAATTGCTTATTTACTTGAGAAAATAAAAAAACTACAGGAAGAAATAACCATTGCTGAAAATAAACTTCGGTTGTATAATGCAGAATAACAATGCTACATTAAAACAGACAAAGAGATGCTACCATATTGATCTCTTTTTGTAGCAGGATCATCTACTTCTTTAGAATTAAAAATAACACTGTAAGATAGATTCACCTTATTGAAACGAAAGCGTACACCTGTTTCAACATTGAACCTGAAAGGCACTACGCCAAATACAACAGGACTATTATTATCAAACATACTTCCCTGAATGGTCGCATCGTACAATGTATAATTAACCCGCGGCGATATATAAAAATAAGCTTCCGTTTCTTTTGCACTATTCTTTCCAACAGAAGCACCGTAAACATTCGAATTAAATATTGGCAATAGATCGATAACACTGAACCTGCTTAAAAAACCGACTGTGGCTGAAGTATGGATCGTTCCAGCCTGTACATCAGTAAAACCATTCAGGTCGATCTGTTCGCCGGTAGCCGAAGGGCATATTTTTTTTGAATAAAACAGATCTAGCTGTACACCCGGCGAATTTTGTATTTGATATTGCCATCCCGCAGGCGTGTAAAAATTGAGCCATTGGTGATAGCTTTCTTGTACTTCTTCAGCGCCAGAGCCCGGTCCTAGTATGCCTAGCTGGCCTGAAAGTTTTAGTACGGATTCATTCTGATAGAATTTATTGATGCCGGCTTGTGCAAATAAATAGCCTGCGAATGGCCTGTCTTGCATGCTCTTTACATATACATCTCCATGATAGGGATTGTATATTTGCTGCCCGACTTTAAATTCTACTATTTTTTTATTGATGTTTTTTTTATTGGTGTGGGCGAGGTAACGGTAAAATAAAAATATCCCATTCGTATAATATTTATCCTGGTATTCGGATATATAAGCATCATTTTCAGTGATCAGTCCCAGCTCATGTGTAGCGGTTTGCTGTTGAGCAAAAGCAAAATGTATACAAAAGGAACATAGATAAAGGAGAACGAATTTTTTCATTGGCCTGTCAGCGGTTATTTACATTTGATAATACAAACCGAATGCCATTATCAACAAATTGTAGATTTATTTATAAGACTTATTTTGCCAATCCTATTATTAATTTTTCTACGGATTGCATGACTGATTTTCTATGGTCATATTTACCCGTCAGTTTTGCAAGCATGGTTCCTCCTTCGATCATAGCAATGATAGTCAGTGCTATTTGCTCAGGGTCTATGGAAGGATTGAATTCGTTATTTTCAATTCCTTTTTCAATTAGTTTAGTAACCTTATGTTTCCAGGAAAGGATCGCGGCAATTGCTTTTTTTCTTAACTCAGGATGTGTATCATCAGCCTCAATGGCTGTATTTAAAATGGGACAGCCACCGGTAGGGAATGTTTGTTTTAAGCAATTGCTATATACAGTTACGTATACGAGTAGCTTGTCTTGTATAGATTCCTGCTTACTCATTTCATCGCTGATTATATTGCTTACCTGTTGCAGGTTATAATCAAATGCTGCTAGGGCCACTTCATCTTTATTGGCAAAATTGCCATAAATACTGCCTTTTGTTAGTCCTGTCGAAGCAGTCATATCATTTAAAGAAGTACCTGCATAACCTTTTGTATTGAATATAGGAGCCGTTTTTTCAATAATAAATTGTCTTGTTTTTTCTGCTTTGCTCATAGTGCTTCTTCTTATAAGATACAAACCTATACCGATTGGTATTATTTAAAAAATATATTTTAAAGCGGCTTTGTTAATTTATTCTAATATGTCACAGTTAAACTTTATACAAAACGCTTTTGTTAATCATTCCTTTACTATTTATTAACACAAACTTTCTTTTTTTGCGACATAGTTGTTATTATAAGCAAATTTTACAAGCATGAAAAGGATAATTGATTTTGATAAATGGTTGTTTATAAAAATAAACAGGGATGGCAGTACGCCATTTCTAGACAAACTGATGCCTGTATTACGTGAGCCAACTAACTGGATCCCGCTGTACTTTTTTTTATTTTTATTTGTGGTGATCAGCTTCGGAAAAAAAGGCTGGTGGTTCGTATTATATGGAATTACGACAGTAGCAATCACTGATAGTGTGAGCAGCCGTATCTTTAAACCTTTGATTGGAAGAGTGCGGCCATGTTGTGATCCTGATTTTTCATCCAACGTACGGTTGCTGGTTGGCTGCGGCGGTAATGGAAGTTTTACCTCTTCACATGCAGCCAATCATTTTGGATTAGCAATGTTTCTATTTCTTACCTTTCGGTCCTTTATGGGGAATTGGGCATACGTATTTTTTATTTGGGCAGCAGCTATCAGTTATGCGCAAATATATGTGGGCGTACATTATCCATTTGATGTACTCGGCGGGACTATTTTAGGTTGCCTCGTAGGATGGGCATCGGCAACTATTTTTCACCAAAAAAACGGACTACTAACCAGAAGGGTTCAGCATTTTTCTTATGCGTAAATCAATTGTTTTCTTTTTTCTATTTATTTGCCTCATTTATTTTATTGGTTTTGGTATTGATGTAATGGATGTAGATGCCGCACAGTATGCTTCTATGAGTAGGGAAATGCTTGCATCGGGCCATTTTTTGCAGGTGTACGATTTTGGAAAGGATTATTTGGATAAGCCGCCCTTTTTATTTTGGATAAGCGCTTTAAGTATGAAAATATTCGGGATCAATAATTTTGCTTATCGTTTCCCTTCTTTTCTTTTTGCCGTTTTTGCTATTTTTTCTACTTACAAATTGGCCGGCCTTTTTTACAAAAAAGATATTGCGGTACTAGCTGCTGTTGTCCTTGCTTCTTGCCAGGCATTGTTTCTTATTAATCACGATGTACGCACAGATACTATTTTAATGAGCTGGGTAATTTTTAGTATTTGGCAATTGGCAGCATGGTATCAGGACAATAAACTATTTCATTTTTTATTGGCTTGTCTTGGTATTGCAGGCGGTTTACTCACGAAAGGCCCCATTGCATTATTCGTACCCATATTTGCTTTTGGCTCACAATTTATTTTACAACGGAACTTTAAAATGTTGGTCAAGTGGCAATATCTTTTGGGTGTTGTACTTATTGGTTTGCTATTGATACCTATGTGCATTGGGCTTTACCAGCAATTTGACTTGCAGCCACAAAAAATGGTCATTGGAAAAACAGGTGTATCAGGATTACGTTTCTTTTTCTGGACACAAAGTTTTGGCCGAATCACCGGTGAATCTGAATGGAACAATGGCGCCAATATATTTTTCTTATTACAAAATATGTTATGGTCTTTTTTGCCATGGATATTATTTTTCTTACTGGCGTTTTTTCTGGAATGCAAACAATTGGTCAAACAAAAATTCAAATTGCTGGAAGGACAGGAATGGATATGCATGGGAGGATTTTTATTAACGTATCTGGCATTGGGCATAAGTAAATATCAATTGCCTCATTACATATTTGTTGTATTTCCATTTGCTGCCATTATCACTGCAAAATTTATATACGCATTACTTTTCGAAGAGAAATATTCTGCATTAAAAAAGCCATTGTTCTGGATTCATTTTTCAATTTTTAGTTTGTTATGGATCGCGCTGCTATTTATTTTGTCTTATTGCTTTAGTAGCATACCAATATGGGTCGCTATCATCGCGTTAGTATTATTTATTGTATTTATATTTTTATCTTTTAGTGCGGATAAAATGGTTCCGCGTTTATTGGCAATTTGTCTTTTTACAATAATGGGCGTTAACCTGTTTTTAAATTACGCTGTGTATCCGGCACTCTTGCAATATCAGAAAGGAAGTGTTGTTGGAAGATGGATACATGATAATAAACTTCCTGCGGATCATTTTTATTTGTACAAGGAGAATGATATTCATTCACTCGATTTTTATGCGCAATCGCTGATTGGCCATAAAGATTCAACGAGCCAATTAATTGCAGGAGATTATTTAATTGCTGATAAAAATAAACTAGCCGATCTGGACAAAGCAGAAAAAAAATATACAATCGAGTATAGCGGCGAAGATTTCCACGTCACAGCATTAAGCTTTCAATTTTTAAATCCGGCAACACGCGAAGGAGAAGTGAAGCGGTATGCGGTGATAAAAATTCAATAAAATATATTTAAGCCATTGGTTCCAGATGATCCGTAGGCGCATCTTTAGTAGAGCCATTGTAATCATCACCATGTAGTTGGCCGTTTAGAAAACTGCCATCCACGATGGTAGGATAAATTTCTTCGTACGTTTTTATAACATTCATCGTCATACGCTTATAAATATAAGAACGATCCAACTTTGAATGGTCACTTAAACCTGCGGCACTCAACAATTCAACAAAACTTTCAACCGTGCGTCTATGAAAATTAGCAACGCGGTGTTTTTTATCTTCAACAACCAATCCTTTTGCTAAGGAAGGATTTTGTGTGGCAACACCAGTAGGACAAGTATTTGTATTGCATTGTAACGCTTGTATGCAGCCCAATGCGATCATCATGGCGCGTGCACTATTGCAGGCATCGGCACCCAATGCCATTGCTCTTACAAGATGAAAGCCATTGAATACTTTTCCTGAAGCCACTACTTTAATATGTTGACGGATACCAAAGCCGCGTAATGTATTATCTACAAATACCAACCCTTCCTGCATTGGCATTCCTACAAAATTGGTAAACTCCGGAGGTGCAGCGCCAGTGCCACCTTCGCCACCATCAACTGTTATAAAATCAGGGAAGCTGTTTAGTTTTACCATCGCTTTGCAAATAGAAATAAACTCGCTTTTGATACCGATGCAAAGTTTAAAGCCAACAGGTTTGCCATCCGATAGCTCACGTAATTTTTTTATAAATTGAATCAATTCTGTAGCAGAGGAAAAAGCACTATGCGATGGTGGTGAATAAATAGTAACGCCTGGTTCCACTAAACGGATAGCTGCTACTTCCGGCGTATTTTTTACTGCAGGTAAGATACCACCATGTCCGGGTTTTGCACCTTGCGATAATTTTAATTCGATCATTTTTACTTCAGGCAGTATGGCATTTTTTCTAAACGCATCTTCAGAAAATTTTCCATCAGCGGTACGTGCACCAAAATATCCTGTGCCGATCTGCCAGATAATATCCCCCCCGTGTTTTAAATGATATGGGCTTAATCCGCCTTCACCGGTATTATGTGCAAAACCTCCGATTTTTGCGCCGCCGTTCAGCGCTTCGATCGCATTTTTACTTAATGATCCAAAACTCATAGCCGATACGTTCAGCACACTCATGCTATACGGTTGTTTGCATTGTCCTGCTCCAATAATAATGCGAGGGTCGTGATCCATTTTTTGAAAATCGATCGGTTGAATAGAATGTGTCATCCATTCATATCCTTCTGCATATACATTTAACTGTGTGCCGAAAGGAGTGGTATCAATTTGTTGTTTGGCACGTTGGTAAATTACGGCACGATCATTACGATTAACAGGTGTACCATCTGTATCCGACTCAATAAAATATTGATAAATTTCCGGACGAATTTTTTCCAATAAATAACGTAACCTGCCGATTACCGGAAAATTTCTTTTGACTGAATGTCTTTTTTGAGACATGTCCGAAAATCCCATTACAATTAAAGGCGCTATTACTACGAATGCATACAATGCACCTGTCCAAAAATAGGCCCAGGAAAGTAGAAGAATAGTTACAATAGTTGCGGTTGAAATAAAGATTTTTCTGGGATTCATAATTTTGAAAATTAAATGCTTCTATAACGCCAATATAGCTTTGCTTTTTTTGAACATTCTTTCGTTAAATAGAAAATGGTGATGTTTATCACGTGGGAAAACTGTTAGTTTGATTCTTATAAAGTTAAAAAAGTAACCGTGCTTAAAATTAATTCATTTAGCGACTCATAACAACATCTATAACGCTTTATTCCATTAAAATTGTATAATTTGTATGGTATTATTTTCAATCTATGATTATTGTTATTCAATGTAAAGACCAGGTAGGGCTTGTAGCTGCCATTTCCGGCGTGTTAGCGAAGGAACAACTTAATATTATTTCCATGCGTGAACATGTAGATACGATAGAGGATCGTTTTTATATGCGCCTGGAAATAGAAAAATACAAAGACGAAGCAAGCCTGGAAAAGAAATTAAAAAATGTACTTCCTGCGGATGTAAGCATTACAATAAATGAGCTGCCTCAAAAAAAAGTGGTTGTTCTTGTAACAAAAGAATACCATTGCCTGGCAGATCTGTTGATCAGGAACTATTTTGAAACCCTGGGTGCCAAAATTCAGTGCGTGATCGGCAATCATGACACATTACAAAATATTTGCGAACGTTTTGATGTCCCGTTTCACCTGGTGTCGCATGAAGCAATAAGCATAGAAGCCTTTGAGCAAAAGATCATTGAAAAAGTACAGCAATGCTCGCCGGATTATATCGTGTTGGCAAAATTCATGCGTATTTTATCACCGGCTTTTGTAGCAAAATTCCCCATGCAGCTGGTCAATATCCATCATTCTTTTTTACCGGCTTTTGCAGGAGCGAATCCATATAAACAAGCATTTGAACGTGGAGTAAAATTAATTGGCGCCACGGCACATTTTGTAACCGATGAATTAGATGAAGGCCCGATCATCGCTCAACAGATCATTCCGGTAAATCATTCACTAACCGCTGCAGATATGATGAAGGCCGGCAAAGAAATTGAAACAGCAGTTTTGGCCAAAGCGCTTCGGTTGGTATTTGAAGACAGGGTATCTGTTTATAAAAATAAAACAGTTGTGTTTGAGTAAAGTATCAAGTCGAAAGTTGTAAGAATCAAGATGAACTCTTGGAAATATTTATGCTTTCTTGCCACTTGTTACCAACTACTTGCGACTTTTTATGTTTAAATTACAGTACCAATTTCTACCTAATTAAAAAATAGCAATGAAATATTCTCCTGTCCAAAATTATATCAACGGCAAATTTGTAAATGCTTCATCGGATAAAACGATCGAAGTCATTTCTCCGGTTGACGGGAATTTATTATCTACCGTTCCGCTATCAGTTACAAAGGATCTGGATGATGCAGTAAAAGCTGCAAAAGCAGCATTTACACTTTGGGGCAAAACTCCTATCAAGGAACGAGTGCAGGTTTTCTTTCGCTATAAATATCTATTGGAAAAAAATTTGAAAGAACTCGCAGAATTGTGCAGCGAAGAAAATGGAAAAGTGTACAGTGAATCTGTTGCTGAAATAGAAAAATGTATCGAACTGACGGAGTTCGCCACATCTTTACCGCAATTGGTTACGGGTGAAGTACTGGAAGTAAGCAAAGGCGTTGAATGCAGAACGGAACATATCCCATTGGGTGTGGTCGCATCAATCGTTCCATTTAATTTTCCGAGTATGGTGCCTAATTGGACTATACCGAATGCCATTGCACTGGGCAATTGCATGATCATCAAGCCATCAGAAAAAGTTCCTTTAAGCATTGGTAAAATAGCACAGCTATTAAAAGAAGCAGGCTTACCCGATGGTGTATTCAATATTGTACATGGTGACCTTGATATTGTAAATGCAATTTGCGATCATCAGGGAATTGAAGCGGTATCATTTGTGGGTTCTACTAAAGTTGCAAAAATTGTTTATAAGAGAGCTACATCGAATTATAAAAGGTGTTTGGCATTAGGCGGTGCAAAAAATCATTTACTGGTTTTGCCCGATGCTAAGGAAGATATGACTGCAGCCAATGTTGTGGCAAGCATGAGCGGTTGTGCAGGCCAGCGTTGTATGGCTGCAGGCGCGATGGTAGGCGTTGGTAATATTGACCATATCATTAATAAAATTGTTGCCGAAGCAAAAAAAATAATTCCCGGGAAAAATTTGGGTGCAGTGATCAATAAGACATCGAAAGAGAGAATAGAAAAATTTATTACTGAAGCGGAACAACAAGGCGCCAAAATTTTAGTAGATGGAAGAAATGTCATTGTCGTAGGAAATGAAAAAGGTAGTTATGTTGGCCCTACCGTTATTGATTTTGTAACACCCGATATGTCGATCGCTAAAGAAGAGATTTTCGGCCCGGTCATTTCGATCATGCGCACCAATACGGTTGATGAAGCATTGGCTATTGAAAATGCAAATCCTTATGGCAATGCTGCAAGCGTATTTACACAAAACGGCGCTGCGGCAAGATATATTATTGATAATGCAAGTGCCGGCATGATCGGTGTAAATGTAGGTGTGCCGGTACCAAGAGAGCCGTTCTCTTTTGGTGGATGGAACGAAAGTAAATTTGGTGTAGGCGATATCACCGGAAAAAGCTCCATTGAATTTTGGACGAAATTAAAAAAGAGTACCACCAAATGGAATCCGGAAGCAGGCGTTAACTGGATGAGTTGATTTGTTTATCAGCATTACATTTTATGGCAACATCGTTGCGTCGCACACTTGTACTTTTAAGTTCTTTAATCAACATTTTAAATTCAACATCATAAAAATGTCAGTCTCACAGGAAATTATAGAAAATAACCTCGAGCATACTTTGTTTAGCTGGAGCAAACAAAAAGGTATCGCACCACTTGCTGTAAAATATGGCAAAGGTGTTTACTTATACGATTACGACGGCAAACGTCATATAGATTTCTCTTCAGGGTTAATGAATGTCAATGTGGGTCATGGCGATCAGCGCATAACCGAAGCCGTTACCAAACAAATGCAATCCATCAGTTATGTAACACCAAGCTGCGTTACAGAAGTGCGCGGCGAGTTAGGAAAAAAATTGGCGGAAATTTGTCCGGGTGATTTGAACAAAGCATTTTTTACTTTATGTGGCGCAACATCGATAGAAAATGGAATTAAGCTAGCGCGTGTATATACAGGTAGGCATAAAATTTTAGGCCGCTATCAATCTTACCATGGTTCAACTTACGGTGTTTTATCTGCCGGAGGCGATCCAAGAAAATTGCCTGCAGATGCACAACAGGCACCGAATTTCGTGCACATCGATATCCCATATTTATATCGCTGGCCACATAGTGAAGAAAGTCTGCTGACAGATTCAGTAGCACAATTAGAAAGAACGATCGCTTATGAAGGACCGGGAAATATTGCCGCTATTTTATTAGAAGGAGAATCTGGCTCATCAGGCTGTTTGCAATATCCAAAAGGCTATTTAAAAGCCGTAAGAGAAATTTGCAACAAGCATGGCATCTTATTGATCATGGACGAAGTGATGAGTGGCTTTGGCAGAACAGGAAAGTGGTTTGGTTTCGAGAATCATGGCATCGTTCCGGATATGATCACGATGGCGAAAGGGTTGACATGCGGTTATTTACCATTCGGTTGTTTAATGGTATCCGATAAGATCGCCGCAAAATATGATGACGCCATGTTACCATTGGGCTTAACCTATTCCGCGCATCCGGTAAGTTGTGCCGCAGCATTGGCAACATTGAAAATTTATGAAGACGACAAGCTATTCGACAATACGATAGCGATGGAAAAATACATGAATCAACAAATCGAATTATTAAAACAACAACACCCATCAATAGGAGATTGGCGCAACACCGGCTTATTAGGTTGTCTTGAATTAGTAAAAAACAAAAAAACAAAAGAGCCAATGGCGCCATTCAATGCCAAGCCGGATGAAATGGTGGTGATGAATAAGGTAGCGGCAAAAATAAAAGAGCTAGGTATGTACACATTTGTAAGATGGAGCTATATATTTATTGCACCACCATTGTGTGTAACAAAAGAAGAAATTGACGAAGGGTTAGCGATCATCAGCGAAGCGATAAAAATTGCAGATGCTGCCATGATTTAAAAATAAAAAGATGTCAAAAATTAATTATCAAACGATCGATTGGTCATCTATTCCTAAAACGGAACATATTGGCGAAACAGGAACGTCTTTCTGGCAAACGCTTCAATTCGAAGGATTGAGGATCAGAATGGTAGAATACAGTGCAGGCTATGTAGCCGATCATTGGTGTGAAAAAGGACATATCGTACATTGTCTGGAAGGTGAATTTACCAGCGAATTAAAAAATGGTGCGGCCGGTTTGCTGACTGCAGGGATGAGTTTTGTAGTGTCGGATAATGTAAGCTCGCATATATCCTTCTCAAAAAATGGCGTAAAATTATTGATCATTGATGGAGATTTTTTAAAGTTATCATAAAAGCATGCAAGAGAATCTGCACATAAAATCCTCCTCACTTTACAACGAGGATCTTGCACCCATCCCGCAAAACAAACGCACCTGGGGAACATGGAACTATGCGGCGTTGTGGATCAGTATGAGTTTGTGTATCCCAACTTATATGCTCGCCAGTTCATTGATCGAAGGCGGCATGAATTGGTGGGAAGCGGTATTGACAATTTTAATTGGCAATACCATCGTATTAATTCCAATGATATTGAACGGACATGCTGGTGCAAAATATGGTATACCCTTTCCCGTTTTTGCAAGAGCAAGTTTTGGTACGAAGGGCGCTAATATCCCTGCCGTGCTTCGCGCGATCGTTGCCTGCGGATGGTTCGGTATTCAAACGTGGATCGGCGGTTTTGCATTGTACCAGCTATTTCGTTTATGGATACCTTCCTTAGGAACATTACCACAAATTTTTCCTGATTCATTTCAACTACAAACGGGTCCGGCAATTATGTTCTTTTTATTTTGGTTGCTGAATATGTACGTTGTGTATTTGGGTGTGGAAAGTATCAAAAAATTATTGGTTTTTAAAGCATTTTTTTTGCCGGCTGCAGCATTGGCTTTATTATTTTGGGCCATCAAAGCGGGCCATGGTTTAGGTCCGATTTTAGATCAGCCATCTAAATTAGTTGGCAATAGTTTCTGGCATTACTTCTTTCCCGCATTAACAGGTATGGTTGGTTATTGGGCAACCTTGTCCTTGAACATTCCTGATTTTACACGGTATGCAAAAAGCCAGCGTTCACAAATTGTCGGACAATTAATAGGATTACCTCCATCGATGACCTTATTTTCTTTTATTGGCGTAGTGGTTACATCAGCAACATTTATCATTTATGGAAAAACGATTTGGGATCCTGTGGCATTGGCTGGAAAATTCGATAGCAAAATATTAGTAAGCTTTGCAATGATCGCAGTGGCATTATCAACACTAGCAACAAATATTGCGGCGAATATTGTTAGTCCGGCGAACGATTTTTCAAATCTCTCTCCATCAAAAATAAATTTCAGGACCGGGGGCTATTTAACAGGTATTGTAGGCATACTTATTTTTCCATGGAAATTAATTGCGGATCCAACAGGGTATATTTTTACTTGGCTGATCGCATACTCGAGTTTGCTCGGCCCAATTGGCGGAATCATGATCGTTGATTATTATTTTATTCGTAAACAACAACTGGCAGTAAGTGAAATGTATGTGTCACTAGGACAATATAGTTTTACAAATGGATTCAATAAAATGGCCATTATTGCTTTATTGCTTGGAATAGTACCAAATGTGCCCGGCTTTTTATTGCAGATAAAATTGGTATCAGCAGAAGCTTTTCCAGCCTGGATATCGCAACTATATAATTATGCCTGGTTCGTAGGTTTCTTCGTTTCAGGAATAACGTACTTACTATTTATGAGAAACTATAAAGTAGTAAATTTAGAAAATAAAGAACTGGTTTAACATGTCGATTTTAATAAAGAACGGAAATATTGTTACGGCTGCAGATAATTATGTGGCAGATATTTTTATTGAAGGAGAAAAGATCTCTTCGATAGGAAAAAATTTATCTGTACAAGCCGGTGAGATAATTGACGCAACAGGTTTACTGATTTTTCCCGGAGCTATCGACCCTCATGTGCATTTGGAAATGCCTTTCATGGGAACATTCTCCAGCGATACTTATGAAACAGGTACGCGCGCGGCTTTGTACGGTGGTACCACAACTGTAATAGATTTCATCTTACAGAAACAAGGACACTCCTTATATGAAGCGTACAAAGAATGGAGCGGCCGAGCCAACAATAATGCGGTAGGTGATTATAGTTTCCATATGGCGGTAACAGATTTTAATGACAATACCTGTAAGGAAATTATTGACCTGGTAGAAAAAGAAGGCATCACCTCTTTTAAAATATTTATGGCTTATAAAGGGTCATTAATGATCGATGATAAGCAGATGATTGGTTTGATGAATGAAGTAAAACAAAGAGGGGGAATGGTTACGGTACATGCGACAAACGGCGACGTGATCGATTTTTTAATTGCAAAAAATGTTGCTGAAGGAAATACGGCACCGATCTATCATTATTTATCTCAACCTGAAATAACGGAAACCGAAGCATCGGAAAGATTTGCTACGATGGCTGGTTACACTGGTTGTCCGGGTTATATTGTTCACATGACTTGCGAAGGCGCATTGAATGCTGTCCGCGATAACAATCGTGTGAATCAAAAAGTTTTTGCAGAAACCTGTATTCAATATTTATTGTTAGATGCATCCCTGTATGAACAAAATTTTGAGGGCGCAAAATGGGTAATGAGCCCTCCGTTAAGAGAAAAGAAAGACCAAGATGCATTATGGGCCGGCATTAACCAGGGATTGATACAAGTTGTTGCAACAGACCATTGTCCGTTTAAATGGGAGCAAAAATTAGTAGGCAAAAATGATTTTTCCAAGATACCAAACGGCCATCCTGCGATAGAGCATCGGATAGAATTATTATTCAGCGAAGGTGTAAAGAAAAGTAAGATAACGATCAATAAATTTGTAGAAGTGATCAGCACAAATCCTGCAAAGATATTTGGCATGCATCCAAAGAAGGGATGTATTGCACCCGGCTCAGATGCGGATATCGTTTTATTTGATCCGAATCAGCAACATACCATCAGCGCAGCAACACATCATATGAATACAGATTACTCTGCTTATGAAGGCTGGGAGGTTACGGGAAAATGTAAAACTGTTTTATTAAGAGGCAAGGTTGTTATTGATAAAGAGAAGTGTTTGGTAGAAAAAGGAAATGGACAATATGTAAAGCGTTCTCAAGTAAAGGGTATAATTTAAATAAGGAATAAGGAACAAAAAATAAGAAAGTTAAACAGGATAACGAGGGTTGTATTATTAGATGTCACAACTTCCTTATTCCTTATTTTGTGTTTCTTATTTCTTATTAAAATAAAAAAATGGCAATAAGCAATAACAAATTAACGGAAGTACAATACGCTGAAAATTTTAGCGATATTCATCCGCCGTTTGAATCATACAGTGCAGCGTTGGTTGATGCCAATCGTTGTTTGTTTTGTTACGATGCACCTTGTATGAAAAGCTGCCCGACTGGTATCGACGTACCGAAATTTATCAAACAAATTGTTTCTGAAAATATTAAAGGGTCTGCGCACACTATTTTTTCAAGTAATATTTTGGGTGCCGGATGCAGTCGCGTTTGTCCGGTAGAAAAATTATGTGAAGGCGCATGTGTGTATAATTTGATGGAAGAAGAAGCAATACCCATTGCAAGGTTACAGCGCTATTCCACAGAAGCCGCTTTGCAAAATAAATGGCAATTATTTGAAAGAAAAGCATCAACAGGAAAAAAAGTTGCAGTGATCGGAGCTGGCCCTGCAGGGTTAAGTTGTGCGCATACATTAAGTCGCGAAGGCGTTGATGTTACGATCTATGAAAAGGAAAGTAAAGGTGGCGGATTAATGACTTACGGCATTGCAGCCTATAAAGTAACACCTTGGTTTTGTGAAGATGAAGTGAATTATATTTTATCAATCGGCGGCATAGAGATAAAATATGACCAGGAATTAGGAAAGAATATTTCTCTGGCTGATTTGCAGAAAAATTATGACGCGGTCTATATCGCGATAGGGGTTGGTTTAGCAAGGCTATTAGAAATTCCGGGAGAACATTTAGATGGCGTGCAAGATGCCATTACTTTTATCCATGATCTGCGCAGCAATGATTTTTCTTCAATATCGGTTGGCGATAAAGTTGCTGTAATAGGAATGGGAATGACGGCCATCGATGCAGCCACCCAAGCAAAACGTCTAGGAGCAAAAGAAGTGACATTGGTGTATAGAAGAACAGAAGCCGAAAAGCCTTGTACCGATGTTGAATTAAATATTGCCAAACTGGATGGCTGCAAAATAATCTGGCTGGCAGCACCAAAAGAAATTATAGGCGCTGATGGAAAAGTAACACAATTAATCTGCAGCGTGATGAAATTGGGAGATGCTGATGTAAGCGGCAGAAGATCACCAATTGATACGGGTGAAATTTTTTCATTAGAAGTTGATATGGTAATTAAAGCAGCCGGACAAATGCCGTTCGAAGCTTTAGTAGGCCAAAATAATATTCAAAATAGCAACGGTAAAATTCAAATAGATAAAACAGCAACAAATATCAAAGGTGTTTTTGCGGGAGGTGATTGTGTGAATGGCGGAAAAGAAGTTGTTGATGCAGTGCAAGCGGGAAAGGAAGGAGCAGCAAATATTGTGGAATTTTTGTTTCACGCAAAGGCGCTAAGCTAAGTAAGGCGCAAAGAAAAGAAATAAGAAAAAAGTATACCCTATGCCTACTGAAAACGAAATATCGAAAATCGTTGTGGATAAACTATTTAAAATACATAAACAATATGGTCCTGGTTTGTTTGAAAGTGTTTATGAAGAAATATTTTGTTATGAATTTGGTAAGACTGGCATTACCTTTATAAGGCAGCAAGCCATACCATTAATTCACGAAGAAATAAAAATGGAAGCTGGGTTTAGAGCAGATGTAATTATTGAAAACAAAGTAATAGTTGAATTGAAATCAATTGACGCCTTAGCCTCGGTTCATTATAAACAAGTTCAAACTTATTTAAAACTGACAGGAATAAAACTTGGATTACTTGTAAATTTTAATGTAGATCTAATAAAAGACGGAATACATAGAATAGTCAATAACTTATAAACCTTTGCACCTTATTTTTAACTTAGCGCCTTTGCGTGAAAAAATAAACAATGGCAAATCTTGAATCAAATTTTCTTGGCATAAAATCTCCTAATCCATTTTGGCTGGCAAGCGCGCCGCCAACGGATAAGAAGATAAATGTATTGCGTGCTTTGGAAGCAGGCTGGGGCGGTGTTGTATGGAAGACACTCGGCGAGCAGGTGAAAAATGTTTCCTCAAGATATTCGGCTGTTGATTTTAATGGTACGCGTGTAATGGGGTTTAATAATATTGAATTGATCAGTGATCGGCCATTGGATATTAATTTAAAAGAAATTGCAGAAGTCATTAAATTATTCCCCGATAGAGCGATGGTTGTTTCGTTAATGACAGAAAATAATAAAGCAGCCTGGCACGAGTTAATTAAAAAAGTAGAAGATACTGGCGCGCACGGTTTGGAATTAAATTTCGGCTGTCCGCATGGAATGACGGAACGCGGTATGGGTGCAACTGTCGGACAAGATCCTGAAATTGCAAGAATGATCGTTGAGTGGGTAATGGAAAAGGCAACCATTCCTGTTATCACGAAACTAACACCCAATGTTCATTCCGTTGTACCGACAGGAAAATCCTGTGTAGAAGCTGGAACAAATGGTTTGTCGTTAATTAATACAATTCAATCGATAACTGGTATCGATCTGGATACATTGGTTCCCAATCCTTATGTAGCAGGCAAATCTGTGTATGGTGGTTATTGTGGCCCGGCTGTAAAACCTATCGCTTTAAAAATGCTGACGACAATTTCGCAGGATCCAACAACAAAAAAAGTTCCTGTCTCTGGCATCGGCGGCGTTAGTAGCTGGAAAGATGCTGTAGAATTTATGTTGTTAGGAGCAACGAATGTGCAAGTATGTACAGCTGTGATGACCCATGGTTTTAGGATTATCGAAGACCTATGTGAAGGATTAAATAATTGGATGGATGAAAAAGGCTATCAAACTACAACAGATTTTATTGGAAAGTCGATTGACAAAATAACGCATTGGGAAGACCTTGATATCAACTACCACCATATCGCCAATATCAACCAGGATAAATGCATTCATTGCGGTTTATGTTTTATTGCCTGTGAAGACACAGCGCATCAGGCAATTAATTTAGATTACGGAAATCCGTATAATAAATATACTATCAAGGAAGAAGAATGTGTAGGCTGTAATTTATGCCAGCTAATTTGTCCGGTTACAGACTGTATCACCATGGTGGAACACCGCAAAGGAGATGAATATTTGAACTGGAAAGAATTTCAGAAAAGAGGGTTGCCGTTGAACGATCATTAATTTTCTGTTTCTTTAAATGCTGCGCCAATTTTTTCAATAACATCACTGGCTAATAAACTTTCCAGACTTTGTTCTTTAACGGCAATGTCCGCTGCTACTCCATGTAAATGAACACCAATTTTTGCAGCCGTAAATGGCGAATATCCCTGTGCTAATAATGCCGTGATCATTCCACTCAAAATATCTCCCGAGCCACCTTTTGCTAATCCTGCATTCCCGGTATTGCTCATCCACGCTTCTCCGTTTTCTACGATCAAAGTTTCATGATCTTTTAAAACAATTACCCATGGATATTGTTTAGATAATTCAATTGCTTTATTTATTCTTGCTGTTTTGTTATCGCTTTCGCCAAATAACCTATCAAATTCTTTTACGTGCGGAGTTAAGACTAAGCCCTTTGGTAACAGATCCCAAAAATCTCTATGCTGAGATAATATTGTCAATGCATCTGCGTCTAATAAAATGCTTTTTTTATATTGATGTAAAATGTCCATCATTAATTCAGAAGAAATAGTATCCAATCCTATTGCCGGTCCAATACCTATTGCCGAGTATTTGTCGAGATCTGTTACTTTATATTCTCTGAATAACAACATTGCTTCAGGAACAGTTGTTTGCAAAATAAAACGTTCTTCTTCGGGAATATTTACAGTAAGCAAACCAGTCCCAGTTCTTAAACATGCTCTTGCTGATAAAACGGCCGCGCCCATTCTTGCTTTATTGCCGGCTACCAATAATACATGTCCGTATGTTCCTTTATGAGAATCGGCTACTCTTGGTTTTATTAAACCTTTAATTATTTCTTTAGTGAGATATGGTATTTTTTCTGAAGACATCATTTCAATATTTATCGTTCATTCATCCATTCCAAATAACTCATTACAGCTTTGATCTCTGCATAAGAATAATCGTTGCCCAATTTTTCTTTAATTGGATTGAGCGCAGTACTACCGGCATTTTTGATGGCATTGGTAATAGGTTCTATTTTTTCAACAGCAACTAATTTTGTCACTGCTAATTCTCCGGTTCCGACATAATATGACAAGTGCGTGATGATAGTTTGTTGGGAAAGATTTCTTTCAAATGCTATTTCGGCAATGCTTTTATCATTTAAAAATAATTCGAGGCTCTGTTTTTTTGTATCCGTGGCCCTTTCTTTTGTTGCGGTTTTTCGTTGGCGCTTTGGTTCTTTCAAACTGATCTTTGTTGCCAGGTTATTTTTTCTGCAATAACCAATGATCACGTCTAAAAATAACGATCCGTATTTGGCCAGCTTAATATCTCCAAATCCTGAGATCTTAGCGATGTCGGTCATGGTAAGGGGCAGGTAAGTTGCCAACTCTACTAAAGTAGCATCAGAAAAAATCTGGTAGGCAGGTACATTTTCTTTGTCAGCCAATGCGTACCGTGCGCCTTTTAATTCTTTTAACAGGTCATCAAATGCAGGTAATTCATTTTGCATCTGCATCACTGCTGGCTGTTCGGCTTTTGCGGTAACAGCTTTTACTAATTTTATCTGCTCTTCTCCTTTTAAAACCTTCCAGCTTCTTTCTGTTAATTGTAATACGGGATACTCACTATCACTTTGTTTTACAATTTTCATTTGCAATAACTCACGGGCATATTGTTTCCACTGATCTTTACTGAGGTCTTTTCCGATGCCAAATGTTTTTAATTGCTGGTGCTCTGTTCTAACAGTACTACTGCCGCGCAAAAAATCAACTACATAATTTACGCCGAACCTTTCCTGCAATCTGCTGACAGCGCTTAAGAATTTTTGTGCTTCGATGGTCGCATCTACTTTTTCTTCATCGCTTAAACAAACATCGCAACTGCCGCAATAGTCCGGTGCCGCTTCATCAAAATAATTTAATAGATATTTTCTTCTGCATTGTCTCGTTTCACATAGGCCCGCCATCTGTTGCAGCTTTTTCAACATTATTTTGCTCTGTTCTTCATTACCTTCAACCTTTGCAAAATTTCTTAACTTGATCACATCGCCACCGCTGTAAAATAAAACCGCTTCACTCAAAAGTCCATCACGGCCGGCTCTTCCTGTTTCCTGGTAATAACCTTCAATATTTTTTGGAAGATCTGCATGTACAACAAAACGCACATTGCTTTTATCAATACCCATTCCAAATGCAACGGTGGCCACCATTATTTTGATATCATCTTTTAAAAATTTATCTTGTCTTTCTTCACGAATATCCCTTTCCAGTCCTGCGTGATAAGCTGCTGCGTTATAACCTTCTTCAACCAGGTCTTCCGCTAATTTTTCTGTTGAATTTCTACTTAAGCAATAAATGATACCGCTGTCATCTTTACGCGCTTCCAAATAATCTAGTAGTTGCGAAAAATAATTTTTCTTTGGTTTGATATAATAAAAAATATTGGGCCGGTTAAAAGAGTTTTCAAAAACAGTGTAATCGGTTACTTCCAGTTTATGGATGATATCTTTTTTTGTTAAGGCATCGGCAGTAGCAGTAAGTGCAATAATTGGCACTTGTGGAAACTGTTTTTTCAATTGTCCCAATACCAGGTACTCGGGCCTGAAATCATGTCCCCACTGACTGATACAATGCGCTTCATCAATGGCAAAAAGGGAAACGTTGACATCTTTTAAATAGGTAAGAAAATTGTTTTGTCCGAGTAAACGCTCGGGTGCAACATATAATAATTTGAGTTGTTTGTTTTGTATTTGGTTGATGATGGCAGTCTGCTCATAGGAAGATTGAGATGAATTCAGGAATGCGGCGGATATGCCATTCAATTTCAATGCATCAACCTGATCTTTCATTAATGCGATCAGTGGGGAAACTACAATAGTAACGCCATCAAATAATAAGGCGGGGATTTGATAACAGACAGATTTACCGCCTCCCGTAGGCATCAATACAATGGTATCTTTTTTTGCCAATACATTTTCTATGATTTCCTGCTGATTGTGCCGAAATTCATCATAGCCGAAATAATGTTGTAGGGTAGATTGTATAGTATAAGTCTTTGTCACGTCTATATCGGTTCTTTTCGTATTGCAAGCTAAGATAAATGCGCCAATCTTTTTGGCCAATTTTTGGCTCAGAAACAGGCTCATTAAGGCATAAAATAAAATTAACATTTAATTAGTCCATCTATTTGATAGACTAATAATTTTATTATATCTTTATACGGAACTACATAGTCACGTGGCCGAGCGGTTAGGTCAAAGTCTGCAAAACTTTTTACGATGGTTCGAATCCATCCGTGGCGTCTGAGTTACTATTCTTCGTTAAGAGAGACAATCAATCAATCGGCGGTATTTCTATACCGCCTTTATTTTTTCAATATTTGTAATACAGTGCCGTACAATACTTCAGCACCAAGCGCAAGGTCTTCGTAAGAAGCATATTCAAGGGGGTTGTGGCTGATGCCATCTTTACACCTGACGAATATCATCCCGTAATCGCAGGCATAAGAAAATGCCATGGCATCATGGAAAGGGCCGCTCATTAATTCAGGAGTATCAATCAGTCCGAGGGTTTTACATTCATTGTGAATGATGGCTTTTATCCAATCGGCACAATAGCGGGGTTCAAGGTTAGTATCTTCACTTATCTCGTAAGTTAACTGGTGTTTTTGTGTAATGGCTTTTATTTTATCCATTAATTGTTTTTCATATTTATTGCGTCTTTCCAGGTCGATATCTCTTAGGTCGACAGTGAACGTAACTTCTTCTGGAATAATATTTCTTGATGCAGGGAAAACATTTAAAGTGCCAACAGTTCCAACAGTAGGAGCGCCGGGGATTTGATTGGCAATTTCATTTAAGGCGATAATAATTTCTGCGGCACCTACCAATGCATCTTTGCGTATGGCCATTGGCACAGAACCCGCATGGCCCGCCATTCCTTTTAATTTTACGGTAAGCCACAATGGCCCTGAAATGCCGGAAACTACACCGATAGGTTTATTGGAATTATCCAGGATCGGCCCTTGCTCAATATGTAACTCAAGAAAACAAAAAATACTATTGGGTGCATATTGAGATGCAGCAAACTTAGCAGGATCGCACCCAAAATCACGGAGCGCTTTTTCTCTGGTGATGCCATCTTTATCTGTGCGCTGTAATTCACCTTCTTCAAGCTTTCCTAAAATCCCTCTTGATCCAAAAAGTCCTTTGTTGAAGCGCCAGCCTTCTTCATCGGCAAAAGAAATTACTTCAATGCTTCTTTCAGGCGTAATATTATTTTCAGTTAAAGTTGTTACTACCTCAATGGCACAAAGTACGCCGGCTACACCATCAAACCTGCCACCATAAGGCTGTGAATCCAAATGAGAACCCATCATTAAAACAGGCAATGCTTTATTTTTCCCTTCGAGCCTGCCAATCAGGTTTCCAAAATTATCAATATGGGTTTTCATGCCGGCTTCCTTCATCCATGAAGCTGCCAGGTCAAACCCTTTTTTTTCTAAAGGTGTCATGGTGGGGCGACAGGTTCCGGTTTCGCCGATCTTGCCTATTTCACTCATTGCTTCAAAATGTTTTTGAAGACGGCTGGCATTGATTTTCATATTATTCAATTTATAATTGGACAAACATTGCTATACCAAAGATATTGATACAAATCTTTCCGGTATCTCCAATATACTACGAATTATTTTGAATAGGCATGAATAAAAAAGCCCTGTGCTTTTTGCACAAGGCTTTATCAATATGATTCCGCGTTTATTATTAAGCCGTGTTCCTTTTTCTTAAACCAAAAAGTCCGAATAAACCTAACAAGCCGATCCATCCCCAGCCGCCACAATTGTTATGGTTTCCGCAATTATTGGTTGCTGTTGTATTGCTATTGGTTGAATCAGTTGATCCTGAAGCGTTATTGGTATTTGCTGCTACGTTATTATTATTTTCTGTACTTGTTGGAGCGTTGTTTGTTTCGCTGGAAGCAGCACTTGTTGTTGGTGTACTGGTAGATTGATCACTTGTTGTAGCTTTTGTCGTATGTTTTGTAGCAATGTGATGTTCTTTTACTGTAGTGTCAGTAGCAGTTTTGGGTGCCGGTGGCACAATAACGGTCCCTTCGTCAGTGCCTACTCCGCCTATGTTACCGGGAGTTTGGTCTTTTGTTTGTGCTGATGCCGTGCATCCTGCCAATATTGTAAATAGCACAATTCCTATAACTTGTTTACATCTTCTCATATTAAAATAATTTTTTAATATGAAGGCAACATGCATACCAAATGTTTTACAATTGATATTTTGAATGATTGCTTTTTATTTCATTTGTATTCGGGCATTAAATTTCCTGTTTTGTAAATTTTTATACGCAATGATTAATAGCATCACCTGGTTATTATTAATTTACCAGTATGCGTGTAACCCGAAGATGTTACAAACCTGTAATAATACATACCTGCAGCAAACACGCCTGTATCAATGGTTGTATTTCCATTGACTGTTTTTTGTAAGACCAATTTACCGATTTCATTGTATAATGCAAAAGAGGCTGTCTGTCCATTCGTATTATCAAAGAATATACCTGTATGATCATTTGCGGGATTTGGCGCTAACGTAAATAGCAGAACCGTATGTATGGTCGTGGTATCAGCAAAAATTACTGCCACTATTCCGGAATAATTGATAGTACTGTCTTTATTATAAACAGTAAGTCGATAATAATTTGTAGCAGGAACAACGGGTACACTGTCAAAAATAATATAACTGGTATCACCTACAATAGATATTGTATCCAGCGCACTCCAGGTAGTGCCATCGGTGCTGCGATCTATTTCATAGTGATTAACATTGCTTTCATCATTTACCGTCCAGGTAACTTTCGTTTCTTCCAGCCCTGCAACTTTGCTTGCATTAAAAGCATTGATTGTTGTAGTATCCGTAAAACTAACCAACTGTATGTTTGAATAATTAATACTGCTGTCCTTATTGTAAACGGTAAGGCGATAATAATTTATTCCAGGAATAACTGGAAGCGTATCGAGAGTAGTATAGCTGGTATCTCCTATCATAGAAGTAGTATCTATTTCGTTCCAGGTAGTGCCATCGATACTACGATCTATTTCATAATGGTTAACATTGGTCTCATCATTTACTGTCCAGTTGATCTTTGCTTCCTGCAGGCCGGCAACTTTGTTTGCAGTAAAAGCATTTATTGTGGTTGTATCTGTAAAATTTACAAACTGAATATTTGAATAAGTAATACTGCTATCGTTATTATAAACAACCAAACGGTAATAATTGGTTGCTGGAATGACAGGAACGGTATCGAAAATTGTATAAGTAGTGCTACCTGTCATAGAAGTAGTGTCTATGCTGCTCCAGGTAGTATCATTGATGCTGCGGTCTATTTCATAATGATTAACATTGCTTTCATTAGTCACTGTCCAGCTGATCCTTGCTTCTTGCTCACCTGCAACTTTACTTGCGCTGAAACTATCTATTGTTGTTATGGCAGGATTGGGTTGTATAAATGTAAAGGCGCTACTGCTGGCTAATAAGGTAGTTGTAGCAGTATAAATCGAAGCGGTATTTTTTACCATACAGCCACTTGCAAGTTGTATGTCATCTACATACCATCCTTCTACCGGAACAGAATTTCCATTATCACTTTCAAAACGAAAACGTATCATCACTGTTTGCCCTGTAAAAGAAGACAGGTCAATAACTGTATGTTCGAAGCCATTGCTAGCACCAGAAAAAGCAAGCTGACCAGATAATATGGTAGAGGTATCCATTACCATAGTATAGCCGCCTTTTATAATTTCCGGTCCAAGGTCTTGCCAGGTAGCACCGCCGTTTGTAGATATTTCTACTACGCCACCGTCATAAGTAGGCTCTGTATTGAAATAATGATTGAAACTAAATAATGATTGGTTGGTAAGAAGAATTGCTGCAGAGGTCAGCGTTATATCAGACGGCACTGTAGGTTCAGTCGCAAACCACGAATGCGTTGGACTGGCAGACCTCGTAGAAGAAACAGCCCAGCCGCCAGCATTGCTGAATCCACCGGTAGTTGAATTGTCTCTGTTATCATTTATGCCATAAAAGATCGTACATCCTGTAGTAGTTGGCAGTGCGTTGATCGTGTAGTTAAGTGTTTGGGAAGTTTGCGTAAAATTAACGGGGCTTATAGTTACAGTGTTACCACTCGCAGTTCCGGCAGAGCTGTTACTATAACTGGTACCTGCAGGTAAAGTGTCAATGATCTTTAAGTTGGTTGGCACAGAACATCCGCAAGAAGCAGTGATCGTGTAGGTAACTGTATCATTTGCCGTTATTGAATCGGCGGCATTTTTTGTAAATGTTACCGAAGTAGGGATATCAAAAGCAACCGTTTGATCTGAAGTGCTGTTGCTGCTTCCTTGTTTAGCACTGTAACCCATACCGCGCCTTGCAAAAGCACCCCATATAGCACATTTATGACGGTTGTTATATAAAATAGAATCTGCTTTCAGGATAGCATCTCTTGCATCAAGAAAACCTGGCAGGCATGGTTGTAATTTTAATCCTGTAATAACATCATTCAATGCTATTACATTTCCACCAGCGGTGCTGGAAGCATTGTAGATATTCGGTTCAATATTCCCTTCCTGCTCAATGATCCTCCAGGTCATATCCCAAAGTACGCTTGTCCATATTTCACCAATATAATGCACTTCTGATCCGTTCATAGATCCATTCATATCTGCATAAGTATGCGGATCAATCGTCATATCCAATGTGTAAGGATAAGTGCGTAAACCGGCGCCTGTAGAATCTTGTCCGAGAACATAAGTGCCGACAGTACGTTGTACAAGGCTATCAGCAACAGTAGTAGTGGCCCAATGTTGTGTCACCATTAATGCTACATAATCACTCCAGCCCTCACCACCTTGCTCTGCATTTACCAAACAACTTGTATTAGCCGGACCGCCGGTTAACCTGTTTGAAATACCATGCGTAAATTCATGCGAAATAACTTCATCATCATAATCTCCATCTAACATTGGTGGAGAAGGATTTAGTGTAACGGTCTCGCCACTGGATATATGAGAGGTTAAAGTGATGCCATCGGCTTCGGAGATCATTACTGCAGGTATGGTGATCGAGTTATCTGTACCACCCATCACGATCGGAGCTTCTATAACATCATCGATCATGATAACGGCAATGGCACCGGCTGTTTGCGCATCTTTTACTTTTTGTGTAAAATTGCAGGAGCCGCGATTGATAAATGCTATTTTACCTGCAATCGAATTAAACGGTGCGGCACAACCCGAATGTGACGTACCGGTTACATCATCATTGAAGTAGATCGTTGTTCCGGTTACCGGAGTGGTGATTATATTGTTGATGCTAAAGCCTCCTTCTACTGCAGTATAATTGCCTGCTATGGCAGGAGGAGTATTTACGGTTAGAAAAGAGGTAGTAGGCGCATCCCATAAATACATCTGCATGCGTGGCGATTGTCCGTCGGGCAGCGTAGTCATATTCGCATTATCAGTACCGCTACCATCCTGTGCTTCTGCTTTCAAGGGATCATTTCCCACACCGCCTCTCCCATTATTATTTACCTCGAAATTTCCTGATGGTTCATCAAATCCATATTGGTAGCTGATATCATGCATTGTATTGGTTACATAAAATAAATTGGTAACAGCGGCACGCATATTATTGGTAAGGTGCGGCGGTAATGTAAAATCAGGCGTTTTGATGAAACTAAAATTGGGAGATGCTGTAGAAGAGGTATCACTGTGCCCCGGCATGTTTTTATTTGCAGTATCATCGTAAGCAAAAACATTATTGCCACGGGTATAATTGTATTCAGTAACACCATTAGAGTGCCAACCGAAAACAGTAACGGGATTACTTGCTCCCGCATTTAACCAGGGATCATTTACAATAGCCAGCGGGCCGAAGTTCGGAGATTCAGTTGGCAATGGAATTACATTGTAAGAAGCATTCGAGACTGCATCAGTATGATTATCGTTGAGCTGAACATTGCGTTTATTTAATTTTATTTCTTTTTGAGAAGCGCCCTTCTGTTGTATCGTATTATTTTTTCCGGTTTTTTTTTCATACAAAGTGGCGTTGTCCGCATCAATGATCTGGCCATTGAGCGCATCAACTCTTACATTCATGTAATCAGCGCTGTGCAATACATCTATTGTGATATTCCATGCCAGCTTTATGGTGTTGCCATCATCGGTTGTTACCCACATTAATTCTGCAATAATATTTTGTTTGGCAATTCCTGCAGGGGTAAATACAATATATTTTTCTGAATTCAGTTCATCGGGTACAGTATGTAATGCAACTGGTGCTGGTAATTTGAGATAGGCAGCCGCTTTTTTTATGGCATCAGAAGCGGCAACTGAAGGGTTCGCCGTTGTTGCTTTAGTCGCTATTTTAGGAACGAACCGACTGCTGTTGCTTACCATAGTTCCTTTACTATCAAAACAAAGCGATAGGATAGCATTGTGGACTTTTAAACCGGCATAGTATTGTTGAACGTAAGAAAATGTTAGTTGATTAACCGTAGAAGCGCTTGTGACCTGCATTTCTTTCAGATCACTCTCTTGCAGGTGAAGTTTTTTATTATTATCGTTCACCCATTGTTTTACCTGCGCCACCAACTTTTCCTGAGCGGTTGCAGGTATCGTGCTGATGCAAAGTGCAAAAAAGAATATTCCAAAAAAGTGATACTTGTTTTTCATCAATACAATATTAAAGGGAATACAGAGACAATGGCAATTACTTATAAAGACAGTTATAAAGGTATTGAATAATAAACGCAATAAGTATTACTGGTAGATTTATAGCAGTTGAAATATCGTCAATGATCTAGTCAAGTTTTTCTGCAATTATTTCCTGAATTTCATGGATAAGTACATCATCTGAAACATGAATTGTTCGCTGTTTGAACAGGAACCTTATAAACGCCAGCGCCACAACCAATCCGATGACCCCCTGGCCTAATACCGTTGCGGGAGCACCAATATGTTGCGAGATGGCACCTACCAAAAGGCTGCCAAGCGGCATCATACCAAATATAGCCATTAGCAAAATTCCAATTGCCCGTCCCCGCATTTGAGGTTTAGATTCTGACTGTACAATAATATTGCAGACGGTAAACTGTGCAACCGATCCGAAACCGATCAGCGTAGCAAAAAACATGGCTAACGGAAAATTTTTTATCTGCGAGAAACAAATTAATCCCACAGCCATCATTATGGTGCTTACAAATAATATTTTTTTCAGCTGTGCACCGGGTTTACGTGATGCCAGAAAAATAGTACCTATTACAGCGCCAACACCAACAAAGCTGGTAATATAACCGAAGGTTGAGGCATCACCTTTAAAGATCACTTTTGCGAATACAGGCAAAACCGTATTATATGGCAGCACCAACAAGCTAACAATTGCAAGCATTAATACAGGCATACCGATACTCGCTGTCTTCCTAACGTAGGCAAAACCTTCAGCAAATTCTACCATAATTTTTTTCTCTGTTTTTTTGAGTGTATGAGCCGGCAACTTCATTAGAAGCAATGAAATAATAACCCCGCCGAAACTGGCGGCATTAATAAAAAAGCAAGTAGCAGCGCCAAAAATACTCAAAACAATGCCGGATAAAGCAGGCCCCAACAGTTGCGCCAGGCTGGCCATAGCCGTAGTGAGTGATAAAGCATTTGGTAGATCACCCTCATCAGCAACAACTTCATGTACCAGGGCTTGTCTGGCAGGCACATCGAAAGCATTAATTATTCCCAATAATATACTTAGCGCCAAAATCGCCCAGACCGTAGCATGATTAGTGAGCACTAAAATGGCCAGCAATACCGACTGGATCGTTGAAATGACCTGTGTAATTTTGATGATCTTATAACGATCATACCGGTCAGCAGCAATGCCTCCTGGAATTGAAAATAAAAATGACGGGAACTGTTCAGCAAAAATGGCAACCCCAATAAAAAAAGCAGAGTGTGTAATAGAATAAACCAACCATATAACAGCGGTTCGCTGCATCCAGGTACCAAATTGTGATACTGACCTGCCGGTAAAATAAAGCGCATAATTACGGCTCCGGAATGCCCTGAATACATTAAACTCACTAATTCTTTTCACTATAATTCTATTGAATAAAAAACATTAAAAGTAATTTATAAATAGTACAGGTTTGTACCACTTATATAAAAACTCAGGTACAATCAATTCATCCAGTTCTCTCGGCACAAAAATCCCCATTAATATTATTGTCCATTATTAAAAAAGGCTAACAATTAAGTTAGCCTTAGGATGTTTTGCCCAATCCTAATCCCCTTCCGGATTTAGTGGTCCCGCCAAGAATCGAACTTGGATCTAGAGTTTAGGAAACTCCTATTCCTCTTTTAACCATTAATTAACTGTTAATCAATATGTTATGGTTGTCTAAAGTTGTCTAATGCCAATTTATTGTAGTAATATTGCCTAGTTATCGTCCAATTGTAATTATCAATATGAAACCAAGAATTAGCTGTGTAAACGGATATGTAAATCTTAGAACAGCAGGCAAAAGCTCTAAGCGATTTTCTCTTAAAATTCCGATGGATAAAAAGACTTTTGATAAGTTTTTTGATGTCGAAAATCAAGAATTTAAGCAAACTGTTAGAGGTACTTCGTTGCCACATTATGAAAGATATAATTTGATTATTGAACAGGCATTTAAAGATTACAAAAATAGCAATAGTAGTCTATCCTTTGTCAATGATGACAAAAAACTCTTCCTTAAATATTGGGAAAAGTACATTTCATTAATCTCTAATCACGGAACTACATTAAAGAACAAACTGGTAAAGGACAAGTTTCAAAAGTATCTCACTTCCATTCACAAAAGCGATATTCTATTTAAAGATATTAATACAGAGTTTTTGCGTAACCTTCAACACTATTTCCAAACTGCCAGCGATCCTAAGAAGCTTTCCAAGAACACTGCTAATCATTATATGAAAATGACAGCAATTGTTTATAGACAAGCTGCAACTGATGAACATTATGTTTATTCGAAAGATCCATTCATTCCACTGAAATATAAATACGAAGCTATTAAACGTAGCGTATTGTCTCAGGAAGACGTTTATAAGTTGTTGAACAAAAAATTGCCTGCTAATAAAAGAGGATCTGAAAGAGTGGATTTGAGTAGAGACATGTTTCTATTCCAAATATTTGCAAATGGAATGAGAGTTTCCGATTTATTGACTTTACGTTGGAGTAATATAAATGGTGAAAGATTGATCTATACTATGTTTAAATCAAGAAAGCATGTTGATATTTCACTAAATAAAAACATATTCTTCATTTTGTTTAAACAGCTCGGTGGTGAAGGAGCATATAAAAACTTGATAGATACTTTTAATCTAGCATTATTAAAAAAGGAAAGGGGAACTCATCATTTAGGCTTAGAAGTTAAAAAGCGAAAAGAAGATATTTATATGAGCAAAAAGATTGATAATGATCTAAATATTGAACAATATCTGTCAAACTATCTAAAAGAATTTATTAAGCAACGAAATGCAACGGGCTTTATTTTTCCTTTTCTGAAAGATGAAGAGTACAAAGACGTTACTGATTTTAATAATCTTGAATTAGCCCAATATAAAAATATCAATACTCAAACTATTAATTATAACAATTCCCTTAAACGACTTGCTGAGATTTGCGAAATCGATCTGCCTACTGATAACGCAGGTCATATAAAAATAGCGTCCCATACTTCGAGACATACATTTGCTAATCTTGTTTTAATGATAAAGGACGTGAATACATACGACTTACAACAAATGTTAAGACATTCTAGTATAGCCGTAACGAATAAGTATTTAAAAGATGGATTTAATACTAATAAGCAAGATGGGATCAGTAGGGAATTAGTTGAGTTTATACCTAAAGAAAGAGATTATAAATCTCCTATTAATGATGTGCCAGTATTTGAATAGATGAAACGTTAGTTAAATTCAATTGATTGTAATTAAGATTAATTAAGGATTTCTAAAAAACAAATTAAGGTTATAAGTAGTTATCTTATGGGCTTAAAAAATAACGTTATGATATTTATTCCTTTTTTATCAGGAATTATACTTGGAGCATCAGGAACATCTACAAATAGATTAATATTTATATTTCGAGTTATTATCAGCAGTTATGCTTCTTTTTTGCTTTTAAAATTAAAATATCCGTTATTAGTATTGTGGCGATTTAATGATATTAAAGATGAAAATTTGATTAATCTCGTTACATCAGATTATTTTATCTGGGGAATATTTTTTGCAATTCTTTGTTTTTGTTTATTCTATTGGGCAATACCTCGCATTTTAAAAAAAATAACATCCCGATATTTTGAAAGCAAAATAAAACCTTTTTATTCACAGATAAATGAAAGTGAAAGAACAACCTTTTATAAAAACCGCTTTTTAAAGGGTGTAATTAAAGGAGGTTCAATAATACTATCCGTGAGAAGTCCAATTAGGAAAATAAAAGAAGATGAAGAAATTACCTATACAGAGTTAATAAATACGGTTACTTATTCTATTTCGACTGTTTTAAATTTAATAATATGCGTATTATTTGTTTTTAATATCCAAACAATTTGGTCGTATATAATTTCAATTTTAATACTGACAATTTCAATTGCTATAATGGTCTATATACCTCATTTTCTGTATTTAAAAAAGGAAATAATGAAAACCATTATTGATAAAATTAATAATGAAATACAATGAATCAGAGTAAAAAAGTATTTGACATTTATGAATATTTATGACCTTAATCAATCATACTACTTAAGACTTGACATCGAAGATGTTTTGAAAAAAATAGACATACTCTATGAAGTTAAAATTGGAGATGTAGAAAACGAGTTCGTGCCTAAGACATTAGTTAGTAATAAATTCAGTTGGGTTTCGGATGAATGCCAAAGTGCTTTTAATAAAATAGTTCCAGCGATAAAAAGTCTTACGAAAGATATGTATGCAATTCTTGAGTCAATTTATAAGAGCAATAAAGGCAAATTCGATAAATTAAAATTGGAAGAAAAATATTTTGGTCTTAAAGAACTTCGTTTACTTAATAACAAGTTTAAGCATTATTTTGATACTGAACCTAAGGTGTCACTTATGGCATTAACATTAATACAACCACCAATGAGTCATCAAATAGATGCTTCAATTAATTATCAATATAAGGACGGAACTTTTAAGTCAATTAGATTTGCTGAACTGGTAAAATGCTTTTTATTAATATTGGAAGATTTGAAAATCGTAACCATTAATAGAGTGTAAAAACCACAATTGAGAATCAAAAAAAGTGTACCTAAAGAAAGAGATTATAAGTCTCCTATTAATGATGTGCCAGTATTTGAATAATCAATTTGACTTGCTATTTCTATAATACTATTATTAAGTTGTTGACCTAACATTGCAATTTGTGTTAATTTGCTTATGGTAATTGTTCGTTGAGGTTCTTCTCTACCTAATTTTATTTTCATCATAAATTCAATGTGTTTAAGTGGGATGTATTGCCTAAGAATTACGTTGTGAAAAGGTTGCGTCCATTCAACGGCGGCCTGAGTATCCTGTCTTATCTCATCTATTTTGAAATC
Organism: Ferruginibacter sp.; assembly: GCA_035485735.1. Classification (GTDB taxonomy): domain Bacteria; phylum Bacteroidota; class Bacteroidia; order Chitinophagales; family Chitinophagaceae; genus Ferruginibacter. The sequence goes on from DATHNS010000025.1 coordinate 391,668, forward strand.
GTTCTTTCTATTTGGTAATTTTAGGAACACAATTTCTTCTACTTCATCTGTCACGAGCAATTGTTCTAGTGCAATAGCTAAAAGTACTGGGAGTTCTCCAACTCTCGAAACAAAAAAGCGTCCGGTAGAAGATATTAATCCTCCACTGCTTTGTATTGAATCCCATTTATCGTTTGTTGTAATATGGTAAAATGCTGCTTCTGGATTGTCTAGGAATTTTTGCATGGTTTAATTCTTTTGAAATAAATATATCATAAGGATATAAAAAGTAAACAGTTTAGTAAAAAACAGATCAAATTGAATTAATAATGATTAACCTCGATTAAAATCAATCATTAGTAATTGAATTTAATTGAAGTTAATTGCGATTAATCTTGATTATTATACTTTTATTTAAGTAATCTTCTTACTTGTTCAGCTTTGAAATTCAGTCCAGTTGATGTTTTAAAGCCAGATTCGTTTAATTCAGTAGAAATTTCCCTTAATGACTTGCCGTTATTGTGTAAAAGTGAAATAAGTTTACTTGCTTTAATATTATTCGGGTTAAGTATAGCTTTTTCAGCCATTTTTAGTGAACCTTTTCTTCTTGTCTTATTTGTGAAGTTTTCGGGAGTTCCTAATTTAATACCTCTCTTTTTCAATTGCGATAAAGCATCTTTTGTTCTTTCTGATATTCTCTTTCTTTCCCATTGAGCAAGAGCGCCGAATATATGAATAGTCAATTCATTTGCGTCTGGCAGATCACAACAAACAAATCTGACCTTTGCATCCATTAGAGTTGATATAAAAGTTAAGTTCCTTGATAATCTATTAAGCTTTGCTATAACCAAAGTAGAATTGGTTTCTTTAGCTTTTTGAATGGCTTTTAATAATTCCGGTCTATTATCGTTTTTTCCAGTCTCAACATCTTTAAACTCTGCAATCAGGGACCGATCCCGAATGAATCCAAGCACAGAATTTCTTTGAGCATCTAATCCTAAGCCTGATTGGCCTTGTCTTTGTGTTGATACTCTATAATAAGCTACAAATGATTGGTTTTCCATTGTCATTATAATTTAATAGTATAATTTAATCTTTGCTTTAAATCTTCAATACTGATATTGCTATATGTATCGCTATCGTCGTTAGGAAATATCAGACAGTAAATTATTTCGTGTGTTGTAAGAGATTCTACAATCTTCCAGCAATAGTCAGGGATACCAATATTATCTTCTCCCATTGTACGATTACCGAATATTGAACCACATATTATAAGTAAACTATCATTCTGACTTTCTTTTCTTGTTTCTGTTTCCCAATGTTTCCAAATCCCTCTATTTAAAACTTTCGTTTGCGGTACACAGTTATAGAATCTAAAGGTTTCTTCTTCTTTATCATAATCATAGGCAAAGTCTTTAGCATCTGCTAAATGACCTTCGTCGTAACCACTTCCTTTATAATCTTTTGCTTTTGCTGAATATTCTAATCCCCCAGTTTTAAAATGCATTCCCTTTCTTTTACAGTTGCCACCAGCTTCATAAAGCTTATAAACAACGTATAAGGGCTCATGTAACTGATGATTGAAATAGGAAGTGTAAATGTCATTACTGATAATGTCATCTACTTCTTGAGCTTCGACCTTGAAAACTAATAATAGGAAAAAAAGTACGATTATTGTTTTTGAAGACTTTATTATTGTGTTAGCCATAATTTTCTAATAAAAGGCTAACCTAAGGAGGAAATGCCACAAAACAAGAACGCTCGACCTTGTTTTGTGGCAGAAGATGTCCACATCTATTGAACTACATTCTAACAGTTTAATTGTTAGCCTTTAAAATAAGAACCTTTATATAATGACTTATTAATAATTATGGATTTTATTAAAAAACTCTTTCTCATACTTTTTTGATGCTTTTTTTCTGAAGAACAAAGTATCAAAAATTGAGTGATTGATTAAACGCATAATAACTAAAGGAATTAAGAATAAAAATAATGCTATACTATTCGAAATCCACTTGATTGTTGTCAGAGATTCCTTATTTATAAACCATAAAGAAGATACAACTGATACGAAAAGCAAATAAAATAACATGTTTTTGTAGTCTCGTCTCAATTTCATTCTAACGTATTCTTTTGCGTCTATTTTTAATTCTTCAACCACTTCATATACCATTTTAATAGCATTTTCTATAGAGCTGGTTGATTGAATATAAAATTTACCTTCACTTATGTAGTTACTGGTTTTTATAGGCAAACCATTAATATACCCTTCAATTTCTTTGTTTTTTAATTCTTCAATTATTAATGCTTTTTGAACTTCTGCAAGATTTATGTCACTATTATTTGTTAATTGACTTTTTATTTGTTTTTTGATTTGAGGTGTTGTAAAATCTTTTTTTACAAACCATTGAACATATTTGAAATTTGGGTTGATAAAGATCACTGGTTCTGTAATATTATTTTCTGCACAATGCTTAGCAATTGAGCTAGCGTCAATTAATGTATCATTTGGCAGCTTAATTTTAAAAATACCCGAATTGAATTTTTCCTTTACTCTTGCTTCTCCTAATTTTTCTAATTCATCCTTAGAAACTTCCTGTAATTCCATTTCCTTTTTGATAGTTTCAAAATCAAATTCAAATGAAAAGCTAGTTATTGAATTAATAATTTCTTGTACTGTTTGCTGGTAGTTTATCATATCTTTTGTATCACTTTATTGTATGGCTTGTTAGTTGTCTAACATTTTTGTTTCCTTGTTTTATGTATTCTTCAACTACTTTTCCAAATTCAGAATCCCTATCATTAATTTGAATGTAAAGCGTATCAATGACTCTGGTCATTGCCATTAATATCCAAGTAGCGGCATACATATTTTTTCTATCCTCGTTTGAAACTTTAAACATGTCTTGCATCAATTTCGTTTTTTCTTTGTCGTCCACTAAAAACCTTTCGGAATCAGGATCATCTCTTTTCTGATTAAAGAACTTGTCAAGTGAAAAACAGGCAACCGACCATGCTTCTAACCCTCTGCAAGATTCATAATAAATTAATCTTGATTCATTTGGACTAGGAACAATCAATTCTGATTTATCTTCTTTTGTGCCATCCCAAAACATAAAATCTTCATTTTCTAATGTTTTCAAATGTCTCCATGTTCCTCGCTGACGATGCTGAGTATCTTCTATATTTCCATATTCATTAATTATGGCAGTACTTATTTCGGATTGCTTTTGAAGCCCTTCTCGTTGGGTGTTAGATTCAAGAAGTACTAATAATGATTCATAAGGAGAACAGCCATTTATCTCGCCTTTCAAATGAAGGTGGTTAAAAATTTCCTTAATTTCTGCTTCGGAGTGACTTTGTCTAAAATCAAATAATAGTTCCCCTTCATCTTCTGAGTCAAGAGGTTCTAAGTTTAAATCAATTTGATATTTATTTCCTATAAAATTGCAGAAATCAGCTACTGTCTTTTTTACCCTATAAGACTTATTTCGTGTAGTATGTATTTTTATTTTGATTGCTTTTGCTTGAGAAATTTCCCAATTGCAAAGTTCAACATGCCTAATAAGTTGTTCTTTCCCACCATTAGCGACAACGATTTTCTCGCTATTATAAATTGAAATTAAAATTTCTTTTTCTAAATAATGGCAATCCTGCGCCTCATCCACAAACAATGTTCTCTTTCTTCTCAAACCGCCAATACATCTATTTTTTTGTTCATTAAATTCTTTAGGTTTAATCTTTATACCGTCTTCTCTTTTTTCTAAATGTTTCTCTTTTAAATTAAGAACTACTTCAAGCAGATCATATTTATCTTGAATGTCGTATTTGTCAAAATATTTTTGAGGATCTTGTATTCTTAAAAGAGTATCCTCTAAAACTCCGTAATAGTTAGCTAAGAAAACTTCATTTGCTGATATGTTGCTTACAATATTTTTTTTGTGATTATAAAATTCAATTCCGCAACTTTTAATTCCTTCCACCGATGAAATATTTCTTTTCAGCGAAAAGTTTATAAAATCAATTCCTACCTCTTTCGTTCCAATGTCAAAATTATTGTGGTTTTGAATTTCCATTTTGAGATTTACCCAAACGATTTCATCTTCACTTATTTTGCTTTGAATAAAATCGTAAACTGATCTCATCCTTTCCTTTAAAATGAGTAATAGCTTTTCGATTTTCTCTGCATTTAACACATGCAAAACTCCTAATGATTTCGAAAGGCGATAAAAGAAAGAATGCAATGTTATAACAGAACCTTCGCCTGATTTTTGGGCTGTATTGTTCAGCAACATTGCATTTACAAAAGATTTTATTGTTTTGGAAATATCAAATATTAGAAGTTTATTGTAGGTAAGATATAAAGTATTTTGCCCGTTGCTGATACATTTCATTGTCAACAAAAGAAGTTCGCTTGACTTTCCAGTTCCTGCTTTCCCACTTATGATTACAAGATTTTTGTTTAACTCATCAAAAATTGTTTTGGAACTTGAAAATTGTTTTGTTATTCGTTCAATTTTCTTTTTTGTAAGATATCCAATTTCGCTGTCTTTAGACGCTTGATTAGTTATCCTTTCAATATCTTTTGTCAAAACAGAATATACAAATTTGGGTCTCCAATCATTGTAAGAAATAAAAATACTGTCATTACTTTTTGCAAAGTATTTATGAAGTGAATTAAAATCAAAGCTCTTTGCTACTAAGTAACTATCAATTACGAATTCATTGTCGTTTAGAATAAAAATTAATGGTTTGATGTAGAGAGATTCTTTTTTAAATTCACATCGATTAGATAAATATCTACCCAATCCAAATTTGATTGAATTTATTTCCGTAGAATAATCTATAAACGCATCTTCTGAAATTATCTGGTTTCCGCTCTCAAGTGAAATTTTATCATCTTTGAATTGTGTTACAAATTTTATTGGAATAATTTGATTGTGAAAATATATTGGTTTACCCTCAACAAATTTTGGGATATAAAAATTATCCTTTTTATCCTCAATTGCAATTATTAGGATTAAATCAATGTTTGTCTCAACCGAAACTGAAACTGGAAAGTTATTTAATAAAAATACTTTGGCATCAGAACATCTCCTTCCCATCTTCTCTTTAAGAGTTGATTCAAAAATGCCGTAGTCAAAATATTGACTTTTGCCGTTTATGGAGATGATATCAATACTCATTGTTAGATGCAGTTAGTTTTCAATCAGTAGCGTCGATATAAGGTTACTGACAAATCAAAAATAGACGCATGTTTTCATCTTGCCAAAATTGGATCTATTGTTTTTCGAATAAGTCAATCTAAATTACACTTTATTTATAAATTGAATAAACAAGTGATATTTCATAATCCACTCTTTAATGTATTCATAAGAATTTATAATATAGGTTACCCTAAACTTTAAGTAATGAAGCTTTTGACAACACAATCTGACTTAGAAAGAGAATTCATTCGACTAATTAGTCAGTATAAAGAGTTTTACTGGGCAACTGCTTGGGCAGGAGAAAGTCGATTACTTAATGAATTGCTTTTAAATAAAGCTAAAATAAAAAGAATTGTAGTTGGAATTCACTTCTATCAAACACACCCGAACTTCATATCTGAGTTTTTAAATGAAGACAGAGTCCGTTTTATTCAACAGCCTTCAGGAACTTTCCATCCAAAAATTTACATCTTTCTTGATACTGAAAACAAATGGGAGATGCTTGTTGGTAGTGCAAATTTTACGCATCAAGCATTTACAAATAATACAGAAGCTACGATTCTTTTAACAAGCAAAGACAACAATTCTAATGATAGTTTAGAAAATGGGTTAAAAATGGTTGACGAGAACTGGAAAAGTGGAAAAGTGTTTAATAAAAAGGAATTAGATCAATATCGTATAACATGGAATATTCAAGAGCCGAAGCTTAAAAGTTTATCTGGCTTATATGGTAGTAAGGAAGGAAATCCAAAGCCAATTTATAAAGCCTCAACAACAATTAGAAGTTGGGAAGAGTTTATTACTGAATTGAAAAAAGATAAATTACAAGAACTTGGAATGCGATTAAGAGTTATCGAAATATCAAGAGCGCTTTTTCATAAATCAAAACATTTTAATTTGTTGAATGAAGATGAAAGGAAATTTATTGCGGGAATACCTAATAAATTGGATGTTCGAGGTGCAGAGAATTGGGGGCTTTTTGGTAGTATGAAAGGTGCTGGAATTTTTAAAAATAGAATAAAGGAGAATGATATTAATATCTCTAAAGCATTAGATCAGATTCCACTTTTTGGAGAAATAACAAAGACGCATTACGATAACTTCATTAATCATTTTACTAAAACTTTTACTGGTAATTATGTTGGAACAGCTACCCGTTTACTATTAATGAAGAGACCAGATATATTTATTTGCTTTGATAGTAAAAACAAATCAGAGCTATGTAAAGACTTTGGTATTTTGCAATCTGGAATGAATTATGAAAGATATTGGGAGGATATTGTCAAAAGAATTTACGATAGTAATTGGTGGTTATTTCCTAATCCAAAAAATTTGCAAGAAACAAAAGTTTGTGAAGCAAGAGCAGCCTTTCTGGATAGTTTGTATTATAATGAATAATCTTACCAACGGAGATTGAAGCAATTACAACCCAAAATAAAATCGAAAACATAATGGCAAAATTTTTAAATACCACAGGAGTTTCCTACCATTTAGAAGAGCTTATTAAAGGCACAAAGGACAGGCTGATTTTAATAAGCCCTTATTTGCAATTTAATGATAGAATTAAAGAACATCTAAATAATTTAAATATTCAAAAAAGAGATATTAGAATTATTTATCGTGAAAATAAACTTCAACTTGATGAGAACAATTGGTTAGAAAGTCAAATTGGTGTTCGAACAAGTATTTGTAAAAATTTACATGCCAAATGTTATATTAACGAAAACGAAGCCATTATAACGTCAATGAATTTATATGAATTCTCCCAACAAAATAATAATGAAATGGGAATTTATATTTCTAAAAATCTTGATCCAGAATTATACAATTCTACTCTAGAAGAAGCCCAACGCCTTTTAACGATAAGCGAAGAAATTAGAGTTACAGTTAAAAAAATAACAGCAGATATTTCAAATAAACTTGATAGGAAAGTTTCCAATGTAAAGCCTTTAACTAAAGAGAAACAGAACGGATTTTGTATTCGAACTGGCGTTCCCATTCCTTTCGATATTGAAAAGCCTCTGAGTTATGACGCTTTTAAATCATGGAATAAATCTCCGGATGTAAATCATGCAGAAAAATATTGTCATTTTTCAGGTGAAGTATCAAATGGTGAAACAAGTGTAAGTAGACCAATTATGAAAAAGAATTGGAAAAAGGCAAAGGAAATATTTAATCTATAAGTATGTATTTATTTAAAGTACAAGGTAACAATGGAGTTTATGAAGTTGTTATAGATAAGCAAGGCGATAACCTTATAGCAACATGCACTTGTGCGAATGCACAAAAAGGAATGATTTGTAGCCACAGACGTTCTATTATAAATGGGTATGATTCAAACGTAATAGAAAATAAAAATCAAGTAAAGGAAATCAAAGAATACGTATCTGATACAAAAAGAATATTGAAGGCTGATGTATTCAAAAAGGATATTACAATAGCTTCAATTAAGGCTGATAAAGTTAAGAATGACAAGATTTTTTTCTATGAACGTGCCAATGACAATTCTCCTTGGGTAAGAATGGAAAAATTGTATTTTGATTATGCAGTTAAAGAAAATAAAGAGTATGCTTTAGAAATTCAATACGACAAAGAAAACGGTTCTGTAATTTTAATGAAATACGTTAAAAACAGTGAGCAGATTTGGGCTAGATATAATATAAATACTACTTCAACTGAAACTATCAGATCAATAGAAACTTTAAAAGTTACTATTACCAAAAATGGTAAACCCTTTTTTTATCAACGTTCAGGTGATAATGGCTTATGGTCAAGAATAGATAAATCATTTTATGATTATTTAGTTGAACACAACAAAGATTATTCTTTAGAAACTAAGGTTGACGAAAATGGATACATTAATTATCTCCGTTATGAATATGATGCAAAACGAATGTTAGGAGATAATGACAAGAAGAAAAATAAAGGTTGTTTGCCAATAGTTTTAGTTATTGTGTTACTCTTCATTTTCTTTAAGCTATTTTTTACAATCTAGTAAATCATCTTCAATAATTTAAATTATGGGAAACGTTTTTAAAAAAATAAGAAGGATAAGCCGTTTGTTAATTAAAAAGAATATTCGCTTATTAATAAAAAAAAGATTTGACTACACTCCACTTAAAGAAGAGGACTATTATAAAAGATTTGGCATTCTGAAAATAAATGGTAAATATGTAGTGCGTAACAAGAGCATCTTAGAAAAAGCATATACAAAAGCTTGGGAAAACAGAAATTATGAAATTGATAAATTTTGGACTAGAGCTGCATATTTTTGGGGATTTATAGTTTTAATATTTGGTGGGTATATTTCACTTTTAACAAGCGATCACAGCGAAAAAGCGATAGAAGTTAGATTGGATTTATATTTACTCCTTTTAGGATTCTTGTTTTCTTTGTCTTGGTATTTGGTCATACTCGGAAGCAAGTGTTGGCAACAAAATTGGGAAGCACATATTGATAGATTAGAGGATTATGTCTCTGGACCGATTTATAGAACAATATTTTATTCAGGAGACAGATACTATTCTGTTTCTAAATTAAATGAGGTAATGGCATTAGTTGTGTTTCTTGTTTGGTGCATATTATTGGGGCAATATATTAATTCTCATTTCACTTTTACTCTGGACGTATTTCAAATGGATATTCAAGCGACAATATCAATTTTTACAACGTTACTATTTGCTGTTGCTTTGAGATTTGGATATTCTTTAGGCGATTTTAAAACATACAAATACAAGTTTTTTGATCGTTTTGGATAAATTTATTCATATCACTATGACTTAATCCTTCGAAGTATTTACCACCATAGTTTTATTGTCTCTGTATTTTTTGTTCTATAATCTTTTAAAACAGCTTTAGCATTATCGACTTCACTTTTAGAAATAGTAATAATACCCGTCCATCCAGTTCTATCTTTTAAGAATCGAAATTTTTTCACATCTCCTTCAATTAAAATATCCTTAACCCAGTTACGATAATAATGATAAGAGGTTTTAAATAGTTTAACCATTTCATTTTTTGTAGGTGGTACTATTGCTACCATTTTATTTTCTTTCATTGTTTAAATGTTTAAAAACCCAGCAGCTTCAAACTTGACTTGTTGTTCTACCAGCTTTCAGGTCAATTAGAATGTTCTCTACTACTGGGTATATTTTATATTGGCTAAATAAAGGAGGAATAAGCAAACGGCGGAATTATAATAAAGGTTATTTGGTAAAAGTTCCCCACATTAAAATGTTCTAAAAGGGACATTTGTTTTTTAATATATACGAATAGAATAAAAAATTAAAACTAATAATGAAACTAAAAACTAAACACATTCAATTATTCGAAGACTTTATAAATGATATAAAGAGTTCAGAAAATGAAGACAACAAAAAGAGAAAAAAGAAAAATAATGATTCGAAAGACGAAGAAGATATGGAGACTAAAGATGATAAAGAAATTGAGGAAGAAGATTTAGTAGAAGAAATTAAAAAGTATTTCAAAAAAAATAAGTAACATGGAGCTATACTACTTAATTAATGAAACAAAATATTTAGATAATTATCTTTTAAGGCAAAGATTGGATTTATCTAAAAGTACATTACAGCATTTTATTAATCACTATCAGTTTGATGATAGCGATATTATCAAACTGCAAAATAAAAAGTTATACTCGATCAATAGTTTAAAACTGTTTGTTGAAAATTTACTTGAAAAATATGGAGGAGAATAAATTGAAAAAGTTGAATAACAAGAGAAGACTTAAACTAATGGATTATAACAGCACGCCATCTAACAGTTGGAAAAAGAAATTGAAGCTATATGAATTAAATATAATTGACGGGCAGATTAAAATTGAAAGACTAAAACTACAATATCAATAATGAGTTCTCATACTCTGGAATAAAAATGATCAGATTAAAATAACGGCTACAAGATTGATAAATAATTTCAACCAAATGATTGGATTGGTTGAATAGTATCTAATACTTAATAATACTACCAACTAATAAATAATCAACCTATATGAATCAAACCAAACTAAAACTACATAAGAAATCAATTGATTCCGATTGCAATGCTATTACTGATATATTAAAAGCATTTAACCTACTATTACCCAAGAAAGAATTATATCACATTACATTAACTGATATTAACGTTAATCATGTTCAAGAATTGAATCATATTCTAACAAACAACTTCTTTAATAGAATTCACAAAGATTATAGACAATCATTCGAATTCATAAACTATCTATTTATTATTGAATATGGTGGAGCAATCTCAAAACCGTCTATTTCAATTATAAATGATTTAGGTATTCATGCTCATTTATTAGTCAATACATCGTTGCCAAAAGGGTATATTGAATTCTATATTAATACCTGTTTTGATAAAATCCCTAACTATAGGATTGACGATATTTCAAAGAATAACAATAAAGAAGGATTGATGAACTATTTATTAAAACAGCATACTTACTCCAATCTATTAACAAAGGATAATTACAATTATAAAATATTGGGAGAAAAAAGTTTTTAGAAATTAAAAGAAATAGCTTTAAGAATAGAGTAGATAAGGTTATAAAGAGAACCCCCTATGTTAATTATTTCTCTTTTGGAAGCTTAAAATCGAATAATGCAGAAACTGGCACTTGTAAAGTGCGAGCTAATTTAAATATTGTACTAACGGTAGGGTTTGTTTTTGCTGTTTCTATTCTTGCAATCTGTGAAAGCGTTATATCTGCTTCATAAGCCAATTCTTCTTGTGTAAATCCCTTGCCAGTTCTAACCTTCTTTAACTGTTCAGCTAATAGCTTGAGACCTTCTTCATCAAAGATTAGAACACGTTTAGATTTAGTTGCTTTTTTCACATAACAAAATGAATTTATTTAACACACATTAATTATAGCACATGTGCTATAATTAACTATATTAGCCTTCTATTAATTAAAATTATAAATCAATGAAAATGAGAAAAATTAATCCCTTATTATTAATGACAGCTTGTTTCTTAGCTGTAATGGTAAATCTTACATCTTGTAGCGTTAAAGGAAAAGAAAATGAAACAGATTCAACATCTACTGCCGATACTGTTAAAGTAACATCAGTTGAATTTCTACAAAAGGCAGGTGATAATTTCTTTTTAAAAGAAAATATAGGGAAGCCTTATAGCATTTCAAACTGCCTTGTAGTAAAGTATGGTCTTTCTACAACTGATAATACAAATGAGATAATGTTAATAGGATATGACTCTACTAAAAATGAAGTTTCTCAATTAATGGAAGCGTTAAATAGCGAAACATTCGGAGGAGCATTTGTAGGAGAAACTAAGGTTAATAAAAGTATAGAAAATTATCCTCGTCCTTCTTTTTCAGCATGGCTTGCTGATTCAAAAGATATTCAAAGTCTTTCATTTTACAACCCATCTTTAACGCAAAGCGATAATAGAGCATTAAATACTCGTGATTTAGGCAATATGCCTATAATACATTTCAATGATTTAGTAACTATCACAGGAACACTTGATCAAGAAAGTGCAACTAATGGTTTTGGAGATACGATTATAATTCCTTGCTTAAAAAATTCTCACATAGCGAAACAAAGCTTACCAACTAAAAAGACACAGAGCAATGTGTCAGCAGATGGAATAAGGAGTTGTTTATCGGGTACTTGGAAGCAAGATAATGGGAATGATACATCATCATTGCCACCTGTTATAACTATTAATTTTTATAACCAAAATGAATTTGATTTAAGTGATAAAGAACGCAATACTGTTGATATGAATGGTGTAGACTCTGGATATGCAGATCCTCAAAATTATACTGGAACATGGGAATTATTAGAATCAGGGAAAGTAGAGTTGCATTTGCCAAATAGTGACGACGGATCAAGACGTTACTCAGGAAATTACACTTTCGTAATAAGCAACTGTTCCAGTTTTATTTTAAACGGAAAAACATTCAACAAACAATAAAATCAAACATAAAATTATGAAGACAATAATATTATTAAGTTCAGTATTAATTATGAGTATTTTAATTTCTTGTAAAAAGAGTAGCTCAAATTCAATATCTCAGGAATCATCAATTATAGGCAAGTGGACAATCATTAATGATTCGACTGTTATTATCTATTATAAAAGTAGTGGCAATCCTACGTATTATAATAACGCTGTAAACACTTCAAACGTGTTATTTGAACAGTATCTATCAAATAATCAATTTGTCTTTAACGCATATAATGGCGCTACTTATGAAACAGATTCAAGCGAAACATGGCATTTTGTAGATAACAATCATTTAGTAGTTGGTGATCCGTATTATTTTAACGGTGTATTACAAGAAAGCGCTGATACCAGCCTAATAACAAATTTGGATGCACATAATTTGAATATGACATCGATTAAACATGGATATATAGGATATGATTCAGTTACTATAGATTATGAAAATCTTAAAAGATAATTGGTAATTAAGAAAATAAAAGTCGACTCAAATGGGTCGACTTTTATGTATATTAGATAATGACGTTTAAAATAAGGATTAAGTATTCTGGGCGTTGGTATCAATTTGTAGTAGAGCAATTTGATGTTGACGAACGAAATGAAAAATTTCGAATTATAGCTAGAAACAAAATCGTCGTATTGCAGTCTAATAGACCCTTTTTTAGAAGTAAAGGAATTAAACATAGAAAGCCTGATTGGAAGGTAATTGAGGGCGAAATTTCAAACAGTAGTGGTTTGGAAGATATTCAAAAAGCAATACTTGAAGTTGTAGATAAATGATATAAAAAGCCCCGTAGATCTACGGGGCTTTTATTTAATTCAAAAGGTTTTTTAATGAGTCTTCCCATTCCTTTGCTTTGAGTGCTTTTTGAGAAGTTCTTGTTTCTGCTACAATTTTCTTGATCCATTCTCTTTCATCTTTAGTACAGTGTACTAAATTCGGAGTGTTGTCACCTTTAAGGGGAATTGTTCTGCCACCTACCTTAATTGTTTTTACTTCTTTTTTTTCTTTTTCTTTTTCTTGTGTTGACATGGTTGATTTTGAATTGATTTAATAAGGGATTAATTAATTGAACTCAAAAGTAATAGATAAAAGGTACCCGTTTATACCACTCATATAAAATTCAATTGCAATCAATCTGAATTGGTTTCAATCAATTCAATTCAATTTGATTTAGTTTAAATCAGTTTAAATCAGTTCAATTTAATGTGATTCAATTGGAAATTAATTTAATCGTTTAGATGGTCAAATTTGTGGCAAAGGATTGAAGTCTTTTGTTCTCAATTTGTCGAAAAGTCGTCCAATTGTCGTCCAGTCACAAAAAAAGCCAACTTTTTTAGAGTTGGCTTTTTCTTCCTGAATCCTTTACTGTATTAACTTTGGTGGTCTCGGCAAGAATCGAACTTGCATCTAAAGTTTAGGAAACTCCTATTCTATCCATTGAACTACGGGACCAGTATTGATACAGGGCAACAAAAATAATGTTTTCTGCCAATCTCAAATCCAAAATTTAAAATCCAAAACCGAACCCTATCTTTGCCATCCAATTTTTTACGTATGAAGTGGATGAATATTTTTATAAAATACCGCCTTTGGCTGGGTATTATTTTTCTTGCATTAGCAATTTTTACAAATGTTGAAGCAGGTTTTTGGACTTCTTTGATTTTATATATCGGTGCGGCGGTAATGATCGTGGGACATTTTATATTTGGCCCAATGCGCCTGATACAGGAATATATGGAAGCCGGTGATATGGAAGGTTCAAAAAAAGTGATCGATTCCATCTGGTTTCCCGCTTTATTATTAACACCTGTCCGTTCAGTATATTATACTTTGAAAGGCAATCTGGCAATGGTTAACCAAGATTATGATGCTGCAGAAAAATTGATGAAAAAAAGCCTTGACCTCGGCGCGCCGATGAAAGAAGCCGAAGGCGCTAACAAATTGCAACTGGGCATGTTAGCTATGCAAAAAGGTGATGTAAAACAGGCTGAAAGCTACCTTCGTGGCGCTATTCGTGCAGGTTTGCCCGACAAGGAAAATGAAGCGGCTGCGTATTTGCAATTGTCTTCTATCATGATCAATAAAAGAGAATTCAGGGCTGCAAAAGAATATTTCAGAAAAGCGAAAGGATTAAAACCAAGTACCCGGCAAATTGCGGATCAGATAAAACAAATGGAAAAGTATATTACCCGTATGCCGGGATAAGATAATTAGTAATGGTGAATGGTTAATTGTTGTTGATGACATCGATCGAAGCAATTAACCATTTTTCATTTTACCGAATAATTGCTCCACTTTAGTAAAACGGTAATCGAATATTGTTTTGAGCTGCTTCTTTATCATGATAGCATTTACAATATCTCCTATGATCCCCAAGGGTAGTTTATAGTGTACAATATCCGTCATCTCGATCCCGCCGGGTATTTCTTTAAAATGATGTTGGTGGTGCCACAAGCTGTACGGACCAAATTTTTGCTCATCAACAAAATATTTTTTGTCTTCCACATGCGTTATCTCTGTCATCCAGTAAAGTGGAATGCCTAAGATCGGACTTAGCGTATATTCAATGATCTGTCCTGCATATATATGGTCGCCATGATGTGTAGAAATAATATTGAAGACTATTGTTGAAGGCGTTATATCCGCGAGATTTTTCGGTGCGCTGAAAAAATCCCAGGCTTTGTCAATGCCGATCGGCATTTGCTGCACTGTTTTTAGGCTGTATACTTTAGACATATATCAAAAATAGCTCAAGTTCTTTGTTTTAATCACCCCGATCTAGAACAGGAAATAATTACCTTTGAAAGAGTTTGAAAATAACAATATGGATATCCACCTATTAGATGATGTTTTCGGTATTTCAAGAGACGTGCCCCTAACTTATACCCAAAGAGAAAATTTGGATGAAGAGTTTGTGGAAGGTCTCTCTAGAAAAAAGCATATAGTTGTTTATGGTAGCTCAAAACAAGGCAAAACTTGTTTAAGAAAAAATCACTTGAATGACGAAGAGTACATTATTATCCATTGTACTAATAAATTTAATATATCAGAATTAAATGCATTAATTCTGAAGAAAGCAGGTTTCAAAATAACAGTGTCTGAAAAAACAACGACTAGCAATAAAATTACAGGCACAGCATCTGGGGGCGTTAAATTTATCGCAAAATTAGAAATAGAAGGAGGATATGAAGGGCAAGTTGCAAAAGAGGTAGATCAACAAGAACTCGAATTAGATTTAGCAGATGTAAACGATATTATTAAAGCATTACAAAGTGTGCATTTTTCTAGAATCATTTTTCTAGATGATTTTCACTATCTGCAAAAGGAAGTCCAAAATGATTTTGCCTATGCTTTAAAATCTTATTTTGAACACTCTAAAATAATTTTTGTTATTGTAGGAGTATGGCTGAAAGAAAATAGATTAATATCGATTAATAAAGATTTGGGGGGAAGAGTTACTTCGATTAATGCAGATAAATGGAGTGACGAAGACCTATATAATGTAATCGACAAGGGATGTAAGCTATTAAATATCAAACTTGAAGAAGATTTGATTGAGGAAATTATTAATGAATCTTATGGTAATATTTATTTTGTTCAGGAAATTTGTCATAGGATATGTAAAGAGTTTCGCATAAAAAGCACTGTATTAAATGATAAAGAGCAGTATGGTTATGAAGAAGATGGCGTATATGTATTTGACGATAAAGACGCTGATACCAGGTTTCCTGTAACTAAGAAGTTTCAGGTTAAAGCAATTTCAAAAAATATAATTAATGAACATTCAGGAAGTTATAATTCTTTTTTGAGGAGATTTGCTGCAAGCGACGACAAAACAGGTTATGATTTATATCGATGGATAATCTATGTTTTATTAAATATTAGTTCCTCCATATTAGAAATAGGATTAGAGGTTTCTAAAATCCACGAACTTATTTTAAAAAAGCATCCTGACGGAAAAAATATAAATGCTGGAATTTTCGATAAGGCATTGAATTCAATTGATGCATTACAATTGGGTGAAAGTGTAATTGAATATGATGACACCAATTCCCAATTGAACATTCTCGATAAAGGATTTGTAATATGGCTGGCCCACCAGAATAAGAATGAACTCCTTAATATTTTAAATCTTCCGATTGACTAAACTAGTTATTATGTTTAAACAAATTTTATTAGAAAAATTCGGAGAAGAATATGGAAAATTAAATCCGCAACAACGCATTGCTGTTGATACAATCGAAGGCCCTGTAATGGTAATTGCTGGTCCGGGTACAGGCAAAACCCAAATTTTAGCTGCAAGGATCGGCAAAATATTATTGGATACGGATGTATTACCGCAAAATATTTTATGTCTTACTTATACCGATGCAGGTACGATTGCCATGCGTAAAAGATTGCTGCAGTTCATTGGTTCTGATGCTTATAAAGTAAACATCCATACTTTCCATTCTTTTTGCAACGATATCATTCAGGAAAATTTACAGCTGTTCGAAAAAACATCGCTGGATGCTTTATCTGAGTTAGAAGGCATTCAATTGTTTAAACAGCTGATCGATAGCTTTCCTAAAAACCATGCATTAAAAAGATATCGCGGTGATGTTTATTACGAGATAAATAATTTGAAAAATTTATTCTCTTCGATGAAAAGAGAAGGATGGACGCCAGAACTGATCAACCAAAAGATCGAAGAATATATAACAGGCCTTCCCACACGCGATGAATATATTGCCAAGCGCGCCGTAAAAGATTTTAAGAAGGGCGATGTACGTACAGATAAGATCGAAGAAGAAAAAGAAAAAATGGAAAAGCTGCAGGCGGCAGTGAATGAGTTTAATAATTTTCAATCGATCATGCGACAAAGAAATCGATACGATTTTGATGATATGATCAATTGGGTTATAAAAGCGTTTGAAGAAAATAAAAACCTGCTGGCGAATTACCAGGAACGTTTCCAATATATTTTGGTAGATGAATACCAGGATACCAGTGGTACGCAAAATCGCCTGGTGCAATTGCTCATCAGCTATTGGGAAAAACCCAATGTATTTGTTGTGGGGGATGATGACCAGAGTATTTATCGTTTTCAAGGCGCAAACGTGGAGAATATGCTCGACTTTGCAACCAACTATACAAAAGATCTTAAAACGGTTGTACTAGGAAATAATTATAGGAGTACACAACCTATATTGGATATCTCTAAAATACTCATCAATAATAATGAAGAGCGTTTAGTAAAGCAGATCGATGGCTTGAGTAAAGAACTTGTCTCTTCTAACAAAAAATTAAATGCACTTACGCACGAGCCGGTTGTTATAGAATACAATTCTGTAAAGGAAGAAATGGCGCATATCTGTAATCAGATTTCCGAATTGATTCAATTAGGGATTGCTCCGGGAAAGATGGCCGTTATCTATAAGGAAAATAAGTATGGAGCAGATCTGAATAAATATTTACGCTTACAAAGCATTCCTGTTTATAGCAAACGAAGCATTAATATTTTAGACCATCCTTTTGCAAAAAAGATCATTCAGCTATTGCGGTATTTAGAAACCGAACATGATATTCCGTACGGCGGCGATGAAATATTATTCGAGATACTACATTATGATTTTTATCATATCCCATCAATAGAAATAGCTAAAATAGCCGTTGAAGTAAATAAAAAAAGATACAATGGCGAAGTAAGTTCTATCAGAAAATTATTAAGTGATAAAGCAACCGCCCCCCAAAAAGATCTTTTTGATACAGGCATTAACGATAACCTGAAAAATATCAGTATCGTAATTGAAAAATTAATTGCAGATGTATCGAATGTTACGCTGCAACAATTATTCGAAAATATTATTCGCGAAGCAGGAGTACTCACGTACATTATGAATAGTGATGATAAGATCATGCTGATGCAGGTATTGACTGCGTTGTTTGATTTTATTAAAGAAGAAACAAGTCGTAATACATCGCTTGATCTAAAAGGATTGATTGAGGTCATTGACCTGATGGAAAAAGAAGGCCTTACCTTACCAATGATACAGGTTGCAGGCAGCGATAAAGGTGTGAACCTCTTGACGGCACATGGTTCAAAAGGATTGGAATTTGAGTATGTGTTTTTTGCAGGCGTAAACGCATCTTCCTGGGAAAAGAAAAGAAAACCTGGTGGCGGCTATAAATTTCCGGATACAATGTTTTCTTCTCAACCAAAATCAGGTGATGAAGAAGAACTGCGCCGGTTATTTTATGTAGCCCTAACAAGAGCAGAAAAATATTTAACCATCTCTTACGCCAAGTTCAAAAACGATGGTAAAGAAATGGAGCCATCCATGTTCATTGCAGAGATAGTGCAACAGCATCCATTGCCAATCGAAAAAATAGCTTTAAGTGAAGAAGAAATGTTTCTCTTTGAATCTTTACAATTTGCCGCACAGGCCCCGGAGATCGAAAGAACAGAAGAAGATTTTATAGCACCACTGCTGGAAAAATTCGTGATGAATGTAACCGCGTTGAACAGTTATTTAAATTGTCCGCTTGGTTTTTATTATAAGAACCTCATTCGTATCCCGTCAGGAAAAAGCGAAGCAACAGAGTTTGGTAGTGCTATCCATTATGCATTGGAAAAATTGTTTAGGAAAATGCAGGAAGGCAAGCAGGATAAATTTCCTTCCAAAGAAGAAATGGTAGCTGATTTTAAATGGTACATGAATCGCCATCGTGAAAATTTTACCATGCAGGCATTTAACAGAAGAATGGAACAGGGCAGTATCATATTGCCGGCCTATTATGATAAGTATATCAATAGCTGGAACAAAGTGGTATCTGTAGAATTAAATATCAGGGGTGTTGTTGTAAGTAATGTGCCGCTGAAAGGAAAATTGGATAAGTTGGAATTCAATGGCAAAGAAGTAAATGTTGTCGATTATAAAAGCGGTGATATTGACAAAGCCATTCCAAAAATGAAACCGCCGCACGATAAAGATCCCAATGGCGGCGATTACTGGAGACAGGCAGTGTTCTATAAAATATTGATCGATAATTATAGGTTAAAAGACTGGAAAGTGATCAGCACAGAATTTGATTTTGTAGAACCGGATAAAAAAAAGGAATACCGCAAAGAAAAGATCGTTATTAATCCAGAAGATATCGAAACAGTAAAACAACAAATAACAGCTGTTTGGGCGAAGATACAGGCACGTGAATTTTATACCGGCTGCGGAAAAGAGGACTGCCATTGGTGTAATTTTGTAAAAGACAATAAGCTGGCAGTTGCTTTGCATGAATTGGACGAAGAAGAGGTAGCCGAATAGTTTACCGCATATTTATGATTTTAAAACAAACGCAATAGCCGAAACAGTTTAAGTTTGCAAATAATTCAAAATACAATGAAGCTTTCAGCGATAGCCTATTTTTTGATAGCCTGTTTTATCATAACGGTCTGCACCATTGGTGGTGTGGGTTGTGCGCAGATCGGCAGTCCGACCGGTGGCCCAAAAGATACGCTTGCGCCGGTATTGGTACAGGCCAATCCTGCAGTCAATACAATCAATTTTACGGGCAACAAGATCACGATGACCTTTGATGAGTTTATCGATCTAAAAGATATACAAACGAATTTACTGGTATCGCCTTATCCTAAAAAGAATCCAACGGTTACATTTAAATCAAAGACCGTAACCATTAAATTAAAAGACACTTTAAAAGCAAATACTACATACGCTATTAATTTTGGAAATGGTTTGGTTGATGTGCATGAAGGCAATATTTATAAAAACCTTACCTATGTTTTTTCAACAGGCAGTACAATAGACTCTCTTAAACTGGCAGGCACTGTTACCCTCGCTGAAACAGGCAAAGCAGACAGTACCATCATCGTATTATTGTACCCTGCCGGTGCCCCTGATTCTGCAGTACAGAAAAAAAAGCCTGAGTATATAACAAGACTATTACCGGACGGCAGATTCATTTTTAAAAATTTACCGGCACGGAGTTTTAGAATATACGCATTGGGTGATGGCAATGGCAGTAAAACCTATGATTCTCCTACAGAAGAATTTGCATTTATCGATAGTTCAGTACGAGGGTCAGTCTCAATAAACAATCCAATTTCATTATTCGCTTATTCAGCACAAAAGCCTAAAGTTGCTGCTGCACCTGCTGCATCAACTGCCAAGGTTTCAAAAGCATCCAAAAAATTTAAGTATACAACCAATCTTTCTGCCGGTACGCAAGATTTGTTGAGCGATTTACAATTGAATTTTAATGCCCCTTTAAAATATTTTGATCAAAGCAAAATAATACTCACCGATACCTTTTACAATAAAATGCCGTTTAGGTTATTGCTTGATAGTACAGCACAAATACTCACCATAAAACGTACCTGGAAACCGGAAGAAAATTACAGGTTAATAGTCATCAAAGACGGATTCACTGATACATTGGGTAATTTTTTAAATAAAACGGATACCATTTCATTCACAACAAAAAAGGAAAGCGATTACGGAACATTGGTGTTGCGTTTTTCTAATATAGATCTCTCGCAACATCCCGTTGTACAATTTGTACAAAACAATGTGATAGTAGAATCTGCGTCGATCGTTTCCACAGAATGGCATACGGATCGTTTTACACCAGGCGAATATGAATTGCGCATTTTATATGACACGAACAATAATGGTGTTTGGGATCCCGGTAATTATTCAAAAAAGATACAGCCGGAAAAAGCCATCTCTTTCGATAAAAAACTAAAGATCAAAGCTGATTGGGATAATGAAAGAGACATTAAGTTATAATGGACAATTGATAATTAACAATTGACATTTTTTTGAATTCTAAAATTTATTAAACTTGACAATAATTGACAATTATCAATTGTTAATTGTCAATTAACTTCGCGCCATGGTTTTCTCCTCCACACTTCTGGAAAATGCGGTAAATGAATTTGCGAAATTGCCGGGCATAGGAAAAAAAACGGCGCTGCGTTTGGTGCTGCATCTTATTAAACAAGATGCAAATGAAGTAACACATTTTAGCGAAACAATTGCCAAAATGCGCGAAGAGATAAAATTTTGCAGCCGCTGTCACAATATCTCCGATAAAACACTTTGCAATATCTGCAGCAATCCCTCGCGCAAACAAGAGTTGTTATGTGTGGTAGAAAATATCCGTGATGTAATTGCTATCGAAAGCACACAACAATTCAATGGTATCTATCATGTATTGGGCGGCATTATTTCTCCGTTAGATGGCATCGGCCCGGAGCAGCTGAATATTGATAGCCTGATTCAGCGAATAGAAAAGGAAGATATTGCGGAAATAATTTTTGCACTCAATCCAAATATACAAGGAGATACAACTCTGTATTATATCAGCAAAAAAATAAAGAGCAGATCGGTAAAAATTACCACCATCGCCCGCGGCATAGCCTTTGGCGGCGAGCTGGAATATGCCGATGAGATGACACTGGCCAAAAGCATCAGCAACCGCATTTCCATCGATAATTACATCACTGGAAGTTGATAGAACGCAGATTTTCATGATTCTGAAGATTAATCATGATTTTTTCATAACGATCATGAAAATCTGCGTTCTATCCGGACAGCAACCATTTTGCATTCCCGTATTCTTTTAGTAATTTTGCCTTTGCCCTTCAGGCAGATTTGTTTATTGTTCAGCCTGGAGAAAGCCAATATTTGTCGCTACAAATATTTTCTTAGAACTAATAAACGAGATCAATTCTGCATCACTTCACACAGGTTGTTTATCGTTTGTTACATAAGATTATTTTTTAGTGAACAGTTGTACCTTGTTCAGCATCGTTGCGTCGCACACTTCAACGGCAATAATGCTACTGATCTTTTTTCTGAAGTGATAAATTAGTAGAAAATGAAAGACATCAAAGAAGAGTTGAAAAAACGTATCCTCATTATCGATGGCGCAATGGGCACCATGATCCAACGTTATAAATTAGAAGAAGAAGATTATCGCGGCGAAAGATTCAAAGATTGGCACTCAGACGTAAAAGGCAATAACGACCTGTTAAGCATTACGCAACCACAGATCATTGAAGCTATTCACAAAGAATATTTAGAAGCAGGCGCAGACATCATCGAAACAAATACTTTCAGCAGCACAGTCATTGCACAGGCAGACTACGATATGCAGGCGATCGCTTATGAAATGAATGTGGCTTCTGCGCAATGCGCCAGAAGAGCCGCAGATGAATACACCGCGAAGGATCCAAAAAAACCAAGATATGTAGCAGGCGCTATCGGCCCATTAAATAAAACATTGAGCTTATCGCCTGATGTAAACAACCCGGGTTTCAGAGCGGTAACTTTTGATGAAGTGGCAGCGGCTTACACAGAACAAATTAAAGGATTGATCGAAGGTGGCGTAGATATATTATTGATCGAAACGATTTTTGATACACTCAATGCAAAGGCAGCTATCTACGCAGTAAAAAAATATTTTCGCGAAATAAAACAACCCGAATTGCCGATCATGATCAGCGGTACTATCACCGATGCATCAGGCAGAACATTAAGCGGACAAACATTAGAAGCGTTTTATGTTTCTGTAGCACATGCCAATCCGTTAAGTGTTGGGTTGAATTGCGCATTGGGGGCGTCGGAAATGCGTCCGCATATCGAAGAGCTAAGTCATATTGCAGGCTGCTTTACTTCTGCCTATCCAAATGCAGGTTTACCGAATGCATTTGGTGAGTATGATGAGCAGCCACATGAAACAGCCCATATCATTGAAGAATGGGCAGCAAACGGTTGGCTAAATATTGTTGGTGGTTGTTGCGGCACAACACCGGATCACATCAAACACATTGCAGATGAAGTAGCGAAATTTGCACCCAGAAATTTACCTATAATAGAAACAGCACTAGCATAAGATACATGAGCGAAGCAACACACATTAAACCATATTTACGGTTAAGCGGATTAGAGCCTTTGATCGTTCGTCCGGAAACAAATTTTATTAACGTTGGTGAACGTACCAATGTAACGGGGTCAAAAAAATTCGCCCGGTTAATTCGGGAAGATAAATATGAAGAAGCTTTATCTGTTGCCCGTCAGCAGGTAGAAAGTGGCGCACAGGTAATTGATATCAACATGGATGATGCCTTATTGGAAGGCGTTACTGCCATGAGAACCTTTTTAAACTTAGTACAGGCTGAACCGGATATCGCCAAGATCCCTATTATGATCGATAGCAGTAAATTCGAGATCATTGAAGCGGGCTTAAAATGTGTGCAGGGAAAATGTATCGTGAATTCTATCTCGATGAAAGAAGGCGAAGCTAAATTCATTGAGCAGGCTTTTGTTTGTAAAAGTTATGGTGCTGCAGTGGTGGTGATGGCCTTTGATGAAGTAGGACAGGCTGATACCAAAGAAAGAAAAGTAGAGATCTGTCACAGGGCATATAAAATTTTGACAGATCAAGTTGGCTACGATCCGCAGGATATTATTTTTGATCCAAACATATTTGCGGTAGCAACAGGTATTGAAGAACACAGCAATTACGCCGTAGATTTTATTGAAGCAACGGCAGAAATAAAAAGATTGATGCCGCTCGCAAAAATAAGCGGTGGTGTAAGTAATGTGTCTTTCTCTTTCAGGGGAAATGACCATGTACGTGAAGCGATACACAGCGTATTCTTATACTATGCCATCAAAGCCGGAATGGACATGGGGATTGTGAACGCAGGGCAGCTGGTGGTATACGACGAGATTGAACCAAAGCTCCGCGACCTTTGCGAAGACGTTATCTTAAACAGAAATAATACCAACAACGAAGCCACGGAAGCACTGATCAATTTCGCCGAAACTGTAAAAGCAAAAGGCAAAGTAGAAGTAAAGGACGAAAAGTGGAGAAGCGAACCGGTAGAAAAAAGAATGGCGCATGCGTTGATCAATGGGATTACAGAATACATTGATATAGATACAGAAGAAGCAAGACAAAAATACCCTAAACCTTTAGATGTAATTGAAGGCCCGCTGATGGATGGAATGAATATCGTTGGCGATTTGTTCGGCGCAGGTAAAATGTTTTTACCGCAGGTGGTAAAAAGCGCGCGCGTAATGAAAAAAGCCGTAGCCGTTCTCACACCATTTATTGAACAGGAAAAGGAAGATAGAAAACAGGCGCATCTTGCCGCAGGCACAACAAACGAAGAAGCTGCAGGAGCTGCAAAAATTTTATTGGCAACCGTAAAAGGCGATGTACATGATATTGGTAAAAATATTGTAGGCGTTGTGCTGGGTTGCAATGGCTATGATATTATCGATTTGGGCGTAATGGTACCTGCAGATAAAATATTAAGCGAAGCCATCAAACACAATGTCGATATTATTGGCCTAAGCGGATTGATCACACCTTCATTGGATGAAATGGTGCACATAGGCCGCGAAATGAAAAGACGCAATATGGATATTCCATTATTGATCGGAGGCGCTACAACAAGCCGTATGCATACTGCAGTAAAAATTGCACCTGAATATGATAATGGCGTAGTGCATGTCTTGGATGCATCACGTAGTGTAACCGTTGCCGGTAGTTTGCTGAGTAAAGAACAAAAGCCAGAATTTTTAAATGGTGTAAAAGCAGAATACACTAAGTTGAAGTTAGATTTCGGCAATAAAAAAACGGTAAAGAATTATTTAAAATTTCCGGAAGCGCAATTGAATCCGGTAAAAATAGACTGGGATAAATTCACACCTGTGAAACCTACATTTATCGGAACAAAAATATTTAACAACTATGACCTGAAAGAGATCGCTGAATATATTGATTGGCAGCCATTCTTCATTGCATGGGAGATGCATGGGAAATTTCCTGCAATCTTAATGGATGAGATCATTGGTAAAGAGGCTACTAATTTATACAACGACGCCAAAAAATTACTGAAGCAGATCATCGATGAAAAATGGTTGAATGCAAAGGGCGTTATCGGTTTTTGGGAAGCAAATAAGATTGCTGCAGATACGGTGGTAATAAAAAGAGGTAGTGATACGATCGACCTGCAGTTTCTGCGTCAGCAAATAAAAAAAGCACCAGGTCAGCCGAATTTTTCTTTGGCTGATTTTATAATTCCAGAAGAGTATGAAAAGCAGGATTATATAGGCGCTTTTTCCGTAACGATCGAAGGTATTGAGCCACATATCAAACGTTTTGAAGAAAACCTGGATGATTACAACAAGATAATTTTGCAGGCATTAGCGGATCGTTTTGCGGAAGGCTTTGCTGAAGTATTGCACAAACGAACCCGCCAGGAATTTTGGGGTTATGTAAGCGATGAACATTTAACCAACGAACAATTGATCAAAGAAGAATATATGGGCATTCGCCCGGCACCAGGTTATCCCGCTTGTCCTGATCATACGGAAAAATATAAATTGTTTGATCTGTTAGGCGGAAAAGAGGCTACCGGTATTACATTAACTGAATCATTGGCCATGTATCCGGGTTCTTCCGTTTGTGGCTGGTACTTTGCCAATCCTGATAGCAAATATTTCGGCGTGGGTAAAATTGAAAAAGACCAGGTATTGGATTATACTCAAAGAAAGAAAATGTCATTGGAAGAAGTGGAACGTTGGCTAAGGCCAGTGTTAGAATATGACGCATAACATGCCGTTCACATAATTGGCGCCGATTTATGTCCGCAGTCACTTTCTTTTATTTACTTTTACGTCCCAAAACAAATTTTGATGACAAACAAAAAGATTGCCTTGTGTTCGATAGCTTTATTGTTATTGGCCACCACATTTTCTGCCAATGCTCAAACAGCTAAAAAGAAAGAAAGAAAACATGAAATTTATTTTTCATGGGGATACAACAAAGAGTCTTACACCAATAGTAATATACGCGTTAACCAACCTTCTCTTGGTAACAATTATACCTGGGTAAATATTAACGGACAAGATCATCCGGGTTGGGATGAAGGGATATTTCATAAAGCATTATCTATTCCTCAATACAATTATCGCTTAGGGATGTTTCTAAACAGAAAAAAAGGATGGGCTGTTGAAATTAATTTTGACCATACTAAATTTCTATTTGAAGATCAGACAGCTCGTTTAAATGGCACTTTGCATGGCAAACAAGTTGATACCTTAATAAATTTCAATAACGCTAACGGTTATTATTATTATTTGAATAACGGGGCAAATTTCCTTTTGTTCAATTTGGTAAAACGCTGGCATTTAGTTGCAGATAGAAGTGGAAATATAAAATTAGATGCGTTGGCCAAATTTGGTGTTGGCCCGGTTATTCCTCATGTGCAGGATGGCTTCTTTTTGGATTCAACTGCAGGTGCACTTCAGGAAAAGCCTAACAATCCGCATTTTCAATTAGGCGGCTGGAACGTTGGTGCAGAAGCAGCTATACGTGCAACTTTTTGCCATTATATCTATTTAGAATATTCCAACAAAGTTGATTACGCCCGATACTCGGGATTAAAAATTTATGAAGGAACAGCAAAGCAGGCTTTTGGCACTTATGAAATGATATTGAGCCTGGGTATTACTTTACCTGTTGGTAAAAGAGTAGAAGAATCGCCACTTTAAGATTTGTTGTTCAGCGGAGTTCCTACCAGTCCAATAAAAGGGGCTACTGATTTACCTATCAATGAAACACCGGCATTAGCGATTTTTAACAATGCGCCTTTTACACCAGCGGTATATTCATTGTAAAAACCATTATAGAGGCTCAACTGATAACCTCCATTCAAGTAGATCTGTTGGTATTCTTTATAACTAAGAATACGTTCTGTCCAACTGCCTGTGTAAGGATCACAGGTGTTATTACCTGATATATGTAAAGCCGGCAAGCTCTTATCATTAAGATATTTCTGAACGGCAGCAATAATATCTTTTTTTATCAATCCTCTGGTTACTATTGCCAACTTTGTAATTTCATCCGCTTCGAAGGCAGTAAAATTTTTTCTGATAATGTCTTCTCTTATTTTAATAAAAGCCTCCATTCTGGCTTCTCCAAACAAAGGATCAGCTTCGGGAGAATTTCCTATGTACTCATCTTTATATTGTAATTGTTTTAGTTGATGTACTTTATATTTATTAAACGGATTAGAGGCTGTTGTGAATACGGAAATAATAGAGGAATTTATTTTATTTATGATCCTGAAGAAATAAGACAGGTCATAAATATGCTCTATAACGTCAGTGCCCACTATGGCCGTTGGCTGCTCTTCAGTCAGAAAAAATTGGACAACGGCATCAATGTCTCCAACAATTATATTGTCAGGTGAAACATCAATTGCGATTGACAATCGTTCTACAGCTTCGCAAAAAACTTTATTATGATCGTTTATAAATACACGCTTGAACCCACAAAATTTGGCGAATAGCCCTAGTAACCCATTTCCAGCACCATAGTCAATTAAAATAATTTCTTCTTTAGCCTGATCGGTATTTTTCAAAGCATGCTCCAGCACAGAGGCATAGATGTGTAAATAATATCTTTTATATAATAATAAATGAGCAAGGTATTTTTGACAATAAAGATTCGAGGAAATGGTTGTGCTATTTACTTCATTGAGTTTTTTTTCAAAATCCGGAATGTATTGTTCAATTTTATTGAAAATTTCCATTTAAATGAGTTTAAATTGCAGTAGCTAAAGATAACCAGATAAACAATATGCGCATCATCTCTTACAATGTTAATGGCATACGTGCCGCTTTAAAAAAAGGATTCATTGATTGGTTACAAACCAATCCCGCTGATATTATTTGTCTGCAGGAAACCAAAGCCACCAAAGATGATGTTGATACCAAACAATTAGAAGCGTTGGGTTTTGAGCATCATTGGTTCAGCGCACAAAAAAAAGGTTACAGTGGCGTAGCCATCTTCACAAAAATAAAGCCCGACAAAGTTCATATCGGTTGCGGATTACCGACCAGCGATAATGAAGGAAGAGTGATACAATTGGATTTTGGAGATATCCGTTTGATCAATGCTTACTTTCCTTCCGGAACCAGTGGTGATGAGCGCCAGCAATTTAAATATGTGTGGCTGGATGAGTTCCATAATTATCTTAACGCATTACGAAAGACAAATCCTAAATTGATCTTATGTGGTGATTATAATATTGCGCACAATGAAATTGATATCCACGACCCCAAAGGAAATAAAAAAAGCAGCGGATTTTTACCTGAAGAACGTGCCTGGATGGATAAATTTTTAGGTAGCGGGTGGATAGATACTTTTCGTGAATTTCATAAGGAACCTCATCGTTATAGTTGGTGGAGTCAGCGTTTCCCAACGGTAAGATTGAATAACAAAGGTTGGCGCATTGATTACATTACTGTAACAGAACCATTAAAGGCGCAATTGATCGACGCTGATATTTATCCTGATGTTAAACACAGTGATCATTGTCCGATATATGTTGAATTGAAATAACGAACTAATTTTCTCATTCTATATTATATATATGTTTGTTTACAACGTTACCTTAAAAGTTACCTGGTCAATACATGAAGAATGGCTTGACTGGATGCGTGAAGTACATACCCGTGCTGTTATTGATACAGGTTGTTTTACAACTGCAACTATTTTTCATTTATTAGAAGTAGATGAAAATGAGGGGCCAACGTATGCTGTTCAATATTCTACAGAAAGTAAAGCAATGTATAATCTATATATGGAAAAATTCGGGCCCGTATTCAGACAAGAAATGTTTGACAAATGGGGTGATAAATTTATTGCTTTTCGTTCCCTGATGGAGGTTGTTAACTAAATGTGCAAAACAATTTAGTTGATCTTTTAACATATTTTAAGGGTAAAATACTCTCGCCAAAACCCCGATGACAAAGGATTTGCTTGTCATTTCTCCTGAAACCCTTTCTGGTAAAGGGTTTTGAAATAGCCATATAATACCGTAATTCAAAATCAAAACCCGCCAATTTGCTATATGCCTTGTTCCTTATGGATTATAGCGGTTTTTTTAAAAATAAATTTTACTAAAAATAATTTTGTTGCAATCAAAAACCCTCTATATTTGTCGCAGTAAAAAAAATAAAAATTTAACTATGAACAAAGCTGAATTAATTGCAAAAATTGCTGACGACGCAGAAATTACAAAAACACAAGCTAACGCTACTTTAGATTCATTTATTGAAGCGGTTACTAAAACTTTAAAAGGTGGCGGTAAAGTTACTCTAGTAGGTTTTGGTACTTTTTCAGTATCTAAAAGAGCAGCCCGTAACGGACGTAATCCTCAAACAGGTGCTGTTATCAAAATCAAAGCTAAAAAAGTAGCTAAATTCAAAGCTGGTAAAGAATTGTCTGGCAAATTGTAATGCTATTAAAACAAATTAAAAAGCAAGGCATATAGTATGTCTTGCTTTTTTAATCTTATCAATCAACTAACATCAATAAAAATAAATTATGGGACGCGGAGATATAAAAACAAAAAGAGGAAAAATTTCTAATGGTTCTTTTGGTAAATCAAGACCAGCGAAAGTTGTAAAAAAAGCGGCTGCAAAAAAGGCGGCACCGGCGGCAAAACCAGCAGCCCCAAAAGCAGCACCAAAGAAAAAAGCTTAAAAAATGTTGAATGGTAAATGGTAAATTATAAATGCATTCGCATACTAATTGTCATTTACCATTTATCATTTACCATTATTAAGGCGCCAGCCTTTCTATTTTCCATTGCCCATTCTCCTGTAAAGAATATTGTATCCTATCATGCAAACGGCTGGGTCTTCCCTGCCAAAATTCTATTATTTGTGGTTTAACACGATATCCCCCCCAAAATGCAGGGCGATCAATTGGGTTACCGGAAAATTGTTGCGTATACTTTTTTACGCTTTCTTCTATTTCTTCTCTTTGTTTAATGACCTGGCTTTGCGGAGACGCCCATGCGCCGATACGACTGCCTTCGGGCCTTGATAAAAAATAGGTGTCGTTTTCCTTCGCAGTTAGTTTTTCTGTTATGCCTTCTATTCTTACCTGGCGCTCCAATTCTTTCCAGAAAAAAACGAGGCTCGCTTGTGGATTTGCGCCTAATTCAATTCCTTTATGGCTTTCATAATTTGTAAAAAAACTGAAACCATTGTCATCATATCCTTTTAATAACACGATCCTTGCAGAGGGTTTTCCTTGTAAAGTAGCAGTAGCTAATGTCATCGCGTTTACTTCATCTATAGCACAGTTGATCGCTTCATCCCACCATTTGCCAAATTGTTTGATGGGATTTTTGTCGATCTCCAGCTCACTGAGCGTGGCAAGTTTATAGTCTTTTCGTATGGCTGCTATTGAACTCATTTTGAACGTATTAATTAAACAAAACTCGATTAAATAAATCATATAAAAAAGAATACTGGTATGAGCGAATAAAGTGTTAACTTTCCTAGTGGTAAAATGGAGTGAAAAAGTACGAATTGTGTATTTATTACACAATAAAAGCATTCAGGCAACGTATATACTAACCAGGGCGTCTTACTACCTGAAAGGCGCACTGTAAACAAACAGTAAATTGACCGAGATCCAGTTAATAAAAGCTTGCATAAGGGAAGATGCCGCCAGTCAAAAGGAGGTGTTTGACCGTTTCAGCGGCCGCATGTTGGGCGTATGCCTTCGGTATGCCCGTAGTTCGGCAGATGCGGAGGATATTTTGCAGGATGCTTTTATTAAAGTTTTTGACAAGATGCACCAATTTAAATTTGAAGGCTCTTTTGAAGGATGGATACGGAGAATTGTTGTGAACACGGCCTTAAAAAAATATTCACTTAGGCGCTATGAAAAAGAAGTAGTTGGCTATGAAATAAAAGATAAGGATGAAAGTGCAGTAGAGCCTTCTGCTTATTCAGATCTTACAGAAAAAGAATTAATGGACCTGATCAATATGCTGCCAAGTGGCTACAAGCTTATTTTTAACTTGTATGTTATAGAAGGATATCAGCATGATGAGATTGCAGAAATGTTAGGCATACAGCCAGGTACTAGCAGGAGTCAGCTGGTAAAAGCGAGGAATATGCTACAAAAGCAGATCCTGGAATTACAAAAAATTGCTGTATGAGCGATATGAAAAATTTTGATAACTTTTTTAAAACCAACCTCGAGAATTACAATTCCGAAGTCCCTCCTCATATCTGGGATAATATTGTTGCGGCAAGGAAGAAAAAAAGGCCAGGAATTTTTTGGATCAGCTATCTGAATAACAAGAACATACTGTTATTGACAGGAGTATTCCTGATAGGAGTTTCGGGTATCTTATTGTCGATCAATAGTAATAACACCACTAATAGTACAAATTCAAATAACACAATTGCAGCTACTGGTATTCATGGCGCAAATACTTCTGCCAATCAAATTTCTCATCAGACTACAGCATCGCTGCAAAATTCAACGACAGAAAATACAGCAAGTAATAATGCTACAAATATTACCGAAGCACAACATGGAATAAATAATACGGCCTTGCACAATTCCCAGTCGGGAAATGTAACAGACGGTAACGCTACAAACAATACAGAAGTATCAACAAAAGCAACAGATAAATTCAACAAGCCAACGAATGAATTAACTGTTAGTGCTTTGGCAAAAAATAAAAATGCGGCTCAAATAAATAATGTACGTGCGGCTACGAATAATAATTTCAATACCAATAACGATTATACAGCTACTAGCCTTTCTCATGTAAAGGCAAAGCATACTCTTGCTCACAGGCATAATGCTACCGGATTCTTAGATGGATACCTTGCAATAAAGGGTACAGGTGGAATGGTGGATGACAATACAGACAGAGCGTACAGCACTGTATCAAATTCCAGGATGCTAAAAGGTAAAAAGCACATATCGATCTTTTCTCCACAAGGATATTTGACGAATAAATTATTATTTACGGCAGAAAAAATAATAAGGCCATCTGTCATCGATTCTATTGAAATTGTCAAAAACATTTCAACAAAGATCTATCTTCCTGAATGCCCTACTGTTGAAAAGGATGTTGCGGGAAACAAACAGTATGTTGAAGTATATGTAGGGCCGGATTATTCTATTAGAAGTTTGACTGACACCGCTAATTCTGCCTATTTGCAGAAAAGAAAACAAAGTACAAGCTTTTCGAGCGCTTTTAGTGCAGGACTTCGTTACACCAAAGTATTCAGAAGTGGCATTAGTATTGCCGGCGGTTTGAATTATAGCCAGATCAATGAAAAATTCACTTTTGTAGAAAATAATATTTCAGAAATAGTGTACGTCATCGATCCGGTAACACATGATACAACAGGTTCATATACCATAAGCGGAGCGAAGTATAAAACTTCGTATAACCATTACCGTAGTGTTGATGTGCCTGTTCTTTTCGGATATGAATTAGGTAATGATAAAATACACATTAATATCAATGCGGGCCCGATCATGAATATTTACAGTTGGCAGCAAGGCCAGGTTTTAGATTCAAGCTCTCAACCTGAAAGTATCAATACCGGTAAAACGTCTTCTTTGGCTTATCAGTATAAAACCAACATAGGACTGGGTATTACGGGAGGTGCATCCGTATTTTATAAGCTGAATGACCAATGGCATATCTTCGCTGAACCTTATTTCCGCTATAACTTTAGCTCAATGACCAGTAATGAATCTCCCGTACAACAAAAATACACTACTGTCGGTATGCACATCGGCTTGCGTTTAGATTTATAATAACAGCAGGCAGCACAAACAAAAAATCTCGTATCTATTTAGAAGAGCAAATTAATTAATGATGAGTAGAATTCGCACATTACTTATTCTTATAACAGGAGTAGTATGTCTAACGGGATGTGAAAAAAGCACTAATAAATTTGTACCCGATGCAGGTCAATTAACAGGTCCGGATAATGCATGGTACAATGTAATATCTTCTTCCCTGCCTGTAACCGGTTTAAAAAATGCACTTGCAATTATACCTGTTTCGGATAGTTTCACGGTGTCAAATACTACCACCAATATTACCACACCCTCAGGACTAGCATTTACTTTTGCACCCAATACTTTTGTAAATTCGGCTGATCAGTATGTGACTGGTACAATACAACAACAAACACTGGTTATTAAAACAAAAGGAGATCTGATTAGAGCGGGGCTATCTACTGTTGCCGATAACCAATTATTAATATCAGAAGGCAGTTTGTTTCTTGCGTTCAGTCAAAATGGGAGCGATGTGCAATTGGCCAATGGCGCAAAATACACAGTAAGTTATACTACCGATTCTTCTATCGCTTCAACAGAAACATTTACCGCCAACCAGGCAGGAGTAGATTATTTTAACTGGACAGCAAATACCGATGTTACTAACGATAGTATATCTGAAACGAATGATACTACTTATGCGATCATAAGCAATAATTTAAAGTGGATGAGTTTCGAAAATTTGTATGATACAAATGCTATTAAAACAACTGTCGCTATCGATATGCCATCGAATTTTACCAATGCTACCAGTGTCGCCTATTTGGTATTTAATAATATTGGATCTGTAGTAAGTTTATATGGAGATGCAACGAGTCATATATTTTCAACCACACAAATAATTCCAGTTGGCCAACAGGCAACGATGATTGTTATTTCAAAGCAGGGGAATGATTATTATTTAGGATATCAAAATTTTGTAACGGCTACTCCTTCGGGGACTGCCAGTGCTCAAATAGTATCAATGCTGCCGGTAATATCTTCGATCGGAAATATAGACGCGTATTTAAATTCTCTATAGATCTATACAATTATCCTTTCACTAAAGTGCCGACCTTATCTCCTGTTACCACTTTTAATAAGTTACCTGGTTCATTCATATTAAATACAATGATCGGCAATTCGTTTTCCATGCATAACGTAAAAGCGGTCATATCCATCACTTTTAAATTTTTGCTGATACATTCTGCAAAAGAGATCGTTTCAAACTTAGTAGCTGTTTTATCTTTTTCAGGATCAGCTGTATAAATACCATCAACGCGGGTTCCTTTTAAAATAACATCAGCTTTAATTTCAATGGCCCTTAACGAACCAGCTGTATCAGTAGTGAAATATGGATTTCCTGTACCAGCACCAAATATTACGACTCTTCCTTTTTCTACGTGACGAATAGCTCTTCTGCGGATATAAGGCTCAGCGATCTGTTCCATTTTAATGGCGCTTTGTAAACGTGTATATACGCCTGCTTTTTCTAAACCACTTTGTAAAGCCATACCATTGATCACGGTGGCCAACATGCCCATATAATCACCCTGCGCTCTTTCAATGCCTGTTTCTGCTTCGTTCATTCCACGGTAAATATTACCACCTCCAATCACAATAGCCACCTGTACTCCTAATTGCGTTATCTGTTTAATATCCTGCGCATATTGTGCAATAACATCGGAATCTAATCCAAAATTCTTATCTCCCATTAAAGATTCACCTGACAATTTGAGTAGAATTCGCTTGTACTTTGGTTGCATAAATATGATTTGTAGCGTGAGATACCTGATTTCGTTTGCGAAGATATATTTTTAAACTTGTAAAAAAATCTAAAGGCTATGGGAGTTTTAAAAACCACTACAGCCTGTTCTAAAGTACCAGCACAAAAAAGGCCGTCCCTTATGAGACAGCCTTTTTTATAAAATTGAAATATATTTTAGCCTAATGCTACTCTTTTGAATTCTGTAACTTTTAGGTCAGCATCAACACTTTTCAAGAAATCGCTTACTGATTTAGTAGCGTCCTTTACAAACGGCTGAGCCAATAATGTATTGTCTTTAAAGAATTTGTTGATCTTACCTACGGCAATTTTTTCAGCCATTTCAGCTGGTTTACCTTCTGCTTTAATTTGTTCGATAGCGATATCTTTTTCTCTAGCGATCATTTCAGGAGAGATAGAAGTTTCATCAACAGCCAAAGGATTCATTGCAGCAATTTGCATCGCTACATCTTTACCTGCATCACCTGCCGTCTTAGTAAAACCTACTAAAACACCCATACGGTTTTGCCCATGAATATAAGAAGCTACATAAGGCGCTTCCACTCTTTCGAATTTAGAGATCTCAATTTTTTCTCCGATTGCAGCTAATTTATCATTGATAAGATCAGCTACTTTTTTACCACCGATAGATACTGCGTTCAATTCTTCTGCACTCTTTACGTTATTTGAAATAGCTGCATCTGCAATTGATTGAGCAAAGGCTACAAACTCTGCATTCTTGCTAACGAAATCAGTTTCGCAGCTGATACAAACGATCATACCAGTTTTATTATCTGCAGTTGTTTTAGCAAGGATAACACCTTCTTTGGCTTCTCTGTCACTACGTTTAGCTGCTACTTTTTGGCCGTGTTTACGTAACCAATCGATCGCTGCTTCAAAATCACCATTACTTTCTGTTAATGCTTTACGACAATCTAACATACCTGCACCTGTTGCCTGGCGTAATTTGTTGATGTCTGCTGCTGTTATTGTTGCACTCATATAATTAAGATTAATATTAAAAATTAATAGAAAAGGAAAATGCAAAGTATATCATCTCTTTGCATTTTCTATTAGTTGTTGAAAATTTGAAAATTATCTTGGGCCTGCACCTGGACCACCTGGCCTTCTGGCACCACCACTTGCGCCAGGACCTGGAACACGGCGTTTTGTTGGAGCTGCACCTCTTGCACGTTTACCTCTGTCATCACCTTCACCAACTTTTTGTTCAAAGCGGGCCGCTTTTGCTTCCGGACTTTCCTCTACATCGCTAGCACTGTCATCTTCATCTTTTTCAGCCTGGCGTTCAGCCAAACCTTCGGCGATTGCTGCAGTGATATAGTTTACGATAATAGCGATCGATTTAGTAGCATCATCATTTGCAGGGATGGCAAATTCAACTTTGTTAGGATCACAGTTCGTATCAACCATACCAAATGTTGTAATGCCTAAACGTTTAGCTTCTGCTAAAGCGATATGTTCGTGACCGATATCTACCAAGAATAACGCTGCTGGTACACGGCTAATTTGCGCGATACCACCCAACACTTTCTCCATCTTTTCTTTATCGCGTGTTAATGTTAAACGTTCTTTTTTAGTTAAATTATCAATGCTGCCGTCGTTCAACATCTTTTCGATGCTCTGCATTTTTTTAACGCTTTTACGAACAGTATTGAAGTTAGTTAGCATACCACCTAACCAACGTTCTGTAACAAATGGCATATTGATCTTTTGAGCACAATCAGCAACGATTTCTTTCGCTTGTTTTTTTGTAGCTACAAACATTATCTTTTTACCACTTTTAGCGATCGATTTCAAAGCAGCAGCAGTTTCTTGCAAACCTTCTACCGTTTTGTTTAGATCGATAATATGAATACCTTTTTTCTCAGCAAAAATGTAAGGTAACATCTTTGGGTTCCATTTTTTTCTAAGATGTCCAAAATGTACGCCTGCTTCAAGAAGTTGCTGTTGTAAGGAAGTATTATTTTCCATTGTATTTATTTAAAGAGTGTTTTTTAAATTATTGTTCCTGGTTGCTTGTCCATTGGTTCCTGTTAGTAGTTCAAAGAATAAATTTCCAATGAACCAAGAACAATACACCATGAATTCTGAAACGATTAACGTTTGCTGAACTGGAAGCTTTTTCTTGCTTTTTTAAGACCTGGTTTTTTACGCTCAACAGAACGTGGATCTCTTTTAAGTAAGCCTGCAGCTTTCAATGCCGGACGATATTCTGGATTTACTTCCAACAAAACACGTGCAATACCTAATTTAATAGCTTCTGCCTGTCCTTTAATACCACCGCCTTTTGCATTCACAACGATATCAAATTTATCAGCCACTTCAACTGTTTTGAAAGGAGCTTCTACTTGATTTTGTAAGTAAACCAGTGAAAAGTAGTCTTTATAATCTTTACCGTTAATGGTGATCTTACCTTCTCCCTTGCTTAAGAAAACACGGGTTACAGCTTCTTTACGACGACCAACGGCATTTTTTTGTTTTTCCATTATTTATATAATTAGAAAGTGAATGTTTGAGGTTTTTGTGATGAATGCGGATGGTTCGGACCAGCATACACGAATAATTTTTTATACATCTTACGGCCAAGACGATTTTTAGGCAACATACCTTTAACCGCTCTTTCAACAAGAACTTCCGGTCTGCGCTTTTGTAGATCTTTAGCAACTTCTTCTTTACGTCCGCCTGGATGGCCAGTGTAAGTATCGTAAATTTTGTCGTCCATCTTCGTGCCGGTCAATTTCATTTTTTCGCAATTGATCACGATAACGAAATCTCCACAGTCAACGTGTGGTGTGTAATAAGCTTTGTTCTTACCGCGCAAAACTGCTGCGATTTTAGAACAGATGCGCCCAACGGTTTGATTAGTACCATCAACAACATACCAGTTGTGAGTAACGGTAGCCTCGTTCGCATGTTTAGTGGTGAAATGTAGTTTACTCATTGTATTATTTGTTTTAAATGATTACACCGCTATCCCGGTGTTTTTTAAATGGACGGCGAAGGTAGCATTATATTACACAGTTTTCCAAGGAAAAAAGTAATTATTTTTTATCGTACCTTTATAATTGATTGATTATCAATAAAAAATTTGACACTATTTATGATACGGGCAATAAAATTGCAGTTAAACCAATAAAAAAGCAGCCGTTTTCAGGCCGCTTTTCATTTTTATAAGCAATTTCTTAATCAAAATTTAATAATCGCCCAA
This sequence comes from Ferruginibacter sp., assembly GCA_035485735.1. Taxonomy (GTDB): domain Bacteria; phylum Bacteroidota; class Bacteroidia; order Chitinophagales; family Chitinophagaceae; genus Ferruginibacter. The sequence continues at coordinate 429,524 of DATHNS010000025.1, forward strand.
AGTCTCAGGTAATTGGTCCAAAGCTGTTTTTAACTGCGCATCACTGGGTGCAGTTCCATGCCATTCGTGGTGGCCTTCCATAAAATCAACTCCTTGTCCCATCACCGTTTTCATCAAAATAACGATCGGTTTACCTTTACCTACAAAGGTTTTGGCTTTTTCCAATGTAGCGATAATAGCATCAATATCATTTCCTTTTTCAAGAATGATCACTTCCCAGCCAAAAGCCTCAAATTTAGCAGGAAGGCTGATCAGGCTCATCACCTGGTCGGTTGTACCATCAATTTGCTGGCCGTTCCAATCGATCGTAGATATTAAATTATCTACTTTATGGTGATGTGCAAACATGATCGCTTCCCAGTTCTGCCCTTCATCCAGTTCGCCATCACCGTGTAATGAATAAACAATATTGGTATCCTTATTTAATTTTTTAGCCATTGCCGCACCGATCGCAACGCTAAAACCCTGTCCTAATGATCCGCTGGCCATACGAACGCCTGGTAAATGCTCGTGCGTAGTAGGATGGCCCTGTAAGCGGCTATTCAATTTTCTGAAGGTGCTTAATTCGCTAATAGGAAAATAACCTGAGCGGGCTAAAACACTATAAAATACCGGAGAAATATGTCCATTGCTTAAAAAAAAGGCATCTTCTCCTTTGGCATCCATGTCAAAACCTTCTTTACGCTTCATTACTTTGAAATACAGCGCTACAAAAAAATCTGCACAGCCCAATGAACCACCGGGATGCCCGCTTTGTACTGCGTGTACCATTCTTACTATATCTCTGCGTACCTGTGTTGCCGTATCTTTTAAATTAGCCATATTTTATTTTCTAGGCTGCAAACCTACTTCAAATCAAAAGAAATACCATACAGATACCAATAAAAAATAAAATTTGCCGTTAATGTAATCGGCCCTTAACAATTATGACTCTAAACTATTATTTGTTATCTTGTGGTACGTTTTTCAACGTATATATATTAACCTATTTTGTTTTTAATAGAGAAATTCGAGGCAACAATTTCAAGAGAATAGTTGTCTTGTAAGGGTTAGGCTCGATTATTGTATGGATGATGTATAATGATAGCCTGCATATGTTTAAACATTAGTGAGATAACTATTAAACAATTTTGGAATGGAGAATATTTTATTGAGCGGAGCTTTGGCTTTCATTATCACCTTTTTTGCAATCCCTATTATCATAAAGGTTGCCAGGGATAAAAAATTATTTGATGAACCTGATGAACGTAAAGTGCATAAAGTTGTTATACCAACTTTGGGGGGGTTGGGGATATTCGCAGGGTTTATATTAGCCATATTATTGTGTGTTCCAACAACAACTACTAATTCACAATTACAGTATTATGCGGCTGCAGCAATTGTGATCTTTTTTCTGGGTATTAAAGACGATATCCTTGTTTTATCTGCCTCAAAAAAATTTATTGGCCAATTGGTCGCTGCATGTATCATTATTAAATTTGGTGGGGTTCATCTTGCCAATATGCACGGTTTTCTAGGCATTTATTCAATTCCACGTATTGCAAGTGGCATACTTACATTATTTACTGTATTAGTTATTATCAACTCCTTTAATTTGATTGATGGCATTGATGGGCTTGCAGGATGCTTAGGCTTATTAACAACACTCATTTTTGGCACCTACTTTTTTTATGCAGGGTATCCGATTTACTCGATCATAGCTTTTTCAATGACAGGAAGCCTTATCGGTTTTTTGGTATATAATTTCTCGCCTGCTAAAATATTTATGGGTGACACGGGATCATTATTAATAGGATTGGTGAATGCTATACTTGTAATAAAATTTATCAATATCGCGGGTAATCCTTCAGGCGCATTTCCATTAAAAGCGGCTCCTGCCATAGGATTTGCAATATTAATAGTGCCTCTTTTTGATACCTTACGAGTGTTTAGTCTGCGTTTACTGAATAAACGTTCCCCCTTTAGTCCGGATAGGCTTCATATACATCATTTTTTATTGGATCTTGGCCTAACACACCGGACCATTACAATTGGCTGTGTTGCTGCTAATGCGGGTTTTATCGGATTGGCGTTTTTATTACAGGGGATGGGTACTACCATTACTATTGCTATCTTATTGCTAACATCGTTGGCTTCTACCCTCATAATTTATTATAGCAGGCCTAAAAATAAATTGTCAAACAGTAAAAATATTCCGGCACCAACCGTTATGAAATCTGCCAAGATACTTACGCTGGTTACTGAGCACATGGAATCTAAATAAATATCTTTTCCCCCATTTTTAATTAATTTTTCAGACTATTTACCGGATGGTCTTATACATCATTCTTTTCTTTAGTTTTGCAGCCAATCAATGTTTACGATATGTCAGAAGAATTAACGCTCGTTAAGATGGAAACAGAAGCCCTAATGAAAAAAGCGATCAGTCATTTAGAGGCTGAATTGACTAAGATACGTGCCGGAAAAGCCAGTCCTACTATGCTGGATGGAATTGTAGCCGATTATTATGGCGCACCTACTGCTATCGCGCAGATAGCTAATATATCAGTGTTGGATGCACGCACGATATCCATACAACCCTGGGAAAAAAACATGTTGCAGGTTATTGAAAGAGCGATCATTGCCAGCAATATTGGTATCAACCCGCAAAATGATGGGAATATTATTCGTTTATTTTTACCACCATTAACGGAAGAAAGAAGAAGGGAATTAGTGAAAAGGGCTAATGCGGAAGGTGAAAACGGAAAAATTTCTGTCAGAAATATCCGCAGGGATTCTATCGAACAGATAAAAAAATTACAAAAAGACGGATTAAGTGAAGATGCTGCCAAAGATGCTGAAGCAGAAGTACAAGACCTCACCAACCGTTTTATCACACTGGTAGAAAAACACCTCGAAGCAAAAGAAAAAGATATCATGTCTGTATAAATGTGCAGAATACTAGGTACAATAAAACAATAGGCATCAAAATTTAGCGTTTAATAGTAGGTTCCCTAACTATATATTATGTCATTCCAGCTTAATGAAAAAACATTAATAACAATTGCTACGCCACTCTACATTATTGTAATTGGTTCTGAAATTTTATTAAGTCACCTGCACTTTAAAAAATATTACACGGTTAAGGATACGTTGATGAATATCTATCTCTCACTTTTAAATGCGGGAATAGATCTGTTATTCAGGATCGTTTATCTTTTTATTATTCTTCAATGGTTTTACGACCATCACGTGTTTAAGGTAAGTACTAACCCCTGGATCTATTGGCCATTGTTATTTGTGCTGGAAGATCTTGTTTATTATTTTGAGCACAGGGTTGACCATTATTGCAGGGTATTTTGGGCCGTGCATGTAACCCATCATTCTTCCGACGAGTTTAATTTAACTACAGGTTTCCGCTCTTCAGTCTTTCAGCCGTTGTATCGTTTTATCTATTTTATACCGCTGGCATTTTTGGGATTCAGTCCTGCAGACATAGTATTTATGTATGCGTTAACGCAGATATACGGGATACTGGTCCACACAAAAATGGTACAAAAAATGCCGGCCTGGTTTGAGGTATTGTTTGTAAGTCCAAGTCACCATAGGGTTCATCACGCAAGCAATATTAGGTACCTGGATAAAAATATGGGTATGTGCTTAATTATATGGGATAAATTATTTGGTACATTTCAGGAAGAACTACCGGAAGAGCCGGTTGTATACGGCCTCACCAAACCATTGGAAAATCCACATCATCCCATAAAAATTATTTTTCATGAGTGGCACAGCATCGGTAAGGACCTGCAAAAAAAGACAAGCTTTTTTATCAAACTTAAATATCTTTTTATGCCTCCGGGTTGGAGCCATGATGGAAGCAGTAAAACGGCAAAGGAATTAAGAAAAGAAATAAATAGATAGCAGGAATTATTTTTTTAAACAGGTGCAAAAAAGAAAACATAACGGCTTATTTTTGAAAACCTAACTAACAGTAATATTATGATACAGGAAGTAAAAGAAGGGTATGTAAAAGTTGAGACACATAATAGCATAACAACGATCGAGTTTTTTCATCCTCAAAGTAATTCTTTACCCAGCAAGATTATTGAAGCGTTGGCAAAAGAAATTCATTTTGCAGGCACGCATGATGAGACAAAAGTGATCATCTTAAAAAGTGCAGGAGACAGGGCATTTTGTTCGGGCGCTTCATTGGAAGAATTGAAAGAAATAAAAACTGAAGCTGAAGGAACAGCATTCTTTAGCAGCTTTGCTCATATTATTAATGCCATGCGTAAATGCCCCAAATTTATCATAGGCCGCATACAGGGTAAATGCGTTGGAGGTGGGGTAGGATTGGCTGCGGCAGTTGATTATGCTATTGCAGTTGATAAAGCAGAGATCAAGTTAAGTGAGTTGGCTATCGGTTTTGGCCCTTTCGTAATCGGTCCCGCTGTGGAAAGAAAAATAGGTAAGTCTTCTTTTACCGCATTGGCAATTGATGCCAGTATGTGGCGCAACAGTGATTGGGCAAAGAGAAAAGGCCTATATGCAGAAGTACACGAGAACACAGAAAATATGGATGAATCGATCAATCGCATGGCGCAGAATTTGTCTCACTATAGTCCGCAGGCAATGCTGCAAATGAAAAAAATGTTTTGGAGTGGAACAGAAAATTGGGATGAATTATTGAAAGAGAGAGCAGCGATCAGCGGAAAATTGGTGTTAAGCAGCTTTACAAAAAATGCAATAATAAAACTTAAAGCGAAATAAACTTCTTTAGCTGGCTAGCCTATCTAAAATAGTAAACAACATTATATTGTTACCATCGATGTAATGGGTTGTCGTTATTATTTCTTTTTCAGTTTGAATAGAGTCGCTTGCGATCAATTCGTTTTTTCCATGTACAGTCATTTGTACTAATGTTTCCTTTGTCGCTTCTAAATGAAATTGCAAACCCAGCACCTTTTTTTTGTATAAAAAAGATTGATTTTTACAAATGTCTGTTTGTATTAAATGTTCAGCACCTTCAGGCAAGTTAAATGTATCTCCATGCCAATGAAATACTTTAAACTGATCGTCAAATCCTTCGAGTAATTTATTTTCTTTGCCTATAGCGGTTAGCGCTACATCAAACCAGCCTATTTCTTTTTGCGTGTTTTTATATACGTCAGCGCCAAGTGCCGCGGCAATGAGCTGAGACCCCAGGCAAATACCAATCACCGTTTTGTCTGCAGTAATTGCTTGTTTGATAAATTCTTTTTCTTGCTGTAACCACGTAAATGTGGCATCATCATACACACCCATTGGCCCGCCCATAATGATCAGCCAATCAAAATCTGTCATGGCTGGTAATACTTCAGCCTCGTAAAATTTGGTATGGTTCACCGTGTGCCCCTTTTCTTCGATCCATTTTTCAATGCAGCCCAAACCCTCAAAAGGAACGTGTTGAAAATAATGGATATGTAATTTTTTCATGCAACTAATTTCCTTTCGTTAACAAAATAAAACTATGTTGAGCGCCTTTATAATTATTATAGATGAGGATATTTTTTATGATTGATGGCTGGCCACTTTTTTGTAACATGTGTGATGGTACCTTTTGCGTTGTAAGGATCTGGGTAGCTAACCATACTGCAAAAGAACTTGCAGTAGCGTATTCTCCGCTTATATGTTTAAAGCGTGCCGTAGTTTTCCCTATACTACTTTCTACAACAGTATAATATTTCGACAGCCTGTTATCACCATTTTCTCCTGAAAGGAGCAGGTCAATTTTTTCTTCGTCAGGTAAATGTTTTTGTATAAAAACATTTACCTGTTTTTCAATACTATTTTCATCAGTAGTATGTAATGTTTGTATGCCCCGCAGGCGTGCTACGGCATTTGTTTCATCTCCATTTACAATAAACATTACGGCACTTTCTCCTGCAATGCTGCCTGCCGAATTTGTTTGATACAATTCTTTATTGGAGAGCATTTCTTTTTTATACCAGCCGGATAAATAGTCAATATTGTAATTGTATGCTGATATTTCGTCCACAGCGCCTAACAAATAATTGTTGGATGGGTATTCGTGTAACATCATCATTGCATCAATAGCAGCATTTTCAAATGATAACCCGCGATGAACATGTGTAATGTTATAACCTTTGTTCTTAGTTAATAAGCCTAGCTGTCCTGCAATGGCATTAGGGGTGCTTTGTACAAAGTTGCCTGGCGTTAATAGACCTTCATCGTATTGTATTATTTGATTTAAAAATTTGATGCAGTCTTCCATACCACCGTTTGCAGTGCCTATTATAAATCCATCCAGCGAAACTGCTTTAAGTAACGGCAGTGCTGAACCAACGCCGATTCTAACGGCCTTACCCATTCTTCGTAAAATTCCGGGAGGGATACCTTCATAGGTTGGCTCTATTACTTTTAACTTATTGTCTGAAGATGCGTGGACTGTATTGAGATCAACTTCTAAAAAAGTTTGTTGTGGCGATATGCAGGTTGATTGATGAATATAAAGCATGCTATCAGATTGTAGAAAAGATCAGTGATGTACAATTGCCTGCAAATCCGAATGAGTTAGACATTACATGTTGCAAAGGCATTTTTTTATAGGCTTGTACAGGAACTAAACCTGTTGCTGAAATAGGTTGGTGACAGTTAAGTCCTGCGTATACTTCCTGGCGTGTAAGATTTAAAATGCTGTACACAGCTTCAATAGCGCCTGCTGCGCCAAGTGTGTGTCCGATATTTGATTTTGTTGAAGCAAACGCGGGAGGCGTACCAAATAAACGAAGCATTGCTGTACTTTCCACCATATCATTGTTTTCGGTTGCTGTGCCATGGGCATTGATAAAACCAATCTTATCAGCTGTTAAGCCGGCAACTTCCAGCGCGCCTTTCATGGACAAATATGGCCCGTCACCTTCATCAGATAGCGATGATGGATGAAAAGAATCATTGGCATTGCAGTAACCACTCACTTCCGCATATATTTTTTTATTAGCGGCATCTTCTTCTTTTTCCAATACTAAAAAAGCCGCACCTTCTCCTAAATTCAAGCCTTTGCGTTGCTCATCAAACGGTGCGCAGATATCGGCAGATAAAATATGCAATGCATTAAATCCGTTGATGGTAAATTTTGCTAAAGAATCAACGCCACCAACAATTGCCCTGCTTACTATACCGGCTTTAATCAGCCTTACTCCAAACATGATCGCGTTAGCAGAAGAAGAACAGGCGGTATTAATAGTATTAACAGGGCCGTTTATTTTATATCGTTCCTGCAAATAAATATTTACCGAAGCGCAGTCATAGGAAGACAGGTATTCAGAGCCGCCTTCATTTTTATTCGCATCATTGTACAGCTCATCCGTTAAACACATTCCACCGACAGTGCTGGCACCAATTAGTGCCGTATCAATGGCTGTTATTTCATCATGGCTAAGCTGACTATCTTTTATCGCTTCATCAAACGCATGTAAGGCCAATAATGAGGTTCTTGTAATACCATGTTCGGTAGCACGTAGTTTTTGTTTTAGTTCTTCCGTTGTGATCTTTATTTCGCCGAAAGGCATTAATCCGGCATATTTTGAAGGAAGAAGGCTTAAGGTGGAAATGCCACATTTACCATCTTGTAACGCCATACGATTTTCTGCTACAGTATTTCCTATAGCACTTATCACTCCAATACCTGTAACAACGATCCTGCTCAATGAAAAATAATTTATTTTGTTCTGTGTGCTTCGATGTAAGCAACCATGGTATTTACATCTACTAAAATTTTTCTTCCTTCTTTCGGATCTTTTATGTCGATGCCATATTCCCTGCCTAGTAAAACGATCAGCTCAAGTGAGTCGATAGAATCAAGGCCAAGGCCTTCACCAAATAAAGGTTCATCATCTTTTATGTCTTCCGGTTTTACGGATAAAAGATTTAAAAATGAAATGATCTGTTCTTTTAATTGTTGTTTTAATGCAGCTGTTTCCATTGTAAATATTTAAATGAGATTTTTTCTTTTCAATCCCATAAATGTTATTAATTGAATTAAGACGGTTATGATCAGTAAAGGTAAAATGTTTATTAAAATATCTTGTAGCTTTCCACCTTCTAAAAATAAGCCATAAAACGCTTCCAATGCCCAATGTAACGGAGATAATTGTATGAGCAAATGAAAAGAACTAGGCATGGCAAAACTTGGAACCAATATACCCCCGATAGCGGCTAAAAGCACTACTGATACAGCACCGATCCCGTTGGCCTGTTCTTGTGTTTGGGCAAATACACCTATACAAATGGCAAAGCTAACGGCACACCAGCCACAAATTAATAAAACAATGAATAAGCTAAATAAGTCTGATGGTAAATTGAGCTTGGGTAAACCTATTATAGGGAACAACCATATACCAATGGCAAAAATGCAAATGGCCTGTACTATCGTTACCAATAAGTAAGTTAGCTGTTTTGAAATAAGCGCTACTAAATAATTAGTTGGTAAAGTTTTTAACCGGACAAAGCTGCCATTTAATTTTTCCCGCACAATACTACTGCCTAATGAGATAACAATAAAGAACATAGCAAAGATCGTCCATGCAGGAATATTGTGCTGCGTTGCATTAGGAATATTCCTGGTGCCATCACGCGATACGGATATCTCATTGATCGGCACATTTTCGTTCACTACCTGATCTTCTAAATTTTTTGGCAATTCTTTTTCGTTCAAAGCAAAATACAGACTCTTTAAAATTTGTTTGTTCTGTACTAATTGTAAAGAACTACGCAATGCACCATTTACAGAAAGCCGGAAAGAGGTTTGTAATACAGGGTGATAGTATAAAGTAAGCGGTTCAACACTGTCTGCCGATGCTTTGGTAGTATCCGCCTGTAACCCAAAATTGTTTAAAGCTTTGCCGGATATGTTCCTTGCATTCGCTACAATTTTTTCTGAAAAATTCTCGGGGATAATAACAGCCACCAGTGCATCTTTTGCATGCATCCTATCGATGATCTCCTGGTCTGTTTGATTTTGGGTTACCTGTTTGATATCAAACATGCCCACTTTTTCTATGGCAGTGATCAATTGCTTGCTGGCATCACCTGTATCTCTATTGCATAGCAAAAGCGGCACCTTATTATTATTGACCAATTCAAAAGTGCTGTTTTGGATGGTGGTAATAACGATCGCTAAAATAATGGGCATTGTAAACATCAGCGTTAATCCTACTTTATCTCTAAGCAGAACGCGAATGTCTTTTTTTATGGTGGCCCAGAGTTTATACATTGCCGTCTCTATATGCTTTACCTGTTAAATTCAAATACAATCCTTCCAAGCCAGCCTCTTTATGCTCACTTAATAAATTGCTCAATGTGTTGTGTGCAATTATTTTTCCTGCCTCTATCAAAGCGATCTTGTTGCACAACTCTTCAGCTTCGCTTAATTGGTGTGATGTATATATTAATGTAGTGCCAGTAGCATTTAATTCTTTAAGATAATTAATAATGGCATTGCGTGTTTGTATATCAACACCTACAGTCGGCTCATCTAAAAATAATATACGTGGATTATGTATCACGCCAATAGCAAGGTTCACCCTACGTTTCATACCTCCTGAAAATTTTTGTACATGTTTATTGCGTACATCGGCCAAGCCAAGAACCTCTAGTAACTCTGTTGTTCTTTGTTTGATAGTTTGTTTATTGAGGCCGCACCAGGCACCAAAAAATTCCAGGTTTTGTTCAGGACTCAATTCCTGATAAAAAGAAAAATCTTGTGGTACAAAACCAAATAGCTTATTGGTCTCCTTTTTGTGTGCAGCAATATCGTTGCCGAATAAAGAAAGTTTTCCCTGTTGAAAAGAAAGTAAACCGGTCATGCAATGCATTAATGTCGTCTTGCCTGCACCGTTAGGTCCGAATATGCCAAATCTTTCACCTGCCTCAATCTGTAAATTGAGATCGGTAAAAATGTTTTGTTGACCCGGATAAGTGAATCCAAGATTTTCTATGCTTACAGCTATGGCACTCATGAATGCCATTTTATTTTGGAGAGAGATTCGAAAGCCTTTTTTTCTATTTCAGCTATTTCTAACAAGTAGTCGCCCATTACATCGAAATCAGCCTGACTGCCGATCCTTCCTTTGTAAATACCTGCGGCGTGTACCGCTGCCGTGCGCCATAGGTCACCGGCCTGGGTCATTAATGTAGAATTTTTCAATAATTCATCGTTAGGTAAATAGGCGTACGCTTCTTGTAAGAATGCACCGTAAATATAACGGAAGCCCCCGCCGCCTGTTCCTATTTCTTCCTGCATACGTACTAACTGAGCGAGATATAATCCGGCATCTTTCAGTCCTAATTTATCGCGCCAGCTTTTTATTTTTTTAGCCGTATATTTTATTCCTTTTGTGCCAATAAAAAACATTGGAATGTTGAGCATATCATCAGCATTCTTTTTTATGCCGCTTTTTATTGCTTTTCTCATTATATCATCCGTAATGATCTTTGACTCTTTAGGATAATAGATCTGTCCGCGTGGCGCTAAAGCACCTTTGGCAAATCGTACACGTTCCAATTCGTATTTGGTTAGTGTAGTAGTATTTTCCATCACCGGATCACTGATCAAATAGGTATCACCTTCACTTCCATAAACGATCAGGTTGTGCGCATTGAAATGAAAACGATATTCTTTTGGGAAATAACTAAGATAATAGACACCTACCTGGCACCCAACCGGCCGGCCGGCATTCAGGCATTCCTGTAAAAACTTTTCTGCTTCAGGTTTCGAGGTGAATTTTTTTCTTACGACAGGTATACCTAAAGCTTTACAGGTTCTTTTAAAGATAAGCCCCGGTTGTGTGCGGAAAGCAATAGCCGGACCATTATTTATTTTTAATAACGGAATGTAGATATAGAATAATCCTGATCCAATGCCAAATGCCAATGGTTCAGTTATTTTATCAACGCCGATACTCTTTAGCAAATTAATAGTAACACCATTTTCGCAATGTGCTGCCTGTAAATGCGTAAAATCAGTTGTCATGTACAGTCATGTTTTTAAGATCCTCAATACTTACATTAAAAGTTTCTGCGTAGTGCTGTAATTTTTTATCAGATAATTTTTCAAATACTGCGGGTTTCAGGTGCCGTTTAATGGTCCATTTCCAAAATCCTGAATAGGCCGAAACGATCGCCAGGTCCATCAATCTATATTCCATAAAAAATAATAACGGACTAGCTTCTTTATTAAGCACTTTTTGTTTTGCGGTAGCGATGCGTTGTGCGATATCATCCCAGGCTACATCTAATGCGGTAGTTTTTATTTCCCAGCCAGTACTTAGGTCTGTTGAATAGTTTCCATCTTTGTCTACCGCATAAACAACTTCTTTCGTTAATTTATTTAACGCGCCATTATCCTGCGGGATCTCTTCTTTTTTCATCTGAACCTGGATTTAATAAAAGTATCAAGATATAAGTCCTAAGTATCAAGATGAGAAGCTACTAACTTCTTGCTACCTGCTACTTAATTAACAAACAGTAAGCATAGCATACATATAAGAGAAACGTGAGCTTTCGGGAACAAGTAATAAGAGCTGTTGCCCTTTTTGTAATTTACCGCTATGGAACAATTCATCTACCATTAAGTAAACTGAGCTTGCGCCAACATTTCCTACCGTACTTAAATTTACGAACCATTTTTCATAAGGAATGCCCATACCATTTACGATCAGTTGGTCAAATATTTTGCTCTTAAAAAATTCGCTCGACATATGAGGTAAAAAATAATCCACCTTTGTAACATCTAATTTTCTTCTGTCGAAAATTTCTTTCAGTTTTATTCCGCCAAGCAGGATAATATTTTCGCTTAATAATTTTACATCTTGCTTAATACTTAACAGAGATTTTCCTGTTATATCTTCAGAAGTGTAATCCATATAACTGGTTAATGTTCCATCTGCTAATTTTTCACTGCCCATATACATACAAGCTTCTTTCTCATTGGCGAAAGAAGCGCCCTCAACCCAATCAACACGCAAGCTTAACCCTTTTTCGTTGGGTGTGTCAGACATAGCAAAAGCTGCAGCACCATCGGATAACATCCATCTTAAAAATTCTTTTTCAAAACCTATATATGGATTTTCTTCCAGCTGTTTTAATTTTTGTGCCTCATCTTCAAAAACATCGGATACAAGAGAGCGTGAAAATCTTTCCGAACCCGTTGCTACTGCATTGTGTACGTCACCGGTTTTAATGGCCATGTAGGCATATTTAAAAGCATGCATGCCTGCGCAACAAACGCCAGCTGGTGAAACCACTTCGATATTTTTTGTTTCAGGTAAGGCGCCATGTACCATTACTGCATGCGATGGCATCATTTGATCGGGTGAAGAAGTGCCACAAGTCAGTAATTCTATGGCATTTAGTTTGGCCGCATCATTATTAAATAATGATCTAACTGCCTTAGCTGTCATCTCAGCATTGGTGTGCGTTGACTTGCCACCTTTGTTTAAAGCGTAAAACCTATTTTTGATACCGTTATTCCTTAACACGATCCTTTTGGATTTCGATGGCTTGTCATCGATAAAGCCAAGATACGATTCCATATCATCGTTAGATACCGGCTCATTAGGAAAAAAACTTGATGTATTAGTTATATAAACCTGATTGAAAGACATTCCTTATAAATTAATTCACTCCTAATAAATATTGTTTCCTTGTCTTAATTTTCTTAGATAAAAACGGTTTAAAAAATATTGCATCAACAGTTAATATAATTGGTGCTGCAATAAAGAGCGCAATTAAAAGATAATATTTGAATGCAACAAGCCATGCCGATTTATTTTTCTTTTTTGAGATGATATTTGCCCAGATCTTAAATATATGTCCTGCTTTTGATTCAATATACATTAATCTGTATTTAATTACAACGGCTTTTGCAGCAACCAATTCATCTTGCAGACTATTCCAGTTATTTGTGGCAAGATGTGATTCAATAATTGTTCCAAACTCTTTTGTGTTTTTAATATCTGCATCAGAAACTCCTGGTAAAGGAAAGATATTAAGGTAACGTTCTTTTTTTGCTTTGAACATCCATTGAAAAATAGTAACAAAGCTAACGGGGTTAGGATGTTTATCTACCAATGCTATATTACCAACCAATTTTGCATCGGCGCCCTGCAATACTTTTTTAACTTTTTCAAAAGCATTGATCCACATATTTCTTGCGCCAGTGATAGTTATAACCGGCGTATTTTTTACAACAGCTCTAAAAGCAGGATGGTGCAATATTGTATTGGCAGGTATGCTTGCAGATAGAAACCATGCCTGGTATCCTACTATGATCAGATCGTAGGTTGTTTCTTTTAATTGAAACGGTGCTAATTCGCCAGGCACTGCTAATACGCAATCAGGCATCACCCCAAAAAAGCTTGCTCCTTTCCACGGAAAAGGATAAGGTGTTGCCGGCTGAACTTGTACGATCTCTACAGAATCTCCGGCTGCAATAAGCGGTCCTGTTAAATTGTCAATGATCTCTCCTAATTGTCCTGATTGAGAATAATAAATTGCTAATACTTTTTTAGTCATATTCGTTTTGAAATTAAAAATCTTTTTGGTCGAGTATTTTTGATCTTTTACAATAATCAAGAATACATTTTTGTACATCAGGCGATAATGTTTTAAAAGATTGCTGTAGCAAAACTTTATCCTCCTTTAAATTGCCTTTATAATTGACTATAGGCGGCGCATTTTCCTGAATAATTAATCGTAGAAAACGCAGCTCTGCATTTGTTTTGTTTTTTTTTATGGATGCTTCCAATTCAGAGCGGCCGGCCTTAAAATAATTTACTTTCTCGGCTATTTTTTTTACAAGCCCCGCCTTTGTCATCAACAATGTTCCTTCGTATGCGCCTTTTTCAATGATTGAACTCGATTGTACTATTTTCAGTTCATGATCAATTGAATCAATATTTTTTGATGCTATTGTTGCATAATATTCACGCTTATCAAATCCCGTAAATAAGCTCTTCCCGTTTATATTACTTACAACTGTTACAAATAAAAGAGTACTAACTAATTGCAATTTCATATGAACAATATAAAAACGATAAAAATAGACAATAATATGAGCTTAACAAAACAAACACTCGATCCTTATTTTGTTAATGACTGCTTAATTATTCTTTTCTTCTAATATTTTATTTTAAAGAAATAATCCTCAAAAAAGGAACAAATACATTTGAACCCAATCTTTAAAAAACAATAAAAATATACTACGGACGTTATAAATAAATAATAAAAAACTATCAATATTTAGATACAAATTATAAAATATCGTTATTTATTTAACCCAAGGTTATATTATTAAAAAATCTGTGTTCAAACATTGATATTATATATTAATTTTTAAAAAATGTATTCATTCTTTCTAAATTAATCAAGTTTTTCGACGGAAATATCAAAATTATAACGTAGATTTAACAAAGAATAGTAAATACTAACTTTTTCTTAACAAAAGTCAGGTCATTCCGATAATTCTAAAACAATTATATATGAAAAAACTCTTGACGCTTCTAGGAGCCTTTCTTCTACTAAGTTCTCATTCACTATTTGCGCAGGGAATTGTATCAGGTAAAATCACTGATGCAAAAGATGGAACTCCTTTATCAGGGATATCAGTTAAGGTAAAAGGCAGTGCAATAGGAACTAGCACAGGCGGCGATGGGACATTTAGCCTTAATGTTACTGAAAACAACGTTATATTGGAGATATCAGGAATTGGCTATCTCGCAAAAGAAGTACCGGCAAGTGTGGGAAGTGATGTTGCGGTTTCTATAACTAAGGATGTAAAAGCGCTGACCGAAGTAGTGGTAACGGCTTTGGGGATTAAGCGTGCTGAAAGAGGCCTGGGCTATTCAGTAAGTAAAGTTGATCCGAATATACTGCTACAAAAATCAGAGCCCGATGTATTAAAAGCGCTGGAAGGAAAAGTCGCTGGGGTTAATATACAGCAATCGCAGGGAACACCTGGTGCGGCAACAAGAATAACGATCAGGGGAGATGCCACCTTCTTTGGAGACGCACAGCCTTTGATCATTGTAGATGGAGTTCCTTTTAGTAATGACCAGATAACTACAACCAACCAGGTTAGTGGTGGTGGTGCTTATTCAAGTGGAATATCTGATCTGGATCCAAACGATATTGCAACACTTAATATATTAAAAGGTAGTGCCGCATCGGCTTTATATGGTTCAAGGGCTGCTAATGGTGTAATTATCATTACTACCAAATCTGGTTCTGCTTCAAGAAGCAGAAAAGGATTGGAAGTTACCTATTCTACTTCTCTGGCTTTTGAAAAAGTGGCCAATTTGCCTGATTATCAAAATCAATTTGGCCAGGGAGCTTATGATGTTGCGGGTAATGGGTCGAATGGTTCATGGGGTGCCAATTTCAAAAATGTGGATTCTATTGCGACCTATGCTGCCTATGCAGGATACCCCGGTATTGGCGATAGCTTACCCTACCAAGCTTATCCTAATAACGTAAAAGATCTTTTCAGAACGGGGCATATCTATGAAAATTCACTGAACTTTTCAGGCGGCAATGAAAAAACTTCTTTTAATTCAACGGTTTCATATATTAATCATGACGGGTATGTACCCAATTCAAATTACGATCGCGCTAATCTTAGTTTTGGCGGATACACAAAATTGGATAACGGCCTTAATATAAGAGCGAACTTCAGTTACTCCAAATCAAATCAGTTGGGTAGTTTATTCGGAGAGGCTCAGAGTAATGCGCCTTCTTCATTTGCCCGTTCTTTACTTTTAGCACGTAGCTGGAACCTGGAAGGTCTTCCAAGTCAGGATGCATCAGGCAAACCATTATCTCCACTTCCTACACAATTTGATAACCCATTTTGGGCCGACTATCATAACACTTCTGCTACCGGAGAAACGCGTACTATCGTAGGTATTCACTTGGATTACGCGATTAGAAAATGGCTGCATGCAGATTATCAAATAGGAAGCAATGCAATGTCTTTAACACGTAAAGAAGTGATTGATATTGGGTCACTCGCTGCTTCGGGTGTTGGTAACATAACAGAAGAGAATTATACCAGCGAACAAATTGAATCGAATTTCATTTTAACTTTTACTCCTAATATTGGCAACATTTTTTCATTTAAACTTCTTGGTGGCCAGAATGTAAGCCAGGTAAAAACAACAGACCTGGTAAATATTGGAAATGATTTTATTACTGCGGGGATTTATAGTTTACACAATGCGGCATCGGTTACAAATAATATAGACCAGTTTACCTTGCACAGATTAATTGGGTTATATGCGGATGCAACATTAGGGTTTAAGAATTTTGCCTTTATTGATCTAACAGCCCGAAATGATCAGTCTTCTACCTTATCTACATCGAAGAACAGTTATTTGTATTATGGTGCATCGGGTTCATTAGTTTTTACGGATGCCTTAAAGATCAAAAGCGATGTATTGGACTTTGGCAAGATCAGGGCAGGATGGGCAAAAGTGGGTGCAGATGCACAACCTTATTTGACACAAAATACTTTTCTTTTAAATCCGCCAATTTTGGGCCAGTCTTCGGCCTCTAATAATGTTCAGTCTGCCAATGCAGATATCGGCCCTGAATTCACACGTGAAACCGAGTTGGGTACACAATTATCATTTTTTAAAAGAAGGATATCACTGGATTTCACCTGGTATGATAAGATCACTGATTTGTTAATATCTCCTGCAACTACACCAGCTTCATCAGGGTATATTGCGTTAATTGAAAACTTAGGAAAAATAAGTAATAAGGGAGTTGAAATAGATTTAGGAATAACACCCATACGGACAAAATCATTTGAATGGGATATACATGGAACGTTTACACATAATGAAAATGTAGTGTTATCGTTAACAAATGGCTTAACAAGACTTCCATTATTCGGAGTATTGGGAGGTACTAATTCTATTAATCCTTACATAGAAGTGGGTAAACCTGTTGGCTTCTTGTATGGTAGTAAAACTGTAAGGGATTCTTTAGGAAATGTATTGATCGATCCACAAACGGGCGATATGATAACGTCTCATACATTAGGTGATATCGGCGATCCGAATCCTAAATATAAAATGGGTCTTGATAATACTTTTGTTTACAAAGGATTCACATTAGATATCTTAATTGATTATACACATGGCGGCCAGATATATTCAGAAAGTATTACCAATGAATTAGGCCGTGGCGTGACGAAAGACACTCAGGATAGAGAAACAAGCTGGATAATAAATGGGGTATACGGTGATCCTACTACTGAAAAACCGATACTTACCAGTGGTGGTCAGGAGATAGCTAATACAAAAAGGTTAGCAACAGAAGATATATATTTCTTCGGAGGTACCGGGAACGAGGGTACTTTTGCTACGAATGCCGCTTCAGAATGGAATGTATATGATGCTACGGTATGGCATTTGCGGGAAGTCTCATTGGGATATGAAATTCCAAAACGTTTTCTTGGCAGATTACCTATTGGGTCGGCATCTCTTAGTGTAACAGGAAGAAATTTATGGTTTTTTGCACCAGGCGTTCCTAAGTATACGAATTTTGATCCTGAACAAAATAGCTTTGGTTCAACATCAACACAGGGAATAGAATTGTCATCTGCTCCTACAACAAAAAGATATGGGATCAATTTAAAAGTAACATTTTAAAAACATTAAATTTTTTTACGATGATAAAGAGAATAATCTATTATAGTGTGCTACTGTTAGCCACCATTGGTTTGGGCAGCTGTAAAAAATTTTTAGATACAAATACTGATCCCAGCAATCCTACAACAGTTTCTGTACAACAGCTTTTACCAACAGCTGAAAGCTCTTTAGCGGGCAGCTTAGGCATCAGTGGAAGTTCAGCTATTGGCGTGTCAGGCTTTGGACAAGTGCTAGGTGTTTATGTACACCAGCTTACCACCCGGGAAGATCCTGATCAATATGGAGCACCCGGATCAGATTTCTATTTAAATGATTCCTGGAACACCATATACGGAGGCACCGAAACGCAAACAAATGGAGGTGTAACTTATTACCAGGATGTGTTGCAAAATTTGCAGGTGATCATTACCAACGCAACAGCACAGGGCAATTTAAAATACAGAGGGATCGCCAAAATTTTAAAAGCTTATACCTACAGCGAAATGGTAGATCTTTTTGGAAACGTTCCTTATTCTCAGGCGTTACAATTACAGCAAGGAATAACAAATCCTAAGTTTGATAGTGGAAGTGTAATATATCCACAGTTATTTCTTATGATCGATAGTGGCATCACAGATCTGCAAAATACAACAGCTCTAAATCCTATTACTCCCGGGGCAGATGATATTATTTATGGTGGAAATGTTTTAAACTGGGTAAGAGCAGCCAATACAATTAAATTAAAAATGCTTACACAGGAAAGGCTAATTACAAATGTAACTGCCGATGTAAATGCCTTATTAACAGCAGATACCCTGATAAGCGCTACTGATCAAAGTTTCATATTACATTATGGTACATTGGGTAGTTCTGATAATAGAAACCCAGGCTATGCCGATTACTATAATTCTCAAAAAACAAATTATATAAGTCCTTGGTTTTATTCTATTCTTAAAGGATACGATCCAAGACTATTTACGGGTATAAAAGATCCGCGTGTTCCTTATTATTTTTATAATCAATCGGGCCCTTCCACTGTTACCAGCAATAAAACAGAATATAGGGACAGTGGTTTTATCTCTATTTTATTTGGAACGATAGGGCCAAATAGCGCTTTTTTACAAGATGCGAATCAGACCCTATTGGGTATATATCCTGTGGGCGGCAAATACGATCAGGGAGATGCTTTACCTGTAACGGCTTCCAGCGGAACCGGTGCTGCACCGTATAGATTCCTTACCTATGCAGATGTATTATATCTTGAAGCTGAATTGATGGAAGCTGGTGTTATAGCGGGAAATCCCAGAACAGAATTGCAAGCCGCAATGACAGAATCTTTTAACCAGGTAGATTTTGTTGTTGGCCTTGACGCACCTAGTCAGACTGTGCCTAAAATAGTAGGCAGTGGTCCTGATACAGTGTACATTAATAACATAATGAACTATTATGATGCAAACCCATCACAGCAAATGGAAATAATCATGACAGAAAAGTGGATATCAGCTTTTGGGGATTGTGTTGATCAATATACAGATTATAGGCGTACGAAATTTCCTGTTTTGTTCAATCCTAATGATCCTACAGTTTGCCCTGGTGGTTTTTATCAACCTCCGGTAAATGGTGATCCAACAACACCTGGCCCTCAAGCAGCTGTTCCGGTTCAGTTAACAAGAAATTATCCTTTAACATTACCGTTCGGACAGGATGAGTTGAATGCAAACCAAAATGCTCCTCCCCAAAAAACAGACCCATCTACTTATAAAGTATTTTGGTTGCCATAAAAGATTTTATATCTGAATTTTAAAATAATTTATATGAAAAAATTAATAGTTACAGTTATCACTTTTATAGCGGTTTTCGCATTGGTTTCTTCGTGTAGAAAAAATGATAATCCTAATTTGGGACCTCTGACCAGAGTGCCACTTCCGTTGTTGACTGATTCAGCAAGTGATGAGATAATTCCAAGCACTGGTTCATTTACGAGATCATTTACTGTGGATTTATATTTCAAAAGTGATGTGCAACCAAAATCAATAGATATCGTTGTTGTAAAAGACGGTGTAAAAACTAATTATAGTGATACATCTATGAAAATTTTACAGGCAGGGATAACTACTTTTCCTACGATCGTTACTTTTGCCGATACCACACTGGTAAGGCTTTTCGGGCCTTTAGGGCTTGGTGATATTTATGAATTTGGCGCTAATATTACCTTACAAAACGGAGAGGAAGTGCCTGCATTCATTACAGGAACATCGACTATAAAAGGTGGTTCAGCATATGGCCCGGATATTGCAAAATTACCAGGGGCAAATGTTGAGCTTACCTATAAAACACCTTGCCAGTTTGATGCAACGATTTTCAGTGGTAGTTATACATTCGTGGAAGATGACTGGGCGGATTTCGCTCCCGGAGATGCGGTTCCATCTGTTACTGCAGGGCCGGCGGCTAATCAAATTACGATAGTAGCTTATCCTAATCCGGCTTATGGTACAAACAGGCAACCGATGATCGTTACGATTGATACGCTGAATCCTGGGGCAGGTAACGCCAGTGTAGCAAATCAAGTCATAGGAGATTATGGCGGCGCACCACCTAATAATACTGTTCAAACAGATGGCGGGGCTGCTGCAGGAAATAGTTTTGTTGACTTTTGTACGGGTGAGGTTCACTTAAGCCTCGACTTTAATCTTGGTTCTGCGGGAGATTATCCGGGGAATATTATGGATATAACTAAATAATTAAAAATAGAAAATTACTAAAAATGGCAACTTTTAAGTTGCCATTTTTAGTAATTACATAATTCCTTTTTGATGTTTTAGCACTTTTGCTTCAACATAAAATATGATCTCTTCTGCGATGTTTTTAGATTGATCGCCTACGCGTTCCAATTTGCGAATGATCGATAAGACAAATACAGCCTCACTGATATTATCAGGACTTGTTTTTATATAAGCTGCAATGGCGTTATCAGCATTCTTGTTTATTTCGTCTAATATTTCATCTCTTGAAAAAATAGTGCGGGCCAATAAGGTGTCTTCATTTTCAAAAGCTACTTTTATATCCGTCAGGATGTCTATTGAATCATCAAACATGCGTAACACTTTTGTTGATTCTAATAAATTCATGTCAAACTTCCTGTCTGATTTTATTACGTATTTGGCTATGCCTTCAGCAATATCTCCAATACGCTCTAAGTTGTTGTTTATTTTTAATGCCGCTAAAAGAAAGCGCAGGTCAACCGCAACGGGGCAAAACAAAGCGAAGATATTTTCGCAATCCCTATCTATTTTAAGCTCAAATGCATTGACCCTTTTTTCTCTTGCTATAACTTCACGTGCAAGGTCTTTATCAAATAATAGCATTGCGTCTTTTGCTTTTACCAATTGCAAATGAACAAGCTCTGTCATATTAATTACTTCCGTTTTAATATGTTGTATTTCCAGCTCAAACTGTGTCATAGATTTATTTTTTGCTTTTAATAAATAGGATTAACTAAATCTTCCTGTAATATAATTTTGTGTGCGTTCATCACGTGGGTTAGTAAACATTTGTTTTGTTACATCGTATTCAACCAATTCTCCCATGTAAAAGAAAGCCGTTTTATCGCTAACGCGCGCTGCCTGTTGCATATTGTGTGTTACAATTACAAGGGTATAATTTTTCTTCAGGTCGTGCAATAATTCCTCTACGCTTGATGTAGAGATAGGATCTAATGCAGAGGTAGGCTCATCTAATAATAATACTTCAGGCTCCATTGCGATAGCACGGGCGATACACAAACGTTGCTGTTGTCCGCCTGAAAGAAAAGTTCCTTTTTTATGTAAGGAATCTTTAACCTCTTTCCATAAAGCGGCTTTCTGTAATGATTGTTCTACAATAGAATCCTTTTCAGCTTTAGATATTTTGAATCCGTTTAGCTTATAACCTGCTATAACATTTTCGTAAATGCTTAAATTAGGAAAAGGATTTGGCCGTTGAAACACCATACCTATTTTAAGGCGGGCAAATATTGGGTGCATCGCATAAATATCTTCGTTATTTACCAGCATTTTTCCTTTTGCAGTGGCGCCCTCAATTAATTCGTGCATGCGATTGATGCAACGTAAAAAAGTAGTTTTACCACAACCTGAAGGTCCCATTACTGCTACTACATTGTTTTTCGGAATCTCAATATTTACATTTTTCACTACATGATTTTCGCCGAAATAGGCGTTGAAATCTGTAGCACTTACAATTGTACTTTCCATCTTCTTGTTGCGATTTTTGTAATGATGTTTAATAATAATACCCACACTAATAAGATCAATGATGCACCCCATGCCAGATCGTGCCAATCTTGATAGGGGCTTGTTGCATAGTTAAAGATCAACAATGGCAAGCTTTGCATTGGTTTCAGAATGTTCTTCTCCATGTAAGGATTACCAAATGCAGTAAATAAAAGTGGAGCAGTTTCACCAGCGATTCTTGCTACCGATAATATTACGCCTGATAAAACCCCGCTAATACCGCAAGGCAATACGATCTTTAAAATAACTTTATGATAAGGTAAACCTAATGCAAGTCCTGCTTCTTTTAATGAAGGAGGTAAAAGCTTTAATGTTTCTTCAGTTGAGCGGACTACGATTGGTAACATCATCATTGCTAATGCAATACTGCCCGAAAGCGCAGAGAAAGTATAATTGCCATGACTAAGGTCACTCATTGGTTTTACTACCCAAAAATAGATCACTATACCAATCACAATTGAAGGCGTGCCTTGTAAAACGTCTACTGAAAAACGGGCAGCGTCTGCCCACTTGCTTTTTCTGTTTTCGCTTAAATAAATACCACCTAATATTCCAATGGGAATCGCTATCACGGCAGCTACCGCTACTATGATCAAACTACCTACCAGTGCATTGGCAATACCTCCGCCTGATTCTCCTACCGGTGCCGGAATATTGACAAAGAAAGCCCAGTTGATTTTTGTTATACCTTCCTTAGCGATATATATTAAAATGGCAAACAGCGGAAGCGCACAAAGGAAAGAAAAGAAGATGATCAACCCTTTAAAAAAGCCACTCTTCCCTATTCTGTATTTTACTCCTGCAGAGATATTACTATTCATTTGTAAATCTTTTAATGATCGTTTTTCCTATAAGATTAATAATAACCGTTACTACAAATAACAACAACCCTAATTCGATTAAGGATGATAAATAAACGGTGCTGGCAGCTTCCGTAAATTCATTCGCTATTACACTGGCCATCGTATTGCCCGGGGCAAAAATGCTTGTCGGTATGATACTACTGTTTCCTATAACCATTGTTACCGCCATTGTTTCGGCTAAGGCTCTGCCTAATGACAATAATACACCCGCAAACAAACCTGATTTTGTGTAAGGAATAATAACTGTTTTAATTACCTCAAATCTTGTAGCACCTAATGAGTAAGCACCTTCTTTGAGTGATGATGGTACCATACGTATCATCTCTCTACCTAAAGAAGCAGCGTAAGGAATGATCATTATAGCCAAAATAAGTGAGGAAGTAAATATGCCAATACCATAGGGCAATACACCTATACTTGTTTCAAGGGATCTTACAAGAGGTACTAATACAAATAATCCCCAAAAGCCGTAAATAACAGATGGTACTGCTGCTATCAGCTCTACAATATTTTTTAGAATTTCAGATAGCCATCCTTTCGGCGCATATTCTCCTAAAAAAATTGCGATGGAAAAAGAAAAAGGGATAGAGATAGCTAATGCTAAAAAAGAAGTTAATAAGGTACCTAATAAAAACGGGTAAGCTCCATATACATCACTAACAGGATCCCATATTTTACCGTATAAAAAGCCAAATCCTAATGCTTTAATGGATGGCATTGATTGCACTACCAGCGTTAAAAAAAATCCTAGCGTTAATAGAATTAGGATCACACCTGTGCTACTCAGTGTCCATTTAAAGATTTTTTCCTTTAGTATCTGTCCGTGTAATGACTTGTCGTTAGAGCTCTTCACTATCGTAGTTTTTTAAAACTACTTCTGCGACTAAAATTTTAGTCGCAGAAGTAGGAGATAAAATAATCTGTTATTTATAATTAATACAATAAAGACTATTGCATTCAATCAAACTAATTACAAAATTGGTTTGCCGTTATAAGTGGCAGATTTAAGTATTGCTTCAGCAACTTTTAATGATGCCGGAGACAATTGAGCATAATTTAAAGCTGCGCAATATTGTTGTCCTTCATGAATATTCCACCATAATAACTTAACAACATTTGCTGCTTTAGCTGCAGAACGGCCATTGTAGTTTTGTTCTTTGTAGATCAAAGCCCATGTAAAACCTGCAATTGGGTAACCATCAGCAGCATCTGTATTAACGATGAATATTTTCGAATCAGCTGGTAAAGCTATATTGCCTGCGGCAACTGTTGAAGCAACACTAGGAGCAATATAATTCCCTTTCTTATTTTTAATTTTAGAAATAGGCATTTTGTTTTGCGTAGCATAATCCAATTCAACGTATCCGATAGCACCAGGTGTTTGTTGAATTAAACCTGCAACACCAGCACTTCCTTTACCACCTAAACCAACAGGCCAGTTTACAGATCCGCCTTTACCTACTTTAGTGCTCCATTCCGGGCTCACCTGAGATAGGTAGTTAGTGAAAATGTTCGTTGTACCACTTCCATCAGATCTGTGTGCAATGATGATTGGGAAAGCAGGAATGCTAACACCTTTATTGATAGCAGCGATTCTTGGATCGCTCCATGTTGTTATTTTACCTAAAAACATATCAGCCAATACATCTGGTGTAAAGTTTAAACTTGCGCTAAAGCCAGGAAGGTTGTATGTAATTACAACAGCACCTGAACACATTGGTATGTGTAAAACATCTGCGCTCATTTTTGCAGCCTGGTCAGCAGACAAAGGAGCATCTGAATCACCAAAATCCACAGTCTTGTTTGTTAACTGTAAAATACCACCACCACTACCGATAGACTGATAGTTAACCTGGATACCTGTTTTAGTGTTATAAACAGAAAACAATTTTGAAAATAAAGGGTTAACGAATGTGCTGCCCGCACCTAAGATCGAATTGTCTTGTGCAAATGCAGTGGCAGTCGTTGTTAGAGCAGCAGCAGCCATCATGATGGCCGGTGCTACGCTTTTGATTTTATTTAGAAATTTCATGATTGTTTTATTTAATGTTATGTTATTAAATTATGGCTGAAATGTTTCATTTGCGATCCTTCCTGATTTGCCAAAAATGTAATAGAATGTCACTCTATATACTAAATCATAATCGCTGTTTACTTTACCTGTTAAACCTGGTAATTGTGATGTATAATTTTCAAACCAAACGTTAGGCATAAAGTGCACATTTTTAGCAGGGCTATAATCTAAACCAGCTGTAACAAATGTTTGTTTGTACGTTTCATCGCCTGTTGATGCGTATGTTGTGGTAATAACTCCAGCGGGAGATGTTGCTACTGTTGTTTTGAACGAGTTATCATTGTAATTACCTGTATTGCCTGCATAGCTCTTATACACACCATTGTTCAATTTAGTCATAGGATTGTACAAATCAACACGGGCAAAGAACCTTAATTTTTCTTTGATGATATTGCCATGAACGAAGATTGCAAGACCTGTTGCCGCGTTATTTAAAGTATCTACGGTGCCACCAACTGTTTTAGTAGCAAATAAATCTTTTTGAAGATTATTGATAAAACCTTCAGCACCTATAGTAAGCTTAGGAGTTGTGTATGCTACAAAAGCTTTTAACATTTGACGTGAGTGGTGCCATGTTTGTACCCAGTTTTCACGAGTGTAATCTGCATATACATCAAAAACTAAATGTTGATTTAAAAATTTAGCATAAACATCACCATAGAATGATCTGAAATTATTTTGTGCAGGTTTTGCACTGGTACCGTTACCAACCATTACATTATATCCATAATTACCTTTCGCATCGAATTTACCTTGTAAAGTAACACCCATATCATAGGAAGGAGTACGGCGTATATCGGCAATAGTTCTTTCAACAGATCTGTAACTCCAGATCTTTTCCGTTAACATAGCAAAAGATGGTGTGTAAACCTGACCTACTACTAAGTCTGTTCCTTTCCAAATGTTTTTCCAACGTAGGTTAGCAAGTTTTATATAAAAAGCTAATTTACCATTTGCTGTCTGATCTCCAGCTGGTGTAACAGCAGCTCCATTTGCCGGAGGGTTGCCCGATGCGAAATTATCTGCAGCTTCCAATAATAATTCAGCAGTAAATTTCTTGCTGATATCTGCAGTATAGCCTAAATAAATACGACGAAATTGGAAAGCAGTTTTACCACCACCCTGAATGTTGTTACCTGGAACACCTGAATATTGGTTAGAACCACCACGGTTCAATGAATCGCTGTGAGCTTTGGTGAAAGCATCACCAAAAGTGTATCCCCATAAATGGCCGCTTGGTTTAAATTCAGCTTTGATTTCAGGAACCGGAGCAGGGACAACTACAACAGCCACAGGCGCTGCGGGGATTGCCGTTGAATCAGTTACCTGTGCCTTTACTACCCCTACAGATAGCACCAACGCCACACTTAACATTTTTAAAGAAATTGAAACGTTTTTCATAAATTTTAGTTTTGTTAATTTTGACGCAAAGGAAATCTTCGCACATAAAGCGAATGTTACCACAGTGTTAACTTAATGTTACCAACCCCCGGCCTTTGAAGCTAAATTCAATACTGTAAAGGGTTTTGGCTGATTAACATACTTTTTACATATAATTAATTCTTTTTATTTCTTTTTAGAACCAGATTCTTAAAAATTGAATAAATACAGTAAAATCCGGCACTTACATATATGTGAGAAAACAGCAAATCAATTTGTAATAATCCTCCAAAATCCCCGAAATTTGCAACACTAACAATAACAGCACAATGTCAATAGAAATTAAAGTTCCTACAGTTGGAGAAAGCATTACGGAGGTTACTTTGGTAAAATGGATAAAAAAGGATGGGGATTGGGTAGAGCGCGATGAGGTAATTGCCGAATTGGAAAGTGAAAAAGCAACATTTGAAATAAATGCTGAACAGGCTGGCGTACTTAAAACAATCGCTAAAGAAGACGATACTTTAAAGATCGGTGATATTGCCTGCACAATTGATACAGATGCCCCACGTCCTGCGGGCAGTGTAGTAAAAGCAGAAGCACCCAAAGAAGTAGCGAAACCCGCAGTTGTAGCAGACAACCCAACAAAAGTAGCAGCTGATGTTAAAGCAACACCTGTTGCCGCGGCAATCATTGCTGATAAAAAGATAGATACAAAAACAGTTACACCAAGTGGTAGTAATGGAAAAATAGTAAAACAAGATGTATTAGAAGCTCTGAATAATCCCGGCAGAAAACCTGGTGTGGAATTATTTGGCCGTAACAGCAGGCCTGAAAAGATGAGCAATTTGCGTAAAACCGTAAGTCGCCGTTTGGTGGAAGCTAAGAATACAACAGCCATGTTAACTACTTTTAATGAAGTGGATATGAGCGCCATTATGGAAATAAGGGCCAAGAACAAGGATAAGTTTAAAGAAAAACATGGTGTTAACTTAGGCTTCATGAGCTTCTTTACAAAAGCCTGTTGCTTTGCTTTACAAGAATGGCCCGCAGTAAATGCGTCAATTGAAGGAGAAAATATTGTATATCATGATTATTGTGATGTATCGATTGCCGTATCTGCACCCAAAGGATTAGTGGTACCAGTTATACGGAACGCCGAAAGCTTAAGTATGGCAGGCATAGAGCAAGCGGTAGTCAACCTTGCCACTAAAGCAAAAGAAAATAAATTGACAATTGATGAAATGAGTGGGGGAACTTTCACCATTACCAATGGCGGTATTTTCGGTTCTTTAATGAGTACACCTATTATCAATATTCCACAGTCTGCTATTTTGGGTATGCATAAGATACAGGAAAGGCCAATGGCAATAAACGGACAAGTCGTTATTAAGCCAATGATGTACCTGGCACTTAGTTATGATCATCGCCTGATAGATGGAAGAGAATCAGTTAGTTTTTTAGTAAGGGTAAAGGAGCTATTAGAAAATCCTGCATTATTATTATTTGGAAAAGAGCCTGTAAAAAGTTTACTGGAACTATAATTATTTCAACTACATGAATGGCGCAATTGCTCAATCAGAATTTTATTGAGCAATTGCGCCGTTCACTTTTATATTACATATTCTATGAGTCGTTATCAATCACATATCAATACTGCTGTTAAAATTATTGAATCGTATAAGGGCGACAAACCTTTTGCCATTTTTATAAAATCATTTTTTAAAGAACACAAAAAATATGGCTCCAGCGATAGAAGAGAAATAGCTTCTCTTTGCTATCATTATTTTCGTTTGGGTTTTGCAGCAACTTCTCATTCAATAGAAGACAAAATATTATTGAGTTGTTTTTTATGTGGGGACCAACCCACAGAGTTATTGGCCTATAAAAATCCTGAATGGAACAATAATATTCACTTGCCTATAAAACAAAAAATCGCTTTTATTATCGGAACCTTTTTATTTACGGATATATTTCCTTTTACAGATAAACTTAGCGATGATATTGATGTGGCTAAATTTTGCCAATCTTTCTTAATTCAGCCTGACCTTTTTATTCGCATCAGGCCAAAACAAAAGACAGCTGTTTTAAAAAAGATAGAAACCGCTGCGCTGCAATATACCTTGATCGGAGACAATTGCATTGCATTTGAAAATGGCACAAAAACAGGTGACCTATTTACAATAGATAAAGAAATAGTTATCCAGGATTACAATTCTCAGCAAGTATTGAATTACCTGCCAAAATACTTTACTGATAATAAAATATCATTTACTGATGTGTGGGATTGTTGTGCTGCAAGTGGAGGCAAGTCAATCTTATTGTATGATATTTTACAAGAAAAAATGAAACTAACGGTTTCGGATAGTCGCTTAATCATTCTAACCAACCTGCGTCAAAGATTTGAAGCCGCTGGTATTCAGTCCTATAAAAATTTTGTTGCGGATATTGGTAAAGCCGGATTTGAACATCCTCCGGTAGCACAGGATATAATTCTTTGTGATGTGCCTTGTAGTGGGAGTGGTACCTGGAGCCGTACACCCGAGCAACTGTGTTTTTTTAAAGAATCGGAAATAGATAGATATAGTAACAGGCAAAGACAGATCATAACAAATGTTATTCCCTATTTAAAAAAAGGTGGCTTGCTCGTTTATATAACCTGCTCTGTATTTAAAAAAGAAAATGAAGCGGTTGTAAATTTTATACAAGAAAAATTCCAATTAAAAGTATTGCACCAGGAGTTATTAAAAGGGTATGATATGAAGGCTGACTCTATGTTTGTAGCCATCTGTCAAAAGAGTTAACTATTATTTTCTAGTAAAGCTTTGCGTATTTCAAATTTTGCATAAGCATATAGTAATCCGGAAATAGCGATCAATACAGCTATCAATGTGCCTAATACAAAACCTATAGCTGCCATTAATAATGGAGTTGATCTTTTGCTTGCGAAAGGAGGTTGAGGTTTATCCAAAATTTCAACAATAGGCGTTAATTTTTGCAAGCGCCACGAAGCTTCATCTTTATTGTTCAGTAAAGTCTCTTTTTGCCGCATCGCATCTTCCTTTGCCCCAGCCACATAGTCTTTTGGTATTTTATACGATAATAATTTGTCAGAGGTAAAAAGCGTGGTGTTTTGCATACCGATCGCTCTGTTATCTAACTTGTCTAAAACTTTTTGTACTGAATCAAGTTTGATAACAGCAAAATTATAATCAGCTAATGCTTTTTCTATTTTAAGATTGATATAGAATTTTGTTATTTCCGAAATGATCGT
Source organism: Ferruginibacter sp. (assembly GCA_035485735.1). Classification (GTDB taxonomy): domain Bacteria; phylum Bacteroidota; class Bacteroidia; order Chitinophagales; family Chitinophagaceae; genus Ferruginibacter. The sequence goes on from DATHNS010000025.1 coordinate 459,076, forward strand.
ATCAGTAATCGGTTCCAGCAAAGCTGTATTGGTATTGCTGTAATACATCTCCAACACATTGTTCTTGTTTATTTTGGCGACGAAATCTCCGCTAAGCAATTCTCCACCTACAACGGCCTGTGAAATACTATCAGAGGGGTAGTCGATTTTTTTAGTAAAGAAAGGAGTATTGCTATTTTTTTCAGTAACCAATAATTCAGCGATCGTTTTATTACCCACTGCTGCCAGGCGTTTAGAAGCGACAGTTTGCATTAACGTACGACTTAACGTAAGCTCAATAATATTTACGGAATTATCATTACCAAAACTTCTTGTAGGATCACTTAAACCCAGCAGCCCGCTGAGAGAAGTAGATGAATTGTCGTTATCGCTATTTAATGGAAAAAGCGTGGCCTTTGCAGTATAGACTGTTTTTTTATTATGCTCAGGTAAATAAAATATAATTGCGAATAGAACGGCCAACACAAGTATAAGAAACTTGCATCTTTTTATTCTGTTGACGATATTTTTCAGCAATTCTATTGTACTCACGGCTACGATTTAATTTATATTTTTTAAAATAATTGCGGCTACGATAATAGGAACTGCAGTAGCGATAGCTTGCAAAAGTATGGGCCCTGCCAGGTCTTTTGCAACAGGCCTTTGCGGTACAGTGATGATAGAGCCTGCCCGTACTTTTGGATAAAAATGGCAGAACAGATAGTTCCTTGTTCTTCTGCTTTGTCCGTTAGCGTAGGTGACAAATATTCTTCTTCTCCACGGCCTGATGCCAAATCCGCCGGCTCTGTCTATGTAATAACCCATGTGTGAATGATGGTCGTCATGAGCAATTCTTAACGGTGATTGTACAATTCCTTTTACGATAACAAATGGGTTTACTTCCGGAATATATACAATATCATTTTCTTGTAAAACAACATCAGCGCCTGAATTCGGATGTTGAATGGCTTTTGCCAGATCCAGGCTTATGGGAACATTTAAATAAAGCGATGCACTATCTGTAGAATCCAATGTGTTTGTCTGGATCAATTTTTCTCTAAACAGGTCGGTCTTATTTCTATACAATATGGCGCCATCAATATTGGCATTGTCTTTTACGCCACCGGCTCTATTGATGAAAGAACTTAATCTTTCATTTGGATTGAGCTTAGAATAGAATCCCGGATATTTAAACAATCCTGCCAGCTGCACATTTTGTTGTAATTGAAAAGTAGGATTTTTACGGACAAATACCTGGTCGTATGGTTTCAACAAAACTTTAGCAGCAGAAGAATCCAATTCAAGGTTAGAGGAGATGCTGTATGATTTAATAACTGTTCTTGTTGGTTTTAATCCTGCTTTAGCAGAATCTGCATCTACTATACTTGATATCTCCAAACGTCCGTATTCCGCAGATGGTTTTAAACCGCCTGATAAATACAGAAGGTCTTCCAATGTCATCCCTTTATATATTCTTGTCTTATTGATCTCTTTACGAACCTCTCCAAAAATTTGTACATATTGTTCTTCGCCAAATTCATCGTTGCCAAATAACTGTACAACGTCATTCACTTGTAATAAAATATTATCAGCGCTCGCAAAATCATTTTTAGCAAAATCATTCAGACTTACTTCTACTTTATCTGATTGAGCCGAAGTAGAATCAGCGGTGCCTCTGAAAACATAGGCTCTGTGTAAGTAAGTATTTTTTGTAATGCCGCCAGCGCGATTGATCAGGTCAAAAAGACGATCGCCATTTTTTAATTCGTATAGTCCCGGATAACGTACTTCACCCTTTAATTCTACTTTATTACTAATGCCCGGTTTAATGATCGTAGCTTTTACAATATCTCCATCGGATAACTGATAATCGTCCCCTGAATTATTTACTATATCTGTTACATTAACATCACGAATAATTTGCTTTTCATGTAAGGTGCTAATTACTTTTACGCCGGAAGAAAAAGCGTCGGCACTTAATCCCCCTGAATATTTAAGCAAAGCTTTTATGCCTTCATTTTTCTTTAACTGATAATACATGGGCCTTCTAAAAGGGCCGGTAGCCAATACTTTTTTATCGACAAATGTTACCAATACAAAATCATTATTTTGTAAGTAGATGTTATGGCCGATATTACCTGAAGTAAGGTATTCATATACATCTAACACTTCAATTACTTTACCCGCTCTTTTTACTTCGATGTTTCTTAAATTTCCAAAATCAGTAATGCCGCCTGCCAAGCCGATAACATTGAATGCATTTGAAAAGGCTGAAACTGTTACAGGTCCTGGATTTACAACCTCTCCGGCTACATTTACATTGATCGACCTCGGTTGGCCCAGTGTAACCTGTACATGTGTAGCGGCAGGAACGGAACGTTTAAATTTTGAATAAACAAGTGCCTTGGCTTCTTCAAATGTTAAGCCCTGCACTGTTATTTTACCTATGCCTGCGGGAAAGATGGAACCATCTTTTGCGACGATATAATCTTCCTGGTATTCACCACCACCCCATAAAGCAACAATGATGTGATCGCCTACTCCGATAGGATAATCTAACGGGGGTGTAGATAATTCACCTACATTATAAGTGGCTGCGTTCTCGAAAATATTTGTGCCATAAGTTGCATCAGGGTTTCTATCCTGTGTGATATTATCCTTTTTGGCCGTATCGCTATTTGTTTGTGCCTGAGGTTTTTTTTGATTGTTACTGATGATCGCTTTATTCCTGTCTGCCCCGGCATCTATTTGTCCTTGTTGCGGTTGTTGATTTTGATCCTGAAAATAATCTTTGATATTTTTTTGATTGACCTGGCTGGGATCGGTGGATTGCTGCGAAGGGGAAATTTGTGTTTGCTGAGAATGTGCGGACAAAGAAAATAGCGTTACTAAAAAAAATAACACTGTTATATTCTTTTTCACAAAAAACTTTTCGATACAGTACATCTGTTATAAATTGATTTACAAATATTTAAAACCAGGCAAATATACTACTTATCCGAGGTCAATCTCAGTATCATCGCCGATATTCAGCGATCGGGTCTCGCCTTTGATTTGGGTATCGCTGCCTATTAAGGAGTCATCCAGCACTACATCATATAGTTTCGAATACGAGCCGATAATGGAATCTTTTACAATCGTATAGTTTAAAATGGTGTTTTCTCCGATAGCAACGTTGGGGCCAATGACAGAGTTTTTAATATCACATCCTTCCGCAATACTTACCGGAGGAATGATGATCGTGTTTTCATATTGATCGATCTCTGTTACTTTACCGCCCCATTTTTTTAACAGGGTTGAATTGGATTCAAGCAGACTTTCCTTCTTGCCACAATCAAACCAGCTTTGCACTTTGAATGATTTTATTTTAGCGCCACTTTGTATCATACATTCAATGGCATCGGTAAGACTAAGTTCTTCATGGCTTGCGGTTGCTTTGGTAATTATTTTTTGCAGGCATGAAAACATCATAGCGGTTTCCTTGATCTTATAAATACCGATCAATGCCATATTGCTTTTTGGGATAGAAGGTTTTTCTACCACACGACTGATAAATCCGTCTTCTTCAATTTCGGCGACACCAAAATTGCGTGGGTCATCTACTTTTTTTACACCAAGCATAGAAAAAGGTGCATCCAAAACCTCTTTCACATTGTATTCGGCTATCGTATCTCCCAAAACAATAAAGGCTTCGTCTCCGCCTACGATTTCGCTTGCGAGGTCTATGGCATGTCCGGTACCGTACCGTTCGTTTTGGTAAACAAAATGACTATTAAGATGCGGATATTTTGCCTTTACGTAATTCTGAATTTTTTCACCCAGGTATCCTACAATGAAAACGAAATCATTGATACCTGCTTCATGCAATTGATCAATAATAATGCTTAGGATGGTTTTTCCTGCCAGTGGCATTAGAGCCTTCGGCTGTGTATATGTATGCGGCCTTAACTTAGTGCCTGCGCCCGCAACGGGGATTATTGCCTTCATGCCAATACCCCAAAAGGGGTTTTTAGTGTAAAGTAAATAGATTTGACGATTGGTAACAAGGTGTGAAAATAGGGAATTTTAGGTAAATGCTACCGGTTGACAGCTATTCTGTTATACAATGTCCCTGAATATGTAATGAAGCGTTTGTATATTTGCACCCTAATTTATACAATATGCAAAGAGATCAATTGGTTTTCGACTTAATCAGGAAGGAATTAGAGCGTCAACGTCATGGCTTAGAGTTGATAGCATCTGAAAATTTTACCTCACTTCAGGTAATGGAAGCGATGGGTGGCGTAATGACGAATAAATATGCCGAAGGCTATCCTGGCAGAAGATATTATGGAGGTTGTGAGATCGTAGATCAGACAGAACAATTGGCTATTGACAGATTAAAACAAATTTTCAATATTGACTATGCAAACGTGCAACCGCATAGTGGTGCACAGGCAAACGGCGCACTGATGCTGGCGATATTGCAGCCAGGTGATAATATATTAGGATTAGACCTTAGCATGGGCGGACATTTAACCCATGGATCTCCAGTAAACTTCAGTGGTAAAATTTACCGGCCGCATTTTTATGGTGTTGTAAAAGAAACAGGTTTGATAGATTACGATATGTTGGAAAAACAGGCACGTGCTGTTAAACCAAAATTGATCATCTGCGGTGCAAGTGCGTATAGCCGTGATATCGATTATGCAAGGATCAGAAAAGTGGCGGACGAAGTGGGCGCTTTTGTAATGGCTGATATTGCACATCCTGCAGGCTTGATCGCGAAGGGGTTATTGTCATACCCTTTTGATCATTGTCATTTTGTTACCTCAACTACGCATAAAACATTACGCGGGCCTCGTGGCGGTATCATCATGATGAAAAAAGATTTTGAAAATCCTTTCGGATTGAAAGATGTGAAAGGCAATACGCGTTTGATGAGCAACCTGATTGATATGGCAGTATTTCCCGGCACACAAGGCGGCCCGTTAGAACATGTAATAGCAGCCAAAGCAATTGCCTTTGGAGAAATCCTGACCGATGAATACACTGCTTATGCAAAACAGGTGCAATTAAATGCGCAGGCTATGGCTAAAGCATTTACGAGTAAAGATTACCAGATCATCAGCGGTGGTACAGATAACCATTTGATGCTGATCGATCTTCGCAATAAAAATATCAGTGGTAAAAAAGCAGAAATAGCTTTAGGCTTGGCTGATATCACTGCTAACAAAAACATGGTTCCTTTTGATGATAAAAGCGCGTTCGTAACATCAGGTGTTCGTTTTGGCGTTGCTGCCGTAACGACAAGAGGAATGAAAGAAGAGCACATGCAATTTATCGTGAACGTGATCGATACCGCTTTGACGAATGCAGATGATGAAAAAGCGCTGGCAACAATCAGCGGACAAGTAAAAGAATTCATGCATCAGTTTCCTTTGTATCCTGAATTGGGTTAACAAAATAATAAGTAAAAAGTCAAAACCAAAAGGTAAAAAGAAGCGTAATTATTACGGTTAATTTATTTCTTGTTATTAATTTAAATCCTTAATTTATCATGATCCAGAGAATACAATCTATTTGGTTATTGTTAGCGTCTATTTGTGCTTTCGCAACTTTTAAAATGCCTTATTATAGTGGTACAAATACTACTAACACGGCGATGCAGTACGGAGAGTTAAATGCAACAACGGGAGGGAGTTTAATTTTGATAGTAACAGCCTTAGTCTCAATGTTGGCGTTAGTTATTCTTTTCTTGTATAAACAAAGGGTATTGCAATTACGTTTATGTATCGTTGGCATTTTGTTAGAAGCCGTGTTGATCTTTCTGTATTATCGTAAAGTACAAACTTTTACACAAGGTTCTTATTCTTTAGCTGCGATGTTGCATTCGGCCATCATACTACTTTTCGTATTAGCAGGGCGAGCAATTAATAAAGATCAAAATTTAGTAAAGAACAGCGATCGTTTACGATAGGCTCTATCTACATCATTTATAAAAAAATCCGCTCAAAATCTGAGCGGATTTTTTTATAAATGATGCGGCAATTAATCAACCCGGATATCTGTAAACTTATATCCCGTTGGTAAATTGTCGAAATATTTTTTTGTGATCTTTAATCCTTTTGCGTTGCGTTTTATTTTTTGGAATAAGGCATAACAAATACTATTTCTGTATTGCACATCATCATTGCCTGGCACAGAATAACTTCTATAATCAGTACGGCTGGGGCCTACAGTAATAGCAAACGATGGATCACCTGCGCTACACAGAGTGCTAAATGCAATAGCTTTTCCGCCTGTATCTTCAATAGTATAATTAGTTATAATATTATCTCCCGAAGCATTAGAAGTTTGTGCTTTTGTTGTTGCCGGTGAATGCTGTTCCACAATTATATAAAAACTGGAATCACTGGCTTTTACTTTTCTGATCCATACACCACTATCTGTTTTTGGCAATTCGCCGATCACTTCATAATTGATCTCATTGCTTGTATGCTTTTTACCATTATAGTCAAAATCAAATGGAGCTATTTTAGCCTTGCCTAATTTTGTTGGCGTAACTGTAAATGTAAAGCTGTTGACATAGTTTGCATAATCATCATCGGTTATTTTGATAGAATTACTATCCAGACTTTGCGAAAGTTTATTTTCCAGCTCCCGAATATCTACAAGATCGTTGAAGTAAATTGTTATGTCAAACGGGTCATTAATTCTAGGCTGAGGGCTTGACATATCAACCTCTAGCGGCCGGTTCTGGCTTAAGCCAATAAAATAAAGCGGGCAAACCAATAATAATAGTACTGTTTTTTTCATAAGAGGCCAAGGTATTTATTATTTACAAGAATTTACCCGTGTAACTTTCTTTGCATTTTTTGAGCTCTGCAGGTTTGCCTGCGAATACTAAATTGCCACCTAGGTCGCCGGCGTCCGGTCCTAAGTCAATAACCCAATCGGCACTTTTAATTACATCTGTATTATGTTCTATTACTACAATCGTATGTCCTTGTTCTATCAGTGCATTAAAAGAAGTCAGTAGTTTTTTTATATCATGAAAATGAAGTCCTGTTGTTGGCTCATCAAAGATGAATAAAATATTTCCTTGTGATTTTCCTTTTCCTAAAAACGAGGCGAGCTTAACTCTTTGCGCTTCGCCACCGGATAATGTATTACTTGATTGTCCGAGTTTTATATAACCCAGCCCCACATCGGTTAACGGCTGTATCTTTTTTGCCACATCTTTTTCATCTTTAAAAAATGTGATGGCTTCATCAACGCTTAACTCTAATATTTCGTAAATATTTTTTGTTTTGTAGGTAACTTCTAATACTTCTTCTTTGAATTTTTTGCCGCCGCAAACCTCGCAGGTCAGGTGGACGTCTGCTAAAAACTGCATTTCTACAATTTGTTCTCCTTCACCTTTGCAGGCATCGCATCTTCCACCATCTACATTGAAAGAAAAATGTTTCGGTAAAAAACCCCTCATTTTACTCAAAGGCTGACTGCTAAATAATTCTCTTATTTCATCATACGCTTTGATATAGGTAACAGGATTGCTTCGTGAAGATTTACCGATCGGATTTTGATCTACCATTTCTATTTGTGCAATAGAATCAATGTCTCCTTTTATGTCTTTGTAGATACCGGCCTTATCGGCAACTTCGCCTTTTATTTTCTGCAGGGCAGGATATAAAATTTGTTTTATTAAAGTTGTTTTGCCGCTTCCGCTTACACCACTTACCACGCACAAAACATTCAATGGAAATTCTACCGTGATATTTTTTAAATTATTTTGCCTGGCGCCTTCCACAATAATGCTGCGGTTCCATTTGCGTAATTTTTGCGGCGCTTCAATTTTTAATTCGCCTTTTAAATATCTGCCCGTCAGGCTTTTTGGGTTAGCGATCAGTTCCTCATAATTTCCTTCGGCTACTAATTCACCACCGAGGTGGCTCGCCAACGGACCCATGTCAATGATGTAATCAGCTTCTCTCATCATCATTTCATCATGTTCTACCACAACTACGGTATTATTCAGATCGCGCAATTCTTTCAATACATTAATTAAGCGTTCAGTATCGCGGCTATGTAAACCAATGCTTGGCTCATCTAATATATATAATGAGTTGGTAAGGTTGCTGCCAAGACTGCGTGTTAATTGTATGCGCTGACTTTCTCCGCCGCTTAATGAATTGGCCAGCCTGTTTAAAGTAAGATAACCCAGGCCAACATCTAACAATGTTTTGATACGGTGGTGAATTTCTATTAAGATCCTTTTGGTCAGCTGTTCATCGTAGGCGCTTAGTTTCAGTTTATCGAACCATACCTGCAGATCTTTTACAGGAAGTTCGCACAACTCACCGATATGTTTGCCGACAACCTGCACATATAATGCTTCTTTGCGTAAGCGATAGCCTTTGCAATCTGGGCAAAGTGTTCGGCCCCTATACCTGCTCAATAAAACACGGTACTGCACTTTATATAAATTCTGATTTACTTCTTTAAAAAAATCGTCAATACCATAGGCGTGTTTATTGCCTTCCCATAACACGGCATATTGTTCTTTGGTAAGATCGATGATCGGTTTGTGGATCGGGAAATCGAAATTCTTGGCTGCTTTGATAAAGCGCTCTTTCCATAAACCTAGTTTTTCACCTTTCCAGGGAGCAATAGCGCCTTCATAAACGCTTAGTTGTTTATTGGGGATGACAAGGTCTGCATCAATGCCTAAAACCTGGCTAAAACCTTCGCAAGTAGGACAGGCGCCATAAGGATTATTGAAAGAGAATAAATTAGGCACTGGTTCCTCGAACTGTATGCCGTCCAATTCAAATTTATTACTGAAGTGCAATAATTTGCTGCCGTTTATTTCGAGGAACATTTCACCTTCGCCTTCATAAAAAGCAGTATTGACAGAATCGCTGATGCGATGTTTATCATCCTCATCAAATTTTTTTACTACTAATCTATCGATCAATAAATAGGTTGTTACTTTTGAATTTTTGACCTCAATTTTTTTGAGCAATTCTTTTGTTTCCAACACATCTTCAATTCTTGCTATCTCAGCACCTTGCATATATACCCTGGAGAAGCCTTTTTGCAGTAAGATGTTCAACTCTTCTTTAACGTCTCTGTTGGCATGTTGTTTAAAAGGAACAACGATTAAAATTTTATCACCTTCTTTTAGATCTTCTATTGCTTTCACCACATCGGTTACATCGTCTTTTTTGACTTCCCGTCCGCTTACAGGAGATATTGTTTTGCCGGCGCGGGCAAATAACAGGCGCAGATAATCATATATTTCCGTCATACTGCCTACCGTACTTCTGGGAGTGCGGGTGATCACTTTTTGCTCGATGGCAATAGCAGGGCAGAGGCCCTTTATATAATCTACGTCCGGTTTGTTCATGCGTTGCATGAACTGGCGGGCATAGGCACTAAGACTTTCTGCGTACCGGCGCTGCCCTTCTGCAAACAGGGTGTCGATGGTTAAAGAAGATTTGCCCGAACCTGAAACGCCGGTCACTACTACCAGCTTATTACGTGGAATGGTAACGGTCACATTCTTCAGGTTATGTACTTTGGCGCCCTTTATATATATGCCATCAACAGGTTTTGCTGGGGTGGCCGGGCTTGATTTTTTAACTGTTTTTTCCTTCATTATAGTAGTACTACAAATTTAACCAAAACCGGCCGATTAATAATGCTATTGAAAAGGTTGCTTTGGCGAATAAATAAATATTGTTCAAACATTGAAAAAAAACTGTTAAAAAAATTTGGATTATTGAAAATAATAAGTAACTTTCATTAAGAAGATTAACCTAAACCAAAAAGCTAACGCCTATATCTAAATTAGACCTCTGCACGTTATGTTTTTTCTTTTAGATTCTGTAACAAACAGTACTAAACTAAAAAATTTAAGCTTATGAAATGCCTAACTAATTACACAGACCAGCAGTTGGTACACCTTTACATGGAAGGTGATTTTGATGCCATCTCAACACTTGTAAATCGTTACAAGGATCGAATTTACACGTCTATTTATTTACTGGTTAAGGACAAATACCTTGCCGAGGATCTCTTTCAGGACGTCTTTATTAGAGTAAATGACACATTAAAAGCCGGCCGCTACACAAATGAAGGGAAATTTTTACCCTGGACGCTGCGTATCGCCCACAATTTATGTGTAGATCATTTCAGGAAGGTAAAACGCATTCCAACTATTAAGACCAGCGAAGATCATGACATTTTTGAAGTGCTTAACTTTTCCGATGCCAATGCAGAAGGTAAAATGATGCAAAACCAGACAAATGATAAAGTAAGACAAATGATCGACATGCTTCCTGAAGATCAGAGAGAAGTGATCATCTTACGTCATTATGCTGATCTAAGCTTTAAAGAAATTGCTGAGTTAACTAAATGCAATATTAATACAGCATTGGGCCGTATGCGTTACGGATTAATTAACTTACGCAGAATGATGACTGAAAAACAAATCGCACTATAAGATAAAATCTACTTTAAAAAGCTTGCTAAAACTTACTTCACCCATTGGGATTCTGACCTTGTCGGATCGCAATGGGTGATTTTGCTTTAAGTTTAAGCGAATAAAAATTTCTCTTATTTTGATCTGATATCCATTTTTAGAAAACAAGAAGTAATTATAAACTATTACTTACTTTTTAAAAGCATCCAATCCGCATTCAAGCCAGGAAGCATAATCAACAGGGTCTGGCGTATAACCAACAGGATTATTTAATAATTTTCCATCAGGAGAAAGTAATACATAATAGGGTTGCGATACAACAATGAAATTTTCTGATTCAAAAGTGGCCCATTTATCGCCCACGGTCAATATCTTTTTTTGCGTACCGTCTTTTGTGGTGTATAAGATCTGCTGATCAACTGGTAATGCTTTTCTATCATCTACGTACAAAGAAACGAGTACGTATTTATCCATTAACTCTTTTACTTTTTCATCGGGCCAAACATTTTCTTCCATTTTTCTGCAGTTTACACAGGCATAGCCGGTAAAATCTATCATGATCGGTTTGTTTTCTTCTTTGGCCAATTTTACCGCTTCGAAATAATCCTTTAATGGTTCGTTACAATTTACCGGTTGCGCATAAATACTGTAACAAGTAGATGGAGGGAAACCACTTACTAAACTTAAACGGGCATATTTTGTATTGGTTACTCCGGGTATCAAATACAAGGCAAATGCTAAAAATGTAACGGCAACTATTTTTCGTCCGACACCGATCGTTGGTTTGGTATATTGTTTTTTAAAACTGAACCAGCCCATTAAATAAGCAAATGTCAACAAGCCAATCGCGATCCAAATCGCAAAAAATATTTCTCTTTTTAAGATGCCCCAATGTGCTACCAGGTCTGCATTGGAAAAGAATTTGATCGCTAACCCAAGTTCAATAAAACCCAGTACAACTTTTACTGTATCCAGCCATCCGCCTGATTTTGGTAAGGAAGAAAGAAATTGCGGGAACATCGCAAACAATGCAAATGGGAAACCCAATGCAAGTCCGAAACCCGCTAACCCTGCAGTTAATGGCCACTCTCCACCCGATGCCGTGCTGGCTAATAGAGAACCTAATATTGGCCCGGTACAAGAAAAAGAAACAATGGCCAATGTGAGTGCCATAAAAAATATTCCAATAAAACTTTTGCTGCTTTTTGCATCTGTTTTATTTACTACGCTAGCCGGCAACACGATTTCGAAATAGCCAAAAAATGAAATAGCAAACACTACAAATATTGCAAAGAATATAAGATTGAGATAAATATTAGTAGAGATATTATTATAGATCTCTTTATTAAAATGTCCCGCGATGTGAAAGGGAATGCTCAACGATACATAGATCAGGAAAATAAATAAGCCATACAAAATAGCATCACGAATACCTTTAGATTTATCGGCCGTTTTTTTTGTAAAGAAAGAAACGGTCAGTGGTATCATCGGGAAAACACAGGGTGTTATTAAAGCTATCAACCCTCCTAGAAAACCTAAAATAAATATGGTCAACAATCCGCTTGGTGTTGCAGTTGTACCACAATCATTAACGGGATGATTTAAATCTATTGATGATAATAACAATGCATTCTCTTTTGCTTTTGTAAGCTGAAACTCTCCGCCAGCATATGTTCCATCAGGTTGTTTGGTTAGATAGAATTCTTCCGGTTCCGGCCCGATAAATTCTTTGCCATCAAAAGCCATGTAATTTACATGTCCCTTAATGTAGGGTAGGTTGCCTTTTATTTGTAGCGTGAGATCAATGTCCAATGTCTTTTCGAAATAATTTACTTCGGCATTTAGCTGTGTATCTTTCTTTTTTAATTCACCTTTTTCGCTTGTTGAAACAATGCCTATTTTGTCGGCAATGCTACTATCGAAATCAAAGGTTGTTAAGGGTAAGTCTAAATTATTGGTTGGATTAGTATTCGAATAGATGATTGTGCCATTAGGAATTGTTGCTTCGATCACCAGGACTATATTCCCAGATTTATCTTTTGAAGAAGAAAATTTCCATACCGGTTTTGCAGTCTGCGCTATTGCAAATTGTGTTGCCGTTAAAAGAATGAATATTATAAAAGAGTAGAAATATTTCATGAGCTGCGTAAAGTTTGGGTAATAAAAAAGCCCTGTTTGGCAGGACTTTAATCAATTAAATTAGTTGCTGCCTAGCTTGATATCAAAATTAACATCCTTTGGCGGCAAACATCTTTTATCGTTGCAAACCATAAAATTCACAACTCCTTTTGCTTCTGCGGGAGCTGTAACTTTTGATCTTACTATCTGTACAAAATCTACTTTATTTTCAAAGTAATTTACTTTAAAACCCCAGACAGGTTCAAGCTTTGAAATGAGTGTTCCTACTTCTTTTACTTTGCCCATAAAATCAAGCAGGGGGTTTTTTACAAAAGTAAATGTTGTAGGCACCGGTCCTTCGGCATTGTTAACCTGTGCATATAAATGATAACCGGGAATAATGGTTGCGGTCATGTGTAACTCGTAAGTTTTCTCCGCTATCTTTTTTGCTGAGAATGTCCATGTTACGGCCTGTGTTGTAGTTACCGCTGTGTTGGTTAAACTGAATTGTGCTTTAACAACACCAAAGGCGCATACCAATAGAAAGACTACAATTATTTTCTTCATTGTCAGTTTTGTTTGATAAAGTTACGGATGCTTGTCCTTATTGGTTTTCAGGTATTGCGAATTCAGTTGGTTTTAACATATTTGAAACAAGTGTTCAAATACTTTTAGTCCGTCTTTATTGCCCAGCGATTCATTGCTGGCTCTCTCAGGGTGTGGCATCATGCCATATACATTTCTTGCTTTATTACAAATACCTGCGATGTTGTGAATGGCGCCGTTAGGATTACTGGCAGGCGTTACATTTCCCTGTTCATCGCAATAGCGATAAATTATCTGGCGATGCATTTCCAATTGTTCCAATGTTTTATCATCAGCAAAATATCTTCCTTCACCGTGAGCGATCGGAATTTTTAGGGGTTGTCCGCCTTCGGAAGCGGCTTCCTTTATAAATACATTTTTACAGGCAAATTGTTGGTGTGCATTGCGTAATAATGCGCCTGGCAATAGACCGGCCTCACACAATATTTGAAAACCATTACACACACCTAATACTTTACCATCTTTGTTGGCAAATTCCACTACACTTTGCATCATCGGACTAAACTTTGCTATGGCACCGCAACGCAGGTAATCGCCGTAACTAAAACCGCCCGGAATGACGATGCAGTCGTCGGTAGTGAAGGTGCTTAGATCTTTGTCTTTGTGCCAAAGCTCAATTACTTCCTGTTTAAGGTCAACTTTTAGAGATTCTATCATGTCTCTATCGCAATTAGAGCCAGGGAAAACTACAACGCCAAACTTCATGGTATTTGTATGATTTTATTTGTAATGTATTTCTTTGTTCAAACTTGCAATGCCGTTGCAGTGAATAACAAAATGGTTATTGCAAAGGTACAAATCCCTGTTCAATTTATCGAACGAAGTAGCTGAAAGCGATGACAAAAGCTACCATCAACCAATGTAACATTGCCGGAAACCAGTTTCTACTGGGATAAAGGAAAGCTGCGCCGATAAATGCCGATAGCGGCACGGCGCATAATATCCAGTATTCGAAAGTATGTGTTGCATTAATGAACGGAATGGAAACCGCTACTACACAGTAAATAAAGACCAAGTTCCAGCTTTTGCGGGATTGTATCAGTTGGCGCATAAAATTTCTTCGTATGTAGATAACACCAACGGCGGCGGCAAATAAAACAATGATAATGGCTGCCACGGCCCAATCCGACTGGTTAAAATGAGGAAAACTGATACTAATGCCCGGAAACTTATATTTCTTCAGCCTGTCCGTTAAAAATGCCCAGGATAATAGAAAATAATAAGGCGTTAAAATGCCCAAAGCGGCGATCAGCCAATCCGATACTTTAAAACGGCCGGTAACCAATAAGCCAAATATGATCAACGCTGTAAAAGTGAGCGAAGGAAAATAAAAAAAGGTAGAAATGCCAATACCTATTCCAATATTAAATAAAGATGTTTTTGGATTGGGGTTATTGTATAATCCACTCATACGTGCCCATACCCATATTAAAATAGTATTGATGATCAAAGGCGCTGATAGTACGTTCCATTCTTTAAATAAGGAAGTAATGAGCAAATAACTCATAGCCGTTAAGTAGTTCGGTTTGGGCATTAACCGCAGGTCGTTCACCAGTTTATTAAAAGAGATAGACTGTGTGTATAGCAGACTAAAAGTGATGATCGGATAAATCAACGGAAAGGCTTGTCCGATACCTGATAACTGCGACAATAAGATTTTAAAGAGAAAGCCATCCGTTTGCTGCGTTTGCGGAATAACGGGGTACAGAAACATAGAAAGCTTCAGCAGTATCCCGTATACTAACAGTAAAAAAGGATTAAAAGGATTATTTGCCTTGAATGTACCTGTCACAGTGATGTAATGAGTGTTTAATAATTACAAAAATGCCCAATTATTATTGCTTTAAAAAATCCTTCTTTTAGTAATCTATCTTTGCAAAGCAAATCGAGTTACGGTAAGTGCATGGGATAATGAATTGTTTTGCACCAACCTGCTTGCCAAACCTAGGCAAAAATTCGTAATCCTTATTCAATCCGTTTAAATTGGCATTGATATTTATCTCGCCATTTGCTGTGAGGCTGTTGTCGATGATCACCTGTTTTCTTTTTATCAATTCGTTGAACAATAGATGTATTTCTCCTCCGGTAGTAAAGGTAGCATAGGATAAGGCATTGTCGCTGATGTCATCTTCCTGATCTTTATATAGCACATTATTCCACTCTGGATTTCCGAATTTATCAATGCTTACTACAAATATGTTTTTATAATAGTAGCTTGTTGTTTGCATATTATTAAAACCATAGGGATTGTACGGATTATAATAATAAGGGTTATAACCAAATGGAGACATAGATAACGAGTTGTAAAAATAATCCCAGCGATTGAGGTGATTATAACCATTGCCGTTTGATTGCTGTACATAATAATCTTCTGCCATCAATATATAACCGCCATCTTTTTTAATGATCATATTCTTAATGGCGAAATCATTAAAAGCTTCTTTTTTATTTCCCCCTTTTTTTACAGCCAGCCGAACAGAATCTCCGAATGATATCGAACTTGAAATGGTGCTGTCATTTTGTTTATTATAAGTGGCGGCATAAATACCTTGTGCGTTGCCCCGCTTTTCTGTATAAAAAAATGTGGTCAGTATATAATGTTTATTGACATTATCAATCTTTGCAATAATATCATCGGTATATTTTTCTTTGAGATCAATATTTTTGGTAGAAAAAGTATCGGCAAGTGCAGATTTTGTAACAAGGGCTAATTGATTAAAATACTCCCTGTTTGACAATTTTGAAGAAATAGTAAAAACAAGATCGCCATCATTGTCTACTAAAAAATTATCGAAAACATTTTTGTTATCGTTATAAGTAAAATCCTGAAACGATCTTTTGATCGATTGTAATGTATTATCTAAAAGAACAGTAGCAAGGTTTAATTTTGAGCTTTGTTTTTGCATTTTTACGATCATTATTTTCTGCTTGTCTTCGCTGTTGATGGCCGTATATATTTTATTATCCCGGTTTCCGATATCTGTAGAATCTATCGTAACAGGCTGTGTCAATACTTTTGCATCAGCATCTATTTTTATTGCAGCGCAATACACTATTTTCTTTTTTTGATATTGATAGATGAGATAAATAAAATCGGGGTAGGTGATGAAATTTACGTTGAATGTTTTATCAGGTAAAAAACCGAGGGCTACTGTTTCTTTGATCTTCATCTGGTTATCGTATGCAGTAATGGCGTAGTCGGAACGTGTATTCTTAAACACAAGTAAATTACCATTTACCTTGCCCATTATTTCAAAATCAAGATCCCTGCTATCGCCTTTTAGTGGTTCTGAATACGTAACAATTTGAGAAAAAGAAAATACGGGCAGACAAAACAATAAAACGGCGGTACAAAAACGACGTATCATAAGTAGCAATTTTGTCACTTAAAAATACACTTTTAATTGCAACCATTTTTATAACTTGTAGTTAATACAAAATATTATGCAGACAGTTTTAATTACCGGCGGTACGGGGTTGGTTGGCACAATGCTAGCAAAGAAGCTACAGGCAAAAGGCTATGAACTGATCATTCTTACCCGAAAATTACCTGCCGATAATTCATTATCAAAAAATAGAATAAGTTATGCCCAATGGGATATAGACAGGCAAAGCTTTGATATTGCTGCTATACAAAAAGCCGATTATATTATACACTTGGCAGGAGCAGGAGTGGTCAACAGAAAATGGACGGAAGCATACAAAAAAGAGATACAGGATAGTCGTACCCAAAGCAGCTTACTGATCATTGATGCATTACAAAAAAATACAAATAAAGTAAAAGCTGTAATAAGCATTTCTGCCATTGGATGGTACGGAGCAGATAAAGATCCCGTACAACCATTTACAGAATCGGATGCTTCCGATAATAATTTTTTGGGAGAAACCTGCAGGCTCTGGGAAGAAAGCATACAGCCTGTTGGACAGTTGCGCAAGCGTTTGGTTATATTTCGTTCCGGAATTGTATTGAGCAGTGACGGCGGCGCTTTCGCAGAATTTAGAAAGCCATTGCGATTTGGTATTGCAAGCATTTTAGGAAACGGAGAGCAGGTGATTAGCTGGATACATATTGATGATTTGTGCCGGTTATTTATTGCAGGCATAGAGAATGAACAATTAAGCGGTGCTTACAATGCTGTAGCACCGATACCTACTACTAATAAAGCATTAACGTTGACATTGGCAAAAGAAATGCGTGGTAATTTTTTTATTCCAATGTATGTTCCGGGATTTATTTTACGATTGATGCTGGGAGATAGAAGTGTTGAAGTGTTAAAAAGTGCTACGGTAAGTTGCGAGAAACTACAAAAGACAGGATTTTCTTTTTTATATCCAACAATTGAGGCAGCAATAAAATCACTCAATAAAAAATAAGGATCCTGCACATATAGCATCCCACAAAAAACAGTTTGGACTATTATTTAACAGGCGGCCCGGCTTCCCAATGGCCCGGTATCCATTGATAACTATGAGATACCCAAACCTTTTTACCCTTGACCCAAACCCTTGATGGTTTTGGCGCTACTACTGTAGCTGTCGAATCAGATTTTATGGGTGCTGTTGCTTGTGTTGTATTGGTTGAATCTATACTTATCCCGGTAGTAGTTGTCGCTACAACTTTTACGCGTTTAACTTCCCAATGAGCCGATTTCCAATGATACGTATGATGTGTCCATCCATATCCGCCACCTACCCAGGTGCTGTCAAGTCTGTATTGCTGCGTTGGTATTGGTGTAGAATCCGAAGATGTCATAACAACAACATTTTTCTGAATTGTTGCCCGTTTAATGAATGATGAAAATGAAATAAAGCTAATCATTGCTATAAAGAAAAAAAACGGCTTCATTTTTATTTGCATAAGACTTTTATTATTATGACCAATTAATTTCTTAAAGGTTTACCGCTTTTTAAAATACTTTGTATTCTTTCCAGCGTTTTCTTTTCACCACACAAACTTAAGAAAGCTTGTCTTTCCAGATCTAATAAATATTGTTCACTTACCAAAGATGGTTCAGTGAGATCTCCTCCGCACATTACGTATGCTAGTTTTTTTGCAACAACCACATCATGATCGGTTGCATAGTTGCCGCGCCACATGCCGTTGATACCCGCATACATTACACCGAGCGCCGATCTTCCAAGGGCTCTGATATCAGTGCGTTGAACAGGCATTACGTAACCATCATTGTATAATGAAATAACAGCTTCTTTTGCCTCAGCAATTCTTCTTCCCTGGTTGATGCTTACAATATCTCTTCCTTTTCTGTAAATACCCAGGTCAAAGGCATCATAAGCAGATGTACCCACTTTCGCGGTCGCGATAGTTAAAAAACGATTTTGTAACGTAAGTGTATCCACTTCTCCATGATGCATTTCATCCGTAGCTCTTAATACAAATTCTTTTGTGCCACCGCCGCCAGGAATTACACCAATGCCGACTTCAACCAAACCCGTATATGTTTCTGCAGCGGGAATTACTTTATCTGCATGTAAGCTCATTTCGCAGGCACCGCCCAACGCCAGGCCGTGTGGCGCTACTACAACGGGTATGCCAGAATAACGAACGCGCATCATAGTATTTTGAAATTGCCTGATCGCCATATCGATCTCATCATAATCCTGTTCAACCGCTAACATAAATATCATACCGATATTGGCACCCGCACTAAAATTAGTTCCTTCGTTGGCGATCACTAATCCCTTGTATTTTTCTTCTGCTAACCCGATGGACTTTTGAATACCTTCCAATACTTCGCCACCGATGCTGCCCATTTTTGTGTACCACTCCAATCCCAATACATCATCTCCTAAATGATAAGCACGACAAGCAGCATTTTTCCAAACGGTTTGTGATTCGAAATTTTTCATCACAATAAATGCTTCACCACCCGGTATTGCTTTGTATGCTTTTGATGGAATATCATAATACAAGCGTTTGCCATTTTCTACTTTATAGAAAGACGTGGCGCCGCTTTTTATCATGTCTTTTACCCAGGTAGCAACTTTAAAACCTGCAGCTTTCATAGCATCTATCGTTTTAGCAACGCCTAATGCATCCCAGCTTTCGAATGCACCGATCTCCCAGCCAAAGCCTGCCATCATGCCATCATCTATTCTATATAATTCATCGCTTATTTCAGGAATGCGGAAAGAGATATAAGAAAATAAACCATAATGAAACTGACGATAGAATTCACCAGCTTTATCTTGTCCGGCTGCCAATACTTTTAATCTTGATTTTAGATCGTCAACTGGTTTAGCTGCTTCTATGGTGGCGAATTTTGGTTTTTGTCTGGCACCATATTCTAATGTCTGCAAATTCAATGTCAAAATTTCTTTTTCGCCTTTCGCATTTTTTGTCTTTTTGAAAAATCCTTGTCCGGTTTTATCTCCCAGCCAATTATTAGCGATCATTTTATCCAGCCATGCAGGGATAACGAATTGTTCTTTCGCTTCGTCTTTCGGACAATTATCATACACACCCTTTGCTACTTTTACTAAAGTGTCGATACCCACTACATCAGCTGTTCTGAATGTAGCAGATTTTGGCCTGCCGATAATTGGTCCGGTCAATGCTTCAATATCATCTATATTCAATTGCAATTTTTCCATGGCATTCATAATAGCCATGATCCCGAATACACCAATACGGTTGGCGATAAATGCGGGTGTGTCTTTTGCCAATACTGTTGTCTTTCCAAGATACAGATCTCCGTAATGCAGCAAAAAGTCCACCACTTCTGGATCTGTAAATGGTGTAGGAATAATTTCTAATAAGCGTAAATATCTTGGGGGGTTAAAAAAGTGAGTGCCACAGAAATGTTTTTTAAAATCATCGCTTCTGCCTTCTGCCATTAAATGAATGGGAATACCGGATGTATTAGAAGTGATCAGAGTGCCGGGTTTGCGGTATTTTTCAACTTCAGTAAAAACTGCCTGTTTAATATCTAATCTTTCTACCACTACTTCAATGATCCAATCGTAGTTGGCTATATCTTTCATGTTATCGGTAAAATTGCCTGTCGATATTCTTTTGATAACATCTGCTGTATAAACGGGAGAAGGATTGCTTTTAAGCGTTGACGTTAGTGCGTCATTCACAATTCTGTTCTTTACTGCCGGATTATCCAGTGCAGTATTTTTTGCTTTCTCTGCATCATTCAATTCTTTCGGGGCAATGTCTAATAATAATACTTGTAAACCAATACCCGCAAAGTGGCAGGCAATACGACTTCCCATTACACCGCTACCGAGTATAGCGACCTTTTTAATGATTCTTTTTGACATATAGCAAATTTAGTTAGTTAAACAACTATTCGTACTCTAAGTTAGTTTATTCCAATATAATTGCGAACAAATTGTAGTATTAAATAATTGATTATTTGTTTTGTTGTAGGAACGAAAAAGCCGCATGATTTATGCGGCTTTTATAATTTAAATATTTGGACTGTTAGCTAACGCCTGACCCGGATGGAATAACATTCTCCGGACTTACAAAATGTAATTTACCATCTACATCTTCAGCAAGTAATATCATACCGTTGCTTTCGATGCCCCTCATTTTGCGAGGTGCAAGATTGGCAACTACTACCACTTGTTTACCGATCAATTCTTCCGGTTTAAAATGCATGGCTATTCCGCTAACGATGGTTCTTTTTTCGAAGCCAAGGTCAACTTCCAGTTTTAAGAGCTTATCAGCTTTCTCTACTTTTTCGGCAGCAAGGATGGTCGCTATTTTTAGATCGATCTTTGCAAAATCATCAAACTGGATCTCACCTTTTATCATTTTTGCTTCTTCTTTTTTTTGCTCTTCTTTTGCTTCCATTTTTAATTTTTTGCTTTTTTCTTTTAGTTTTTCTACTTGCTCTGCTACTTCCGTATCCTCGATCTTTCTAAACAACAACTGCGGTTCTCTCAATGAATAGCCAACGCTTAATAATTTAGGCTTGCCACCGTTTTCCCATTCCAGCATTTTATCTACCGTCTTCATCATGTAACTCATTTTCTTAGCCGCAAATGGTAAAAATGGATTGATGAATATAGCCAGGTTAGCCGTCAATTGCAAGCAAACATGCAAACAATTATCAATTGATTTTTGCGCTTCCGGTGTTGGTTGTCCGTTTTCGCCAATTGTTTTTGCAACGATCCAAGGTTGTTTATCCTGCAAATATTTATTTCCTTTTCTTGCCAGATCAATTACTTCATTTTGCGCATCCCTGAATTTATAACCTTCGATCAGCGATTGGATTTTTGCTTTTGCGGTAATAATATCTTCAAATAATTTTTTGTCTGCCTCATCTATAATATCAGCGTGTAAAGGAGGTACTTTACTGTTGCATAATTTATGCATCATGACAAAAGCACGGTTAACAAAATTTCCGAAGATCGCCACCAGTTCACCATTCACGGCATCCTGAAAACCTTTCCAGGTAAATTCACTGTCTTTTGTTTCCGGTGCGATCGCAGTTAAATAGTAGCGCAATGCATCTACCATCATATCGCCACCATTTTCTTTCTTCACAAAATCATTGATATAATCTTCCATCTCAATGCTCCAGCCGCGGCTTGTGCTCATTTTATCTCCTTCCAAATTCATGAACTCGTTGCTGGGTACATTTTCCGGTAAAATATCACCATACATTTTCAACATCACAGGAAAAATAATGCAATGAAAAACGATATTATCCTTCCCAATAAAATGTACAAGCTTAGTGTCTTTATCCTGCCAGTAAGGTTTCCAGTCTTTTTTATTATCAAGCGCCCATTGTTTCGTTGCACTGATATAACCGATCGGCGCATCGAACCAAACGTATAATACTTTTCCTTTACCACCTTCAACATTTGCAGGTAAGGAAACGCCCCAGTCAAGGTCACGCGTTACAGCTCTTGGCTGTAACCCTGCATCCAGCCAGCTTTTACACTGACCTAACACATTTGCTTTCCAATCTTCTTTATGTTCTTCCAATATCCACTTGCGTAAAAAATCTTCGTATTTATCTAATGGTAAGTACCAGTGTTTGGTTGGTTTTTTAATTGGCGCATTGCCGCTTAACGTACTTCTTGGATTGATCAATTGTTCCGGGCTCAATGAAGTGCCGCAATTTTCACACTGATCACCGTAAGCATTTGGGTTAGCACAAACCGGGCAAGTGCCTACAATATATCTATCCGCCAAAAAAGTATTGGCTTCCGCATCAAAATATTGTTCTGAATCTTTTGTTTCAAGATCCCCTTTATCATTGAGTGCAGTAAAAAATTCCTGCGCTGTTTCATGATGGATCGGCGAAGTAGTTCTGTGGTAGATATCGAAAGAGATACCCAGGTCAGCCATATTGCTTTTTAGTATCTCATGGTATTTATCAACAATAGCTCTTGGCGTAGTTTTTTCCTTCATGGCCTGTATTGTAATTGCAGCACCATGCTCATCACTTCCACAAACCCATACCACATCTCTTTTCTGCGCACGTAAATAACGTACATAGATATCCGCAGGCAAGTAAGCACCGGCCAGATGGCCAATATGCTTTAAGCCGTTGGCGTAAGGCAATGCAGAAGTAATTAAATATCTTTTTGGATCGTTCATTGTTTATTTCGAATTTTTTGTCTGAATTGGGATTCGCCAGATTTTTGGATTATTAGGATTCAAAAATCGCTCATCCAAAAATCCCTTAATCTCATAAATCCCAATTCAGACAATTTAATAGGCCCGCAAAAATACCTAATCAATTGTCAATACCGAAATTTCTGTAAATTGAGCCTATGAAACGCAAAGATTTCCTTTCTGCTATTGTTCCTTTAGGCGCTACATTATCTGCAATGGCTACAGGGCAGCGTTTTATCGACCCTGATTTTGCTGCTATTGTCCCACCTTATTTGCAAAAGGGCGATACGATCGGTATTTGTTGCATGGCAGGTTTTATTTCTCTGGCGGATATTCAGCCTGCTATTAGCAAAATGAAGGAATGGGGTTTTCAAATAAAACTGGGCAATACCATCGGTGAAAAAGATTTTAGTTTTGGTGGAACAGACGCACAAAGAACACAAGACCTGCAACAAATGATGGACGACCCATCGATCAAAGCGATCATGAGTGCGCGCGGTGGTTATGGAACAGTAAGAATTATTGACGGACTTGATTTTAAAAAATTTGCATCAAACCCTAAATGGATCATCGGCTTTAGTGATGTAACAGTTTTGCATGCACACCTTAATCGTAATTACGGTATTGCTTCTTTGCATTCAAAAATGTGCAATAGTTTTCCGGATGATTGGAAAAAGGCCGAACCTATTCAAATCGAAACAATAGAATCTATCCGCAGATGTTTGCTGGGAGAAAAGATGCAATACACAGCAGTACCTAACATAAATAATAAAACAGGTTATGGAGAAGGCGCATTGGTTGGCGGAAATTTAAATACAATTGAAACACTTGCGGGTACAAAGAGCGATCTCATCACCAAAGGGAAAATATTATTTGTAGAAGATAAAGATGAGTATCTATATAGCGTAGACAGAATGTTTTGGAACTTAAAACGTACAGGAAAATTGGCTCAGCTGAAGGGATTGATCATCGGCGGATTTAAATTAAAACCTGATGATCCGGGTGAAGAATTTGGAAGAACGATCGAAGCCATCGTTTTAGAAAAAGTAAAAGAATATAATTATCCCGTTTGTTTCGATTTCCCTGTAGGACATCAAAAAGATAATTTTGCATTGAAGTATACAGTACAACATCAACTGACAGTGACTAATAATGCTGTAAGCTTAACAGAAATAAGATAATAACATGATAAAAATTCCACCATACTTAAAGAAAGGCGATACGATCGGTATTACTTGTCCTGCTGGTTATATGGCGAAAGGTAAAGCGGATAATTGTATTAAAACCCTGCAACAATGGGGCTTTGATGTAATGGTGGGAAAAACTGTAGAAGGGAATTCGGATAATTATTTCAGCGGCACAGACGAACAGAAATTATATGAATTCCAGGCAATGCTGGATGATGAGAGTATCAACGCTATTTTATGTGGCCGTGGTGGTTATGGCGTTGGAAGAATTATTGATCAACTCGATTTTACAAAATTCAAACGCAAGCCAAAATGGATCATCGGTTTTAGCGATATCACTGTTTTGCATACACACTTAAACAGTAAAATAAAAGTGGCTTCTTTACACGCGCCGATGGCCGGCGCATTTAATAAAGAGAATGAATATGTTGAATCCTTATACAATGCATTGATCGGTAAAAAAGCAAAATACACTTGCGCAATCGATCCGTTAAATAAAATTGGAACAGCAACAGGAGAATTGATCGGAGGGAATTTATCATTGCTAGTAAATGTTATCGGCACGCCATCAGATATCAACACAAAAAATAAAATATTATTTGTTGAAGATATTGCTGAATACATTTACGGAGTTGACAGAATGTTCTACCAATTAAAACGCAGCGGAAAACTAGATCATCTTAAAGGTTTGATCGTTGGCGGCTTTACAGAAATGAAAGACACGGAGCGCCCGTTTGGTAAAACCGTGTATGAAGTGATCAATGATATCGTAAAAGAATATGATTACCCTGTCTGCTATAATTTTCCTGTGAGTCATGATACCGCCAACTATGCTTTAAAGGAAAGCGTTATCTACACTTTAAAAGTCACGAAAAAAATTGTGACATTAACAGAATAAAAAATCCGGCAGAAATGAATCGCCGGATCTTTATTTATCAATTAACCTAACTCCTAAACAAATATCTCTTTATTGCCACTGTCTGCAGGCGTATGACCACTACCATTGGTTGGCATTTGCTTTTGTAATGAAGCCATATCTAAACCGAGGCCCTGGGCTATTCCCATTCCCAAACTGATATCAGCTCTAAAAAAATGACATAACTGCCTATTTACGATCTCGTCTTTTTTTGGTCCGCTAATACCGCTCATAGCGCCAACAATATTTTTTACCAAATTAACTTTGCCTTCTGCCGTTAACACTTCGCGATAAAAAATACCCGGCTGTGTGTAATGATCATTTTCACCTTCGCCATTTCTGCTGTACCAATCTGCCACAACGGTATCTAATTCCCAGGAAGGTTGTTTGTAAGCTTCATCCGGAACGATATTATCAAAACTATTAGGAAAATAATTAGGGTTGCTACCACCATTATCATCTACTCTCATAGCACCATCACGTTCGTAATTATTGGTCATGTACGGACAACGGTTAACAGGGATCTGTTCATAGTTGCCACCCAATCTATACCTATGCGCGTCAGGATAAGAAAGCAAACGGCCCTGCAACATTTTATCGGGCGAATAACTAATACCATCTACAACATGTGCCGGTGCAAAAGCAGCCTGCTCAATACTTGCAAAATAATTTTTAGGGTTTTCGTTTAACTCAACCACACCCACATCGATCAAAGGAAAATCTTTATGGCTCCAAACTTTTGTCAGGTCAAACGGATTCCATTTGTATGTTTTTGCTTCTGCTTCTGTCATTACCTGGATCTTTACGTTCCATTTTGGAAATTCACTTTTGTCGATCGCTTCTAATAGATCTCTTTGTGAAAAATCCATGTCCACACTTTTCATGTGTCCCGCTTCATCATTGGTAAAGTTTTTAATTCCTTGTGCAGTCTTAAAATGAAACTTAACCCAATGCCTTTCGTTGGCTGCATTGATAAAACTAAAAGTATGACTTCCGTAACCATTCATATAACGGTACCCATAAGGTGTTCCGCGATCGCTCATTAAAAATAGTACCTGGTGCAGACTTTCAGGATTCAGGCTCCAGAAGTCCCACATCATTGTCGGGCTTTTGCAATTGGTGTAAGGATCCCTTTTTTGTGTATGGATAAAATCACTGAATTTTTTCGGGTCTTTGATAAAAAAGATCGGTGTATTGTTACCCACAAGATCCCAATTTCCATCTTCAGTATAAAATTTTAATGCAAAACCACGTGGGTCACGTTCCGTATCAGCACTTCCTTTTTCACCACCAACAGTAGAAAAACGCAATAGCATTTTGGTTTGCTTGCCTATTGTATTAAATAATTTCGCTTTAGTGTATTTGGTGATATCATGCGTAACCGTAAATGTTCCAAAAGCACCCGAGCCTTTTGCGTGTACCACTCTTTCAGGAATACGTTCCCGGTTAAAGTGCGCCATTTTTTCATGCAAGATAAAATCCTGTAACAACAGCGGCCCGCGCGGCCCTACGCTCTGGGTATCTTCATTATAATAATAAGGAATACCGGATGCGGTGGTTAATTTTTTTTCGTCGCTCATATTGGGTTATTTAATTTTTTATTTTTTGAAACAAGCATTGTGCAATAATGCAGCTTTACAGGCGTCGCACATTTCATCATCCTGCTACTATTGAACAATGCGAATATGTCACTTATTATCGATAAATTTGATTGATATTTTTAATAACTTCATAGACAAAATCTATATCATGACCTTCGTTCAGCTAGAGTACATAATAGCAGTAGATGCCAATCGGCATTTTGCCAAAGCCGCTGAAAAATGTTTTGTAACACAACCCACGCTAAGCATGCAAATACAAAAGCTGGAAGAAGAACTCGGACTAAAAATATTCGATCGCAGCAAACAACCGGTGGTTCCTACCGAAGCGGGTACAGCAATAATAGAGCAGGCAAGAAAGATAATAGCCGAAAAAGAAATGATCGATGAAATAGTGCAACAGAAAAAAGGTGTTGTTACCGGGATATTACGTGTAGGCATCATTCCAACACTGGCACCGTATCTGTTACCATTATTAATTCAGAAATTTATTAAAAAATACCCGCTGGTAAAACTGGTAGTAAGCGAATTGACCACTGAAATAATTATTGAACGTTTGCGTGAAGGAAGGATCGATACGGGTATTTTAGTCACGCCGCTTGATGAGCCCGGCATTAAAGAACAACCATTGTTTTATGAAGAAATGATGGCCTATGTATCAAAAAAAGACAAGGCATATCAAAAAACGTATATGCTGCCGCAGGATATTGATCCCAATAAATTATGGCTGCTGGAAGAGGGACACTGCTTCCGTTCACAAATAATCAATCTCTGTGAATTGAAAAAAGCCAGTATAGAAGGCGCCCATTTTGATTACGAAGCCGGTAGTCTTGAAACCTTACGGCGAATGGTAGAACAAAATGACGGCATCACTATTTTACCTGAATTAGCCACCTTGGATCTTTCCACAAAACAACTACAGTTGATCCGTCATTTTAAAAAGCCGGTACCCATGCGAGAAGTGAGTATGGTGATACACCGTGATTTTGTAAAGAAGCGTTTGGTAGAACTTTTGAAGGATGCTATTTTAGATTCGGTTCCGGAAAAAATCAAATTGAACAGATCGCAGAATATTATTCCGATCTAAATTATTTTCTCGGCATATAAATGATAATACAAGCGCCGATCAAAGCAATTACTGCACCAATAATATCATATTTATCGGGCTTAAAATTATCTACTTTCCATGCCCATAATAAAGCTAAAACAATAAAAATACCTCCATAGGTTGCATACACCCTGCCGAAGCCGGCCGTTTGCCAGGTTGCCACTATTCCATATGCGGCAAGGATAATTCCACCCATAATGCCATACCATAAAGGCTTATCGTTTTTTAGCCATTGCCATATAAGGTAGCCGCCGCCAATTTCGCAGAGGCCGGCTAAAATGAAAATGAGTAGCGATCTGATAATTGCCATGCGTAAATATAAATTAAATGTTTTGCTTAATTGTGATATCCAACCCGGCATATTTTTTTCGTATCTTTATAGCAGAGGAAAACATAATGGCGAAAGTAAAAAAGGCTCCTGCAGAGCAAACAAATTCAAACGATTTTATTGAGGTATTTGGTGCAAGGGAGCACAACCTTAAAAATATAGATATCAAGGTTCCGAAAAATAAGCTGGTTGTATTTACGGGTGTCAGCGGTAGTGGAAAATCTTCACTCGCATTTGATACTATTTATAATGAAGGTCAGCGCCGCTACATGGAAAGTTTTTCTGCTTATGCACGCCAATTTGTTGGTGATATGGAAAGGCCCGATGTAGATAAGATAACGGGACTTTCACCTGTAATTTCCATCGAACAAAAAACGACCAATAAAAATCCACGCAGTACGGTTGGTACCATTACAGAAATTTATGATTTTTTACGTTTGTTGTATGCAAGGGTTGGCGAAGCTTACAGTTACAATACCGGTAAAAAAATGGTGAAGTTCAGCGAGGAAGAAATTGTATCGAACATCTTTAAAAAATTCCCCAATAAAAAAATAAGTTTATTAGCTCCGTTGGTACGCGGACGAAAAGGACATTACCGTGAATTGTTTGAAGACATTCGTAAAAAAGGATTTTTAAAGGTCAGGATCGATGGAGAAGTAAAAGACCTTACTGCAAAAATGCAGGTTGACCGTTATAAGATACACAATATAGAAGTGGTAGTAGATAGATTAGCGGTAACGGATGACATGAAAGTGAGGATAAGCCAGAGTGTACAAAAGACCTTACAAATGGGGAAGGACCTGATGTTTTTACTGATCAATGACGATGATAAGGTAATACAATACAGCAAATTATTGATGTGTGAAGATACCGGTATCAGTTATGAAGAACCCTCGCCTAATGCGTTTTCTTTCAATTCACCTTACGGCGCATGTCCTGTGTGTAAAGGTCTGGGCGATGTGTACACAATCAGTTTAGATTCAATATTGCCGAATAAAACATTGAGTGTAAAAGAGGGTGGCATCGCACCGCTAGGTGAAGAACGTAATGCAAGCGTTTATCAGCAAGTAGTTCAGTTTGCAAAAAAGAATAAGATCGATCTGGGTAAACCGATCATTAACCTTACGCCAACACAATTAAATTTATTATTGTACGGAACAGAAAATGCCGAAGGAAGCTTTGATGTGGATATGGAAGACGAAAATATTCCTGATAGTTATACCGGTAGTTATGAAGGTATTATTCCTATGTTGAAAAGATGGTTTACTTCTACACAAAGCAACGAGTCGTTAAAAGAATGGGTGCAGGATTATATGGAATTAAAGAAATGCCAGTCCTGCAATGGTGCAAGATTAAGAAAAGAAAGTCTTTGGTTTAAAATAGACAATGCTAATATTTCTGAGCTAAGTGAATTGAATTTAGATAAGCTAATGATTCGTTTTGCAGGAATAGAAAAACGATTGAGCGATAAACAAAATATCATTGCCAAAGATGTGCTAAAAGAAATTCGCGAACGTTTACAATTTTTATTGGATGTAGGGCTAATCTATTTAAGTTTGAACAGGGGTTCCAAGACCTTAAGTGGCGGCGAATCTCAGCGTATACGTTTGGCTACGCAGATCGGTTCACAATTGCAAGGCATTACTTATGTATTGGACGAGCCCAGTATCGGTTTGCACCAAAGAGATAACCAGCGCCTGATAAGCGCTTTGCAAAATTTACGCGATATCGGCAACAGTGTATTGGTTGTTGAGCATGATAAAGATATCATGATGGCTGCCGATTACTTAGTAGATATCGGCCCGAAAGCAGGCAAGGGCGGCGGCGAAATTGTTGCACAAGGAACACCGGGAGAAGTATTGGCATCCGGTTCTGACACGGCGCAATATTTAAATGGCAAAAAAGGAATTGCCGTACCGGCCGAAAGAAGAAAAGGCAACGGGCATATATTGGAATTGAATGGCGCCAAAGGAAATAATTTAAAAAATGTAAGCGTACAGTTTCCATTAGGAAAATTGATATTGATAACAGGGGTAAGTGGTAGCGGAAAATCTACTTTGATCAATGAAACATTGTATCCTTTATTAAGCGCACATTCCTACAGCAATTCAAAATTATTGCCGCTGGAATATACCGGTATAAAGGGATTAGAATATATCGATAAAGTAATTGAGATCGATCAAAGTCCGATCGGGCGCACGCCAAGAAGTAACCCCGCAACGTATTGTGGATTCTTTACTGATATCAGAACATTGTTTGCCGCAGTGCCCGAAGCAAAAATTCGCGGTTATACTGCAGGGCGTTTTTCTTTCAATGTTAAAAGCGGCCGATGTGAAGTTTGCGAAGGCGGCGGAATGCGTGTAATTGAAATGAATTTTTTACCGGATGTACATGTGCATTGCGAAAAATGCAATGGCAAACGGTATAATAGGGAAACATTAGAAATTCGCTACAAAGGAAAATCCATCAGTGACGTTTTGGATATGACGGTGGATGAAGCAGTAGAATTTTTCTCGGCAGTACCTTTTATATTCCGTAAAATAAAAGTATTACAGGATGTGGGGCTGGGTTATATCACACTCGGACAAAGTGCCGTAACCTTAAGTGGTGGTGAAGCGCAGCGTGTTAAATTATCTACGGAGTTAGGGAAAAGAGATACGGGCAAAACATTTTACATTTTGGATGAACCTACAACTGGCCTGCATTTTCAGGATATACAACATTTGTTGGATGTACTGAATAAATTAGTCGACAGAGGCAATACCGTTTTAGTGATCGAACACAATATGGATGTGATAAAAGTGGCCGATCACATTATCGATATTGGCCCTGAAGGCGGCGATGGTGGCGGATTGGTTTTGTATGAAGGTGTTCCTGAAGGATTGCCAAAAGTAAAAGAAAGCTTTACAGGGAAATATTTGAAAGCTGAATTAACTTAATTGTCTGACAGTTTCCATCGGACAATTAATATGTCCAAAATAATATATGCGCTACCTATCAATACTACTTGTTTTTATTGTTTCATGTAATATGAAAAAGAATGCTCCTCAAAATACTGATGAGCGGTCGCAAATAATCGCATACCTAAAATCAGAATACAAAATTGATCCGCAAGTCAATAGGTTTGATACTTTGTTTAGACAAAGCCTTATTGACTCTCACATAAGTTTGGATCCTGATTCGTTGATCAATTCAAATCTTACTATAGTAGAGTACAAGCCCTTGCACCTGAATTTTATTAAATACATGAATTGGTATAGCTATAAGGGTGATACGACTGAAGAATGTTTTAATATTAATTTGATCGAAGATGAAAATACTGGCAAATTTTATTTGAATTCTATAGATGCCAATGCTTGTTCGTATGACGATTTGTTTATTTACAGAACGTCTTCAGTGTCAAATAAAATTGATACTGGCGAACAAAAAAAATTGACAAAGGAGGATATCTCGGCATTTGAAAGTATTAAATCTTTCAGGGGATATGAAGACAATGAAATTAAACCGGTATTTAATCGGGAAGGTATAGCTAATTATTTCAATGACGCATTTCGGTATAGACTTCCGACGAAAGAGACTATAAATAATTTGTTTTCATTTTATGACACAAGTATTTGCCATAATTCCGATCCTAAAATTATCTATCCTGAGGGTCTTTTCAAATATTTTGCTTCTGAGTTAGGCAAAATAAAAAATGATCAATATAAACCTTATAATCAGAAGGTTTATTTAAAAGAACAGATCAATTTATTGTTGCTGAAAGGAATGGAGTATGATTCTACAAATAATCATTTGTGGATTTATGAAGAAGCACATGGCTTACGTGCGCGAACTTTAAATATTCGTGGAGATAGCACTTCAGGCTTTACTTATTTTACTGATGAGTATAGAGTTTATTTTAATTAAAGTAGAATAAATACTTTATCATTTTACTTTGGCTTGCAAAATTTTCTCTTTCAAAGTAGATATATTGGTTTCAATATCGTGGCGACTGCAGTAATCTTCTACCATACCAATAACATCTTCTCCATACTTTTCGATCTTGGCTTTCCCAAAACCAGTTATATATAAAAGATCTTTTTTATTTAGCGGGAGATAAGTACTGATCTCTTTTAGCGTGGCCTGGTTGGCGATCATGTAAATAGGACTTTTAGTTTCTTCCACAACCATGTCGCGCCAGCGTTTTAATGTTTCATATAATTCAACATTGGGTGTATCAATGCTTGTTTGTTTTTTTGTACTCGCATAACAATTTACACTCAATCTGGGCGTTCCGAATTTGAGTTTATGTTGTAAATAGGTTGTAACAGAAAAAGGTTCTTTACAATATTGCAGGTAATAATTTGTTGAATTTATTGCGGTTAATAATTGTAACAAGTGTTCATTAACAACAGCTGCCGCTTCTTTATGTTCTGTTACTAAAGTGTTGTTTTGAACCAGTAGTTGATGTAATGCATATTTAGGCCCAAAATAATTAGCTGCATCGTTGATCCTTTTTTGTAGAGCGGGATTTTTTTCAATGATTGGCTCATCTCTCATTAGGGAATATATCTGGCCAATAAATTTAATGCCGGCGCTCTTTTCTGTAGCCAATTGTTGTGTAAAGTTTTCTGCCCATTCAAATGCTTCTTTATTAAATTTATCCTGGTGTTCTTTAATATGATGAGCTACGAGCTTTGCCGCTAATTCTATTTCATTAAAAGAAAATATCTCTTCGAGTAATTGCTGCGTGAATAATTGACGAGCTCCCGCGAATCTTTCTATCAATGATCCTTTGTGCGTTAAAGTTTGTTGTCCGCGAATGACTTTATCATTGCTATGAATAGCTGCTGCAGATATTTTTGATATCAACACGATACCCTCCAAACTTGTGCACCTGCTCAAGGCAACATATACTTGTCCACTACTAAAAGCGCCGCCGGCATCGATCATTACTTTTTCAAAGGTTAAGCCCTGGCTTTTATGAATAGTGATAGCCCAGGCTAATCTTAATGGATATTGTGTAAATGTTCCCAATGTTTCCTGTTCAAGCTTTCCGTCTTCTTTGTTTAAAACATAACGTGAGTTTTCCCAGGTTTCTTTTGATACATTGATCTCTATCCCATCACATTCAACTATTACCTCGTCATCTTCCAATCTTTTTACAACGCCGATCTTACCATTGAAGTAGCGCTTCATGATATTGTCGTTCTTTAAGAACATAACCTGTGCGCCTTCTTTTAAAATAAGTGCTGCTTCTGCAGGATACATATTTTCTGCGAACTCATTTTCAACAATAGCTTTATAAGTAAAAGCAGTTGTATATAATTTTTCTAATTTATTTTGATTGATAAGATCTGCCTGTTTGTTGTGTGATGAAAGCGTAATATATTTTTCATCTGCCAAAGGAATAAAATTAGGATTGAACCGGAGGTGGAGGTCTTCGTAGTCATCATTCGTCATATTATTGTTGCGCACTTTATTCAATAGTGAAACAAATGAATCTTCTTTCTGGCGATATATTTTATCCAGCTCTATTAATAAAGGCTGTTGTTCTTTTACAGCAATGCTATCAAAAAAGAAAGGTGATTCATAATATTCTTGTAAAATATTCCATTCGGTATTGCCTGCTACAGGCGGCAATTGATGCAGATCACCTATGCACAATAATTGCACACCACCAAAAGGGGTATCATAGTTTCTACGCACACTCCTTAATAACGTGTCGATCGCATCCATCACATCACAACGAACCATACTTATTTCATCGATCACTAACAACTCCATTCTTCGCAGCAATTGTTGTCGCTGTCCGTTGAACCTTGTTTTTGAGATCAGCTCGTTTTTTTGAACCTGCGTTGGTAAAAAAGGATGAAAGGGTAATTGAAACAAACTGTGCAAGGTTACACCGCCGGCGTTGATAGCTGCTACGCCTGTAGGCGCAGCTACTACAATATTTTTATTGCAGTTATCCTTTAAGTATTTTAGAAAAGTAGTTTTGCCTGTACCGGCTTTACCCGTCAAAAAAATATTCTCATTCGTTTCTGTAACAAAACGGTACGCCAGGTCAAAGATTTCATTGCGTTCAATGGAAAGCATAATAATAATTTAGGTTAACAATAGGGTATGTAAGGATTCGACTAAATTATAAAATTAATGCTGCATTTTAGTTTTTAATATAAGGCAATAATTCTTGCAGATTTACCGGCTTTTGCTGATCATCGATTTCTATTACAATATAATAACCATCATCGCTGCCTGTTTCTTTTACTGCATTGATTAGTTTTTGCTGGTCACTTATCATTCTTTTGCCATCAGTTTCATTCCATATTTCTTTTGTACATAAACAGCCTTCTGTTGGCGTGTAGGGATAATATATTTTAGACTTATAATAATCAGGGTCCACAGTTGTTCCGTGTGCAATTATTTCTGTGCGTCCGGCCTTGCCGGCATAATATGTTTGATAGACAGGAGAATAATCCTGCCAGCTTTTAGGTAATAATTTTTTATATAAAGTCTCTGTCCAGATAGAATCTGTGATGGTTGAATCTTTTAAAAAATGTTTGATACTTGTTTCAAATGGCATCGTTAATTGTATGTTGGGTGTCGGCCCAATAAAATTGCTTTCGGAAACATCGGTACCGTACATTCTGAAAATACCCTGTGGTGTATTACCACCGGTTAGATAAAAAGGTAAATTACTCAGGCTTCTCGCAAACTGTGGTATAGCGATAATATTCTTATTGCTGTCTACGATAAAATTGCCAGCGCTATCTCTAATAATTGCCAGTCCGATGTAATCCCTATTTTTTCTTTGTATGCTATACACGATGGTGTTACCTGGAAGGAATTTTTTGCTAAAAATCTCCGGCAGTTTTTTATTCCAGTTTTTTGAGGATTTGGTTTCTTCAGTTTCTATAAGCATTTTTAATATAGCATCCTGCTCATAGTTTTTGTATAGCTTGATGGCAGCTTCTTTTATGATAGTTGCATCAATTATTTTAGCGCGGTATAAATAAGCGGCACTTATAGCAAAGACCTTATCGTTAGTGGCATGATCGAAAATAGTTTGTATTTCAACACTAAATTCATCGGGATAAACAGAATAAATACATTCGAGAAATGTTGTTTGAAAATCAACGCTTCGTTTGGCAAGAGAATTAAATGCATATCGAATGCGGCTATCTGTCCACGGAGATCTGTATTGCAATAGCTCAACGGATGCCACTCCCGATTCCCATTTATTTTCTGTGGAATCGGTTAATGGTAAAGCAAGATTTTTATTGATGGCATATTTAATAATGTTTTGATAAGCTGCGGCTCTGTGTTGTTTAGTGGCCCATTTACAATAAACGACATCATTATTTTGCGCAAAAAGATTTGCAGCAGATAATAATAACAACCCGGTTAGCATCATTGTAAATGCAGGTTTCTTAATAGCCATACTTCTCCTTCCACAATTGTTTTAAAAATTTCCGAAGCTCTTCTTCCCGTGCATTTTTGCCAGGATTATAGAATGTTTTCCCACTTAATTCCTGCGGTAAATATTCCTGTGCCTGAAAATTATTTTCGTAATTATGTGAGTAGGCATAATCTTTCCCATAGTTCAAATTCTTCATCAGCTTGGTCGGCGCATTTCTAATGTGAAGCGGAACAGGTAAGTCGCCTAATGTCTGCACTGCAGCTATAGCATCATTAATGGCAACGTATGCTGCATTACTTTTTGCCGATGTAGCTAAATAAGTAACGCATTGCGATAAAATGATTCTTGATTCAGGATAACCGATTTTATTCACTGCATCAAAAGTTGCGTTGGCTAATAATAAAGCATTTGGATTGGCATTGCCAATATCCTCACTGGCCAATATCAACAGGCGCCTTGCAATAAACTTCACATCTTCACCGCCTTCGATCATTCTTGCCAGCCAGTATACGGCGCCGTTAGGGTCGCTGCCCCGTATTGATTTGATGAATGCTGAAATAATATCATAATGTTGTTCTCCTTTTTTGTCGTAGATGGCAATTCTTTGCTGCGCGATCTCCATGACAACTTTATCGGTGATCACCATCGTATCGCCTAAAGTATCTGTTACTAATTCTAACAGGTTCAATAATTTTCTAGCATCACCACCAGATATGGTGATCAACGCAGTTGTTTCTTTTAGATCGATCTTCTTTGTCTGTAAAATTTTATCCTGTTCAATGGCATGATGCAGTAAAGCGATCAGGTCATTCTCGTCCAGCGGTTTTAAAACGTATACCTGGCACCTGCTTAACAAGGCACTGTTTACTTCAAAAGATGGATTTTCTGTTGTAGCACCGATCAATGTGATAATGCCTTTTTCCACTGCACCTAACAAGGCATCCTGCTGGCCTTTATTAAAGCGATGGATCTCATCAATAAATAAAATTACATTTTGTTGTGTCTTGGCAGTTTCAATTACTTCACGTACTTCTTTCACGCCACTGCTAATAGCACTTAATGTATAAAACGGAACTTGTAATGTTTGCGCAATAATATTGGCAATGGTTGTTTTGCCTACGCCCGGCGGGCCCCATAAGATCATGCTGGGAACTTTGCCGTGTTCAATTGCGGTGCGTAGAATACTTCCTTTGCCGGTAAGATGTTGCTGTCCGGCAAGATCATTTAATAATGAAGGACGCAACCGTTCTGCTAATGGAATTTGACTTGATGGCATGTATTCAAGGTAAATAAAAAAGTAAAAATTAAAAAGTTAGACCTAAAAAGTGGATAAAGGCCGTGAAGGGATGAAAAATTAATGAAGCAACAATTCACAAGGTTTAATGCCGGTATGTTTTTTAAACGCGGTAGAAAAATGTGATATAGAAGAATAGCCTAACATTAGTGAAACTTCCGTTACGCTTAATCCTTTTTCATACAATAAATATTTGGCGTGTTCCATCCGCTGGCTTTGATAAAAATCAAAAATAGTAGTGCCGAACAATTCTTTAAATCCTTTCTTTAAATAACATTCATTGATGGCTACTTTTTTGCTAAGCGCCTTGATGGTCAAAGGCTCACCGATATGTTGCAATAATACTTCCCTTGCTTTGATGATCTTTTCCCTGTCTTCTTCGTTCGCTAAAAACTTGCAGGTAAATACTTCTTCTTTGTCTGTGCCCAACATACAATCCATGCTGTATAATAACAGGATCTGTGTTTGTGCGTTAATAAAAATATTTTCTAAAGTATCGGTGTAGGTATGGTTCAGCAACGCTTCAATTGCCATCCTTGTTTTGCCGCAAAGAGGCAACATTTTAGAAAAAGACGTTTGGTGTGTAAAGGCCAATACTTCGTCGGAAACATTTGTATTTTTCTTTCCTTTTACAAATTGTGTAAGGTAAGAAGGCTTAAAGCTGAAGCTTAATACATCTACACTTTCTACCTTTTCAACACAGGTTTTTGAAGAATTGAATTTACAATAATCGCACTCCGTTTGTTTTTGTCTGCAGTAAACATTTCCTGATACGCAAAATCTTAACTCCAGGTAATGTTCTGCTGGATTATTTTTTTCGTAATGGTAGACAAGCATGCCGGTATCCTCAATATTCCATTGTTGTTCCTTACGGTAACGTTTAATAGAATAATGCACAGAACCGGGAACGATGCGATCGGTATCTAACAAAACTTCCATTTGCTCATGCATAATGGGTTGTTTGTAAGCAATACTTAATATGTCTTGAGGTTGATACATTGATAAAATTCAATGCAAATGTACGAAAAGCGGGGCAAATGGCAAGTTGAAAAGACAGAGTTTTGTCATCAAACAGTACTAATTTAAGCATGATTTCAAAGGACTAATATGGTACAGGATTCATCGATTAAAAAGAGTAAAATCCTGTCAATCGGGAAATCAAAATAAATCCTGTTCAAGACACAAAAAAGCCTCGTTTTTCAATGTGGAAATCTTATGAATAACTACTCATAAAAGATTGATTTTTTTGACCGAAAACCCTTGATTTTGCTTATATTTGCTTGATTGCAAAAATTGATAATCCTAAAGAGAATTTCCCACATTTATGAGTATAGAAATCGAAGAGGTAATAACACCTGTAGGTAAGGAATATGGAGCGGATAGTATCCAGGTTTTAGAAGGCTTAGAAGCCGTACGTAAACGTCCCGCGATGTACATTGGTGATATAGGCGTTAAAGGCCTTCATCATCTGGTGTACGAAGTAGTTGATAACTCTATTGATGAGGCACTTGCAGGTTACTGTAAAAACATCGAAGTAACCATCCATGAAGATAATTCTATTAGTGTTCAGGATGATGGCCGTGGTATCCCAACGGGTATCAATACTAAAGAAAAAAAATCAGCGCTTGAGATCGTAATGACGGTTTTGCATGCAGGTGGTAAATTTGATAAGGATACATACAAAGTATCCGGTGGTTTGCATGGTGTGGGTGTAAGTTGCGTAAATGCACTAAGCACAAAATTGATCGTAACGGTTGACCGTGAGGATAAGAAATTTCAACAGGAATATAAAATAGGAGTACCACAGTATCCGGTGCGCGAAATTGGCACCAGCACTAAAACTGGTACCCATACTCATTTTTGGCCTGATCTTACCATTTTTACGGCTTCTGTCTTCAATAAAGATATTTTAGAAGGACGTTTAAGAGAATTATCTTTTTTAAATAGAAAGATAACGATCGTATTGAACGACTTAAGAGAAAAAAACGAAGATGGCACAACTTATTCTAAAATTTTTTACAGTGAAGGCGGTATCGTTGAATTTGTAGAAATGCTGGATAAGAATGCGAACAGGCAATCTTTATTGCCGACCGTAATTTATTGTGATGGTAGAGATGAAGCAAGCAATGTGATGGTGGAAGTAGCGATGATCTATAATACAGGTTATCAGGAACATCTTTTCAGTTATGTAAACAATATCAATACGATTGAAGGCGGAACCCATGTGGCGGGCTTTAGACGCTCTATTACAAGGGTATTCAAAAGCTATGGTGAAAAAGAAGGCATGTTTGAAAAAGCCAAGGTAGAAATTGAGGGAGATGATTTCAGAGAAGGCCTTAGTGCAGTGATATCTGTAAAAGTTCCTGAACCGCAGTTTGAGGGGCAGACAAAAACCAAACTGGGCAATAGTGAAGTAATGGGTGTGGTGGATCAAACATTAAGTCGCGTACTGATCGCTTATTTAGAAGAAAACCCGAAAGATGCCAAGACCATCATTCAAAAAGTAATATTGGCCGCACAGGCCCGCGCAGCTGCTAAAAAAGCCCGCGAAATGATACAGCGTAAAAGTGTATTGACCGGTGGCGGATTGCCGGGTAAATTGGCTGATTGTAGCGATAAAGATCCTGAAAGATGCGAGTTATACCTTGTGGAAGGGGATTCGGCTGGCGGTACTGCCAAACAAGGCAGGGATAGAAGTTATCAGGCAATTCTTCCTTTGCGTGGTAAGATCCTGAACGTGGAAAAAGCAATGGAACATAAGATCTACGACAATGAGGAAATAAGAAACATGTTCACGGCGCTGGGTGTTAAAGTAGGAACGCCGGAAGATCCTAAAGCATTGAATCTTACTAAACTCCGGTATCATAAATTAATTATTATGACGGATGCGGATGTGGATGGCAGTCACATTGCTACCTTGATCCTGACTTTCATTTTCCGCTACATGAAAGAATTGGTTGAACAAGGTTACGTGTATATTGCTCAACCGCCGTTGTATTTAGTGAAAAAAGGGAAGGACCAGGATTATGCCTGGACAGATGAAGAACGCAAGGCATTGATCTTAAAATTCGGACAAGGCAAAGATGATTCGGTTAATACACAACGTTATAAAGGTTTGGGAGAAATGAATGCCGAACAGTTATGGGAAACGACCATGAACCCGGCAACGAGGACTTTGAAACAGGTGACGATCGAGAGCGCTGCAGAGGCAGACAGGGTGTTTAGCATGCTAATGGGTGATGAAGTTCCACCACGCAGAGAATTCATTGAAACCCACGCCAAGTATGCAAAAATTGATGTTTAAGGATGCTTAAATAAAGGTTTTTAACTATATATTTTTGGGAAATTCGAAATTAGTAGTAGCATTGTACTATTAAAGGATCAAATTTCTCTCTTTTACTAACAATAAAAATTCCACAAAATGTCAAAAATGTTAACAGCTTATTGCATGAAAACGAAGGAAAAAAACGTTCCATTGCAGGATGCAGTAATAACCAAAACTGCTCGCGGTGGTTATATGGCTCAAGGAAATGACGGAAAAGGTAATAAAATGACAACGATGCTTTCTGAAGCAACAGCTACTAAAGCTATTGCTGACGGGGTTGCTAAAAAAGGGTGGTAATCATATCACTTTAAATTTATTAAAGCCATCTGTTTTTGCAGATGGCTTTTTTATTGAAATCATTTAAATGGCAAGATCCTGCCTTATGCGATCCTGTGTTTTAAGATGTTTATTTTGACCCACAGTAAATAAATGGGATCCATAAAAAAAATATTGCCCGAAACTTCATCTATCAACTCTTTCTTTAGTAGGGCCTTTTTTATTTTTAATACATTGGCCGATGTGCCCAGATCATATTCCTGTATAATTGCTTTTGAAGAAAGATTGGTATGAACGCCAGATGCTACCGCTTTTAAAAAGTTCAATTGCGGACTGGACAAATCTTCTGTATCTCTTGTGTACAGCAAGGCATTCTGTTCGGTGATTTCTATTGTGGCTTTGAGTATATCTTCTGCCGCTACTCTTCTATCTGTATGCAACCAGACTAAATGTGATAATTGCTGCACATAATACGAATGGTCCTGCGCCTTTTCTGCAATGCTATTCGCTAATTCAGCACTTATATTTTTGTTAGTAGATGCAAACTGCGTTTCGATAAATTTTATCCAGTCTGCACGTTTTATTTTTGGCAAATACATCACATCTCCAAACTTATAAAAAGGCATGCTTTGTTTTTCAAACAATTGAATCATCATATGTTGCTTACTTCCATATAGGCAATACGTAACGTGTTGGTGATTTTGCCACTCGGCACGTAATCTTTTTTGAAACGATAACGGATCTTTAAAACTTTCCAGATTTTGAAATTCATCAATACAGATAACGATGCTGATCGATTTTTCAATAGCGATCTTTTCAGGAAGATTCAATAGCTCGCGGTAATTTTTGCTCAGGTCCTTCCATTCGAAAGTGATGTCAAAATCCTGCGAGGGATCCGGTCCCAACGATATTTTGGGTGTGATGTGTTTTAAAAATTGCTTGGAAAGATTGATCCACTCTGCCAATTTATTGCTGGTAGCCTTTATCACTTCTGTAGTAAGGGTGCTGTAAAATTCTTCTTCGTTGCGGATGCTCATCATATCCAGCATCACGACTTTAGTGTTGCGGTTTTGTACCTCCTCCGCAACTTTTTTTACCAAGGACGACTTGCCCCAACGGCGTGGGGAGATAAGGATCGTATTTATCTTATTGATAAAATTATCCCTGAGTCTTTTCTTTTCGTCCGTTCTGTTGGTAAACGAAGCCGCGCTGACCGTTTTACCGAATAAAAATGGCGTATACATGTTTCAAAGGTAGGATTTTATTTAAACTTACCAAATAGTAACTTACCAAATAGTAACTTACATAGTAGTAAGCTGTTTGGTAGCCAGGGCACTCAATTGCATTTTGTGCAGGAAGTTGTATAGGTCCGTCATTGTTGTTACCTGTTCTACGATCAGTATACCGTTTTTGCCTACTTGTTTTAACCTTGCTTTATTGGTACCGGATTGCAAAAATTGCAGTATGCCATTAAATATAGCACTCTGGAAATAGGGTGAATCAGGATTGCTGACGAAGAAGCATTTTAAAGTTTCATCTTTCAATAACATTTTTTCAAAACCCAGATCAACGGCTATTTTTCTGCAACGCACCGTCGTAAACAGGTCTTCCACCTGCGGTGGGATGGGACCAAAGCGGTCCGTCATTTCCGCGTGAAAATCATTTAGTTCTTTTTCATTTTCACAATTGTCCAGCCTGCTGTATAAGCTTAATCTTTCTGTAATGCTTTCCACGTAGCTATCGGGAATTAATATTTCCAGGTCAGTATCAATAGAACAATCTCTTACAAAATCATCCTGCTGCTGAATTTCTTCTTTAAATAATTCTTTAAAGGCAGAGCGTTTTAATTCCCGTATGGCTTCATCTAAAATTTTCTGGTACATTTCAAAACCGATCTCTGCGATAAATCCACTTTGCTCACCACCTAATAAATTTCCTGCGCCACGTATGTCCAGATCCCTCATGGCTATTTGAAAGCCGCTGCCAAGATCACTGTATTGCTCTAATGTTTGCAATCGCTTACGGCTATCTGCCGGCAAAGTACTCATCGGCGGAGCCAGCAAATAACAAAATGCTTTTTTATTACTACGGCCAACCCTTCCCCTTAACTGATGCAGATCGCTTAAGCCAAATTGGTGTGCATTGTTTACAATGATCGTATTTACATTCGGAATATCAACACCGCTTTCCACAATATTGGTGCAGACAAGCACATCATATTTTTTATCCATGAAATCAAGAATGGTATCTTCCAGCTGATCACCATCCATTTGTCCGTGTGCATACGCAATGCTCAGATCCGGACAAAGTCCTTGAATATGCCCGGTCATTTCGGCCAAACCATTTACTCTATTGTGAATGAAGAAAACCTGTCCCCCTCTTTCCGTTTCATAATAAATGATATCACGGATCGCATCTTCGTTGAACATTTGCACTTCCGTTTGTATCGGCTGCCTGTTGGGTGGTGGTGTATTAATGATACTCAGGTCTCTGGCGCCCATTAAACTAAATTGCAATGTTCTTGGTATAGGCGTTGCCGTTAGTGTTAATGAATCAACGGTTGTTCTTAGTTGTTTTAATTTTTCTTTTGCCGCTACGCCAAATTTTTGTTCCTCATCAATGATCATGATGCCCAGATCTTTAAACTTAATATCCTTGCCTAAAATAGAATGGGTACCGATGATGATATCTACCTTTCCTTCTGCTACTTTTTGTAAGGTTTCTTTTTTCTCTTTGGCAGATTTAAAGCGATTGATAAAATCAACGGTAACGGGAAAATCCTTTAACCGGTCGCCAAAAGTTTTGTAATGTTGATACGCCAAAATGGTAGTAGGAACTAATATGGCAGCCTGTTTACCATCACAACAAGCTTTAAATGCAGCACGTATGGCTATTTCTGTTTTTCCAAAACCCACATCGCCACAAACCAACCTGTCCATTGGCGAGGGTTTCTCCATGTCTTTTTTTACATCTTCTGTAGCCTTGGCCTGATCGGGTGTATCCTCATAAATAAAAGAGGCTTCCAATTCCGTCTGCATGTAATTATCCGGGCTAAAAGCATACCCTTCCAGGCTTTTTCTTTGCGCGTATAATTTGATCAGGTCCGTGGCAATGTCCTTGACCTGTTTTTTAGTTTTGTCTTTTAATTTATTCCAGACATCGCTGCCTAATTTATTCATTTTAGGAACACTGCCTTCTTTGCCACTATACTTCCCTATTTTATGCAGGGAGGAAATATTTACATACAACAGGTCACCGTCTTTATATTGAATTCTTACGGCTTCCTGCATTTTTCCATTGGCCTCGATCTTCTGTAACCCACTGTATACACCAACTCCATGGTCGATATGTGTTACGTAATCTCCCGGTTGCAGCTCGCGCAATGTTTTTAATGTAAGTGCTTTGTTCTTACTAAAAGCTTGTTTTACTTTGTATTTATGGTAGCGTTGAAATATCTGATGATCGGTATAACATACAACTTTCAGGTCTTCATCAATAAATCCTTCATAGATAGAGGTAGGAACAGGTGTGATGGGCAGATCGGCTTTAAGATCTGTGAAGATGACATGTAAACGCTCTAACTGTTTTGGGTTCTCTGCAAAAAGATAAATGTTGTATTTTTTATCTTCAAACTCTTTTAAATTTTTTATCAGCAGGTCGAACTGTCTGTTGAAAGATGGCTGGGGCTTTATTGAAAATTGTATCGTCGACAAATTATCAGCAAAATGTTTTCTTGTGCCAATTTCAATAATGTGCCGGTGCTTTATTTGTTCTTCTATTACTGCGGCATGTACAAAATCATTTTCGCTGATGGTTGATTTTTCATTTATGCCATCATCCGAATTTTCGTTTGCAGGGCGCTTATCGTCGGCCATTACTCTTAAAAAGACAGCAAGATCTTCTTCCTGTTGTTCGATCTTTTCTTTTACAAAATCCCAATCTTCTGTCCACACAATAGTATTCTCTGGCAAAAATTCCAGTAAAGAAACTTTTTCTCCTGTTTCAAATTGAGTTTCAACATTAGGGATAATATTTACCTGCAATAATTTTCTTTCACTTAATTGATTTTCAGGATCGAATATCCTGATACTATCCACTTCATTTCCAAACAATTCGATACGATACGGCTTTTCATTACCGAAGGAATAAATATCTAAAATACCACCTCTAACGGCAAACTGTCCGGGTTCATATACAAAATCCGTTCTCTCAAAACCCTGGGCAACGAATTTTTCTAATATGGCATATACGTCAATAACGTCGCCCTGTTTAATAGAAAGAATATTAGCTGCGAGCGTTTTAGACAAGACTACTTTTTCAAAGAGGGCTTCGGGGTGGGTGACTATTATTTTTTTGTTGCCTCCGGCAGATATTTTAGTGAGCGCCTCTGTACGAAGCATTACGTGGCTACTATTTAAAAGCCGGTAATTTTTTTTGTTCTTGAAAGAAGATGGAAAATAGAAAATATCCAGTGCCTTGGTTAAATTTTCTAAGGTATTATGATAATAAGCAGCTTCTTCGGCATCTCTTACTATTACAAGGTGATTAAATTGAGCTGTTTTTTCCTGATTAAAAACTGCCGAAATGATAAATTGGGAGGCACTTCC
Source organism: Ferruginibacter sp. (assembly GCA_035485735.1). Taxonomy (GTDB): domain Bacteria; phylum Bacteroidota; class Bacteroidia; order Chitinophagales; family Chitinophagaceae; genus Ferruginibacter. The sequence goes on from DATHNS010000025.1 coordinate 503,889, forward strand.
GGCAAGGCCTGATAAATGTATTTGTTGTGGGGAAGGCAATAAGATCCTGTCCGCTATTTGATAACAGCGGGGGTCATTTATGTACCCATTCATCAACACTTCCAGGTTCATCGGTGCAGCGAAGATACATATTAAAAATACATATTAATAAAAACGCTTCCCAAGCCGCAATATAGTAAGCAGGTTATGCGTTATCATAATATTGCGGTCACGTACTTCTATGAATATATCTTAAGACTGTATTATCAAAGTGTTATAACTGTTGTTGATGAGAAAAAAATATGCTTCAATAATTATTGTTTTCTTTTTGGTTTTGATATGTACCCGGGTATTTGCCCAGCAAAATGAAAAATTGGTCCAATTCTCACAAGGCAATTTTACAACCGGTAGTAATATTTATAAACAGCAATTTAAAAAAGAAAATATCAGGGCCTCTTTTTTTGGAGACCGGTATTTTGTATTGATTCAATTTTCTGCCATCCCTTCTATACAATTACAAGATCAATTAAAAGAACAAGGCATTGAACTCGGGGCCTATATTTCGGGTGATGCCTATTTAGCTACAATAAAAGGCATGTTTGATTTTACGCTCGCAGGAAAATATACGATCACGTCGATCAATACAGTTCCGGCCACTTATAAAATTGATCAAAAAGTAACTGAACTTGCTCCAACATTTGATAAACAGGCGATCCGTGCTATTGGTGTTTCATATTATCCAACAATGGATAAAGCAACAGTCAAAACCACGCTACAATCCTTGGGGGCATCTATTCTTACAACAAGAATAGAAATGCCCGGTGTTGTTTTTATACAGGCAAGTCAAACGGCCATCGATTCTATTGCGGTATTACCTTTTGTTACCTACATCAGTGTACAAACATTAAAAGATAAACCGCTTAATTATGAAGATGTTGCAATACACGGAGCAAGTGGTTTTAATGAGGCAACAGGAGAAAATCTTGATGGCAAAGGTGTAACGATCGGTATTGGAGATCAGGGAAGTATTGTAACACATATCGATCTTTCAGGAAGAACAATAACACGTTTATCCAGCGTTCCTGATCCGCATTCAACTCACGTGGCGGGTACTGCAGCAGGTGCAGGTATCGTTGATATAATCAATCACGGTATGGCGACTAAGGCAACAATCATCGATCAGTATTTTAGTGATATAATAAGTAATGCACCGGCTTATATTGCCGACAATGATCTACTGTATACTAATAATTCGTATGCTGATGCTGACGCAGGCTGTGTCGGAGAAGGCGGCTATGATTTTCTTAGTAATTACGCAGATGCGCAGGCTGTAAATTATGACCGGTTATTGCATGTGTTTGCAGCAGGCAATGATGGCACCGTATACACCTGTGGTGCTTTTCCTACATCTTTTGCCACTGTAAAATCAGGATGGCAAAGTGCAAAAGACGTATTGACAGTAGGAGCCATGAATAGCGCAGATTATACGATCGCCTGGTTCAGCAGTCTTGGTCCGGTAGCAGATGGGCGGATCAAACCTGAGATAACGACCAATGGCTTTAATGTATTGTCTACTGTTCTGAATAACGGATATAATTTTGATCACGGAACAAGTATGGCGGCGCCAGTTGCAACCGGAGCGCTGGCTTTAATGTGTGAACGATACAGACAATTGCATGGAGGCGCAGATCCTAAAAGTGCTTTAATGAAAGCGATCATTTGCAATACGGCTGAAGATTTAGGTAATCCCGGCCCGGATTATACTTTTGGTTTTGGTATGCTTGATGTAAAAAGAGCTGTTCAAGCCATTGATAGTAATTGGTATTCGCTAAACAGCCTTGCTAATGGAACCAATGCAGCGAGTACTATTTATATTCCTGCAAATGCGAGAAGATTAAAAGTAATGTTGTATTGGAACGATCTGGCTGCAGCCGTAAATGGGGCCGCGGCTTTAGTTAACGATCTGGATCTTACGGTAACAACTCCGGCAGCTGTTTTACATTATCCTTTGGTATTAAATCCTGCTCCTGCTAACGTGCTTGATAACGCGGTTGAAGGACCGGATCATACCAATAATATCGAACAGGTAGATATTGAAAACCCTGTTGCGGGAACCTACACTGTAAATGTGAACGGATACCGTGTGGTGTATGGCTCTCAGCCCTATGCCATTACTTACGATATAATTGATTCGTCCGTAACAGTTAATTATCCTTTTGGCGGAGAAACACTGGTTCCAGGAACCATTGAAAATTTACGCTGGAGTGGTTATGGCGATGAAAGTAATACATATACCATCCAGTATTCTCCTGATAATGGAAGCAGTTGGTCAACTGTTGCAACGGGCGTTTCAGGTGCCACTCAGACGTATCCCTGGACAGTGCCTTCAACGGCAACTAACAAAGCACTTATTAAAGTAAGCAGGGACGGAACTACATTAAGCGGACAAAGCAGTTTTAATTTTACGGTCTTAGGAAGGCCCATAGTAGTTGATACCGTTTTGTGTGAAGGGTACGTGCAACTTAATTGGGGAGCTATTGCCAATGCAACCTCGTATGATGTAATGCAATTAGTGGGCGATAGTATGCAGGCGATAGCTAATACTACGGATACTTTTTTCATTGTAAAAGGATTAAATAAATATCAAACTTACTGGCTTGGAGTAACGGCAAAAAATGGCGCAGTATCCGGAAGGCGATCCCTATCAATTAGCGCTATGCCTAACGGAGGCGCATGTACGCTTCCTGCTTTTAATAATGACCTGAAAATAGATTCGATCTTACAACCCAATACAGCCAGAAGATTTTTTTCTACTCAGGGAAATGCAACAGCGCCGGTTAAAGTAAGAATAAAAAATATCGGAAGTATTGATGTTACTGGTCCCTTTACGGTTTCTTACAATTGTGCTGGTGGCACGGCAACTGAAACAGTAACGGCAACAGTGCCGGCAGGAGGCACTTACGATTATACTTTTACGACTCCCTATACAACTACTGCTACAGGCTTTCATTATATATTTCAGGCTTGGGTAACCAATGCTGCTGATTCTAATCATGAAAACGACACAGCCTATAAAGTAGTTAAATTATTGGCCAATCCGGCAATAAGCATTTTACCCGTAACAGAAAGTTTTGAGACAGTTACCACAGAAGATTACATGAATAGCGTTACAGGATTGGATGGGGATGACGCATTGGATTTTTCTTCAAGTACAAACAGAGGAAGAGCGAGGCCATTTATTAATACGGGTTTTTCGTTAAGTGGAAAAAATGCAATGACACTCGATCAAACACCTTATGATGTTACCAATAATACAGACAGCCTTACTGTTACTTATAATCTATCATCCTTTGTCAGTACGCCGTTACGGTATGATTTCTTTTATAGTAACCAGGGAGTGGTTTATGATACGGCAGACAAGGTTTGGATAAGAGGAAGTGAAAATAATCAATGGATACCTGCATATGACCTGTTTGGCAATCAGACAGTATTGGGACAATATAAACATGCACAATTTAGTATTACTGCGCTTTTAGAAAGTGCAGTTCCTGCACAAAAAGTATCTTCCACTTTTCAAATTCGATTTGGAGAAGTAGGATTGGCCTCAGCCAACACACCTGACCCGGATAACAGCACTGATAATGGTTATACATTTGACAGCTTAACGGTAAATCTTGCAACAAATGATGTTGCCTTATTGAAAATCGTTTCGCCTGATAAAACCGGTTGTGGTATAACAACAACCACTCCGATCATCGTACAGTTAAGGAACTACAGTAATACAGCACTGACGAATGTGCATGTCTTTTATCAGATCAATGGAGGTACGATTGATAACGAAGTTGTTTTTTTACCGGCAGATACTGTGATCAATTATACTTTTTCAAGATTGGCCAATCTTTCATCTTATACAACTTATACAATTAATACCTGGGTGAAATATTCCGCCGATACATACAATGATAATGATAGTGTTTTAAATTATACAATACATAACGGCCCTGTTATTACAACCTATCCTTATCTTGAAAGTTTCGAAAGTAACAATGGATATTTTTATACAGATGGTACAAATTCTAGCTGGCAGTGGGGACTGCCTCAAAAACCAATCATTAATCAGGCAGCTAATGGTAATTATTGTTGGGTAACCAATCTGGTAGGAAATTACCAGGATAATGAAATGTCTTATTTATATTCTCCCTGTTTCGATCTGAGTAGTTTAGCGCATCCAATGCTTTCTTTCAGTCACATTTTTCAAATAGAAGATGGTTATGATTTTACCTGGGTTGAATATTCAACAGATGGTATCAGTTGGCAAAAATTAGGTGCTTCAGGTAGCGGTACAAACTGGTACGACAATGCAGTAGGGCAAGACTGGGGAGCTTCTGATACCATATGGCATGCGGCCAGTATCAGTATTCCTACAAATAGCAATAGAGTAAAATTTCGTTTTGCTTTAAGCAGCGACGCTGCCGTAACGTATGCGGGAGTTGGCATTGATGACATTCATATATTTGATAGCGCAACTATTTATACTGGCAGTACGATCACGACAAATGAACAAGATGTTAACGGTAAAAACTGGATAGATTTTAAATCGGGCGGTCAGTTGATCGCATCAATCAATCCCAATGGAACTAATTTAGGTAACACTAACGTTCAGGTGTATCCGCATGTTGGTAATGCGCGCCATGTTAATAATCATTATTACTTGAATAGAAGCCTTGTTATCCAGCCTACGAATGAACCGCTTGTGGGCTACGTAACCGTGCGGCTTTATTACACAGATGCAGAAGTAAATAATTTGATCAATGCAAATGATACAAGTTGTCACACCTGCAACGCGCCGCCTGGCAGTGCATATAAATTAGGCGTGACAAAATTTAGCGGAACTGCATCCAATGAAAACGGTACGTTGAATGATAATATCGGTGGTTATTATTTATATATACCTCGCTCGGGCATAAACATAGTGCCATTCAATAATGGTTATTACAGTGAGTTCAATGTTGCTAATTTTAGCGAATTTTGGATGGATAGTCTTGGTTTTAATAGTACTCCATTACCATTGGATTTACTTTCTTTTACTGCCAGCAAAAAAGTGAATGAAGTACTCTTGAACTGGAATACTGCAGATGACTCAGGTGTATATCAGTATGTTATACAAAGAAGCGCTGATGGCAATAATTTTTCTTATTTATATTTAGGTACAGTGCCTTCTAATGATACTACGTCGCCAAGTCAGTATCATTTTATCGATTCTCTTCCCTTGTCAGGCTTCAATTATTACAGACTTAAAATAATAGATGCCGACGGAGGTATTACTTATTCTCCGGTGCAGGAAATAAATTTTGCTGATGAAGAAGATGGTGTTTTTATAAATCCTAATCCGGTAACGGATGGTAATATTTTGATTACTTCTTTAAGTAATGCGCTTACTGCAACATTGATAGACGGATCAGGAAAAGAAATGCGGTCTTATCAATTAGAAGGCAAAAAAAATCATCTATACCTGTCGGGTATATCAAAGGGCATCTACATGATAAAAGTAATTACAGAAAATTCAACTATTACCAAGACTATAATTGTTAATTAAAATAATAACATTAATCTTGTTATAGAATAAATAAAAAATTATGTCAATAGAACCATGGCGCACCGGCAAGGTGATAAAAATTGAACAGCAAACCTATAATACCAGGCGGTTTTGGATACAAGTGCCTGAGCTGGCATCATTCGATTTTAAGCCCGGACAATTTGTAACACTCGATCTGCCTATTCACGAAAAACCTAATAAACGCTGGCGCAGTTATTCTATCTCAAGTTGGCCCGATGGCACCAATGTTTTTGAATTGTGTATTGTGTTATTAGAAGGCGGGTTAGGCACAACTTACTTATTCAATGAAATTGTTGAAGGAAGTGAAATAACATTGCGCGGCCCTGTTGGCGTGTTTACTTTAAATGATGAAAATTTAAAAGAAGATATTTTTTTAATTGCAACCGGAACAGGGATCGCTCCTTTTCGCAGTATGACCAACTATATTAAACTACATAATATCGCTCATAAAAACATTCACCTGATCTTTGGTTGTCGCACACAAAAAGACCTGTTGTATTATGATGAATGTAAACAATTGGAAAAAGATCTGCCGGGATTTCATTACCACCCTGTTTTGTCAAGAGAAGAATGGGATGGTTATAAAGGATACGTACATGCTATTTATCATGAACTATGTCAGCCAAAACAACCTGCCTATTTCTTTTTATGCGGATGGAAAGCAATGGTAGATGAGGCAAAGCAACGGATACAGGAATTAGGGTACGATAAAAAAGCAATTCACCTTGAATTATATGGATAAATAGAGGTTTATTCTCCCATCCTTCATTCAAAATTCATAAATCATCTTACAGCCGTTACCTTTGCGGCATATGCATTACGCTTCAGTAGAGAATATTAGTAAATCTTTCGGGATAAGAACCCTTTTTAAAGACATCACTTTCCATATTGAGGAAGGAGATAAAATTGCTTTGGTTGCCCGCAACGGCAGTGGCAAAAGTACTTTGCTTAAAATTATTACAGGTCTGGATACCCCCGATACCGGCACAACATGGGTACATAAGGATATTAAAGTAGTGATGTTGCAGCAGGATAATGATTTTGATGGCAACAAAAGTATTTGGGATAATGTTCTTCGGTTAGATAACCCGGTGGTGAAAGTGGTAAAAGAATATGAGCAATTTTTAGAAAAAGGATTGGAAGATGATGTAGATAAATTAGGTGAGCTAATGGCTCGCCTGGATGATCTGAATGCCTGGAGTTTTGAAAGCGATCTTAAACAGATCTTGGGAAAATTAAATTTGCATCATTTAAGTGAGCCGGTAAAAAATTTAAGTGGGGGACAAAAGAAAAGAGTTGCATTGGCACAAGCGCTGATAGAAGCTGATCTTCACGCGGGCCGTTGTTTATTGATATTGGATGAGCCTACCAATCACCTGGATGTAGATATGATCGAATGGCTGGAAGATTATTTAGCTGCTGCAAAAGTTACCTTATTATTGGTTACGCATGACCGTTATTTTTTAGATGCGGTCTGCAATGAAATTATTGAGATAGACGAAGAAAAAGTATTTGTATACAAAGGCAACTATGATAATTTCCTTGAACAAAAAAGCATGCGCCTGGATGTTCAGCAAAGTGAATTACAAAAAGATAAAAATATTTTCAGGAAAGAATTAGAATGGATGCGCAAGCAACCAAAAGCCAGAACAACCAAAAGCAAAAGCAGACAAGATGCCTTTGTTGAAGTAGAAGATAGAGTGAAATTGCAAAAAGAAGTTGCAGAAGTTAGTCTGCAAGTAAAGATGACCAGGCTTGGCGGCAAGATTTTAGAGCTAATAAAAGTGCATAAAAGCTATGGCGACCTTAAAATAATGAAAGGGTTTGATTATACTTTTAAACGTGGCGAACGCATTGGTGTAGTAGGTAAAAATGGTGTAGGAAAATCTACTTTTTTAAAGATCGCATTGCAACAGGAATTGCCTGATAGCGGAAAGATTAATCATGGAGATACAGTAGTGTTTGGGAATTTTAGCCAGGAAGGTTTGGTGTATAAAGAAGATATGCGTGCGATAGAATACGTGAAAGATATGGCTGAATATTTTCCGTTGGCAGACGGCTCGAAATTGAGTGCCAGTATGTTTATGGAAAAATTTGGATTTTCTGCGGAGCAACAATTTACGCCATTGAGTAAATTAAGCGGGGGTGAAAAGCGCAGGCTACATTTAATGAGTGTATTGTTTTTAAATCCTAATTTTTTAGTACTCGATGAACCTACTAATGACCTTGATCTGCAAACATTGCGTACGCTGGAAGAATTTTTATTCGAATATCCCGGTTGTATTTTGATCGTTAGCCATGATCGTTATTTTATGGATAGAATGGTTGACCATTTATTTGCCTTTGAAGGAAATGGTGTGATAAGAGATTATCCTGGTAACTACACGCAATACCGCGAAGCAGTTGCGAACGGAAGCTTGACAGATGAAAGACAAATAATGAAACAAGAAGAAGCCGCTGTAGAAAAACCAACTGTAACAGCACAGGCGACTTCAATAGTTCCAACAGGACAAAAACTTTCTTTTAAAGAAAAAAGAGAACTGGAATTATTAGATAAAGAAATGCCCGAACTACAAAAAGAAAAAGCATTGCTGGAAGAAGAAATGAGCACAGGAACTTTGGATTTTACAGCATTGCAAAAAGCGGCAGATCGTACGAGTACTATTATTAAATTACTGGATGAAAAAGAAATGCGTTGGTTAGAGTTGAGTGAAAGGCCGCAATAGAATTTAAAAACTTAAAAGAGCCGCTTACACATTACAATGTAGCGGCTCCTTTAATATATCTAACTAAACAAAAAATTATGCGTTTACAATATGCCCAACTCTTGCTCTTAATTCCCTGGCAGCATCAACCATTGCTTGTAAGGCAGTTTTAGTTTCCGGCCAACCTCTTGTCTTTAAACCACAATCAGGGTTTACCCATAATTGTTTTGCAGGAATTACCTCTAGCGCTTTGTACATCAAACTAATTATTTCTTGTTTTGATGGCACACGCGGCGAGTGAATATCATACACTCCGGGGCCAATATCATTCGGATATTTAAATGCGGCAAACACATCTAACAATTCCATCTGTGAACGAGAAGTTTCGATCGTTATTACATCGGCATCCATCGCTGCAATATTTTCAATAATATCGTTAAACTCAGAGTAACACATGTGTGTATGAATTTGCGTTTCATCCGCAACACCTGTTGACGAAACTTTAAATGCTTTTACTGCCCAATCTAAATATTCCTTCCAGTTTTCTTTTCTTAAAGGCAATCCTTCACGGATAGCTGGTTCATCTATCTGTATTATTTTGATACCGGCATTTTCAAGATCAGTTACTTCATCACGAATAGCAAAAGCTATTTGCATACAGGTTTCACTTCTTGGCTGGTCATTTCTAACAAAGCTCCATTGCAAGATCGTAACCGGCCCGGTTAGCATTCCTTTTACAGGCGTTGTTGTTAATGATTGCGCATAGGTAGTGTAGTAAACTGTCATCGCTTCTTTGCGTTCAACATCCCCAACAATTACCGGAGGTTTTACACAGCGGCTGCCATAACTCTGCACCCAGCCATTTTGTGTAAAAGCAAACCCTTCCAACTGCTCGCCAAAATATTCAACCATGTCGTTTCTTTCAAACTCACCATGAACCAATACATCAATGCCCATTTCATCCTGCCAGGTAATAGATTCGGCTGTCTCCTTTTTTATTAAGGCATCATATTCTTCACTTGTCAATTCTCCTTTTTTCCATTTGGCTCTCCATGATCTTACTTCTGTTGTTTGCGGAAATGAACCAATGGTTGTTGTTGGAAACAAAGGAAGTCCTACTGCTTTTTGTTGTTTTTCTTTTCTTACAGAAAAAATATTTTTACGTGCTGCATCTGCTGCTGTTACAGCTTTTGATCTCTCTTTGATTTGTTGTTTATGAATGATCGGCGATACGGTACGACCGTGTGCCGCTTCTTTATTCTTCCACAATTTGTCTAATACTTCTTCTGGTGGATTTTCTTTTGACAATTCAGCTAATGTGACAACTTCATCAATTTTTTGTTTGGCAAAGGCCATCCAGTTTTTTATTTCAGAAGAAAGATTTTTTTCATTTGTCTCCAGATCCAGATCATACGGCACATGCAATAAAGAGCAGGATGGTGCGATCAATATTCTATCCGTGCTACCCAATGCTTTTATGGCTTTATCAATAAACTGTAAAGATTGAGTGAAATCATTTTTCCAGATATTTCTTCCATCCACAATTCCTAATGAGAGATTGGTTTTTCTTTTCACAAAATCGGCAGTCAATATATCATCTAACTGTGACGGACAACGCACCAGGTCAAGATGAATCGTTTGCACCGGCAAACTTAAAGCTGTCTGTAAGTTTTGTCCGTAACAATCAAAATAGCTGGCCAATATAATATGCAAATTTGGAAATGCTTTTTGAATAGCCTGGTAGGTGCTTACAAACACTTGTTGCTCTGCCACAGTAAGGTTTAATGCTAAGCAGGGCTCATCAAATTGAATATAATGCGCATTGCTGTCATCCAGTTTTTTAAGGACTTCCAGATAAACAGGCAATAAATTCTTGATCAATTCTAACCTGTGAAAACCCTTCTCTTTTTCTTTACCTAATAATAAAAATGATACAGGCCCTAGCAGAACAGGTTTTGCATTATACCCTTCACGTTTTGCTTCGTTGAATTGATTAACGACCTTGTTTGAAAAAAAACTGAATTTTTGATCAGCGGAAAATTCCGGGACAATATAGTGATAGTTGGTATCGAACCACTTCGTCATCTCCATTGCGGTTACATCGTAGCCATCTTTTTGATAGCCGCGCGCCATGGCAAATAGCAGGTCGATCTCAGGCAATTGTTTATCAGATGCCAGTGAGTGATATCGTTCCGGTATCGCTCCAACCATTAATGTGGTATCCAGGACATGATCGTAAAAAGAAAAATCATTGCAGGGGATCAGGTCGATGCCTGCCTCTTTTTGCAATTTCCAGTTTTGGAAACGGATGGCTTGTGCAACTTGCTGCAATTCATTGGCGGAAATTTTTCCTGCCCAATACTGTTCGTTGGCTTTTTTTAGTTCTCTGTGGCTGCCCATTCTCGGGTAGCCTAAATTGTGCGTTAACATGGTAGTGGTTGTTTTATTTTCTACACAATATTAAATAATCAGATTACTATTCTGCTATAAGGCCTAATATTTGGAATATTGTTCTTTTTTATACTATTTTTGTAGAATAATTGGCTACTGATAAAGAGATAAGCCGACATTTTTAGAAAAAAAATCTTTCATGCTTGATGCCATCGATATCGATATCCTGAAAATGTTACAGGAAAACGCTAATGCAACGACGAAGGAGATATCGCTGAAGCTGCATCTCACCACTACGCCGATACACGAGCGTATCAAACGGCTGGAGAAAGACGGGTATATAAAAAAGTATGTTGCCGTACTAGATAAAGAGAAGCTGAATAAGGGCCTCACCGTGTTTTGCAATATATCCCTGAAGCAACATACCAGTAAGATTGGCAATGAATTTGTTGCTGAAATAGGATTATTGGAGGAAGTTGTTGAGTGCTATAATATATCCGGTGATTATGATTTTTTATTAAAAGTGTTGGTAAAAGATATGCCGGGTTATCAGCAATTTGTGATGAACAGATTGGGTTCGTTAAAAAGTATCGGCAGCGTTAAAAGCATTTTTGTAATGGGAGAGATCAAGAATACATTGGCACTTCCCATTTAATTTTAACAGAGTTATTAAGCATGGTTGATAACATTAAGGAAATTTTAGATATTGCGGCTGTACCTTTGGATAGCCAACCACATTGATTTGTATCGTAAATTATAATTAAATACATTTTTATGGAAAGAGTGGAAACACTTGTAGAGAAGTTACAACAACAGCTAAGCGATCATGCTTCTGTGAACCAGTTATTGCTGACCGTGCATATGTTGCAACATGAATTAGTGCATGCAAAAAGCGCTGAATTGGAAAATGGATCGGTAAGCATAGCGATGCCTTTATCGGTTGATCTGCAAATGACCAATGAGTTTGAAGCAACTGAAAATAAAAAACCAATACAGCCGGAAAAGATCATTGAAATATTACAAATAGACGAAGCTGAAGTAGAAGCGGAACTGGAAGAGATAAAAAGAAAAGCAGATGGAAGACAAAAAATAGGCAGTCACAGTAAACCTCAAATGTTATACGATACAGGTAGTGAAGATGAAATTCCTACTTTGATATTACATAATGTAAGCGCCAGCACAAAAGTTGTTGGCAAAGAGATCAATGAAGCAGTGGCGGTTGAAAATACTTCACTGAATGATAAGTTGAAAGAAGTAAAAGTTGAGGTAGCAGAAAGGTTAACGGATGCGCCAGTAAAAGATATTAAAAAAGCCATTGGTGTGAATGATCGTTTTGCATTTATCAGTGAGCTGTTTCGGGGTGATGAAGTGATGTATGACCGCAGTATTAAAACGATCAATAGTTTTGACATCTGGCCGGAGGCCGAATACTGGATCCGCAGAGAACTGAAATTAAAATTAAGCTGGCAAGACAGCAACGAAATTGTGAAACAATTCGATCAGGTTGTTAAAAGGCGTTTTTCCTGAATATGCTGAATGATCTTTTCCGTTGCACCTTTTTTAGCGTACACATAATTTTTAGCTGCATCACCTGCTGATCGTAATCCTTCTTCGTTTGCTAGTAATTTATTTATTATTTCTTCCAGCTCAAGTGCGTTGTCAATGCTGATGGCGCCACCACAGTCGATGAGGTCAATAGCTTCTGCATATTTATCATAATCAGATCCGAATAATACAGGTTTACCGTACACCGCAGCTTCTAAAATATTATGTAATCCTTCGCCAAAAGCTCCACCCACATAAGCTACATCAGCATATTTATACAAACGGGATAACATGCCAATATTATCAATGATCAGACAATTAGAATTAACCGCTCCTTTTTTCTGTAACTCATTTAATGCCGAATACAAGATAGCGTAAGGGAATTCTTTCTGCACATCCTTTATATTATCAGCTCCAATTTCATGCGGCGCAATGATAAATTTTATATGCGGATTCGCTTTTACATAATGAATCAACTCGGCCTCATCATCTTCCCAGGTGCTACCGGCTACGATCACTTTACTGTTGCCACAGAATTGTTCAATGCCTGCAACGGGCTCAAATTTTTCTGCGATAGCGATCACACGATCAAATCTTGTATCACCGCTTATCGTAATATTTTCAGTGATATCAAGGGTTGATAATAGTTTTTTTGACTCCTCATTCTGCACAAAAAAATGACTGAATGATCCTAGTATCTTCTCCCATAATCCGCCGTACCATTTAAAAAAAGGCTGGTCTTCTCTAAAAATACCGGATATCAGCAATGTCGGGATAGCGCGTTTTTTTAATTCAGTCAGATAGTAAAACCAGTATTCATATTTAACCCATAGTACAAGCGTTGGTTGTACAGCATCGATGAATTGCCTCGCATTAATCGCCGAATCCATCGGTAAATAAAAAATATGATCCGCGCCTTTATAATTTTTCTGCGCCTCATAACCACTGGGCGAAAAGAATGTTAAGACTATTACCGTATTTGGGTATTGAATTCTTATCAATTCCAGTACAGGCCTGCCTTGTTCAAATTCTCCCAGGCTCGCACAATGCATCCAGGTAACGGGTTTCCCGGCTTGCAAATCATTAATGACAGGGAATTTTTTTCTTCCGCTCAGCCATAGCCTTGCTTTAGGGTTCCAGATAGATAACAGCTTAACACCTGCAAGATAGAGGCCGAGGAAAATATTATAAAAAAATGTAGGCAAAGGCTTTGATTTTAAGACAAATCTAAATAAGTAATGGGTAATAAATTCTAAGTTATTGATAAAACCGAATTACTTAGAACTTAGAACTCAAAACTTACAACTTATTACTGAGGAATGTTATCTTTGCAACTCTTAAAAAAAAGTTTGCTATGAGGCCTTTACAAATGGTTGATACCAAGACGCAATACCTTAAAATTAAGCCTGAGGTGGATGCTGCAGTCTTGGCTGTGATGGAAAGTTCTATGTTTATCGGGGGCAAAGTGGTGAATGATTTTGCTGCAAACCTGGCTACCTACCATGGTGTAAAGCATGTTATCCCTTGTGCCAATGGAACAGACGCGCTTCAAATAGCGATGATGGCATTCGGTTTACAGCCGGGTGACGAGGTAATTACGCCGTCGTTTACCTATATAGCTACTGTAGAAGCAGCAGCGTTATTAAAATTAAAACCTGTTTTTGTTGAAGTAGACAAAAAGACCTTTTGTATGGATGCTGATGCAGTTGAGAGGGCCATCACACCAAGAACAAAAGCAATTGTTCCTGTTCATTTATACGGACATGCAACAGACATGGAAAAGATCATGGCCATTGCAAAAAAACACAATCTTTTTGTTATTGAAGATAATGCCCAGGCTATCGGCTGTGATTATACGTTTACTGATGGTACCGTTAAAAAAACCGGCGGCATCGGGCATATTGGGTGTACTTCTTTTTATCCGTCAAAAAATTTAGGGGCGTTTGGAGATGGGGGTGCCATTTTCACCAACGATGATGCGTTAGCGAATACAATAAAAATGATCGCTGCACACGGACAAAGCAAAAGATACTATCACGATATGGTAGGCTGCAACTCAAGACTAGATGCGGTGCAGGCTGCAATATTGGATATCAAATTAAAGTACCTGGATGAATATATTGTTGCCCGCAGAAAGGCAGCCGATTTTTATGATAACGCTTTCAGTAATAATTCGAAAATAACGGTGCCGTACAGGGCCGCAAATAACAAACATGTTTTTCATCAGTATACTTTATTACTGGAAGGCGTTGATAGAGATGGACTGAACCAGTATCTTGCTGATAACGGTGTGCCATCCATGATCTATTATCCTGTGCCTTGCCACAAACAAAAAATGTTTGATGCCTTTGGCGGTAGTAGTTATAACCTGCCAATTACCGACTGGTTAACAGAGCGCGTGATCTCTTTGCCAATTCATACTGAGCTAGATGAAGAACAACAAAGTTTTATTGTATCAAAAGTATTAGCATATATAAACAAATAATTTTTCAAAATTTAAAAAAGCTAATCCCCCTTTAGGGGATAGGGGTATGAAAATTGCAGTTGTAGGAACAGGCTACGTTGGTTTAGTAACAGGCACATGTTTTGCAGAAACAGGAAACGATGTTACTTGTATCGATATTGATAAAAGTAAAGTTGATAAACTATCATCCGGACAAATTACCATTTATGAACCCGGGCTTGAAAAAATATTTTTACGAAATCAAAAAGAGGGCCGCTTACATTTCACCACTTCTTTGGTTGATGGAATAAAAGAAGCGCAAATTATTTTTTTAGCATTACCAACACCTCCGGGTGAAGACGGCAGTGCAGATCTAAAATATATTTTAGGTGTAGCCAATGACCTGGGAAAAATTATTACGGAATATAAAGTAATAATAGATAAAAGTACCGTGCCTGTTGGTACAGCAGATAAAGTAACTGCAGCCATCGCGAAAAATGCGAAAGTTGAATTTGATGTGGTGAGCAACCCGGAATTTTTACGTGAAGGTGTTGCTGTTGATGATTTCATGAAACCTGACAGGGTTGTTATTGGAACTACGTCAGAGAGAGCAATAAAAATATTGAATGACTTATACGCACCATTTGTACGCCAGGGAAATCCGATAATTTTTATGGATGAAAAATCTGCGGAGCTTACAAAATATGCAGCCAATTCATTTTTAGCCACTAAAATAACTTTCATGAATGAGATCGCACAGCTTTGTGAAAAATTGGGTGCTGATGTTGATATGGTGCGTAAAGGAATTGGTAGTGATGAAAGGATCGGAAGGAGATTTTTATTTCCGGGCATTGGTTATGGCGGAAGTTGCTTTCCTAAAGATGTGCAGGCTTTAGCGAGATCTTCTTCAGAAGTAAATTACGAGTTCAAGATATTAGAAGCAGTGATGGACGTAAATGAAAAACAAAAACTGCATTTGCTACCTAAAATAAAAAGCTATTTTAAAAATAATGTAAAGGGCAAAAAAATTGCGTTGTGGGGATTGGCCTTTAAACCTAATACCGATGATATCCGCGAAGCGCCGGCCTTATATATTATTGACGCTTTATTGGCAGAAGGTGCAACAGTAGTAGCGTTTGATCCGGAAGCAATGAGCAATGTAAAACAAGTAGTAGGCAATAAAATTGAGTATACAGAAAATCAATATGATGCATTACAAGATGCAGACGCATTGGTGATCGCAACGGAATGGAGTGAGTTCAGAACGCCTGATTTTACAAAGATTGTCTCCCTGTTGAAAAACAAAGTAATTTTTGACGGAAGAAATTTATTTGATCTTGCCCAGATGGAAGGATTAGGATTTCATTATGAAAGTATCGGAAGAAAAAAAATAAATACAGTTCCTATTCCTTAAAGGGGCTCGGAATTTCTACATTCGATCACTAAACTAATAAGCATAAAAGTGGATATAAATAATTCAAAAAGTACGATGAACAATTCTTCTTTGGTAGGCAAACGTGTTTTAATAACAGGTGCTGCAGGCTTTTTGGGTTCTCATCTTTGTGATCGTTTTATTAAAGAAGGATGCCATGTAATTGCCATGGACAATTTGATTACGGGTGACCTGAAAAATATTGAACACCTTTTTAAATTGAAAGAGTTTGAATTTTATCATCACGACGTTTCTAAATTTATTCATGTAAGCGGCCAGTTGGATTATATTTTGCATTTTGCTTCACCTGCAAGTCCGATCGATTATTTGAAAATTCCTATCCAAACTTTAAAAGTTGGTTCGTTAGGAACACATAATTGTTTAGGATTAGCGTTTGCAAAAAAAGCGCGCATATTAGTGGCGAGTACGAGTGAAGTGTATGGGGATCCGCTCGTACATCCACAGACAGAAGAATATTGGGGCAATGTAAATCCTGTTGGTCCGCGTGGTGTGTACGATGAAGCAAAGAGATTTCAGGAAGCGATAACAATGGCTTATCATACTTTTCATGATGTTGAAACAAGGATCGTTAGGATATTTAATACGTATGGTCCGAGAATGCGACTGAATGACGGACGCGCATTACCTGCATTTATCGGACAAGCTTTACGTGGCGAAGACCTAACCGTTTTTGGTGATGGTAGCCAGACAAGAAGTTTTTGTTATGTAGATGACTTGGTAGAAGGTATTTATCGCTTGTTGCTAAGTGATTACGAAAAACCGGTTAATATTGGAAACCCGGATGAGATATCCTTAAAAGATTTTGCGGAAGAAATTATAAAGCTAACGGGCACCAAACAAAAAATTGTCTATAAGCCATTGCCAACAGATGATCCGAAACAAAGAAAACCAGACATTTCTAAAGCAAAAGAAATTTTAAACTGGCAGCCAAAAGTAGCGAGGGCAGAAGGGTTAAAAATAACCTATGATTATTTCAAGTCTTTATCAAAAGAAGAATTGAATAAACTGCCTAAAGAATTTGAAAGTAGAAAATAAGAAAAAAGTAAAAAGGCAACAGTGATAAGGGCTAATAACTTATGAGTTTTAATTTTTGACTTTTACTTCGAAGAATGGCATCGTTATAAAATAAGCTACACATGTATCAGGAATTACTCGATAAAAAAAACAAGTTGGCCGTTATTGGTTTAGGCTATGTAGGCTTGCCTATTGCATTGGCTTTTGCAAAAAAAGTTAAGGTAATAGGGTTCGACATTAGCGCTAAAAGAGTAGCCATGATGCAGGAAGGAATTGACCCGAGCCAGGAATTAGAGAAAGAAGCTTTTGCTAATTGTGATATTGAATTTACGAGTGATATTGAAGTACTACGGCAAGCGAATTTTTTTATTGTAGCCGTACCTACTCCGGTAGATCAACAAAATGTACCGAATCTGATCCCTGTTCAAAAAGCAAGTGAAACAGTCGGCAAGGTTATAAAAAAAGGAGATTATGTAGTATTTGAAAGTACGGTATATCCCGGTTGTACGGAAGAAGATTGTCTGCCGATCATTGAAGGTTTATCAGGATTAAAAAATATAAAAGATTATAAAGCAGGTTATTCTCCTGAACGAATTAATCCGGGAGATAAAGAACATACGCTGGCCAAGATCATTAAAGTGGTAAGCGGTTGTGATAAAGAATCATTGGATGAAATTGCCAAAGTGTATGAATTGGTTGTTACTGCCGGCGTACATAAAGCTTCTTCCATTAAAGTGGCGGAAGCTGCAAAGATCATTGAGAATACACAGCGTGATCTTAACATCGCGCTGATGAATGAGTTGTCTATCATCTTTGATAAAATGAATATCAATACTTACGAAGTATTGGAAGCCGCACGCACCAAATGGAATTTTTTACCTTTTCAGCCGGGCCTTGTGGGTGGCCATTGTATTGGTGTTGATCCGTATTACCTTACTTACAAATCAAAAAAACTAGGATATAACAGCCAGGTTATTTTAGCTGGCCGTGTTATTAATGATGGTATGGCCGGGTATGTTGCAAAAAAAATATTACAACATATCATTCAAAATAAC
Organism: Ferruginibacter sp.; assembly: GCA_035485735.1. Lineage (GTDB taxonomy): Bacteria > Bacteroidota > Bacteroidia > Chitinophagales > Chitinophagaceae > Ferruginibacter. Next base: position 522,091 of record DATHNS010000025.1, read on the forward strand.
GGCAACGTAAAAGATGCAAAGGTTTTAGTAATGGGCGCTACCTTTAAAGAAAATGTAAGTGATATACGTAATTCGAAAGTGGCAGACGTTGTAAAGGAACTAAAATCTTTTTCATTACAGGTTCATGTTACAGATCCTTATGCAGATAGCAATGAATTACTGCACGAATATGGTTTTGAATTGACACCTGAGATCAGTAATGATTACGAGGCCATCATAATAACGGTGCCGCACAATGCATATAAAAAATTGGACGACGCTTATTTTACCGGTATCAGTAAACCGAAGGCAATGATCGCTGATATTAAAGGGATCTTTCGCGGAAAAATCAACACAAGAACTTATTGGAGTTTATAAAGATTGGATTTGAAATTTGATTATTTATAATGACGCAACTTTTTCATAAAAAAGACCTGGAACAATTTTCTTTTCTCGTTACCGGGGGAGCGGGTTTTATTGGCAGCCATATTGCAGAATATCTTTTACAAAATGGCGCTAAAAAAGTAAGGGTATTGGATAATTTGTCGAATGGGTTTCAAAGTAATATTGATATTTTAAAAACATATACGGCCTTTGAATTCATTCAAGGCGATATAAGGGATGCGGCTACTTGTCAAAAAGCGTGTGCAGGAATAGATTATGTAAGTCACCAGGCTGCCTTGGGAAGTGTTCCACGTAGTATTAAAGAGCCTGTTTATTTTAACGAGGTAAATATCAATGGGTTCGTAAATATGCTAAAAGCGGCATTGGACAATGGCGTAAAGCAATTGGTATATGCTTCTTCTTCTTCAGTATATGGTGATGAATTAACACTGCCGAAAGTAGAAAATAAAGTAGGTAATTGTTTATCTCCTTATGCTGTTACCAAAAAAGCCAATGAATTATATGCAAGAGTTTTTGCCGATGTATATAAAATGAAAATAATTGGCTTTCGTTATTTTAATATTTTTGGCCCAAGGCAGGATCCTGATGGCGCTTATGCTGCGGTGATACCTCTATTTGTAAAAGGCATCATCAAAAAAACACCAGTGTATATCAATGGCGATGGTGAGCAAACAAGGGATTTTACTTTTATTGATAATGCGGTACAGATAAATATCAAGGGAATGTTGACAGATAATGCAGCAGCCTTAAATAAAATATACAACGTGGCCGTCGGAGAGAGTTTTTCAATAAACTATTTATTCAATGCCAGTAAAGAAAAACTGGCGAGCGATTTTAAAGCAACTTACAGAGAAGCAAGGACTGGCGATATAAGAAATTCTTTAGCAGATATTTCTTTGGCAAAAGAATTATTGGATTATCAGCCTACCAAAAAATTTGAAGATGGTTTGACAGATACGATTGAATTTTTCAGAAAAAAATATACATAAAGTCCTAAGTTGTAAGTCGAACTTTATTACTTACAACTTAGTGCTTATTACTTACAACTTATTACTTAAATAATGCCTTTTACAAAAACATTTATTCCGGGACTGATGATATATGAACCGGCAATACATAAAGATGACCGCGGTTATTTTTTCGAAAGTTATAACCAGAAGGTTTTTTCTGCGAATGGAATTGACATACAATTTGTGCAGGATAACCAGGCAAGATCTACCTATGGAGTTATACGCGGTTTGCATTATCAGCTTGATTCACATGCGCAGACGAAATTGATCAGGGCTTTAAGCGGAACTATTTTAGACGTAGCAGTTGACATCAGAAAAGGGTCGCCAACATTTGGCAAAGTATTTTCTATAGAGTTGTCGGCAGAAAATAAAAAGCAATTATTAGTGCCGCAAGGTTTTGCGCATGGCTATTCTGTATTAACTGAAACTGCCGAAGTAATGTATAAGTGCGATTCATTTTATAACAAACAAAGTGAAGGTGGTTTGGTATATAATGATCCTTCTTTGGCAATTGATTGGAAGATACCCGCAGATAAAGCAGTTGTTGCAGAAAGGGATGCAGCACATCCGCAACTGGCTGACTGCCTGAATAATTTTATCTTTAAAGGATAACAGTATAAACATGTCATCAAAAGAAACAATATTAATTACGGGCGCTAACGGACAAGTAGGTAGCGAGTTTAGAGTGTTATCAAAAAATTATCCGCAATACAATTTTTTGTTTGTTGGCAAAGATGAATTATCAATTGGTGATATCGATACCGTAAAAAAATATTTTGCAATACATACTATTGATCATTGCATCAACTGCGCAGCCTATACCGCGGTAGATAAAGCAGAAACAGAGTCTGAAAAAGCATTTTTGATCAATGCTGATGCGGTCGGCAACCTTGCTGCAGTTTGTAAAACGCAAAATACCCGGTTGATACATATCTCTACCGATTATGTATTTGATGGCGCTGCAACAACACCTTACCTCGAATCGCATCCGGTAAATCCAATGGGTGTTTACGGTGCATCTAAATTACAGGGCGAGCAATTGGCATTTCAAAATAATCCTGATACAATTGTTATTCGCACCTCATGGGTCTATTCTTCTTTCGGAAATAATTTTGTGAAAACAATGTTGCGTTTAATGAAGGAAAGAGAAAGCATTAATGTCGTCAATGATCAGCAAGGTTGCCCTACCTATGCCGCAGACCTGGCAAATGTGATCATGCAAATAATTATCCATCATCCATTATCAATTAGTAACTCTGGCAACAGGATTTTTAATTATAGTAACGCCGGCAGCATTAATTGGTACCAGTTTGCAGTTGCCATAAAAGAGTTAACCAATAGTAAATGTATTGTTAATCCTATTCCAAGCGCTCAATATCCTACTCCTGCGAAACGCCCGCAATATTCTGTTTTAGATACTACTAAAATCCGTGAAACATTTGCTATCAGTATTCCTGCGTGGAAAGACAGTCTTCAGGTTTGTCTTGCTTTACTCCAATAAGCAATCATAAGAACTTGTTTAATAGCGTGTCTTTGCCATTATATTTGTAATTCAAATAATAACTATGTATACCTATTCTCAAAGTAAACTAAGCATTGTACTAATAGCATTGCTAAGTCTTATGTGTAACGTTGTATTGGCACAAATATCTCCTGCTGATATGCTTACAATTGATCCAAAAGTAACCATCGGAAAATTGCCCAACGGACTCACTTACTATATCCGTCAGAATAAAAAACCTGAACAAAAGGTCGAATTGCGTTTAGTGGTAAACGCGGGTTCTATTTGTGAAGATGATGATCAACAAGGCCTGGCGCATATGTGCGAACATCAAGCGTTTAATGGTACCACACATTTTAAAAGAAATGATATTGTTTCTTTTCTTCAATCCATCGGCGTAAGTTTTGGTAACGACCTGAATGCCTATACTTCATTTGATGAGACCGTCTACATCTTGCCAATACCAATGGATAAGCCTACAAATATTGAAACCGGTTTTCAGATATTGGAAGACTGGGCGCATAACGTTACTTATTTAGATGATGATATAGATGGCGAACGCCCGGTAATATTGGAAGAGAGCCGTTTGGGAAAAGGTGCCGACGAAAGAATGGGGCGTAAAATATATCCTGATTATTATGCAGGTTCAAGATATGCCAGTCGTTTACCGATCGGCAAAGATAGTATTATTCAAAACTTTAAGTACGATGTGTTGCGTCGTTTTTATCATGATTGGTACAGACCGGATCTGATGGCAGTGATCGTAGTCGGCGATATTGACCCTGCCCAGGCAGAAGCGCTGATCAAAAAACATTTTTCAGCATTAACGAATCCGATAAATGAACGGCCACGACTTTATGCTACTGTTCCATCCTATGCAAAAAATAAAGCGCTTGTTGTAACAGATAAAGAAGCAACGGAATATTATGGATTATTGAACTACTCGGCAGAAAAAAAATATCCTGACACGACGGTAGCGGATTTTAAAAATTATATCACAAAAAATATTTTCAGCACTTTATTGAATCAGCGTTTAAAAGAGTTGACACAAGAAGAAAACCCTCCATTTGTAAATGCTTCGGGCGATTTTGAATCGAATGCAAGAGGATATGAATCTTTTAGCGGAGGAATAAATACCGGTAGTAATGATGCAGTTAAAGGTATAACTGCTTTTGTGCAGGAATTGGAAAGGGTAAAAAAATATGGGTTTACACAAGCTGAATTAGATAGGGCAAAAAAGAATATATTAAATAGTGTAACGCAACAATTTAATGAAAGAGATAAAACCGAATCTTCAGATTATGTAGATGAATATATTAGCAACTTTTTAGAAAAAGAACCAACGCCTGGCATTGAAAAAGAACAAGCCTATTATCAATACCTCTTACCACAAATAACACTGCAGGATGTAAATGCTTTATCGGATAATTTAAAACAACATAGCAATAAATTTGTTGCCATAATGGGTCCTGAAGCAACAGGGAAAGTAGTATTGCCAACGAATGATGCTTTGTTGTCGGATGTTACTGCAACAGAAAAACTGCCTGTTAAACCATACGAAGAGAAGGCAATTGCCGCATCGTTGATACAACAGTCGCCACATGCAGGAACGATCACCCATGCAGTCAAAAATGATATGCTTGGTACTACAGAATTAACATTGAGTAACGGCATTACCGTAACACTTAAATCGACCGATTATAAAGATGACGAAGTATTGATGAGTGCGATTCGTGCTGGAGGAAAGAACAACTATGGACTTACAGATAAATACAATGCTAATTACGCTACCGCTGTGATGAGTGCAATGGGTGTTGGAGATTTTTCTCCAACGGATCTAAAGAAAATATTAGCAGGAAAGACAGCATCGGTTAGCCCGACTTTTACTGAATCGGCAGATGGATTTAGCGGAAGCAGTAGTGTCAAAGATGTAGAGACGATGTTACAATTACTTTATTTATATGTAACTGAACCACGAAAAGACACAGCTTTATTTGAATCTTTCGTAGAAAAAAATAAATCGCAAAGCGCTTTTGCGATGGCGAACCCTCAGTCTGCTTTTATTGACACGATATACAATGCACTGTTTAATAACAATCCCCTTACACCGATCATTATTCCCAAAAGTGATTATTTCGATAAGATCGATCTTGATCGTGTTCTGCAGATCTATAAAGAACGGTTTGGCGACATGAGTGGAATGCATTTTACTTTTGTGGGAAGTTTTAAAGAGGCAGAACTGGAACCATTATTAGAAAAGTACCTGGCGAGTCTGCCCGTTACAACAAAGAAATTTAATTATGTTGATAATAAGGTTCGTCCGCAAAAAGGAAAAGTCAATATCAATGTAAACAAGGGGACGGAAGCAAAAAGTTTGATACTGGCTTTCTACACAGGCGAAATTCCTTACACGCAGGATATTGATCTGAAAGCACAGGCAGTCTGCGAAGTATTGAATATAAAGATCATCGAGGAATTGAGAGAAAAAATACAAGGGATATACACGGGTGAGATATATACAAGATTTTCAAAAATTCCGTATCAACATTATTCGTTTATCCTGGAATTGCCATGCGGCCCGGCAAAGATTGATACATTGATAATTGCAGCCAATCAACAAATAGAAAATTTAAAAAAGAATGGCCCTTTGCAGGAAGATATGGAAAAAGTGAAACAGCAATGGCTTGAAGAAAATAAAACTGCTATGAAAGAAAATAACACCTGGTTACAATCGTTACAGGATATCGAGTTTAAAGGAAATGACCCTGATCGCTTTTTGAATGCTGCAAAATATATTACCGCATTAACCGCAAAAGATGTTCAGGATGCGGCCAAGCTTTTATTGAACGGGAACAATGTTACAACAGCTATTTTACGACCGGCAACGACTCAATAATAATTATAATAAATATGGATATAGCCAAACAAAATTTTATACAGTTTGTTCAACATCCGCTTAAGTTCAGGTGGTTTTTGTTAACTAAGATACCGAGCGCTTTTTTTTCTGGTGTGCGGGTGCGATCACTCGATGAAAGTAAAAGTGAAGTGACCGTGCCGTTTAAATGGTTTACGCAAAATCCATTTAAGTCTACCTATTTTGCCTGCCTGGCAATGGCCGCCGAATTGAGTACGGGATTATTGGCCATGATGAATGTATATGAAAAAAACACGAAGGTTTCAATGTTGGTTATAGCACTGGAGGTAAAGTATTTTAAAAAAGCAACAGGTATAACAACTTTTATTTGTGAAGATGCTACAATTGTAAATGATACGGTAGCTGCTGCTATTTCAAGCGGAGAGGGAAAAACTGTCAAATGCAGATCTGTTGGTAAAAATAGTGAGGGTGAACTAGTTGCAGAGTTTTTAATTACCTGGTCGTTTAAAGCTAAAACAACAAAATAATAAGACTGATTAATTAAAAATATATTCAGCTATAATACCCTAATTTTAGTTAGATAAAAGAAGAATAAATATTGCTATATGAAGATTGCGTTTCACGGGGCAGCCAGAACTGTTACAGGCTCAAAACATTTACTTACTTTAAAGAGCGGAAAAAAGATATTGTTGGATTGTGGCATGTTTCAGGGCATGGGCGTTGAAACAGCAGAGCTAAATAACCAGTTTGGTTTTAAAGCCGATCAGATTGATTACCTTATTTTATCTCATGCGCATATTGATCATAGCGGTTTAATTCCAAAATTAGTAAAAGAAGGCTTTACCGGAAAAGTATTCGCCACACCTGCCACTGTAGATCTCGCAGGCGTATTATTGGAAGACTCTGCAGGGATACAAGAGAACGACGTAAAATTTGCTAATAAACAAAGAGCTTTACAGGACCTTCCGCCTTTTATTCCTTTGTACACGACCGAAGATGCGTTAAGAGCAAAGGATCTTTTTGTAGAAGTGGAATATGATACCTGGTTCAAGATCACAGAAGGTGTAGAATTTTGTTTTACCGATGTGGGCCATATTATAGGTAGCGCTGCGGTCCATTTAAGAATTACAGAAAATGGCAAGCTGACAAGAATAACATTTAGCGGCGATGTTGGACGATATCGCGATGTGATATTAAAATCTCCGAAAGAATTTCCGCAGGCAGATTATATTATTATTGAATCAACATATGGCAATAGTTTGCATGAAGAGCAAACGCAATCTCCGGACGCATTGTTGCACTGGATAAAACATACTTGTCTGGAGAAAAAGGGAAAGCTGATCATTCCTGCTTTTAGTGTTGGCAGAACACAGGAGATCTTGTATGCATTAAATCAATTGGAAATAAGTCATCGTTTACCACCATTGGATTATTATGTTGATAGTCCGCTGAGTATTAAAGCTACGGAGATCATAAAAAGCTATCCTCAATATTTCAATGCAAGAATTCAAAAAGTATTGCAAAGTGATGATGATCCGTTTGAGTTTAAAGGATTAAAGTTTGTACAATCGGTTGATGAATCTAAAATGCTGAATTATTATAAAGGGCCCTGCGTTATTATTTCGGCAAGTGGCATGGCAGAAGCGGGGAGAGTCAAACATCATATTAGCAATACAATAGAAAATAGTAAAAATTCCATTTTATTAACGGGGTATTGCGAACCTACTTCATTAGGAGGTAGACTAAAACTGCACCCGAAAGAGGTTGGGATATTTGGCCAGCCACATGAAGTGAATGCAGAAATAGGAGAGTTGCGAAGCATGAGCGCACACGGAGATTACAATGATTTATGCCAGTTTCTTGCTTGTCAGGATGCAAGGCAGGTAAAGAAATTATTTCTGGTTCATGGCGAATATCATGTGCAACAAGATTTTAAACGTCGCCTGATAAGCAAAGGTTTTACGGATGTAGAAATACCCGACATGCATTTTGAAATTGGGTTAACATAAATAATTATTTCATCAACATACTAAAATACCTTTTATGAAAAAATTTTTCAAAATACTATTGATCGTTATCCTTTTATTGCTGGCATTTGCTTTTGCAGCGCCGTTCCTGTTCAAAGGAAAAATAATCGCATTTGTAAAAAAAGAAGCCAACGAAAATATCAATGCCAAAGTTGATTTTACCGATGTTGATATTTCATTGTTCACGCATTTTCCAAAATTATCTGTAGGAATTGATAGCCTGCAAATAACAGGGAACGATGCATTTGCAAGTGACACTTTAATAGCCGCAAAAAGCGTGAATGCAACGGTAGACATCATGAGTTTTATTACAGGATCCCAAATGAAGATCTATTCAATCGATGTTGAATCTCCAAGAATTCACGCTATTGTAAATAAAGATGGTACGGCTAACTGGAATATTGTAAAGGATACAACCACTTCAACAGATACTACTGCGGCAAAGCCTTTTCAAATGCAGTTGAAAAAATATGCTATCCACAATGCCTATATCAGTTATGATGATAAGCAAGCCAATATGAGCAGTGAGATCGTAAATTTAAATCACGAAGGAAGCGGAGATTTTTCGACAGACAGTTTTACATTAAGTACGGGTACTACCGCCGATGCTGTTACGTTTATATTTAATAATATTCCTTTTCTTAAAACCGTTAAAACCGTTTTAAATATCAACATACAAATTGATAAGAAGAATGGCATTTATAGTTTCAGCACTGATCAAATATCTGCTAATGACCTTAAAATAAGCGGCAGCGGAACAGTAAAAAACCTAGATGGTAAAGGGTATGATATGGATATAAAATTCAATTCTCCTGCAACAGATTTTAAGAGCTTTTTATCTTTGGTTCCCAGCATTTATAAAAATGATTTTGCTACTATTAAAACAAGCGGCACGGCTGCATTTAGTGGTTTTGTGAAAGGAATATATAGCGCGAAAAGTATACCGGGTTATCATGTAAATATGGAGATAAATAATGGGTACTTCCAATATCCTGATCTACCTAAAGCGGTTAAAAATATAAATGTTAAAGCGACAATAGATAATATTGACGGACAACCGGATAATACTGTTGTGGATGTAGAACAAGCACATTTGGAAATGGATAATGATCCGTTTGATTGTAGGATATTGATCAAAAGGCCTGTCAGCGATATGTATATTGATGCCGCTGCAAAAGGCAAGCTTGATTTTTCTCAGGTAGCCAACTTCGTTAAGTTGGAAAAAGGAACAAGCATTGCAGGTTTATTGAGCGCGGATATATATGCTAAAGGAAATGTAAGTGACATAGAAAAAAAATTATACGACAAGTTTACAGCGGGCGGCACTGTTGGTGTAACGAACTTTGATTATGTAACACCTGATTATCCCACAGGAATAAAAATAAGCAACCTGTCAACCAGTTTTACGCCAAGCAAATTAGATATCACTACTATCAACGGACAATATCTCTCTACTAATTTCAGTGGTAATGGCCAGCTTAATAATATGCTTAATTATGCATTACAAAATAAACCGTTAAGTGCAACGATCAATGTTGCGGCAGATAATGTGAATCTCAATGAATTGATGGGAACCACTACAGATACTACAACAAAAGCTACTGTAGCATCTGCACCTTTTGCTGTTCCTGCAAATTTGGATATTGTATTAAATACTAAAATAGATAAACTGCAGTATGATAATCTGGATATGACAGGTTTATCAGGCAGTACAAAAATCAGCGATGAGACTGCTTCGCTGGAAAATGTAAAAGGAAATGCATTAGATGGAGTCATTATTATCAACGGCTCTTATTCTACTAAACTAAACAAAACAAAACCTGCCATTGCTTTTGATTATAACGTGCAGGCAGTAGATATACAAAAAACCTTTGCCGCGATCAATACAGTGCAAAAAATAATGCCCATTGCTAAATTCATCACAGGTAAAATGAGCTCTCAATTATCAATGAATGGTTTTGTAGGAGCGAATATGATGCCTGATGTCAATACCTTATCCGGTAAAGGGAATTTGTTATTGATCAATGCCGTATTGAATAAATTCGGCCCGTTGGATAAAATGGCATCTACCTTAAACATAAGTGGCTTGCAACAAGTGCCATTACAAAATGTAAAAGCATCTTTTGAATTTGCCAATGGTAAAGTAACTGTCGACCCTTTCAATGTGAAGATGGATAATATTAATATGAAAGTAGCCGGACAACAAGGGTTTGACCAGTCAATGAATTATGTAATTGCAATGAAAGTCCCGCGTGAGATAATGGGAACAGGAGCCAATCAATTGGTGAACAATTTGATCAATGAAGTAAACAGTAACGGGATACCTGTTAAACTGCCCGATAGCATCAATGTTAATCTTAAGCTGGGAGGTAATTTTACCAATCCAACCATTAACACAGATTTTTATCCTGGTTCATCAGATGAAACCGGAAGCGCAAAAGATGAAGCAAAAGATTTGGTACAGTCGCAAATTGATAGTGTAAAAAAACAAGCGGCCGCTACATTAAAAGATACCATTGCTGCTGTAAAAAAACAAGCTGTTGCCGAAGCAAAGACTGAATTGATCAAACAATTATCAGGGACTCCCGATACAGCAAAACCTAAAACCAATATGGAACAATCAGCTAAAGGGGTAATGAATGGCTTGTTTAAGAAGAAAAGCAATTAGCAAAAATACTCGGGTTTATATCGGATTATTGCAGCACTATTTTTATTTTTAGATACAATCGTAACGATCGCATCAATTTGTTAGAAGAACTATGAAGTACATTAGACAATTAGACGGCTTAAGATTTTTAGCAATATTTTTTGTGTTGATACAACATTTTGCAACAATTATCGGGCAGCATATGTCTGCTGGTTATTATGGTGTTGAATTGTTTTTTGTAATAAGTGGATTTTTGATCACGCCCATTCTTTTAAAATCAGATGAACCTTTTATATCGGCGTACAAAAAATTTATCGGTAGAAGAACACTGAGGATCTTTCCCATTTATTACCTCACTATAGTCATTCTGTTAGTATTAAATTATGTATACATTAAAGCGTATCTGATCTATTTTCTTACTTACACGTATAATTATGCCTGGGATCATTTTGATATTCCCATAAACGCGGTAACTCATTTTTGGTCATTGTGTGTTGAAGAACAATTTTATTTGATCTGGCCGTTTTTGGTATTGGGGTTAAGAAACAATATCAAAGTGCTGAAATGGGTTATTTTGGCCGTTATTATATTTTCAACTCTTCAGGAGTGTGCAACTGTCATAACTTCTATACCGTTTTTTATATATCCGCATGGGATCGCTCAACAGGCCAATTCATTGGCTCTTGGCGCATTAGGGGCCATATTATTTAATGAAAATAAAATACCGATCAGACTATTAGACAGCAAGTGGATTGAATACAGTGTGTTTCTATTATTAATGATCTTTTTGCTTACAGACTATAGGCTAAAGTTCATTGTTTGTCCGTTGTGTTCCTTATTTTTTATTCTAAAGACAGCTCATAATGGATTTTTATTTAAACCATTGAACAATCTTCTTAATAATAAACTGATTATTTATATTGGGTCTATATCTTATGGTATTTATGTTTTTCATTTGCCAATGGAGCATTATTTCACAACATATGTTTTTGACCCGCTGATCTGGCACAAAATAAATTTTAATGCATTAGGACGATTTAAAATAATTCGACGGAACTCATGGATCGTTAAATTCCCTTTGTATAGTTTTATATCAATACTGTTGGCTCATTTGTCCTACAAATATTTCGAAAGGCCAATTCTGTCTTTTAAAGATAGATATTTCAGATACGATGTGACAGAGATAGAAAAAAAGTAAGTAGTATTATAAAGGTTTAAATTAAAATGCCTCTCAATTGAGAGGCATTTTTTACTTCGTAGCACGTACGGGAATCGAACCCGTGACTCCTCCGTGAAAGGGAGGCGTCTTAACCCCTTGACCAACGCGCCGTTTTTCGGACGGCAAAGATAACCAGCGGGAGGTAATCGGCAAAATTTTTTATAAAGTATATGGTAGAAAACTGCGAAATGCAGACTAGTCCAGCAGATCAGGTCTTTTTTCTTTGGTACGCAACAGAGATTGTTCATATCGCCACTCTTCTATTTTGGCGTGGTTGCCGCTCATTAATATATCCGGCACTTTCCACCCTCTAAAATCTTCGGGCCTTGTATAAACGGGAGGTGATAATAAATTATCCTGGAAAGAATCTGTTAAGGCCGAGGTTTCATCATTTAACACACCCGGAATTAACCGGCCTATTGCATCAACCAGCACTGCAGCAGCCAATTCCCCACCACTTAAAACATAATCACCGATCGATATTTCTTTGGTGATAAAATGATCACGTACGCGCTGATCAATACCTTTATAATGCCCGCAAATGAGTAGCAGATTATTTTTAAGAGAAAGATGATTAGCCGTTTTTTGATCAAATGTTTGGCCATCAGGCGTTAAATAGATTACTTCATCATAAACAGTTTTTTTCTGTAAACTTTCGATCGCATTCACTAAGGGTTCTGCCATCATCACCATTCCCGCGCCACCGCCAAATTGATAATCATCTACCTGCGCCCTTGCATACATTGTATAGTCGCGTAAATTAATACAATTCACTTCCAGCAAACCTTTATCCTTTGCTCGTTTCATAATAGAATGAGCAAAAGGGCTTTCTAACAGATCCGGTAAAACGGTGATGATATCTATTTTCATTATAATTAAAAGTAAGACTTATTTTGTAGGTCCCCGTCGTGAGGACACCTACAGTTTATTCACCCATGAATCCGTCCAGGTCACGTTTATCTTTTTTAGTGGGCCTTCCTACCTTACTTAATCTTTTGCCCGTATTAAAAACTGCTGCCTGAAATTTGATCCTGTCAATTTCTTCGGCAGGAGTGATGTCGGCATAATAAGTAATAGCCTCGCTATATTGTACACGATGACCAAGCAATTCTATTACTTTTATAACCCATCGTTTTGCTTCTGTTTTTACCTCATATTCATCACCCACATTTACTGTTTTGGAAGCTTTCATATTATCACCATTGCATTTAACCTTGCCTTTATCACAGGCATCTGCTGCCTGGCTGCGGGTTTTAAACAGGCGGATAGACCATAAATACTTATCTAAACGCAGTTTTTCTTTTTCCATGGAACAAAAATAAATGCTTTCGGGCAAATGCACTGTTAGCTTGAGGTATTTGCTTAATTTAGTTTTATTAAAATAATACAATATGAAGTTCAGGTGTCTAAGATTTTTATTGTTGCTGCTCATTGCCTTTTCTATTCACAATGTCCATGCTCAAATTCTTCACAGCCGGGATCTCAAATGGACAAAAGATGGCAATGGCTATTTTATAATAACGGCTAAAGGCATCAATGAAATAAATATTGCTGATCGTACCAACACGGTTTTTATAAGCAATAAGCAATTAACTCCCGCAGGAAAAAATTTGCCATTGGTGGTAGAATCTTTTCAAATGGGTGATGATAGCAACAAAGTACTCATTTTTACAAACACGGCTAAGGTATGGAGGTATCATACCCGCGGCGATTATTGGGTGCTGGATATTAAACAGCATACAATAACGCAGTTAGGGAAAGACAAGCCGTCACAATCATTGATGTATGCTAAATTTTCTCCAGATGGGAAAAAAGTAGCTTATGTAAGCGAGCATAATTTATTTTCAGAAGATATTACATCAGGAAAAATAATACAACTAACGTTTGATGGCACACGCAAATTTATTAATGGAACTTTTGATTGGGTATATGAAGAAGAATTTGGATGCAGGGATGGGTTTCGCTGGAGTCCTGATGGGACAAAGATCGCATTTTGGCAGGTAGATGGAACTAAAACAAGAGATTATTATATGCTAAATACAACGGATTCTGTTTATTCACAGGTCATTCCGGTTGAATATCCGAAAGTAGGTGAGCCGCCATCTCCTGTTCGTATTGGTGTTGTGACGATTGACAACGCTGCTATCCGGTGGATGAATATTGAGGGCGATCCTCAGCAACATTATCTTCCACGCATGGAATGGGGTGGAGATGATACATTAATAGTGCAGCAGTTAAATCGCAAGCAACAAGAAAGTAAATTGATCTATTGTAATGCAACAACAGGCAACAGTAAAGTATTTTATACCGAACATAACAACACATGGATAGATATTAAAAGTTATTGGGATGGCGATGATGACCCATCCGGTTGGGATTGGATCAATAACAAAAAAGAGTTTATCTGGGTAAGTGAAAAAGATGGATGGAGACATTTGTATAAAATAAGTCGTGATGGTAAAACAGAAACGTTATTGACAAATGGCAAATATGATATAGGAACAATTAAACGCATTGATGAAGCACGCAATATTATTTATTTTATGGGTTCGCCTGATAATGCCACGCAATCGTATTTGTATAAGGTTAGTATGAGTGGAAATGATAAAGCGGCTCTAGTGTCACCCGCCGATCTGAAAGGGGTACATACATATGATATTTCTCCGACAGCAAATTTTGCATTGCATACTTTTAGTAATCATAATACCAGGGAAGCTGCTGAATTAATTTCTTTGCCTGATCATAAAGCTATTAGTGTATCAAACAATATTGCTGTAAATATGCAGGTTGATAATACTATTAATATAGAGTATACGCAAATCACAACCGAAGATGGAATAACCCTGGATGCATGGATAAATAAGCCGGCAAATTTTGATAGCACAAAAAAATACCCCGTTGTGTTTTATGTATATGGCGAACCATGGGCTTCAACGGTAGAAGATAGTTACGGCAATCAGCAAAATTTTTTGTACAACGGCGACATGAGTGCGGATGGCTATATACAAGTAGGTATTGACAATCGTGGTACGCCTTCATTAAAAGGCACAGCATGGCGCAAGTCGATCTATCGTAAGATCGGAACGTTAAACATCAGAGACATGGCGATGGGCGCTAAAAAATTATTGGAGCGGCCTTACTTTGATAAAGATCGTGTTGCAGTATGGGGCTGGAGCGGCGGTGGATCATCAACACTAAATTTGCTGTTTCAATATCCGGAGATATTTAAAACGGGTATTGCCATTGCTGCAATCACCAATGAATTGTACTACGATAATATTTATACGGAACGTTACATGGGCTTGCCAGAAGAGAATATGCAGGATTTTATAAATGCCTCAGCTATAACGTATGCTAAAAATCTACAAGGAAATTTATTGTATGTACATGGCACGGGAGATGACAATGTTCAATACGACAATGCCGAGGCATTGTTAAATGAATTGATAAAATACGATAAACAGTTTCAGTTCATGTCTTATCCAAATCGCACGCATCGTATTTCTGAAGGTGATGGAACGTCTAAACATTTATCAACGTTATATACAAATTTTCTAAAAAAGAATTGTCCGCCGGGGGCGAGGTAAAGCCTACTTACTTTCAATCAAACAGATCGGAAGATAAATAGCGGTCTCCCCTGTCACAGATAATACAAACGATAATTCCGCTTGTTAATTCTTTAGCTAATTCAATGGCGGCATGAACGGCACCACCGCTACTCATGCCGCTGAAGATAGCTTCCTCACGCGCCAGTCGTTTGGTCATGATGCGCGCTTCCTGCTCATCCAGTTCAATAATTCTGTCAATACGTTTGCGGTCGAATATTTTGGGTACATAAGCCGGCGCCCATTTACGAATGCCGGGTATACGCGATCCATCAGTAGGCTGACAACCGACAATTTGAATTGTTGGATTTTGTTCTTTTAAATATTTGGAAACACCCATGATCGTTCCCGTTGTGCCCATGCTTGAAACAAAATGAGTAATAGTGCCTTTTGTGTCTTTCCATATTTCCGGTCCGGTAGTTTTGTAATGCATGTTGGCATTATCTGGATTGGAAAATTGATTCAGCATTAGATAACCACCTTTTGCTACCTGTTCATTGGCATAATCAATAGCACCTTCCATCGATCTTTCTTTTGGTGTAAGAATTACTTTGGCGCCAAAAGCCTGCATGGTCAATATACGTTCACGGGTCGCATCTTCCGGCATTATTAATTCGATCGGTACATGAAATAAACTGGCGATCATTGCCAGGGCAATACCCGTGTTGCCACTGGTTGCTTCTATCAGTATCGTGTCTTTTTTTATTTCACCGCGGTCGATAGCTCCCTTTATCATGCCGTAAGCAGCACGGTCCTTAACGCTACCGCCCGGGTTATTGCCTTCGAGTTTAGCGTATATGGTTACATTTTTATTTGTAGGAATATGTTGCAATTCCACCATCGGAGTATTTCCCACCAGATCCAATATTCCCGGCATAAGTAATTTTTTGTATTAGTCATGCAATTTCCTAATTCTTATATAAATATGGCGCGGATTATTTGCTATAAACGGAAATATTTTCCGAGGAGATTATTGTGGTCATTTTGTTATTCAAAATAAACCCTGACAGTCTGATAGAAAAGCCTGTTGTTGAGGTATTGGTTTTGTCCTTGTTGTTTTTCTGAGAAGCCCTGCAGTCCAAATAATCCTGCGGCATTTCCTTTGTTGATTGCGATCTCAAGATAACCAGCTGAATTGAATAAGGCTAGTTTTTCGCCTTCTGTTACATCAGCGTAGGTCTCACTTATCTTATCAATTATTTCATCACGTTTAAAAACGATCTTAAAGCTGCGGCCTTTCCGTTGCTCTTCAAATTCTTCCTTTGTAATATTTACGATAACGTTTTCGAAATTATCGATAAAAATAATTTGCCCTTCTACCCAATTATTGCCGAGCAATGAACGCAATGGATTTTTTACTTGTATAGAGATAGAAGCGTCACCAATTTCTTCCATTTTTTTTCCTTGAGAGATAGCATCAAAAGCCCTGGCAAAAATAGTGGTGCAATAGAGTGTATTTTTTTGTTCTGTTTTCTCTAACGGAAGGGCTACTACTTTTTGAGGGATCTCTTCCAGTATCATTGTCAGCAAACCATTATCGGCGCAGCCAATATAATGGCCATTGTGTTGTGCTAATAATAAGTGCTCAGGTTTTTCATCAAACAGGTTAACCAGCACCATATGAAAACTTCCTGCAGGGAAATTTTTAATAGCGTTTCTGCACACATAAGCAGCCTGCGGATAATTAAATGGAGAAAGATAATGTGTGATATCAGCAATGGTAAATGACTCATTCACTTGCAGCAGTCTTCCTTTAATGGCTCCCGCAAGAAAATCATGCTGGCCAATATCGGATGTAAGTGTAACTAAAGGCATTTTTTTGGAATTAAGAATTAGTAATTAAACCTTAATAACTCTATATGTTTTAAGCTGTTGTATTGTATCATTATAATAAACAATGTGTTGAAGATAGATAGATATTTTTTGCAAATAAGAAATTTGTCATAAAATAGACATGCCTCCTTAATGATCATTCATACATACTGATCATTTAATTAGATGAGCTCTCCATTTTTGATAAAAAACTTCTTCACCAACTTATCTGCTAACCCGGGAAAGAACTTATTGAGAAAAACAGTTTCCTTACCTTGAAAAGTTAATACAATTGTTCTTTTTCTTTTTTTAATAGCAATCAAAATATGACGGGCACATTCTTCGGCACTCATCATTTTGCTTTCGTCCATCGGACTTTCTTTCTGCGTTTGTCCCTTACTGTTAAGTGCGGCATTACGGATATTGCTGCTGGTAAAACCCGGGCAGGCCCACATTACATTAACACCATTGTCCATTACTTCAGTTCGGATGGCTTCTAAAAAACCATTTACGGCAAACTTTGATGCGGAGTACCCGCTTCTGCCTGGTAACCCGCGATAACCCGCGATGGAGGACATACCTACAACAGTACCTTTTCTTTCAATAATAGAATCAAGGGCTAGTTTGGTACAATTTAAGGTGCCGTAGAAATTGATATCCATTACCTTTTTTATTACGGCAACGTCTGCATCTTTCAACAGAGCTCTCATAGAGATACCCGCATTGTTGATCAATACATCAATACCACCAAAGGTTTTAATAGTAGCGTCAATAAATTTTTTACAATCATTATAATCGCTAACATCTGCAACAATAGTCAGTAATGTGTGGGTAGGGTATTGGGATTGAAGCGCTTGTAATTTATCAGGGTTACGTCCGCAGGTAGCAATTTTTGCACCCAATGGTAATAAGGCATCGATCAATGCCTTGCCAATGCCATCACTGCCACCTGTTATGGCGACTACTTTATCTTTAAAAAAATCGTTCATGTAAAATTTGTTTTGGTAAAAATAAGAAAGGATATGGCCATCGGATGTATAGGCAAGGCATTAAATAAAAAAAACTTTTCGATTTTTTTCGAAAAGTTTTTTGTGAACTGGCTGGGACTCGAACCCAGGACCCATACATTAAAAGTGTATTGCTCTACCAACTGAGCTACCAATTCAAAACCCAACAAAATCAAGACTTTTCAATAAAAATCAATGATTTATGCAACCATTTTGTTTAACGGAGTGCGAAAATAAGGCAAAATAATATCTGGGCAAACTTTTTCATAAAAAAACTCCATTTTATTAAATAAAAATAAAAGTGTGTAATATCAATTGGATGAGCATCATAAGGTTAACGTGTAATCATTATAGTTAGCAATTAATAAAACGAATGGGCCATAAAATATTTTTCCATTTTTTTTTAAACCTATAAGTTTTGTTAAAAACAAATGCTAGCTTTACACCTCTTTACCAAAAAATTGTTAACTCTAACAAAATTGATTCTTGCATATGTCTAAAAAACGCTTTTTAAAAGCTATAATGCTTTTCATTATGGTATTGTCTATCCAGGTAGTACACGCACAGCTTAAAACTGTTACCGGTATTATTAAAGACGATAAAGGAGAACCTGTTCCGGGAGCTACTGTTAAAGCCAAGGGTTCAAATGAAGCCACAACTACAGGCGCCGATGGTAGCTTTTCATTCTCCGTTCCGGAATCTACTACTTCACTTGTTGTTTCAGGCTCAGGGTTCGGCGAAAGAACGGTTAGCGTAAATAATGCGGGCAATATCGTTTTAAGGCATGTCGCTCAGCAGTTAGATACAGTAGTAGTACAAACCGGGGTCGGTACAACACGAAGGTTAAGAGATGTTACGGGCGCCATATCACATGTAAGTGGTAATGCCATTAAAAACCTACCGACGCAGGATGTTGCCACGGCTTTACAAGGTCGTGTCGCGGGTGTGGAAGTAGTGTCTCCTTCAGGCGAGCCTGGTCAAACTTCTCAAATTACAATACGTGGGGTTTCTTCTTTGAACAATGCTAATCCTTTATATGTGGTAGATGGTGTTATACAATATAATAGCGGAGGGAATAATATCAACCCGAATGATATCGAAAGCATAGATGTATTAAAAGATGCTTCTGCCGCTGCGATTTATGGTTCTGCAGCAGCGGGTGGTGTGATTATTATTACTACTAAAAGAGGTAAAACAGCAAAGCCAACTGTTAGCTTTAATGCAAGGTATGGAGTAGCAAAGCCAAAAACTATTGGCCTGCTAGACGCAAGTGATTTTGTAAGGTATCAGAAAGACATAAAGAATCCTGATTACACAAATCCTGCTAATGCTACATTGATCTCATCTTTGACACCGGTAGACTGGGATAAAGAATTGTATAGAAATGGTAAAGAACAAAATTATAGTCTTTCTATTTCTGGCACTACGCCTACTGTAAATTATTATTTATCAGGAGTATATGATGATCAGCAGGGCGTGTTTCTGGATAATCAATCATCAATGGCCGGCGCAAGAATTAATACTGACATTACACTTTCAAAACGTATAAAAATAGGTGAACAACTTAATGTATGGACCCGCAATACGGTTCCTGTAAAGACACCAATTGTAAGTACACCATTTGAATCACAACCTTTTTTAGAAGGCGGTGTACCTTACTCATCTGTTCCTGGTACGTTATGGGGCATCTACCCTTTTGGTTACCATGGAGGTATCAATGCGGTATCACAAATTAAAACGGCCAATTTTCAATTCCCTGAAAATAACTTCGACGGACAGGTATATCTGGAAATTAAACTACCAATTAAATACTTAACGTTTAAATCAACGTTCGGCTATACATCTCAAACGTATGAGAATAACCTTTTCCAAAATGTGTATGCTACAAACGGTACACCATTAACGTTTAACGGGACTTTAGAAAATCACTTATACAGAAATGTAGGTAATTATCAGCAGGAACTTAACGCATATATATTGGCTTATGATCATAGCTGGGGCAAGCATACATTAAATTTACTTGCCGGGTATGAGCAATACGCACATCAAACGCAAAACGTATCAATGTTATTGCAAAATGTATTGGGTACGTCGTTCGCAGTTTTCCCCTCTTCTTCAACATTAGCTAGTGGCGGTCAAAGTGTATCTGGGGGCTATGATCCCAACGGGTTAGTGAAATCTGTTTTTGGCAGGTTAAACTATGATTTTAATAAAAAATATTATGTAACCGCAACAGTACGTAGAGATGGTAATTTTACTGTTTTCGGTCAGGATAATCAGTACGGTGTTTTTCCTGCTGTTTCTGCAGGTTGGAATATTGACCAGGAAAGATTTTTTACAAAGTTGAGTTCCATATTTAGCCAGTTGAAATTAAGGGCCAGTTATGGAGAGTTAGGCAATAGTAATATTGGAGATTATAACTTTGCTACATATTATGTCCCAGCAACAGTTCAGAATTTCACGCCGGGCGGTGCTGCACAGGTTTCTTATACGCAGCAGTCTATTGCAAACGAAAATGTGCAATGGGAAAGTACAAAAGAAACGAATATTGGTATAGACGGGCAGGCACTTAACGGAAAACTTTATTTCAATATAGATTGGTATAATAAAAACACTACTAAACTATTATATAATGTACCCGTATCGCTTAGTTCAGGTGTTCCATATGGAGGTGCTGGATTTACCGGAGGTGCTGTAAACGCAGGAACTTACATTGAGAATATAGGATCTGTAAGAAATAGAGGAGTTGATATTGCAATCGGTTATAATGGCAAGCAGGGACAATTAACTTACTCTGCGGGTGTTACGGGATCTTTCAATGCTAATAAAGTGTTGAATATAGTAACGGCAGATGGTCTTCCTGATGGTAATAATAATTTCCCGTATGGTACAAGTGTATGGAGCGGACAAACTTTAACGCGTACTTATCCTGGTAGTCCTTTTGGTCAGTTTTGGGGATTAAAATCTGAAGGGATAATTCAGAACTCAACGCAGCAGGCATTGGCTATCTCCAGAGGATTTTCTAATGCAAGAATAGGCGATTTGCTATACGCATCTGATACAGCCGGTAAAATAGGTAATCCGTATCCAAAGTTCACATATGGTATTAATCTTAATGCTGCGTGGAAAGGGTTTGATATTGCTTTATTATTTAATGGGGTAATGGGTGTTCAATTATACAATGGTGTAACACCCTATGAATTTGAAAATCTTGATGGAAGTAATGTTACGTCTAAAGTATTTCAAACTTCAGGCTTCACTGATAATGGTGTAAGCAATGGCGTAACGAAGTACCCTAGTGTTGGACGCATTAATGGTTTTGGCCAGTTTACTCAAGATCCTAATGGTAATTATACCACTCCAAGCAGTTATTTTGTTGAAAATGGCAGCTACCTTAAATTGAAAAATATCCAAATCGGGTATACGCTATCTAATAAAATACTTGAAAAAGTAAAAATTAAAAGCCTTCGTATTTATGTAATGGCGAATAATTTATTTACGATTACAAAATACACCGGGGTTGATCCGGAAATAGGAAGCCAGTACGCTATTTTGGGACTGGATAAAAATGGTAATGTTACAGGTAATGCTGATGGAACTCCTCAATACACTGGAAGTGCTACAACTTCACGTGGGATTGACGGACCATCAAAATATCCTAGTGTTAAATTATATGCGATAGGAGTTAATGTTGTATTCTAAAAATTCTTTAAATTATATATAAAATGTATAAAAAAATAATATTCAGCGCAATTGTACTTATTAGCATTGCTAGTATTACGAGCTGTAGAAAAGATGAAAGTAATGTTGAGCCAACTAATAATCTAACTAGTGTTACCTATCCTAAAACCTTGGGTGATCTTGAAAGTTTTTTGGTGCCGGGTTATTCTGGTTTTAGAAGCGCTAACTTATTTGGCTACCAATATTTAGCTATAGTGCTTTCAAGTGATCATACATTTTGTTCTCAAAATTCTGGGGGTAATCCTTTGAGCACTCAGGGAGGTGACTTTTTAACCAATAATATCAGTGTTACCAATACGCCAAGTGCCGCAATGTTTTCTCAGCTTTATCAGGGAGTTGCAGCAATGAATGTGTTTTTTGACAGAGCTACATATTATCAAAATAATTTTGGCGATTCAACAGATGTAAATGCTTTGCGTGGGCAGGCTTATTTTCTACGTGCCTATTATTTTTATATGCTTGAGTGTTTCTATGGCGAAAAATATATTGACATGACACAGCCTGAAGATCCTACCGTATTAGGTATTCCATTGCCAACAACATTTGCAACCAGTGTAGCACAAACTAATCTGCCAAGGAGTACAGCTTATCAGACATGGGCTCAAATAATAAGCGACCTTAGAAATTCAGCAAAGTATCTCCATGGAGTTACCTATGCTCCTTCTAGTACACAACTTCCGGGCCAGGGCCAGGGCCAGATAACCGAATGGGCTGCAGACGGTATGTTAGGAAAGGCTTTTGTATTCACAAAACAATATGATAGTGCTAAGACTTATCTTCTTAAAGTGATCAATGATGGGGTTCATTCACTACCATCTTTTAATGTATACTCGAATTCTTTTAACGGCGATATTGCAAACAAATTCAATACTGAATCATTGTTTGAAATTAATGTGGACAGACAAGCTCAGAATCCTGGTATTTTGTTTAGTGGGAATTACCTTCAAAGTTTAACTACAGATCAGGGAGAACTATTTGCCCCTACTATTATAGGATCAGCAGGTGTCGATTCACTAGGCAATGGAGATGGCAATGCCGGTAGCTCTGTAAATATGGGTAATGGTTATTGCAAATATTTTGTACATGATAAAAATCTTCGTCGTTTTGGGTTTGCATTGCCGGTATATACCTATGACCGTAATCCCAATGCAATAGGAATTAATAGTGCAGCCAGTCCTACTTTTATAATGGATTCAGTCTCGTGGAAAAATTCTTTGGCTGATAGAATCAATAATACAGTTGATCCTCGCCTTTTTGTATGCGCAATGGAACCATGGATAGATAGTTGTGAACAGCCTTCTTTAGCAAATAGTCTTCCTTCGGGTGGAACTCCTCAGGAATTTCCTGATACAATTCCTGTAGGGAAGGCAGCGATAATCAACACAACCAGGTCTTCTTTCTGGGGTTGGAGCTTTAAAAAATACACAACTACAACAGATATTCTGGAAGCAACAGGTGGCAATGATGGATCAAATTTACTTTTGCTTCGTTTAGCTGATGTTTACTTATTGTATGCAGAAGCGTGTGAAGCTACGGGTGATAATGGAACAGCACTTACATATATTAATAAAGTACATGAAAGAGCTTACAATGGTTCAACCGCTTTTGATTACACAACAATTACTTCTCCAACATTGGCAGATCCAACGGATGTAGATCTTGCTAATAACCCTTTACATTACGAAAGATATGTAGAGTTATTTGGCGAAGGTGGCTGGTGGTTTGATATGTGCAGATGGGGCATTGGAGCAAATGAAGCGGCTTATTATGTTTATGGAGCAACGGAATATGATCCAATTGCCGGTACTGGGCCAGCTAACAGCTTAATTAGTACTGCTAACTGGACTGGTAATGGTACCGATAGTAAAGCCTACCATTTCCCAATACCACAGGTTGAAACGTCGACAAACCCGGCTATTCAACATAATAATTTTGGGTATTAAAAAATTGATCTTTTATTGAGTTATATAGAATAATCTTCCTTTTTAAAAGGAAGATTATTCGTTTAAAGAATTAAATATGAAAAAGAGCAGGTTCAATATTGTTTGGTTGCTGTTGGCTTGTATTGGTTGTAATAAATCTACTTCAACCGGTCCGAAAATGGTGTGGAATGGCAATGTTGTCGCCTTTGCACCTGTGGCAGTTTCAAAATCAGCAACAAAAAGAGTATTCGCCCACATCCTCCCTTGGTTTGAAACACCACTAACAAATGGTGGTTCATGGGGTGAGCATTGGACAGGAACAGCACCTAACGGACAGCCTCTTGATAACCCCAATAGCGGCCAGATAGCATCACACTATTATCCGTCAATAAGGCCTTATGCATCTTCCGATACCAATGTGATCGACTATCAGCTGATGTTAATGAAATTAAGTGGAATAGATGGGGTATTTATTGATTGGCCGGGAACAGTCAGCAATGCCGACTTACCCAAAAATTTGGCAAATTCTAATGTAATTATATCTAGGCTTGCGAGAGCAGGATTAAAATTTGCCGTTGTATATGAAGACCAAAATCTTAAAGGGCTTACGAATCCGATCGCACAGGCACAGGCAGATATGAGCTATTTGCAAACTAATTATTTTTCGAATCCTAATTATGAACAAATTTCTGGTAGTCCGTTATTGTTGGATTTTGGTCCACAAACCCTTACCACGGCTTCGGATTGGACTTCTGCTTTTTCAGGGCTTTCTCCTAAGCCTGCTTTTTTTACATTACAAAACCAATCGTCTGAGGCAGGTTCAAATGCGGTAGGCGAATTTACATGGGTAGAGCAGGATACTATCACTCAGACAAAAAGTTTTTATAGCAATGGTTATTCGGGTATCAAAATAGCTGATGCTTATCCGGGGTATAATAGTATATATGCAGAGGAACAAGCGGGAGCAGGACCTACATGGGTAGTTACCCCATCTGTATCTATTTTTCAAAAAACACTTGCGCTTGCATTACAACAGCCAGGCAATTATATTCAGCTAGTAACCTGGAACGATTACGGCGAAGGCACGATGATAGAACCGACAACACAATTCCAATATAATTTTTTAACGATACTGCAACAACAATTAGGTGTTCAATCTCTTTCAGTGTCAGATTTACAGGCGGTACAAAAATTATATACTACAAGAGTTAATAATATTTTACCTAATTACAATGCTAGTAATTTAGCAGAGCTTGATCAGGTTTATTATTATATGGCATCTCTTCAAATGGATAGCGCTAAAGCGTTATTAAATAATTTCTAATCACATCTAGACTTATTAATAGTATTAAAATTAAAAAAGCGCTCAACTTTATTGAGCGCTTTTTAATTATCTGAAACATTTAAAAATATCTATTATAACCCTAATACATCTTTCATACTATAAATTCCTTTTTTGCCTTTTAGGAATTCCGCAGCTAATACTGCACCAGTTGCAAAGCCTGTTCGGTTATGCGCGGTGTGAATTATTTCAATATCATCAATGGCAGAATGGTACTTAACAATATGCGTACCCGGCGCCGGATCGATGCGCTTGCTGATAATGGTCAGGTCATCAGCTTTGGCACTTTCATTATTTACCCATTGGTGTTTGCGATCTACGTTTGCCATTATCTGTTCCGCTAATGTAATGGCTGTGCCACTTGGCGCATCTTTTTTCTGTGTATGATGGATCTCTTCTGTACTAATTTCATAACTCGTCTGCTGATTCATTAACGAGGCTAATTTTTTATTCAGTTCAAAAAATATATTTACGCCAATACTGTAATTACTCGAATATAGTAATGAACCATTTTTTTCTTCGCATTTCTTTTTAGCTACGTCCCATTGTTCCAGCCATCCTGTGCTTCCGCAAACAACAGGCGTGCCTGATTCTAAGCAGGTAATAATGTTTTGCAAGGCAGTATGCGGACTGGTGAATTCAATTGCCACATCACATTTTGATAAATTCTCTTTTGTGAATTGGCTGATAGAATCAATATCTATTTTTAGTCCGATAGTATGGCCTCTTTGTAAAGCGATCTCTTCAATTGCTTTGCCCATTTTACCATAACCAATTAATGCAATTTTCATTTTGATTTCTTTTAATATCGCTTTCCTATTTTCATAACAAGACTGAGCCCGTTTGTATTTGCCATCTCGCTGTAACCTGGTTTTAGTTCAAAACTAATATCATCGCTGACATCAAATGTTTTGAGGTGGGCATCTACTGTTGCATCTACAACATTTAATCCCCAAAAAATAATAAAGAACAAAACCGAGTAATCAATATTTTGCCTGAATATATTTCGGTTTGCTAATAAATCTGCTTGTGAATAGATTCGAAGACTCGGGTCTATTGCTGGGTCATTAACTAGGCCACTGTCTATTACCGATTGCCTGTAGGCTGTTTTAAATTGATTGTATGTTTTAAGATTGTAAATAAATATGCCCGCTGTCGTTCCTAAAGCAGCATAGATAAAAGGGATCTTCCAGTATTTTCTGTTGTATGCCTGGCCCCATCCGGGTATAATAGCAGAGCGGATAGTAGCTAAACGCGGACTGAATTTTTTTGATGCATGTCCAACAGCCGGGTTCATCGAAAAGATTTTGGTGCTATCCTGTGGAGCGATTACGTTGCTATCTTTCCTTATTCTATGACTAAAACCAGGGCCTGACAGATGATGATGACTACTGTCATTCATTGGAACAATAACACTATCGATCTTCATCTGGGCAAAACTGCCGAGCGAAAAAAAGATCATCAGAAAAAAAATAAAAAATATGGAAGTTTTTATTTGCATTAACTCACTTTAATATTCAATTTATCAAGCAAGGCATTTAATTCTTCTAAAGAGTAATAATCAAAAGTAACAGCGCCATAGCCTTTTTTATTGTGCACTAATTTTACTTTCGTATTATAATGCGATGCTAAATTATCTTCTATCTTTTTAAATGCGGGAGGTAATTGAGCCTTTACAGAATTTTTAACAGCGCCTCCACTACCCGTGTACATTTTACGCACCAGGTCTTCCGTTTGCCTAACTGATAATTGCTTGCTTTTTATTTCAGAAAAAATGAATAATTGTTTATCTACTACATCAACATTGATCAAGGCTCTTGCGTGGCCCATGCTTATCACACCGGTGCGCACGGCTATTTGTATATCCGGTGGCAACTTTAACAAACGGATATAGTTACCGATGGTGCTTCTTTCCTTGCCCATTCTTTCAGCTACCTGCTCTTGTGTGTAATCCAATTCATCCATTAAGCGTTTATAGCTGAGTGATATTTCTATGGCGTTTAAATTTTCGCGCTGTAAGTTTTCCAGCAATGCCAATTCTAATAATTCTGCATCATTAGCCTGACGAACATAAACAGGAACGTCTTTTAAGCCCGCAATTTTTGAGGCCCTGAATCTTCTTTCTCCTGCGATCAAACGATATTTTCCCGAAGCCATTTTCGAAACCGTCAACGGCTGAATGATATCATGAATTTTTATGGAAGCAGCTAGCTCACTTAAAGCAGTTTCATCAAAATCTTTACGAGGCTGTTTGGGATTAACTTCTATCTGATCAAGCGCGATGCGGTTGATCCCGGTTTTTTTTTCAACTACTTCAGGCTTTAAAGTATCGGCCGTAGACTTTAGGTCAGAATCAATATTCTGTAATAGGCTACGGATACCTTTTCCTAATGCATCTTTTTTATTTGGAGCGTTCATCTGAGTTGTAAGTTATAGGTTGTCAGTTCTAAGTCTTTTAAGTTGTAAGAGATCAATTAACTTATCACTTAAAACTTAGTACTTATAACTATTGTATTATTTTATCTTCCTGGTTAATTTTCGTAAGGTTATTTTTTTGCAAAATTTCTTTTGCTAGGTTTAAATAATTGAAAGTGCCTTTGCTTTCTGCATCGTATAGTATTACCGGCTTTCCAAAACTAGGCGCTTCACTCAATCTTGTATTGCGATGAATAATGCTGCTAAAAACCATTTCATCAAAATGCCGGCGGACTTCGCTAACAACCTGGTTGCATAAGCGTAAACGCGCATCGTACATTGTCATTAAAATACCTTCTATTTTCAGATCCGGATTCAGGCGATTTTGAACGATCTTAACGGTATTTAATAATTTACCTAATCCTTCCAATGCAAAAAATTCTGTTTGTACCGGAACAACCACACTATCAGAAGCAACCAATGCATTTACCGTGATTAAACCAAGAGAAGGCGAACAATCAATTATTATAAAATCATATAAATGTTTGATCGGGTCTAAAATTTTCTTCAATACCCCTTCACGATTTGGATAATTGATCATCTCGATTTCAGCCCCTACCAGATCTATATGCGATGGGATCAGATCAAGGTTAACGATATCGGATTTTAATATAACAGTTTTGGCCTCTACTTCATTGACCATACAGTCATACAAACTTTGTGTAATATTATTCAGGTCGAACCCGATACCTGTTGTGCTGTTTGCCTGGGGATCCGCATCAACCAATAAGGTTTTATATTCAAGAACAGCCAGACTTGCTGCTAAATTGATCGCCGTTGTGGTTTTACCAACTCCTCCTTTTTGATTTGCTATTCCTATTGTTCTTGCCATGGTAGCACACCCCTTCAGGGCCGTTTATTTTACTTTTTATTTAAAAATTGTCCTGGTACCTAATCCTGCCAAAGATAATATAATGTATCTCAAATAGTAGTATAATGTGACCTATAGCTATGAGTTTTTCTTTAAATTGTGTACTCTTGTAAGCTGGTTGTGGACAACTCACGAATAGACTGAGAAATTTGGCCAATAAGCCTAAAAAATGAACCCTAAAAAAGAACAAAAATTATCGTTTTTAAATAGAATTAAGATAAAATGATCACAATTATATCTGGAACCGACAGAAAAGGAAGTAATACACAGAAAATAGCCCTTGAATACCAGCTAATTCTTAAAGAAAGAGGAATAGATGCAAAAATTCTCTCATTGGTAGGTATAAATGTGGGCTTGAGAAATGCTGATTTTGAAAGAATTGAAGAGGAAATACTAATACCCACTACTACTTTTGTTATCATCTCACCGGAATACAACGGTAGCTTTTCAGGCGCCTTAAAATTATTTTTTGATACCAGTCGCGTACATCTTTGCTGGTGGCATAAAACAGCTATGCTTGTTGGTGTGGCTACCGGTAGGGCAGGGAACCTCCGTGGAATGGAACACCTGACAGGTATTTTAAACCATATGAAAGTGATGGTTCATTTTAATAAATTGCCTATTTCATCTGTAGATAAAATGTTGGATAGTGACGGCAGGGTTGTTAATGAACATACAATTATGGCCATCAATCATCAATTAAATGAATTTTTTGGTGTCGATAAAAAATAAAATGTCTTCTCATTCGTCTTACCACGTACTTAATCTTACATAATTTATGCGTTCTCCACTCGGTGCTTTTATTTTTATATCGATCATGCTATTGCTTGATACATATATTTTTCAGGCCATTAAAACAGTTTGCCAAAATGCTTCTCCCAGAACAAAAATGTTTGTGTATGTTGTTTACTGGGCCGTTACAGTATTGGCAGTAATGGGCTTTTTGTTATTTGCATTTACAGATCCCGATTTATTACCAAGAAAATTGCGCACCTACCTGTTCGCTACAATTCTCGGATTGTTTTTTGCGAAACTGATAGGCTTTGTATTCTTCTTACTAGATGACGTCCGTAGGTTGATACAATGGGCCGCAGGCAAATTATTTTACAGTAATACAGAAGGGGAAACAACTGTAGGTGATGGCATTAGTCGCTCTGTATTCCTTAGTTGGCTTGGGTTAGCTGCGGGTGGCGGATTGTTTACTACATTGATCTATGGTTACAGCAATAAATATAATTATAAAGTAAGGAGCGTGCAATTGACCTTTGATAATTTACCTGCAGGGTTCAAAGGACTAAAAATTTTGCAGATAAGTGATATCCATAGTGGGAGCTTTATGGATAAAAAAGCAGTACAGCATGGCGTTGATATGATCTTGCAGCAAAATGCGGATATCATTTTATTTACCGGTGATCTAGTGAATGATAAGGCAACGGAAATGAACGAGTACATGGATGTTTTTAATCAGCTAAAAGCGCCGATGGGCGTTTACTCTACTTTAGGTAACCATGATTATGGTGATTATGTAAACTGGCCAAGTGGGGGTATTAGTAAAGAACAGAACCTGGAAAATGTAAAAAAGATACATGGTGAATTGGGCTGGCGTTTATTAATGAATGAGCATGTTATCTTAAAAAGAAACGGTGATGAAATTGCTTTGATAGGTATTGAGAACTGGAGTGCTAAAGCAAGATTTCCCAAACATGGACGTATGGATCTGGCGTATCCCGGTACGGAAAAATATCCTTTTAAAATATTGATGAGCCATGATCCCAGCCATTGGGATGCGCAGGTAAAACCGAAATATGGAGACATTGACCTTACACTAAGCGGACATACACATGGTATGCAATTCGGCATTGATATTCCCGGATTTAAATGGAGCCCGGTGCAATATGTTTACGAAGAATGGGCCGGTTTATATGAAGATCAAAAACAAAAATTGTATGTGAATCGTGGTTTTGGATTTATTGGTTATCCCGGAAGAGTTGGAATAATGCCGGAGATCACGGTGATTGAATTGGTATAATTGTCTGAATTGGGATTCGTCGGATCTGTGGATCAACTGGATTTTAATCCCAACAATCATATCAATCCGACGAATCCCAATTCAGACAAAATAAAAAGATCCCATCAAACAATGATGGGATCTTTTGTGGAGAATACCGGAGTCGAACCGGTGACCTCTTGCATGCCATGCAAGCGCTCTAGCCAACTGAGCTAATTCCCCTTGCGGAGTGCAAATATATAAGGTATGTTAGTCGCTTCAAAATGATTTAATTAAAAACCCCGAAATAGATCCGGGGTTATATAAAAAGTGATTTTGATTTTAATTTATTCGCCCCAGATCTCTCCTTTACCTTCCAGCCATAATTTTACAAGGTCTGTCGTTACAGACTTAGGGCGTTCCAATGGTAAGCCCAGCGCTCTATCCCAGCAAAGGCTTGCTAACACACCCAATGCTCTTGATACACCAAATAAAACGGTATAGAATTCATACTCTACCATTCCGTAATGCACCAATAATGCACCACTGTGTGCATCAACATTTGGCCATGGGTTTTTAATTTTTCCTAAGGATTGTAAAATCGGTGGAACTGTTTCATAAATGTTCCAGACCGTATTTACTAAAGGATCATTCGGTAAATGTTTTTTACCAAATTCCATTTGTGCAGTAAAGCGTGGGTCTGTTTTGCGTAACACGGCGTGCCCGTAACCAGGCACTACTTTTCCTTCGCCTAAAGTTTTCTTTACATATTCTTCTATCTGAGCGCTGGTGGGCGTTTCAACACCCAACTGTTCTCTCATTTCAAATATCCATTTAATTACTTCCTGATTGGCAAGGCCATGTAGGGGGCCCGCTAAACCGTTCATACCTGCAGCAAAAGATAAATAAGGATCGCTCAGTGCAGAACCTACCAAATGTGTTGTATGTGCAGATACGTTGCCACCTTCATGATCAGCATGAATGGTCATGTACAAACGCATCAATTCTTTAAAGCCTTCATCTTCAAAACCCATCATGTGAGCGAAATTGCCCGCCCAGTCTAACAAGCCATTTGGTTGAATATGTTCTCCGCCTTTGTACTTACGGCGATAGATATACGCAGCTACTCTTGGTAAACGTGCGATCAGATCCATTGAGTCATCAAACGTAGCATCCCAATATTCCTTTTTGTTCATGCCTGCAGCATATCGCTTGCAAAAAGTACTTTCAGTTTGTAAGGCCATGATAGCAATTACAAATTGTGTCATCGGGTGACTATTGATCGGCGTAGCATCTATCGTATCAAAAACATGTTTAGGTACATGGCTACGGCGTTGCCAAACGGAAGTCAATTCATGTACTTCATCTTCATCAGGTAATTCGCCTAATAACATCAAATGAAATAAACCTTCGGGAAGTGGTTCCGTACCACCTTTTGCTTTTGGTAATTTTTGTTGTAATTCGGGAATGGTATAACCACGAAAACGGATACCTTCCTGCGCATCTAAAAGAGAAGTTTCAGTAACCAAACCTGTAATGCCTCTCATTCCTTGGTAAACCTGGCTAAGTGTAACCTCACCTATTTTTTTTGTACCATGATCTTTGATCAATGCTTTTATTTCAGCTCCAAGCACGTCAGATTTTGCTTTGAAACTATCCTTCATTTCCACCATAAAAATGTTGATTTATTGTATTAGTAGTTAGATTAACCAAAAGATACATGAAATTACGATTCAACCCATTGTTAAACAAATGTTTTACAGTAAAATTTCACTATTTACAAGCAGAGAATGATAAATGGCAAATATTCAGTAAAATTTTAATCCGGATGAGTTTTTGCCAGCAGTCACATCATCTTAAAATCCATCTTATCTTGCAGTCCAATGACAAAAACAGTTTTTGCTTTATTGAAAAAAGACCTGTTGCTTGAACTCAGGCAACAACATACTTTTTACGGCATATTGCTATATGTTGCGTCTACCATTTTTGTATTATACCTGGCTATCAATAAGCCCGAGGCAGATGTATGGAACGGGCTTTTCTGGGTCATTCAATTGTTCGTTTGTGTAAATGCAGTGGCAAAAAGTTTTTTACAGGAAGGCCGCGGCCGAATGCTCTATTTCTATTCTATTACATCGCCGGTTAATTTTATTATTGCCAAGCTTATTTATAATATTATTTTAATGTTATTGATGAGCGTGTTGAGTTTATTATTGTTTGTCATCTTACTAAAAGATCCGGTCAGTAACATGCCGCAGTTCATTGGTATTGTTTGTCTGGGAGGCATCAGCCTAAGCCTGGTATTTACTTTGATGGCGGCGATCGCAGCAAAAGCGCAGCAGAATGCGGCTTTGATGGCGATACTCGGCTTCCCGCTAATTATCCCGCAATTGTTATTATTGATAAGGTTATCCAAGACTGCATTTGGTGAGATATTCAGACAAAATGCCGTGATGCAGATATCTTTATTGTTGATCGGGTTAGACCTGATGGTAATTGTACTGGCAGTAATATTATTTCCTTTTTTATGGAAAGAATAGATAATTATTAGTGGTTAATCGTTAATGATTAATTTTGCAGCATTAATATAATGTATGAGTAAAAACTGGTGGAAGATATTGGGTGTAGCGCTTTTGTTGTACACGTTCACTGCGGGCTTTTTGGTAAAGGTTCCTTACCTAGGTAATTTATATGAGAGTATCCGTAATTTTTATTTTCATGTGCCGATGTGGTTCGGGCAAATTACTTTGTTTACTATCTCACTAGTATATTCAATTATATATCTAAGCACGCAAAACCTTAAGCATGATATTTATGCGATGGAGTTTGCCAAGACCGGTATAGTATTTGGTTTATTGGGTTTAACAACCGGAGCTATCTGGGCTACGTATACCTGGGGCGAGCCATGGAGCAATGATCCTAAACAAATTGCCGCAGCCATTGCGTTATTAATTTATCTGGCATACATCGTTTTAAGAGGATCAATAACAGACCTTGATAAAAAAGCAAGGATAAGTGCGGTGTATAATATTTTCGCTTACTTCATTTACATACCGTTGATCATGATATTGCCAAGGATGGTGCAATCACTTCATCCGGGCGGAATGGAAGGTTCGAAAGGCGGTGGTAATCCTGCATTGGGAGGAGATAGCCTGGATAAAAGCATGCGCCTTGTTTTTTGGCTGGCGGTAACGGGCTGGGTTATTTTAGGGATATGGATCACCAGCCTTAAAATAAGATTGAATTTATTAAAAGATAAAAATATAATCAATGAATAGGGTATATAAATTAGCTGCGATTTTTGCGTGTTTGTTGATCAGTACAATTGCTTTTGCGCAATATTCAACTGATACGACTAAAATCGTAACAACCACGACAACGACAGATGATATCATGCGTAGCAACGGAAAAATATATGTAGTAATGGCAGTTTGTATTACTATTTTAGTGGCATTGATTTTGTACCTGATCCGTATTGATAGAAAGATCACTAAGCTGGAGCATCTTAGCAAATAATACATACGCATTTAGATAATTTATCGTTATAAGGAAGGATCAAGTGTTCAGTGATTTTTTATTCATCCGTAATAAAAATTTTATGCCTGCACAACAACCGTATAGTTTCTTCGAAAACGTAGAAAGAAGTTTCGATAAAGCCGCAAAATTCACCCAATGGGATGCTGGTATTTTAGAGCAGATAAAGGCCTGCAACAGCGTTTACAGAATGCGTTTTCCCATCAAAAGAGACAATGGAAGTATTGAAGTTATGGAAGCTTACCGTGTGCAACACAGTCAGCACAAAACACCGTGCAAAGGCGGTATTCGTTTTAGCGATGCCGTTAACCAGGATGAAGTAATGGCACTCGCGGCATTGATGACCTACAAATGCGCGATAGTAAATGTTCCTTTTGGCGGAGCGAAAGGAGGCATCAAAATAAATCCGCGCAATTATTCTACTTACGAATTAGAAAAGATCACCCGTCGTTATACATCGGAGTTAGTAAAGAAAAATTTTATTGGTCCGGGTATTGATGTGCCGGCACCCGATTATGGAACAGGGGAAAGAGAAATGTCCTGGATCGTAGATACTTACCAATCATTGAAGCCGGGCGAAATTGATGCAGCAGGTTGTGTTACCGGAAAACCCATTACACAAGGTGGCGTTCATGGCAGAAAAGAGGCAACGGGTTTAGGCGTTTTTTTTGGTATAAGGGAGGTTTGCAATATGCTAGATATCATGAAGAAGCAAGGGCTATCAACCGGTATTGAAAACAAAACAGTCGTGGTACAAGGATTGGGAAATGTAGGATATCATTCAGCAAAATTTTTTCGCGAAGGTGGTGCCAAAGTAATTTGTTTGGCAGAATTTGAAGGAGCTATTTTTAATGCAGATGGATTAAATGAAGAAGAAGTTTTTCAGCACCGAAAAAAAACAGGGTCCATCATTAATTTCCCCGGTGCAACCAATCTCAAAAATACCAACGATGCGTTGGAATTGGCTTGCGATATTTTAATTCCTGCAGCATTAGAGAATGTTATCAATGCGGCCAACGCACCAAAAGTAAAAGCGAAAATAATCGGAGAGGCAGCCAATGGCCCATGTACGCCTGAAGCCGATGAAATATTTACGCAAAGAGGAATTTTGGTAGTGCCCGACATGTACCTGAATGCGGGTGGCGTTACCGTTAGTTATTTCGAATGGTTGAAAAATCTTAGCCATGTTCGCTATGGCCGTTTGGAAAAAAGATTTACTGAAAATTTGAACACGCATATCTTGTCTCAGATAGAAAGCCTGACCAATAAACAGGTAAGCGATAAAGAACGCAAGCTAATTATGCACGGCGCTGAAGAAATAGACTTGGTGCATAGCGGCCTGGAAGAAACAATGGCCAGCGCAACAAGAGAAATAATGGATATATGGTCAAGTAATCCTGCTATACCCGATATGCGTATAGCCGCTTACGTTAGTGCCATTAATAAAGTAGCTATTAGTTATGTTGAGTTGGGTATTTTTCCGTAAAGTTTTTTGTCATGCTGAGGTACGAAGCATCTTATTTTTAAATTATCAGTATGCAGGTGTAGCGTTAGATTCTTCGCTTCGCTCAGAATGACAATCAGACAAACGCCGGCAACTCAAATATCTCTACAAAATCGCCGTTCACTTTTTCAAACCCAAAACAAAAGCTACCATTTGTAATAATTATAAAAGGCACAGGGATACTGATATGATATCGTAAAATTTGTTGCAGTACTTTTTCATTGACCGGTTCACCCATGGCTTTGCATTCTATCATTAACCAGGGTTGGGCATCGGTATTATACACAATAACATCGGTGCGTTTTTTTAATTCGCCCAACTTCAATTCTTTTTCAACGGCAATTAAACTTGCGGGGTATTTTTTTATCTGGATAAGGTATTGCAGAAAATTTTGTCGCACCCATTCTTCCGGCGTAAGCATTATCCACTGTTTGCGAACTTCATCAAAAATGAATTCTTTGTCCTGTTCTTTTTTTATTTTTGGTTGATAGGATGGGTAGTCAATTTTGATCATAATGAATACTAATATTGTAACTTTATAGTCGACAAATTAAAGAATAAAAATCAGATGAAGACAAAAGATGAGATAGTACACAACTGGTTACCCAGGTATACAGGAGAAAGGATAGAAAATTTTGGCGAATATATTTTGCTGACGAACTTCAGTAACTACGTAGATATGTTTGCTAAATGGAACAAAGTGCCAATAGCAGGTATCGGTAGGCCAATGCAATGTGCCACTGCAGATAATATTACCATTATCAATTTTGGAATGGGAAGTCCGGGTGCAGCAACGATCATGGATCTGTTAAGCGCCATTGAGCCGAAAGCCGTATTGTTTTTGGGTAAATGTGGCGGATTAAAAAAACAAAATAAAATAGGGGATCTTATTCTGCCCATTGCAGGAATAAGAGGTGAGGGAACCAGCAACGATTATTTTCCACCCGAAGTGCCGGCATTGCCGGCATTTGCTTTGCAAAAAGCGATCTCTACAACGATAAGAGACTATTCTTGCGATTACTGGACAGGCACTGTATACACCACTAACCGTCGCGTTTGGGAACACGATGAGGCATTTAAAGAATACTTACAAAAAATAAGAGCCTATGCGATCGACATGGAAACAGCTACTATTTTTAGTGTAGGTTTTTATAACAGAATACCAACAGGCGCATTATTATTAGTGAGCGATAGCCCGATGGTTCCGGAAGGTGTAAAAACTGAAGAGAGCGATAAAATTGTAACAGCAGAATATGTAGAGCAGCATTTAAAGATCGGTATCGATTCATTGCGACAGTTAATAAATAACGGATTAACGGTTAAGCACCTTCATTTTTAAGTAATCAAAACCAAAAAGTATTGAGCGTCTTTCACTTTTGGGTTTTGCCTTTTAACGTTTGCCTTTAACACCTTACTTTTGCCCATGCAAAATATTTACCCCTACCAACGATTATACAGCTTTGCAAAAAATATCTTTTTAAAAATTGGATGTACAGATGCTACGGCTGATGTGGCTACTAAAGTATTGCTCTCTGCAGATCTTCGCGGGGTTGATAGTCATGGTATCGCAAGATTAAATGGTTATGTGCGTTTGTGGGAAGCGAAAAGGATCAATGCCAATCCCAATATCAGAATCGTTCATGAAACACCATCTACTGCAACAGTTGATGGTGACAAAGGATTAGGGCTAAGCGTTGCGCCCGCAGCGATGCAAATTGCGATCGATAAAGCAAAAAATGTCGGCACAGGATGGGTAAGCGTTACCAATAGCAATCATTTTGGTATTGCAGGTGTACATGCAATGATGGCTTTGGAACATGATATGATCGGTATTGCGATGACGAATGCTTCGCCATTAGTATCACCTACTTTTTCTATAGAAAAATTATTAGGAACAAACCCGATAGCCGTAGCGATACCGGCAGGAAAAGAGCCTGCGTTCGTGGCAGATTTTGCAACCACTACCGCAGCGAACGGCAAGCTGGAATTATTGCAATATAAAAATGAAGATGCTCCATTAGGTTGGGTGCAAACTAAAGACGGCCAACCATCTACTAATTCATCAGAAGTAAAAAATGGTGGTGCATTATTGCCGCTTGGCGGCGATAGAGAACACGGCAGCCATAAGGGTTATATGCTAGGGTCTATTGTTGATATTTTTTCGGGCGTCTTAAGCGGTGCTAATTATGGTCCGTGGGTTCCGCCTTTTCCAGCCTATGTACCAATGCCGGAAAATATGCCCGGTGATGGGATAGGTCATTTTTTTGGCGCCATGCGAGTTGATGCATTCAGGCGGGCCGAAGATTTTAAAAATAATATGGATAACTGGATACAGCGCTTTCGTTCTGCTAAAACAGTAGCCGGACAAGAAAAAGTGATCATTCCCGGCGAGCCGGAAATAGAAATGCAGAATGATAGAATGAAAAATGGAATTTATTTAATGCAGCCGGTGGTTGATAATTTGAAAATATTAGGTGATAGTTTTAAGGTAGAACTATAATTAAACGGCTTTAAATTATTTTTTGCTGGCAATCCACTATCTAATACTTTTGCTCTCCCTTAATAATAACCAGGGCAGCAATATGAAAGTAATGAAGTTTGGCGGCACCAGCGTAGGCAAGCCGGAAAGAATGCACGAAGTAGCAAAACTCATCACCAAAGATGACGAAAGTAAAATTGTAGTATTATCTGCCTTAAGCGGCACTACCAATTCTTTAGTAGCGATCAGCGATGCTTTATCAAAAAGCGATCGTACTACAGCGAAACAAAAGATCGATGAACTGGAAAAACATTACCATAGTTTCATCGCACAGTTGGTTAAAAAAGACGCAACCCTTGCAAAAGCAAAAACGATCGTAACGGAACATTTCGAATTTTTAAACATCATTTTAAAAATATCTTTCAACGAAGCTTTGTATAAAGATATTTTAGCACAGGGCGAGTTGCTTAGCACCAAATTATTTTCTACATTTTTGGAAGAACAAGGTATCGATCATGCATTGATCAGCGCACTTGATTTTATGAGCATCGATGAAAACGATGAACCTGCGTTAGATAAAATAAAAATAAAACTGGCAGAAGTTTTAGCACAGTACAAAGGCAAAAAACTATTTATCACCCAGGGATATATTTGCCGCAATGCCAAAGGCGAGATCGATAATTTAAAACGCGGCGGTAGCGATTATAGCGCTTCGCTAATTGCGGCTGCAACCAATTCTACTGTTTGTGAAATATGGACAGATATTGATGGCATGCATAACAACGATCCAAGAGTTGTTACAAAAACTGTTGCCATCGCACAATTGAGTTTTGAAGAAGCAGCAGAGTTGGCGTACTTCGGTGCAAAAATTTTGCATCCAACTTGTATATGGCCCGCACAACATGCAAAAGTTCCGGTTAAACTATTGAATACAATGCAGCCCGATGCCGCCGGCACGGTTATTAAACAAGAAGCTGGATCAAAAGGTGTTAAAGCTGTTGCTGCAAAAGATGGCATCATCGCTATCAATATTAAAAGCACACGTATGTTATTAGCGTATGGGTTTTTAAGAAAAATATTTGATGTATTTGAAAAATATAAAACGTCTATCGATATGGTGACTACTTCAGAAGTTGCAGTATCAGTAACGATCGATGACGCATCTCACCTAAAAGAAATTACAAAAGAATTAGAAGCATTTGGTACAGTTGAAATAGACACCGATCAAACGATCGTGTCAATAGTAGGAAACGAGATCACCGAAACAAAGGATGTAATGCAGAAATTATTCGAATCGATTGCATCTGTTCCTGTACGTATGGTTAGTTATGGAGGTAGCAAACACAATATTTCTATTCTTATTCCAAGAGCCAGTAAAGAAAAGACCTTGCAATTATTGAATACCGGTTTATTCGGTTTGTAGTATTAATTCCACGCAAAGATGCAAAGATAAAAAAAGCCGCAAAGTTTTCTTTGCGGCTTCTGTATTAAACTTATTTTGCTTTGCGTGAAATCGAATTAAACGATCACCAAAGAATCTCCATAACTGAAGAAATTATATTTATCCTTGATCGCTTTTTTGTATGCTTCCATCACAAGATCGTATCCACCAAAAGCACAAGTCATGATTAACAAGCTTGTTTTAGGTAAATGAAAACCTGTAACCAATGAATCGGCGATAGAAAAGTTATACGGAGGATGAATGAACATATTTGTCCATCCTTCAGAAGGCTTTAATAATTTTTGTGCAGTGAAAGAAGATTCCATAGCTCTCATGGTAGTTGTACCAACAGAACAAATTCTTCTGCCATCGGCTTTTGCTTTATTTACAATAGCACAAGCTGTTTCATCAACACTGTAGTATTCAGCATCCATTTTATGTTTGCTAAGGTCCTCTACTTCGATCGGACGGAAAGTTCCTAAACCGGTATGTAAAGTAACTTCCGCAAAACGGATACCCTTAATTTCCAATCTTTTAATTAACTCTTTGCTATAGTGTAAACCCGCTGTAGGTGCGGCTACTGCGCCTTCGTGTTTTGCATATACCGTTTGGTAACGTTCTTTATCTTCTTCATCAGGTTTACGTTTGATGTATTTAGGCAAAGGTGTTTCTCCCATAAATTCCAGCATAGCGCGAAATTCTTCTTCGGTACCGTCCCATAAAAAACGGATCGTACGTCCACGACTGGTGGTGTTATCAATTACTTCGGCAACTAACTCATCGTTCTCGCCAAAGTATAATTTATTGCCTACGCGTATTTTACGGGCAGGATCAACAATAACATCCCATAAACGGTTTGGTTTGTTTAATTCTCTTAGTAAAAAAACTTCAATTTTAGCACCCGTTTTTTCTTTACGTCCGTACATGCGGGCAGGAAAAACTTTAGTGTTGTTGACTACCATTACATCTTTATCATCAAAATATTCAATGATGTCGCGGAAGTTGCGGTTCTCAATGTTTCCGGTTTTACGGTTAACAACCATCATGCGGCTGTCTTCTCTTTTTTTACTTGGATTTTGTGCAATAAGATTTAGCGGAAGGTCGAATCTGAACTGGCTTAATTTCATGTTGTATCAATTATTTTTTAAAGTTGATAAACATGCCTTGTACTGTAAATTACAGAGATAATGTAGCCACGAAGGGCACTTATCATGTTACGGCATGATTTTTTTTAAGGTTGCGAAGATACAATAAAAAACTGGATTTTTTGAATGCAAACAGGTTAAAAGAAAGCACTGCAACTTACAGTCCCTTCATAAGGTACCTGAACTGTTGTGATAAGTTCAATAAGCATGCCACCTATTGTAATAAAGAAAAGGCTGTCCCTACAAAGTAATACCACTAGAATCGAGGCTTAGCTTGAATTATCAACTACTTTCCGGGAATTGCAGCAATCAATTTCTGCGTATACTCGTTTTGGGGCGAAAAGAAGACATCATCCGCGTTTCCGGTCTCAATGATCTTTCCTTTGTTCATTACCATAATACGATCACTGATATAGTGTACAACCGATAGATCATGAGAAATGAAAATGGAAGTAAAATTAAATTCCCTTTTTAGATCATTTAAAAGGTTTAATACCTGTGCCTGAACACTTACATCAAGGGCGCTAACACTTTCATCAAAGATCAAAAAAGACGGATTGAGCGCTAAAGCACGCGCGATGCAAATACGTTGGCGTTGGCCGCCGCTAAACTCATGCGGGTAACGTTTAAAATGCTCAGGTTTTAAATTGACCTTTTCTAACAACTCGATTACTTTATTATATTGTTCTTTAGTAGAAAATAGTTGGTGCACCTGCATTGGTTCTTTTATTGCATCGCCGATCGTTAACCTGGGATTTAATGATCCGTATGGATCCTGGAAAATTATTTGCAGATCCTTCCGCAAAGGACGCATTTCTTTTTTTGATAGTTGTGTGAGGTCAACATCATCTAAAATGATACTGCCGGATGTGGCAGGCAGTAATTGTAAAATGGTTCTTCCTAAAGTTGTTTTGCCGCAACCGCTTTCTCCAACAAGCCCAATTGTTT
Organism: Ferruginibacter sp.; assembly: GCA_035485735.1. Classification (GTDB taxonomy): domain Bacteria; phylum Bacteroidota; class Bacteroidia; order Chitinophagales; family Chitinophagaceae; genus Ferruginibacter. The sequence goes on from DATHNS010000025.1 coordinate 563,567, forward strand.
CACCTTTAAAAACATCAAAACTTACCTCATCAACGGCTTTAAGCGGTTCCTTGTTTTTTGCAAATAGTTTTTTCTTTTCAGGAAAGTGAACGCTTAGGTTTTTTACAGACAATACTGGTGCTTCGATGTACGATGTACAGGATGCGATGTATGAGGTGTTTGGAGAAAGGGCTGTTTTAGCAGTCGGTTCATCGGATAAAAAATCGCTTACTACGGGGAGTCGTTCTCCTTTAGCGTGCATGGTAGGCCTGCATGCCAGCAATGCTTTGGTATATGGATGCTGTGGGGTTTTTAGTATCGTTTCCGTTTTGCCTTGTTCAACAATTTCGCCTTTGTACATGACTAATACCTTATCAGCAATAGCCGCAACCAGTCCGATATCATGAGAGATAAAAACCACTCCCATATTATTTTGTTGCTGCAATTCTTTTATCAGTAGAATAATTGTTTGTTGAACAGTTACGTCTAACGCGGTGGTTGGCTCATCAGCAATTAATAAAGAAGGGTTGCAGCTCATTGCCATAGCGATCATTACTCTTTGCTTTTGGCCGCCACTTAATTGATGCGGGTATCGGCCAAATATATTTTTCGGATCAGGCAATTTTACTTTTTCAAATAATGTGATCGTTTTTCCCCTGGCCTTTGCCGATGATATTTTTTCATGTAATTGTATGGCTTCCATCACCTGGTTGCCACAGGTAAAAACGGGGTTTAAAGAAGTCATTGGTTCCTGAAAGATCATGGCAATATCCTTACCCCTGATCGTATTTATTTCCTTAGCTGAAAGCTGTAAAATATTGACGATCCCCTTATCAGTAGAAAACAATATTTCTCCTCGGGTAGTAGCAGTAGCCGGCAATAATTGCATCAATGATAAAGCCGTGGCTGATTTACCTGAGCCTGATTCACCCACTATGGCCACTATTTCTCCTTTTTCAACGGTAAACGAACTGTTTTTTACTGCATTGGACACTACGCCATCTGTAATAAAACCGATCGATAAGTTTGTTATTTGGAGAAGTGGCGTGCTCATTATCCTTAAAATTACTAAAAAATGGTTGTCACTTAGATAAAGAAGCCATATTTGAAAAAATGATTTCCTTAAATTTGCAGCCGATCGCAAGATTGGTTTAGAAGTTTAGGATTTAGTAGGTTGCAACTCTTATTAAACAACGAAACCCTAAACTTCTAAATCCTAAATTTGTAGTTTAAAATAATTGTATGGGAAGGATATTTGAAGTAAGAAAAAGTTCCATGTTTGCCCGTTGGGATAAAATGGCTAAAAACTTTACCCGTATCGGTAAAGAAATAGTTATTGCAGTTAAATCTAGCGGACCCGATCCTGATAGTAATCCGGCATTGCGCAGGTGTTATTTGAATGCAAGAGCATGCGGTATGCCGAAAGATCGTGTTGAAGCTGCTATCAAACGTGCCATGGGCAAGGATACCAGCAATTATGATGAAGTAGTATATGAAGGATATGCGCCTCACGGTATAGCTGTGTTAGTAGAAACAGCCACAGATAATTCTACTAGAACTGTTGCAAATGTGCGTATGCATTTCACTAAAAGCGGCGGTGCTTTAGGAACCAGTGGTAGCGTAGCTTTTACTTTTACCCGCATGGGAGAATTTAAAGTAAAGAATACCGGCTTAAATATCGAAGACCTGGAATTGGAATTGATCGATTACGGCCTGGAGGAAATTGGAGAAGATAGTGAAGGCAATATTGTTATCCGCGCAGCATTTACCGAGTTCGGTAATATGAGCAAGGCTTTAGAAGAAAAGAAGATCGAAGTGATCACTGCCGAATTAACGAGGATACCGATGAATACAATGGAACTTCCTGAAGAGCAGGCACAAGACGTTTTAAAACTGGTAGATAAATTAGAACAGGATGAAGATGTGCAGAAAGTATATCATAACCTGAAGTAGTTTTATACAACTCTAACAGTTAAACAATTTCTATAAAAAAATAACCCCTGACTTGCGCCCGGGGTTATTTTTTTATAGAAGACGAACCGACTTTATTTAATTAATTCTTGTGCATGATAAATTTTATTTACATAGTCTTTACATTCAGCCATGATAACTTTTCTTTTAAGCTTTAATGTGGGTGTAAGCTCACCTGTTTCAATCGTCCACTCGTGTGGCAATAATTCAAATTTTTTAACTTGCTCAACATGGTTAAATTCTCCATTAAATTTTTCAACTATTTTGTCATACAATTCAATAACTTTTGGTTGATCCAATGCAGCTTCTATCGTAGTAAAAGGAATCTCTTTTGTCTTCATCCATTCTTTTAACGTGTTTATTGATGGAACAATTAAAGCACCTACAAATTTTTCGTCGGCACCTACTACCATCATTTGTTCAATAAAAGGAGATTCTTTCATTTTATTTTCTATTGGCTGAGGTGCCACATATTTTCCACCGCTTGTTTTAAAGAGTTCTTTTTTTCGGTCGGTTATTTTTAAATATTTGCCGTCTTCCAAAACACCAATATCACCTGTGTGCAACCAACCATCAATAATTGTTTCTGCGGTCAGTTTCGGATTTTTATAATAACCCATCATAACACTCGGCCCTTTTACACAAATTTCTCCGTCGGCTTCTAATTTTATTTGCTGTCCTTTTATAACCAATCCTACTGTGCCGAATTTTGTACCATCTTTAAGCTGGCAGTTTACGCTTATTACAGGACTGTTTTCTGTTGGTCCGTATCCTTCATAAATAGGAATTTTAGCAGCAGTAAAAATTCTTAATAACCTTACCTGACAAGCGGCACTGCCGGTTACTATCGTTTTTACATTATCGCCCAATGCTTCCCGCCATTTGCTGAAAACCAATTTATTAGCAATTGCCAGCTGAATATTATAGCCAAATCCACCACTTACCTTATTGTCGTATCTATTGCCCAACTCCACCGCCCAATTGAATAATTTCTTTTTAATACCCTTTTGTTCGGCACCTTTAGCCATTATTTTTTCATACACTTTTTCTAATAATCTCGGTACGGTACAAAAGATACTTGGTTTTACTTCTCTTAAATTATCTGCAATGGTATCCATGCTTTCAGCATAATAGATAGATACGCCACTAGTGATATATATGTAGGTAACCATTCTCTCAAAAATATGATTGAGTGGCAAAAAGCTGAGTGCCCTCCCGGTTACGTTATCCTTAAAAGGAAAAGTTTTTCTGGAGTTGATCAAATTCATCACAATATTCCTGTGACTTAACATAACCCCTTTGGGAGTTCCGGTTGTACCCGACGTATAAATGATGGTAGCACAATGTGTAGTGAGAATAGAGTTTTTAATATCTCTAAGTTTAGTAAAATGTTGCGGCTGACATAAGTTGAGAATTTTTTTCCAATACTCAACACCTGGTAATCTGTCGAAGCTATAAATATTAACCAGGCTGGGCACGTGTTCGCGGATACTATTTACTTTATCGAGAATATCTTGTCCGCTTACGAATACATATTTTATTGCTGCATCGTTAAAAATAAATTCCAGTTCTTTTGGATTGGTAGTAGGATAAACAGGACAAAGGATAGCGCCAATTTGCTGACAGGCCAGATCTAGCACGATCCACTCAGGCCTGTTTCTGCTGATGATGGCAATTTTATCCTGGTGCTCAACATTCATATCTCTACCGGTTACGCCTAGACTAAGTAATCCGGTACTTAAATTATCAACAAGTTCTTTTATTTCAGCCGTACTGTGTTTAACCCAACGCCCATTTTCTTTTCCAGACAACATGTCGCTTTTAGGAAACCTTTCAAGCTGATATTGTAAAAAATCGAAAATTCGTGAATTTTTGTTCATACGTACAATCGTTGAATAGTTGAGATAAAGACCCGGCACTTGTAAGATAATAAAAAAAATAGTGTAATTATGGCAAGCGCACGGTGATTAAACGCTAAGATGAGCTATAATATTATTACGAACAGAAAATTTATACAAAAAAAGTTCAAGTAAGAGCGATTTCGCGAAGTACATGTATTGTTTAATGATAATACTGTCCTGCGGGGATTTTAAATATCCTGCCTTTCTGAAAACGGCTAAATCCATCATATTCAACAGAATGTATGTTGGTCCAGTTTTGATAGGCATTTAAATTTTGCGCTGTACCAAATATCCATTGATTATACGCATCAAATAAACCAGCCTGCAGCAATTGTTGTTGAAGGTCAAATAAACGGAAAGGGAATAGCTTGGCGTATTCACTATACCAATCAAGTATGAACCGCGCGCGGATCATTGTTAATGTTTCAGGATTGATACCTTTTAGGGCAACATTACTTTGTTTGTTAAGACAATCAATAAATGCTGTGGCAAATTTATTATTCTCTTTATTCTTTTTTGTAAGATCGGCATCTGCGAAGATCTTTTTGTAATTCTCTAATAAGATCATCTTTAATTCGGGCGTATTCGGACTAAGCGGCTCCATGTTTAAAAAGATCTCGCCGTAAATAACACTCCATACATGATCGTTTGTCAATGAGTAATACCTGCAAGCATTGTAATAATTTTTTGAAAAACTGGGATCGATTTGAATTCCTTTTTCCCACTGTTTAATGGCCGTTTGGTCGCCTTGTGTCCATAAAAATTCTCCCAGATCGTTATATAGGGCACCGCTTTCAGGGAATTTTTCAATTCCTTTTTTATATAATTTGTCGCAATCTTTTATCAATCCCAGCGCCTGGTAAATATAGCCTGCTATTTGAAAAGATTGATCGTCAGCGTCCGTGCCGTCTATCACTGGCTTGATGGTTGATAGCGCGTTGTTATAGTCTTTTTGCAAATAGTAGTCAAAGGCAAGATCCTTGATGATGTCAATATTGCCGGGGTTTATTTTAACTGCCCTGTTCAATACAAGCACTGCATTACTGTAATCTCCCTGTGCCATAAAGGTTCTCGCAGTCTGTTGCAACTGTTGTGCATCCTGAGAAAAGGCATTAAAAACATTCAATAAAAGAAACAGTGTAAAAACGGATGTGTACTTTTTCATTGCGGGTAAAGATAAAAAAAGAGGCGTAATAGTTGCGCCTCTTTTTTATGATATGGTTTTATTAACTAAATATTAATCGTAGATAAGATGCGTTAGCAGTCCATCTCTCAACTTTGGTTCAAACCAGGTAGATTTAGGCGGCATCACATTGCCACTATCTGCAATATCGAATAATTGTTGAATGCTAACCGGGTGCAGACTGAATGCTACTGCCATTTCGCCGCTGTTAACTCTTTTTTCCAATTCGCCCAAGCCCCTGATGCCGCCAACAAAATCAATGCGTTTATCAGTCCTTTGGTCTTTGATATTAAATAGCGGATCAAGAATATTATTTTGTAAGATGGTCACATCTAAAATACCGATCGGGTCTGTTGAGTAGCTGCCGGTTTTTGCTGTAAGTCTGTACCATTGTTTGTTTACATACATACCAAATTCATGCAGTACGGCAGGAGAGAACGCTTTGTTTGCTTTCTCGACAAAAAAATCTTTTTGTAATGCAGTCACTAATTTTTCATCGGTGAATCCGTTGAGGTCTTTTACCACCCTGTTGTAATCCATTATCTGCAATTCATTTGCAGGAAATAAAGTGGTTAAGAAAAAATCGGCGCCTACATTTTCTTCTCTGCTAAGTCCTGTACGAACCTTAGCTGCAGAGGCCGCGCGGTGATGGCCATCAGCGATATACGTGCAGGGAACCTGCTTTGCAAATAATGCTGTGATGTTTGCAATGGTTTTATCATCATTGACGATCCAAATACTGTGTTGTATTTTGTCCGGCGCAACAAAATCGTATACCGGGCTATGTGCGGCTTTCCAATCGTTGATCAGGTCATCAACTTTTTTAACATTCTTGTACGCTAAAAAAACGTTGCCTGTTTGCGCACCTGTTATTTTAATATGGTTGATACGATCCAGTTCTTTTTCCGGACGTGTAAATTCGTGTTTTTTTATCAGGCCACTTTCATAATCATTTACGCTGCTGGCACAAACCAAGCCCGTCTGACTTCTTTCATCCATGACCAACTGATAGATATAATAACAAGCTTTATTTTCACGAAATAAAATATCACGGCTCACGAACGCTTCTAAATTTTCCTTTGCTTTCTCATACACTTCGGGTGAATGTGAATCAGTGGTTTCAGGTAGATCTATTTCGCTTTTTGTAACGTGTAAAAAACTGTTAGGATTATTTTCAGCCTCAGTCTTTGCCTCTTTGCTGTTCAACACATCATAAGGAGGAGATGCCACTTGCTTTGCATATTGAGCATCAGGCCTTAATGCCTTAAAAGGGGAAATTGTAACCATTAGATTATTGTATTAATTAGGTGTTATTATTTAGATCGGTTGCAAAAGTAAATGTTACTAAACATATTAATATTTTAAAATTTGATATTATTTATGAATAGAAGAATAAAAATGAATTATTTACCCTTCGCAAAGCTCTTCATTGCATTTACCAAAACTTCTACGCTGCTGATTTGCAATGCGTTATAAAGAGAGGCCCTGAATCCGCCCACTAACCTATGGCCTTTGATACCCACAATGCCCAATGGTTTAACATGCTGTAAAAAAGCCTCTTCCTGGGAAGGGTCATTCATTACAAAACAAACATTCATTTTGCTACGGTCCTCTTTGCTGGCAGTGCCTTTAAAAAGCGGGTTTTCGTCGATTTCTTTATATAACAGCGCAGCTTTTGCATTATTTTCTTTTTCTATTGCGGCAATACCACCTTTTGCTTTTAACCAGCGGAGCGTAAGCATACATACATACACAGCAAATACAGGTGGCGTGTTCAACATGCTTCCTTCTTTAATGTGATTACGGTAATCCATTATTGTTGGGATAGGACGTTTTATTTTGCCTAAAATATTTTTATTTACCACGACCAGGTTTACACCTGCCGGACCCATATTTTTTTGTGCGCCTGCATAAATAAGATCGAATGAATTAAAATTTAGCTGCCTGCTTAAAATATCGCTGCTCATATCTGCTACTAAAACATTGCTTGTTTTAGGAATGGTTTGCCATTGTGTTCCATAAATGGTATTGTTGGTAGTGATATGAAAATATTTGGCATCGTTGGGTACTGCAAAATCTTTCGGAATAATACTGTAATCGCTTTCTTTTCCGGAGCAAACTATTTCTACCTTGCCGAATAATTTAGCTTCTTTGATAGCTTTGATTCCCCATACGCCTGTGTCTGCGTAGGCTGCAGTTTCTTTATCATCCAGCAGGTTCATTGGCACCTGCATAAATTGAGTAGAGGCGCCGCCGTGTAAAAACATGACCTCATGATCAGCATCCAGGTTCATTAGTTCTTTTACCAGTGCCTGTGCTTCATCCATCACCGCCTGAAAGGTAGCGGTACGATGGCCTAATTCTAAAATGGATAGTCCTGTATTGTTATAATTTAAAATAGCTTTTGCTGCCTCTTCAAATACTTCCTTAGGCAAAATAGATGGGCCTGCATTAAAATTATGAACCGTACTCATGTCGAAAAATTTAGGGTGCAAATATACTAAAGATGTACGAGCGGGGTCTTAAATTCACCAAGTATTCAAAGCAAAAGTCAAAACCAAAAAATTCCGCGGATCGCCGTATTATTTACTTTTTGGTTTTGACTTTTCACTTTTTAATTATTCTTCTCTGCCAATCATACTACTGCCAGTCTGCCATTGACTGTTAAGTTCTTCAAACTCTTTACTGTCTTCCGCAGAAAAATGTTGTTTTGACAAAGGCCGTAGATCAGGCTGACCGGCATTTACCCAGGCCGTGTACCAAAAGGAAGCTACCGCATAAATAGATTGCCGCATTCTTCTTTCGATCATACCATTTAATTTTTTGTTGTAGGCAATGGTAAAGTCGGCCGAATATTGACGGATGATGACACCATTCCTGTTTTCAAATGCGTATTTTTTATCAGGAGGGAACTGTTTGGTGAGTTCTTTTTCAAAGGTTAGAACAGAATCTGCGGCGTTTGCGCTTTCTAAAACTCTTGCCCAGATAAAATCGCCGGGATTTGATATATAATCGGCTTTGCCGATAAAAAAATCAAATTGTTTTTCCGCTAATAATTCAGGCACGCGACTTTCCCAAAATGCGTGTATGCCTACCTGGTCGGTTAATTGTCCGTTGTGATTACTATTGGTGTGTAAGGGTACATGTGCATCAGCAATGTAATGGCCAAGCTCGGCGCTGTTTTTCATGATCTTACTGAAATCTTTTTCTTTAAAAGCTTCAGTAAGTCTTGCCAGCATCACTGTAACATGCCATGGTACAATACCGTATTTCAACAAAGAATCTTCACCGAATTTAGTTACGGCATCTTTCCATTTATGCGGCAGGCTGGCGTAGGGATATGGGCCATAGTGATCGATGTCAATAAAATGCCGCGGTGCTTCATCTTTTGAAATGTAGCGTCTTTTATCAGGGTCCACCGCATGTTCGGAAATAAAATCGATATTGGGTTTATACAATACCAACATTTCCGGAGGCAATAAAAATGTTGCGTAATAATTTATTTTTTGATGGGCATAAAAGCCCCAGCAAAAACTTTTAAAAAAAAGCAGGCAGCAGAGTGCCGCTAGTAGTAAGCGTTTCATAGGATAGGTATTAATGGTAAATGATAAATTGTAAATGGTAAATGAACAACCATACTGTTCAATATGGTATCAATAATTTATCATTTACAATTTACCTTTTTATAAGGATCTTTCTTCTTCTTCCTCAACAGCGGTAACACCACCACTTACGGCAAATTTCATGGTTTGCGCGGCACTGATATTGGTGATCGGTTTTATTCTGTCTTTAGAAATGATGTATACATTTCCCGCAACAGAATAGGCCATGGGTACATACACGGCTATATAATCTTTGAAACCGAATTCAGACATATCATCCTGCGTAACAAATCCTACGCGCCATACATCGTTGTCATCTACATTGGCCAAAACATTCTGCGTAAATTTCTTTTTTTCTCCCGCAAATGCTTCGAAGAAATCCTTTAAAGTTGAGTAGATAAATTTTATACCGGGTGTTCTGGATAATAACTTTTCAAACGCACTTACCAACTTACTAAAGATGTAGGATGGCGAAATATATCCTACAACCAGTACGATCGCGATCATTACAATAAAACCCAAACCGGGGATGCGGCTATTAATATTTGTTGAGGGCGATACGCTGTGAATAATATTAGGTAAAATGCCATCAATAAAATTAAAAGCGCTGGCAATGGCCCAAACAGTTATACAAATAGGCGCTAAGATCAATACCCCTTGCAGGAAATATTGCAACAATATGTACGTAAATGACTTTTTCATACCCTAAAAATTTATTTCTCAAAGGTAGTTCATTGATTTTGTTGGCGATAAACGAAAAAATGAACAAATTGAAAAAAAACTTATTGGAAACTTTGGTTACACAAAAAGTTTCCTTAGTTTTGTGTCCAATTATGACAGTCGTAATAGATACAGGCGAAAGAATCAAGCAAAAAGCGGCAGACCTATTTATGCAGTACGGTTTGCGTAGCGTGAGTATGGATGATATCGCCAATGGTTTAGGTATCAGCAAAAAAACGATCTACCAATATTATGCGGATAAAGATGAACTGGTAGATGCCTTTATTACAGAAAAGATCAATCACAATCAATCTTGCTGTGAGCTGGATAAAGACGCTGCTGAAAATGCAGTGCACGAGATCTTTTTGGCAATTGATATGATGATGGAGATCATGAGCTCAATGAACCCTGCTTTATTATTTGAGATGCAGAAATACCATCCTGCTGCTTTTGAAAGGTTTTATAAACATAAAAATGATTACCTGTTTACCGTAATAAAGGATAATCTTTTAAGAGGCATCAAAGAAGGTTTATTCAGAAATGACCTCAATGTAGATATACTGGCGAGGTTCAGGGTAGAAAGTATGATGTTGCCTTTTCAGCCTGATTTTCATACCAAAACAAAATATACCCTTTTTGAGATCGAAGAAGAATTACTACTGCATTATTTGTTCGGATTGGTTTCTGAAAGAGGTTACCAACTGACAGTACAATATCAACAACAAAGATTAAAAAAATTAGACAGCGATGAAACGAAATAAATTTATACAGACAGGAAAAATAATAGTGATGGCATTGCTGATCGGTAATAGTGGCATGGCACAGACAGTCAATCAGTTTTCTGCACAACAGGCAGTTGATTATGGGTTAAAAAATTCTAACCAGGTAAAAAATGCTTTGCTGGATGTATTGATACAGGAACAGTCGAACAAGGATCTGACGTCAGCAGCATTACCCCATATAAATGTAAGTGGAACAATAACTGATTATCTTGATATCCCTGTTACTTTAATCCCTGCTTCACTTTTTGATACTACAGCACCTGCTAATAAATACACTCCGTTCAAGTTCGGCACAAAATGGAACAGCGGCGCAACAGTATCTTTCAGCCAGGTATTATTTGACGGACAGGTGTTTGCAGGACTGGCTGCACGAAAAGTAATTGTAAGTCAGAAGCAAAGAGCTGCAGAAATAACTGAAATAAATATTAAAGCAAATATTTACAAAATATATTATCAACTGGTTGCCAGCAAAACACAAATCGACCTGCTGGATGCCAATATAGAACGGTTGAATAAATTATCACACGATACGAAAGAAATATATAAAAATGGATTTGCAGAAAAGATAGATGTAGATAGATTGAGTGTACAAATTGCCAATCTGCAAACAGAAGAGCTGACAACAAAAAATAGTATATTAAATGGTTATACAGGATTGAAAATATTAATGGGTATGCCTGTTAAAGATAGCCTGGTACTAACGGATACGCTTAATGATGATCAGATAAAACAAGGTGTACTGGAAAGCAGTAATTACAATTATTCGGATCGTAAAGAATACCAGCTTTTACAATTGGCGAATCAGTTAAATCAGCTAAGCGTTAAAAGGTATAACAGAAGTCAGATACCTACTTTGTATTTCAACGGTGTTTATGGTAAACAGGCTTACAGCGCTGATAATGATTTTGATATTTTTGATGCTAATAATAGCTGGTACACTACTTCATATATCGGTCTTCAATTATCGATACCCATCTTTAACGGATTTTCTACAAGGGCGAAGATCCAGGAATCAAAACTGCAGTTAAGGCAATCGCAAAATCAATTAGAAGATATAAAACTTAGCATTGACAATGATGTAGCAGTTGCCAGAAATAATTTTGCAACAGCCATTGCAACAATGGATTTTCAAAAACAAAATATGCAGTTGGCTGAGACAGTCTACGACCAAACAAAAAAGAAATATGAAACTGGAACAGGGTCATTAACGGATATTAATAATTCAGATACGGATTTAAAAACTGCTCAGGCAAATTATATCAGCGCATTGTATGATGCAATTATCGCTAAGATAGATTTCTTAAAAGCAGTAGGTAAACTTTAATTAATAATAGTAGAAAATATAAATTTTATGAGAAATATTTTAACAAGATCGAGTTTGTTTTTTATAGTACTGGTGGTGGTAGCATCATCATGCCACAGTGGTGGGGATAGTTTGAAAGAGAAGAAAAATGAGTTGGATTCACTCAAAACACAACAAGAAAAGATAAGTGATAAGATCACAAGTCTTGAAGCGGAAATTGCGAAGCTGGATACCAGTGCAGCTCCTGAACAAAAACCAAAGTTAGTGGCGTTGCAGACATTAACAGCCGGTGAGTTCATACACTACATCGAATTGCAAGGGCATATCGATGCATTGAATGTAAGTTATGTTACGCAGCGTGGTGCCCCCGCTCAGGTAAGAGAAATTTATATTCAGCAAGGGCAGATGGTAAAGAAAGGACAACTTTTATTGAAATTAGATGATGCAGTATTAAAACAAAATTTAGTTGCAGCTACAGAAGGATTGCAAACTATCAAAACACAATTGGCGTATGCTAAAGATATTTATCAGCGCCGGAAAAATTTGTTTGATCAGCAAATCGGTACGGAAGTACAGATGATCACAGATAAAAACAACGTGGCCACTTTGCAAAATCAATTAGATGCCGCAGAGGAAAATGTAAAAGTTATACAGGAACAAGTAAATGCGACTTCTGTGGTAAGTGATGTAGATGGCGTTGCCGATCAGGTTACGGTTAAACAGGGAGAATATTTTGGTGCCTTGGGATCTGGCGGAATAAAAATTGTAAATAATAATATTTTAAAAGCGGTAAGCAATATTCCTGAAAATTATATCGGTAGCGTAAGTAAAGGAAGCCCGGTGATTGTAAGCATGCCCGATATCAACAAAACGATCAACACAAGTGTAAGTTTTGTAGGTGCATCGATCGATCTGATCAACAGAGGTTTTGTTGTAGAGGCAAAATTACCTTCAGACCCTCAGTTAAAACCCAATCAACTGGCTTTAATTAAAGTAAAAGATTACAGTGCGGAAAATACTATTTCCATACCATTGAACACATTGCAAAATGATGAGAATGGGAAATATGTATTGGTGGCAGCCATGAAAAACGGAAAACTTATAGCAAGTAAACGCCCCGTAGTAATAGGCTTGATCAATAATGATATGATAGAAATAAAATCGGGATTAAAAACCGGAGATGTATTGATAACAGAAGGTTTCGGAAGTTTATACGAAGGACAGTTGATCACTACAGGTGCTCAATAGAGAGCTGCAATTATTTTAAATGTTGAATTTTAAATAAAGCAGAAGTGATTCAACATTCAAAATTTGGAATTCAAAATTCAAAACAATTATTATGAGTGTACTAGAAAATATAAAAAATAAGTTCAAGGAATTTGGCCCAACGTCGTGGAGTGTTGGCAATAAAACTTCCATTTACCTTGTGATCTTATTTGTAACACTGGCCGGGGTATATCAATTCGCCACATTGCCCAAAGAGCAGTTTCCGGATATTGTTATTCCTACTATCTATGTGCAAACTATTTACACAGGTAATTCTCCCAAGGATATCGAAAACCTTGTTACAAGGCCGATCGAAAAACAGATCAAAGGAATTACGGGCGCTAAAATAAATAAATTCACCAGTACTTCTCAGCAGGATTATTCTGCTATTGTAGTTGAATTTGATACACAGGTTAAAACGGAAGTCGCGCTGCAAAAAGTAAAAGATGCGATCGATAAAGCAAAGCAGGATCTGCCAACAGACCTTACGCAAGAACCTACTGCACTGGAAGTGAACTTAAGTGATCAACCGATCATGTATGTAAATCTCAGTGGCGATTACGATATGCAGCATTTGAAAAAATATGCTGATGACCTGAAAGATAAATTAGAAGATCTTCCGCAAATTAACAGGGTTGATATTGTGGGAGCTCCGGAACGTGAGTTTCAGATCAATGTAGATAATGATCGTATGCAGGCTGCCGGCGTTACATTCGATGATATTGCCAATGCGGTAAAAAATGAGAACCTTGATATTTCCGGCGGTTTGTTGGATGTTGGCAATATGAAACGTAACCTTCAATTAAAAGGACAGTTTCATACTTCATATGATATTGAAAAAGTGTTGGTACGTAATACAGCAGGCGGACCGATCTATTTAAAAGATATCGCGGTAATAAAAGATACTACAAAAGATGCAGAGAGCTTTGCAAGGTTAGATGGCAAAAATGTTGTTACATTAAATATCATCAAACGTAGTGGCGAAAATTTAATTGAGACGAGCGAAGGCGTGCAGAAAATTGTAAAAGAAAGCAAGGGCGTAATTTATCCGGATAATTTAAAAGCAGTGATCACCGGAGATCAAAGTATTAAAACCAAAACCTCTTTTAATGACCTGGTTAACTCTATTATAATCGGTTTTATTTTGGTGCTGATCGTGTTGATGTTTTTTATGGGTGTCACCAATGCATTCTTCGTGGCGCTATCTGTACCGCTTAGTATGTTTATGGCATTTGTGTTTTTGCCGGGGGCAGATCTGATAGTTGGTACACACGTTACACTCAACTTCATTGTACTATTTGCCTTATTATTCGGGTTAGGAATTATTGTAGATGATGCGATCGTGGTGATAGAGAATACGCATAGGATATTCACCGGCGGTAAAGGTTCCATACCTATTAATGTCGCTACTAAAATGGCGGCGGGAGAAGTTTTTATTCCTGTATTAGCAGGTACATTAACTACATTGGCACCATTCTTCCCATTGCTTTTCTGGCCGGGAATTATTGGCAGATTCATGGTGTATTTACCTACCATGCTGATATTTACTTTAGCTTCTTCATTAGTGGTGGCCTTTATTATGAATCCCGTTTTTGCGGTTGATTTTATGAATCATCCTGAAGGTGAAGAAACAAAAGAAGCTAAGTCTGCTATTTTTAGAAAACCGATCTTTTGGGCGATCATTTGTTTGGGGATAATATTAGATGTGAGCGGCGCACCGTTTTTAGGCAACCTGCTTATATTTTTCATGATATTGGTAGTATTGAATCGCTACATATTTGATGATGCTATTCATGCGTTCCAAAACAAAGCCTTGCCATGGATAATGGGGCATTATGAAAATCTCTTACAATGGGCATTAAAAGGCTGGAGGCCGGTGCATTTATTATTGGGTACAGTAGGGTTATTGTTCATTTCATTGGTCATATTTGTATCAACGATAAAAAGTGGCTGGGTAGGAATTACTTTCTTTCCTAAGGCCGATCCTAATGAATTATATGTTTATCTGAAATTACCGGTTGGTACCAGTGTTGAATACACGGATTCAATAACGAATGCATTAGAAGGCAGGGTAAATAAAGTATTAGGGATCGATAGGACAAAGGGCATAAACAATCCGATCGTTGAAAGTGTTATCAGTAATGTTGCTATCGGTGCAAGCGACCCTAGTACCGGAGATAGAAGTACGAGAAGTGAATTAGGAAGGATACAGGTTTCATTTGTAGAGTTTGCAAAAAGAAATGGGGTAAGTACTGCTCCTTATTTAGATAAGGTACGTGAAGTAATGCAGGGGATTCCAGGTGCACAGATAAGTGTTGATCAGGAAAGCAGCGGCCCACCAACAGATCCTCCGATCAATATAGAAGTATCAAGTGATGATTTTGATAATTTGGTGAAGACGGCAGTCGGATTAAAGAATTATTTGGATTCCATTCAGGTGCCTGGTGTAGAAGAACTTAAAATGGACGTTGATCTGAATAATCCGGAGATCACATTAACGGTTGACCGTGAACGCGCATTAGCAGAGGGCGTTTCTTCAGCACAAATAGGTATGGCCATCCGTACCGCCTTGTTTGGTAGAGAAGTATCTAAAATAAAGGAAGGCAAAGACGAATATAAAATCCAATTGCGTGATAATGAAATGCAACGAAATGACCTTTCCGATCTGTTGAATATGCGTATTTCTTTCAGGGATATGGCCAGCAACGGCGCCGTAAAAAATATTCCGATCAGTGCATTGGTAACAGTTGAGCCAACAAGTACATTCGGTAGTATCAAACGTAAAAACCAAAAAAGGCAGATCACATTGATATCAAATGTGCTAACTACCAAAGGATACAACGCCACAGCTGTAAATGCAGAGATAAGTAAATACATAGATAATTTCAAAGGCAAAGCGGATGGCGTAACGATCAAACAAACCGGTGAAGGCGAACAGCAGGCAGAGACAGGTGCGTTTTTATTTAAAGCTTTGTGTATTGCATTAGGATTGATCTTACTTGTATTGGTATTGCAATTCAATTCGATCAGCAAACCGATCATTATCTTAACGGAGATCATATTTAGTGTGATAGGGGTGTTCATAGGTTTTTCTATAACAGGCATGCAGGTGTCGGTATTGATGACGGGCTTAGGCGTTGTAGGATTGGCGGGTATCGTTGTAAAAAATGGTATCCTTGTAATTGAGTTTGCTGATGAATTGCGCGCGCGAGGGATGAAAACAAGGGAAGCAATAATCGAAGCAGGTAAAACGCGTATCATTCCGGTATTATTGACGGCGCTGGCTGCGATACTTGGTTTTATACCGATCGCAGTTGGTTTCAATATTGACTTTATTTCTTTATTTACCCATTTAAATCCACACATTTTCTTTGGTGGAGATAACGTAGCGTTCTGGAAACCATTAAGCTGGACGATCATTTTTGGGTTGGCATTCGCCTTCTTTATGACATTGTTCATTGTACCATCCATGTATTTGATCGCAGAACGATTGAAACGTCCGATGCGCAGGATGTACGGTGGTAAATGGATCAGCATGATGGGTATTCCGCCATTGATATTCTTATTTATTCCATTGATGATAGGAACAATGATCAATCATCAGATCAAAGTAAGAAGAAGAAAAGCAAAGATGAAAACCAACGATGAGAAATTTGCAGGCAGTTGGTTCTAAGAGAGTCAACGCTTAAATAAAAAAAGTGCCGCCCAATTTTGAGCGGCACTTTTTTATTGTCTGAACCATTGATCGCCATGATTTTAAAATCAACTAAATCATAAAAATCAACTTCGATCAATGGTTCAGACAAAATATTTTATCTTGCAGCAAATATTCTCCCGGCTAAAGGTTTATGAAAAAATTTGAAGATACATATCGGCATAAAGGCTTAAGAAAAAAACTGACGGACCTGTTAAAAGAAAAAGGCATTACGGATACAAATGTATTAACAGCGATCAATGCTATTCCCCGCCATTTTTTTTTGGATAGCGCTTTTGATGAAATAGCCTACGAAAACCGGGCATTTCCTATCAGTGACGGACAAACGATCTCACACCCTTACACAGTAGCCTATCAAACGGAACTGCTGCAAATAAAACCATTCGATAAAATTTTAGAAATAGGAACAGGTAGCATTTATCAGGCAAGTGTATTAGCAGAAATGGGCGCCAAAGTATTTACCATAGAAAGGCAAAAAGGCTTGTTCGAAAAAACAAAAGATTTCGTCTTCAAAACGAAGTATCCTAATTTAAAATTTTTTTTTGGAGATGGGTATGAAGGATTGCCAACATACGCGCCATTTGATAAAGTGATCATTACCGCGGCAGCGCCATTCATTCCGCCAAAATTATTGGACCAGTTAAAGCCGGGTGGCAAAATGGTTATTCCTGTAGATGAAGGTGACCAGCAGCGCATGTTACGCATCACAAAAAATGAAGATGGAACAACAACTGAAGAAGCGTTTGAAAATTTCTCCTTTGTTCCGATGCTAACTGGCAAAAACGGATAAAAAAATAAATTCCAAAATACAATTTCATATGAGAACAAAGCTGCTACACTTCTAGTTTGGTGGTTTGTTTTTTGTGAGTTGCTGAAAGACCGATAAATCTAAAGCCCCATGCGCTTTTTTTCCAAACTTGTTGTTATTTGTAATGGCTGCTTTATAATAGCAGTGATATTACGCGTAATTGAAAATATCAATAAGAAAAATGTGGTATTTACAGGCGCTATAATATTAAATCCGATAGAAAGCACGTTCGTTATACTAGGCTACGGCGCCATAACGATCAATGTTATTTTTAATCTGATTCTTCTTATCTTGTTTATACGAAAACGAAAACCGCAAATTCCTTCGTGGACGATCTGGTTTAACTTTATTTTATTAATCATACAAGTGTGTTATTTTTCTAAAGCAATTATCAATTAAAATAAATGATAAACAATATTTTAAAAGACAGGCCATCGAAATTATTCATTGGGTTCACTGCTTTTTTTGTGGCCAATGCATTGATAGCTGAAAGTATTGGCACCAAACTTTTCTCCTTAGAAAAATTGCTGGGATTACATCCCGTTAACTTTACGTTATTCGGACAAAGCGGGATGTCTTTCGTTTTAACATGTGGTGTATTATTATGGCCGTTGGAATTTGTAATGACAGATATCGTCAATGAATATTACGGGCCTAAAGCAGTCAACAGAATGTCCTGGACGGCAGTGATACTTATTTCCTATGCGTTCATGATGTATTTTCTTTCTATTAAAATACCACCTGCAGATATGTGGTTGCAAAGCAGCAGCAGACAAGGCGTACCGAATATCCAGGATTCATACAATGCTATATTCGGACAAAACATGCGCATTATCGTTGGTAGTTTGGTGGCATTTTTAGTCAGCCAGTTTGTTGATGTGCGTGTTTTTCACAAAATAAAAAAAGTGACCGGTGATAAACATTTGTGGCTGCGCGCTACCGGCTCCACTTTAGTGTCGCAAATTGTAGATAGTTATATTGTTTTATTTATAGCCTTCAGCGGTATTTTTAGCTGGCAACTGATTCTCGCTGTAGGTGTTATGAATTATACTTTTAAAGCGATCAGTGCGATTTTATTAACACCCATAATCTATCTTGTAGAAGGCAGGATCGAAAAATATGTTGGCCATGATACGGCCAAAAAGATGAAACTCTCCGCTATGGGAGTTGAGAATGAATAAAATAATAATTTATCTAAATTCGTTATTGATTATACATTCTTGTTCAAATCAATATCTTTATTGTAACATAGCTATATGCGGAGCCGAAAATTATCTTTTATTATATTGACAAGTATTGTATTTTTCTTCATTGGTCCAATGGCGAAAGCGCAACAAATTGATCAAAAAAAAGATACCATATCTCCCAGGCATGTTGTGACAAAAGACACTACCACACACGTTTCCATAGATACAACCATCAAACATCGTCATCAATCACCGAAAGACAGTTTGATGAATCCTGCACCACCTAAAAAAGACACTTTTTTTCTTGCAAAGAAAAGAGGCTTATTAGGGAAGCTGGGCAATAGCATAGCCACTGATCCTCCTATTGTAAAAGTTGTGAAGACTGTAAATCCTTATTTAAAATACGCCGGCAAAACGATCAAAACAATTGAGTTTTTGAGTATTGGCTTTGATAGAAATATTAATGACACCACACTGATCAGGAAAGATTTTGGCGAGCGGGTAGCCGAAGCATTTCATAAAAACACAACAGCACGAGTCATTCAGCATAATTTATTATTTAGAGAAGGTGACAAAGTATTTCCTTATTTATTGGCAGACAATGAAAGGCTTTTGAGGCAACAACCTTATTTGAATGACGCCCGTATTTTGATCATAATGGATCCGGATGACAGAGGCGCAGTTGACATTATCGTAATAACAAAAGATGTATTCTCTATTGCATTGAGTACTGTTGATGTATCCAATGCCAGCCTTCAGGGAATCGTACGTGCAAAAGCAATAGCAAGAGATGAAAATTTTGCAGGAACCGGATCAAGAGTAGAGGGTGGCGTTTCATATGACGCGGATCGTAAAGATCAATTCGGTTATGTGGGAGAAATAATAAGGCGTAATATAAAAGGCTCTTTTATTAACTGGGATCTGTACTATGATAATTTCAGCGGCTCTTTCAGCGGTAGCGGCGATCAGGAAACCTATGTGTATAGTAATTTTGAAAAACCTCTGGTGAGTGAATACATGCATTGGACGGGTGCATTAGACGTAAGTTATAGAAACAACCTGACTAGTTTATATACCCAAAACGACACTGTATTTAATAAGCTGTATAAATATGATTATTATGATGTAGACGCATGGTACGGATACAATATTGGAAGTAAAAAATTCTTATACAAAAATACCGAAGCTCGTTACCATAAATTTATTGCATTAAGAGGTATTGATAAACAGTTTCAAACACGTCCGGATTCTATTTTTACTAATCATTACGAATATGTTTCTACTAAAGCCGTGCTAGGAGAACTATCTGTTTTCAGGCAGAATTATTATAAAACAAGTTTCATTTATGGTTTTGGTATAACGGAAGATGTTCCGGAAGGATTTTCAGCATCTTTAATTGGAGGATGGACAGATGAAGTGGGCCGTGACTCACTCGAACATAACCATGAAAGACAGGCTCCTTATTATGGCGTAGCTACTGAAATAACAAGTTTTACAAAAAAGCAATCTTATTATGATTTCACATTCAAGGCCGGAGGGTATAGTGAGAAAGGCTTTCAGGATGTTGGGCTATTGATTAATATATTCCATTTCACACGACTGAGAAGGATGACGCCTACCTGGTTCAATCGTTTTTTTGTTACTGCAGGGTTTGCGAAACAAATTAATCCTGATACTTTATTAACGGCACCTTTAATTTTACAAAGCCAGCAGTATGGCCTTCCAAGCTTTAATTATAGCTCGACAATTTTACCTGCGCAAATCAGGACGACTATTAAGTTTGAAGCCGATTTTTATAATAACGTAAAACATGCAGGGTTTAAATTTGCCCCATTTGCATTTGCTGACGCGACCATATTAACACCCTATAAGGAAGATTTTAATCTTGATACAAAGAATATGTACAGTGAGGTCGGGGTCGGCGTACGTACCCGTAACGAAAACCTGATTTTCGGAACCATTGAATTCAGGTTATACTATTATCCATCTGCCGTTCCACCGGGTATGATGCACCTTAATCCACAAGTAGCCAGTGATCTGCAATTCAGGTACAACAGCACATTTATTAATAAGCCCGATTTTGTAGTGGATAATTAATAGAACAAGTAGCGGGATATAAAAAATTAACCCCCAAATGTTACTTTTTGTAAAATTTAGTACATCTTTGCAGAACGGAAGGGTTCTACCTTAAAAAGTAAGTCCCTCCGTAGAAACGGAAGGACTTTAACGATTGCTTGCTATATGAAATTCTTAATTGATCTTTTTTAGCTGATTCACAGCTTTTTCTTTATATCACAATCAGTACGCCATACTGATTTTCTTACGATTGATTGCCCCTTTTAACGATTGCCCGCTTTGTATTTTGCATCTTTCTTTACCAAAGGTAAGATGCAATTTACTACCTTCATACTCATAATATGAAGGTTTTTATTATGCTAAAGGGGCCCGTAAGCTTTTGAAACCCTTACAGGAACTGTGTTTCGTGAAAAATTATTAATGATGTCCAACCGTTTTACAGATATTTTATTTCAATTAGTGAAGTCGTTAGAAAAGTCTGAAAAACGGAACTTTAAACTCTATGTAAAACGAAGTTCTGCTAATGAAGACCTTAAGATCATAGAGTTATTCGATGCCCTGGATAAATTAGCAGAGTATGATGAAACCTTACTGCTAAAAAGATTGCCATCGATCAAAAAACCGCAGTTGTCTAATATCAAGGTGCATCTCTACAAACAGCTGCTGGCAAGTTTACGCGTATTAAAAAGTACAGAAAGCATCGATCTTCAATTAAATGAGCAGCTGGATTATGCCCGTATATTATATAACAAAGGTTTATACCAGCAAAGCTTAAAAATATTAGAAAAATTAAAGGATACCGCAAAATCACATTATAAGTTCAATTTTTTAACACAGGTAATTGCCTGGGAAAAAAAGATCGAGACCTTACATGTTACCAAAAGCATACAGGAAAGGGCCGAAAGCTTAGCCTTGGAAGCGAATGAAGTGAATATACGTGTGGAGATGGTTGTACGACTATCCAATCTGGCTTTGCAGTTGTACAGCTGGTACATCAATAATGGCCACGCAAGAAATCAAAAAGATGAAGAAGCGGTAAGAAAATTTTTGTTTGACAACCTTCCTGTAGATGCCCATGAGCAAACTGGTTTTTATGAGAAATTATATTTAAGTCAGTGTTATTGCTGGTATACATTTATCCGGCAGGATTATGTAATGTATTACCGTCATTCTCAACAATGGGTTGATTTATTTGATGAACAGCAGATCATGATCAAAGTGGAAACAGGGTATTATATCAAGGGAATTCACAATTTACTAAATGCACATTTTGATCTGAGAAATTATCAAAAATTTGATGTTACCCTGCGCAAGTTTGAGCGGTTTGCAGAATCATCCATTGCAAATAAACATGATAACCACCGGGTACAGACTTTCATCTTTATCAATAGTGCCAAACTGAATCGTTATTTCATGCATGGGACTTTCACCGAAGGTTTATCACTGGTTCCAAAAATAGAAGAGAAGCTCGCGGAGTATTCACAATACATAGATAACCACCGCGTTTTAGTTTTTAATTACAAAATAGCATCACTGTATTTTGGCAGCGGAGATTTTGGTACGAGTATTGATTATCTGCAAAAAATAATCAATGAAAATTTAGACATGCGAAGCGATCTTCAATGTTATGCAAGGCTATTACATTTGATGTCGCATTTTGAATTAGGTAATTTTGAAATTATGGACTCTCTGACAAAATCTGTGTACAGGTTCATGTCTAAAATGCAAAACCTAACGGTTGTGGAAGAAGCGATGTTTAAATTTTTGCGTAATTCTTTTCATATGTCCAGGCACCAGTTACGGCCCGAGTTTCAGAAATTTTTAGATCAGATAAAAAGCCTGGAAAAAAGCCGTTTTGAAACAAGGTCGTTTGCTTATCTGGATATTATATCCTGGGTTGAAAGTAAAGTATATGAAAAGCCAATGGCGACTATTATCAGGGATAAGTATTTGGCGAGTAAGAAACGCATTTATAAATAGATCGGATAGCATGCAGATTATATATTGTATAAAAAATAAATCGTAAATAAAATGAAGCACTCATTCCTATTATCCATCGCGATAGCAACGGCACTTTTCTTAGGGTTTACTACAACAACGATCGCGCAAAATGCAGGCGCGATTAAATCAGCAGCTGTAACATACACAGATGGCACAACTACTATGGTTGGTTTCATTGCATATGATTCCAGCTACACAAAAAAACGCCCTGCAATATTGATTGCGCCCGAATGGTGGGGATTGAATGATTACACAAGAAATCGTGCTAAACAATTGGCAGCGCTGGGTTATGTAGCTTTTGTAATTGATTATTATGCCAATGGAACATTCACAACTAATCCTACTGATGCCGTTGCATTGGCAACGCCTTATTATAAAGATCCGCAATTGGCAAAAAAGCGTTTTGACGCAGCGTTAGCAACGGTAAAAACCTATAGCGATGTTGATACAAATAAAATTGCGGCGATCGGATATTGTTTTGGCGGCTCAATGATTTTTAATGCAGCCAAGCAGGGAGAAAATCTAAAAGGGATAGTAAGTTTTCATGGAGGATTTACCGGTGTGCCACTTGATAAAGATCTATTAAAAGCAAAAGTATTAGCCTGTCATGGTGCGAATGATCAATTTGTGAAAGCACCTGAAGTGGCCATGTTTAAAAAGCAAATGGATTCAATTGGCGCGGATTATAAATTTATTGATTATCCAGGCGCAACGCATGCATTCTCCAATCCGGATGCAACAGCTATCGGAATTAAATATTCTATGCCCATTGCTTATAATGAGGCGGCTGATAAAGGTTCTTTTCAGGCAATGATGGAATTTTTTGATCGGATATTTAAATAAAAATGGATAAAATAATTACAATCGATAGCAGTAGATTTTCAAGTTTAGAAACTTTCTATATTGAAATTGATAATACCTTAACCAAAAACTTAGATTGGGAGACGGGACATAATTTAGATGCATTAAGCGATATATTAAGAGGAGGCTTTGGTGTTTATGGATATGAAGAGCAGATTAAAATGATTTGGTTAGATATTAAAAAGGCAAAATCGGATTTAGGGCAAGAATCGGCACAGAAAATACTTGAAATCATAAAAAGTCACAGACATATTGACTTAATACTAGACTGAAATGATTCGTTAACTCCTTGATTTGTAATACAATACCGACTATTTCACCTTATTTTAACAAAAACCATTCCTAAATACCCATAATTCCTAATTTCTCCTTTATATTTCAATAATTAATTCATACCTTTGCCCTCCTCTAATTTCGAATTAGTGGCTTAACTGCTATTTAATAAGATTTAGAGAACCTTCTCAGCACTAAAACGTTTTAATAACAAATATGTCTGCAACAAAATCACTCGCTGCTAAACGTATCAACTTCGGTAAGGTTGAATTACTAGCAGAAACACCAGATTTGCTTGGGATCCAGATCCAATCATTTAAAGATTTTTTCCAGTTAGAAACTACGCCGGATAAGCGTAATAACGAAGGACTTTTCCGTGTATTCAAGGAAAACTTTCCTATTACAGATACGCGTAACATCTTCGTATTGGAATTCTTAGATTATTTCGTTGATCCGCCACGTTACACTATCGATGAGTGTATCGAAAGAGGGCTGACTTATGCTGTTCCATTAAAAGCTAAGCTTCGCTTGAGCTGTAATGATGAAGAGCATGTGGATTTCCAAACGATCGTTCAGGATGTATTCTTAGGAAACATTCCTTACATGACACCACGCGGTACATTTGTTATCAATGGTGCTGAACGTGTTGTTGTATCTCAGCTTCACCGTTCTCCTGGTGTATTCTTTGGCCAATCGGTTCACCCGAATGGTACTAAGATCTACTCTGCGAGAGTGATTCCTTTCAAAGGAGCATGGATGGAGTTTGCTACAGACATTAACAATGTAATGTATGCGTACATCGACCGTAAGAAAAAATTCCCTGTAACAACTTTGTTACGTTCTATCGGTTTCGAAACAGATAAAGATATCCTTGAACTTTTCGGCATGGCTGATGAAGTGAAAGTTGATAAAAAAATATTAAAGAACTACGTTGGTAAACGCCTTGCTGCTCGTGTATTACGTACATGGGTAGAAGATTTCGTTGATGAAGATACCGGTGAAGTAGTAAGTATCGAACGTAATGAGATTGTGCTTGAAAGAGATACAGTTTTAGACGAAGAGAACATCGCTATGATCGCTGACATGGAAGTGAAAAGCGTGTTTATCCAAAAAGAAGAAGTTAGTGGCGATTACGCTATTATCTACAATACATTAAATAAAGATACTTCGAACAGTGAGTTAGAAGCGGTGCAACACATCTATCGCCAATTGCGTGGTGCTGATGCTCCTGATAACGAAACGGCTCGTGGTATCATCGATAAATTATTCTTCTCTGATAAGCGTTATGACTTAGGTGAAGTTGGTCGTTACAAGATCAACCGTCGTTTAGGTTTGAATTTCCCTATCGAGAAAAAAGTATTGACTAAAGATGACATCATCGCGATCATTAAAACATTGGTTCAGTTAACCAATGGTAAAAGTGAAGTAGATGATATCGATCATTTAAGCAATCGTCGTGTACGTACAGTGGGTGAGCAATTATACGCTCAGTTCGGTGTAGGTCTAGCTCGTATGGCTCGTACCATTCGTGAAAGAATGAACGTACGTGACAATGAAGTATTTACCCCGGTTGATTTGATCAATGCAAGAACATTGTCTTCTGTTATCAATTCATTCTTTGGTACATCTCAGTTATCTCAGTTCTTAGATCAAACGAATCCGTTGAGCGAGATCACGCACAAACGTCGTATCTCAGCGCTAGGGCCAGGCGGTCTTAGTCGTGAAAGAGCCGGCTTTGAAGTACGTGATGTGCATTATTCTCACTACGGTCGTCTTTGTACTATTGAAACTCCGGAAGGTCCGAACATTGGTTTGATCTCTACACTTTGTGTACATGCTAAGATCAATGACATGGGCTTTATCGAAACACCTTACCGTAAAGTAGATCATGGTAAAGTGGATATGAAAAAGATCACTTTCCTTTCTGCTGAAGAAGAGGATACAGCGAAAATTGCACAGGCAAATATTGATCTGGATGATAAAGGAAATTTCGTTGAAGATAAGATCAAGAGTCGCCAGACAGGTGATTTCCCGATCTTGGATAAAAACGAAGTGGAATACATGGATGTGGCGCCAAACCAAATTGTTGGTCTAAGTGCTTCATTGATTCCGTTCCTTGAACATGATGATGCTAACCGTGCCTTGATGGGATCGAACATGCAACGTCAGGCTGTACCATTATTACGTCCGCAGGTGCCGATCGTTGGTACCGGTTTGGAAGGTAAGGCAGCACGTGATGCAAGGATTCAATTACATGCAGAAGGAAATGGTGTTGTAGAATACGTTGATGGTAACGAAATTCATGTTCGTTATAACAGAAGCGAATTACAACAACTGGTAAGCTTTGAAGAAGATCTTAAAATATATAAAGTAACTAAGTTCATCAGAACGAACCAGGAAACATGTATCAACTTACGTCCGGCTGTAGTTAAAGGCCAGAAAGTAGCTGAAGGTGATTTCTTAACAGAAGGTTACGCAACACAAGGTGGTGAAATGGCATTGGGCCGTAACCTTAAAGTGGCATTCATGCCATGGAAAGGGTACAACTTTGAGGATGCGATCGTGATCTCTGAAAAGGTTGTAAAAGATGACTGGTTCACATCATTGCACATCAGTGAATTTGAAACTGAAGTACGTGATACTAAATTAGGAGAAGAAGAATTAACACCGGACATTCCGAATGTTAGTGAAGAAGCTACTAAAGACCTTGATTCTAACGGTATCATCCGTATCGGTGCTCATATTAAAGAAGGCGATATCATTATCGGTAAGATCACTCCAAAAGGTGAAAGCGATCCAACTCCTGAAGAGAAGTTGTTACGTGCCATCTTCGGTGATAAAGCAGGTGATGCTAAAGATGCTTCTTTAAAAGCGCCAAGTGGTACAGAAGGTGTTGTTATCAATAAGAAATTATTCCAACGTGCTAAAAAAGATAAGAACGCTAAGGTTAGAGAAAAAGCTAGTTTAGATAAGATCGAAAAAACGCACGAAAAGAATGAGCTTGATCTATTGGATCTTGTTGTAAGCAAATTGCATACTTTGTTGAAAGACAAAACTTCTGCAGGTGTTAGCAACAACTTCGGTGAATCATTGATCGGCAAAGGCGTTAAGTTCAATCAAAAGAATTTAGCTAACGTTGATTACTTAAATGTAAATCCATTAAACTGGACAGGCGATGCTAAAACGGATGATTTGATCAACGTTCTATTGCACAACTACAATATTAAATTCAACGAAGAACTAGGTCGTTATAAGAGAGAAAAATTCAATATCAGCATCGGTGATGAATTACCTGCAGGTGTATTGAAATTGGCTAAAGTTTACCTTGCTATTAAACGTAAGTTGAAAGTGGGTGATAAAATGGCGGGTCGTCATGGTAACAAAGGTATCGTTGCTAAGATCGTTCGTCAGGAAGATATGCCTTTCTTAGAAGACGGAACTCCGGTTGATATCGTACTAAATCCATTGGGTGTACCTAGTCGTATGAACCTTGGACAGATCTACGAAACTGTATTAGGCTGGGCCGGTGAAAAATTAGGAATGAAGTTCGCAACACCAATCTTTGATGGTGCAAGCGTTGAAGAAATTGCTGATAAAATAGCTGAAGCTAAACTACCTACATTCGGTCATACTTATTTATATGATGGAGAAACAGGCGAACGCTTTGATCAGAAAGCAACTGTGGGTATCATCTATGTAATTAAGCTTCACCATATGGTGGATGATAAAATGCATGCCCGTTCAATCGGACCATACAGTTTGATCACGCAACAGCCGCTTGGTGGTAAGGCACAGTTTGGTGGACAACGTTTCGGGGAAATGGAAGTTTGGGCACTGGAAGCTTATGGTGCATCTAACATTTTACAAGAATTGTTGACATTGAAATCTGATGATATCATCGGTAGAGCAAAAACTTACGAAGCAATTGTGAAAGGTGAAAACATTCCAAGACCAGGAGTTCCTGAATCATTCAATGTATTGGTTCATGAATTAAGAGGTTTAGGTTTAGATCTAACTTTCGAATAAATTTTTAAAATCAAAAGTGAAAAGTCAAAACCTAAAAGTTATTGGCTTTCACTTTTGAATTTTGACTTTGTGAAATTCATTAAAAAATATTAACTACAAATAATATGGCATTCAAAAAAGAAAATCGTCCTAGATCAACTTTTTCTCAGATCACAATTGGTTTGGCTTCTCCGGATAGTATTTTGGAAAGAAGTTATGGAGAAGTGTTGAAGCCTGAGACTATTAACTATCGTACCTACAAACCTGAAAGAGATGGCTTGTTTTGCGAAAGAATTTTTGGTCCGGTAAAAGATTACGAATGTGCTTGCGGAAAGTACAAACGTATCCGTTATAAAGGAATTGTGTGTGACAGATGTGGTGTTGAAGTAACTGAAAAGAAAGTTCGTCGTGAAAGAATGGGTCACATCAAATTGGTGGTGCCTGTTGTTCATATCTGGTACTTCAAATCATTGCCTAACAAGATTGGTTATTTGTTGGGAATGAGTTCTAAAAAATTAGAAACAATCGTTTACTACGAACGTTTTGTAGTAATACAATCAGGTATCCGTGCTGATAAGGGCCAAAATTTTGGCGACTTATTGACTGAGGAAGAATACCTTGATATATTGGATACTTTACCAAAAGACAATCAGTTTTTATCTGATGAAGATCCAAATAAATTCATCGCGAAGATGGGTGCAGAAGCAGTGCATGATCTATTGCAGCGCATCGACCTTGATCAATTAAGTTTTGATCTTCGTCACTCTGCAGCTAATGAAACATCTCAACAACGTAAAGCGGATGCCTTAAAGCGTCTAAGCGTAGTAGAAAGTTTCCGTGATGCTAATACAAGAATTAACAACCGTCCTGAATGGATGGTTATGCAATATATCCCGGTTATTCCACCTGAGTTACGTCCTTTAGTTCCTTTGGATGGTGGCCGTTTTGCATCATCAGATTTGAATGATCTATATCGTCGTGTTATTATTCGTAATAACCGTTTGAAAAGATTATTAGAAATTAAAGCGCCTGAAGTTATCCTACGTAATGAAAAACGTATGTTACAGGAAGCGATCGATTCATTATTTGATAATAGCCGTAAATCAAATGCTGTTAAAGCAGAAGGTGGACGTGCATTAAAATCTTTATCAGATGTATTGAAAGGTAAGCAAGGACGTTTCCGTCAGAACTTGCTAGGTAAACGTGTGGATTATTCAGGTCGTTCTGTAATCGTTGTAGGACCAGAATTAAAAATGCATGAGTGCGGTTTACCAAAAGATATGGCTGCTGAATTGTTCAAGCCATTTATCATTCGCAAATTGATTGAAAGAGGTATCGTTAAAACTGTTAAGTCTGCCCGTAAACTGGTAGATAAAAAAGAAGCGATCATCTGGGATATCTTAGAAAATATTTTGAAAGGTCACCCGGTAATGTTGAACAGAGCCCCGACCTTACATAGATTGTCCATCCAGGCTTTCCAACCAAAATTGATCGAAGGTAAAGCGATACAATTGCATCCTTTGGTAACCACGTCTTTCAACGCCGATTTCGATGGTGATCAGATGGCGGTTCATGTTCCTTTAAGTAACGCGGCTGTTTTGGAAGCACAATTATTAATGCTTTCTTCTCATAATATTTTGAACCCGCAGAATGGTACACCGATCACGCTTCCTTCACAGGATATGGTGCTTGGATTGTATTACATCACCAAGGGTAAAAAATCAACTCCTACAGAAAAAGTAAAAGGCGAAGGAAAAGCTTTTTATAATGCTGAAGAAGTGATCATCGCTTATAACGAAAAACAAGTTGACTTACATGCTCATATCAGGGTAAAAGCAAACTTTAGAAATGAAGATGGTTCATTAACATACAAACTGATCGAAACAACTGTTGGTAGAGTGATCTTTAACCAGCACGTTCCAAAATCAGTTGGTTTCATTAATGCCTTGTTAACTAAGAAATCTTTAAGAGAGATCGTAGGTGACATCATTAAATGGACAAACGTTCCAACAACTGCGAAGTTCTTGGATGATATCAAAACACTTGGATACCGTATGGCATTCCGTGGTGGATTATCGTTCAACATTAATGACTTGATCATTCCTGCTGTTAAGCAAGAATTGATCGATAACGCAACAATTGAAGTGGATGAAGTTTGGGATAACTACAATAGTGGTTTGATCACAAACAACGAACGTTATAACCAAACAGTAGATATCTGGAGTAGAGTAGATACAAGAATTACTGAAACGTTGATCAAAGAATTAGCGAATGATAAACAAGGGTTCAACTCTGTTTACATGATGCTTGATTCAGGAGCGCGTGGTAGTAAACAACAAATTAAACAGCTTGCAGGAATTAGAGGTTTGATGGCTAAGCCACGTAAATCTGGTTCATCAGGAAGTGAGATCATTGAAAACCCGATCTTATCAAACTTTAAAGATGGTTTGAATGTATTGGAATACTTTATCTCAACGCATGGTGCACGTAAAGGTTTGGCGGATACGGCTTTGAAAACAGCGGATGCGGGTTACCTAACCCGTCGTTTGGTGGATGTGGCGCAAGATGTTGTTATCAATGATGAAGATTGCGGAACACTACGCGGTATTGCAACTTCAGCATTAAAAGATAATGAAGATATTATTGAAGAATTATCAGATAGGATCGAAGGGCGTACCTCTTTACATGATGTATTCCATCCGGTAACTGAAGTTTTATTAGCACCAGCAGGACAAGAAATTTCTGCAGATACAGCTGATAAAATTCAGGAAGCAGGAATCGAAACTGTTGAAATACGTTCTGTATTGACTTGCGAAAGCAAACGTGGTGTATGTGTAAAATGTTACGGTAAGAATTTAGCGAGCGGTTACTTGGCGCAAAAAGGTGATGCTGTTGGTATCATCGCTGCACAAAGTATTGGTGAACCAGGTACACAGTTAACATTACGTACTTTCCATGTGGGTGGTGTTGCCGGTTCTGCATCAGTAGAATCTCAATTGCCTGCAAGATTCGATGGTACCATTCAATTCGATGGTTTACGTACTGTTGCAACTGAAGATGCTGAAGGTAAAAAGATCAATGTTGTTATCGGCCGTACCGGTGAGGTTCGTATCATGGATGTAAAGAACGATCGTTTATTAATTACAAACAACGTTCCTTACGGTGCTACATTGAATGTAAAAGATGGTCAGAAAGTTACCAAAGGGGAAGCGATCTGTACATGGGATCCGTTCAACAATGTGATCGTATCTGAAATTGTTGGTAAGGTTAAATTTGAAAGTGTTATTGAAGGTGTTACTTTCCGTGAAGAAGCTGATGAACAAACAGGTCACAAGGAAAAAGTAATTATCGAAACAAAAGATAAAACGAAATTACCTTCTATCATCATTGAAGGTAAAGAAATGAAATCTTACAACTTACCGGTTGGTAGCCATATCGTGCTTGAAGAAGGCGATAGCGTGAGAAGCGGTCAGGTGTTGGTTAAGATCCCGAGAGTATTAAGCAAACTGAAAGATATCACGGGTGGTCTTCCAAGAGTAACAGAATTATTCGAAGCAAGAAACCCAGGTAACCCTGCTGTTGTTTGTGAAATTGATGGTGTTGTTGCTTTTGGTAATATCAAACGAGGTAACAGAGAGATCATTGTTGAAGCAAAAGATGGGGTTGTTAGAAAATACTTAGTTCCATTGACGCGCCAGATCCTGGTACAAGATGGTGACTTTGTAAAAGCTGGTTCTCCATTATCTGATGGTCAAACTGCTCCTGCTGATATCTTAGCAATTAAAGGACCTTTCGCAGTACAGGAATATGTTGTGAATGAAATTCAGGAAGTATACCGTTTACAAGGCGTGAAGATCAATGATAAACACATCGAAGTGATCGTTCGTCAGATGATGCGTAAAATTAGCATTGAAGATGCCGGTGATACGATCTTCTTAGAAGGTGATACTGAAGATAAATTAGACTTTAACACAGAGAACGATGCAATTTTTGATAAAAAAGTTGTTACTGAATCTGGCGAAAGCACTAAATTAAAAACAGGTCAGATCGTTACATTGCGTGATGTTAGAGAAGAAAATTCTATCCTTAGAAGAAATGATAGAAAACTAGTTGAATACCGTGACGCCCGCCCTGCAACATCTTCACCGTTGTTACAAGGTATTACCAAAGCATCTTTGGGTACACAAAGCTGGATCTCAGCTGCGTCGTTCCAGGAAACAACGAAAGTATTAAGCAGTGCAGCTATCAATGGTAAAACTGATTTAATGTTAGGCTTAAAAGAAAACGTTATCACAGGACATCCAATACCAGCAGGTACAGGCTTAAGAGAATTCGAAAACATGATTGTTGGTAGCAAGGAAGAATATGAATTGCTAATGACCACGAAAGAAGCGATGAGCTTTGACGAAGAAGAATAAACCCCTCTAAATCTCCCCTGAAAGGGAGACTTGTAAGGAGAATAAATACTAAAAGGAGCGAGATTAATCTTGCTCCTTTTTTAATAGTTAAAATATGTAAATGGTAGCTTATTTATCGATCAGGTAAACTACATTTATGATCAATTTATATACAATGAAAAAAATAAGCATCGCTTTTATTATAGCAATACTTTTTTGCTGGGGCTGCACGAAACAAATCACTTCTTTGGTTCCTTCGGCTGCGCCTTTTCCTTATCCTACTACCTATAGTTTTCCTGATGCGAATTTTACTACTCAACAAAATGTATTAGATACGATCGATCAATTAATGGCGGCGATCAATCAGGGAAATACGGCTAATACTGTAGTCGATACCGCTGCTGTAAAAACTTTTTTTAATAATAATTTGATCGCCTTATGTATACCTGCTGCGCAGACTGATATACTAAGATATATCGATAGTGTTGGCTTATTTAGTCATTCTACCGTACCGGGAATTAAAGGTACAGCAGGTGTAAGCGTTAGTCCTATAACCCCTGATAGCACTTATCTTTTTTCCGATAGCGGTTTTGTTTATAGTGAACTGGCTAAAACGGCGTTAATGGAAGGATTGATTGCCTATCAGATCGAACGCGTTTATCTTGGCGACTCTGTTAATATATCTATTGATACCACTGCTATGAAAGGCGTTTGGGATGCAGCATTTGGGTATTATGGCGTACCGGTTGATTTTCCAACCAATAAAACAGGATTAAGATATTGGGGCTATTATTCGAACCTTTTAGATACTACGCTTAATTCAAACGCTACCATTATGAATAATTTTTTGATCGGACGGGCAGCTACCGATAATAATTATATTCAGACAAGTCCGGCTCTTGTAAATGGTACCAGTTATGCGGCAATAACGGATGCAGAAAATATTATACTGGCATTTGATAATTTGATAGCTGGCGTAGCTATTCATGAATTAACAGAAGCACACCTGAATGATTCTTTGGGCGATCCGGTGATAGCCCGTGCAGACCTTTCCAGGTCATGGGGATTTTTGAATTCGTTAAATTACAATGTGAGCCCGTTAAAAACAACGGCTACGCAATCTATTCTTGCGGCATACGGAACTGATTTATATAATTTCGACTATTCATATCAAAAAGTTGATAGCATTAAAACGGTGATTGCTGGTATTTACTCAATTCCGAGCATCAGTTTTTAATTAGGAGATTGGTCTTTTTTCCATAACCAAAATGCTTGAGCAAGAAATTTTCTTGCTCTTTTTATTTATTGAATATCAATTAGTTACTGTTATTTCCCGATTGTGTAAACTCAATTGCCGATATCGTAACAGCAAAACTCTAAGGATGGCCTAATCTTGCACCTCAATCAAACCTCCTAATCAATATTTTAAATTATAACATGAAAAAAATTACTTTTCCCACGCTTGCTTTTTTAATAATGACCTGCTGCGTTAGTTGTACAAAAACTACAACTAATACTATATATTATACTGTTCCTGCAACTTATACTTTTACGAATGTTAATGATAGTAACCAATTGATGTTATTGGCAATGGCAGATCAGATTGTCGCAACGGTAAATTTGGGCAATGCATCAGGCGTAGTAGTTAATGCACAGGTTTTAACTGATATGTTCAACAATACGGGCGGATATTTTAATGATTCTGCCCACCAATTAAATGCTTCAGGTTTACGGTTAGCTGATTATTGTTCTCCATTGGCAAAAACGGATCTTTTAAATTATTTTGATAGTATTGGAGTGTACAGTCAGTCGATCGTGGCAGCTTCATACGGAGTCGCGGGTGTTTCGCCTAGTTCTGCCAGTCCATCAAAAAAATACCTATTATCTCCAACAGGAATTTTTTATAGCCAGGTAATTAAAAAGGCTATCATGGGCGGTATTTGCGCGTATGAAATTGCAAATGTTTACATGACTGATTCTGTAAGTAACTCAGTTGATAACAATACTGTTGTTCCTGGATCAGGGACTGCTATGCAACATCATTGGGATGAAGCATTTGGTTTTTTCGGTGTTCCTGTTAATTTCCCCACCAGTACAACCGGCTTAAAATACTTTGGCAGTTACTCGAACCAGGTAGATGCAGGGCTTCATTCTAATTCAACCATTATGAACGCGTTTTTACTAGGCCGTGCTGCTATCGATAATAAGGACCTTGGCGGCAAACAGGTACAGGCAAATATTATCATTAGGACATTTGATCAATTGGATGCGGCTGCCATTGTTCAGGAAATGAAAGAAACAGATGAAAATATTAACCTGGGTGATTCAGTAGCGGCATACGGTACACTTTCTGAATCGTTGGGTTTTGTGCGTAACTTAAAATACAATACCAGTTCAACAAGGATCATCACCAATGCGCAAATTGCTCAGTTGGAAGCATTGTATGATAATGTTAATCCTGCTAATCCAAATTTGTATAATTTTGTCGGCGCAAGTGTAAATACGGCTGCTCAGATAGAAGCAAAAACAGATGCTATCAGGCAGTTAGTAGGAAGCATATATGGATTTAATGCTACAGAATTATCGCTCTTATAATATAATCAATTTATTCTATTGTAAAATGTGAGCGCACCTTTGCTCACATTTTATGTTTATTTTTTTAATTAAAATGTTTATGAAACGGATCGTTGTATTATTTTTTGTTTGTGCTGCCGCTGTTCTTTTGGTATTGAATTTTTCGTGTGCAAAAGTTGCTGCAGCAGGCAATAATAACGGGGGAACTAAAGATTCTATATTGGTAAATATCGGCGCGAATATAATTATCCCGGGCTATCAGGCATTGGCAACCAATGTTAATTCGCTTGATTCTGCTATCACCGATTTTAATTCGGCACCTAACAGTACAAAACTTTCTACAGTACAAACACTTTTTACAAATGCCTATATATCCTGGCAAGCTGTTTCGGCATACAACTATTTTGGCCCGGCTTCTGATGCAATACCGGCATTGACTGGTCTTAATATTTTCCCTACCACAACTGCTATAATAGATACTAATATCAGTAGAAATAATGACAATGTAAATACCTTTGCAAATACTAGTGCTAAAGGCTTCCCGGCTTTAGATTATCTTTTGTTCGGCACAAATAACACCACTTTATTGGCAGATTATACTACTGATGCTAAAGCAACTAACAGACAAATATATCTGGCAGCAGTTTCTGCAGATATTAAAACCGAAGTAAATGCTATTTTAAATCAATGGCTGCCAAGCGGAGGTAATTATATCAATACATTTGAAACGGGTACGGGAAATAGCATATCAAGTTCTCTTGGATTGTTGGTTAATTCGATCGACCAGGATTTTGAAATTACA
Source organism: Ferruginibacter sp. (assembly GCA_035485735.1). Classification (GTDB taxonomy): domain Bacteria; phylum Bacteroidota; class Bacteroidia; order Chitinophagales; family Chitinophagaceae; genus Ferruginibacter. The sequence continues at coordinate 598,973 of DATHNS010000025.1, forward strand.
AAAAACGATTGCCTTGGTATTCCACTTGCAAAAATTCCTGTAGGAACTGTTTCTCCAATATTACCAAATGAAGTAGAAGCATATTATAGTGGCATATCCATACAACTGGCAGTTGCAGAAACAAAAGCAGTGCAAGGCATTTATCTTGGCAATAGCGCCAATGGGAATGGATTAGGATTAAAAACCTATTTGGTAAACGCAGAACAACAGAAAAATTTGAAATATAACGGTGGTATATTAAGCGATACTATTTCATTGGCATTAACATCGACTATTTCAAATATGCAGGCTATTCCGGATCCTCTTTCTGCTACCATTCAGGCTAATCCTGCCAATGCTGATGCAGTATTTGCTGAATGCCAGGGATTGACCGCACTTTTAAAAACGGATCTACCATCCGATCTAATGGTATCCATCAATTACGGAGATACTGATGGCGACTAGAAATAATGTTTAAAAATTGCATCAATAAAATATTGCTTTCGTTCAAGGGCGAAAAACATATTGCTCCTCTTGCTGTTTTAAGAATGGCATTTGGAGCAATCATGCTTTATAGTACAATACGTTTTATAGTAAAAGGGTGGATATATGATTTTTATATTGCACCCAAAGTATATTTTCCTTTTTATGGATTCGAATGGATAAAACCTTTGCCGGCAATAGCCATGTATGCTGTTTTTACTATAATGGCGATAGCCTGTTTTTTTATTTTGATAGGGTTTTTATACAGAATTGCTATCACTACATTTTTTACCTGTTTTGTTTATGTAGAGTTGATCGACAAAACATATTATCTCAATCATTATTACTTTGTAAGCATCATTACTTTTTTATTGTTGCTGGTTCCTGCGCACCGGTATTTTTCCATTGATGTTATTCGCAAGCCGTTGTTGAAAGTCACACAGGTACCGGCTTGGACGATCAATATATTTAAATGGCAGCTTTGCCTTGTTTATTTTTTGGCAGGATTGAGCAAGCTGAATTACGACTGGATGATCGAAGCGATGCCATTAAAAATATGGCTTCCGGCAAATGCCTATGTTCCATTGATAGGAACGTTGCTTACAAAAACATGGGTAGCCTATTTGTTCAGTTGGTTTGGCGCTTTTTTTGACCTGTTCATAGGATTCTTTTTGTTGTATAAACCTACCAGAAAAATAGCGTATGTTTTTGTAGTTATTTTTCATGTATTCACCGGATGGCTTTTTAAGATCGGCATGTTTCCTTACATCATGATCTTTGTTACGGTTATCTTTTTTTCAGAAGAGGTTCACCTGCAATTTATCCGTTGGTTACGTACTATTTTTAATAAAAAATATTTGCAGGAGAATGAAATGCAGGCCAGTCTTGTTTTTTCACCTGCCAGGAAAAAAGTGCTCTATTCTTTATTGTCAGTATATATTTTGTTGCAATTACTATTGCCTTTTCGTTATTTGCTTTACCCGGGCAAATTATTTTGGACAGAAGAAGGCTATCGTTTTTCATGGCGTGTAATGCTGATGGAAAAGAATGGCATCACTTTTTTTTATGTAAAAGATGCGAAAACGGGCAGAAAAGGTGAAGTAGTGAATTCGGAATTTCTTACACCATTACAGGAAAGAATGATGCAGACACAGCCGGATATGATGTTGCAGTATGCTCATTATTTGCATGATGTATATCAAAAAAAAGGAGTCAACGATCCGATTGTAACTGTTGAAAGTTATGTTACATTGAATGGTAGTGGCAGCAGGTTATTTATCGATAGCACCGTTGATCTATCTAAACAACAGGAAAATTTTTCATCAAAAAAATGGATTCTTCCATTTCATTAGAACAATTATTGTAAATGAGGGTATCAATTATAATCGCAATTCTTTTTTGTATAGGCTTGTCTTTTTGTGCAGATGGACAAGTATTTTCTGTTTCGGGGAAAATAACTACAGCTGCGGCGGGGAAACAAATCGGTACAACTACGGTCTGTATAAGATCATTGAATGATTGTACTACTGCAGATGAAAAGGGTAATTTCACAATAACAAACGTACAGCCTGGAGCCTATACTTTATTTATTTCTTCCGCAGGATATGACGATGTGCAAAAGCAGATCCTTATTACAGATAAAAATATCACGGTAGCAATTGTGTTATCTGTAAATGTTGCTATGTTAGATTCAATAAAAGTTAACGCAGCCCGGCAATCATTTGGTATAACGAGATTAAAAGATGTTGATGGATCAGGAATTTATGCAGGTAAAAAAAGTGAGGTCATAGTTCTGAAAGATATTACTGCGAATACAGCTACCAATAATACCCGCCAGATCTATTCAAAAGTAGCAGGACTCAATATCTATGAAAATGACGGTGGTGCAGGATTGCAATTAGCCATTGGTGGAAGAGGTTTAGATCCGAACAGGGTAAGCAATTTCAATACGCGCCAAAATGGGTATGATATCAGTGCAGATGCGCTGGGTTATCCTGAAAGTTATTATACACCTCCTGCGGAAGTGGTAGAAAGAATAGAAATTGTTCGTGGCGCTTCTTCATTACAATATGGAACACAGTTTGGCGGCATCATTAATTTTAAGATGATCAGTGGCGTTGATAGCCAGAAAGCGCAAATTATTTCCAGACTGAGCGGAGGCTCATGGGGATTTTTTAATAGCTCTACCAGTGTTGGCGGAACGATCAACAAATTAAATTATTATGCTTTCTATCAGCATAAATCAGGGAATGGCTGGCGCGACAATTCGCAATTCAATGTTAATACAGCCTATATTTCTACCACAGTAAAAGCAACCGGCAAATTATCGATCACTACGCAATTCACGCACATGGATTATCTGGAGCACCAACCGGGTGGATTGAGTGATGCGATGTTTGCGCAAGATCCACATCAATCTACCAAATCAAGAAACTGGTTTAAAGTAAACTGGAACCTCGGCGCTGTGTTATTGGATTATAGTATCAATAATAATTTAAAATTCAACTCAAGATTTTTTGGGCTTTGGGCTGAACGGTCTGCGTTGGGGTACATCAATACAGTTGCGGATGCTCCGGGTTATCCAAGACAATATCGTACCGATACGTATGATAATTGGGGTAACGAAAGCAGGTTGATTTATACCTACAATAGAAGAAAAGCAAATCCTTTTATTATATTGGCAGGTGTGCGTTATTATCATGGTTATACAGACAGACAGATCGGTATCGGTAATACGGGTTCTAGCGGAACAAAGGCTGATTTCGCTTTTGATAAATCTACGGAGTATGATTCGTTAAGCTATTCACATTATACTTTCCCTAATCATAATGTAGCGTTGTTTGCTGAAAATATATTTCGTGTTACTTCTAAATTAAGTATCATTCCGGGTATTCGTTATGAAAATATTTATACGAAAGCCGATGGTTTTTATAATAATGTTGGCCATGATCTTGCACTGAATGTTACTTCCAATACATTGGTAACAGAACACAGGGTAAGCAGCAGGTCTTTTGTCATTGGGGGGATAGGGCTGAGCTATAATAAAAGTAACTCGATGCAATTTTATGCCAACATATCACAGAACTACCGCGGCATTAATTTTAATAACATGAGTATTGTGAATCCTAATTTCCGGGTGGATCCTAATTTAAAAGATGAAAAAGGGTATTCCGCAGACTTAGGTATTCGTGGACACCTCAATGATATATTTAATTACGATCTCAGCTTATTTACGATTGATTATGATGACAGGATAGGAACTGTTTACTTAACGGACACTTCTCACATTACTTATCAATACACCACTAATATATCGCAGTCGAGAAATTTTGGTGTAGAATCATTTGCTGAAGTAGATATCTGGAAGTTAATCAAAGGCAGCGGTGCAAAAATGAAATTGTCTGTCTTTTCTAATTTGTCTTTGATCGATGCAAGATATGTAGGTAGCGAAAATACTGCGTACAGAAATAAAAAAGTTGAGTTTGTTCCGCCGGTTATTTTTAAATCGGGTATCACTTTTCAAAAGAATAAGTTTACGGCAACCTATCAATATTCTTATACAGCACAACAGTTTGGTGATGCAACCAATGCCACCACACCGAGTAATAATGGTATCAATGGGTTGATCCCTTCCTATTATATCATGGATCTTTCTGCAGATTATATTTTAAATAAGGCCTTTTTGCTTTCAGGCAGTATCAATAATCTTTCCGATAATAGGTATTATACCCGCAGGGCGGATAGCTATCCCGGCCCCGGAATTATTCCGGCCGATGCGAGAAGTTTCTATCTTACGTTACAGGTTAAGCTATAAATAGCCTGCACTGTTAACCCTTTATTAAAAATTACTATTGATTCATTGCCAAACATTAGTTTGTAAGTATATTGCCGCAAATTAATTTCATGAAAAGAGCTTTAGTAGTATTGAATGTTATCCTGGTAATAGCAGTCATCATTTTATATTTTCTGTATTTTTCCGGCGGACAAAAAGGCTATACTGCAAATGGATGCTCCGAAAATGTAGCTTCTATGAAAGATAGCGGGTTCAGGCATGGGAGGATCGCTTATGTTGATTTGGATTCTTTAAATAATAATGTCGCCTATATTAAAGAAAGAAGAACTGCATTAGAGGGCGAACAAAAAGACCTTGAAGAAGATTATGAAAATGCTTATCGCCAGATTGACGGGGAAAAAAGTGAATTTTTAAAAAGGGGCAATGCGATCACGCAACCGGAGGCTGAAGCTTTCCAGGAAAAATTAGTTCAACAACAGCAACAGGTAGAGGCAAATAAACAATCGAACTCTCAAAAATTAGCAGAAAAAGGAGCCAAAATAATGGAGGATATACAAAAGCAAGTGAAGGATTTTTTGAGTGATTATAATAAAGACAAAAGGTACACTTACATATTAGCGACGGGAACAGGCCTCGATTACATGTTCTATAAAGATTCTACCTTAAATATTACCAATGATATTGTGAAGGGGTTGAATGATAAAATGAACAATCCCAAGTAAACAATCATCCAATCAATTTATTATTTATCTTCATCCCGTTGCAAAACGGGATTTTTTATGTCGGGAACCTTAACCATTAATATATGAACGATATAGCTGCAGATAAAGCTGGTTTCAAGCCCTCATTAGGTTTATTTGATTCTACAATGGTCGTGGCAGGGTCCATGATCGGATCCGGAATCTTTATTGTAAGCGCCGATATGTTAAAGGAAGTGGGTAGTGCGGGATGGTTGTTGGTGGCCTGGCTGATCACGGGCTTTATGACATTGACTGCCGCGGTTAGTTATGGTGAATTAAGTGCTATGTTTCCTAAAGCCGGTGGCCAGTATGTCTATTTAAAAGAAGCGTATAATCCTTTGGTCGGATTTTTATACGGCTGGAGTTTTTTTGCTGTAATACAGACAGGGACTATTGCTGCGGTAGGCGTTGGCTTTGCAAAATTTGGCGGATACTTTTTTCATTCACTTGCGTGGGAGGATGTCAATACTTTTAATCTTGCAGGATTACATGTACATTATGCACAGTTAGTATCGATCGTTTTGATCATTTTTCTAACGTTGGTTAATACAAAAGGAATTGAAGCGGGCAAGATCATTCAAAGGGTATTTACTTCTGCTAAATTACTCTCTTTATTCGGGTTGATCATTGCGGGTTTTGTTACTTTCAAATGGAACGTGTGGCACTTGAATTGGCAAAACGCCTGGACAATGCAACACATTACAAAAACCGCTACAGGTATTAATTTTGAACCATTACTGGTTGGTGCTGCATTGGGTGCTATGGCGAGCGCCATGGTGGGTAGTATATTTAGTAGCGATGCATGGAATAATATAACTTTTATCGCAGGAGAAATTAAAAATCCTAAAAGAAATATTGGTCTGAGTTTATTTCTGGGAACACTGATCGTTACGATCATTTACATTTTGATCAACGTAGTGTATTTAGCAAATGTACCATTGGCGGACCTGGCTTTTGCAAAAGATAACAGGGTGGCATTAAGCGCATCCGACGCTATTTTTGGTATCTACGGAACTGCCATCATCGCCCTGATGATCATGGTATCAACTTTTGGTTGCAACAACGGGTTGATATTGGCGGGCGCCAGGGTGTATTACACAATGGCAAAAGATCAATTGTTTTTTAAAAATGCCGGCAAGCTTAATAAAAGCAATGTGCCGGAATGGGCCCTATGGATACAATGTGCTGTGGCCTGTGCTTTATGTTTAAGCGGCAAATATGGCGACCTGTTGGATATGGTATCTTTTATAGTCGTAATATTCTATGTACTAACGATCGCAGGTATTTTTATATTGAGAAAGAAAAGGCCCGATGCAGAAAGGCCATATAAAGCTTTTGGTTACCCGGTATTGCCAATTATCTATATTTTAATGGGTATTGCTTTTTGTACTTTATTGATCATTTATAAGCCACAATTTACATGGCCGGGACTCATTATAACGCTAATTGGTATTCCTTTGTATTATCTTGCAGTGCAAAATAAAAAAGCGATCGAATAACTGTTCTACATATGAAAAAAGTATTTGTAAACGGCACTTTTGATATACTTCATATCGCGCATATTCAACTATTGAATTATGCTAAAAGCATGGGCGATTATTTACACGTAGCCATTGATACGGATGCCCGTGTAAAAGAAAAAAAAGGCGAGGCGAGGCCGATCTATCCGCAGGAAGAAAGGAAGTTTTTTCTGATCAATTTGAAAGCGGTGGATACTGTTTCTTTTTTTTCAACGGATGAAGAACTGGAAAATACCATTAAAGAATATGCGCCGGATATAATGATAGTGGGCAGTGATTGGAAAGGCAAACCTGTTATCGGTTCACAATTTGCAAAAGAATTAAAGTTTTATGACAGAATCAAAGATTACTCAACCACAGCAACCATTCAAAGTATTATTGATAGGGGATAGTTGTGTTGATGAATATGTTTACGGCATTTGTTCCCGCTTAAACCCGGAGGCGCCCGTTCCTGTATTGGATTATACGCGAACAGAATACAAGCCGGGAATGGCCGCTAACGTGTATGAAAATTTAAAATCTTTTAAATTAGAGATAGAATTTATCACTAATAAAGAAAAGATAGTTAAAACACGTTACGTAGATCATAAATACAACCACCAGATATTACGTGTTGACCGGCATGAGACCTTATCTCCATTAACCGAATCTTCTTTTGATAAAAAATATGATGCGATCATCATTTCAGATTATGATAAAGGATTTATTTCAAAGGATAAGCTATTTGAAATTGTAGAAAAAGCACATTGTCCGGTTTTTATTGATACAAAAAAGAAAGTCGTTCCCGATAAAGATAATTGCTTCATCAAAGTAAATGAAGTTGAATTTAATGCACTGATCAACCCGCCAAAAAACGTGGTAACCACTTTAGGTGAAAGAGGATCCCGTTACAATGGGATCATTTATCCAACGGAAAAAGCAACGGTTTTTGACGTAGTGGGTGCCGGCGATACTTTTCTGGCAGCGCTTACTTATTTTTATTTATTGACAGGCAGCATAGAAAAAGCGATTCCTTACGCCAATAAAGCATCGACAATTGTAGTGCAACATATCGGGACATATGTTTTAACTGCGGATGACGTTGCAAAGATTGTAGAATAATCTTTAGATCGAATATGAATAAAAATGAAAATATAATAGTAACAGGCGCTGCGGGTTTTATCGGAAGCTGCCTGGTTAGTTTTTTAAACGATCAGGGATACGAGAATTTGATCTTGGTTGATGAGTTTGATCGTGAAGACAAAAAACTAAACCTCTTTCAAAAGAAATATACCGTGGCAGTTGAAAGAGAGAATTTTTTCGATTGGTATCAAAAAGAAAATATCAAAGCAGGTTTTGTATTTCATTTAGGCGCACGTACTGATACGACAGAGTTTAATTACGCTATTCATCAGCATTTGAACGTTGACTATTCTGAAAAAATATGGAAGCTCTGCACTGAAAATAATATCCCGCTGGTATATGCTTCTTCTGCTGCCACTTATGGTGATGGTGCATTTGGTTATAGCGATGAAGATGATAGCCTGATAGAAAACCTGCAACCGTTAAATCCATACGGTGTTTCGAAGAATGAATTTGACAAATGGGTATTGAAACAAAATACACATCCACCTTTTTGGGCAGGATTAAAATTTTTCAATGTATATGGCCCGAATGAATACCATAAGGCGAGAATGGCAAGTGTGATCTTTCATTCTTTCAATCAAATAAAGACAAACGGAAAAGTAAAATTATTTAAATCGCACAAAGAAGGATTTAAAGACGGTGAACAGCTTCGTGATTTTGTGTATGTTAAAGATGTTGTTAGTGTTTGTAATTGGTTAATGCAAAATCAACCTGCATCAGCTATTTACAATTTAGGAACAGGAACTGCCAGGCCATTTAATGATTTGGTAAAGTCGACTTTTGCTGGCTTAGGACTACAACCCAATATCGAATTTATAGATATGCCCGAAGATATCAGGGATAAATACCAATATTTTACAGAGGCAAAAATGGATAAACTGAAAGCAGCAGGATACATCGATACATTTTATTCATTGGAGAAAGGCGTTGAAGATTACGTAAAAAACTATTTAAGCAAACATCTTTTTTATTAATAACAAAGAATGGCCAAATTTCTAATTATCAGGTTTTCTTCAATTGGCGATATTGTCTTAACGACGCCGGTGATCCGCTGTTTGAGAAAGAAATACCCTGAAGCCGAAATACATTTTCTTACCAAAGAATCCTTCAAAGGAATTGTTATAACCAATCCACATATAAATAAAGTGCATACGCTGGGCGACGACTTTGAATTGATGCTGAATGAATTGAAAGCTGAACAATTTGATTATATTATTGATCTTCACCATAATTTACGGACACTTCGGGTAAAACGTTTTTTAAAAGGAGTAAAATCCTTCTCGTATAATAAACTAAATGTTGAGAAATTTATTTACACCAAGCTTAAAATAAATTTACTTCCTAAGAAACATATTGTTGACAGAAATATCGAAACTGTAAAAAAGCTGGGTGTAATAAACGATGGGCTTGGGTTAGATTACTTTATTCCGGAAAAAGATGTGGTACAAAAAAAAGAGATACCAATGTCTCATCAATTCGGTTATATCGGTATCGTTATTGGCGCTACGATGGCTACCAAGAAATTACCACTGCATAAATTAAAAGAGCTGTGTAATGCGATCAACCATCCTATTATTTTATTGGGAGGTAAGGATGATTATGCAACAGGTAATGCGATTGCCATGCTGGATGATACGAAGATCTATAATTCCTGCGGTAAATTTAATTTAAACGAATCGGCAGACCTGGTACGTAACGCTAAATTAATTATCTCTCATGATACTGGACTGATGCATATTGCAGCGGCTTTTCAAAAACCAATTATTTCGGTTTGGGGTAATACAGTTCCGGAATTTGGGATGTATCCTTATTACGGTGTTAGATCTTTGCAGGAATCTTCAAATATTGAAGTAAAGAAACTTTCCTGCAGGCCATGTAGTAAAATAGGATATGACAAATGCCCAAAAAAACACTTTAAGTGTATGGAAGAAATAAACATCACGGAGATATCCGACCTTGCGTATAAATATTTAAGGAAGTAATATTACTGAACAGTTACTTTTTTAAAACCTACCGATCTCAAAAAATTCTCCATCATAACATTGGCGATCGCAGCAGATTTTTGCAAAATGTTTTGTTGTATAGCGGCAGAGATTATTTTATCACGCAATTTTATTTTTACAGCAGTTACGTCGTTATCGCTCCAGTTTCCTTTTTCATTAAAAGTTTCAAAATCGGATGGATTGGTGATCACCTGTAATATTTCTGATTTAGGTAAAGTGATCGATATCGAATCTTCATTTGTATAAATATCCTTTGTCTGTAATTTGGCAAGGTCAACGCCTGCTAAAACTTTTCCTTTGCCAATTAAAACGATTTCATCATCCATCAATATCGGAATAGTGAAGATCGGCTTGTCTTTTTTAATTGAATCGATAACCACTTCATTGTAAGATGTAATCGTGATCAATTGCGAAAGATTATTTATTTCTTTAACAAGGATGGGTGTATTATCGATTAAAATAGGCCGTGAAGAAAACATATCTCCGAAGGAAGGAAATAGTTTGGTTCTTTGTAGCACTATAATGATCACAAGGATACTTGCTGTAATTACCAGGTATTTAAAAAATGTTTTAAGCAAAATGGATGGTTATTTTTTTATAACCTAGGCGGGTTAAAAAATTAGTGATAAATAAAGTGGCATTTTTTTCACCTGTTTGCAGTACGCCTAATGAATCAACACTGTTTTTTATTTGATCTTCGGCCTGTATTGCCATGGCATTTCTTTCTGCACTACTGAACGGATCCCTGAACAGATCATCTGCTTCGTATACTTTTTGAACATCTTCCGGCTTTATATTGAGGGATATCAATTTTGCGTGCGGTAATTGCAGGTCGATATCTTTCCCATCAATACGAATATTATTTGGTGTAATAGCAGCCAGATCGATACCTGAGGTAAGTGTGGCCCGGCAGCTCATTAATATCTTTCGATCGCCATATTTATACCAGGTCCGGTTATCGTTGGCCTTGATTATTTTGGTAACAACATATTGTGCAGTAGCCAGCTCACTCATTTGCTGGAGAACCATTACTTCCTGCATTTGCCGCTCTTTAGTATTACAACTATGCAATAGTAAAGTAAGTGCCATTAAAAAAAGAAGGTTAGTTTTAAGCGACATACTTGCAAATTAGTTGGTTGGGCCGTATTGTACAAAATTAATTATAAATTTGTATCTATGAAGAAAGTCGCTGTTATAGTAGCGGGGGGCAGTGGCAGCCGAATGAATAGCATCTTGCCAAAACAATTTTTGCTAGTAGATGGTAAGCCCGTGCTTTATTATACGATTACAGCTTTTTTAAAAGCTTACACAGATCTTTCCGTAATAGTAGTATTGCCGGAAGATCATATGGCGACGGGAAAAGAAATAATCGATGCTTTTTTTGATCTGACGCGTATTCAATTGGTAGCGGGTGGTGCAACGCGTTTCCATTCTGTACAAAACGGACTACAATTAATTAAAGAAGAAAGCATTGTTTTTGTGCATGATGGCGTGCGTTGTTTATTGAGTACCGACCTAATAAAAAAATGTTATAACGCTGCAATGGAATTTGGATCGGCTGTTCCTGTGATCAATTCAAAAGACAGTGTGCGTATTGTTACTGCCGGCGGCAATGAGCCCATAGAACGCAGTAGTATCAAATTAATACAAACGCCACAAACTTTTCACAGCAAGATATTATTGCCTGCTTTTACTATTGATTACAAAGATAAATTTACAGATGAAGCAACAGTTGTGGAAGCATTCGGATTGAAAATCCATTTGATAGAAGGCGAAGAAAACAATATCAAGATCACCCAACCTGTCGATCTTATTTTTGCTGAAAATATACTGGCCAGACAAAGATCTATTTCTTAAAATAGTGTAAGGGCCACGGAAGATTGTTATATCGGAAATAATAATAAGGCTCATTTACGGCACCGAATTTTTTGTAAAAGGTAGCTATGCGCTCGATATCCGACCCTTCAAAATCTACAATTTCTATTTTTCCTGCAAATTCTTTGATCAGTTCATCAAATAAAAAGTGGTTGGCTTCTGACTTTCGTCCTGCAGGGAGTACGGTCGACATAATATTGTAGATCCTTTTTTTGTCTTTCAGCAATAGTGCAATAGCCAGCAATTTATTATCGGCCGATACTGTTTTTCTTACAAATAACATTTTCTTCTCCGCCAAAAGTTTACATACATTTCTAAAAGCGCTATAATGCCTATCCTTGACATGCGGTGTTCTATCGGCGTACTCTTTTATGTAAGTATCGATTGCTTCATCATAATTTCCATCACTCATATACCTGAGCGAGAATTTTTCCGTATGCTTTAAATTTTTTAAAAGATCAGTTTTGTAATTGGCCCGAATATTGGCATACAAAGTATTGATTGGAAGAATGAGATTGGTATGCTGTTTTATATTTGAATTGCCGTTACTTGTATTTAGAAAGATCTCGACAAATGAAAATTCTTTTTTTATTGTGGCAATAAATTCTTCTTGTATTTCGGTTGTAATAGGCCTGCTACTAAAAATGCCTAACTGTTGTGTAAACGGAGGCTGGTACAAATAACTGATACCATATTTTTTTTCCCAGGTCAATGGCATTACCACTTCGTAATCGTCTACAATCAGCGCATCCCAGTGTTCGGCCATGGCATCCAAGTAAAAAGAATAAGCATAGACCAGGCTATTGTCTGCATTGGCTATACAGGCGTCCCATTTTTGCTTGTCGATTGTATCGTTTGTCAGGTATTTTATTTCCATCACTTGTTGCCAATAAATAATTAATCAACCAATGTTTGATATGCTACAGGGACAATTTTTTTCAGTTGTATGTTCTGCACATCAATGCTAAAGGATATTCTTTTGAAAAAAGTATTTTGATTGGGGTCAGATTTTAAAACACTATTAAAATCGCTGCTATATATAATCGGTGCGTAAATATTCAATATGTTTTTAAATAAGGATAATTGGATACCTCCTGTATATAAAAATCTGCTTGTTTGAGGATTCGGTTCCCAGGCTTCTGCATAAGTTCCTATATCAAAAAATAACCGAAAGGGATTTTTAAATGGGAGAATAAAATTGGGTAAAGTGCTATTGAAATTTGCAGCAGCTACCCAGTTTTGTGATTGGCCCTGTAGAAAAGAATATTGATCAAATCTGAATTTTAGTCCACCTGTATTTTGTATTAAAACCTGCTGCGTTGCGATACCCTGATTGGCTATCGGTTTATCCGGATTTGAGTAAGAAGCAGTTCTTCCTAAAAAATAATCACTATAGGTATAATCATCTGTTCCATTACCGGCCGCTAGTTTTGGTTGATACAGATAGGAGTCATAATTTTTACTGCCAATGTACCCAAACTTAGCAGCGAATAAACGAACGTTCAAACCTCCGCCTTTTATATAATTGAAAAAATAATTTCCTGTAATATTTAACCGGTAAAAATCAGATCCTTGTTGCAATTGCAATTGATAATCGTAAGGATATAAAACCCTTCTGTTGTCTACAGCAAAGGTTATTTGATCAAGGTAGCGTTTATAGGTATTGCTTGACAGAGGGTAAGTGACATCATTGCCTAAGCTGTCTGTAATATCTTCAAAGCTGTTAAATAATTTTTCTCCTATAAAATATCGGCGAATATCCAGCCAGCTAACGATCGTGCTTTTAACAGGATGATTAAAATAGAACCTGATAGAGGGAACAACTTTATAAAAATTTTCAAATACTTTTTTGCCAGCTGTATCCAGACTTTCTTTTGTAGAAAATCTTTCTCCGTTTATGCCTACTTCAATTTTTTGAAAGAGCACAGCAGGGCGCATCGTATATTTTATTTGACCTATGCCGTTTAACTGCTTACTACCGGTGGCATATAAAGGAGTCAATATAAATTGAAGTTTAGGATGTGGCAGGTTGCCATTGGTTATAGCTGCACCGATCATTACATTGTCGTAATTATTATAACCAATGGCGGGCAATAGCCTAAGGTTAAATTTATTTTGGGGCTTTTCATTTTTTAACGCTCCTTTTTTATTTAATAATGCAAATGAACTATCTACATTCTTGTCGCTTACATCTTCAATTGTTTTTCTTAGATCTTCAGGATAGGGGTGCTTGAATTGCCAGCGGCGATAGTATTCACGCATACAGCTATCAAACAATGGCTCACCCAGGTCGTGCTCTAATTTTCTCATCCACTCGGCAGCCTTGATATCAGCAATTAAATAAGTATTAGCAGTGCTAAACTCGCCCGAAGCAGTTTCAATTGGCTGATCTCTTTTTTCCTGAATGACAGTTTGTAACAGAAGTGAATCAAAATCCGGATGTATTCGTTTTGTACCAGATGAACATGTAGGATGTAGGCTACTGTCTGTTTGATGATATCTTTCATTGTAAAAGTTGCTTATGCCTTTACGCATCCATAAATGATCTTGGTCGTTACTGGCTACTGTGCCGCCGTTCCAGCTTTCTCCTATTTGTTGCTCAATTGACCTTGCCAATTCATTTTCATTATTGCTTTTTGATACAACAATAAGGTTTGGATAGGCTGTATGGGTAGCAATTGCTGATGGGGTTTCTATTACGCTCACACTCTTGTACGGATAATCGCCCAGCCACTCGCTTCTTTGCAGTATATTTTTTTTAATGACTGATATGCTGGTTGCCCAATAATCATTCTCCGTAGGAATATGATAGGTATAAATACGAATGTTTTTTCCTGATGGTAATAATGCGCTATCAGTTTGAACAATATATTTTTTGTAAGCAAACCAAACGAAATCGTTTACATCATCTTGTTTGAAGGATATTTTTTTAAATCTTGCATGAACAACTTTATTTGCGGCAGGTTCAACCGGTAACGGAGCTATTGCGCGATGCGTGATTTTGTGGGCGGTATAATGTGTGGCAACCTTTTTCTTTTTAATTTGAAAAACGGGATCTTTTCTATTAGCTAACCAATCATTTTCATCAGCTGTTTGTAGTTCACCTGTTGAAGCCACTACAAATTCTTTGGGCAAAGTAATATTTACTTCATAATCACCAAACTCACTGTAATTGCTTCCGTCAATGAGGTAGGGCATTGGGTGCCAGCCTTTGCTGTCATACACTGCCGGTTTGGGATACCATTGCGTAATTTGATAGGCGTGGTTGATATAGCCATCTTCTGAAAAATCGTACGGCAACTTTATATGAAAGGGGGTTTCAATTTTTGTATTGCTATTAGGTACGATCGGATGGGGAAGGATTAGTTTAATGACGTCCTGATTTTTCGGATCGTTTTCTATTGTAGCAAGCTGGCCATCTACTGTAAAGTTTAATCTGTTGATATATCCATGTTTAGCATCATCACTAAAATAAAAATCGGTACGCCCGTTTTCAATCAGCTGATCGCTATAAGCGGTGCGGTCATTTTTATATGCGTTGGCCCATAAATTTATCCAAATGAAGTGAAGCGTATCGGGGGAGTTATTATAATATTGCATGGTAACAGTACCATCTAATGTTTGATTGGCATCGTTGAGTGTAACATCGATCGTATAATTAACTTTTTGCTGCCAGTAGGAAAGCTGGCAATAGGCAACCGGAAGTTGAAAGCAATAAAGAAAAAGTAAAACAATTAATTTTTTCAATTCGGGTGTATTTACTCAAATGTAAAATAAAAAGGCAGTAATTGTATCAGCCTATTTTCCTTTTCCTGCCAGGATGATACTGATGGTATGCAGCATTATTTTCAGATCGAGCCCTATAGAAACATTTTCAACATACATAAGGTCGTAAGACATGCGTTGGACCATCTCTTCAATATTGCTTGCATAACCGTATTGCACCATTCCCCAACTGGTTAATCCCGGTTTTACTTTAAAGAGATAATTGTATTCAGGATGTTGTAATTCAATTTGGTCAATGTAAAATTTACGTTCGGGCCGTGGACCGACAAGGCTCATGTCTCCTTTTAAAATATTCCAAAGCTGTGGTAGCTCATCCAATCTCCATTTACGCATTGTTCTTCCCCAGGTTGTTATGCGGCCGTCATCATCGCAACTTAATTGCGGGCCATTTTTTTCAGCATCCTCCACCATGCTCCTGAATTTATATATAGTAAAGACCTTGCCTTTAAAACCGACCCTGTCCTGCAAAAAAAGCATAGGGCCTTTTGATGAAAATTTTGTTCTGATAATTGTATATAATAGAATTGGAGAAAGCAGTATGATCGCTATCGAGGAAAAAGCAATATCAATGAACCGTTTGATATTTTTTTTCCAGACAGGAAGTTGTCCGTTGTGTACATCGATCAATGGCAGTCCCATTACACTATTTATTTGGACGGCACCCGATAAGATATCTACAGCATCAGGGGTGATCTTAATATTTACATTTTTATCGCTTAACTGTTGCAATATAGTATTGAGTACGAGGCGTTCATTTTTTTCTACGGTGATAATTACTTCTTCAATATTATCTGAAACAATGATATCATTGAGTGTTGCCAGCGTATTGTATTTTTTTATCTTTTCCGGAAGATGAACGCCGGTATTGCCATTGATGTGTAAGAAGCTGCAGACGTTGTAGCGTGTTATTTTTTTTGTTTTGGTAAATGCCTGGAAAAATTGGGTGGCATTTTTTTCAGAACCAATAAGCAGTACATTAAAAAAAACTTCTTTTCGTTTGAGTTGCTTTTTTACTTTCGTTAAGATCAGTAAGCGGAGCGTATAGGTTACAATAAATACGGGAATGACCAAACTATAAAATTCAAGGTAATAATAATCATTATTTACCTGAGGATTTTTTAAAATAAAAAAGAATAACAGTACTACAGATCCGATCAGTGTTATGATAAAAGTTCTAAATAATTCGTTGATCCTTGATTTCTCGTACATGTCTTCGTAAGACCCAGTCAGAAAATATAAGCTTATCCATCCCAGCACATATAGAAAGCCGCCTAAATAAAAACCGGGAGGAATGCTAAAGGGATAATGGTGAATAACAGGACGTAAGGAATAAAAACATAGCCATGTTAATAAAGCGCTGATGACATCGCTGATAACATACCAAATAATATTTATGCGGGGTTGGTTCAACTAAATTTATTTTGAATGTTGAATTAGGATGCAATTCATTTAAAATTTAGCATTTAACATTTAAAATAATTTTCTGCTACATCACGCTGCCACTGGCTATTTTAGCTAAAATTTGATGCGCTACATCCATTGCCCTGTATCCGTCAACTACGGTTACAGCGGTATTGGTATTTTGTGCGATGGCATTACGGAACTCTTCCAGTTCCATTTTGATGGCGTTGCCTTCTTCTATCACAGGGTTAGCAATGGCGATCGTTTTTTTACCATGGTTGGTGTCAATATCAAACGTAAAAACATTTTTATCTTTATTATCCGGAGAATTTAATTTGATGATCTCTGTTTTCTTTTCTAAGAAATCGATTCCAATGTAAGCGTCTTTTTGAAACAATCTCATCTTACGCATCTTCTTCATTGATATACGGCTGCTGGTAAGATTGGCAACACAACCATTGTCAAATTCAATACGCACATTCGCAATGTCGGGTGTATCGCTCATCACAGCAACGCCATTGGCTGATATGTATTTTACATTACTTTTTACCAAACTTAGAATGATATCGATGTCGTGTATCATCAGGTCCAGTATTACACTAACATCCGTACCCCGGGGATTGAATTGTGCCAGGCGATGTACTTCAATGAACATCGGCTCCAACGTATGTCCTTTTAATGCCAGCAACGCCGGGTTAAAACGTTCAACATGCCCTATTTGAAATTTGATATTGGCTTCTTTAGCTAACTGCACCAGCTCTCTTGCTTCGTCCATTGTATTGGCCAGAGGTTTTTCCACAAAAATGTGCTTGCCTTTTCTAATACCTGCTTTACACAGATCAAAGTGGGCAAATGTTGGCGCTACAATATCAAGGGCGTCACAGAGGTCAATTAATTCTTCGGGATTTGTAAATCTTTTTAACTGGTATTTTTCACTCACAGCAATAGCATTCTCATCATTGGGATCGTAAAATCCAACTAACTCAATGTTCTTTATTTCTTTCCAGTTATTAAGATGAAATTTTCCTAAATGACCCACTCCTAAAACACCTACTTTAAGCATAATATACACCTCAACCCCTAAAGGCTTTTTAATTAAAAATTATTGATAACTCTTTCTCTGTATTTATATTTTAAGCCTTTGTAACTTCTGTTTCATTCCAGAATCCCATCTTATTGAATTTTTCAATTCGTTGCTCACATCTTTTATCCGCAGGGATCTTTTTTAATTCTTTAATTACCGGGATAAGAAATTTCTTTAGGATATCAGCCGCTTCATCATAATCCCAATGAGCGCCACCTAGGGGCTCAGGAATTTTCCCATCTACCAATCCAAAGCTCAACATATCGTCTGGGGTTAAACGCAGTTGTTCTGCAGCGGTTTCTTTTTTATCCCAGCTGCGCCACAATATACTACTGCAGCTTTCAGGGGAGATAACCGTGTACCAGGTATTTTCTAACATAAAAACTTTGTCGCCGACACCAATGCCCAATGCACCGCCGCTGGCGCCTTCGCCAATGATCACACAGATAACAGGAACTTTCAGGCGCATCATTTCAAAAATATTTCTTGCGATCGCTTCACCTTGTCCTCTTTCTTCTGCTTCTAAGCCCGGGTATGCACCTGGGGTGTCAATCAATGTAATAATAGGCTTGTTGAATTTTTCCGCGAGTTTCATCAGGCGTAAAGCCTTACGGTAACCTTCAGGATTTGCCATACCAAAATTTCTTATTTGTCTCATTTTGGTATTGATACCTTTTTGCTGTCCGATGATCATTACTGTTTCACCATCTATATCTGCAAAACCACCCACCATCGCTTTGTCATCTTTCACATTTCTATCGCCATGTAATTCGATAAAGTTGGTGCACATCTTATTTATGTACTTCAAGGTATAGGGCCTGTCGGGGTGACGGCTCAATTGTACTTTTTGCCAAGGCGTAAGGTTAGCGGTCAGCTGCCTTTTTGTTTCAACGATCTTCTTCTCTAAAGTAGCTACAAGATTTGAAACGTCCGTCTTAGTTTTTTCTGAAGTGTGTTTTACCTGTTCTATCTGATCATACAATTCTTTGATAGGTTTTTCCAATTCAATGAATTGTCTGTTTTCTAATGCTGGCATTGTAATAATTTACCGTTAATAATTTGGACTGTGAAAGTACAACTGTATGGGGTAAAATTAAGCCTTAGATTTTTTTAATAAAAGTTTTGTCTATAAAAAATAAAAAAACATATCTTTGCCGTCCCTAAAAATAGGGATGGATAATTAAACTTATCTGAAGCTATTTTGAAAGGCTAACCGGGTTGGTAGTTCAGTTGGTTAGAATGCTGCCCTGTCACGGCAGAGGTCGCGGGTTCGAGTCCCGTCCAGCCCGCAGATTAAATAAAAAAGCCTTGGAAGTTTAACTTTCAAGGCTTTTTTATTTTGTATTTATGATGATAATTTAAATAAAAGAATAAGAGGTATTACATTTTTCTTTTCTTATTCCGATTCTTAGGGGCATCGTACAAACTACCTTGTTTAAAGGCAGGAGGAGCCTGATCTGACAAAGACGTTTGTGTACAGCGAAAACCAATACTACTGGAAGATTGATCTTCATCTAAAAAGCGGCGTTCCCCGGGTGATAACCAGTAAGGCCTGTCGTTCCATCCACCGCCTTTATATACCCTTGATTTATCGCCTATTAAAGTGGTTACACCTGTCTCGTAAAAAGAATGGCTTGCCGAATCTCCATCCTGTACATTGGTATCATCGTTATGCCTGTAATTACGGCGGTCTTTGGTTTCTTTATCGCTGACAGCTACTTTCTTTAAATGGCCCAGGGAATCCCTTTCATACTGTCCCGATCCATTCTTGTATAATTTTTGGTTTTTATTGCCGCGGTAAGGGTTATCCGGAACATCCGCAGGTGTAAGCGGCCTGTAGATATCCGCGCACCATTCGCTTACGTTACCGCACATATTGTATAAACCAAATCCGTTAGGGAAAAAGGATTTAACTGTTGAGCAAATAACCGAACGATCGTTCAAGCCTCCTGCAACACCCATATTATCGCCGCTACGTGCTTTAAAATTGGCTAAAAAAGCTCCTTGCATATGTTCGATCTTGGTGTCACGCATCCCCGTTGGATTTTTGCTCCATGAGTAAACCTGGCGATCTACATCCATTTCATCATCCAAAGCGCCTTTTTGATCTTTTTTATTGGTTTCAGGAACTAATACGGCTACTCCATATGCTGCATACTCCCATTCAGCTTCTGTTGGTAAGCGGTACCCAGGATTTATTACGCCGTCTTCTATTTTGAGTGTTCTTGGCTTGCCGTTTACATCCAGGATATTAGATTTTTTAGGATTTGCCTTATTGCTTATCTGATCAGGTGCGCTCAAATAAGTATCCGTATTAAAAGAGCCGCTGCCCTGGCCGCCATGCATTTCTTTTTGAGTAAAATCTTTTTTTAAGAAACCTTTCTGTTCAAGTTTTAATTCATTTACCCTGTCTGTTCTCCAGACACAAAACTCTTTGGCCTGAAGCCAGCTTACACCTACAACCGGATAATAATTATAAGCAGGAAAACGGAAATAATATTCTACATAAGGTTCATTGTATGCCAATTCCTCACGCCAGCAAAGGGTATCAGGTAAGGCTTTGTTCATGATGGCGGTATCAGCAGGAAAAGTATTTTCTATCCAATGGATGTATTCTCTGTAATGAACATTGGCCACTTCGGTTTCATCCATAAAAAAAGAAGGAACGGTGATACGTTTAGGCGCATTGTTATTATTGCCCATTATATCCTCTTGTTTTGACCCCATTATAAATGTGCCACCTGGTATGTAAACCAATCCCGGACCTGCTTTTGGAGCTTTTATTTTTGCAACATGAAAGTTACCTGTATTCTTATTATCATAGTCCCAACCTGTCATTGCAGACTTGTGTTTGGAGCTACTTTTACACGCGTTTAGAGAGAAGGCCAGTATAATCAGGAGCAGTAAATTGTTACAAGAAAATACAGTTCGCATGTGTGTTATTTTACAATTAAAAGAGATTAATACTCTTTGTTATTTAATAAATAAACAGTGGCTTTTTTTAAACCCATTGTTTTTCAAAATGGCAAAGAATAATCGCTTTTAATTACCCCGTAACAGGTTTATTTTACCAATACGGGCATAGTTAGGTAGCTGGTAAGCTTAGACTATTTGGCGAATATACGATTTTTAGGAAAAAATCAAGCTTTTGGCTTGATAAAGACTTGGTTTTAAGTTGAAAACCAACTGAAATCCTTAAATACAGGGCTGTTTAACGTATCTGATATTTTGTTAATTTAATGTTATACGACAGAAAATAACGTCAAAATATTCCATGAAGGTTTACCTAAGTGCGTATCGCACATCGATATAGCAACAAAGGGTAGATGTTGATAAAAACACTTTGAATGGGTTCGATGCAATTTAAAAGCTACAAGCGGATGATATTTATTACCCAATCTATCATGATCACGGTAAAAAGCAGCAGTTTATATTTTTTGCTGATATCCTGTTGCATGAATTTAAAAAATCTTTCTTTTTGTTGAAGAACATCTGCTACTAGCCAGCCCAAAGAAATAAGTACAGCCAATGTAAACGGGATGGATAAAATATTGTAGGAGAACGATAAAGGAATATCACCTTTAAATAAAGCAAGTGTAGCCCTGCCCATCCCACAACCCGGACAAGGAATACCTGTAATTAATTTAAAAAGGCAATGTGTGTGATAAGTATGATCGGAAAAAGTATCAGATAAGATCAATGCCAGGTATCCGCCGGTTATTAAAAAAATAACCAGCAGACATTTAGCGTAGTAGTTATGAAATAACTTAAAAAGCAAACTGAGTGAATTTTTGGAAATTAGCTTCCCTGGTGGCGTCCATAATTAAAAACCAGTCAATAAGTGCCCATATTCCCAATCCGCCGCAAGTAAATAATTTTCCAAGTCCCAGGCCTGTTTGCCCAAGCATAAATCTGTCAATACCTAAATGCCCAAGAAAAATAGAAACGATCAAAATGGTTGTTGGGTCTTTATATTCAAGAGATTGTAACGTCAGAAGCTTATTGTCATCAACTTTTTCAAGCTGGTTCCTTATTAGCATTAATTTTCCGCCTGGGAATTTGCTTGCCATTGATGCAATGAACATGTCAATTTTTTGTTGTTCCATTTTTTATTTTTAGGGGTTTTAAAGCGTGAGATTATTGATTGATATTATAGTGTATGTATTTAGTAAAAGGTATCAGGATTTTTTACAGGTCAAACTTAGTATAAAAAATTAAATACTGACGATAATAAAAACGGGCAACAAATTGTCGCCCGTTTTAGTTGAAATAAATTTTGGTTTATAAACCCATTTTCTTTTTTAGATTGGCATCAATTGCATCTAAAAATTCTTCAGTATATAAATAATGATCGCCATGTTTTACTTTGTTGCCGTGAATACATACGGCAAGATCCTTGGTCATTTTGCCGCTTTCTACTGTTTCGATACAAACTTTTTCCAGCGCTAAACAAAAATCGATCAATGGTTGGTTGCCATCTAATTTACCACGGAATGCCAAACCGCGTGTCCAGGCAAATATGGATGCAATAGGATTGGTTGATGTTGGCTTACCAGCCTGGTGATCCCTGTAGTGGCGGGTTACAGTGCCATGTGCGGCTTCAGCTTCCATTGTTCCGCCATCAGGTGTAACTAAAACAGATGTCATTAAACCAAGCGAACCAAAACCTTGTGCCACTGTATCGCTTTGTACATCACCATCATAATTTTTACAGGCCCATACAAAATTACCGTTCCATTTTAAAGCGCTTGCTACCATGTCATCGATCAAACGATGCTCATAAGTTATGCCTGCTTTTTCAAAGGCAGTTTTAAATTCTTTTTGATAGATGTCTTCAAAAATATCTTTAAAACGGCCATCGTATTTTTTAAGGATGGTATTTTTTGTAGAAAGGTATAAAGGCCATTGTTTGCTAAGCGCCATGTTGAAACAGCTTCTTGCAAAACCAATGATGCTTTCATCTGTATTGTACATGCTCATCGCAACGCCATCGCCTTTAAAATTATATACTTCAAAAACCTGTGCTTCGCCGCCGTTTTCAGGAGTGAAGGTCATGGTTAATTTCCCTTTGCCCTTAATAACGGTATCGGTTGCACGATATTGATCACCAAATGCATGACGGCCAACAATGATCGGCGCTGTCCAGTTGGTAACCAAACGCGGTACATTTTGCATAACAATTGGTTCACGGAAAACAGTACCATCCAAAATGTTGCGGATCGTTCCGTTAGGTGACTTCCACATTTGCTTTAGCTTAAATTCTTCTACCCTTGCTTCATCAGGAGTAATGGTAGCACATTTGATCCCTACGCCATATTTTTTAATTGCATTGGCAGAATCGATCGTAACCTGATCATCGGTTTTATCGCGGTATTCCATACCAAGATCGAAGTATTTAATATCCAGGTCCAAATAAGGAACGATCAATTTATCCTTGATAAATTTCCAGATGATCCTTGTCATCTCATCTCCGTCCAATTCAACAACGGGATTTGCTACTTTAATTTTTGCCATTGATTATGAGTTATTAGGTGTTTATTTTTTAAGAAGAGCAAAGGTATTGATTTCAAATAAAAATGGAGCAAACGATTGTTGCTCCATTTTATCGAGAAAATTTACCAGGATCACTTATAAATTTTTAATTATTTCATCAGCGAATTCACTTGTTTTCAGAAGCGTTCCTTTTTTCATCAAATTATAAAAATCTATCGTTACTTTTTTGCTGCGGATTGTTTTACCAACAGCGTTGGTAATCAGTTCTGCCGCATCTCTCCAGCCCATGTATTCCAGCATCATAACACCACTTAAAATAACGCTCGAAGGATTCATGGTATTGGTATTAGCGAATTTTGGCGCGGTACCGTGTGTTGCTTCAAATACTGCATGGCCGGTTAAATAATTGATATTGGCACCAGGTGCAATACCGATACCACCGACTTGTGCAGCCAAAGCGTCACTGATGTAATCTCCATTCAAATTTAATGTTGCGATCACAGAATAGTCTTGCGGGGCTAACAATGCCTGCTGCAAAAAGTTATCTGCAATGGCATCTTTTACAATTACTTTTCCGCCTACGGCAGAAATTTTCATTTCTTCATTGGCAACAGCTTCACCACTTTCTTTTTTTGTTCTTTCCCATTGGTTCCAGGTATATACTTCGCCCGCAAATTCTCTTTCAGCCAATTCGTATCCCCAGTTTTTAAAAGCGCCTTCTGTGAATTTCATGATATTCCCTTTGTGTACAATTGTTAGCGATGGCAATTTGTTTTTTATCGCAAATTCTAACGCAGAACGGATCAATCGCTCACTGCCTTCTTTACTCACCGGTTTAATGCCCAGCGAAGTAGTTTCAGGGAAACGAATATTTTTTACGCCCATCTCATTTATCAGAAAATCTAATAATTTCTTTGCCTGAGGTGTGCCGGTCATGTACTCGATGCCCGCATAGATATCTTCTGTATTTTCTCTGAAGATCGTCATCTCTACTTTTTCAGGTTGCCACATGGGTGAGGGTACTCCTTCAAAATATTTTACCGGCCTTAAACAAACGTATAGATCCAACTCTTGTCTTAGTGCAACATTTAGCGAGCGGATCCCGCCGCCAACCGGCGTTGTAAGTGGCCCTTTTATTGATAATAAATATTCTTTAAAAGCATTCATAGTTGCCTCAGGCATCCAGCTGCCGGTTTCGTTGAAAGCCCTTTCACCGGCCAATACTTCCATCCATTGTATCTTTTTCTCGCCTTTGTAAGCTTTTTGAATAGCAGCATCAAATACCCTAACGGATGCTTTCCAAATATCCGGCCCTATACCGTCGCCTTCAATAAAGGGAATAATAGGATGATTGGGAACGTTTAATTTTCCACTAGACATCGTGATTTTATCTGCCATAAAGATTCTTTGTAATTTGTATTATTTGAGGGATTGCTATAAAGATAATGCAATTAAGGAGTAATAAAAACTACAAAAAGAACGAATTCTAGAAATTAATATTGCAATTGATCCATTCTTCGTCAAAAACCACGTTCTTATATTTTTTATAAAAATTGATAGCAGGCTCGTTCCAGTCTAAAACCTGCCAGGTGATGCCGGTAAATTGTTTTCCTTTCCCATCTTCCATTACTTTATCAACTAATAATTTCCCCATTCCATTTCCCCTGTATTTTTCCGTTACTAAAAGATCTTCTAAGAATATTCTTTGCCCTTTCCAGGTAGAGTAGCGGATATAGCAGAGTGCAAAACCTTGAACTGCGCCATTGGCTTCTGCTACATATGCCCACCATATAGGGTTTTTTCCAAATCCACTTTCTACAAAATGATTAAAATCGACAGTTACTTCCTGAGGTGCTTTTTCATAAACGGCCAGCTCGTTAACGAGTTCCATCATACGTGGACAATCTTCTTTAGTTGCTTTTCTGATATTGATATGCATATTTTATTTTTTGTCTGAATTGGGATTCGCAGGATTTGTGGATTAATAGGATTTATTAACGCAAATTCCACAAATCAATTGAATCATAAAAATCAATTTAATCAATGGTTCAGACGTCTCCCAAATTAATTAACTTGCAGGTCATGCAGCAATACCTACAATTACTACAGCATATTATTGATACGGGAAAAGATAAAAGCGATCGTACAGGAACAGGTACCAGAAGTGTGTTTGGCTACCAAATGCGTTTTGATCTGAGTGAAGGATTCCCTCTTGTGACGACAAAAAAATGCCACATGAAAAGTATTATTTATGAATTGCTGTGGTTTTTAAAAGGTGATACCAATATTGCCTATTTAAAGGAGAATAATGTAAAGATCTGGGATGAATGGGCTGATGAGAACGGAGATCTTGGTCCGGTGTATGGCAAACAATGGCGCAGCTGGGAAGGGGCAGGCGGTGTAGAAGTTGACCAGGTAAAGGATCTGATACACCAGATAAAAACAAACCCTGATAGCAGGAGATTAATAATCAGCGCATGGAACGTAGCTGATCTGCCTAAAATGAAATTAATGCCTTGCCATTGTTTGTTTCAATTCTATGTGGCTGATGGAAAATTAAGTTGTCAGCTTTACCAACGTAGTGCTGATGTGTTTTTGGGTGTGCCTTTTAATATTGCCTCTTATGCATTATTCACCATGATGATCGCGCAGGTTTGTGGATTAGAGCCGGGAGAATTTGTACATTCATTCGGTGATGTGCATTTATACAATAATCATTTTGAGCAGGCACATTTGCAATTAACAAGAGCTCCTTTTCCTTTGCCAACAATGAAAATTAATCCGGAAGTAAAAGATATTTTCAATTTTAAGTTTGAAGATTTTGAATTAGTGAATTATCAATCATGGCCCGCTATTAAAGCGCCTGTGGCTGTTTAGGGGAAATAAGGAATACAAAATAAGAAATAAGGAATAAGAAAGTTGATCAGTATTTAAATTCGAAATTTCTACATAAGTACCTTTTTTAAAAATATCCTATGGAAATTAAAAAGTACAATCTTGAAGACAGGTTGGTAAAATTTGCATGTGCATGTTTAGGGATTTGCGATCTGCTTCCAAATACCAAGGTCGCACAAAATCTCGTTCATCAGTTATCAAAAAGTTCTACGGCAACTGCATTAGTTTATGGGGAAGCCCAAGCAGCCGAATCTCCGGCGGATTTTATTCATAAAATGAAAGTGGTTTTAAAAGAAATAAGGGAGACTCGAATTAATCTTCGGATAATAAATGAGAAACCGATATTAATCGACGAGAAAATAACTGTAGTACTCAAAGAAAGTAATGAATTAATGGCGATTTTTCTCAAAAGCATAGAAACCGCTAAAAAAAATAATATAAAATAACTAACTTCTTCTGCCAATATGCTAAAAAAGAATTATGGTCTAAAACTTCCTTATTTCTTATTTTGTGTTCCTTATTTCTTATTTATGATCATAAGCCTACTTGTTGCCGCAGCAGAAAACAACGCCATTGGCAAAGACAATAAATTATTGTGGAGCTTACCCAATGACATGAAATTCTTCAAGAATATTACTTGGGGAATGACCATCGTAATGGGTAGAAAAACTTTCGAATCTTTCGGTAAACAATTGCCAGGCAGAACGAACATTGTTATCACTAGAAATAAAGAATGGAAAGCTGATGGTGCAATTGTTGTAGATACTTTAGACAAAGCTTTAGAGGAAGCCAAAAAGACAAACTGCAAAGAAATATTTGTGATCGGCGGCGGAGAGATATACAAACAATCAATGGATGTTGCCAATAAAATTTATATCACAAGAGTGCATGCAAGTTTTGATGCAGATACTTTCTTTCCCGCAATTGATGAAAGTAAATGGAAACTGATCTCCAATGAAGATCATCCGATAGATGAAAAGCATGCGTATGCATATAGCTTTCAAGTATGGGAAAAGAAGACTGCATAATCATTTTGCATAACTTCCTTATTTCTTATTTTATATTTCTTATTCCTTGTTTACTGTGTATACTCGTTTTCAATTAGCAAAAAAATACCTGCATTATTATTTTACCGCATCCAACGGAAAAGGCCACGGTGTGCATTCTCCGTTCGTATATGATTTTATCAGGAATGTATTGAAAGATAAAAAAAAGTATAAATGTTATGAGCAAATAGAAGGCAGCAGAAAGAATTTATTAGCTAACAATACCGTAATTGAAGTGGAAGATTTTGGTGCCGGTTCTGCTGTCATCAAAACCAATCAGCGAGTTGTAAAAGATATCGCCGCTTCTTCTTTAAAACAAAAAAAATATGCGCAGTTGTTATTTCGAATAGTGCAGTATTATAAAACGGAAACGATCATTGAATTAGGAACATCTTTCGGCATTACAACAGCTTATCTGGCTTCAACTAATTCAAAAGTATTCACTTGTGAAGGCGCAAAAAATATCGCTGCTATCGCGCAGCAGCATTTCAATTCTTTAGGTTTAAAAAATATTGAATTGGTCCAAGGTGATTTTGGCCAAACCTTACAGCCACTTTTTGCCCAATTAAATAAAATTGACCTGGCT
This sequence comes from Ferruginibacter sp., assembly GCA_035485735.1. Classification (GTDB taxonomy): domain Bacteria; phylum Bacteroidota; class Bacteroidia; order Chitinophagales; family Chitinophagaceae; genus Ferruginibacter. Next base: position 626,782 of record DATHNS010000025.1, read on the forward strand.
TTCATTGATGGGAACCATAGAAAAGAACCGACATTAGGTTACTTTAATCAGCTGCTAAATCATTCAACAAATGCTACTATTTTAATATTTGACGATATTCATTGGAGCGCTGAAATGGAAGCAGCCTGGCAAGAGATTCAGTCGCATCCGGCCGTAACGCTTACGATCGATCTTTTTTTCATTGGAATAGTGCTGATAAATAATGATTTTAAAGTAAAGCAACACTTCTCCGTTGCATATTAATTTTTACTATCTTCACGGCAATTACTATTATTTATGATAATTGGTGTATTAAAAGAACCAACTCCCGAAACCAGAGTTTCGCTACTACCAGAACATCTAACACTGTTAAAAAAATGGAAAGTAGAAACATATATTGAATCAACCGCAGGCGTAACCGCTTTTGCGAATGATGACAAGTATAAAGAAGCCGGCGCAACAGTAACCAGTCGCGCTGAAGTATTAAAAAACTCCGACATCATTTTATCGTTCAACACTTTTTCTGATGCTGATATTTCAAGCATGAAAAAAGGTGCGATAGCTGTTGGCGTTTTTCAACCGCTTTTTACAGCTAGTCTGATGAAAGAATGGGCGGGCAAAGGTTTGAGCGTATTTAGTATGGACATGTTGCCGCGTACAACACGTGCACAAAGCATGGATATATTAAGTAGTCAGGCTAATATCGCCGGGTATAAAGCAGTATTGTTAGCAGCTAATGTTTATCCAAAATATTTTCCAATGTTCATGACCGCTGCAGGTAGTATTGCGCCTGCAAAAGTATTGATACTTGGTGCCGGTGTTGCGGGCTTACAAGCAATTGCAACAGCAAAAAGATTAGGATCTGTTATTGAAGTATTTGATACAAGGCCCGCAGTAAAAGAAGAAGTAATGAGCTTGGGCGCCAAATTCGTAGAAGTAGAAGGCGCGGCAGATGCAAGTAAAGCAGGCGGTTACGCAGTAGAACAAAGCGAAGAATTTATACAAAGACAAAAAGCTAAGATCGCTGAAAGTGTTGCTAAAGCTGATATCGTTATTACAACCGCACAAATTCCAGGAAAGAAAGCGCCGATATTAATTACAACAGCCATGATCGAGGGCATGAAAAACGGTTCTGTGATTATTGACCTCGCTGCATCAACCGGTGGCAATACGGATCTTACGAAAAATGATGCTACCGTTATTCATAATGGCGTAAGCATTGTTGGTAATTCAAGATTAGCTTCCGATATGCCAAGCGATGCCAGCAAATTATACGGAAAAAATATCCTGAATTTTTTACAATTGATGATCGATAAAGATGGCAACATCAATTTGAATTTTGAAGATGACCTGATCAAAGGTTCATGCATTGCACACAATGGTGAAATTGTAAACGATCGCGTAAAAAGTTTAATTGCCTAATTGATAAATAGTTTTTATGAAAGAAATTCTTCAATGGATCTCCAATAATCAGCAAATCATTTACATCGTTATCCTGATGGTATTTGTGGGTATTGAAGTGATCGGCCGCGTACCAAGTGTTTTGCATACGCCCTTAATGAGTGGTGCCAATGCCATTCATGGGGTGGTGATCATCGGCGCTATTATCGTAATGGGTAAGGCAGAATCAGATAATTTATTAGCGATCATATTAGGTTTCCTGGCAGTTATCTTAGGAACGATCAACGTTGTTGGTGGTTTTGTAGTAACAGACAGAATGCTTGAAATGTTCAAGAAGAAAAAATAATTAGCGTGATCATAACACGAATTTTTATTCACTAATTACACGAATTAATATCTAATTCTCCAGCACCCCTTCAGGGGATGGGGGTAAAATAAATTACAATGGGCCTTAACTTACTTACCATTTGCTACCTGATCGGTTCGATCACATTTATACTTGGATTAAAAATGTTATCCAATCCTGCGACAGCAAGAAAAGGAAATTTAGTCGCTGCCTTTGGTATGACGGTAGCAATTTTGGGAACAATCTTTTTATATCGTAGTCCGGAAACAGGCCTCCACCTTCATAATTTTATATGGATATTCGGCGGTTTATTAATTGGCGGAATTATAGGAACATTATCCGCAAAGAAAGTCAAGATGACGTCAATGCCGGAAATGGTGAGTTTATTTAACGGAATGGGTGGTGCTTGCGCGGCTTTAATTTCTTTGGTTGAGTTCAATCATATCTCAAGAGGTTTATCACAAATATCAATGGTCTTTACTGATATCAGCCTTATTCGTCCAACAGTTTTGATTATTGTGATCGGCTTGATCATCGGCTCTGTTTCTTTTGCTGGAAGCATGATCGCCTGGGGTAAATTAAATGGCAAAGTGAAAGATTATAGTTTCACCGGACAAAACATTTTCAATTTATTTTTATTAGCTATAGCCATTGGTGCAGCAACTTATTTAGTAATTGATCCTACACAAACATATTTACTGTATTGTATTTTAGGCTTAGCATTAGTGTATGGTATCTTGTTCGTACTACCGATCGGTGGCGCAGATATGCCTGTTGTAATTTCATTGCTGAATTCTTTTACAGGTGTTGCAGCAGCATGCGGTGGTTTTTTATACAACAACAAAGTAATGTTAACCGGCGGTATCCTTGTTGGTGCGGCAGGTACATTATTAACGATCTTGATGTGTAAAGCAATGAACCGTTCATTGGTAAATGTATTGGTTGGTTCATTTGGCGGCAGCAAAAATGCAGCCGCTGGTGGCGGATCAAAAGATCAGGGTGCTTACAAAGAAATTAGTTTGAGCGATGCGGCAATGGTAATGAGCTATGCGAATAAAGTGATGATCGTTCCCGGATACGGATTGGCTGTAGCACAGGCACAACATACTTGTCATGAATTAGAAAAAATATTAACGGAAAAAGGTGTTGAAGTAAAATACGCGATCCATCCGGTAGCAGGACGTATGCCCGGCCACATGAACGTATTATTAGCAGAAGCAGATGTGAGCTATGATGTGTTATTAGAAATGGAACAAGCTAACGATGAATTTAAAACAACGGATGTTGTATTGATATTAGGAGCAAACGATGTGGTGAATCCTGCCGCAAAAAATGATCCTGCTTCGCCAATTTATGGTATGCCGATATTGGAAGTAGAACAAGCTAAAAATGTGATCGTAAATAAACGTAGCATGAAGCCTGGTTATGCGGGCATTGAAAATGATCTTTTCTTTCAACCAAAAACTTCGATGTTATTTGGCGATGCAAAAAAAGTATTACAGGATCTTTGCGCAGAGGTAAAAGCGATTTAATTTTTTTACCGGCATTAGTTTTTTGTGCAACATCGTTGTGTCACTCACTTGTACTGCATACCTTCATGCAGCAAATAAAAATTTCAAACATTTAAATAGTATTTATTACATGTTACTTCACCACGTATTATTCTGGGTTAAACCCGAAACAACAGCCGAACAAAAAGAAGCTTTCGAAAAAGGTTTGGAATCTTTAACGGGCGTACCAACAGCGCAGGCTGTATATGTAGGCACACCGGTTACGTCAATCAATCGTCCGGTTGTTGATACGACCTATACATTCTCATTAGTAATAATTTTCGATGATCTTGCAGGTCATGATGTTTACCAAACACATCCGGTACATAAAGCATTTTTAGAAAGCTTTAAACAATACTTCGAGAAGGTTGTTATTTATGACGCAGCATAAAATAAAAATATTTGTCGCTACCCCAATCACTTTTACGATCGTTAGATAAAATTCCCGGTTTCGATAAAGAAGCCTTCGAAAAAGTACATGCATCGGGCGAACAAATAACTTCGTTAAGATTGAATCCTACTAAGCGCTTCAATATTCAATCTTCCATATTAAATACTGCAGAAAAAATCCCATGGAATGATCATGGTTACTATCTTCCTGCGCGGCCGTCATTTATTACCGATCCATTAATTCATGCCGGAGCTTATTATGTGCAGGAAGCCAGTAGTATGTTTTTGGAAGAAGCATTAAAACAGACAGTCGATCTATCTCAACCAATAAAAATATTAGATCTCTGTGCAGCACCGGGTGGTAAATCAACTTTGATACAATCCATTATTTCCGATTCCAGTTTATTAGTAAGTAATGAAGTCATTAAAACAAGGGTAACTATTTTATCAGAAAATATTACCAAATGGGGTGCCGCTAATGTTGTGGTAACTAACAATGACCCTAAAGATTTTCAACGTTTGGAAAATTACTTTGATGTAATTGTTGTGGATGCACCTTGCAGTGGAAGCGGATTGTTTCGTAAAGATACCGAAGCGATTAAAGAATGGAGTGAGCAAAATGTACAACTCTGTCATCAGCGCCAGCAAAGAATATTAGCAGATATATTGCCTGCTTTAAAAGAAAGCGGCATATTAATTTATTCAACCTGTTCTTATTCAAAAGATGAAGACGAGGAAATTTGCGATTGGTTAATTAATGATTGTCATTTATCATCCCATAAATATTTTTTACATCCTGAGTGGAATATTGTTGAGACCGTTTCAACTAAACACAATGCTTACGGCTATCGTTTTTATCCTGATAAAATAAAGGGCGAAGGTTTTTTTATCGCAGCTTTTAAAAAAAGTACAGTAAATATTTCGGAGAGGCGTATCAATAAACCGCGCAACAGATCTGAAAAAATATCCGATAAAGAATGGGAAATTCTTAAGCCATTATTGAAGAAGCCTGATAATTTTTCTTTCATCAAATTAAAAGAAGAGGTCATAGCTATACCTTCACAATTTGAAGATGAACTGGCTACACTTCAATCGGCATTATACATAAAAAAAGCAGGCATCAAATTAGGAACCGTTATCCGCGATCAATTGATACCGGATCATGAGCTGGCATTGAGCACAATAATATCTACGGCAATTCCAAGTGTGGACGTAGATAGAGAGATCGCCCTCCAATACCTTCGAAAAGAAGAGATCAAGCTGAATACCGTTGCAAAAGGATGGGTGTTATTAACTTATCAGCAATTGCCATTGGGATGGGTTAAAATTTTGTCCAACAGGGTCAATAATTATTACCCCAAAGAGTGGCGTATTTTACATAAGTAATAATGTTGCTAACCAACAAAATTCCGCATCTTTGTGAGGACGAAAATTATTATCAATGAAGTCTTTATTATTCTTTTTATTTTGTTTGCCGCTGTTTGCGACGGCACAAAATGCGCCCTTGCTGATACAAGGCACAGCACCTAATTTATACCTCAATCATACAGTAGCGCCTAAGGAAAATTATTACAGTATTGGCCGTTTGTATAATATCAGTCCGAAAGAAATTGCTCCCTATAATAATTTAAAACTGGAAGCCGGATTGGCACTCGGACAAACGATCATGATCCCGCTGACCGAGAATAATTTTTCGCAAACGGGTATACCTGCGCCCGACGAAGCATACATACCGGTGTATTATACGGTGCATGATAAAGAAGGGTTTTATCGCATCAGCGTTAACAATAACAAAGTGCCCATAACATTAATAAAGAAATGGAACAATATTACAAGTGATGGCGTGAGTAGTGGAACACCATTGATAATAGGATTTTTAAAAGTAAAGAAGGACGTATCTCTTTTAGCTTCAGGAACGAACCTTACTCCTGATCAGGTTAAAGCGGCCGCAAAGCAACCAACAGAAGATGCTGCTACAACAACCGACGCACAACAATTGCCTGTTAAAAATACCACTGTTTCGAAACCTATTAAAGGAAATATAAATACCACTACTCCGGAAGAAACACCATCAACTCCTGCTATTGTTAAACCGGATGAAAACAAGGCCGGAGTTAAAGGTTTTGACGGAGGCTCTTTCAAAACAGATTACGATAAACATCCTGGAAGAGACCAGCTGGCTGAAGAAAAAGGAGATGCCGGTATTTTTAAAAGCAATAGCGGGTGGCAAGACGGCCGGTATTATTGTTTATATGATAATGCACAGGCCGGTACTATTGTTAAGATCACTGATAACACTACTGGGAAAGTAATCTACGCAAAAGTATTAGAGCCAATGCCGGATATGAAACAGAATGCAGGTATATTGCTTCGCATCAGCAATGCCGCCGCCGCAGAATTAGGTGTTACGGATGTAAAATTTGATTGTACCGTTAGCTATTTTAAATAAAATATATGTTTAAAAAAGAAAGCCTCACATTTTTATTGATGATTCTTGTTGCGATCACTACTGCGCAATCAACAAATCAAGAACTATTTCTGAATGCTAAAACAATTGCGGTTACACCTGTTAAAAACCAGGCACAAACCGGCACATGCTGGTGTTTTGGCGGCACTTCCATGATAGAGAGCCAATGCATAAAAAACACTACACCTGATCTTGACCTGAGTGAAATGTTTGTTGTAAGAAATATTTACCTGGAAAAAGCAAAGAACTATATATTGCGCCAGGGGCATGCTCAATTTGGTGAAGGTGGATTAGGGCATGATGTAATCAGGGCCATCGCTGCGTATGGTGAAATTCCTGAGTCAGTGTATAGCGGTTTGAAGCCGGGAGAAAAAGAGTACAACCATGTTGCGATGGTGGCAAGCCTTAAAAATTATTTAGACAGTATTCTGAAAACGACGCCTTTGGCAAATAACTGGATGGTAGGTTACACAAAAATATTAGATGACAACCTGGGTGTTCCACCTACAACATTTCAATATAACGGAAAAGCGTACACGCCAAAATCGTTTGCCACTGAATTGTTGAAATTTAATTCGGATGAATACGTTGACATCGCTTCATTGACCGATCACACTTACTACGAACCTTTTATATTACAGGTGCCGGACAATTTCAGCAACGGCAATTATTATAATTTGCCATTAAAGGAAATGATACAGTTAACAGAATCGGCATTAAACAACGGTTACTCTGTTTTGTGGGATACTGATGTTAGCAATAAAGGATTTATGCAGGAGAAAGGAATCGCCTTATTATTAGATGATGCTGTTACTTATCCCGATTCTACGATCAATACCAATATGCCGGAGCTAAACTGGGATGAAAACAGGCGTCAGCAATTGTATGAAAACCTCACTACACAAGACGATCACCTAATGCACATTTTTGGGATTGAAAGATCAAAGTCGGGCAAAATATTTTTCGTAGTTAAAAATTCATGGGGCAATGTTGGTCCTTACCAAGGATATATCAATGTATCTGAATCATATTTTGCTATTAATACAGTTAGCCTGGTAATTCCAAAAGCGGCCTTCAGTAAAGAGTTGTTAGCTAAACTAAGGATCAATTAAGATGAGTAATACTTTTTCAATAATAGCCGATGTTATCAAACAGCGCAGAAGTACAAAGCCTGCCCAGATGAACGGTAAATTAATCCCGGATGCGCAGGTACAACAATTATTAGAACTGGCAGATTGGGCGCCAACACATGGCAATACAGAACCATGGCGCTTTTTTGTATACGGTGGTACCGCTATAAAAGACTTCTGTACACAACATGCAGAATTGTACAAAAAAAATACTGATCCTGAAAAATACTTGCAAGCCAATTACGATAAGTTTTTGCATAATGGAGATACAGCTTCTCATATTATTATGACCGTTATGCATCGAGGCGCTTTGCCTAAAGTTCCTGTAATGGAAGAGGAAGCGGCAGTATCGAGCGCCATACAAAATATTCTATTAGGCGCAACGGCATTAGGTATTGCATCATTCTGGTCAACTGGCGGTATGGTGCATCATTATTCAATGAAAGAGTTATTGCATTTGCGCAACGAAGATGTTATAATGGGAATGATCTATTTGGGCTATTCAGATGTTGAACACAAAGGAAAACGTATTGTTCCGATTGCAGAAAAGGTAAAGTGGAGTAAATAATTATTTGTCTTCTGCAAACCGATAACCTCTCAAAAAATCCTCAACGTTCATTTTCTTTTTTCCTTCCAATTGTAATTCAAGAATATTAATATAGCCATCAGTGCAAGCAAATTGTAAAGTGGTTTTCTTATCAGTTTTATATTCGCCAGCTTTGCTTGAATTGGATAATTCTTTACTTGCTTTATAGACCTTTAATTTTTTTCCATCCAAAAAAGTGAAGGCTGCCGGATAAGGGGCTAAGCCACGGATTAAATTATACACTTCTTCAACAGGTTTGTTCCAATCTATTTTACAGGTCTCAGTAAATATTTTGGGCGCATGTTTTGGATCGGCTGATTGAATTTGTGGTGTTTCTTTTAAACTGCCTTCGATAAATCCTCGGACTGTTTTTAATAAAAGAGCAGCGCCAACCTCTTTCATTTCATCGTGTAATTCGCCTGCGTTTTCATCATCACGGATAGTTATTTTTTCAACTAATAAAATATCGCCTGTATCAATTTCTTGTTGCAGTTTAAAGGTTGTTACCCCGGTTTCTTTTTCTCCATTAATAATGGCCCAGTTAATGGGTGCTGCGCCACGGTATTGTGGCAATAATGATCCGTGTAAATTGATCGTACCCATTGGCGGCATGTTCCACACAACTTCAGGTAACATTCTAAAGGCAACAACAACTTGAAGATCTGCCTGTAATGATCGTAGTTCTTTTAAAAATTCGAGATCCTTTAATTTTTCCGGTTGTAAAATAAGTAAGCCTTTTTCAAGTGCATATTTTTTTACGGCACTTTGTTGCAGTTCCATACCCCGGCCGGCAGCTTTATCAGGCGCAGTGATGACGCCAACAATATTGCATCCTGCCTCCACTAATGTATGTAATGAAGCAACCGCAAATTCAGGTGTTCCCATAAATACAATCCTCAGGCCTTTTTTTTGTCCGAGAGGAAAGTGCACCGTATTGTCCATATTAATAGTGGGTATTTTCGCTTCGATCATTTTTTATTGCGCATTAAAATCCTTGTATAATAAATATTTCTTTCTGATCTTTTTAAAGTCAGCCAATGCAGGTTCCCAGCTTTTTCTTATTTCAGTTTCAGTCTTGCCATCTTTTATTTGTTGCATCAATACATCATTGCCTGCCAATTTATTAAAAAAATTAGTTGCTAAAAAGAAACTGTCTTTCCCTGGAAATAATTTATAAGTATCCAGCAAATATTTTAATTGTATTTTATTGTCGAGCCTTTTTAATACTTCTTCCTTTGTTCCCGATAAATTCCAACCAAAACATTGTTGATAAAAACATTTACTACTTTTAGCGCCTGCATTTGGTTTAGGTATAAACGAATACAATGTTTTAGGTAATGCAGGATGGCCAAATATTTCAAATGGTTTATCAGTTCCTCTTCCTTCGCTTACTACAGTGCCTTCAAAAAAACAGGTAGAAGGGTAGAGATAAATTGATTGCATCTCTTTTAAATTCGGTGAAGGCATTACAGGCAAAATATATTTACTGTTGTGATCGTAATTTTTACAAGGGATAACAATAAATTGAAAAGCGCTGTCTGCTGGTTTATATGCTTTATTCGCTTCAGGCGATAACCATTTCTCGCCTAACAGCATTGTTGCATATTCACCCATCGTCATGCCATAGACAATTGGTATAGGTTGCATGCCTACAAAACTTTTGAACTCCGGATCAAGTACCGGCCCATCTACATAAAATCCATTTGGGTTTGGCCGGTCAAGCAATAAAAATTGTTTGTGATTTTCAAGCGCAGCTTCCAAACAATATTGTAATGATGAAATGAAAGTGTAGAATCTTATCCCAACATCCTGCACATCAAAAACGATCACATCGATACCTTTAAGATCTTCTGCCGTAGGCTTTTTGTGATCGCCGTATAAACTTATAATAGCAATGCCGGTTTTTTTATCAACCGTATTACCAAATTCTTCGCCTGCATCCGCATCGCCTCTAAAGCCATGTTCGGGGCCGAATATTTTTACAATATTTATTCCCCTGCTTAATAAAGTATCTACCAAAGAAGTATTTTTCACCCTGGACGTTTGGTTAGCAAATACGGCAACAGTCTTACCTTTTAAGGCCGGCAGGTAAATATCCATACGCTCTGCGCCCGGAATAATGGGTGCAATGGTTTGCGAAATAGCGGTTATACTTAGCGCCAGTGATAATATGAACAGGAGCGGTTTCTTCAATCTATATGGTTTGAATGAGTTGATAGTCAACTGCTAAATTCCAACAATCCGGCCAATCGGTCAAATCTTATGTGCTGTATGGGTTTTTAATTCGGAAGAGTGGGATTTAATATATAAATTGCCAAAAAGTGTGACTTATTCTTAAAAAAATAAAACAATAACAATGGCTCAAGTAAAAGCAGGAGATTTTGTAAAAGTACATTACACAGGAAAATTAACGAACGGTGAACAGTTCGATTCTTCTATGGGCAGAGAACCATTAGAATTTACGGTAGGTGCCGGACAAATGATCAAAGGTTTTGATGATGCGATGCCGGGTATGACCATCGGCCAGAAGAAAACGATCAATATTCCTGCCGTTGATGCTTATGGTGAGAAGAACGATGACGCTATCATCGAATTTCCAAAAGAAAATGTTCCTGTAGATATGAAGCTGGAGCCGGGTATGCAATTAACCTTAAGTAACCAACAAGGCCAGCCCGTTCCCGTTGTTGTGGTAGAAGTTAAAGATGAGGTGATCATTCTTGATGCAAATCATTTTTTGGCAGGTAAAGAATTAGTGTTCGATATCGAGCTTGTAGAAATCGCTTAATTATATAACGACGACTGACGACCGACCACCGGCGACCGAAAAATAAATCGGTTGTTAGTTGTCGGTCGTCCCTTTTATTATGATAAAAATAAATCCCAACGATGTAGCAAAACGTTTTATACGTTATGTACAAATAGATACGCAAAGCGATCCAGAAAGTAAAGAACACCCAACAACAGCAAAACAAAAAGACCTTAGCCAGGTGTTATATAAAGAATTGCTTGAGCTGGGCCTAAAAGCCGAAACAGATGAATTCGGTTATGTGTATACAACTATTCCATCCAACAGCGATAAAAAAAATGTACCTGCTATTTGTTTCTGTTCGCATCTAGATACAGCCCCTGATTGCAGTGGTACCAACGTTAAACCTATCCTTCATCCTAATTACGATGGGAGGGATATAATATTGCCGGATGACACCTCGCAAATTTTAAAAATAAGTAAGTGGCCATACCTGCAGGAACATATCGGGCATGATATCATTACCGCAAGTGGACTAACACTATTAGGTGCTGATGATAAAAGTGGCGTGGCTGCCATTATGCAAGCTGCAATTTATTTGGTGAAAAACCCTGCTATTAAACATGGCGATATAAAAATTGTTTTTACACCGGATGAAGAAGTAGGACAAGGCACGGCTAAAATAGATATGCAAAAACTTGGAGCCGAGTTTGGTTATACATTGGATGGAGGCGAAGCGGGAAGTTTGGAAGATGAAACATTTAGCGCTGATGCTGCCAATATTATTATTCATGGTGTCATTGTTCATCCGGGGTATGCAAAAAATAAATTAGTAAATGCATTAAAAGTAGCCGGTGCAATTTTAGATGCCTTGCCGAAAAATGAATGGAGTCCGGAAACAACAGCGTTGAGACAAGGATTTGTACATCCTGTTGGAATGAATGGTATTGCTGAAAAAGCAACTATACAATTCATTGTAAGGGATTTTACAGTAACCGGATTACAAAAACACCATGAAAGATTGAAAGCGCTTGCGATTGATGTAGTAAATAAATTTCCGGGCGCAACAATGGAGTATACTACACAGGAACAGTATCGCAATATGAAAGAAATATTAGATCAACATCCACAGGTTGTTGCTTACGCGGAAGAAGCAATTAAAAGAGCCGGGCTACTAATAAAAAAAGAAAGTATTCGTGGTGGTACAGATGGAAGCAGGCTAAGTTATATGGGATTACCTTGTCCGAATATTTTCACTGGTATGCAAAATATCCATAGCAAATTAGAATGGATCGGCACAAAAGATATGGCCAAAGCTGCAGAAACGATCGTGCATCTAAGCATGATATGGGAAGAGAAAACATAAGAAAATCAAAAGGTTAATAATTAGTAAATGGTTGGCGATATAAAAATCTGTACCTTCCACAAAATTTATAATCATGGACTTATTAAGAGAATTTTGGTGGACGATACCCATTGTATTGATCATCCTTGGCGGATTATTTACGGTCAACCAGGGGACGATCGCAGTGATCGTACGATTGGGAAAATACCACAGCATAAAAATGCCGGGATTGAATTTCAAGATACCAATGCTGGATCAGATCTATAAAAGAGTAAGTATTCAAAATCGCTCTGTAGAATTAGAATTCCAGGCAGTAACAGTAGATCAGGCAAATGTTTACTTTAAATCGATGTTATTGTATTCGGTATTAAATGTAAATGAAGAGACGATCAAAAATGTTGCCTTCAAATTTATTAGTGAAAAAGACCTGATGCAGGCATTGATACGTACGGTAGAAGGAAGTATCAGGGCATTCGTATCAACAAAAAAGCAAGCCGAAGTATTGAATGTACGCAGGGATATTGTTGAGAATGTAAAAGAACAGGTTGACCTTACATTAGAAGGCTGGGGTTATCATTTGCAGGATCTGCAGATCAATGATATTACTTTTGATGAAGCGATCATTCAAAGCATGAGCAAAGTAGTTGCTTCTAATAATTTGAAAGCAGCTGCTGAAAATGAAGGGCAGGCTCTATTAATTACAAAGACAAAAGCTGCAGAGGCAGAGGGGAATTCAATAAAGATTGCTGCAGAAGCAGAAAGATTAGCAGCGCAATTACGCGGACAAGGGGTTGCTTTGTTCCGTGAAGAAGTAGCGAAAGGTATGAGCCAGGCAGCAGAACAAATGAAACAGGCGAATCTCGATACCAATGTAATCTTATTCAGTATGTGGACAGAAGCGATCAAAAATTTCGCAGAACTCGGAAAAGGCAACGTGATATTTTTGGATGGCAGTAGCGAAGGCATGGAAAAAACAATGCGCCAGATAATGGCCATGCAACAGATGGACAAACATTAAGTATAGCTAATGGATATAATAAAAATGCCGCAATTTTGCGGCATTTTTATTTGCACAATATGAGCGTAAGATTAACATTTTTATGTGTCTAGAAAATGTATTTTGCATATAGATTTTATGTTATAACTTATACCTTTAAACAATTACATTTGTTCATAAATTTTAATAGCATGTTTGATATTTTATTACAGGTCGATACCACAGGAACTGCAGCAAAAGCAACCGTACAAACAGAATCGTTATGGGGATTGCTTGCCAAGGGTGGTCCGTTAATGATCCCGTTGGGCATCTTATTTTTATTAGCGGTTTTCTTTTTTATTGAACGTCTACTGGCTATCCGTAAGGCAAGTAAAATTGAAGATAGCTTCATGAACATGATCCGTGATAATATTACCAATGGCAATGTAGCAGCCGCAAAAAGCCTGGCAAAGAATACTGATAGCCCGGTAGCAAGGATGATCGAAAAAGGCATACAAAGAATAGGCAAACCTATTGATGCGATTGAAACAAGCATGGAAAATGTAGGTAAGCTGGAAATGTATAAAATGGAAAAAAATCTTTCCATTTTATCAGTTATATCACGCATTGCGCCACTGTTTGGTTTTGTAGGTACGATCGTGGGATTGGTATTATTACTGAAAGAATTCGCTACTATTAGCAATCCATCTGTAAGTCAGATCGCGGATGCGATGTACATAAAATTGATCACCTCAGCAAGCGGATTGATCATTGGTATGCTGGCGTATCTGGGCTATAGTTATTTGGATACACAGATAAACAAAACGGCCAACAGGATGGAAGCCGCCAGCTCAGAATTCATTGATATTTTACAGGAACCAACAAAATAGTTTTATCACCGGTATTTAATTAACCTATTACCCGAAAATTTTCGGAGCTCACTTCAATATTTGCAGCAACATGGGACTAAGGAAACCTTTAAGAGATAACCATTCGGAAGTAGACGCAGGTCCGTTGAATGATATTTTGTTTATTCTTTTAATGTTCTTTTTAATGATCTCTACATTAGCCAATCCTAATGTAATAAAAATGAGTGTGCCCAGGGCAAAGAGTGATACCAAAACCAAACAGAGTGTTGTAGTAAGCGTTGATAAAGATAAAAATGTTTATGTAGGCGCTACTAAAGTAGCAATGGATTCTCTTGAATCGGCACTAAGAAAATATATCAACGAAGGTGATAGTGTAAAACCTGCTGTAGTTATCAACGCAGATTCTGTGTCACAATGGGGCGTAATTGTTAAAGTAATGAAAGTTGCGAGGAAATTAGGAGCTACTACTTCTGCTACGGTTAGCGGCAGCGATAATTAAATCCCCCTCCCTAGCAATGAAAATCCTTACCTGTATTTTTTTCTTTTTTATAGTTTGCGAAATTGCGCATAGCCAATCATTGGAAGATTTTAATGATGTTTTAATTTCTTTGAAAATTGGTAAAACAGTTACGAAAAAGTCAGGAAAAGATATTTCTCAACGAACATATATAGGAACAATCACGGATAGTATGGGCATATCGAAATACTTTGTTGTAAAAGAATTTTTGAAGGTACAAGCAGCCATTGTTTATCATGGAAATAGCAGGATTCTTTTCTTTGATAGAAAGAACAAACTTGTAGCTACCTATAATCTAAATTTGCCTTGTGAACTTCCTTACAAATTGTATCAAAATACTTTATACTTTCATTACTGCGATGATATAAATAAAATTAACAAAGTAGAGATAAGTGTAAAATTACCCAATATCTTATGTGTAGCCCCATCACGTTGCTACGATAAAGAAGTATATTGATATTTACGACGTTAATAAGCGATCACCATTCTTTCTTTTCCAAACATATCTTCTTTGATAATTACATACTCATACTTTAATGTAGTAAAAAGAGCTGCGGTTTCTTTTGCATGATCTTCATGCGTTTCTAAATAAATCTTGCCTTCAATATTCAAATGTGTTTTTCCGAACAGGGCTATCTTTCTATAGAATAATAAAGGATCGTTATCAGGTACAAATAGAGCGAGGTGTGGTTCAAAAGCAGTAACATTTGTATCCATCTTTTCTTTTTCGTGTAAAGGAATATAGGGGGGGTTACTAACGATCACGTCAAATGTCGGGAAATTATGCCAGCTATTTTCATCCAAAAAATCAGAGTGAATAAATTCGACCGGCGTTTCCTGAATGGCCGCATTTTCTTTGGCTACTAATATAGCGCCTTCGCTAACATCTATCGAAGTGATAATAGCTGCAGGCAAATGTTTTTTTATTGCGATGGGAATACAGCCACTTCCCGTACCGATATCTAATATTTTCAGGTAAACGCTTTCTTCATGATTCGTTATGATCATGCTAATCAGTTCTTCGGTTTCCGGCCTTGGTATCAATACATGTTCATCCACTTTCAATTTCATATCGTAGAACCAGGCTTCGCCTAAAATGTATTGAATGGGTTTATGCAATAATAACTGGTGAAGCCGGTTATCTAATTCTTCCAGTATCGGTTGTGATAATTCGAGATTCGGCGTTTTAATTACATCTGCTTTTTGGATATCTGCCACATTTTCAAATATCCAATCTGTTATAGTGGTAGCCTCGCTCAAAGAATAGATGCTTTGTGCCTGCTCCAATATTTTCCTGTAAACCTCTTTTAGTGTCATTTATACAAACTTACTGTTTTTTACTTTTTAGGGTTTATTTTTGATGATTCTCAATGATAACAGACCAAACATACATGCAGCGCTGCCTTGAACTGGCAAAATTAGGAGTAGGCAATGTAGCGCCTAATCCAATGGTTGGCGCCATATTGGTGTATGAAGAACGTATCATCGGAGAAGGCTATCATAAAAAATACGGTGAAGCGCATGCAGAAGTCAATTGCATCAATAGTGTCAATCAGGCGGATATCTATCTAATCGAAAAAAGCACTTTATATGTATCACTTGAACCCTGTGCTCATTATGGCAAAACACCGCCCTGCTCGGAATTGATCATCGTAAAAAAAATACCGAAAGTAATAGTTGGCTGCAGGGATAGTTATGAAGAAGTTGCCGGCAGGGGAATAGAAAACCTAAAAGCCGCGGGAGTAAATGTAATGGTTGGTGTGTTAGAAAAAGAATGCCGGGAATTGAACAAACGTTTTTTTACTTTTCACGAACAGAAACGACCGTACATAATTTTAAAATGGGCACAAAGCAATGATCATAAAATTGCCAATGCTGATCTTTCAAGAGTGCTTATTAGTAATGAAGAAACAAATCGATTGGTACATAAATGGCGAAGCGAAGAAGTGGCTATTCTGATCGGTACCAATACTGCACTGCATGATGACCCATCTTTAACAACAAGACTTTGGCAAGGCAATAACCCGATACGTTTAATAATTGATATGGATTTAAAATTACCATCTTCATTACGTGTTTTTAATAAAGAGGCGAATACAATCGTTTTTAATAAGATCAAACAAGAACAGGGTGAACATCTTTCGTATTATAAACTAGCCAATAATACTATTTCTGAAGTAGTAAAAGCTTTGTACGAATTAAAAATTCAAAGTGTAATAGTGGAGGGCGGAGCAAAAATTGCACAAAGTTTTATTGATAGTAATCATTGGGATGAAATAAGAACAATCACCAATAAGGATGTGGTAATTGAAAACGGCATCAATGCCCCGCATTTTAAAAATGAAAAACTACTGCATCAGGAAAAGATACTAAATGACACTATTAATTATTATATCAATCAAAGTAAAAAAATGAATCAATGATCACGCAAGAGAAAGATTTTTACTTTACGATCGATAAGCCGGGTACTGCAGAATATAAGGATCGCGGTAGTAAATTCATTGCATATGTCTACCCGATCGAATCAGTTGAGGATTTTAAAAAATATTTGCAGCAATTAAAAAAAGAGCATCCTAAAGCTGAGCATCATTGTTTTGCATATCGCATTGGCACTGATGGAAACAATTTTAGGGTAAATGATGATGGCGAGCCTTCTGGTTCTGCAGGTAAACCTATTCTTGGTCAGCTGGATAGTAAAGAAGTAACTAATGTTGCAGTGATAGTTATCCGCTATTTCGGCGGTGCCTTATTAGGTGTTCCGGGATTAATTAATTCGTATAAAACTGTTACGGCACTTGCATTACAGGTAACACCGATTATTCAAAAGCAGGTTGAAATAAAATATGCCATTCAGTTCGATTATACAAAGATGAATGAAGTGATGATGATATTGAAACAATATAGTTGCACGATCATCAGTCAGGAAACACAATTGTTTTGTGTGATCAAAACCGGCATCCCCAAAAACAGGCTTACAGAGGTTTTGTATCAACTGAAAGAACTGCAGAAAATAGACGTTCATATAATCGCAGAAAAATGAATATCGAAGAATTAAGAGAATATATTGTAAAAAAGCCTTTGGTGACAGAAGGCTTTCCATTTGGCAAAGAAACCCTGGTCTTTAAAGTAAACAATAAGATCTTCTTGTTAGCATCGCTGGATGCAGCGCCATTACAATTCAATGTAAAATGCGATCCTGATCATGCTGTCGAATTAAGAGAAGAATACCCTGAAAATGTTTTGCCCGGTTATCACATGAACAAAAAACATTGGAACACCATTATTGTTGATGGGCATTTGTCCAAAAAATTATTGTTACAGTTTGTGGATGACTCTTATAATCTTGTTGGAAAATTTAAATAATCTAAAAAATGATCATGCGAATTTTATTGATAGCTCTATTCGTGAGCGGGATCATATTATATTCTTGTGGAAACAGGGCCAATTCAACGACCATTGTTGTCGATTCGGCTATAAAAAATGAGTATGCCGCTAAGGACACACCCATGCTTACAAAGCCAATCGACTCAATAAAAAAAGCCGTACCCGAGGCTATCGATCTCATAAAAATTGATTCTAACACGTATAGCTTTTCTCTAGGCGATGATGGGACAGAAGGTAACCAGGGAATGGCTTACTATGAAAATGGAGAAATAAAAAAGATAACATTCACTGCATATGGCTGTGTCGGGCAATGTAGAATGACATATTCCTTTTTGAAAAATAACACCATTCTTTTATGCGAAAAAGATTTTAGTTATGCCCGAGGAATTGATTCAGTTTCAACGGCAAAAGATATGCACCTTGATAAAGACACCTGTTCATCTATCAACTATGATGGAAAAGAAATTGGTTCCGGCAAAATAGATTCAATTTCTATGGGTGCAAGATGCTTAGCAGAAATAAAAAAGATCGTACCTTTTAAATTGGTTAAATAATTATTTATTAGGGGTTCCACTTACATACTTGTTGCCTTTGATATAAAACCTATAAGGCAATAAAGCCGCTTTGCCTGCGCCTTCTACGCCGATACGTTTACTGATCCCTATTTGTTTGTCATCTACTACAAACCCGTCATCTTCAATAAATATTTTATTGCCTAATAAGTTTAATCCTGAGTGCTGTTTATTTATACCCAAAACTTTGGCCGCATTGCCCGGGCCTTTTGAAATCGTATTGTCTAATTTTAATTTACCACTCCGGTCGAACATGGTGTTAATTCCTTTAACAGGTTCTACACCTCTTATTAAAACGGCATCGGGCGTTTCTATTTCATTAGTAACTACGTTAAATAAATGATGCATGCCATAACAGATATAAACATAAGATGTCCCGGCAGCGCCATACATGTGCTCGTTGCGGGCAGTGCGTTTACCACCGAACGTATGCGATGCCTGGTCCGTTATCGCTATGTAGGCTTCTGTTTCCACGATCCGGCCACTGGTTGTATGTCCATCAATTTTTGTTACTATTATTTTGCCCAATAATTCCCGCGCAATTTGCCGTACATCTTTTCGGTTGTAAAAATCAATGGTTAACTTCTTCAACTTATTTGTATTTTAGCTGCTAATGTATTAAAAGTTGCGGTTATAATTGCGAAACGATATGCTTAAAGACATCATTATAGCGATACGATCTTATGTAAAGGCTCACCAGTTCATCGTTGATAACCGGTTGTGGAAGTGGATCATTATCCCGGGTATTTTATATGCAGCACTTTTTTTTGCCAGCATGCATTTTTTTTGGATCACCTCTAAAGGTGTTATTGAATACGGGTTAACCGAAACAGGCATTGGATCATGGTTCATGAATAATAAAGAAAGTGTATGGGGATTGTTATTCGTTATCGTAAGAGTGGCTGTTCAACTGGTGTTTTTCTTTTTTTACTTTTCTCTTTTTAAATATTTATTTCTCATTGTCGGCTCACCTGTATTTGTTTATCTAAATGGCAAAACAGAAGCGATCATCGAGGGCAGGGAATATCCTTTTAGTTTCAGGCAATTCTTTACAGATATATTTCGCGGTATTAGTATAGCGCTTCGTAATATGGCATGGCAGACTGTCTATTCCTTAAGCATCTTAATATTATCATTTATACCCATCATTGGCTTGGCTACAGTGGTACTCGCATTTTTTGTAGAATGTTATTACCTCGGTTTTTCTATGCTGGATTATAGTTGCGAAAGAAAAAAAATGTCTCCTTCTCAAAGTGCTGCATTTATTAGTAAACACCAGGGACTGGCAATCGGCAATGGAATCGTTTTCTACATGATGCATCTATTCTTAATAGTGGGTTGGATATTAGCGCCAAGCTATGCTGTGATCGCATCAACATTGAGTTTGCATGATAAAAAAGGCGCGTTTCTCAAATCATAGCCATAAATAATTTGTATGAGTAGTATTGTTTATTTAGTTCCATGTGTTTTAGATGAAGCGGCTACGCAGACCATTCCTTTATATATCATTGATGCTATAAAAGATTGCCAGGTGATCTTTGCAGAAAATGAACGTACCGCCAGGCGTTTTTTTAAAAGTATCTACAAAGAAATGATCATTGATGATTATGAGTGGCATACTATTCACAAAGCAGAAGATGAACAAAAAAATATTTTCAGGCAAAGAATAACAGAAGGCAAAAATATAGCGATCGTCAGTGAAGCGGGTTGTCCGGGTATTGCTGACCCCGGACAAATATTAATTGATATGGCGCAGCAAATGAACGCGGTGGTGAAGCCCCTGGTTGGCCCGAGCTCGATCTTACTAGCTTTAATGGCGAGCGGAATGAACGGACAACAATTTCAATTTGTTGGTTATTTGCCGATCGATAATGGCGAAAGGGTAAAAACGATCAAAGAATTAGAGATCGAATCTCAAAGAAAGAATAGTACGCAGATCTTTATTGAAACACCCTATCGTAACAATCAATTGCTGGAAGTATTATTAAAAACCTGCAAGCCATCTACAAAACTATGTATTGCGGCAGAGCTGACATCAGTCAACGAGTACGTAAAAACAAAAAGAGTTGACGATTGGAAAAAAGAAAAAACCGACTTTCATAAAAAGCCGGTCATATTTTTATTGTTAGCCGTTTAATTGGCGGCCCTACCTTGCCACCTCTTTCATAGCGATAATGCTATCTACAATAAAGGGAGTTACTCCCCGCCAAGGCAAAGTGCCGATGTATTCTTTATAGTGCAGGTCAAATTCCTTGCCGCTATTGGACATCAATTTTTGCGCAACACTTTCATCTGTTACTGAAAATTCGAATGTATAAGATTCTATCGAGCCCATTGTTTCGGAGCGAAATCCCTGCTGTATCAACTTGCCTTCGTAGGTTTTAAATACATATCCTTTTTTTACAAGGTAATTTAGCTGCCCGGATTTAACTCCTTCTCCAAATACAAAATAATACCTGTAATAGAGGAAACCAATGCTAGTAAATAGTATGATTAGAACAAAAATGGTTACTGCTTTTCGCATAGGTATTGTTTTTACAAACTTACCAATTTTATATATAACAGTTTGGTATTCTGAAATCAAAAAAGAAATAGGTAAATTGCATCGATAAATATCAATTTAATATTTCAACTCTTTAATATATAATAATGAATATAGCCATTGTGTGTTACCCTACTTTTGGTGGTAGTGGTGTACTGGCAACAGAATTAGGTAAAGCATTAGCGGATAATGGTCATAATATTCACTTTATTACTTACCAGCAACCGGTGAGATTAGGTGGTTTTCATGCTAATATATTTTACCATGAAGTAAGGGTGCCCGAGTATCCGCTGTTTGATTTTCCTCCATACGAAACAGCTTTGGCAAGTGCGATGGTAGATGTTGTAATCAACCATAACATTCAGTTATTACACGTGCATTATGCCATTCCTCACGCATCTGCTGCTTATATGGCTAAACAAATATTAGCGAAGCAAGGCAAATTTATTCCTGTAATTACAACCTTGCATGGAACCGATATTACTTTAGTGGGAAGGGATAAAACGTATAGCCCGGTAGTAACATTCTCTATGAATGAGAGTGATATATTAACAGCCGTGTCGCAAAACCTAAGAGACGAAACATACAAGAATTTTGTGATCGAAAAAGAAATTGAAGTGATTTACAATTTTGTAGATGTAAAACGTTTTAATAAAAAACCCGTAGATGCTTTTAAAAAGCTGATCGCGCCAAAAGGAGAGAAAATAATTGTGCATGCTTCTAACTTTAGAAAAGTGAAAAGGGTAGATGATGTGGTAAGGACTTTTTTATTGATCAACGAACAAATGCCTTCCAGGTTATTATTATTGGGAGACGGCCCGGAAAGGCCCTATGTAGAATCGATCTGCCGTGATTGTGTTGCGTTGGAAAGTATTAAATTTTTAGGCAAGCAGGAGCAGATGGAAGATATTTTACCGATCGCAGACCTGTTTATTTTACCAAGTGAATACGAAAGCTTTGGATTGGCAGCGTTGGAAGCAATGGCAGCAGAAGTGCCGGTAATATCTACTAATGCAGGCGGTTTGCCCGAAATAAATATCAACGGTTATTCAGGATACATGAGCAATGTGGGAGATATAGAAGATATGTGTAAAAATGCGTTGGCAATTTTCAAAGACGAAGCAACCACTAAACAATTTAAAGCAAATGCGCTAGCGCAGGCTAAGAAGTTTGATATACAGAATATTGTTCCACAATACGAACAATTATATCATCGCCTGATCAAATAATTATCTCCGCCTTAACCATTGTTCAGGATTAAGATCCGCTGTCTCTGTGCTGATATAAAAATCCAATGCGCCTACACCATCATCGTTGGCCTGCACTTCACCAATTACCTGTCCGGTTTTAACGACCTGTCCTTTTTGGACGGAGACTTTTCCAATATTAGTATAGGTACTAAAATATTTACCATGTTGAATGATCACGATCATTACATCGTCTGCATTTTTAACAGCAGAGATCACGCCGTCAAATACAGATTTAACCGGAGTGCCGATATCCGAACCAATCGATATACAGGAAACATTCATGACCAACTTACCTACATTATTATTACCGTAATGCATTAGCACTGAACCTCTGTCAACAGGCCATGGCAGGTAGCCCCTGTTTTTTTCAAAGCTGGTATTTGTAACAATGTTTGTTGAGTTCAACAAAACACTCACCTGTTTTACGGGTTCCGGTTTTGCCTTGATCGGTTTTGTTACAACAGTAGTAGTGGTGGTGGTGGTTGGATTTTCTGCAGCTAATTTTCTAGCGGCTTCTGCATCTTTTTTTGCTTTTTCTTTATCTGCGGCGGCAGTAACAAGCGCTTCTCGTCTCGCGTCTTCCTGTGCTTTTTTAATAGCGGCAGCAATAGCAGCACTCACTCTTCGCATCTGTCTCTGCTTGTCTGCAATTTGATTATTAAGATCTACACCCTGTGCTTTTAATTTTTGCAGAATATCATTTTTTTGTTTTTGCTGGTCGGCCAGTACACTGATCTCTTTATTTTGCGTTTCTAATACCGAGCTCTTTTTTTGTTTGTTGGCAGCTAATTCATCGATGCGTGTTTTTAATAATTGTTGTGTTCTTATGATGTTTTCACCTTGCAGTTCCCGATAGCTTCTGTAATTTTTTAAGTAGGTTATTCTTTTAACAGCATCATTAAAGCTGGAAGCGGAAAGAATGAAATTTAGAAAATCAACATTACTTCTGTTTTTGTAGGAATAGATCATACTATTCGTATATTCCTGTTTTAGCGTATCCAATAAAAAAGACATCCTTCTTACATCTCTTTGCGAGTTGGTGATCGTATTATCAATGGTAGAAAGTTCTTTATTTATATTTTTTAGCACGCGCTCCTGCCTGTTTAAATTTTCACTGGCCATGATATAGTCGCGTTTGCTGGCCTTGGTAGATTGCCTTGTCTGATCAAGCTGTTGCTGTGCCTGATCAATTTCATTTTTTAGTTCCTGGCGCTGCCTTTCAAGCTCTTGCTGTTCACCACCTTTCGTTTGTGCAAATGCGGTAGTGCTTAATAAGACAGCAGCAAATAAAATAAAAAATGTCCTGATCATCGGTGTGGTTTACAAGATGGCAAAAATACAGTTATACCAGCTATTTCAGCACTGTAATAATTAACAATTGTGTATAATTAACGCTTATTTTCGCTTGTAATTTTGCGGTATGTAAAAGGAGATAGATAAATCCTTGTTAAAGTCATATTGTTTAAAATAGAGCCTTACATCTAATTTGTTTTTTTCTGAAACAGTTACCTCACGATAAGTAGCAAAGGCAATATCATCTCTGTTCTCATAATTATCATACGTGATATCCGCGGTCCTGTTACGATTGATATCCACATCATCCAACTTGCTATGCAGTACAAGCGTATCCTGGTTATTAAGTGTTAACAGGTGTTTAAAATATTTCCCGGCAGTAGCCAACAAAATTTTATTGCCAGTCAATTTGTAAGAAGTGATGGGCGTATTAAAATAAATAGGATTACCAATGATCAGGTCCTGTAAAGTTTTAAAATCGAAAGGTATTTCTGTTGTTTCTTGTAAATAATCAAACGAACGCCGGCGCACTTCTTTATTTAATCTATCCATCACAAACACACTATCCTTTGTAATTAAAACCCTGAAAGCTTCAATATTAAAAACAGTTGCGTACATAGAAACCCATATCAGGCTGTCTTTTATAATGCGTATGTAGGCTGTTATGCCAGGTTGTGTACCTCTGCTATCTTCATAATCAACTTTTATTTTGGCAGAAAAAGTTTTAAAATCAATGTGCCTGCTTGTAATAGCACTCATTGTTTTTTTGATAGTCAGAATTGAATCTTCAGCAGATTGTTTTTTAACCAGATTGGATGTATCTCTTTTATTAAGGGCAGATCGTATCGTTCTCGCAGAACGGCAACTAGAAATAGTAAGACTTACTAAACCTGCTAAAAAAAGCAATGTAATTTTTTTGATTTGTTTCTTGCCGAATGTCATTAGATGTATTTAGATTTTACCAGTATGCCCAAAACCTCCCTCGCCACGTTGGGTATCAGTCAAATACTGTACCTCAATTAGGTCAGCCTTCGCAACCTTACCCAATACCATTTGCGCAATGCGATCGCCATGTTGTATGGTTTGCTTTTCACTGCTGAGATTGATCAGTATCACTTTTATTTCTCCCCTGTAATCACTATCGATTGTTCCGGGCGTATTTAAACAGGTTAACCCTTGTTTAATAGCAAGGCCGCTTCTTGGGCGAACCTGTGCTTCGTATCCTTCAGGTAACTCAATTGATAAACCCGTAGGTATCAATGTACGTTCAAGTGATTGTAAAGTTACAGGTTCAGCCAGGTTAGCTCTTAGATCCATCCCTGCAGCTCCTTCTGTAGCGTAAGAAGGTAGCGGGTTTGCCGATTTGTTGATAATTTTTACAGTAATTGGTTGCATGTATTCAGTATTAGTAATGTTGGTTAACAGGTAACAATAGTGCTATTTATTTTTTTGCAAAAGTAAGGTAGCATAGGCTACCACGCCTTCTTCTCTGCCCACAAATCCCATTTTTTCTGTTGTTGTCGCTTTGATAGATACATCACTTATTTGTAAAGAAAGTATGCCGGCTATAACTTGTTGCATTTGAGTTACATACTCTTTTATTTTTGGAGCCTGCAGACAAAGGGTGCTGTCAATGTTTACAATGCTGTATCCTGCTGCTTTAATAAGTGAAAAACTTTTTTCTAATAAGATCTTACTATCTATATTTTTCAAAGAAGCATCGGTGTCGGGGAAATGTACGCCTATATCACCAAGACAGGCAGCACCCAACATTGCATCGCATATTGCGTGCAGTAAGACATCAGCATCGCTATGTCCCAATGCTCCTTTATGGTGAGGAATTTTCACCCCGCCCAGCCAAAAATCGCGGCCTTCGATCAATTGATGGTAATCAACACCGGATCCTATTCGTAGCGTCATTATTATGAATTAAAGTGTAAAGAAGGCTCAAATTGGCCGGCAATATAAAAACAAAAAAGCGTCGCAGTATATATTGCGACGCTTTTTTTAAATGTATTTTATATTATTCTGTTGAAGGGGATTTCGAATCATCATCTGTAGTTCCAAAATCTACCGACAAACTAAAGCGTAATGTATTTGATAAAGGCAATCTTGTAACGCCGTTACCCGAAGGTATCAGGTAGGAAAAGTTAAGTCCGAATGTATTGTATTTCAAGCCTGCGCCTAAAGTAAAATATTTTCTATTGCCATTATTAGGGTTTTCGTAAAAATAACCGGCCCTGAAAGCGAACTGATCCTGGTACCAGAATTCAGCACCTGTAGAGATATCGATCAGCTGTAATTGATTACCACCACTGAATGAACTGAACCAACTGCTGGCAACGCCTTGTGTATGGTACTTATTCAATGCGGCGCTATCAGAAGATGTAAGAGAATCATCACTGATGAACGGTGGTGCCGGAACCAATAATTTATTCATATCAATTGCTAATGTGATCTTACTGTCCTCATCAAAAATATGCGTGTAAGATGCACCAATACCTAAATTAGCGGGTAAGTAATCTTTTTGAGAAGCATCACTGGTATATTTGATCGGCGATCCGAGGTTACTGATAGCAATGCCCCAGTTAAAGCCTTCACCTGCATCATCAAGTCCATGGTGATAAAAAGAGATATCTCCTGCAACAGCAGAAGCGGCTTTATACGTTTGTCCGCCATAAGTGCCACTTGCCAATTTTGAATTGATATATCTTATCGCAACACTTAAACCTGATTTTGGAGATAATTTTCTGGAGTACCCAACATCAAGTCCGTATTCTCTTGGATTATATGAGTTAAGCGGTGTTCCGTCTTCACGTGTGAATTCAATATTCCCCAAACTGAAATACCTGAATCCTAAAGAAAGCGTTTGATTTTCATCCAATTGATAATAGCCTGATGCCGAACCTAGAAAAACATCATTAATACCCAGGTCTTTGAACCATGGGGTATATGAAAGAGAGACGCCGATCGGCGCAGTAGCAAACGGAAGTTTCGCCCTGTTCCAAAAAACAGCATTCGGGTCGGCTGATGTAGCAATCGCAACATCTCCCATACCACCACTACGAGCATCAGGTGAAATACGTAAAAATGGCACTGCGGAAGTTGTCACATTAATTTTATCCTGAGCGTTTGCCGCATTAGCTATACATACCATTATTGCTAATAAGCCTGCAAGTTTTTTAAAAGCTGTTTTTTTCATGCCTTTCCTGTCTTGTTTTTAGGTAGAGATCAACTCAATACACGAATGTTTTTAGTTTCTAATTTAATATTACGCAAGCAAATCAAAGGCAATATAAAGAAGTTAGCAAAGTTATAACTAATAGTTAAAAAAGTAAAAAAAATATAAAATGGCATGCCTGATTCTAACATTATAATTTATATTGTTTGCTGAATGTGTTTGACAGAGTCTGAAAAACCTTTTTTCGCTGTTCTAGGCCTCTATTTTAACAAAAATAGGCAGCCGTAAAAATAAATAGTCGTCAAAATTGGTGTATATTGTAGAAAGTATTTATATTCGCAGCCACATTCCTTTCTTTTAAAACAATAAGAAGGCTATTTTTTAGTTAACTAACTAGCAAAAACGATATGCTCATGCAAAATGTATTCTCCGGTAAAAACTTATTTATCCTGGCAGTTACAGCTATTTCCTTAAGTGCTTGTACAAGCAATAAATCTGGTACTTCATCAGTGACTGGCTGGAAGTATGACGATAAGAAAATGGGTAACTTCCATGTTGCTAACGTAAAATATCCAAAAGCGGGACCAGGTTTGGTTTTTGTTGAAGGTGGAACATTTATGATGGGCGCTAAGGATGAAGATGTTATGAGTGATTGGAATAATGTTCCAAAGCGTATTACGGTTCCTTCGTTCTTTATAGATGAAACTGAAGTAGCAAATGTTCACTATCGCGAGTATACTTACTGGTTAGAAAATACTTTTAGCGCAGATTCTGCAGTGATGGCAAGAGCATTACCAGATACGCTTTGCTGGCGCGAAGAATTGGCCTACAACGAACCATACGTGGAATACTATTTCCGTTTTCCTGCATATAATTTTTATCCTGTAGTGGGCGTTAGCTGGTTACAAGCTCGTGATTTTTGTCTTTGGAGAACAGACAGGGTGAACGAATTGAAGCTTGAACAAGCCGGGTATCTTAAAAAAGACTTTACAAAGAAAGAAATGAAGGGCGGCGGTGCTGATAATTCGTTCGCATTAGATACATACTTAGCTGCGCCTGATCAAATTCAAGGCAAAACAAATCCTAAAAAAAGCAATCTTAAAGATGTTAGCGGAAAACCTAGAAAGGTTGTGAAAATGGAAGATGGTATTTTAAATATGGGATACCGTTTACCAACAGAAGCTGAATGGGAATATGCTGCTTACGGTTTAGTTGCACAAAACCCTGCTCCTCGTAAATCTGAAAATGGGAAACGTGGCGAAGAGTTAGAATCTAACCAACAAATATACTCTTGGAGCAAAAATCCTAACGGATTACGCGATAATAGAAGAGGTAACTGGCAAGGTGCGTTCTTAGCGAACTTCAAACGCGGTAGCGGTGATAACATGGGTGTTGCAGGTGGTTTAAATGACCGTTCTCCAATAGCCGCCGATGTTAAATCTTTCTTCCCTAATGCATTTGGATTATATAACATGTGCGGTAACGTTAGCGAATGGGTTGCCGATGTGTACAGACCATTGACTCCTTCTGATGCATCTGATTTTAACTATTTCCGTGGTAATAAATTTACTAAGCTATATAAAAATGGCACTGGCGAATATGAAAGAGATAGCAGCACAGGACATCTAAAAAGAGTTGATATTAGTGATGATGACACAAAAAATCGCCGTAACTACCAACACAATAACGGACTTGGATATATGGATGGTGATTCTACAGGCGTTTCGTCATACCAAACAGGTGTTACAACTTTGATCAGCGATAAATCAAGAGTATACAAAGGCGGAAGCTGGAACGATAGGCCTTACTGGTTATCACCTGGTGCTCGTCGTTTCTTGGATGAAGATCAATCTTCAAGCTCTATTGGTTTCCGTTGCGCACAAACTTTCATAGGGCCACAGGAAGGACCTGGATTTAAAGAAGGTAACCTTTTCCCGAACCGCAGACAGAACAAGAAAAAACAATAAGACAGACCTATCTTATAATATTAAAAGCCCTTCAATTTTGGAGGGCTTTTTTAATGAGATGAACACACGGAAAATTTTGTGTAAGGAATGGGAAATCCTAAAGCGATTCTTCTATCTTTTCGTTTAAAATAGTCTCAGCAAATTTTAATTGCTGCTCCATGCTAAGATTTGTATTGTCTAATACAATAGCATCATCGGCTTTACGTAACGGACTTATCTCCCTGTTAGAATCGATATAATCCCGCATTTCAAGATTATTCTTTACTTCTTCGATAGTTATATTCGGGTTCTTTTGATACAGCTCTCTAAATCTTCTTTCAACCCTTACCGCACTATCTGCCGTCATGAAAATTTTCAGCTGAGCATTCGGAAACACGGTAGTACCAATATCACGGCCATCCATAACAATACCTTTCTTTTTTCCCATTAACCGTTGCTGGGCCACTGCAAATTCTCTTACTTCTTTAATTGCTGCCACCTCACTTACTTTATCAGCTATGATCATATCCCTGATCAGGTATTCCACATTTTCTTCATTGAGGTATATCTCAGATTGTTGCGATACTTCATTGGTGTGAAACTCAATAGTGATATCAGCCAATGCGTGTATCACTTGTTGCGAATCTGTATAATCAATATGATTACGGAGAAAATATAAAGTAATGGCACGATACATAGCGCCGCTATCAATATACACATAGCCTAACTTTTTGGCAAGCTGTTTTGCTAACGTGCTTTTTCCGCAAGAGGAAAAACCATCAATGGTTATGATGCTTTTTTTCATTGTTACAAAAATCAAATAAAAATTCCATCCCTCAAAAAGAAAAACCCATTCTGAATAGTCAGAATGGGTGTATAACTCTTGTTATATTGATTAAGCTTCAGCGGACTTGGTACCTTTCTTTTTTTCACCTTCTTTTAAAGTGAATTTTATTTTTTCCGTCTCTTTATCAAGATCTGCAATTAAAATGTCTCCATTTTTTACATGCATGTTTAATATCTCTTCTGCTAGCGGATCTTCAAGGTATTTTTGAATAGCCCTGTGTAATGGCCTTGCGCCGAATTGAGAATCATATCCTTTATCAGCAATAAAATTCTTTGCCTCTTCTGTGAGTTCCATTCCGAAACCAAGGTTAACCAAACGTTTCATCACGCCCCTCATTAGAATATCTATTATTTCAAAGATATTTTGTCTGTCTAATGAATTGAAGATGATCACATCATCGATCCTGTTCAAAAACTCAGGACTGAATGTACGTTTTAAAGCTTTTTCAATAACCGCTTTATTATTTTCGTCAGAGTTTAATTGTCTTGCAGCGGTAGCGAAACCAACACCATCACCGAAGTCTTTCAACTGACGGGCCCCGATATTTGAGGTCATAATAATAAGCGTATTCTTGAAATCGATCTTTCTGCCTAAACCGTCTGTTAACTGGCCATCATCTAATACCTGTAATAATATATTATAGATATCGGGATGTGCTTTTTCAATTTCATCCAACAATATAACACTGTATGGTTTGCGTCTAACCCTTTCTGTTAGCTGTCCGCCTTCTTCATATCCTACATATCCCGGAGGCGCACCGATCAAACGACTGACAGTGAATTTTTCCATGTATTCACTCATGTCGATCCTGATCAAAGAATCTTCATTATCGAACATATACCTTGCCAATGACCTTGCCAGCTCTGTTTTACCAACACCCGTAGGTCCAAGGAATATAAATGTACCAATTGGTTTTTTAGGATCTTTTAATCCTACACGATTACGCTGAATAGCTTTTACTACTTTTTGTATCGCTTCTGTCTGCCCAACTACTGCATCTTTCAGGTCATCTGCCATGCGGCGCAATTTCTCTGTTTCTTCCTGTACCATACGTTTAACCGGGATGCCAGTCATCATACTGATCACTTCTGCAATATCTTCTTCCTCAATCGGGAAGCGTTTATTTTTACTTTCTTCTTCCCAATCATGTTTAGCTTTTTCCAATTCTTCCTGTAAACGTTTTTCAGAATCCCTTAATGAAGCGGCTTCCTCGAAACGTTGACTTTTAACAACTTTGTTCTTTTCTAATTTTATTTCATCGATCTTTTTTTCAAGTTCGATCACTTCATTAGGAACATTGATGTTCTTGATATGTTTTCTTGCCCCAACCTCATCCATTACATCAATGGCTTTGTCTGGCAATAACTTATCCGTCATATAACGTTCGCTTAATTTAACACAAGCGTCAATAGCTTGTTCGCTGTACGTTACATTATGATAATCTTCGTATTTGCTTTTAATATTTGTTAAGATCTGAATGGTTTCTTCTACAGAAGGTTGATCTACGATTACTTTTTGAAAACGACGATCTAAGGCACCATCTTTTTCAATATGCATTCTGTATTCATCCAAAGTAGAGGCACCGATACATTGCAATTCACCTCTGGCTAAAGCCGGCTTAAAGATATTTGATGCATCCAAAGATCCGCTGGCACCACCGGCGCCTACGATCGTATGGATCTCATCAATGAATAAAATAACATCTCTGTTTTTTTCCAATTCATTCATGATCGCTTTCATTCTTTCTTCAAACTGGCCACGGTATTTTGTACCGGCAACCAATGCAGCCAAATCTAACGATACCACTCTTTTATCAAACAGAACCCTGCTCACTTTCCGCTGTACTATTCTTAATGCCAAACCTTCAACGATAGCAGTTTTACCCACACCTGGTTCACCAATTAAGATCGGGTTGTTCTTTTTACGGCGGCTCAATATCTGAGATACTCTTTCAATTTCTGTCTCTCTGCCAACGATCGGATCTAAAGAACCGCTTTCTGCCAAACGTGTGATATCTCTACCAAAATTATCGAGCACCGGCGTTTTTGTTTTTGGTGCATTAGCACCACCACGTTGTGCTTTTTGTTGAGAGCCGTATTGTTTTCTTTCTTCATCAAAATCGTCTTCATTTTCTTCAGAAAATTCTGCTGCAGGAGGTGTGCTTGTTACAAAGCCCAATTCATTTTTGAATACATCATAATCAACATCAAATTGGTTTAAAATTTGTGTTGCGATATTTTCTTTGTTTTTTAAGATAGATAACATTAAATGTTCGCTCTCAACCACAGCGCTTTTACTCGCTTTAGCTTCGAGCACAGTAATGCGTATCACCTTCTCTGCCTGCTTTGTAAGCGGCAATGAATTAATGTTAGCAATATTTTTTCCTGTCTTATCTTTTACTGCCACTTCAATTTCTTTGCGTAGTTCGTGCAGATCAATGTTTAAAGATTTTAATATTTTGATGGCGGTGTTTTCTTCATCGCGAATCAATCCCAGCACTAAATGTTCCGTGCCAATAAAATCATTGCCCAATCTCAAAGCTTCTTCCCTGCTATAAGAAATTATTTCTTTTACTTGTGCTGAAAAATTGTTGTCCATGTTATTTGAGTTTAGCTTATACAATAATAACGATTATTTTGAAGATAAAGTTTGTAGCAGAAGGGGAATGTTCATATGTTAAAAAGTTAAAGTTTAGGTATAAAGACTTGTTATAAATATAAGACCGGAAAGCGAATATTAGTGCAGCCCCGAGGTACCCAATATCTTTTTGATGCCTGCAAAACTTCCAGATTCCGTAACAATGAATTCAATTTTTTCTTTACTTTACAAAGAACATCGGTTTTCAACTTCAAACCCTAACTTATGAATGTCAAAATAGATACCAAAGAGAAATTTACTGTTATTAAGCCACAGGAGTCGCAGCTTTCTGCTAATATGACAGAAGAATTGAGCATTTTATTGCTTACTTACCTGCAAAAAGACATACGGCATATTATTTTAAAAATGACTGATGTTCAAATAATTGATGAAGAAAGTGCCCATAAAATAGCCGATCTTCAACAGCAATTTTATGAGCAGGATGCATCTTTTGTGATTTGTGAATTGAGTGATGCGATAGAAGAGATACTGGAAAAAGAAGAATTGCTGGATGTGATGAATGTAACGCCTACAGAAAGCGAAGCATGGGATATCCTGCAAATGGAAGAAATTGAAAGAGAACTTTTTAATGAATAATTGATAATAGGCAAATTGATAATTCAGTTATCGATCAGCATAAATTTATCTATTATCATTAACCCATTATCAATTAAAAATGCTCGCACTCACTATACTTGGAAATAATTCTGCAATACCTGCTTTTGATAGAAACCCTACTGCTCAGATCTTACAGACATTTGATACGAGTTACTTAATTGATTGTGGCGAAGGAACACAAATGCAGATGTCTAAGTACAAGATCCGTCGTAGTAAGATCAACCATATTTTTATTTCTCATTTGCATGGAGATCATTATTTTGGTTTAATAGGTTTATTGAATAGTCTTAGTCTTTTGGGTAGAACACAGGATCTGCACATTTATGCGCCTGCACCGTTAAAAGACATCATCGACATTCATTTGAATGTGGTGGACGGACAGCTTTCTTTTAAATTGTATTTTCATGATCTTGTAAAGGAAGGATTGATAACGGATGATAAAAGGGTCACCGTTCATTGTTTTGCAGTACAACATAAAATTGAATGCTGGGGTTTTTTATTCAGAGAAAAAAAACATCCGAGAAAAATAGATAGCGAAAGAACAAAGGCTTACGAAATACCTGCCAGCTATTATGAAAAGCTTCAACAAGGAGAAGATTATATTACCAAAAAAGGAACGATCATCCCCAATGAAGAAGTAACGTTTCCTGCAACGCCTGCTAAAAGCTATGCTTATTGTGCCGATACTAAATACGATGAAACCATTGTTGAAAAAATAAAAGGAGTAGATATGTTGTATCATGAAACTACTTACCTGAAAAATTTAGAAAAAATAGCCGACGAACGTTTTCATAGTACAACAATACAAGCTGCAGCCATCGCATATAAAGCCGCAGCAAAAAGATTATTGATAGGCCATTTTTCTTCTAAATATGAAACGCTGGAAGAATTTCATGCGGAAGCATCGGCAGTTTTTGAAAACACGGAGTTAGCGATACAGGGCGTTTGTTATAGAATATGATCAGAAATTGCATTTCTGTAAAAAGGCCAACAACTCCATTAAGAAAGCAATGCCAATGTGAATCAGTATTCCTCCATAAATAGAGCGCGAATTATAGGCAACCACACCTAAAATTGTGGCACCGAAAAAAGCGCTTATTGCTTCTCCCATTGGTTTGCCAAAATGATAGACACAATACACTGTAGCCATGGGCAAAATGCTATCCATTCCCAATATCTCTATAAAAGCCAGTACCATAAATCCTCTGAATAAAAATTCGATCATTACGAAATTAAGCCCGTAACAGAATTCGAAGATCACCACGCTGATCCAATTCGGCAGTTGATTTACCAGACTAAAGCCCCAATCATTGAAGAGGGGATAGGTTTCTTTAAAATCGTTGGTAAATGAAGCGGCCAATAATAATGGGAACATGCAACAAAGCATTAACAAATAAGGTTTTGCTTTGAATCGCTTGCTGGCAAAGCCATACAACGGCATTTTTTTTCTGTCAAAATATAACCAATAAGCTAACGGCGGTAAGAGGTACAAAAAGAAGCTGGCAAAATTTTGGACACATGCATAAGTAAAATTCATGTCTGCAGAACCGTTGATATGTGTTTCGATCCATTGCAGGTGCCAATAAAAAGATTCATTGAGCGTAAGCGCTGCAAGGCCAACCAATACAGGCATCCAAAATTTTCTCAGCTTAAAAATATACCATGCATTGTAAAACCATGCGTATGTTATAAAAGCATATACATAAGGAATACTATAATAAGCGAAAACTAAAAGAGGATAAATTCCAGCACGATTTTGTGTGCGCAGAATAGAATTTTCAAAATCGTATTGGTAGTTGAAATATATAGCGACTGCTAAAAATATCCATAAGCTTATAACATAAGCCATCCTGACTTGACGTAAATAGTAGTCCTTTAGTTGATAATATATTTCTCTCATTTACACCGTCAGGTCTTTATAAAGCGAAAGAGGCCCAATGGGCGGATCGTTATTTTGTAAGGTACTTTTTTATTTCCTGGTGCACATTTTTGCTCAAAGGCACCATTGGTAAACGCAACACATTTTCGATCAAACCTAATTCATGTAAAAATGCTTTTACACCTGCAGGATTATTTTCTGTAAAAAGTAAATGGTATACTTCTAACAAAGTATCATTTATTTTTTTTGCCGCAACAAAATCTTGTTGTAATCCCAATCTGACCATATCACCAAATTCTTTAGGAAAACAATTTGCTGCAACACTGATTACACCATCAATTCCGCAGGCTAGCTCAGGCATCACCAGGTCGTCATCACCGCTCACCACTAAAAAATCAGCGGGCCTTCCGCGCAAAATTTCAATGCATTGCGGAATGCTGTTGCTAGCTTCTTTTATACCTCCAATATTTGCGATTTCTGCAAGTCTGAGTGTAGTTGCCGCTTCCATATTACGGCCGGTTCTGCCCGGCACATTATATAAAATAACAGGCTTAGGCGATGCCGCAGCCAATACTTTATAATGCTGAAAAATACCTTCCTGTGACGGTTTGTTATAATATGGGCTGGCGCTTAAAACCGCAACGGCCTTTTCAAGCGGGTATGTTTCCAGATCTTTAGCTACCTCTTTTGTATTATTGCCGCCTATGCCTACTACCACGGGCACACGATCATTTACTTTTTCAAAAGTAAAATTAATGATGTCAAATTTTTCTTCTTTTGACAGGGTAGGCGTTTCACCTGTTGTACCAAGGGAAACAATATATTCTACTCCATTGTTGATATTAAAATCTATTAACTTACCCAAGGCGTTAAAATCAATATCCTCATTAGCTTTGAATGGCGTTACTATTGCGACGCCGGTACCCTGTAATTTTTTTTGTAAACTCATTAGTAATAGAAATTTGTGCGAAGTTATTGTTATGGAATCAAATGGTAAAACAAAAAATCCTCCGTTTAGTGGAGGATTAGACTATCTTAATTGCATATTTAGTATTAGTTCCTCTACAAGACAACCGAAGGGCTTGCCTGTTTCAGTAATGCTGAATGGCTAAGGTAATTTTTGTCAGGACTGTAGATAAATAAACAAGTACCGTTTTTTATTTTTTCAATAATAGGAACGTGTAATGCCTGCGGGATAGCAGGGCAACCCCAGCTACGGCCAATATAACCATGGTCCCGAACTGTTTGAGCACCCACATATTCTGCACCATGCATTACGATATCGCGTTTGTTAGCATTATCATTGATACCTTTTTCAAGTCCTTCTAATTTTAAAGAATAACCATGTTCGCCCATATAGGTACCCAGAGTTTCGTAAAAACCTAAACTGCTTTTATTGCTTGAAGGATCATTAGAGAAATTTTGAGCAAATTCTTTTCCTGAATTCATTCCGTGTGCAACGTATGTATTGAAAAGGACCTTGCAATTTTTCAGGTCAAGTATGTACAATCTTTTTTGTGAAGAAGCTCTGCTGAAATCAACAATAGAAATGATATTGTAGTTTTCAACCTTGCCCATTTCTTTCATAAAGGCAAGGCCTTCCATCCCATAATCAAATGCTTGTTTTGCTAATCCTAAAGAACCTAATTTAAGGCTATCGTATAAATGTTCCCTGGCGATCATCTCATTAGCAACAGCCATGCTTTTAGCTGAAACAGCAGTAATGGCATAAGGATTATTGCCCATTGGTTTTGATTTCGCAAAAACAAAAGGCATACTTAAAGCGACGATAAAAAAGGATGAAAAGAATAAATAACTTTTCTTTAAAGTAAATTTTTTCATATTCTACTATATAGATAAACAAACAATCTCAACTCACTTGTATAACGTGGAAAAGGAAGTTTTAATATTTTAAAATCGAATTTTAACAAGCAATCTTTATTGAGCGATCAATAAAAAACCCACTTAAACACGAAAAAGTTTAAGTGGGTGGCAAAAGTATAAAGAATTTCTGTTACCCGGGGGTAAAAAGAGGTAATCTTTTTATAAAAAAGTTAAATTTTTTATAAAATTAAAATATTGATAATCAATAAGATATGTAATTTTATACAAAAAAGCCCCGTATTTACGGGGCTTTTGGTCATTTATAGAAATATTTATTGAGGCTGTGGAACAGCAGGTACAGGTGTGGTTGGCACTGGTGGCGTTACCGGAACAGCAGGCGTTGCTGGTGCCGGAGTAGCCGCAGGCGTAGTATTTGCATCAGTAGCGGCAGGTGTTCCGGCTGGTGTTGCAGGTGTTGTTGTAGTACCCTGATTCGCTTCTTTTAGCGCTTTATTGGCATCTTCCCTGGTTTTTACAGCAGCTGCGGCTGCGTCTTCTTTTGCTTTTTTATCTGCCGCAACCTTTGCTGCATCTTCATCCGCCTTGGCTTGCTTTTTGGCTGCTTCTTTAGCCGCATCAGCCTGGTCCCTGGCAGCTTTATCAGCCGCTTCTTTATTTACTTCTTCTTGTTTTCTTGCGACTTCTTTCGCTTCTCTTTCCTGATCCCTTGCCGCTTTTTCTGTTTCTTCTTTCTGTAGCCTTTCTTTTTCCCTGGCGTTATCTTCTTCTATTTTTTTCTGTCTTCTAGCTTGTTCTTCATCGGCTTCTTTTTGCATTCTTTCTTTTTCTTTCGCAGCTCTTTCATCCGTTTCTTTTTGTTGTGCTGCAGCTGCTTTGTCTGCCTTGTCCTTTGCCTCAAGTTTATCCTTATCTATTTTTTCTTGTCTCTTTGCCTGCTCTTTTGCATCTTCCTCTTGTTTTTTAGCTGCTTCTTTATCTGCTTTGGCTTTGGCTTCTGCAGCTTCCTTATCTGCTTTCTCTTTCGCTTCTGCAGCTTTTCTTGCCGCCTCTTTATCTGCCCTGGCTTTTGCCTCAGCTGCTTCTTTATCCGCTTTTTCTTTCGCTTCTGCCGCTTTTTTAGCAGCTTCTTTGTCTGCTTTGGCCTTTGCTTCTGCGGCTTCTTTGTCGGCTTTTTCTTTAGCTTCTGCGGCTTCCTTATCAGCCTTTGCTTTTTCTTTTTTTTGCTCTTTGGTCATTGTTTGAGCGAAAGTAGTGGAGTGGCTTATCGTAAGTAAAGCCGTAATGATCAATAATGTTGGGAATAATTTTTTCATATTTTTAGAGTTTAAGCATCGTTAAGGTAATATAAATAACTAAATAAAGATAAGCAATGCGGCTTTATATTTATACAGGATATGATGAAACAATAAAAAAAATCTCACTTTATCGGGTGAGATTTTTATCAGAGAACATTTTTATTCTTTATACCAGATAACGGGCAATAGCATTGCCATCAGCTGTTTCGAGTAAAGATTTGCCTACTAAAAATTCGTCTACTTTTTGGGCGCAATCTCTTCCTTCTTTTATTGCCCAAACAACCAATGATTGTCCGCGACGCATATCACCTGCTGCAAATATTTTAGGAATGCTGGTTTGATAACTTTTTTCAGGAGCCCTTACGTTACCGCGTTCATCCATTTCAATTTCTAACTGTTCCACCAAACCTTCGTGTTGCGGATGGATAAAGCCCATTGCTAATAAGGCCAATTCACATGGAATATCTCTTTCGCTACCTTTTACTTCTTCAAATTTAGCCGCTCTTCCATCAACTATCGTCCATTCAAGGTCCACTAATTTGATAGCCTTTAAATTACCATTGGAATCTCCGATAAATTCTTTTGTAGCTACTGCCCAGCTGCGTTCTACGCCTTCTTCATGTGATGAAGTTGTTTTTAATAACATAGGATAAGTAGGCCATGGCATTTGTAAGATACGCTCTGCTGGAGGCTTGGGCAATAATTCAAATTGCGTAACCGTTGCTGCTTTATGACGATTGGATGTAC
This sequence comes from Ferruginibacter sp., assembly GCA_035485735.1. Lineage (GTDB taxonomy): Bacteria > Bacteroidota > Bacteroidia > Chitinophagales > Chitinophagaceae > Ferruginibacter. The sequence continues at coordinate 665,120 of DATHNS010000025.1, forward strand.
CCACACAATCACTTCCTGTATCACCTCCACCGATCACGACCACATTTTTTCCGGTTGCCCAGATATCTTCGCCTTCTACTTTTCTATCGGCTACTCTTTTGTTTTGTTGTTTTAAGAATTCCATGGCGTAATAAACACCTTTCAGGTCCCTGCCCGGGATGCCCAAATTTCTTGGAATGGTAGAGCCGCCTGCTAAGACGATCGCTTGAAATTCACGGGAAATATCGCTGATGCTGATGTTTACACCTACATTAGCATTGCATTTGAAAGTAATACCTTCTTCTTCCATTAATTTTATTCTTCTATCGATCACCCATTTTTCTAATTTGAAATCGGGAATACCGTAACGCAATAGACCACCTGGTGCATCGTCTCTTTCAAATACGGTTACTGTGTGGCCGGCATAATTCAGCTGTGCTGCTGCTGCCAAACCAGCAGGGCCTGAACCGATCACGGCTACTCTTTTGCCAGTACGTACTGTTGGTTTTTTTGGTTGAACAAAACCCTTATCAAAAGCTATCTCGATAATATGTTTCTCAATTTCTTCAATCGTAATGGCCGGTTGATTGATACCTAACACACAAGATGTTTCGCAAGGTGCAGGACAGATCCTTCCGGTGAATTCAGGAAAGTTGTTAGTTGAATCTAAAATATCATAGGCTTCTTTCCAGCTTTTGCGGTAGACCGCATCATTGAATTCAGGGATCACATTTCCTAAAGGGCAACCGCTATGGCAGAATGGAATCCCACAATCCATACATCTTGCAGACTGCTGATTCAACTTTTCGTCTGTGAAACGATTTACGAATTCGCCGTAATCATTGCGTCTTTCATCTACCGAACGTTTGGTTGGTAATTCTCTTGTGAATTCTAAAAAGCCTGTTGGTTTGCCCATTTTCTTTATGGTTTATTCTGTTAATAGTTTTTGGTTTAGATATTGAGACGTTTAGAGTTTAGCATTGCATTACTAAACTCTAAAGCCTAAACTTTTCTAAACTTATTTATTTACGCTGGCTGCTGCTTTTTTATTTTGTAAAACTTTCTTGTAATCCTTAGGAAATACTTTGATAAAATTCTTCAGCTGATTTTCGAAATCATCTAATACAAATTTTGCCACTGTACTCTTGGTGAAGTTGTAATGATTGTTGATCAACTCATACAATTCATTTTTATCGTCATCACCTATCGGATCAAGGTCAACCATTTCTTTGTTGCACAAAGTTTCAAAATTCCCTTTTGTATCGTAGATATAAGCGATACCACCGCTCATACCTGCAGCAAAGTTTCTGCCTGTTGTACCTAGTATTACTACTTTACCACCGGTCATATATTCACAACCATGATCACCAACGCCTTCTACAACTGCTGTTGCGCCTGAGTTACGTACGGCGAAACGTTCACCTGCTTTACCCCTGATATAAGATTCACCCGAAGTTGCACCGTAGAATGCTACGTTACCAATGATGATATTATCTTCAGGAACAAATGTTGCGTTATGCGATGGGTACACGATTAGTTTAGCACCGCTTAAGCCTTTACCAAAATAATCATTTGCATCACCTTCTAATTCCAACGTAATACCTTTTGCATTGAATGCACCAAAGCTTTGTCCGGCTGTACCTTTTAATTTGAAATGGATCGTATCATCGGGTAAGCCTGCACCTTTATATTTTTTAGATATCTCGTTCGATAAAATTGTACCGATCGTTCTATCTAAATTAATTACATCAAAAGCTGCTTTTACTTTTAGTCCACTATCTAATGCGGGTTTTGCTGCAGTCAGTAATTTCCAATCCAAAACTTTTTCCATTTCATGATCTTGCAATTCTGTGTTATAAATAGCACAGCTTGGCTCTGCAGGATCTCTGTATAATACCGGAGAAAGATCTAATTTTTTATATTTCCAATGAGTGATATTCTCTCTCATTTCTAAAATGTCAGCTTGTCCCACCATTTCATTGATCGTTCTGAAACCAAGTTCAGCCATGATCTCTCTTAATTCTTCTGTTAAAAATTTAAATAAGTTCACTACATGATCAGGGTTACCACTAAAACGCGCACGTAATTCAGGATCCTGTGTTGCCACACCAACCGGACAAGTATTCAAATGGCATTTGCGCATCATGATACAGCCTTCAACAACCAATGCAGCTGTTGCTACGCCCCATTCTTCAGCGCCCAATAAGGTTGCTATCGCAATGTCTTTACCTGTTTTTAATTGTCCGTCTGTTTGTAAAACAACACGACTACGTAAACCATTTTTTACTAAGGTTTGTTGTGCTTCAGCCAAACCAAGTTCCCATGGTAAACCAGCGTGTTTGATAGAACTGATAGGAGATGCTCCCGTGCCACCATCAAAACCTGCAACCAGTACAACATCTGCTTTCGCTTTTGCCACACCTGCTGCAATGGTACCAACGCCTGCTTTAGAAACAAGCTTTACATTGATCCTTGCTGCGCGATTGGCATTCTTTAAATCAAATATCAACTGTGCCAGATCTTCAATAGAATAAATATCGTGATGCGGGGGAGGAGAGATCAAACCAACACCAGGTGTAGCATGTCTTGTTTTTCCGATCCAGTCATCCACTTTATGTCCGGGTAACTGTCCGCCTTCACCAGGTTTAGCGCCTTGCGCCATTTTAATTTGAATTTCGTCAGCTTCAGTTAAGTAATAACTTGTTACACCAAATCTTGCAGAAGCAACTTGTTTGATAGCACTGCGCATTGAATCGCCGTTAGCCATTTTTTCAAAACGCATTTCATCTTCACCACCTTCACCGGTATTGCTTTTACCGCCCAAGCGATTCATAGCAACAGCCAATGTACTATGTGCTTCGTGAGAGATAGAGCCGAAGCTCATCGCTCCTGTTGCAAAACGTTTGTAGATATTTTCTGCTGGTTCAACTTCATCAATTGAGATCGGTGTGCGTTTGTGTTTGAATTGGAACAAGCTTCTTAACGTACAGGCTTTTTCACCTTGTTCATTTACCAGCTTGGAATATTTTTTAAACGTCGGATAATCGTTCAGCCTGGTTGAATACTGTAATAAATGGATCGTCTGAGGGTTGAACAAATGTGCTTCTCCTTTACGTTTCCATTGATAGATACCGCCAACGGGCAGACGATCAACGGGAATATCTTTTTTGCTGAATGCAAAACTATGTTTCGCTAAATTTTCTTTTGCGATCTCATCAAGTCCCATTCCTTCGATACGTGAAACGGCACCGGTAAAATATTTATCTACTACCGTTTTATTTAAACCGATGATCTCAAATATCTGCGCTCCCTGATACGATTGTAATGTTGAGATACCCATTTTAGAGAATACTTTCAACAAGCCATCATTCACAGCTTTGATATAATTCTTTTTTAGATAATCAACATCCAGATCAGTTTGTAACCTGCCTGTCAGTTTCATATCGCGAATGGTAGACAATGCCAGGTATGGATTGATCGCAGTTGCACCAAAACCTAACAAACAGGCGAAGTGATGTACTTCCCAAACATCGCCGGCTTCTACAAGGATACCCACATGTCCGCGTAAGCCTTTGCGAATAAGGTGATGATGTATCGCTGATGTTGCTAACAGAGATGGGATAGGCGCATGCTCAGAATCGATCGCTCTATCTGTTAATACAATTACTTTAAATCCATCTTCAACAGCATCTACCGCATATCTGCAAATTCTTTCCAGGCCTTTTTTTAATGAATCAGGATTGCCATCTGCTCTGTAATACATTTGCAAGGTCTTGGCCTGAAACACACCGGTATCAATACTCCTGATCTTTTCTAATTCGTAATTAGATAATACCGGATGTTTTAATGCTACAGTATGGCAACTCAATGGATCTTCCAATAATATGTTACCGTTGTTGCCCATGAATGTTGCCAACGACATTACCAGCCTTTCGCGAATAGGATCGATAGGAGGGTTGGTAACCTGCGCAAATAATTGTTTGAAGTAAGAACTCAGGTGTTGTGGCTGATCACTCAATATTGCCAACGGAATATCGGTACCCATTGAACCAATTGGTTCTTTGCCATCCAATGCCATTGGTGCAATTAGCGTGTCCAGGTCTTCTGTTGAATAACCGAATGCTTTTTGATATTTGAATATCTGGTCATGTTCCAAATGCGTGAACATGATACGCGGTTCAGGTAATTCTTCTAACCGAATTTTATATTTATTTAACCAGTCGCCGTAAGGTTGTTGAGAACAAATGGTTTTCTTTAATTCATCATCACTGATAATTCTTCCCTGTTCCATATCAACCACGAACATTTTGCCTGGTTGCAATCTGCCATTCTCTTTTATTAATGCAGGATCGATCGGTAATGCGCCGCTTTCAGAAGCCATGATAACGCGGTCATCTTTAGTAACACAATATCTTGAAGGACGTAAACCATTTCTATCTAATGTAGCGCCGATAATTTTTCCATCGGTGAAAGAGATAGAAGCCGGGCCATCCCATGGTTCCATAATAGAAGCGTGGTATTCGTAAAATGCTTTTTTAACCGGATCCATTTTATCATCCCCATCCCAGGCTTCAGGAATCAACATCATCATTACGTGTGGTAATGAGCGGCCTGTTAAGGTTAACAATTCAACGGTATTATCTAAACAAGCCGAATCGGATTGAGTGCCTGAAACGATCGGCAACAACATTTCCATTTCTTCTTTAGAAAAGAAAGGAGATGTAAACCCTTTTTCGCCGGCTTTCAACCAGTTCAAATTTCCTTGTAAAGTATTGATCTCACCGTTGTGCGCGATGTAGCGGAACGGCTGTGCTAATTTCCACGAAGGGAAAGTATTGGTGGCAAAACGTGAGTGTACCAAACCGAATGCTGAGACAACCCTTTTATCTGTAAGGTCATTGAAATAACCACGAACCTGTGTACTGGTCAACTGGCCTTTGTACACCAATGTTTTATGTGATAAAGACGCTATGTAAAAACCGATAGGATCTTTTTTTGTGGTATTGAATATGATATGCGTAGAAGCATTGCGTAATACAAATAATTTACGTTCTAAATTCAGATCGCTGATATTATCCGGAGCCGCAACGAATACATGTTCCATAACCGGTTCAACCGATAAGGCGGTATGGCCGATACCATTGGTGTTTACCGGTACAGGGCGATAACCCACTACTTCGAAGCCAAGTTTTTCTGCCGTTCTATTGAAAATATCCCTACATTCTGCCCTTAATTGTTCATCTTTTGGGAAAAAGACAACACCTACGCCGTATCTGCCATTTTCAGGTAAATGAAAGCCAAGTTTAACGCATTCGTCAAAGAAATATTCGTGGGGAATTTGAATAAAAATACCGGCACCGTCACCTGAGTTCTTCTCACAGCCACATGCACCGCGGTGCTCCATGTTTTCCAGGATAGTTAAGGCATCAGAAATATTCTGGTGCGACTTATTTCCCTTGATATTAGCTACGAAACCAATACCACAAGAATCATGTTCAAAATCGGGGGAATACAAACCGGTGTTACTATTACTAACCATAATTATTATTTAATCAATAATGATGAAAAAAGTATTCTTCTAGCAAGCAGCCGTAGTTAAAGGACAATCACGCAAATTTATTTAATTTTTGTCAGGAATCCAACAGAAAAACTAAAATCTGCGCTTAGACTAGATAGCCGAAAACATTGTCATTTTGACTCAACGCTGTGTAGTTAATTTGATATTTATTAAGATTTTGAAGCAAAACCTCGTAATCTTCTCTAGATTTAAGCTCAATTCCTACTAAAGCAGGACCTGTCTCTTTATTATGCTTTTGCATATATTCAAAACGTGTAATATCATCATTTGGCCCTAGTACATGGTTCACAAATTCTTTCAGCGCTCCCGGACGTTGTGCAAAACGGATCAGAAAATAATGTTTCAAGCCTTCGTATTGTAAAGACCTTTCTTTTATTTCCTGCATCCTATCGATGTCATTATTGCCACCACTTAAAACGCAGACTACCGTTTTACCTTTTATCTGGTCAGCAAAATCGTTCAATGCTGCAATTGATAAGGCACCTGCAGGTTCTGCAACGATCGCATCTTCATTGTATAATTTTAAAATGGTCGTGCAGATCTTTCCTTCGGCAACTAATTTAACCTCGCTTAATACATCTTTACAAATTGCATAAGTGATATCACCGACCCTTTTTACAGAAGCTCCATCAACAAAACGATCTACTGTTTCTAATGTTACTGGATGTCCGGCTTTAAATGCCGCCAACATAGATGGCGCACCTTCGGGTTCAACACCAATTATTTTTGTTTGCGGAGAAAATGTTTTAAAATAAGAGCCGACACCGGCAGCTAAGCCACCGCCGCCAATCGGAACAAACAGGTAATCTATTTTTGGTTGATCTTCTAATATCTCAACGCCTACGGTTCCTTGCCCTTCGATTATTTTATAATCATCAAATGGGTGGATGAAGGTCATGCTATGTTCAGCTGTGTATTGTTTGGCAGCAATAGCACAATCATCAAAAGTATCACCCACTAATTTTATTTCGATGAACTCTTCACCAAACATTTTAGTCTGCGTTATCTTTTGATTAGGTGTTATCACCGGCATAAACACAACGCCTTTTGCATTTAGTTTTTTACAGCTGTAAGCAAAACCCTGTGCGTGGTTACCGGCACTGGCACATACAACACCCCGTTGCAACTGATCGTGCGGCAGGCTGCTCATCATGTTATACGCCCCACGTAATTTGTAGGAGCGCACTACCTGAAGGTCTTCTCTTTTTAAATACACATTACATTGGTATTTTCTCGACAAGCTATGACTAAATTCGAGTGGCGTTCTGTTCGCCACGTTCTTCAATCTTGCCGCCGCTGCTTTAAAATCCAACGCTTGTGTTGTATGTGTTACTGTGTCCATTTGTATTTTTATGCTACTGTGCTGATAGATTTCATGTCGGTCATTGCTTTTCTTAATACGGCACCAACCTGTTCAATTTGGTGGCCACGCAATTTTTCGTTTACGATGATGATCTCTCTGTTGTTTACGCCGTTATCTTTTCCTGCGTTATAATTTTTACCAATGATATCCGCTTCAACCGTCTTCATGAATTCCGCTAGTAACGGTACACAAGCGTGGTTGAATAAATAACAACCATATTCAGCCGTATCAGAAATCACGCGGTTCATTTCGAATAATTTTTTACGTGCGATGGTGTTAGCGATCAATGGTGTTTCATGTAATGATTCGTAATATGCAGATTCAGCTTTGATGCCTGCATCCACCATTGTTTCAAAAGCCAATTCAACGCCAGCTCTAACCATCGCAACCATTAATAATCCATTGTCGAAAAATTCCTGTTCAGAAATTTTTACATCTCCAGCAGGTGTTTTTTCGAAAGCAGTTTCACCTGTTTCAGCTCTCCATTTCAATAAATTCTTATCGTCATTTGCCCAATCTTCCATCATTGTTTTAGAGAACTCACCGCTCATGATATCATCCTGGTGTTTTTGAAACAACGGACGCATGATCACTTTTAATTCATCTGCCAATTCAAATGCTTTTATTTTAGCAGGGTTAGATAACCTGTCTAACATCGCCGTGATACCACCTTGCTTTAATGCTTCGGTGATCACTTCCCAGCCATATTGAATTAATTTAGATGCATAGCTTTTATCAATTTGTTTTTCTACCATTTTGTTGAAGCAAAGGATAGAACCCGTTTGTAACAAACCACATAATATAGTTTGTTCACCCATCAGATCAGATTTTACTTCAGCAACGAAAGAAGATTTTAAAACACCTGCTCTGTGGCCACCGGTACCTGCAGCATATGCTTTTGCATACAACCAGCCTTTTTGTTCAGGATCATTTTCAGGATGCACAGCGATCAATGTAGGAACGCCAAAGCCGCGTACATATTCTGCACGAACTTCAGAGCCCGGACATTTAGGTGCTACCATGATCACGGTAATATCTTTACGGATCTGCATGCCTTCTTCAACAATATTAAAACCGTGAGAGTAAGATAAAACAGCGCCTTTTTTTATCAATGGCATAATTGCTTTGATAACATTTGTATGTTGTTTATCGGGCGTTAGGTTGATCACAAGATCTGCAGTAGGGATCAATTCTTCATACGTCCCTACTTTAAAATTATTTTCAGTAACATTTTTCCAAGACTGACGTTTTTCTGCTATTGCCTCTTTACGTAATGTATAAGAAACATCAAGGCCAGAATCCCTTAAATTTAATCCCTGATTTAATCCCTGGGCACCAGCTCCAACGATCACTATTTTTTTACCTTTCAATGCAGTTACACCGTCTGAAAAGTTGCTGCTGTTCATAAATTCACATACACCTAACTGGTTAAGCTTTTCTCTTAAAGGAAGGGTGTTAAAATAATTGGCCATTGTTTGTTGTTGTTTTGAATGATTGAATTATTATAGTTGTTATTATTTTATTCTCTTTGTCATTCTGAGCGAAGAATCTAATCTTCACCAAGCATTTTGTTTATTTAAAAATAAGATGCTTTGTTCCTCAGCATGACAAAAAATACTTTTTGGTTTTCACTTTTGACTTCATGCTTCCCATTACATGGTGAAAATCTCATCCTGTTTATTCAGGAATTCATTTTCAATTACCTCTTCACCGGGTTCTTTCTTTTCAAACTCTTTTAGTTTTTCGTAGAAGCCTGTGCTTGTTTTGATGATCGCTATTCTTGCGCTGCGTACAAATTCGATTAAGCCGTATTGTCCCAGCACTTGTAATAATTTATCTGTTTCTGCACGATGGCCCGTTGTTTCAAAAACGGTAAAATCTTTTCTTATTGCAATTGTCCTGGCGCCACATTCTCTTAATAATCTTTCTACTTTTACTTTTTCGGTGATCTGTTCTGTTGATACTTTGTATAGCGCCATTTCCTGCCATACGATCTCATCTTCTGTATTATAATAAGCTTTTAATACTTCTACTTGTTTTTCTATCTGGCGACAAACTTTTCTTACTACTTCTTCTGTTTCATCTATCAAAATAGTGAAGCGGTGTATGCCTTCAATTTCTGAAGGAGATGTATTCAGGCTATCGATATTAATTTTTCTGCGAGAAAAAATAATAGCGATACGGTTCAGTAAACCAATTTGGTTCTCTGTGTAAACCGTTATAGTAAATTCCTTTTTCATAATTTTTTATTTAGTGGTTACTGTGCGTAACTTTTAAATCATCTTGATTGTACCAATTTTTTAAGCGCCATCGCATAACCCAAATGAAGGGTTTCATGTGTTGCTACGTATTTTATTGAATCTGTAATGTCATTTAATCTTACACCAAAACTTGTTGTGTACGGACTAAAATTATTGAATACATTGCTTCTAAAATCTGTTTCTAATTCTTCTATTGTACTCAGCGCGTGCTTTTTCAAAAAATCAAATTCTTCTTTCATTACAGCCAAATAAGGTTTTGTTCCTTTGGCATATTTTGTAATATACTCTTCTCCGATCTTTGTATGAACATTAGAAAGCTTGTAACACAATACTTGCTGTGTTGCGATCACGTGCCCAAAATTCCAGATAATATTATTATTGAAATTGGCAGGAACCTTGTTCAATGAATCAAGCGACAGGTCATTCATCAGGTTTAAAAACCTGACCCTTGTTTCTTTTATTATTTCTGTGCTTTTTTCCATTATTTTAATCGAATTTCAGAAACGCTGCATCCTTGTGGTACCATTGGGAAAACGTTGTTTTCTTTTCCTACCATTACTTCCAGCAAGTAAGCACCTTCATGATCTAACATTGTTTTTAATGCAGCTTTTAAATTTGCTCTGTCTGTTACTTTTTGTCCTGGTATATTATATCCTTTAGCAACCATTACATAATCCGGGCTTGCAATATCAACAAATGAATAACGCTTATCATGGAACAGTTGCTGCCACTGACGAACCATGCCTAAGAATTCATTATTCAATATCAATATTTTTACATTCACTTCGCATTGCATGATGGTGCCTAATTCCTGTATCGTCATCTGTACACCGCCATCACCAATGATTGCAACAACTGTACGCTGTGGCGCGCCATATTTGGCACCGATCGCTGCCGGTAATGCAAATCCCATTGTGCCGGCTCCGCCAGATGTAATGTTGCTTTTTGTTTCATTGAATTTTGCATAACGACAAGCTACCATCTGGTGCTGGCCCACATCTGTTACAATAATCGCATCACCTTTGGTCAACTCGTTCAAAAATTTCATTACTTCGCCCATCGTCATTTTATCACTCGCCGGAGGATTCAATTCATCTTTGATAACAGCGTCCACTTCTTTCTTAGTGAAGTCATGGAATTTATTTAACCACTCCGTATGTTTTTTTTCGTCTATCAATTTAGTAAGCATCGGCAATGTTTCTTTGCAATCGCCCCAAACAGGAACTGCAGCTTTTACATTTTTATCTATCTCCGCAGGATCAATATCTAAATGAATTACCTGTGCTTGTTTGGCGTATTTATCTAAACGGCCGGTAACGCGGTCATCGAAACGCATACCTATTGCGATCAATACATCACATTCGTTCGTTAAAACATTTGGTCCGTAGTTACCGTGCATACCCAACATGCCAACGTTTTGCGGATGATCTGTTTCCAATGCACTTAGACCTAATATTGTCCAGGCAGCAGGCAGACCGCCTTTTTCTATAAATGCTTTAAATTCTTTTTCTGCTTTACCAAGAATAATACCTTGTCCGAAAATAACAAATGGTTTCTTCGCTTCATTGATCATCTTCGCAGCCTGCTCAACATACTCTTTACGAACAAGTGGCTTAGGACGATAGCTACGAATGTGTTCACATTTTTTATAACCCTGGTAATCGAATTTTTGTAGTTGTGCGTTCTTGGTAATATCTATTAACACGGGACCGGGACGGCCAGTCTCTGCGATATAAAAAGCTTTCGCTAATACAGCAGGAATTTCTGTTGCATCCGTTACCTGGTAGTTCCATTTTGTAACCGGTGTAGTGATATTGATCACATCCACTTCCTGAAAGGCATCTGTACCTAATAAATGTGCAAACACCTGGCCTGTGATACAAACCAATGGTGTACTATCGATCATCGCATCAGCTAAACCTGTCACTAAATTTGTAGCACCCGGTCCGCTTGTCGCAAATACAACACCTACTTTACCAGAAGCACGTGCATAACCCTGACCAGCATGTATGCCACCTTGTTCATGGCGAACAAGGATATGTTTTAAATGATCGTTGTAATCATACAAAGCATCATAGATAGGCATGATAGCACCTCCGGGATATCCGAAGATCGTATCAACACCTTCAGCGATGAATGCTTCCAGCACAGCTTGCGCACCGGTTAGCTCACCAACTTGTCCTTTCTTTAAAGGGAAGTCTGTTGATGGCAATGTTTTGCCTGCAGCATCTGTTTTAGTAGCTGTCTTTAAATCTTTATTTTCAATAATTGCAGTACTCATAATTTCTTTTTTAATGTTGTTCAGTGATAGAATTAATCTTCATCCGTAACACACCCTTCTGCGGCTGTTTTAACCAGCTTTGCATATTTATATAGAACGCCACTAGTTGCTTTTAAAGCAGGTTGTTTCCAACTCTTTTTTCTTTCGGCGATAATTGCATCACTAACTTTTAATACCAGTTTATTATTTACAGCATCAATTTCAATGATATCATTATCTTCTACAAAAGCGATCAAACCTCCGTTGAAAGCTTCGGGTGTGATATGGCCGACGACAAAGCCGTGCGTTCCACCACTAAATCTTCCATCAGTAATTAGGGCAACAGTTTTACCTAATCCTGCTCCGATGATAGCGCCGGTTGGTTTCAACATTTCAGGCATACCCGGTGCACCACGCGGACCGATATATCTTATCACTACCACATCTCCCGGATGAACTTTACCGCTTTGTATTCCTGCGATCAGGTCTTTTTCGCCGTTGAATACTCTTGCAGTTCCTTCAAAACGTTCACCTTCTTTACCGGTAATTTTTGCAACGCTTCCGCCTTCTGCTAAATTTCCGTAAAGGATCTGTAAATGCCCGGTTGCTTTTAACGGCGTTTCCAAAGGCATCACTATTTTTTGTTCATCGAAGTTTAGATCTGGTACATCTTTCAAATTCTCTGCCACTGTTTTACCGGTTACAGTTAAACAATCACCATGTAATAATCCTTTGCTCAATAAGTATTTCATTACTGAAGGAACTCCACCAACTTTATGCAAATCTTCCATTAGATATTTACCCGATGGTTTAAAATCAGCTAACATAGGAACCCTGTCACTGATCTTTTGGAAATCATCTTGTGTTAAAGGAACACCAACACTTTTTGCTATTGCGATAAAGTGCAACACCGCATTGGTGCTTCCACCCAAAACCATCACAACCGTCATCGCATTTTCAAATGCTTTTTTTGTCATGATATCTTTTGGCTTGATATCTTTTTCTAATAATATCTTTATTGCTTTACCAACCGCTTCACACTCATCTTGTTTTTCTTTACTTAAAGCAGGATTGCTTGATGAATAAGGTAAGCTCATGCCCAACGCTTCAATCGAAGCAGCCATAGTGTTAGCCGTATACATACCACCGCAGGCACCGGCACCCGGACAAGCATGTTCAACAATACCTCTAAAATCAGTTTCACTTAAATTGCCCGCGATCTTTTGTCCTAGCGCTTCAAAAGCAGAAACGATGTTAAGGTCTTCACCTTTATAATGCCCCGGTGCAATGGTACCTCCATACAACATAATAGAAGGGCGATTTAATCTACCCATCGCCATAATAGAACCCGGCATGTTTTTATCACAACCAGGGATCGTGATCAACGCATCATAATATTGTGCGCCTGCATTTGTTTCAATGCTATCAGCAATTACATCTCTGCTCACTAAACTATAACGCATACCATCAGTACCCATGCTGATACCATCGCTTACACCGATTGTATAAAAACGTAAACCAAGTAATCCGTTGTCATTTACACTCTTCCTAACCGTTGTAGAAAGATCGTTCAAATGCATATTACAAGGATTACCATCCCAACCCATACTTGCAATACCTACCTGCGCTTTCTTAAAATCTTCTTCTTTAAATCCGATCGCATAGTACATTGCCTGTCCGCCCGGTTGTGTAGGATCTTGTGTTAAAGTCTTACTGTATTTGTTAAGTTCCATTGTGGTGTTTTTGCCCCCGTCCCCTAAAGGGGTGATGTGGAGATTATGTTTTATTGTTTATATTTTATTAATTGCGTACTACCTTTTTTATTTCGTCGCCCCCTCATTGATCAAATAAAAAATACTCAACCAGCTTAAACAAGCACCCCTTCAGGGGATGGGGCAAACAAAAAGCCCGTCTCTTTTTGGAGGCGGGCTTTTTTATAATTAAGTTTTTATACTACATATAAATTCCTCCTCCAGAGATAGGTATAATAATGACAATGACAACAATGATAATTGCTGCTATGTTTGTTATGTCATTAAGTATATTGCCTTTCAACATGTGGAAGAGTTGTAAAACAAATATACGCCTACCTTTTTAAAAAACAAAGAACTTTTTCTTTAGTTTAGATGTTTAGGGTTTAGAAGTTTAGACTTACAATATGCATTTCTAAACTCTAAACAATCAACTCTAAACTTATATTATCGTTGACTTTCTCAACTCGATATTTTTCTTATTTACATCTCCGGTGATTTTACCGCTAACATATTCAGTGATCAACTCACCAACGGTAGAAGTAAAATAGAAATTAACCGGGTCAATATCTTTTGTAACAAATAGGTTAGAAACCGTCCATTGAACAGCCTCTCTAACTTTTTCTGCTTCTTTTTTCATGTCGAAATAATCCAGCAACATCGCGGCAGATAAAATTGAACCCAACGGATTCGCGATATCTTTTCCTGCAGCTTGCGGATAAGAACCATGGATAGGCTCAAATAAAGCAGTTGAATTACCAACTGATGCGCTAGGCAATAAACCCAACGAACCGCTGATCACACTTGCTTCATCACTTAAAATATCACCAAACAAATTTTCTGTAAGCATTACATCAAATTGTTTTGGATTTTGGATGATCTGCATGGCTGCATTATCTACAAATAAATAATCAACCGTAACATCGCTATAAGTAGGAGCCAGCTCTTGTACCACTTTTCTCCATAATCTTGATGTTTCTAAAACGTTCGCCTTATCAACTAAGGTTAATTTTTTTCTTCTTTTTTGTGCCATTTGAAAAGCCAGATGCGAAACGCGTTCGATCTCTGCTTTTGTATAAACACAATCATCAGAAGCCCAGGTACCTGCTTCATCTTTTTTCTTTTCACCGAAATAAACGCCACCTGTTAATTCACGAAAAACAACAAAATCAACATCTTCTAATCGTGAATCTTTTAAAGGAGATAAATGATGTAACGCTGAATAGGTTGTAATAGGACGAATATTTGCGAACAACTGTAATGTTTTTCTTAGTTTAAGTAAACCTTGTTCTGGTCTAACTTTAGCTGTAGGATCATTATCGTATTTCGGATGGCCGATGGCGCCGAATAAGATAGCATCGCTATTTAAGCAGATCTCAATTGTTTCATCAGGCAAAGGATTACCTGTTTTATCGATCGCATCTGCACCCATTAAACCGTACGTGTACGTAAATTCGTGACCAAAATACGCGGCCACTGCATCCAATACTTTAATTGATTGTTGCGTTACTTCCGGTCCGATACCATCTCCTAATATTACTGCGATGTTTTTTTTCATATTCAAACCCCAAAGGGCCTTTTGTTTTTAACCTGTGTTAGAGATCCGTTATTAATAAGATTATAATGTTTTTTCGAATGTTTCGATTTCTGTTTTCATGTTTAACAGGTAATCGATATCGTCATAGCCATTTAATAGGCATGTTTTTTTGTAATGGTTAATATCAAATGTTTCCTGTTCACCTGTTGATACGATCGTGATGGTTTGTTTATCTACATTTACTTCCAAAGCTGCCGCAGGATCTTTTTCTATGGCAGTAAATATTTTGTGTAAGAATGCATCGCTAACAGTAACAGGCAATAAGAAATTATTTAGCCCGTTATTTTTAAAGATATCGGCGAAGAAGCTGCTCACTACTACATCAAAGCCTGCATCTTTAATGGCCCATGCAGCATGTTCACGACTGGAACCGCAACCAAAATTCTTTGCAGCCACCAAAATTTTTCCTTTGTAGATGGGATTGTTTAGAACGAAATCTTTTTTAGGTTGATTCTCGTCATCGTTTTCGAAGCGCCAATCTCTAAACAGGTTTTTACCAAAACCATCTCTGCTGGTTGCTTTTAAAAAACGTGCAGGGATGATCTGATCCGTATCGATATTTTCGATATTAACCGGAACCGTTGAACTTTTAATAATGCTAATTGCTTTACTCACTTTTATTATTTTTAGATAACTAATTTTTTAATTGCTGCAACATAACCAGTATGTATCCCATGATGGTGTAGAACGTAAGTGATGACAAACTCTATTGTATTCATCTCTAAACCTACCAAGGTTTTGTATGGTTTAAAAGCTTTAAAAACACCTGCTTTATAATCAGCTTTTAGTTTATTCAATCCTTCGGATGCATAAACTTTTATAGTGGCATATTGTTCTGCAGTAACAGGAGATTCTGGCTTTGTGCCTGCTTTATACATCGTCACAAAATGCTCATCCAACGGCAACGGCAAGCCGGCCCTTGAATAACAAAGCGTTTGAAGCACTGCAACAACATGGGCAAAATTCCATATAAGGTTATTATTATATCCCTGTGGAATTTTGTTGATCTGCTCCAGGCTCAAGCTATCCAGCATCTTGATAAAATTCTGCTGAGACAGATCCAACATTTCGAATTGCTCTTGCATAATTATTAATTTAAAAATTCTCTAACATCGCCAACCTGCCCTGTAATAGCCGCTAATGCTGCAGTTAACGGACTAGCCAACATAGTTCTTGCATTTGGCCCTTGCCGTCCTTCAAAATTTCTGTTAGAAGTAGAGATACAATATTTACCTGCCGGAATTTTATCTTCATTCATTCCTAAACAAGCACTACAACCCGGCTGACGTAATTGAAAACCTGCTGATTCCAATATTTTATCAATGCCCTCTAATTTTGCCTGTGCTTCAACTTGTTTGCTGCCTGGAACGATCCATGCTACAACACCATCTGCTTTATGTTTGCCTTTTACAAAATCAGCCACCATTCTTAAATCTTCAATGCGACTGTTAGTGCAGCTACCGATAAATACATAATCAACTTTATGGCCCTTGATATTTTCGCCCGGTTGCAGATCCATGTAGTGCAAAGATTTTTCGAAAGAAGGTTTTTCACTTTCTTCTACTTCGCTTAATGCAGGAACATGGCCGCTCACGCCAATACCCATACCAGGATTAGTTCCGTAAGTAATCATTGGTTCAATATCTTCTGCTTTGATATTTATTTCTTTGTCAAACTTTGCATCCGTATCGCTAAATAAAGTTTTCCAGTACGCTAATTTCTTGTTCCATTCTTCACCTTTTGGCGCAAACTCACGCCCGTGGATATATGCAAATGTTGTTTCATCCGGAGCGATCATTCCGCAACGCGCACCCATTTCAATACTCATGTTACAGATCGTCATTCTTGCTTCCATAGAAAGCGCACGAATAGCAGAACCCGCAAACTCAACGGCATAGCCGGTTGCACCACTTGCGGTTAATAAAGAAATAATGTACAGCACGATATCTTTACTTACAACGCCTTTTTTTAATTCACCATCTACATTGATGCGCATTAATTTTGGTTTGCTTTGCATTAAACATTGTGTTGCCAAAACCATTTCCACTTCACTTGTTCCGATACCAAATGCGATATTTCCAAATGCACCATGCGTAGAAGTATGACTATCACCACAAACAATTGTTTGTCCGGGTTGTGTGATGCCTAATTCTGGCCCGATCACATGAACGATCCCCTGGTAAGGATGTCCCAGTCCGTATAATTCAATACCAAATGCATCACAGTTATCTCTTAATGTTTGCACCTGGATCCTTGATAATTCTTCTTTAATAGGTAAGTGCTGGTTCATCGTCGGAACGTTATGATCCGCGGTTGCGATCACTTGTTTTGGACGAAAAACTTTTGATCCGCGGTTGCTCAAACCTTTAAACGCCTGCGGACTTGTAACCTCATGAATAAAATGCCTGTCGATATATAATACCGAAGGCCCTTCAGGGATCGATTTAACTACATGCTTTTCCCAGATCTTTTCAAATAATGTCTTAGCCATACTTATATTTTGTCTGAACCTTTAATTTGTAATTTGTTTTACTTGCCCTGAAACCTAGGCGTGTACTGACTGATGCGCTTTTCCAAGTACAGTCAGATCTTCATCCATTACTTCCTTTTTACTATCTGCTACTTGTAAAAACAGCTGATATAGCACATCGATGTCATTGCGATCGAATTGGAAACCTAATTTTTGAAAACGGTGTGCGAGTGCGCTACGGCCACTTCTTGCAGTTAATATAATTTTAGATCCGCCTGCGCCCACTTCTTCCGGATCGATAATTTCGTAAGTAGATGTATCTTTTAAGAAACCATCCTGGTGAATACCTGATGAATGTGAAAAGGCATTCGCACCGACAATAGCTTTATTTGCCTGAACGCCCATTCTCATCGTGTCAGAAACTAACTGGCTCATTGGATACAATTGTTGTGCGTTGATACCAGTATAAGCGTTTAGGTCTTTATGTTTTTTAATGATCATCACCACTTCTTCCAAAGAAGTATTACCGGCTCTTTCGCCAATACCGTTAATGGTACATTCTATTTGCCTTGCACCGTTGATGATACCTGCAATTGAGTTAGCAGTCGCTAAGCCCAAATCATCATGACAATGACAAGAGATAATTGCTTTGTCTATACTAGAAACATTATTCACTAAGTAAGCGATCTTGTTACCATATTCTGTTGGTAAGCAATAACCAGTAGTATCGGGGATATTAACTACTGTGGCACCGGCTTTGATCACGGCTTCTATCACTTTGGCTAAGTATTCATTTTCTGTTCTGCCGGCATCTTCTGCATAAAATTCAACATCATCTACAAAATTCTTGGCCCATTTTACGGCTTGTACGGCTCTTGCTAAAATATCTTCCCTGTTAGAGTTGAATTTTGATTTGATATGAAAATCCGATGTTCCGATACCCGTGTGGATACGCGGCCTCTTTGCCAATTTCAAAGCGCCAGCGGCGGCTTCAATGTCTTTTTCTACTGCACGGCTCAAACCGCACACCGTAGCATTTTTAATGATCTTTGAAATTTCCGTTACAGACGCAAAGTCGCCCGGCGAAGAAATAGGGAAGCCGGCTTCAATGATATCAACACCAAGATCTTCGAGCTTTATAGCCAGTTCGATCTTCTCTTTTGTATTTAATTTACATCCAGGGACCTGCTCGCCGTCGCGAAGCGTTGTGTCAAAAATGTGTATCTTGTTGTCAGCCATAGAAATTTATTTAAACAAATCAGGTTAATTATTTTTGCATTTAACTGCTTCTCACCCGTTTACGGGGTAATTGACTCTAACGAATGTAGTGTGGCGATAAGTAGCAGGGAAACAAATATATGCCTGTTTTTACGTTATATAAAGGTACAAAAAAAGACTAAAACATCCATCCAGTAAGGATTTTAAAGAATAGAAATTACGATGCCCAACCGCCATACAGATGCCTTATTTCAGTTAATAAAATCGCTTGAAAAGAGTGAGAAGCGGAATTTTAAGCTTTATATCACCCGGAATTCAGGTTCGGAAGAGCTAAAAATTGTACAACTCTTTGATGCTCTGGATAAAATGGACGAATATGATGAAGCTCTTTTGCTGAAAAAGAACGAAAGTATCAAGAAGCAGCAGTTAAGTAATATGAAGGCGCATTTATACAAACAGGTGCTTTCCAGCCTTCGGCTGATAAATGACGAAAGGAATATTGATATTACCCTGCATGAGCAAATGGATCATGCCCGCATTTTATATAACAAGGGCCTTTACCTGCAGAGTTTAAAAATATTGGATAAGATAAAAGAGCTGGCTCGTGCAAGAAACCAGCTTACCTATTTACAACAGGTATTGTTTTTCGAAAAAAATATTGAGTCATTATATATAACACGCAGTATCCAGACCAGGGCTGAAGAGCTGAGTATCGAAACCGATGATGTCAACGAAAGTTTATCGTTGGTTTCCCAGCTTTCTAATTTATCCCTACAGTTGTATAGTTGGTACATCCGGCACGGACATTCCCGCAATGAAAAAGAAGATGCGCAGATGCAGTATTTTTTTAAAGATCGTTTAGGTAACAGTGCGCACAAATGTAAAGGCTTTTATGAAAAGCTATATTTAAATCAGGGCCATTGCTGGAGCGCTTTTATCCGGCAGGATTTTTTACACTATTATAAGTATGCTCAAAAATGGGTCAATCTTTTTGAAGATGAACCATACATGATAGAAATTGAGACCGGCCATTATATTAAAGCAGTGCACAACCTGATGGGTGCACATTTTAATTTAGCCAATCATCAAAAATTAAAAGAGGCCTTAGAAAAATTTGAATTGTTTTGTAATAGCGATATCGTTCAGGAGAACATGAATAATCGGGTACAATGTTTTGTGTACAGAACGATATCCCAATTAAATAAACATTTCCTGGAAGGCAGCTTTTCTGAAGGATTGGAGCTGGTTCCGGAGATAGAAGCTAAGCTGGAAGAATATGGATTATACCTCGACAGGCACCGCATATTAATATTTTATTACAAGATAGCCTGTATGTATTTTGGCAGCGGCGATTTTGAAAAAGCTGTTGATTATTTAAATAAGATCATCAACTGGAAAGTGGACCTCCGTACAGATCTGCAATGTTATGCAAGGCTACTGCATTTGATCACGCATTATGAATTAGGCAACGAAGATATACTGGATCATTTGATAAAATCTGTTTATCGGTTCATGGCTAAAATGCAAAACCTGAGTGTGGTGGAAGAAGAGATATTTAAATTCTTACGCAATTCATTTCATGTATCAGTTAAAAACATTAAGCCTGAACTGGAAAAATTATTGATCAAATTAAAAAAACATAAGAATAATCATTTTGAAAAAAGAGCCTTTTTATACCTCGATATTATTTCCTGGCTCGAAAGTAAAATAGATAATATTCCTGTGCAGGAAGTATTGAAGAGAAAGTTTGCGAGTAAACGCAACCTTAGCTAATACTTGGATTCCTATATAATATTTTAGCTGCGTTTAATATTGAATATATCTTTCAATACGCGATTGGCCGCATTAAAACCACACATACCATGTACGCCCCCGCCGGGAGGTGTTGACGACGAACAAATATAGAGACCTTTAGCAGACGTTCGGTAAGGAGAATAACGTAAAGCGGGCCTTGTGAAAAGTTGGCCCAGATCTATTATTCCGCCGTTAATATCGCCTCCTATATAATTTGGATTGTATTTTTCTATTTCTACTGTATTCATTGTGTGTTTTGCAAGGATCCTTTCTTTGAAGCCCGGAGCAAACCTTTCAACCTGGTTTTCGATAATTGATGTCATATCAGTTGTAGATCCGTTTGGTACATGGCAATAGGCCCATGCAGTATGTTTGCCTTGCGGCGCTCTTGTCGTATCAAACAAACTGGGTTGCGATAATAATACAAAAGGTTTTGCTGCTTGAACACCTTCTGATGATTGTTGTTCACCAGTTGCAATTTCTTGTAAAGTATTACCGATATGAATGGTCCCTGCTTTTCGGCATGCCTCCGCGGTAAATGGAATGGGAGCGTCCAATGCCCAATCAATTTTAAAAACACCCATTCCATAACGATACCTATTTAATTGCCATTGGTATAATGCTGAAAATTTGTGCCCTGCAATTTGCAATAACTGCCTGGGCGTTATATCAAATAATATTGCTTTGGAAGAAGGTAATTGGTCTAAAGATTTTACGTAAAAACCGGTTTCAATTTCTCCGCCGATAGAAATAAAATAGGAAGCCAATGCATCGGCAATAGACTGTGAACCTCCCTCCGGAATGGGCCAGCCATTTATATGTGCGGCCGCCATTAGCACCAATCCTATTGCTGATGTACTATAATTGGATAACGGTTGTATAGAATGAGCCGCCATCCCTGCCCATAGGCCTTTGCCTTGTGTAGTGGAAAATTTCTTAGAAAGGTGTTGCGCGGATGTAAGCGCTTTTAATCCAAATGCACCCATCAAAAAAGGATGCTTCGGGAAATGCAATGGTGCTAAGACATCATCAATAATTAAGGGCCATGCTTTTACTAATGGCTGTATCAATTTTAAATAAGCCTGTTCGTCTTCTCCTAATAATTTGGCAGTTTCTTCAATTGAGTTAGTTAATACTGCCGCGGTGTTATCATCAAAAGGATGTGCGGCAGCGAATGTTGGATTTATATAATTAAGTCCATGAGCCTGTAATGGCAATGTTTTAAAAAATGGAGAAGCTACTGCTAACGGATGAACGGCAGAACATATATCATGTCTGAAACCAGGCAATGTTAGTTCTGTAGATCTTAACCCTCCACCAATCGAATCTTTTCCTTCGATCAATAATACAGAAATTCCCTGCTGCTGCAATGCAATTGCGGCAGCTAATCCATTAGGACCAGAACCTACAACAATAGCATCATAATCTTGCTTCTTCATTTTTTAATTTGTTTTACATACGCTGTTTGCTAAAACATTGCAGCAATAAAAAGGTATTACTATGTATCATCTTATTAAGGAATGCTATAAAAAATAGCACATTAATAATGATAAATTTAATTCAATATGTTAGTAAGCGCTGATGTAATATCCGGGTATTTAAAATCGAAACCTTTTTGTTCCAATATTTTTGAAACAACTCTTCGTCCCGACAATACGAGCTCGGCTTCGGTTCCGATGAATACAGCGCCGATCTTTACAATGAAAGCCGGTGTTGGTAGTCCAAACGATTTATTATAGGCTCTTCGTAATGTTTGTAAAAACTCTTTGTTTGTTACAGGTGCTGGACTGGAGCAATGAATGAGTCCGCTAAGATCTTCACGATCGATAACAGCTTTAATCACATTGGTGAAATCATCTTCATGTATCCAGGAAATATATTGATTCCCTGTTCCGATCTTTCCACCTAAACCAAATTTTACAAGATTGATAAATGGTTTTAATAAACCTCCATCTTTTTGAAATACCAAACCTATTCTTAAAAAAACTTTTTTTGTAAACGGTGTGCCAATATTATTAAAAGCGCTTTCCCATCTTTTACAAACCTCCGGAGAAAAACCATCGCCTGTAAGTGAGTATTCATCTTTATACTCTTTTCCCGAATTTCCGAATATTGCAGCAGAGCCCGCATTGATCCATACTTTTGGAGGGTCTGCTGCAATTTGGATAGCGGTACCAATTATATATGTTGCTTTCACTCTTGAGTTGATGATCTCTTGTTTATTTTTTTCTGTATAACGGCAGTTAACAGATTTGCCAACAAGATTTATAACAGCAGTTGCGCCTTCCAATTCATTCGCCCAATCATCTAAAGATTCAGCATCCCAATGCACATAAGTAATATTGTTTACTGTTTCGCTTTTGCCCCTGGTCAACACCACTATATTTGTATCAGTATCCTTATAACTTTTTATGATCGAATGGCCTAAAAAGCCCGAGCCTCCTGCTATGATTATTTTTTTACTCATTAATAAACTACATTATTTTTTTAACACTAGCCAATCAGGAATGGGTTTTCTGCCATCCCTTAACAAAGGTAAATTCTCATTCACTTTATCAAGTACTACATAAATAGAATCTTTAAATTCATTTGTTCCCCATAGTATTACTCTTGATGCGGTTGGCCTGCTGTAATGCAATACTTGTTTCTGACTTCTATCAGACCTGTTTTTATTTTGTAAGTATAATACCTGGTTGACCGTATCTGCCTTGTAATAATACCATTTTCTATCGCTTCCAATACCAGAAAGTTCCCAGTTGGCTGTTATATCTCTCTTAGACGATGGATCAGTATAAAAATCATTTATCTTTTTTTCTTTTTTAGCCGGAGGTTCAAATATTGCTGCAGATTTTCCAAAGCTGAATGACCATTTGCCATCATAAGGCTTTCCACTTCTTGGATAGTTCGAAGACATAAACATATCAATATCATCGGGCCTGTTAGCAACTTTAAAACTTAAGGACGACCAGTCTTCAAAAGTAGCATCCTGCCAACGAATAGAATCATCAGGAGAATATGGGATCTCTTTATTGTTTAGTTTAAATTCTGTAACATTATAATATCCTTTTGCTCCGGTTAATCCTGTTGTATTAGGAATTTTATAAAAATCATTGTGCGTATATGCGTATACTTCTGAAATAAAAAACAGGATAACAAATACAAAATTACCTGCCCATTTTAAAGAGAGCCTTGTATACTTTTGCCATGGTTTTGAGAATGACGGATAGTAACGTACTATACCTGTATCTTTTTGAAACACTAATAATTTTATAACGCGTGGAAGATCGTACCACAAAACAAAGAGTGATAACAATGATAGCCCGGTTGCCAGTACCTGTTCGCCAATATCGTATGCATGATTGGCTAGCGCCACATTACCTACTACAGCTAAAGCCAGCACTGCACCTATAGTGGTTGTTTTTCTAAACAATAATAATATACCCGGAATAAATTCTGCGAAGCCTAAAAAAACTTCGTAATGCGGGGCAATACCTAAATTTTCCCAATACAATCGTTTAGCAAAGATGTCAATAAACGGTGTATGTAACAATCCTACATTTGGGAAAGGCATTTGCATGATAAATATTTTTTTATAGCCCCATGCGATAATTCCATAAGCTACCCGATATCTTGCAAATACACGTACCCAGTAATACAACGAATTATATTCTTTTTTGTCTTTGCTAAAGTAAGTCCAGATAGCACCACCAATTATGGCAAGTATCAATACAAATAATAAATTGATATAACTGGCAACGCCAAAGAAGCCGCTTTCGGAATAAATATTTATATACTGCGGATTAAACCATGCTGCTATTTCTGTTGGATCACGATAATTGAAATGCGCATAATCAGTATTATATAATAATTTATAGAAACTAGGATCCCATGGAAGAGAATAAATTGCAAAAAATATAAATGCTATACGAAAAGCAATTTTCTCATAACCTTTCCATTCGGTTGGGGGTAGGGGCGGTATAGGTATTGAAACTGCCTCATTGCTCTGCCCTACGGACTGATGTTCTTTTATAAACTGATCATTTTTATTTTCTACTGACATAAAAAAAGTGTTGTGTTATTTATCTAATACATACCAATCAGGAACGGGCTTTCTTCCGTCCTGTAGCAAGGGTAAGGTGTCATTTACCTTATCCAATACTACATAAATAGAATCTTTAAATTCATTTGTTCCCCATAGTATAACTCTTGATGTTGTTGGCCTGCTATAATGTAATACCTGTTTCTGGCCTCTGTCATATTTATTTTTATTTTGTAAATACAATATTTGGTTTACAGTGTCTGCTTTATAGTAATACCACTTTCTATCACTACCCAATCCTGATAATTCCCAATTTGTATTAATATCCCTTTTGGATGCGGGATCATTATAAAAATCATTGATTGGTTTTTGCTTTTTGGTTGACGCTTCAAACCTTCGGGTATCGCCTAAACCAATTGACCATTTGCCGGTATAAGGTTCTCCAACTCTAGGGTAACTTCCTGCAGCAAACATCTCAATCTGGTCGGGCCTGTTTGCCACTTTGAAACTTAAAGAGGACCAGTCTTCAAAAGTGGCATCCTGCCAACGGATAGAATCATCCGGCGAATATGGAATTTCTTTGTTGTTGAGCTTAAATTCTGTAACGGTATAATATCCCTTTGCACCTGTTAGTCCTGTTGTATTAGGAATTTTATAAAAATCATTGTGTGTAAATCCATATACTTCGGATATAAAAAATAATATGACGAATACAAAATTGCCCGCCCATTTTACAGAAAGCTTTGTATACTTCTGCCATGGTTTAGTAATGTTCGGATAATAACGAACGATGGCTGTATCTTTTTGAAAGACAAGTAAATTTACAATGCGTGGCAGATCGTACCATAAGATAAAAAGCGAGAGTAAAGCCAGACAAGCTGCAGGTACGTGTTCGCCGATATCATATGCATGATTGGCAATAGCAACATTGCCTATTACAGCTAAAGCTAATGCTGCACCTAATGTTGTTGTCTTTCTAAATAATAATAAGATACCGGGAATGAATTCTGCAAATCCTAAAAAGACCTCATAATGCGGAGCGATACCTAATCCTTCCCAATATAATCGCTTGGCAAAAAAATCAATGTAGGGCGTATGCAACAATCCTACATTTGGGAAAGGCATTTGCATGATGAATATTTTTTTATATCCCCAGGCTATAACGCCGTAAGCAACTCTGTATCTAGCAAATACGCGTACCCAATAATACAATGCATTGTATTCTTTTCTGTCTTTGCTGAAGTATGTCCAAATGGATCCGCCGATAATAGCAATTATCAATACGAATAATAAATTAACATAACTGGCAACACCAAAGAAGCCGCTTTCAGAATAAATATTTACGTATTGCGGATTAAAAAAAGCTACGATCTCAGTTTGATTGCGATAATTGAAATGGCCGTAATCAATACTGGCTAGTAATTTATAAAATCCCGGATCCCAAGGAATGGAATAAATTGCAAAAAAGATAAATGCTATACGAAAGGCAATTTTCTCATAATTCTTCCATTCTGTTGGCGGAAGAGCAGGAATGGAGACATTATGCTGTGAATCGATTGACTGACTTTCAACACCTTGGTCAGTTGTATATTTTGACATAAAATTATTTTTAATAAGAAGATATTGTTGAAGTAATATTGTTTAATTAAAGTTTAAGTGGCTTACGACGGCCTTCAAACAACATATATTTCTTCACCACTTTGTCTAATTCAACATAAATGGAATCTTTATTTTCATTTACACCGGTAAGTATAATTGTTGACGAATCAGGATGGCTATAATGTAATAGCAATTGATCATCTTTATAATTACTATTTTTATTTTGCAATGAAAGCGTATGATTTAAAGTGTCGGTAGTGTAACCAAAGTATCGCCTGTCGCCAACTCCGGCTTCTTCATAATTTTTATCAATATCTTCCTGGTGTATGCCATTGCCATTTGACAGATCTAATTGTATTGGCCCTGCAATTTTAATACTAAGGGTTGCCCACTTTTCAAATACTACATTTTGCCATCTGTTGGTATCTGTTAGCGAATAGGGGATAGAGCGATTATTTAATTTGAATTCTTTTACATTATAGAAACCATAAGAATCTGCTAAGCCCGGTGTTTTAGGAAGAAGATAGGGATCATGTTTATAATTGCTATAAGTTTTATATCCGAATAATAGAATAAATAAAACGAAAGCGCTTTTTAAAGCAATCCTTGTTTTTCTTAGCCAGTCTGTAGTAAAAGAAGGGATGAATTTATCTGCTATTGTAAAACGCTGTTCTATCAATAAACGATACAAACGTGGCGTATCATAGGCTAATAAAAAAACTGCAAGCGCAAAGAGATATGTGCTATAAACCTGCTCACCAATATTGTATGCGAAATTGGCGGCCAGTACATTGCCGATAAAACCCACTATTATGCCTGCACCAAAAGTTGCTGTCCTTCTATTCAATAATAATATGCCCGCTACTATTTCTACGCTACCTAAAAAAGATTCATACCAGGATGTAACACCAATGGTATTGAAATAAATCTTCCACGGAAGGAATTCACCATAATTTGTATGCAGACTGCTTAACGAAGGATAAGGCATTTGCAATGGGAACAATTTGATAAATCCATATGATATAACGCCAACGGCTAGACGATAACGTATTATTACACGAAGCCAATAATACAAACCAGTGTATTCTTTAGCTTGATCACGATCATTATAGGTCCATATTGCAGCTCCTATAGCTGCAATAACTATTACTACTAGCCAATTTGCGAAGCCGGTTAATCCGAAAAATTGTGGTGAATACCGGGATAAGACCAATAGCTCATAAAAGTGCAGGTGGAACCAATTGATAGAAAATAAATCCCGGTAGAACTTCCAATCTAGCGGTACCGATTGTATAAAAAAATAAATAAAAGCAAATCGGAAAGCGATCTTCGTATACTTGCTCCATTTGTCAGTGGAAACACTTCCTGCAGATGAAGATGTGAATCCAGATGCGTCTTGTGACATAACTAAATTGTTTATTGTTATCGAATATTTTTTTAATAAAATTTTACATTTGTTCGAATAGTATTCTTTTTACATCGTAACTACTAGTAACCCGGGTTTTGTGTCAAATTGGGATCTAGTGTTATTTCTGTTGCAGGAATTGGAAACAATAATTTGTATGATGGCACACCTAATACTGCTACAGCTCTACCCGTTCTTGCAAGGTCAAACCACCTGAAAGGCTCAAGTGCAAATTCAACTCTTCTTTCATTTTCAATTGCCAGCAACAGGCCAGCTTGAGTGGAATCTGTAGCGAGCGGAACACCTGCTCTGGCGCGAACAGCATTCAGGTCACTTAAGGCTCCTGTAAAATTGGTGCCCTCTTGTGCCCTAGCTTCTGCTCTTATAAGGTATTGTTCTGAGATACGTAAAATATATGTGGGGTCAGTATTTTTAGTATATAAAGTGCCATACCAAATCGTTGATCCTGATTGAACTTGTTTAGCAACAAGCGCTGACCTTCCGCCACCAATAGTTGAATCGGTTAAAAGATTTACTAAAGTTTGAGTTGGCGCATACCTGTATGACCCTGAATTGGCGGGTATCTCCATTTGGTTATAAATAGTACTTGGGTTTTGCGCGCTGAATTGAAGTTCAAAAATGGACTCCGGGTTTTGTTGCCGAAACCAGGAATTATAAGGAGCTATCAATTGGTAGGCTGTTGTGTTACTTATTAATACAGTAGCATCAGCTTCTGCCTGTGCCCATTCCTGTTTATATAAATGTAACCTTGCACGTAAGGCTACTACTGTGTTTTGTGATGCATCAACACGATTGGGTGTAGCAGGCAATAGTGTATAAGCAGAATCCAGGTCAGTTAAAACCTGTGCCCAGGTATCTGATAAACTGCTGCGTGCAATAGTTGCATTTGTGCCAGACGCAGATGTTGTTGGCGTTAATACGATCGGTACTCCGCCCCATGAACGCGCCAGGTCAAAATAACATAAGGCACGAATAAATAATGCTTCGCCTATGATCTGATTTTTTTGTTGTTGTGTGAACGTTGGATCTACAACACCTGGTACTTTTGCCAATACATTATTGGCGTCATTGATCGTTGCGTAAATGGCCGACCAGGTGTTTTCAAAATACGAATCATCTGATCTGAAGTTCTGAATATCAAGGTTTGCACCTCCACCTGTCGTTTGATTCGTCCAATCACCCCCGGCAAAAAATCCTAATTCAATAAAACTCTCTCCGTAGTAATTGTTATTTGCCAGTTCCCTGTAAGTGCCCCGCAGTGCGGTTTGAGAAGAAGCCTTATCAAAAATGGTCGATTGATCTGAGATATACTGTTCTGGTTGTATACTAAGAAATTTCTTGCACGACGAAAGTGAAATGAGCAATATAACTGATAGGTATAAGCCTGATTTAATTTTCATAATAATTTCTTTTAATTATTTTATAATGTTATTTTAAGACTGGCCTGGTAGCTACGCGGCATTGGTGGAGCAGCATAGTCATATCCCTGGATATTTTGGCCCGGGCCAAGATTTGTTTCAGGATCAGCACCTGTGTACTTTGTTATGATGAATAGATTGTTGGCCGCAATAGATAATTTAACTGTATGGATCTTTATCCTGTCCGTCAAACTTTTTGGAATGGTATAACCTAATGTTATTGCCCTCAAACGAAGAAATGAACCATCTTCCAAAAATCTGCTGTTCTGTTGTATGGAATAATTTTCTGCATCTAATTTTGGTACAGAAGTTTCTTGTCCCGGCGTTGTCCATCTTTCCAGCTGCGTTGCCAAAAGAACCCTGCCTTGCGGGCCAAGTGTACCACCAGTTTCACCTAACATGCGATTGTGGTTCCATGTTTTATTGCCGTATTCATACGTAAAGAAAACATTCAGGTCAAAACCTTTATAGGTAAACGTATTCGTGAAGCCTCCGAAAAATTTTGGCGCTATATTGAATATCTGCCTGTTAGCCGTATTGGTAGATGTTGTATAAGCAGTTCCTTTCGTTCCATCAGCATGTTGAAATATCGCTGCACCGGTTTGAGGGTCAACATACAATTGTTTGTATAACCAATAAGAATAAATTGAACTACCCTGTTTGTCGATAAGAAGATTACGGCTCGCATCAAAGTTATTGATCGGCGTTGCCAGTTGAACGATCTTGTTGATGTTTTGTGAGGTATTAAATTCTGTTGACCATGTAAAGTCCTTACCGGTGATGTTAAGTGTATTTAATTCTAATTCAAATCCTTTGTTACTAATAGCACCACCATTGGTATAATAAGTAGAGAAGCCTGTAGTGGCAGGAACCTGCTCTTGTATTAATAAATTCGTAGTGTATTTATCGTAATAATCAAATGTTACATTGATCCTGTTTTTTATTACACCGATATCAACACCTATATTCTTTTGTGCTGTTTGCTCCCAAGTTAAATTAGGGTTAGGCAACTGGTAAGGCCCTGTTCCAGGCAATTGTGCTCCGCCTGTTGTATCAGCATATCCGAAACCTGAAGTCCATAAACCTTGTGCAGCAAAATCACCTATACCGCCCTGGTTACCTGTTATACCGTAACTCGCTCTAAGTTTTAAAGTAGAAACAGCCTCAACATTCCTTAAAAAATTTTCTTCCTTTATGTCCCATGCACCTCCGATCGATGGGAAATAACCCCATTGATGCCCGTTGGCAAATTTTGAAGAACCATCTGCACGAAAGGTTGCTTCCAAATAATATTTACCGGCATAATTATAATTTACGCGGGAGAAAAAAGAAGCCAGCGTATTTTTGGTCCAAGACTGCGCTGCAGTTTGCGAAGCTGCCTGTGAAATTAAAGTGTATGAATTATTAGGAAAGTTTGTTCCGGCCGCAGTAATGTTTTGCAATACCGCACTTTGTAAGGTATTACCAATTAAAATTCCAAAACCATGTTGGTTAATTTTATTGGTATAGCTTAAAGTTTGTTCATTAAGAAATGTGGTAGACTGAGTGATGCTTGTTTGAGCATATCCATTTATTGGTGGCGCACCTATATCAGTATTAGAACCCCAAAATTGCGACTCATTGAAATTATTATAGTCTGTTCCAAAAGTTGAATGAAATTTCAGGTGCGAGGAAAAATCAACATTAAGCGCAACATTACCTATGTAATGCAAACTCGTAGATTTCACATTCACATGATTGGTGAGGTAAGTAATATTATCAAAATTCACCCATTTTAATGGAACGCCGGTTGGTGAAAATATTGGTAAATAAGTGGGGATATTAAGCGATGATTCTAACAATGTACCATTGCCTCCATTGCCCGCATTGCCCTCATGCCTTGGCGTTACCGAAAGGGAATTGTAGGTGCTGATAGATACTTTTTTATTTATCTTTTGATCAAGATTAAATTTCAAGCTTGCACGTGAAAAGGAAATAGGATTCCAGATAGCAGCTTCGTAATCATATCCTCCTCCGATATAATACCTTGTGTCTTTTGATCCTCCATGTATTGAAAGATCGTAACTATATAATGGCGCGCCCTGATGATCCAGGTATACCATTCTATCATAGGTATTTTGCTCTGCAGGAGTTCCAAGTCCGGCCGCTCCATTTATAATAGAATCTGTTGGGCGGAATGGAATGGGCGTTCCCATATTTGTATTGTATTCATTTATCAACATGGCATGTTGAGGGCCTGTTGTTGTTTTCCATTGCCTGTTTAATGGCACCCAGCTTGCTCCCTGATTGGTGGTAAAATCTATGATAGGCTTTTGATCATATTTACCCTTTTTTGTTGTTACAATGACAACACCATTCGCTCCCCGTGATCCATAAATAGCAACAGCACTTGCATCTTTTAATATTTCAACGCTTTCAATATCTGATGGATTGATATCTGCCATCGGCGAAGTATTTCTTCCTGATGCAGTGATTCCCGTAGTTTGTTCCAATGTAGCGGTATTAACGAAAACACCATCTATAATGTATAGCGGATCGTTCGATGCATAAATTGAAGTGGTACCACGTACCCTGATAAAAACATCTTGTCCGGGTACACCATCATTCGCATTTATTTGAACACCAGCTGCTTTACCTTGCATTTGTTGATCAAAACCGCCACCAGGAATATCTTTTGTTTGCGATGGGTCTGTCTTGGAAAGTGAACCTACAAGGCTCTTACGGGTTTGTACACCATATCCCACTACCACAACATCTGATAATTGATTAGGTGATACCTTCAATTGAACATCAACAAATCCATTGTTACTGCTATCTACCGTTATCAACTGTGTTACATAACCAGTATAACTTACAAATATTGTAACCGGAAATTTTTTATAAGTAGATAGCTGAAAGTTTCCTTTATTGTCAGTTGCTACTGTGTTGGTAGAACCTTCAATACTTATGCTAGCGCCTTCTACGGGTGTTTTCGTTTTTAATTCGATAACCGTACCTTTTATGACATTATTTTCTTGTGCTTTTGCCGATAAAAAACTGGCAGCTGTCAGTACGATTGTCAATACAAAAAGCTTAGCCATTCTGTAAGCATTAATTTTACGCATAGTTTGATTTAGTTTGATTATTATTTTAATCAGCCTATTGTGTAAAAAAAATCTCAAAAAACACTTATTGCTTTTCTCTTATATTTGTACTTACACAATAAGGCCGGCAGCAAGCACTTTATGTACCTGCTGCTTTCCCAAGCCTTTTTTTGTTTCCGGCCAGAACTGCTACAACAGTTTCTGGCCATTTTATTAATGCTCTGATAGGGTGTATGTGTTTATGGCCCTGCACGTGTAGGAGATATCAGATCGTTCTCCGCTAAATAGATATATGAATGTGACTGCATTGTTGTAAATATGATAAAGTTAGATGTATGAAGTGCATGAACGTAAAAGCTTACCGGGAAAGGCTTAGCGGCAACAACAGCAACATGATTCAATTGCCTTTCTGCAATTGATGGCCATATTGATATGTTGTAAAATTGGTAGCATAATAGCGATTTCTTAACTGATCTTTGCTTCGGTTGAACGATACAAAGTTCCCGAAGGAAAATCGTATCATTCAAGAAAACAAAACAGCGATTAGTAATTTGACCGCAAACATAATAGTAAATTATTAGTCCACCAAAATTATAGACTAATAATTTAAAAATAAATAATGCCGATTGTAGTAATCGGCATTATAAAAAATAAACATGTTTTACTGCTACACTAACATTTATCCAAAGCCTGTAGGATATCATGCAGAATATCATCAACGTATTCTAATCCTACAGAAATACGTATCAGCCCGGGTGTTATATTTACCGCTGCTCTTTCTGCATCCGTTAATTTAGCATGCGTTGTACTTGCAGGATGGGAAGCGATGCTTCTGCTGTCACCAAGGTTAGCAGTAAGCGTAAGCATCTCCAGGTTATCTAAAAATTTACGGCCACTTTCTAAACCGCCTTTTAATTCAAACGCAACTAATGCGCCGCCGTTTTTCATTTGTTTTTTTGCAATGGCATATTGTGGATGGCTTGGTAAAAAAGGATATTTTGTAAAAGTTATTTTCGGATGATTTTCTAAAGCCTTTGCGATATGAAATGCGTTAGAAGAATGCCGTTCCATACGAACATCCAGTGTTTCCAAACTTCTGCTTAACACCCATGCATTAAATGGAGACATAGCGGGCCCTGTGCTTCTGCAAAAAAGATAAATATCATGTATCAATTCTTTTTTACCAACGATCACACCTCCCAAAACTCTTCCTTGCCCGTCCATCCATTTTGTAGCGGAGTGCACAACAAGGTCTGCTCCATATTGAATAGGCGTTTGATTTACGGGTGTAGCAAAACAGTTATCTACATTTAAAATGACCTTATGTTTTTGTGCCAGCTTGCCCGCAAATTCAAGATCAATAATATCCAGCGCAGGATTAGTAGGCGTTTCCAAATAGATCATTTTTGTATTTGGCTTGATAGCAGCTTCCCATTCTTCAGGTTTTGCGGCGCTGACGTATGTTACTTCAATTCCATAATTAGGAAGGTATTTATTTAAAATAGTAATGGTACTTCCAAAAATAGAATTGCATGCAACAAGGTGATCGCCTTTTTTAAGCAAAGCCATAAAGGAAGCAAACACGGCACTCATGCCTGATGATGTAGCATAACCGGCTTCAGCACCTTCCAATATCACTACGCGGTCAGTAAATTCTTTTACTGTCGGGTTACTAAAACGGCTGTAAATATTTGCATCTGTTTCATCTGCAAAAGCCGCACGCATATCTTCCGCATTATCAAAACTGAAACTGCTGGTAAGAAATAGGGGAGATGAATGTTCCATCTCGTTCGTTTGTTCCGTTCTTGCGCGGATCGCTTTTGTAATTGGATGTTGTTCCATATTGTAGTTTTTATAATCCTTGATCTATGTTTTAAATAAGAAATACAAAATAAGCAATAAGAAATAAGGAAGTTTTAGATCTTTTAATAATGCAGTAGTATTTAAACTGCTCAACTTCCTTATTTCTTATTTTGTATTTCTTATTACCTATTTCTCTTTCACTACCAATCCCCAGGTAATGGCAGCGCCGGCTCTGCGTAAAGTTTCTGCAACGGAGCAGTATTTATTGATCGATAACTCACAGGCTCTTCTTGCTTTATCTTCATCAGGTCCCGATAAGGTAAAGATCATGTGGATATTTGTCCATAGTGAGGGCTCTTTTCCTTTTTCTCTTTCACCTTCAATATGGATAGCAAAGGTCTTGATCTCTTGTCTTTGTTTCTTTAATATAGAAACAACATCAATCCCACTACAGGCGCCTAAGCTTATTAATAGGCCTTGCATCGGGCGAATGCCAAAATTAACACCTCCTGTTTCAGGACTTGTATCTAAACGTACGATATGGCCGTTTGCATCAGTGGCTTCGAAGCCTGCATCGCCTTCGACCCTGTTTAAATTTATTTTTATCATTTCTTACTTTTTTTGCAAATGTAATTCATGCAAGCCTTTACTTTGCATTTTCAACAGATTCTGATTGATGGATTATTTTCATTACCAACATAGGTTTGAGCTGGAAAGTGGCGGATCACTGCCTGAAGTTACGATAGCCTACCATACTTACGGCACCTTAAACGCCGATAAAAGCAACGTTGTATGGGTGTGTCATGCCCTGACAGCCAATGCAGACGCGGCTACCTGGTGGGAAGGCGTGGTAGGGGATAACCACGTGATCGATCCAAAAAAATACTTTGTTGTCTGTGCCAACATACTGGGTTCCTGTTATGGTAGCAGTGGCCCTTTAAGTATTGACCCTGCTACGCAAAAGCCATATTACAGTACTTTTCCGCAAATAACCATACGAGATATGGTGAAGGCACATATTTTACTACGTGAACATTTACGAATTGAGAAAATATTTTTGATAATGGGCGGAAGCATGGGCGGTTACCAGGCTTTGGAATGGTGCGTTATGGAAAAGAGCCGGATCGAAAATTTATTCATACTGGCCACGTCTCCAACAGAAAGTGCCTGGGGCATTGCCACGCATACCGCTCAGCGTTTATCTATTGAGGCCGATAGTACCTGGAAGGACCTTTCGCCGGAGGCTGGTAAAAAAGGGCTGAAAGCCGCCCGTGCTATTGGTATGCTTACCTATCGTAACTACGGTATCATGGTTAAACACCAGACTGATCCTGATACGGAAAAACTGGATAATTATAAAGCATCTTCGTATATTAATTACCAGGGCGATAAATTAGTACAGCGTTTTAACGCCTATACTTACTGGCTGCTCACCAAAAGCATGGATAGCCACCACCTGGGCCGTGGGCGCGGTGGAAAATTAGAGCCGGTATTACATAGCATTACGCAACGAACTTTAATTATAGGCATTAGCAGTGATATTCTTTGTCCGCTAATTGAACAAAAATTCATCGCCAATAATTTACCGGATGCTACTTTGGTAGAGATTGACTCAACTTATGGCCATGATGGTTTTATGGTAGAATCAAAAATAATTTCGCAACACTTGGCTGAGTGGTTGGGTGACCCTCCTTATGTGTTGGGGTATGGCGCAACGATCTAATAAAAAAGTCAGACTTTATCGGCCTGACTTTTTTTATTAATATATGTGTAAGATTACTTATTGATAAATACTAAACTTCCCGTCTGAAATATAAATTGAATCAGAAGAAGATGGATTACCATTAAGGTACAGTTCACCTTTAAATGTTCCCTGCATTGATGAACCTATTGAAGTAAGTGTTATAAGAATCGGAGAAGGACCGTCTCCGGTATAATTATAATAACTACCGCCAGTTTCGGGACTAAAGTAAACATATGCATCGGTAGTGCTATCTCCTACTATGCCAAAGGTTCTTGTTGAAAAATTCTTATAATATGAATCGAAACTTACCTCTAAGAAGTTTCCAAGAGAATCATTTGCTTCTCCCTCAAAATAATAGTCAATAGGGTTTGAGCCATCAATATCCGTGTATGAATACGCAGAGTTCATAAAAGATATATTATCTCCTTTTATAGTGGCAGATATTGAGTTAGGGGCAGTAATAGTGCCTGAGCTGGATTTTTTACACGAAGCAAAGAGTAATACCAATGCTGCGAAAATAATTAAGTTTTTCATGCTATATTTTTAAAATGATTTGTCAATAATAATGTAGATCTTTTAGTGTTTTTACTAGTAACTGATATTAAATTTCCCATCGGTAATTGTAATAGAGTCTCCACTAGCATTGTTAGACTGATAGAGTTTACCACTAAAGGTCCCTTGTATTGTTGAACCGAACGAAGTAACCTTAATAATGCCCGAACTACGACTTCCGTACCAGTTAGAAGCCGAGTCAACTTCAAAATATGCATCTGATGTTGAATCTCCTGCCACGCCATAAGTCCTGGCTGTAAAAGGTCCGTAGTATGAGTCAAGATCTACGTACATATAATTATTATTGCTGGTTGAATCATATGTATAAGCATAAAAATAATAATCAAGCGGATTGCTTCCGTCTAATTCTGTTTCAGCGTATGGCTGAGAAGAATAAGTAGCTTGTGTTCCGTTGATTTTGGCTGAGATCGTGTTAGTTGTAGTGATATCGCCCGAACTTGTTTTTTTACAAGATGATGCCAGCATAATTAATCCCAATGCTGCAAAGAGGAAGATTTTTTTCATAATTTTTAGTTTTGGTATATAAGCGGGCCTACTCTTTTCTACAGTTTTCGGCTTCCCTGTATAGTTTATTCTTGGTTTGATCTATTGAGTAGCATTGAATTTTCCGTTGGTAATTACTACCGAATCTCCTCCACTATCGTAAAGCGTTCCTTTATATGTTCCCTGAATTGACGTTCCGAGTGAAGTGATAGTAACAGTAAACGGGTTTGTTACGGATGTATTATACTGGTAGTTATTACTAGCTGGATCGTAAAAATCACCATATGCACTTGTTGTGGTATCACCCAGTGCTCCGTAAGTTTTTGGTGCTAGGTTGTTGGTATAGTAACCGTAAACCCCAATTTCAAAAGCGTGGCCCAGTGAATCATATGCGTAAGTATAAAAATAAGGATCGTACGGAGCAGTATTACTTTCTAAATAAGATTCCGAATAGAAATCTGTAGTAAAAGTAAAGTTATCACCGAAAGCAGTTGCAGTAAGCGTATTCGTGGTAGTAATTGTACCCGAACTTGTTTTTTTACAAGAAGCAAATAGGAGTCCTACTGCTGCAAATAGAATTATTTTTTTCATGGTATATTTTTTAATTAAATGATCTGGCCTCTATTTAAAAGAGTTGGTCTTAAGCATATTTATTATAGACTGATATTAAATTTCCCATTGGTAACTTTTACAGAGTCCGATGGATTATAATATAAAGTGCCACTAAACGTTCCTTGCACCGTTGCTCCAATTGAAGTGATATTTACTATACCAACGTTATTATAATATTCTTTCACGTTTGCAGAGTCATAATAAATGTCTACATAACTGGTACTATCACCAGCTACGCCATATGTTCTTGGTGTAAAACCTTTATAATATGAGTCCATGTCTACTTCCAAATAGCCACCGGTTGAATCATACGCATATGCGTATAGATAATAAGCAAGTGGGGAAGTGCCATCAATATATATATCCGAATAAGCATTGTTATTTGTAACGGCAGTGTAAGAATGACCATTCTCTTCGGTAATAGTTGCAGAAAAAGTATTTGCTGTTGTGATATCGCCCGAACTTGTTTTTTTACAAGATGTAAACAATAGCAGTCCTAGTCCTACTGCTGCAAAAAGAATTAGTTTTTTCATGATTTGTAATTTTAGTAAATAATTATGCCTGTTCTTTTAGTTTTCGGCTTCTTGTATTTCACCGAAATTTTTATGCAATTAATTCCTTTGTGATTAATATATTATTGAATAATATTAAATTTTCCATTGGTAATTACCACAGAATCTCCGCTACCATCAAACAGCGTTCCTTTATATGTTCCCTGAATTGATGTGCCAATTGAAGTAAGTGTAACAGTGAACGGATTTGTAGTAGATGTATTATAGTAATAATCATTACCACTCGGATTGTAAAACTCGCCGTAGGTAGAAGTGGTAGAATCGCTTAATGCTCCGTATAACTTGGTTGCAAGATTATTGGTGTAGTATCCATAAACCTCAACTTCCATATAATAACCCAATGAATCATACGCATATGCATAAAAACTAGGATCATAAGGAGCTGTGCTGTTGTTTAAATAAGATTCTGTATAGAAATCTGTATTAAAATTAAAATTATCACCAAAAGCTGTCGCAGTAAGGGTATTCGTGGTGGTAATTGTACCCGAGCTTGTTTTTTTACAAGAAGCAAATAGTAGTCCTATTGCTGCAAAAAGAATTATTTTTTTCATGGTATGTTTTTTTTGTTAATTGATCTGCCTCTGTTTTGAGTTTGGCCCTGAAATATGATTATAAACTGATATTAAATTTCCCATTGGTAACTATTACTGAATCCGATGGATTGTAGTAAAGGGTGCCGCTGAATGTTCCTTGCATTGTTGTTCCAACCGTAGTGACTTTTACTATACCAGTGCTAGTATAATATTCTTTTACGTTTGCAGAGTCATAATAAAGTTCTACGTCACTGGTACTATCACCCGCTGTGCCATAAGTTCTTGGTGTAAAGCCTTTATAATACGAATCCATATTTACTTCCATCCAGCCGCCGGTTGAATCATAGGCGTATGAATAAATGTAATAATCAAGAGGGGAAGTGCCATCCAGGTATAAGTCAGAATAAGCATTTTGATTAGCAAAAGCAGGGAAGGCATGGCCGTTTTCTTCGGTAATAGTTGCAGAAAAAGTATTGGCCGTTGTAATATCGCCCGAACTTGTTTTTTTACAAGATGTAAACAATAACAGCCCCAATGCTGCAAAAAGGATTAATTTTTTCATGATTTTTATGGTTTTGGTAAATGATTTGACGACTTTTCAATTTTCGGCTTTCCTGTACGATTTTAATATAGGGTTAGCTTTAAAAAACTGGATGGCACGAATATAGAAGAAATTTTGGTATTAAAAGCAATTTTTTAACAAAATTTAATGAAAATTTCATTCTCTTTTGATAAAACAGTAGGTAAAAGAGCTAAATGGCTTCTTTTGCATATTATTATAATAATATGTAAATTGTTTTTTATTTGTAAAAGGGATAGAGAAAAACTAATGCATTACCACTTCTACCGCTTTCCAAAGTGTATTAGCGCTGGTTATGATAACCAGGATACCCACTAAAATAAACATCGTTTTTAAGGGAAGTTTGCCTACTAACCTGGCAGCGATAGGTGCAGCGATCAATCCGCCAACAATTAATCCGGCCACATCCCAAAGAGAGATCTTTACCAATATGAAAAACGTTATTGAACTGCACAATACAACGAAGAATTCTGCCAGGCATACCGACCCGATCACATAACGCGGACTTTTTCTTTTTGTCATCAGGGTACTTGTAACCAATGTGCCCCAGCCGCCGCCGGCAAAGGCATCCATAAAACCACCAACTGTTGCCAACCACCCTGCACGCTTAACTTTTGTGATAGTCGTTTTTTTTGCAAATGCTTTACGCATAATATAATAACCAAGATAAATAGTATAGATAGAAAGCGGTACACGAACATACACGGCATACTTAGCGCCGAAATAACCCATTGAAACCAATGATGCTAAACCCGCACCGATGATGGCACCGATGATTCCCGGAATAACAATGGCCATAAATAATTTTTTATTGATATTGCCAAAGCGATGATGGCTATAGCCCGATACGCCGCTTGAAAATACCCTTGCAGAATGCACCCTGCTGCTAACGATTGCCGGCGCCACACCGGTAGCTAATAAAAAAGTAGTGGAAATAGTTCCGTAACCCATGCCCAGTGAGCCATCCACCATTTGTGCAATAAAACCTGTCAGCAACATGATTAAGAATGCATTGATGGTATGCTGGGGTATATTTTTAATTTGGTCCGTAATATTATTGAAAGAGATGTATGACGATAATCCGTACCCGATTATCAAAAATGCAAAAGCAAGCAGGCACCACATTACGATCTTCGGCCATTTCTTGTGTTCAGCTTCAGTGGGTTTGCTAAGATTGGTTTGTTTAGCTACCAATACTTTTGTTAGGTCGTTCAGTTGTTTTACTTTTTCGTTGAAGTCGCCGGCCATGTCTTGTCTTATTGTTTGAATATTATCTAATACATTTTCCATTTCATCCGGGATCATCTGGCCAATTACCTGCTTTAAGCGTTTGGCAATTGTGGGAGATTTTCCATTCGTTGAAATAGCAATTTTAATATTTCCTTTTTTTACGATCGAGCTTAAATAAAAATCGCATAGTTCAGGTTTGTCTGCTACGTTGACGAGTTTATTTTTCTGCTTGCAATCTTTGCTTATTTGTTCGCTTGTGGCAATATCATTTACTGCCGCAATAACAATATCCGCAGCATCAAGATCATTGATGTGATAAGCTTTTTTCTGTAAAGTAATATTGGGGTATTGATCGGCCAGCTCCTGAATTTTATCACTAATGGTGACCGAGACCAACCAGATAGGAGTGGCAGGTGCATTGTCTATCACCGCCTGTAATTTTTCCAGCGCTACATTTCCGCCGCCGATAATCAGTAGGCGGAAATTTTCCAATTTTAAAAAAAGTGGGAATAACCTGTTACCAGTTACCTTTCCTGATATATTATTATTTTGCGCCATTTATATTTGCCGGTGCAAATATAAGCCTATTAATTATATAGACTAATACCCCCGGTTTTATCCGGAGGTATTGAATGTAAATGGGTTGGCTCAATAGGGTGTTAGCTGATATAGCCTTTTACATATTCCTGGGTCAGCTTTTCTTTAGGATGTAGCAATATTTCTTCGGTTGGCCCGAATTCTATTATTTCACCCATGTATAAAAAGGCAATATAATCCGACAGCCTGCGGGCCTGCCTTAAAATATGTGTCACTAACACCAATGTGTATTTATCTTTCAGCTGTAAAAAAAGCTCTTCAATTTTTTGTGTTGAAATGGGGTCCAGTGCAGAAGTGGGTTCATCACCTAAAATAATTTCCGGCTCAACTGCTAATCCGCGGGCAAGGCATAAACGTTGTTGCTGGCCAATGGATAATCTTCCGGCAGAACTATTTAAACGATCCTTCACTTCATCCCACAAACCGGTGGCGGTAAGGTATTGTTCTACAATTATATCCAGTTCTTTTTTACGGGTTGTTCCATGTATCCTTGGACCGTAAGCGATGTTATCATAAATGCTCATCGGCAAAGGGAATGGCCGCTGAGATAACAGGCCCATCTTTTGTCGCATACTTGTCACTTCAATATCTTTCCCATAAATATTTTCGCCATCAACCAAAACCTGTCCGTCGATCTGCACATCCTTATTGCGATCGAGTAAACGATTAAATGTTTTTAACAGCGTTGTCTTTCCACAACCTGATGGGCCAATAAAAGAGGTAAGTTTTTTATCAGGAATATCTATATTGATATTTTTAAGAATATGGTTTCCCCCAATGTGAACATTCAGGTCCTTTACACGTATATGCGGTGAGTCGAAAGTCATGTTATATTTTATGCTTTGATAATTTTTTACTGAAAAATTTTGCACTTAAACTAATTATTAAAACGATGAAAGTAAGTATCAATGCTGCAGCATAAGCCCGGTTTTGAACTTCATCTATCGGACTGCTCAATTGAAAAAATATAGCCAATGGTAAGGTCGCAGTTGGCTGATTTAAAGATGTTGGTATACTATCTGTATAACCCGCGGTAAATAAAACTGTGGCTCCATCACCGATAGCTCTG
This sequence comes from Ferruginibacter sp., assembly GCA_035485735.1. Classification (GTDB taxonomy): domain Bacteria; phylum Bacteroidota; class Bacteroidia; order Chitinophagales; family Chitinophagaceae; genus Ferruginibacter. The sequence continues at coordinate 706,752 of DATHNS010000025.1, forward strand.
CCAAATGATAATAAAATGGCTGTAATGATTCCCGGAATAGCCTGCCTTAAAAATATTAAAGAAGTTTCCCAGCGTGTAGCACCCAATGCATAGGTGGCATCAGATAATTCTGTTGGGGCTAAACGGATCACTTCATCCATTGCCCTTGCTAAAATTGGTATCACTAATAAAGTAACGGTGATGATACCTGCTAATAAAGATTCTTTCCATCCAAAATAAACCATAATGGTAAAACCAAATGCACCATACACAATGGATGGAATACCAAACAAAATATCAAATGTAAGCCGCGTAAGGTTCGCCAGCCATGAATTTCGTTTGGCGTAAATATTTACATACAGTACAACAGGGATACTAATGGCCAAACCTAATACGGTAGCCCCGATGCTGATATACAAAGAACCAATGATGGCATTCAATATACCACCGCCTTTACCGATATAAAAGCCACCTTCAGGAACTTTGCTGATAATATCCCATGTTAAAGATTGCAAACCTTTTGATGCGATCGTCCAAAGGATCATCGCCAAAGATCCTGTGATGATTAATGTTGATACTACCATGACCCCTTTAAAAAAAACAGATTCTATTTTTCTTCTCAATTGCATAATGAAACCCTCAACCCCCTGAAGGGGCTTTTTGCTTATAATTATTTTTAATACTTTTCATTATCTGTACAGCTTTATTCTGCTTGTTTTTATCCTGCTTCTCAATCTCCCCTTCAGGGGGCAGGGGTTTACGCCCTGTTCTCTATCCTATATAATATCAATCTCGAAACGGCATTAAAAATAAAAATGATAATAAATAATATGAATGCGGATAACATCAATGCTGATTCATACATTGGTATCGACATCATATCGCCATAATTATTGGCGATCAATGCGGGCAATGGATATACAGAATCAAACAGCGAATGTGGTATCATTGGTAAATTACCGCAGACCATCAATACGGCCAATGTTTCGCCGATGGCTCTTGATATGCCCAGTACTGTTGCCGCAATGATACCCGGCACAGATTTTTTCAATACTACTTTTCTGGTCGTTTCCCACTGCGTTGCTCCGAGTGATAGAGATGCATCTTTTAATTCTTTGGGAATCGTGTCAAACACTTCTAACAAGATACTAATGATCAAAGGGAAAACCATTACAGCCAATACCAGTCCACCAGCCAATGCACAATAACCCGATGAAAATTCCACAAAATGCGGTGCCAGGTGATCGCTTATATAAGGAACAATTGTCAGTACGCCCCATACGCCATATACAACAGGAGGTATACCTGATAATAGGTCTATCAATGGAACTAATATTTGTCTCAATCGGTGTGGAGCATATTCAGCAATATAAATGGCTGCAAATAAGCTGAGTGGTAATGCAATGATAATAGCAATACCCGTTACCACCAGTGATCCGATTATATATGAAAAGAAACCGAATTCATTTTTAAATGGCTTCCATTCTGTCGAAGACAATAAATGCCACAAAGAGGAATCATGTAATATGGGTGCAGATTTATAATATAATCCGTAACCAATTAATACTACCGTCAAAATAGCAAACAAGCTAAATACTAAAAATAAATTAGCACTTAGCTTGTCTGTTATCAATCTTAATTTATAACTCATTTAAGTTTGTTTAGCCCTGCATTAATTTTAGCCTGAGGAATATTTATATAGCCTTGTTCTGCTACGAATTTTTGTCCGTCGGTTAAAACCCATCTGATAAATTCTTTTACCGCATCAGTTTTTGGAGCGCCCTTTGTTACAAAATAGAGATCTCTTGCCGGAGGCGAAGGATATTTACCCGAAGCAATGGCAGCAACGATTTGATCTATCGAGCCATAAAAGTTTTCATCCGGATCGATCTTGCCGTTGTTGTTCAAATCGATCGGTAAAGGAATTACACCGTTGGTAGGCTGCTTTGTTTTTGAATCGTATACATAAACGATATTATTAAATCCGATTCCTGCAGGATCTTTTTTTACTGCCTGTGCTAAACCCGGATCACCATATACGGCTACGCCTTGCAGGTCATCTTGTTTTTTGCCAAAATAATTTGCCCATGTTTCAGCGGCTCCTGCTGCATCAGAGCGGGTATATACATGAACAGGCGCATTGCTTTTTTCCCCTAGTTGACCCCAGGTCCTTACATTGCCGGAAATAAATATATTATCCAGCGCTTCTTTTTTAACGCCCCTGGCCAAAAGATCTTTTAAGAAAGGATTGGATGCACTGACTACCGGTACTACTGCATCTTTTGTTACTGCAAAAGGATCAGCACCTTTTTTTGTTTCTTCCGGTGTTAGATTACGGGAAACCAATCCGATATCTGTTATACCGGAAAGTACATCTGTAATGCCTTTGCCTGCACCACCTGCAGAGATGTCAATTTTTACATCAGGATGAATTTTTCTAAATTCTTCTGCCCATTTTACCGTGATCGGGTAAAGTGCAAAAGCTCCTGAAATACTAATTGTACCTGATAGTTGGTTGGCACGCGAAGGCTTATAGGAACTGAATGTTATCCAGCTCAATGCAAGGAATCCTGCCATTAGTATTGTCTTTTTCATAATTTCATTTTAAATGGTACATTAAAATAATTTAGAAAGCAAGTTGCAATTGTGCTGTTGCTACGTCGTTGTATTGTACAGCAGGAATATCTCCTTGTTCCGTTCTCCAGGAATAATCAAGCTGAAGTTTAGCCCAGTTGTTGAAGAAAATATTGGCTCCAAAAATCAGGTAAGTATTTGCATCGCTCACTTTGTTTAAACCAGCACTTTGAGGATTGACAACAGGGCTGTAAGTATCATACTTAAAAACAAATTGGAATCTTTTAGGTATAATGAAATAGGCTGCCTGTGCATACCAACCCTGATGAATAGCAGGAATTGGTTGTGTAATATTGTGCTGATCATTGCCATCTTGTCCGCGTAAAAATTCACTTCTTATTGACAATGCTTTATAATTGAAGCTTAATTCAGTTCCCCAACGTGTACGAAGCTGATCCTTGGTAGGCGTTTTTGCAAACCTGTCGTACCCATCGTAGTATGAACCGCCGATCGTTAAAAAATCAAAAGGATGGATCAACAAACGACCTGAGAAATCTTTTGACTCGTTGTTATCAGCAACATTGATACCCGCACCGTTAAATAAGCCGGCGTAATAATCGATCAAAGACCTGTTTTCGTTGATCTTAAAAAAGCTACCACTTATCTGAACACCAATGTCACGGCCATTTTGATTGCCGATAGAATCGATGATGCCGTTTGAGCCATCTCCTTTTCTTGCCACCAATGCATTTACCACCTGTGAACGATCTACCGTTTCAAGATTTCTGTCCTGTACATTATTTTCAGCGGAAAAGGGTAGTGTAAACTGGCCTGCTGTAACTTTCAAATAGTTGGCAAATTTATAGGAGATATAGGCATCTAATAGCGTGGGCGATATTACAGAATTGGTGGTGGTTGTAGTTGTGCCGGCAGGTACCGAAGATGTCCCTCCTACAAAGTCAACCAATAAGCGATAGTTCCACCTTGAAGTAATATCTCCCTGGATATCCAATCTTGCTCTTCTGATATCAACGCCATCTGCTTTATTGGCTTTTGGGTACGACTGGTATCTTACCTGTGTATATCCGCCAACCTGAAAAGCGCGACTAGCATTTAGCGGGAATATTTTTTGTTTTGCTTTTTCATCCTGCTTGGCGATAGCTGAAGCAGCACGGATTGAATCGGCTTCCTGTTGTGTAATGGTCCCTTTTTGAATCAGTATGTTCAATACATCATCAGTCGTTTGTGCCGTTGCACGAACGGTAAATAGTAAAGCAATAAGGGAAATTGATAAAATTTTAATGAATCTCATTAGTCTATGATTTTAGTAGAGTTTTATAATAAAAAAATGTAAGCTTGTCGGAAAAAGTTTATATGTCCCGGTTGGGACAATATTGGCTGTTGCAGCAGCAACTGGTTGCTTTGTATCGTTTAGTTAGTTCAAGTGCCATGCTATTGGTAAATAGTTTGATACCGCAAACATAGTAGGATTTTATTATCCTACCAAATTAATGGACTAATATTTAAATAATCTATTTATATAATAGCTTGAAATGTAACACCGGCGTATATTTGGCTGCTATTATTTTTTTTAAATAGTACACTATATTAGTAGGGTTTGTGATAATAAGAACGGGGCATCAATAGTGACACCCCGTTCTTATTATATAAGTAAGCTGGGAATTATTGAGCCGTTTCCGATATCTCGTCATTGGCGTTGGTTATTACGCTGTCTCCAGACTGTAATTGCCCGTATACTTCTATATTATCAAGTGTTTCATTGCCTGTGCTTACATCTATCTTTGTGATTTTCCCCTTTTTCATTACCAATACATATTTTCTTTCTGTAGAAGTAACTACGGAAGATTTTGGGACAGACAGCCCATTGTTATTGCCTTTTGATTGTAATACAATATCGGCATACATGCCGGGCGCTAAGGAGCCGTCTTTGTTAACAACATCGATCTCCATCCTTTCTGAACGATATTGTTCATTGATATTATCAGATTTACGGCTAATCACACCAATCATTTTCTTTCCCGGAAAAGCGCTTGTATAAAATGCGATGCTGTCTTTATCATTTAAAGTTCCGGCAATACCTTCCGGTATATCAACCTGTAGCCGTAACAAATCAACTTGCTTCAATTCCAGCATCGGAATGGTTTTTTCTTCCGCACTAACCAATGCGCCGGGATGAACGTTGCGTTCTGTTATTACCCCGGAAAAAGGAGCGGTTACTTTTAAATAACCCATCATGGTCTGTTGCATTTGCCAGTTGGCATTTTCTGCACTGCATAAAGCATTATCCGCTTCCATTTTTGCTTTGATGGTGGAGAGATCCAACGGTGAAATGGCACCGGGTGTTTTGGATGCTTCTACTAAACGTTGGTAATGTTCCTGATCGATCGAGTAATCAGCTTTGGCTCTTTCATATTTTTCTTTTGCTTCCAGCGATGCCTGTTCCAATTCAGGAGCCTCGAGCACCATCAGTAAAGTGCCCTTGGAAACTTTTGAACCAATATCAACCAATACCGTTTTTACATAACCATTCACTTTAGGGAATATGCTTACTTCCTGGTAAGCGGCTAATTGCGCCGGTAATTTGAGTATGGTAGTTACGCCGGCTTTTTTTACAACGGCCAACTGGTATTGCGGTGTAACCGGTTTATTGGCAACCGCATTTGTATCGGCCGCTTTGTTTTCTGAACAAGACGAAAAAACCAATACAGAAAAAATAAGAATGATATAATATTTCATGGTATAAAATTTAATTGTTTGAATCTTCCGGTAATAATGAAACAGATTGTAATGAAGCTTTTTGTTGTATCCAGCCATATACCAGTGGTACAATAAATAATGCTGCAAATGTTGAAGCCGCTAAGCCACCAATTACAGCACGACCTAACGGTGCCGACTGATCGCCGGCTTCGCCTAAACCACTCGCCATGGGTATCATGCCTGCTATCATGGCCAAGCTGGTCATCAATATCGGGCGCAATCGTATGCTTGCTGCAACCGTTGCTGCTTTAAAAGGATCTTTATATTCCAATTTTAAAGATTCTGCATTGGTTACGATCAATATTGCATTGGCCACTGATACACCTGTACTCATGATGATGCCCATGTAAGATTGCAGGTTAAGCGTGGCGCCTGTTGCCAATAATAATAGCATTGAACCTAACAATACTGCCGGCACTGTTGATAGTACAGAAATAGCTACGCCAAAAGATTGGTAATTGGCTGCCAATAATAAAAGAATAACGATGATGGCGGCTATCAATCCGCTTTGTAAAGAATCTAATGTTTCTACCAACAAAGAAGACATGCCTTTAATTTCCGGAACCAGGCCTGTTGGCGGTGTTCCTAATGAGGTGATAGCTTTTTGTACAGCAGCTGTAGCCGTTCCCAAATCTTTTTTGTAAATATTGGCGCTAACAGTGACAAAGCGCCTTGGCCCGCTTCGGTCATATTCTCCGGGAACTGTAGTAACAGATAAAGAAGCCACGTCTGATAATACAGGGCGGTCCTGCCCTTTTACTAACGGAATTGATTGTAACTCCTCTACTGAATTCATATCATATTCGGGAATTTGAACCTGAGTTTGATACGTATACGCCGATTTTTCATCCAGCCATAAATTCTTATTGGTATAACGACTTGATGAAGTGGCATCTGTTATACTTTTAGAAACATTATCGAGCGACAAACCCATTAAAGCCAGTTTATTTCTATCGATCGAAATACTAATAGTAGGAAAATCCAATGGCTGTGCTATTTGAACATCTCTTAAATAATCAATAGCCTTTAATTTGTCGACCAATTTTATGGCATATGTTTTAATATCAACCATATTTTTTCCGGCTACTCTAACTTCGATTGGTGTGGCAGAGCCTTGTGCCATTATTTTTTCTGTCAACTCTATTGGTTCAAATGAAATTTTCACGTTGGGAAACGATGCGGCTATTTTTTTTCTCAAAGTTTCTTTCAGGTCATCCATTTTTATTGTATAGCCTTCATCAAGATTTACCTGAATGATTGACTCATGCGTGCCGCTGTTAAAAATGTATAAATTGCTTGTTCCAAAATTACTTGGTACAACACCCACAAATGCTGATGAGATAGCTATATGATGATCCACAGTTGAATCAATAATATTCAGTACAGCTTTAGTTGTTGCTTCAGTAATTTCTAGCCTTGTGCCATCGGGCTCACGTATCCTTAATTGTAATTGCCCGTTATTGGTTTTAGGTAAAAGGTCTTTTCCTATGATTACATAGCAAAGTCCGGCTGCAGCAAATGCAAGGATCAAATAAATGCTAACAATTATTTTTCGCTTCGGCATCCAGCTGTCAAGCCACGAAGCTAATCCGACTTTTAGCTTTTGAAAAAATCCATTGCCCTCATGATTTGTTTCATCAGTTTGATTATGGCCCTCTATTTGTTCACGTTCATTTTCATCCAGTCCTAAACCTGCGTGCGCGTGTATACCGCTATGATGATATTGAAACATTTCTTCTTTCAATAACCAAACTGAAATCACTGGTACTAAAGTTTGTGCTGCAATAAATGAAACGATCATTGCAAAACCGATAGATAGGGATAATGGCAAAAACATTGCTTTCGGAACGCCATTCATTACAAAAGCCGGAGCAAATACGGCCAGTATGCAAAGTAAGATGAGTAATAATGGGAATGATATTTCTGAACAGGCATCCAATACAGCCTGTTTTTTATTTTTACCCATCTCTAAATGCTGGTGTATATTTTCAATCGTTACCGTTGCCTGGTCAACCAATACGCCAATGGCAAGCGATAGCCCGCTCAAGGTCATAATATTGATCGTTTGTCCGGCTAATTTTAAAAAGAAAACGGCACTTAAAATAGCAACGGGTATTGTAATGATTACTACCAGGCTGCTTCGCCAATCACGCAGGAATAATAATACCATCAGCCCGGTTAAGATCGCACCTAAAATTCCTTCAGTCATCAAACTCTTTGCAGCGTTCATAACAAATACCGATTGATCGAACTCGTAACTGATATCAACATCATCCGGTAATAAGCTTTTCATCTCCGGGATTTTCTTGCGCAATGTTTGAACAACATCCCATGTAGAAGCATCCGCAGTTTTTACCACAGGGATGTACACAGATCGTTTGCCATTTACCAGTGCGTAGTCAATCGTAATATCTGCACCATCTGAAACCGTTGCAACATCCCGAACATAAACGGCCCCTGTACCATTGCTTTTTATCGGGATATCTTCAAACTGCGATACTTTTTGTTCCAATGAATTGATGGATGTGATATACATCGTACTATCCACACGTAAATTTCCTGATGGAGTGATCGTGTTATTTTTTACGATCGCGTCTACCACTTCGTCAGCAGATAAATTATACGTTCGTAATTTTTCAGGTGTAACATTGATCAATACTGTCCTGGCATTAGAGCCAAATGGCGGAGCAGATGACATGCCGGGAACGGTTGCAAATAACGGGCGTACACGCGTAATCGCTAAATCAAATATTTCTTTGAGTGATTTTGTCTTGCTGCTAAAAACGAGTTCCCCTACCGGCAGCGATGATGCGTCAAAACGAATTACCTGTGGAGGCAAGGATCCAGGAGGGAAAAAAGCAGATACGCGGTTTACCTGTAATGCAACCTGCGCTGATGCTTCAGCCATATCAGTGTTTTCGTAAAAGGTTAATTTAATAAGCGCTAAACCTTGTATGTTCTTACTTTCAACATTTTTGATACCGTTGATGTATAAAAACTGGTCCTGCATACGTGTGGAAAAAAAGCCTTCCATTTGTTGGGCAGACATACCTCCGTATTGTTCTATTACATAAATAGTCGGAGAATTTAGTTTTGGAAATATATCAATGGGTATTGTTCGTATGGCCATTATCGAAAACAATAAAAGTCCTATAAATAGCACCAGTATTGTTATGGGCCTTTTTAAAGCGAAGCGTACCATAAATAATTATTTTATTGTTTGAATAAATTGAGTGAGGTTTCCTGTTGCTGCGGCCTTATCTAATTTTGCCAGGTACCAGTCACTTATTGTTTCTATATAATCTGTTTGGGAACGATACAAAACAAATGAAGCATTGGTTAAATCAATTAGTGAAATAAGGCCTGCTTTATACTGCGCTACCTTTTGTTGGTAGGTGTCTTCAGCAGATTGTATTTCTATAGGGATCTCCCGCAAATTAGCTTGTGTTGTTTGTAGTGCATTGTCTGCCTGTAAAGAAGCGGAAGCTAAAGCATATTTCTCCTGCTGCAATTCATCTTCACTTGCTTTTAACTGATAGTTGTTAATAGATAATTTATCTTTTTTATATAAGGTGCTAAATAAATTATACGTAAGGTTCAGGCCTACTAAATAATTATACCGCTGGTAACCAAATCCATTATCCAGTGATCTGTAATTATTATTGTATTCAATACTTGATCCGCGGCCCCATGTGCTTGCGGTAAGGGATACGTTTGGCAAATAACTTTTGCGTATCAGTTTGTTATTGGATACATAGATATCCTTCATTTTGGAATAATAATCTATCAAAGGATTATTGGCGCTGTCATTAGCAAAGCTGATACTGTCAATCTCAGTATCAGTGAAATTATTAGCAGTGGTATCAATCTTTAGTTGTTTAGCAGGAATGCCCGTGAAATAAGACAACTGCTCTTTTAATTGATTGATGTTACCCAAGGTTTGATTGTAATCAATCTTTGTTTTAGAAAGTTCGGCCTTTGCCAAAGATGAATCGGAGCCAGCTTTAATACCGCTGGAGGTTAGCGCCTGTATGATCGTAAATATATTTTCATACCTGCTTACATTCTCACTATCGGCACTTAGCCTGTATTCATTTTTTGCAATGTTGAGGTATAGTCTAGCTATATTTAATTCAGTAAAATATTCTTCCTTTTGAAAATCGGCCTCCTGTAGCCCAACATATGCCTGCGCATTTTGTATCCTGGCATTATTCAACCCAAAATTTATCAGATCATAATTTCCGTAAAGTATACCAATATTGCCCGTAGCGGCCTGGCCATTATTGGCAGCCGCTACACCCGACGATGTGGAAGGGATCACCCCAAAAGGAAAGTAACTGCCCGCCATGGAATTATCTGTACCAATATTCACTTGCTCACTTGCGTATAGCTGTGGTAAAAAGGAATGTTTAATTTCAAGGGTAGATGCTTTTGCGGCATTCACTAATTCTTTTTTTTGTAGCAGAACAGGCAAATGGTTATTAGCGCTTGCAATTAAATCGGCTAAAGTGTTTTTTTGTTGTGCAAAAATAGAAAGTGCGGGCATAAGCAATAAGCTTACCAGCCAGCAACACTTTCGTTTATAGAAAGTCAGCATAAAAAATATTTATAATGAAAAAAATTATTGCAAAAAATTATGCAATAGTAGGAGGCCCTCTTAAGGATCGGGTATGAATATGTATAGCAGCAATGTGCTGATCGAACGAAACGTACTGATCTTGCGTTTCAATATATTTTACAGGGGCTTCAATTTCTATTGTATTCCAGATAAGAATACTTTCAGGTTGAAATCTTTTATTTAAAAAAACGGTAGCCTTTTTGGTATCCAATTTTCTTGGCTGATTAACAAAGGATTCTGTTTTATTTAGTGGATGAAAACTATAGTAATTTATTGGCGTGGCCGGCCCTTTTCCAATATCAAAGTTGAAAAACAATTGAACAGCCAAAAAAGATATATACAGGCATAAAATAAATGCCTTAGAGATAAGCGATGATATGTTTCTTTTTTTGATCACTGTCGATACTGAACTATAAGCAAATCTACTACTATAATCAGCAGCAATCCCAAATGTTACCTTAAATAAGCTGTTAATTTGTTATTATGAAACGGGCTAAAATTAAAAAAGTCCGCATTTTACGGACTTTACATATGATAGATAAAATACTACATACCTAATAAAAAGTCTTTTAATAAAGCACCATCGGCATTGATAACCATGCTCTTTTTGGTTAATTTCAATTGCTCCTGAATGGCAGCAGGAATAGGCACGGCTTCACCAATTACAGGTTCCACCACATCGTAAAATTTTACAGGATGTGCGGTTTCCAATACAAGGCCTTTTTGCCCCCGGTGTGTTTTCTGGTAATCTTCCAAAGCTAAGTATCCAACGGCTCCGTGCGGATCCAGTAAATATTTTGTTTTTTGGTAGACAGATTGTAGCGTGGCTTTTGTCTGTTCATCAGATATGCTTACGCTACTGAATACTTTTTTAAGGTCGATAAATTTATTGTGGAACAATGCTAGTATGCGAACAAAATTGCTCGGATTACCAACATCCATGGCATTAGAAATTGTAGCTACCGCTTTTTTCGGTTTGTATATTTCCGTCTGCATGTATTCAGGTACAATATCATTGGCATTGCAAGCGGCAATGAAATGTTTAATAGGTAAGCCGGTGATATGTGCTAAAATACCCGCACAGATATTGCCAAAATTCCCGCTTGGTACGGAGATAACCGGCGGATTTTTTTTATCTGTCCATTGTTTGTATGCAAAGAAATAATAGAATTGTTGCGGTAACCAACGCGCTACATTGATAGAATTAGCAGAGGTTAAAAATAATTTTGATGTCAGCTCTTCATCTGTAAAAGCCTGCTTCACCATTTGCTGGCAATCATCAAACGTTCCCTTTACTTCCAGGGCATGAATATTTTTACCAAGGGTGGTCAACTGTTTTTCCTGTACGGAGCTAACTTTTCCTGAAGGATATAATATTACTACTTCAACACCCGGCACATCGTAAAAACCATTGGCAACTGCACCGCCGGTGTCGCCGGATGTTGCTACCAGTACAATTACTTTTTCTTTTCTATCCTTAACAAAATAACCAAGGCAGCGGCTCATGAACCTTGCGCCAATATCTTTGAACGCCAATGTTGGTCCGTGGTATAATTCTAATGCCGAAATATCATCTGTGATCTTTACAACAGGGATATCAAAGTTCACGGTCTCGCTAACAATGCGGCGCAACTCAGCTTCAGGGATCGCATCGCCAACATAAGGTTTGATCACCTGGTAGGCGATCTCTTCGTTAGAATATTTATCTATGTTCTCTATCAGGTCTTTTGGTACTGTTGGAATTGTTTCAGGAAAATATAATCCTTTATCTGGCGCTTGTCCGTTGATGGTAGCTTCTTTGAAATTTACTTTGGGAGATTTTCCGTTGGTGCTGTAATACTGCATTTCTTGTTAATTGTTACCCCCATCCCCTAAAGGGGTGTTGGGAAGATTATGTTTTATTTTACTTTTTGGTTTTGACTTTTAACTTATTAATCAATAATAGTAACCCCCGATTTATTGATCGTTGTTACATACGCATAATAAGGCAAACCGATATTGTCGTAGATATCTTTCATTACTTTTTCAACTATTTCTGCTGTTGCTTTGTCTTTGCTCAGCATAAAAATTGATGGCCCTGATCCTGAGATACCGCCGCCTAATGCGCCGGCTTCTTTGCATTTGCTTTTTACTGCGTCAAACCCCGGGATCAAAATGCTTCTAACCGGCTCTATGATCACATCTTCTAATGAGCGGCCGATAAGATCCAGATCATTTTGCATAAAGCCTGCTACTAATCCTGCGATATTTCCCCATTGACGGATCGCATCTTTTAACAAAACTTCTTTGCGTAAGATCTGGCGGGCATCTGCAGTGCGGACTTCGATCTGCGGATGAACAATTGTTACAAACAGATCCGGGCAAGGAATACTAACTATATCCAACGGATGAATACTGCGTATCAGGGTAACCCCGCCATAAATGCACGGCGCTACATTATCAGCATGTTTAACACCAGAGGCAACTTTTTCGCCATACATGGCAAAGCGGACAAGGTCCTGTTTAGAAAAAATATTTCCTAATAAATGATTGGCTGCAACGGTAGCACCCGCGGCACTTGCAGCGCTTGAGCCTAAACCGCTGCCAGGTTTTATCTTTTTGTGGATGGTAATTTCGAAACCGATATTTTTATCCAGCTCATTGATCATTTCTATCAATGGCGCGCCTGCAGTATTTTGTGTTGGGTCAGATGGTAAAGGATAGCCGTCCGCACTATGTATGATTACTTTTCTTTCATCCAACAGCTTAACTTCCATCATGTCATTAGGTTCATGCAGGCATAATCCCAGTACATCAAAACCGCAAACCAAATTGGCCACAGTTCCCGGAGCTAAAACTTTTACTTCTTTTATCATTTTTATCTTTAAAGTCCCCTTGGGGGATTTAGGAGGTTAAGATCTCGCTGCACGTACAATGTCTGCAAATACACCTGATGCAGTAACTTCTGCACCCGCACCCGCACCTTTAATTACCAACGGCTGATCTTTATAACGATCAGTAAAAAATAATACCACATTATCTTTACCATATAAATGATACAAATCTTGTTGTGGAGTGATATGTTGTAAACCTACAGAAGCTTTTCCATTTTCATATTTAGCAACAAACTTTAATTTATTGCCTGCCGCTGCAGCTGCTTCATATAATTTTTTAAAATGTGCTTCGTGTTTTTCCATCGACTTGTAAAAATCTGCTACAGAGCCTGTCATACATTCTGCAGGCATAAAGGTGTTGTTGGTAATGTCATCCATTTCGATTTTTTCTCCCGACTCCCGCACTAATATCATTATTTTACGCATTACATCTTTGCCACTTAGATCCAAACGTGGATCGGGTTCTGTGTAACCTTCATCCTGCGCTTGTTTTACTACCGATGCAAAAGATTTTGTACCATCATAATTATTGAAAACAAAATTTAAAGTACCACTCAATACGGCTTCGATCTTATTTACTTTGTCGCCACTGCGCAACAGGTCATTCAATGTGCCGATGATCGGTAAGCTGGCGCCCACATTTGTTTCAAATAAAAAGCTGGTGTTAAATTCTGTCGCCAGGCTTTTTAATTTTTTATAATATTCGTACGATGAAGAACAGGCAACTTTATTGCAGGCTACTACCGAGATGCTTTTTTGCAATAACTGATCATAAGTAGTTGCTACCTGGTCATTCGCCGTAACATCTGCAAATATTGAATTGCGTAAATTTTTAGATTGGATGGTTTGTACAAAACTTTCCATATTCATCGGTTCGCCTGCTGCCAATAATTCTTTCCATTTGGTAAGATCGATCCCTTCATTATTGAACAACATGTTTTTGCTGTTCGCTAATCCTGCAATATTTATTTTTAAGCGAAGGGTATCTAACAGGTATTGTTGCTGGTGCTGCAATTGCGCTACCAGTTTGCCACCAACATTACCAACGCCGGCTATAAATAAATTAACTTCTTTATAAACCGTTTCAAAAAATTCTTCGTGTAAAACGTTGATCGCTTTTTTAACATCATGTACAGAAATAACAGCAGAGATATTTCTTTCAGATGAGCCTTGTGCGATCACACGGACATTTACACCATTGCGACCTAATGTGCCAAACATTTTTCCGCTGATGCCCGGATGGCTCTTCATATTATCGCCCACCAATGCAATGATGGCCACTTCTTTCTCAACAATTAACGGGTTAACTTTTTTTGTTTCAATTTCGTAAGCGAAGGTATCGTCAATTGCTTTTTTCGCTTCATCACCATTCGCTTCATCAACACCTACACAAATAGAATGTTCAGAAGAACTTTGTGTGATGATGATCACATTTATTTTTTTGCCAGCCAGCGCTTCGAATAATCTTTTTGAGAATCCCGGGATACCAACCATGCCACTGCCTTCGAGCATTAATAAAGCAACTTTATTGATACTCGAAATACCACGAATACTGGTACCGTTTTGCGTAGCTTCCTGCTGAATAACAGTGCCGGCATCTTGCGGAGCAAAAGTATTTTTTACCCAAACCGGAATGCCTTTACTCATTACCGGTTGTATGGTTGGCGGATAAATTACTTTAGCGCCAAAGTGCGATAGCTCCATTGCTTCCTGGTAAGATATCTGCGGAATTATTTTTACATTTTTTACGATGCGGGGGTCAGCAGTCATCATGCCCGATACATCTGTCCAGATTTCCAAAGTATCAGCTTGTAATGCACCGGCTAATATAGCCGCTGTATAATCAGAGCCGCCTCTGCCAAGCGTGGTGCCGATGCCGTTAGCATCTGCAGAAATAAACCCTGGCAGAATAAATAGATTTGATTTGGAAGCCTTAAAATAATCGGCTATTTTTTTATTGGTTACGGCAAAGTCAACCGTTGCGGAACCGAAATTTGAATTGGTAGTGATGATCTGCCTTGCATCCACCCATTCACATGCTCCCAGATCTGATTTTAATTTTGCTGCGATAATTTGTGATGATAACAATTCACCATAGCTAACGATCCTGTCTTTGGTGCGTTCTGATAATTCTCTTAGCAAGAAAATGCCGTTACAGATATCTTCTATTTCATTGCAGGTAGTTTTAACCCAGCTTAAAACACTGCTCTGTTGTGTGATCGGAATTAATTCTTTTACAGTCAGCAAATGCCTTTGCTCTGCCTCCTGTAATTTTTCTTTGTATGTTTCATCACCTTTTGCAGCAAGGCTGCTGCATAATAATAAAGTATCGGTGATGCCGCCTAAAGCTGAAACTACTACTATGGTTTTTGTTGATGTAGATTTATCCTTTACAATGTTAGCTACCTTACTGATGTTTACCGCATTTGCTACTGAACTGCCCCCAAACTTTAAAACCTGCATGATCGTTGTATTTGAATGTATTTATTTAATGTACTTACTACTTATAACTTTGGATAATATGACAACTTTTTACCCCTAACGGGTTGCAATAATAGTAATAATAGTGGTAGCTTTTGCAGTTGTAACGGAACTTACAATCGTTGGAATGATATATGTTTTTTTAAGATGTACCACTTTTTCAATTCGTTGCCGCTAAATTATGCAAATAACTTCTAATCAACCCAAATTATTCAAGATTTTTGAAGTATTTTTGGCCAGTTTGACGATTGCAGCCAATTTATAACACTTTTTGTAAAAAATCATTGAATATGGATCACCAGTCTTCCCGTGGGTTGCAGCAATTTAAAAATTCTGTTGGTATAAAATTTCAATTATATAACAGCTTATTTACTTCTTTACCTTTTCACCGTATTGAAAAAACAGGTATCCTGTTATCCTTATTGCTCAATATCTGCGAGGATGGGTATAGCCAAAAACAAAGTCCGACTGAGATCATCGAAGAATTTTTTGTAAAACATACTTCCTACACGGATCAAAAAGAAAAGCTTGATCTGCTGTTTCGTTTTATTCAATTCGTTGAAAGACAGATCGTATTATTTGATGCATTGGAAGATGCGGCATTTAAAGATGTGCAGGATCTTGGAGGTGTAGGTTCCTTAAAGCAATTAGAAAATGATATTATATTATACGATAAAGGAGATGAGTTAACCGCGAAGCTGAAAGATTTTGCAGTTAGGTTAGTACTAACGGCACATCCAACGCAGTTTTATCCGGGATCTGTCTTAGGTATTATCAATGATCTGTCAAAAGCATTGGCAGAAAATAATGCTACGCTGATCAATATGTATTTATTACAGTTGGGCAAAACACCTTTCTTCAAAAAGATCAAACCAACACCTTATGATGAGGCAGTGAATTTAATATGGTATTTGGAAAATGTGTTTTATCCTGCCGCAGGCAGAATAACATCCTTCATGAAAAAGCAATTCACGGAAGCGATCAATCCCAATAATCCGATCATGTTCATGGGCTTTTGGCCTGGCGGCGATAGAGATGGCAATCCATTTGTTGTTGCCGAAACAACATTAAAAGTTGCGGATGCTTTGCGTGGCGGTATTTTAAAATGTTATTATCTGGAGATCCGCAGGATCAGGCGCAGGTTAACTTTTAAAGTTGTTGAAACAATCCTGGGCGAGCTGGAGCTTGAGTTATATAACAATGTATTTATTCCGGGAGAGCGTACCGATCTTACAAAAGAGATCATCATCAGTAAATTATTGAAAGCAAGGGAGGCATTGATCTACCAAACAAATGGTTTGTTCTTAGACCTGATCGATGGCCTGATCAATAAAGTAGAATTATTCGGATTGTATTTTGCTACGCTGGATGTTAGACAGGAAAGCACCGTTCACGGGAATGTATTAAATGACATTGCAGCCTGCTCCGATTTTTTACCGAAAGATTATGCAAGCTTCGATGCGGATAAAAAGATAGCAACGCTTACTGCTGTAACAAAACAAATCACTACTGTTGCATTAAAAGAACCGTTATTCAACGATGTGTTGGAAACGATCAAAGCGATCAAGACCATACAAAAACACAATGGCGAACTGGGCTGCAATCGTTATATCATCAGTCAGAATAATAGCGCGTTAAATGTATTGGAAGTGTACGGACTATTTTTATTATGTGGCTGGAAGAAAGAAGAATTAACTGTAGATATCATTCCTTTATTTGAAACGGTAGATGATCTGCAAAATGCTGCCGAGATCATGAAAACATTGTACACCAATAAAGAATACGTTGCGCATTTACAAAGAAGAGGCAGGCGCCAAACCATCATGTTGGGTTTCTCTGACGGAACAAAAGATGGCGGTTACTTAATGGCCAATTGGGGAATTTATAAAGCAAAAGAAGAGCTGACAACCATTTCTAAAGAACATAATATTGATGTGGTATTTTTTGACGGACGTGGCGGGCCGCCGGCACGTGGTGGCGGTAAAACGCATAAGTTCTATTCATCAATGGGAAAAAATATTTCTGATAAAGAAATTCAGTTAACGATACAGGGGCAAACGGTTAGCTCAAATTTTGGAACCATTGATTCGGCACAATTTAATTTAGAACAATTATTGCATGCGGGCATTTCAAACGACCTGTTCAATAGCAGGGCGATCACTTTGGGAAAAGAGGAGGATGCCTTGTTGCAACATTTAGCGAATGAAAGTTTTACAAAATACAATGCCTTAAAAAACCATCCCTACTTCGCCGATTATTTAACGCAGATCAGTCCGTTGAAATTTTACAGCGAAACCAATATTGGTAGTCGCCCGGCTAAAAGATCCGGCTCGGTGAAATTATCTTTAAAAGATCTTCGTGCCATTCCTTTTGTAGGTGCATGGAGCCAGCTGAAACAAAATGTAACAGGTTATTATGGAGTAGGTACAGCTTTGCAGGAAATGCACAAGCAGGGAAAATTCGATAAGCTGAAAGAATTATATAAAAATTCCATGTTCTTCAAAACCTTATTGGATAACTGCGAGATGGCTATGATAAAAAGTTATTTCCCTTTAACAGAACATTTGGCCACTGATAAAAAGTATGGCGAAATATGGGGAATGATACATGATGAATATGAACTAACGAAGAAATATATTTTCTTATTGTCGGGTAAAAAAGAATTGATGAGCGATTATCCTGTAGATCAAATGTCTATCGCGATGAGAGAAAGGATCGTATTGCCATTGTTGACGATCCAACAATTTGCTATCGCAAGAATAAGAGAAATCGAAGATGCCAATATTGTCTCTCCCTTAAAAGAGACGTATGAAAAATTAATTATGCGCTCTTCTTTTGGCATTATCAATGCGGGAAGAAACTCGGCTTAAATTTTTATTATCTTAATATAATTACATTAATTAAAAATGCGTCTTTTATGGCGCATTTTTTAATTTTTCCACCTTTTTGCCGACAAATATGCCCTAAAAAGCATGGTTAGCTGTCATTTTGTCTCAATATTTTTAAAGGCATGTTAATTGTTAAATTCATTAACAATCAAACTAAAATTTGCTATATGACATTACTGCAATGCCTTGATTCTCTTTTAGAGAAAATCACAATAACTGATAAACAGACTAGTACAGTTAGTACCACGTATAATAATATAAAGGCCTTATTGTTAGACACGGAAAGTAATTTAGATGGAGAAAGAGTATTTCAAAACGGATCATATGACCGTGATACTATTATTAGACCGTTGGATGATATTGATCTATTCTTTGTACTTAAAAGAGAAGAATATGAAAATGATTTTAAGCAATTACCAAATCCGCAAAATGTTCTCACAAAAATTAAGGATTATTTAAATTCTACAAAAGATTACAAAGATAAAGTAAGACAAGATAGACCATGCGTAACTATACAGTTAGTTGATAAAAAATTTGATGTATTGCCTTGTTTTGGTAATGATGAAGACGGATATTTAATACCCAATTCTGATTTGTCAGGATGGATTTTTTCAAATCCAGTAAAACATTCTGATGCTCTAACTGAAGTTAATAAGAAGAACAATAAAGTCATTCCATTAATTAGAATAATCAAATATTGGAATAAAGAAAATAAGAAAATAATACCTTCTTTTCATATTGAAGAAATAGCAATATCTATATTTAGTGCAGCTCAATTTTCAAACTTTGAAGAAGGAATATATCATTGGTTTCATAATGTACAAACTTTTCTTGCCTCAGCAAAATTCAATAATAAAACTGAATATGATGAAGCAAAAAATAAATTAGAAAAAGCAAAAAATAAAATAGACGAAGCTAATCGTCTTTACAATGTAGATAATAAAGAATCGGAAGCTATTAAAATTTATAAAGAAGTATTTGGAGATAAATTCCCGACAATTTCTGAAGAGGAAGCAAAAAGAATGAATGAGGCTATGAAATCCGGAAGCTTGAAAATGAATTCTGCGGGTGTGCTATCAGCTATAGGTAATATTGTTGTTAAACCTACTAAATTTTTTGGGGATAATGGGTTGGGCTAAACCAGCATATAACCCAATGATTCAAATTGCAGATATGAAAAGATTGTATCCGCAATTTGAATATTCTATTAATGCGCATAATCTAAGCAGTTTAACATTCTCTGGAAAACTTGCACCTCATATTAATATGCCTGACTATTTTATAAGAGTCACATATAGGTTGGGCAAAAGCCCTCGAGTAAAAATAATTAAACCTGACCTTGTCGAGGATCCTCCACATTTCTATAAAAAGTCGAATTCATTATGTTTATACCGTCCTGATGAATTTATATGGAAGAAAGAATACTCCATTGCTAAGATTATTATACCTTGGGTTTCAAGTTGGATATACTTTTATGAAGTATGGAAAGAAACTGATGTTTGGTATGGAGAAGAAGCAGAACATGATATTAATATTGAAAAAATAGTAAATGATTAAATAATGACCTTGAAAAAAATTGTACCATTTGAAATTTCATATAAAACAGTAAACACACTGAATTCAATAGCATCGGTTTTCCTTTATTTATCAACTTTTCTTAGTTTAATTATTAGTGGATTGGATTATCTGACAAATGTAGGGTCACTCAAAACATTTTTAATAACTCTTAATTCTATATCAATAGTTTTATTTGTCTTTTTTGATGCTCGTGCCAGTTATATATTTACTAAGGCAGAATTCAAAAGACGTTTGGATTATATGGATAATTCTTTTGGAATTAATTTTTCTGGTAAGAGATCACAAAGTTATTTTACAAATGATAATGTATCACCAGGTTTCTATAAGCTATGCGTAAATTGTTTTGAAAATAGTTATCATACTGATTTTATTATTAGCAAAATGTTTCCTAAAGTTCTATTTCAAACTTTAATTATTGTTTTATTATTTATTATTTCGGCGTACTTTGGTAATAGGGAAATAGTTCGAATGTTCTTTGAATTAATATTACCGTTAGTATTAATTCAGAAATTAATAAAAATGATTTTTTTTACAACTAAAATAAGCAATGTATTAAATAGTTTTAAATTATTGTTTAATGATTTGATGAGCCTGAAAATTGAAGATAAAATGCCAGATGCTTTGAGAGATATTCTTGAATATGAAACAACTTTATCATGGGCATCTATGCCTTTGGAAACAAAAATTTTTAATACTTATCAAACGCAACTTGCTTCTGATTGGGACGAATTGAAAAAAGAATATAATATTAAAGTCGAATAGTTTTTTAATTTAAATATTTGAAGCAGCTTATGAAAAAGCGTTAATAAAAATAATACATATTTTTATTAACGCTTTTTTGTTTACTTTAGGATAACTAAAATCCTAAACCACATGTTACTATTTAACGAAGCGCGTCAGCAATTGGATGTTGACAAATTGAAAGCAAAGCTACTTGCAGGTATTAATGAAGCAGAGCATTCTACCGAACAAGAGATCGAAACTTTATTAGGTGATTATTACGGGCGTGCTTACGCCGGCGAAGCAAAAGAATATAATCTCGAACCTGCTACTTTACAAAGCCATCTTGCTCCTGAATTTTCATTAGGCGGTGTGGGCCAAAAGATCTTCGCTAAGATCAAACATTTTATTTGCGGCGTTTTAACAAGCGGTTCCAATGCAACAGATATTGTGGATGTTATTTTAAAATCTTTGGCCAGTGTAATTCCAGGTGGCGTTATTGTTGAATTTATTGTGCAGAAGATCATCAACTATATTGTTAAGATCGGGGTTGGTAAACTTTGTGCAGTACCAGCTACAACTTAATTTTTTATTGTCAGAATTGGGATTCGTCAGATTAATGGATTATTGGGATCAGTGTTGTAATGACAATCCTGTTAATCTTATAATCCCTAAATCCCAATTCAGACAAAAATCCTTTCACTATGGCAAAACTAAACGGAGCAAAGATGGAAGCTGCAAGATTGATAGCATTCCAACAATTAAATATTGATACAAACCATCGTACCATTCTTTCTTTGGATGGTGGCGGTATGCGCGGCATACTCACTATCCAGTTATTAAAAAAATTAGAAGAAGTTGCCGGTATACCTTGTTATCAATTATTTGATATGGTTGCGGGAACTTCAACAGGAGGAATTATTGCCGGTTTAATTGCAACAGGACATACAGCAATTGAAATAGAAAAAATGTATGAGGATCTGGTGACGCAGGTTTTTGATAAAAGAGTATTGGGTAATCGTTTTGTAAATCCGCCGGCATTTACAAAAGCAAAATACCGCCCGCTTTTAAAAGAAGTGGTTAAAGACGTAACGATAGAGCAGGCCTGTGCTTATAATGATATTGACCTGATGATCACATCCAACGATGTTGCGGCCGCAGAAGAAACTTTTTTCTCCTGCTTTAAACAAGCTGATGGCACTTATTACGGAACCTACAAAGATGTACTGCTTCGTGCAACGATGGAAGTGACGATGAGTGCGCCCACTTATTTTTATCCTCTGGAAAGATTTGTGGATGGGGGAACAACAACCTACAATAATCCGTCGCTGGCTGCATTTATGGAAGCGGTTTCTTATAGTACGCCACAAAAAACAGAAGAAGCTTCTGCATATAAATTATCTAATATTACATTGTTTAGTTTTGGAACGGGCATCTCAAGGTTATTTATCAAACCTGAAGAAACAAAAAATCCTGCAGGAGTTGATTTGGCTTTTTGGTTAAACTGGCTAATGGTAGAAACCGGCCAGGATGCAAGCGCTATGCAGGTAGATTCTTTTCGTTCGCCCATGATAAAAAAAGTAGTTGATTTTAGAAGGTTTCAAATATCATTGGATCCTGCGGCGATACAAAGAATACCGAATACCGATACTTTAGATGCAGATCAATATAAAACAAAATGGCTGCATGATTTGGACGAGAAGATCCTGGGCAATATTGACATGGCGGACATTACAAAATTTGGCCTGATGAAAACGATAGGGGAGCAGATGGCAGCATTTATCATGCAACAGAACTGTTTTAAAACTGACCTGTTAGATGACAAAGGAAGGGATGCATTGGTAACTGCGTTTGGTGATATTGCAAGAATAAAAAAACAATTGAGTAGTGCGGAATGGCTGGATAACTTTATAGCATAATTTTGTAAATCTTATAATAATTCATATTAAATGTTATACAGTCAAACTAAAGGGAACGGTTCAAAAACTATTTTTTTTCTCCATGGAAATTCTCAGAGTATAGAATTATGGAATGACGTGATCAATAACGAGAAGCTTAAAGATTACACGTTAATAACTATTGATCTTCCCGGTCATGGAAAATCTTTTATTAGCGAACAACCGGATAAGGATTACAGTCTTCCGGGAATGGCAGCACATATAAAAGAATTTATTCTTCAACGTAGCGATAAAGAATATATAATAATTGCAAATTCTTTGTCTACTTGTTTAGTCGGAGAGATCGCTCATTTACTGATCAATTGCAAAGGATTATTTTTAACGGGGCCAAATATCATTGGCGAAAATATATTGGTGTCGGATATTTTACAACCTAATCCTAATGTTACACCTTTATTTACAATTTCGCCTACTGATGAAGCGATTGATAATATGATTAATGAAGGGTCTTATAATATATCTGAGAATAACAAAAGAAAATGTAAGGAAGATTTTAAAAATACAGACCCGGTTTTCCGGGAGCAATTATTTGCTTCTTTATCAAGACAAGAATGGTCAGACGAAATAAAAAATTTAAGCGAACTGGCAGCACCTGTTGCAATTGTTTGTGGTGAAGAGGATAGGTTTATAAATGCACACTATCTTGATAGATCATCTTTGCAAAAATGGAAAGATAAAATAATCCTCATTCCGAAAGCGGGGCATTTATTACAATATGATCAACCGGAAGTATTGACAGAATTAATAAAAGAATTTGCTATTGATTGTTTTAAATAATACGGGTATTGATTGCAAAAGCTACCAACTGGGCTACATTTCTAGTATTTGTTTTGCGTAACATATTTTGTCTATGATTCGATATGGTGTTTTCGCTGATTTTTAATTTATCTGCAATCATTTTACTACTTAATCCATCAACCATCCATTTAAGAATATTTCTTTCCTGCTTAGTTAATAAGGCCTTTTCTTCATAAGGATAAAAAGAATTGTATTCAACTATTTTGTTAGTTGCAATACCATTTTTATTTTCTATTTTTTCAATAGTATGTTCAAGCGGTATATATTTATTTACAATTCCCATTTTGATCACCATTCCAAATCCATATATAGGCAATCCGGTTTCGCTTGAAGTAATAAAAGTGCTACGTTGTACCCAATCAATATGCCGACCATCACTACATTTTATTCGATTGTTAAATGAAAAAATATATTGATGGTGTTCCGCTTGAGGAGTGTTTTGTAAAAATTGAGTTGTGATAGGAAAAATTTTTGCATTAAATACATGAAAGAAATTTTCCTCCATGACATGATTGATTAACATATCTAATCCTCCTTCTAATATTGCTTTTGGATGATATCCTGATAATAATTGAATTCCATTTGAGATGTATAGATATTTTTTTGTCGTATAATCAATAGCAAAAAATGTAGGCAGTAGATTATTTAATTGTCCGGATAATTGAGAAAATTGGTTGAGCATTCTGTAAATATCCTGTTCATCAATTGTTTCTTTACAATAATGAACATTGTGCAAATAACCAGTATAAGTATAATTAAGGCTAGCTGGTTTCATATCATTATTTTATTATTAAATAATACGGTTGCTTATTGCAAATGCAACTAATTGGGCCACGTTTTTAGTATTTGTTTTTCGCAACATGTTCTGTCGGTGATTTGATATAGTGTTTTCACTGATGCTTAATTTAGCAGCGATCATTTTACTACTTAATCCGTCGATCATCCATTTTAAAATATTCTTTTCTTGTTTAGTTAGCAGGGTATCTTCTTCATAAGGATAGAAATAATCGGTTTCAATCATGCTACTTATTTTCCCATGTTCTGATTTTTCTATTGTACGGATCATGACAGAATCCTTTTTAAAAGCAGTGATATCAAATCCTACTGCCAAACAATATAAGGGTAATCCGGTTTCTTTCGAAGTAATAAAAGTGCTTCTCTGATAAAGGTCTATCCAGCTTCCTCCAATGTTTTTTATGCGAAAATTAAATGAAAATGTGTAATTAGCATGTTCTGCCTGAGGTATGCTTTTTAAAAATTCTATGTTCGAAGGAAAGAGTTTTTGGTTATAGGTTTTAAAAAAATCATTGTCCATGATATTAAGCATAAAGCCAAGTCCGTTTTCCAAAAATCCGGTAGGGTGATATCCTAAAACAGTTTTTGTACTTTCCGTAATAGAAACATAGTTCATACGTGCATAATCGATAACAACGAAAAGCGGGCACATTTGAGATAAGAAACCGGAAACTGGTTTAAAATTACTGCACATCTCTTGAACTTCCCGTTCGTCAATTATATCGTCCGCATAGTGTGCGCTATGCAAGTAGTTCATGTAAGTAAAATCAACAGGGTTGCCAAGTTTCATTATAAAGGTATCTGCCGTTAAGATACTGAAAAATAAAATAAAAGTAAACAAAATGAACCTGCCAATAGTGGTTTTCCACTATTTTTTAAGGGAATGTTATATCATACTTTTACTCCTTAAAATTATTGACGTGTTGAAACAACTACTATTTTCAGTTTTTCTATTATTTACCATAGTTGCTAATGCACAGACAGATGCAGCTCCAACTAATGAGGATGCTGTTAATTTTATTAATAAAGTATATAATGAATGTGGAAAAACGGAAGAAATGTGGTGTGATCTACAGTTTAGTATTGAAGGGTGTCATTTATTGTGTCAATCTACAAGTATAAAAGGAAATAAATCTGGTAGGAGTGACGAAAAAGCATACAAATCAATAGATACATATGATATAGATCTTAGTTTAGTCAAAATGAATAATGATGAATTATATCCAACAAGCAGCGGCGCTATTAAGCTACATGATATTTTTATTGTTTCTAAAAGGGATGTTTATTTTTCTACAACAACCGATTGCAATTCGATTAAATGGTCAAATCATCCTTACTCTGACGAAACTTCCTCTCTCAATTCTGTCTTGATTTGGTGGGTCGGAGGAAAGCAATTGGATTTAGATGGAGAGATATTCAAGAGTAATAATTATGGTGAGAGATTAGATAAAGCCTTTACTTTCCTTATCAATACTTGTGGGGGTGGCGAAGCAAAAAAGGATCCTAACGATAAATTTTAAAAAAATACTAAAAAAACTATGATAAAGATTCCTTTAAACCAACGGCTTATTTTAACTATTAGTTCGACTGTAAAAAAGGCAATTGTATTATCTACTTTATTGCTGTGTTCAGTTTTTGCGAAAAGCCAATGTAATTTTCAATGGTCGCCAGAAGAAAGAGCTATCACTACTCAATGGGGTTCAGTATATTATCAAATACAAACTTCTAATTGTGTAAATGGAGGTATTTGTGGATGGCCTAAAGTGGCCTTGTCACACACGTTTACATATAAGTTGACTACTTTATCGATAACGTTAGGTGGTATTCAATGTGACGGTACATCAACAAAAATGACGTTTAGCTCGACTGACCTAGATCCAAGGATATGGGATAAAGGTCAAGGAAACTGGCACACCTTTAAGGAAGTAAATCAACTTCTTGGGGTAGATCTGCAGTTTAACGTTGGGAATGACGTTTACAGAGTCTTATACGATAAAGAAAATGGCATAAACCAGACATATAAAAATGGACAGCCAATATAATAGTTATTTATCCATCATTCATAGATAAAAATGGATGACGATACGGTAGTCCACAACAACGCTTAACAAGCTTGACCTCAAGAGTCTTATAGCGATAGTTCGTTTAAAAAATTAAAACAATATAACTATGAAACCTAAGCATTATTTTTCCATTTCCTTCATTTTGTTTTTTTTAATTACAGGTACGCAGTTAAAAGCACAGCTGCGTAATTATGGGGACGATGTTGCAGAAACTATCCAACAACAATATCATTTCTATTACCAGAAAGATGGAGTTGTCGTTTATTCTGCAGCTGTTACTTCGGGAGGCAAGTCTGTAGCAGTTTGCCTGAAGGTTGTTAATAATAACAGCTATTCTGTTATTGTAACTTGGGGAGGCCCTAAATGGTATGCCAACGGAGTATATATAGATCCAATCCAAAATCCCGGCGCACCACCTCAGCTTGGTTATTCAGATAATTTTGCTGCAGGAGAAACGAAAGACGGAATATATTATAGGCCCGGTGGAAATGCAACTGAGGTATATGATTTTCGTCCCAATTATTTGTACTATACCGCTCCACAAAAACAATGGGTCAATAGTCAACTTAGTTATAGTCTTGAGGCTTTTCAGGTCATAAGAAAATAACATTCCATATTTGAGTAGACATTATCAGTCTTTTAATTTTATTGTAACGGTTTGCAGAAAGCGATAGAGTTGCAAAATTTAAAACTTAATCATCATGAAAACATTTTTCTCAATATATAACACTTACATACAGGCTAAAACGTTTAAATACTTTTTATTTATTACAATATTTGCAATAAGCTTCACTACTGCAAAGGCGCAAACACAACAAGAAGTACAAGCGCAACAGACTCAGGCACAAACGCAGGATTATATTAATAAAGCACAAAGTGCCAATACGCCTATTATGATGGAAATGTATATCAACATGGCTAAAGAGAATATGTATAAACCTGGTGGCCAAAACCGTGATCAACAAGAACAAATAGCGGCATTGGAAAAAGAAGAAGAAGAGCAACAGCAGCAAGCGTTGTTACAATTGCAACAAACATTACAACAGCGACCGACGCAACAAACATCACCTCAGCAATGAGACTTATATCAAAAACTTATTAAACTTTTACAATTATGCTTAGGTCTTTTTTGTTAACGTGTATAGTTTTCTCGATAAATATTTGCGTGGCACAAAAAAATATTTATTTGACAACTGAGCAGCGCAGTGGAGAGGTTATAGCAATAACCGCAGATCACATAAAATATAAAAATCCGGATAACCCGGGACCAGTATATACTGCACTTCGAAACAAAACGATATTACTATTTAATAACAATGGTTGCTTTTTAGTAATGGCAGATCTTACCGCTGCTAATGCGAATCTATCGAATAACTTAATTAATAATTTTCTGCATTTTAAAAAAGATACCGCAGATCATTTTGATAAAGTATTTACTTTACAAGGGAAACAATTGAATTGTACTGTCTTACAAGAAGGTAAGATTTTTTTTTTGATAGCCATCAACGATGTTCAACTTAAGATCGACAGGTCAACAGTTGCTGCAATTATATATAAAAACGGAACGCATGAAATAGTATCACCCATAGATACTGCAGCCAATATACTTTCCACTTTTAGGTTGCCTTCCCAGAATACTTTCAATAGTACTTCTTTTAATAATGGTAATGAATGGCCCCATTCGGATAGTGGTAATTATAAAGATGTTATTCAATATAGAAATTTGGGAATTTCAAATTGTAAGGTGTTGGAAGTAAATGACAGCAATATAGTGGTTGATAGTAATTACAATAATAATTATGTGGTCATTTCTCTTGACTCAATTGCAGGTATCACATACTCAAACGGCTATAAAGAAAAATACAATGATCCTTATACCTTAAAACACCTAAGTTTTGACTCAAGTATGATCAAGCTAAAAGAATCGGTGAAGAGAAATACGTATAAATTTTTTGCTTCACTAAAAGAGTCGCATTTAGACTATCATAATGATGGAAATACAGGTCCACCAAGCCCAAAGGAGATCGTAAGTCTATTTGGAAATCATATTCAAAAAGACTTTACAATAAGTACTATCGGGAAAAGGAATTTTATTGGGATCGGTCAGATATTTGATTCTGCCACTAATATGTCCAGAAGTTTTGCATTTTATGAACTTTTCAGGAATAATTTACTGGCCAATGGCACTGATACTTTATTTCCTGTGATGGTAGATTATCAGTTCAATGCACCATATGCAATCACAGGTACTTCTGCCGATGGACAATTTAATATCATTTTATATAGAAGAGGAGTAAAACTAAAAGAAATAACTGCCGATAGTTGGCAGGCTGTTTATGCAGCGATCGAAGAAGCATTAAATAATGATGATCATTATACTTGCCCACCCAAATTCAAAGCAGTTAACGAAGGCGTTGTAGATAATATAGATGCAAGAAAAATTAAAGATTGCCTGCCAGGTTATATGGAATTACCTGTTCCATATAACGATATCCTCGATACATTGAGTAACTATTTAAAACTTAAATATTATCATTCAGCAAATAATTATATAGCTTTAAGAGATTTGTATGGGAAATACAGTAAGTATAAAGAAGATAAATTATTTTTTTTTAGGAATGAAAATATACCGTCTAATTTAAAAGAAGCCGCAAGGCCTTTTGTATTTCCACTCTATAAATCTTTGATCCCATGTATTACATATTTATCTTCAGGAAAGAAACTAGCTGATAGTGCTGATCTCGGAGGTGCGATAAATTGTTATTATTCCTCTTTAAATACTGCGAATAATGTTTTAGCAAGCCTTTACGATAGGGCTTTTATCAGGTATCTTACTTTTGAGGAAATAGCCAAAGTGCATATACTGATATCAAATGTAAGGATTTATACCAGCCAACTTTTTCAGTTAGGAGCCAATATGAATCAAGCTTTTATTAATTCTTCGATTGCTCAAGGTCAACGTTCTGACTATTATGGTAATGTAGATAAAGTTAAGGATCTATGTACTAAAGCAGAAGAAACGGCCAGGCAAATACGTGGTCAAAAAAGAATAGGGGGACTTTTAGCAGCTATGAGTCTTGCTGGTTCGATTGCAACTGCGAATCCTTATGACAATACAGCTTCAAACGCATATTTAGATCAATCGAAAAATTATATAAATTCTTCAATGGCACAAGCCGATCAGGTAAGCGAGGTGCTAAACCAACAGTATGCAAATATTGAAGACAAGATCAACGCGCAGGATTTTTTTGCAACTGATGGTTCAACGGTTATAGAATTAGGTAAACCTTATGTTTCAGCTGAAGTGTATTATTATTTAAACAATTATCCAGACCTGGTAAAAGATGTATTATTGTCATTCGCAAATAATAAGCCTAAGTTAAGGTCGCTTTTAAATACTTTCTATTCAGGTAAAAAAGCAACTTCGACATTAGAAGATATCTATAGCCAATTTGTTGATATAGAGAAAAAAGCAATAAAATATGAAGTAAGGAATATGTCACCAATTCCTAAAAATGTTGTTTTAAAATTTTAATATGGAGAAAATGTACAGGTTTATTGAATATTCAAAAAGCTCAATTAGGCAATGTGCGTTATTACTAATTATTATTTTAATAGGCAATAGGGCATATTCGCAATCTTCGATCTATCAAGATTGGACTTCATGGACAACTGTTTATTCTGAAAATGAACTGCCGGAGCCTATAAAAGTTCAAATTAGTTTTAAGTTAACCAGATGTACCAATGGTACTATTGACGGGTGGCCAAAATTTAGAATTAATAATCAGTTTGAAAGGCCAGGTGCAACAGTAACGTTTAAATTTGGTTTTGAAGATTGTGAAGGACAGCTTAGTTTTCAAAGTGTAACTGTAGATCTGGGAAAATCAGGAATAGACGATGGCTTAGGGAATTGGTTTATGGGTATTAAAACAACTGAAATATATGATATTAAATATAATGATCCTGACAAGGATAAAGCGCTGTCACTTAAAGAGGACCTAAAATCGGCAATAGATCTATTGCGTGATACTTACAATTATTTTAATGGTAAAGAAAGCCAAATCCAAGATCCCCAGGAAAGAGAACAATATGGGCAACAGTTGGCATCATATCAAACACAATACACAGAATTATATAATCAGGCTGTTCAAAATTATAACAATGGTAAGGGCAATGAATTGAGTAGTAATATTTCAGATATGCAATCCATGCAATTGAAAATGCAAGATGACCTAACTAACGCAGCTGCCGCAGCTTCTAAAAAAAATAATGAGATTGAACAACAGAAGAAGGATGCTGCAATAGCTGCAGCTAATAGGCAGCAACAGCAGGCAGAACTTCAGCAAAATTTAGCGCAACAACAAACGACTAATGATCAAAATATTGTTATACAATCAGATAAGAATAAGCAAGATGCTTCAAAAATGTTTTCTGATGCAGGAGATAACCTTAAGAAAGATGTTGGGTCTATAAGTATGCCAACCAATAAAATAGCTCCTCAAAATATTCAAAATTCACAAAATAATATAGATCAGCTTTTAGCAAAATCTGGTAACATCAATGACGATACAGAAAATGATACTGATAATGAGTTTAAGGTTACAATTTTTAGACAATATCCGTCTGGGGGATGTACGTCGGGGTATCTGGCGGTGAACGGAAAGATAATTTGTTACACGTTAGAATTGCCATGGAAAGATAATCAAGAAGATATTAGCTCAATCCCTACCGGCACTTATAATGCCATTTTGCGTTATGATCATAGCGATCATTGGAGGATTGAATTATTAGACGTGCCTAACAGCCGGACTCATATTCAAATTCATGTAGGAAATAAATTGGATAACACGAAAGGATGCATTCTGGTCGGGGATAAATTAAATGCTAATCTATGCTCAATTGTTGCAGGAACGTCTTTGCCTGCATATCAAAAATTAATGACGGCTTTTTACGGAACTATTACTCCCGATTCAACACCAGATAAAACCATTATTGTGGAAATCACAGGCAACTAGAATATCTATTGAGAATTACTTAATTTATGTTACTTATATTTTGTCTAATAGTTTTATATCTTCTGCTGTAAGGTGTATAGTTGTAGTCTTCATGTTTTCTTCCAGATGGCTAACATTTGATGTGCCAGGTATTGGCAAAATATTATTAGCATGTTGTAATAACCAGTTCAATGCAACTTGCTGAACAGTGGTATTATGTTTTTCGGCAATCTTCTGTAAAACTCCTATTGCTGCTATATTATTCGCGTTTAGCGGATACCATGGAATAAATGCAATATTATGTTCGGTACAATATTGTACTACAGGTTCCCATTTACGATTGTCTGCGCTGTACATATTTTGTACAGACACTACTTCGAAATATTGCTGTGCTTTTTTAATATCATCAACAATTACTTCTGATAAACCGATATGTTTGATCTTGCCATCTTTCTGCGCTTGTTTCAAAAACTCAAAAGTTTTTTCTACCGGCACTTTTGCATCAATGCGATGTAGTTGGTACAGATCAATTGTAGTAAGCTTTAATCTTTTTAAGCTGCCTTCCAAAGCTTGTTTTAAATGTTCGGGGCTGCCATCCTGTGCCCACTGATCCGGTCCTGATCTCGTGAGGCCGCCTTTAGTGGCGATCACCAGATCTTTTGGGTACGGATATAATGCTTCCGCAATTAATTCTTCGGATACGTGCGGGCCATAGCTATCAGCAGTGTCAATAAAATTTACACCTAATTCTACTGCACGTTTCAAAACTTTTATTGCCTCTTCTTTATTGGCTGGTTGCCCCCATACGCCTTTTCCCGTGATGCGCATAGCGCCATATCCTAAGCGGTTAATTTTTAGATCGCCACCGATGCTAAATGTTTTTTCAATTGTTGTGCTCATTATATATTTTTTAAGTTGTAGAAGTTCATAATGATACTATAGGATCAAAAATGATTCCATAAAACTTACATTGTTTTTATACCACCATCTAATAATAACTCGCCACCAATCATAAATTTAGAAGCGTCTGAAGCCAGATAAAGGAAGCCTTCTGCAATTTCTTCAGTATTACCTAAACGCTTAACAGTTGTCGCCGATGCAAAATGTGCTTTAGTTCCATCAACTTCTTCTTTGCTTCCCCCGCCTCTGCCAAAAATTGGCGTATCGATTGGTCCTGGCGATAATACGTTCACTCTTATTTGTCTGTCAGCAAGATCAGCAGAGAAGCTTCTTGCTAAAGAGCGCACTGCGGCTTTAGTAGCAGAGTAAGCACCTAATGAAGCAATACCTTTTGTATTTACCGCAGATGAAGTAAGGATGATAGATGCTCCATTATTTAAATAAGGTAAGGCTCGTTGTACGGTAAAAAATACACCCTTAAAATTGATATCACTTGTCTGATCAAACATTTCTTCTGAATAATCAGTTAATGGCGCTGCTATAAATATTCCGGCATTCACAACCAAGACATCTATTTTACCGAATGTCTTTTCAATTGTTTTGTATTGCGCATCGATATTTTTAAGATCAGATACGTCGCTTACTAAACCTAATGCACCGTTACCAATTTGCACAATGGCACTATCTACTGTTGTTTGATTACGTCCCGTGATAGCCACTTTAGCACCTTGTTGCGCAAATAATTTTGCTGTTGCTAACCCGATACCGCTGTTACCACCTGTTACTACTGCTACTTTGTTGTCTAACTTTTTCATTTTGCTATGTATTTATATATTTAAATGATTCGATGTATTAAGACAAAAAAAATTCTCTCTTTTTTCTTAATGCGAATACAAACCTACAACAATTAATCGATATATCGAAAAGTATCGATTAATTAATTAAATTTTTTTAAAGTTCAAAAGGACTTAAAAATTTAATATAGTCTGCAAATACCTCTTTGTTGGTCATATACCTGGAGCAGCGACCATCTTTTTCTGCGATCAAAAGATCAGCATCTACTAATTGTTTGATATGGTGAGACATGGTGGATTGTGCCAAATCAAACAGTTCTAATACCTGAGTACACTGCACCCAGTTTTTTTCTTTGTTGATGACCTCCATGATTTTTAAACGATATGGATCGCCCAAAGCTTTAGAGATCTTTTCGACCTTTTTTATATCCAGCTTCTTATTCATACTACAAATATATCGATTTTTTTCGATTCGATTATCTGGTGCTTGTTCCACAATGGTATGCGGCACAAGTGTGCGAGGCAACAATGCTGATCTATGTACCAATGCCGACTAAAAAATAAAAGGTAACTTCGCATTTCTATCAGCCAGGCTATCGCTCCGAGTGATCGGAGAGGAAAGTCCGGACAGCAAAGGGCAACACACCGGTTAAGCGCCGGCTTCCTGTAAAAGGGAAAGAGAAAGTGCCACAGAAAATAACTGTCTTAATTTATTAAGATGAGGGTGAAAATGTGAGGTAAGAGCTCACGAAAGATATAGGTAACTATATTTTTGGGTAAACCTTGTGTGCTGTAATGCCATGTAAACCAGTGTTCGAGGGCGGCTCGCCCGAGCTGGAGGGTAGGCAGCAAGATTGTAACAGTAATGTTGCAGCCAGATAAATGATAGCCACCTGATTTATCAGGAACAAAATCCGGCTTATCGGCTGATAGTATTTTTTTAAGTTAAAATTCAAAAGTGAGAACCTAAAAGTGTATTATAACACACTTTATTTTCACTTTTGGGTTTTAACTTTTCACTTTTGAGTTTGTATCATCGTTGCTACTATTTTATCTATCGGCAACGTAACTGTATCTGCAGAAAAATCATCCCAGTCAATGAAACGTACTGTTTCTATTTGTTGTACTTCGTTGTAAATTTTCAATTGCGCTTCATCAAAATCAAATGGCTTATTTCTTAGCGGAACGGTAATTGTTTCTAACGCTTTTACAAAATAATAAATAGCGATGATCTGATGTTCTGCGTTAAAGGCGCTTTGCTGATAAAAATCTGTTGTGTAAATATGATCGCCTACTTCGACAGCTAAATTCATTTCTTCTTTAAACTCTCTTTTTAAACAATCTCTTGTTCCTTCGCCTACTTCCAATCCGCCGCCGGGAAATTTTGTAAAATAATTGCCACGGATATATTCATCACTTACCAACACCTGTTTGGCATCGTTGATCAATATTCCGTAAACTCTTAAAGTAAAATACATTGATAAGGTAAAAGTTACAAACAAAAAGTATTTGGATTAAATGGCGACTTCGCCTTTGAACACCATCTCCGCTGGCCCGCATAACCAAATGTTTTCAAAATGATCATCATCTGTTTTACTGAATTCAACGCTTAAGTGACCGCCAGGTGTTTTTACTTCCACGCGGTTAAAACCGTTATCATTGTGTGCAGACATTAATGCTGCAGCTGTTACTCCGGTACCGCAACTGAGTGTTTCATTTTCTACACCACGTTCGTAAGTGCGTACAAAAATAGTATCATTACCTAGGGTTTCAACAAAGTTCACGTTAATGCCATTTTGTTTATACTCTTCACTGTAGCGTATTTCACGGCCTTCTTCAAATACATTTATTACTACTGCATCCGGCACCATTTTAACATAATGTGGTGAGCCGGTATCCAGCACCATCCACGAATTATGTTGTTCAACATTCGTTACATCTTTCATTTTTAAACGAATAGTATGATCGCTTTCTATTTCTGCAAAATGTTCTCCATCCGTTGCCCAAAAGTGGTACATACTTTTATGAATACCGACATGGTGGGCAAACATTACCAAACACCTGCCACCATTGCCACACATGCTGCTTTCATTGCCGTCGGCATTGTAGTAGATCATTTCAAAATCATATCCTTCTTTTTCATCCAGCAACATCAGTCCATCGGCGCCAATACCAAATCTTCTATCGCAAATATTTTTTATTTGCTCCATGGTTAATTGGAAAACCTGTTTTTTACGATTGTCAAGAATAACAAAATCATTTCCTGTACCCTGGTATTTGAAAAAAGTAAGCGTCATAAATAAATTTAAATAATGGTGTTCGTGATTATATCCAATGAATGTTTTATTAAATGTTCAACAGCTTTTGCGCCGTCTTTTGTAAACTCTTTTGTAACGCGATTCGCAACAATTACATTCAGGCTCACGCAATGATGCCCTAATAATCTGCCCAGGCCGTATATGGCTGAAGACTCCATTTCAAAATTAGCTATTTGATGATTGCCAAAATGAAAGGTTGTCAGCATATCAATTAATTCAGGATAGGCGAGACCCAATCTCAGTACCCTGCCTTGCGGGCCGTAAAACCCCGGACAAGTTACCGTTATTCCCTGATGGTAATTGGTTACAAAATGTTTCAGCAAATTTACGCTAGCCATTGTAATATAGGGCGATATATTTCCTGTGCCTAATTGCGTATGCGTTTGAAATGCTTTTAATAAGTATTTTTCTTCTTCGTTATTTTTTAGTCGGTAGAAATGCAGCAGGTTATCCAATCCTAAAGCATAGGTGCCGGCAACAAAACTATCTATCGGTATATGTTTTTGTAAAGAACCCGATGTTCCGAAACGAATGATATTTAACTGCGTAAATTTTTCTTTAATGCTTCTTGTTTCAAAATCAATATTAGCTAAGGCATCCAATTCTGTAACGGCGATGTCGATATTATCCGGACCGATGCCGGTGCTTAAACAGGTGATCCTTTTTTTGCCGATATAACCTGTGTGCGTGATAAATTCCCGGTGTTGATTTTTGAATTCTATCGTGTCAAAATGTTTGCTGACTTCTTTTACCCTGTCGGGATCACCAACAGTGATAATGGTCGTTGCAATTTCTTCAGGACGGCAGTCCAGATGGTAAACAGCCCCACGGCTATTTACTATCAATTCAGATGCTGCAATACTGCTCATAAGATGATTTTGAAGAAGTTATACTACACCTTTGGTAATGTGCCGGAGGCGCTGAAATTTTTATTTTTGTTTAAAAATACCTTATTTTCGCAACTCTTTAAAGAAGGTCCTGTGGCCGAGTGGCTAGGCAAAGCTCTGCAAAAGCTTCTACAGCGGTTCGAATCCGCTCGGGACCTCACTTCAACCAGTATTCCCTCTCTTATGGAGAGGGACTTTTTTAACTACTATGCTACCAAAAATTCTCAATAAAGCCGGCTTAATAGCTTGTGTCACCTTAGTAATTTCCTGCCTTTTACCATGGGCGTATTATGCAGATATTGATAAAAATTTTACCGGTTTTTTTTCGGAACAAAATCAATATGGTAAACCGGGATATTTTTTAGTGCTGCTGGCTGTATTGATATTTATCTTCATGCTGGTGCCGAAGATATGGGCCAAACGAACCAATCTTTTTTTATCTGCCCTGACAGTGGGATATGCTATTAAATCCTGGATACTTTTTACATCCTGCTATAATGGTTATTGCCCTGAAAAGAAAATAGGCATTTACCTGATGTTTCTTTCTACAATCATAATGTTGGTGGCTTCTGTGTTTCCCGATCTGAAATTGGGAAAGAAGTAAATTACGCTTTCTTCACTTCCCTGGCCCAGGCATCTTTCAACGTAACAGTTCTGTTGAATACCAATTTATCTTTTGTAGCATCTTTATCTAAACAGAAATAGCCTTTACGAATAAACTGGTAGGGCGTTGTTTCGGCATTTTTTAAAGAAGGCTCAACATATACATTGGTTAATACCTGTAAGGAATCAGGATTTAAGTATTCTTTAAAATCTCCATCCTGGCTATCGGGTTCTTCTACTTTAAATAAACGATCGTATAGACGAACTTCTGCAGTAACGGCATGTTGCACGCTTACCCAATGGATGGTGCCTTTTACACTGACACCACTTGTGTCGTTTCCACTTTTACTTTCAGGAATATAAGTTGCCTGTACTTCCGTTACATTTCCATTGGCATCTTTTGTAAAGCCCTCGCATTTTACGATGTATGCACTCTTTAAACGAACCGATGCGCCGGGTGCTAAACGGAACCATTTTTTTGCAGGCACTTCCATAAAATCTTCGCGTTCTATCCACAGTTCTTTACTAAAAGGAACTATTCTTGTTTCACCAGATTCCAAACCACTTTCACTATTGAATTCTTCCGTTTGTCCGTCGGGATAATTACTAATGATCAATTTAATCGGATCCAATACTGCCATTACTCTTTGCGCTGTTTTGTTCAGGTCTTCCCGTAAACAAAATTCCAACAAACTAAAATCGATCAGGTTGTCTCTTTTAGCAACACCGATCTTATCACAAAATTCACGAATGCTTTTTGGTGTAAAACCTCTTCTGCGCAAACCACTAATGGTTGGCATACGGGGATCGTCCCAGCTTTGTACATATTTATCATTTACTAATTGCAGCAATTTGCGTTTACTCATTACCGTATAGGTCATGTTCAATCGGGCAAATTCATATTGTTGAGATGGAAAAATGTTTAGCTTTTCAATGAACCAATCATATAATTGGTGGTGCGGGATAAATTCCAGCGTACAAATACTGTGGGTGATATTTTCGATACTATCGCTTTGTCCGTGTGCAAAATCGTACATCGGATAAATGCACCATTTATCTCCCGTACGGTGGTGATGCGCTTTTTTAATGCGATAGATGATAGGGTCGCGCATGTGCATATTGGGTGCCGCCATATCTACTTTTGCTCTCAGTACTTTTGTACCATCAGCAAATTCACCGTTCTTCATTCTTTCAAAAAGATCAAGGTTTTCGGCAACGGACCTGTTTCTATAAGTACTGGGCATGCCCGGTTCGGTAGGCGTGCCTTTTAATATGGCAATTTCTTCAGCTGTAGAATCATCTACATAAGCCAATTCGGCCTTAATTAATGTAACTGCCAATGCGTATAACTGATCAAAATAATCTGATGCATAAAATTCATTGGCCCAGTTAAATCCCAGCCATTGTACATCTTCTTTTATACTGTCTACATATTCGGTATCTTCTGTAACGGGATTGGTATCATCAAAACGAAGATTGGTTTTGCCGCCATATTTTAAACCCAATCCAAAATTCAGGCAAATGCTTTTAGCATGGCCGATATGCAAATAGCCATTTGGTTCTGGAGGAAACCTGGTTAAAATAGTTTTGTATTTTCCGGCCTTTAGATCTTCTTCTACAATTTCTTCAATAAAATTCAGGCTCTTTTCTTCACTCATCAGTTTTATTTTGTGTGGCAAATTTAAGGCAAGATGCTTAGATTCTTTTATAAGCAGCCTACTTCAAATTTTATTCATAATTTTAATATACAATTATTCATTATGGCACCATGGATCATTTATGCTTTACTATCTGCATTGTTTGCAGCACTGACCGCCATATTTGCAAAACTGGGACTTAAAGATGTTAACTCAGATGTGGCTACTGCCGTTAGGACCGCTATTATTTTGCTAATTACCTGGGGGGTTGTTTTTTTTAGAGGTAAAATAAACGATATATCTGTATTATCAAAAACTAATTGGATCTTTTTATGCTTATCGGCAATAGCGACCGGCTTATCCTGGCTGTTTTATTACCGTGCTTTACAGCTGGGAGAAGTCTCGCAGGTAAGCGCTATAGATAAGGGTAGTATTGTGTTTGCGATCGCACTGTCATTCATTTTTTTACATGAACCGATCACTTCTAAAATCCTAATTGGAGGAGCATTGATATTTGCAGGAATGCTGATTATCATATGGAAATAATTACTAATGGTCAATGGTTAACCATTGTTTTGACCTTTGTTAATAATTACTCACTGAACACTATCCATTAATTCAAGGCTTGTTTTTTTTATATCAATTGCTATCTGAATAATAAAATTAAACTGGTCTACAATTGATTTGAATTCGGATAATGTTTGTTTGGTGGCGGTCTCTAAAAGATTTTGCTGTAACTCATCTCTTCTCTTTGTCATTAATTCATTTACTTGTTTTGTCAACGTATTATTTCTATCTGCCGTAGTAATAATAGTTGAAGGCCGATCATTGGCAAGCGCGGCAATTGCTTCGTTGAATTGTGTAGTTATTGTCGCAATGATAGATCTAAAATCATCTGAACTATATTTCTCTGCTAAAGGAGTAGCATAATACGATAGCGTAGCAATATGAGAAGTCAGCATGTGGTTGAGTACTACAAACTGATAGATAAGTTTGTTGTTCTCCCGTTTGTTTTTTGGTTCGGATAACATGCGGGAAAAGGCATCCGATAAATTTGCCAAGGCTACGAATGCGCCCTTCCGACTTAATTTATATTGCGTATTTGTAACAGGCGTTCCCGTATAAGCGTTTGAGATGCGATTAAAATAATGGGCGTTTTCTGTAAGTGCCTGTACCATGAATTTTTTTATTTGTTCTTTTTCCCAGCTGGGGATCAAAAAGAAATTGGCCAAAAATGCGATGACAGAACCAATAGCAGTATCGATTACACGATCCAGTAAAATACTTTCTGTTTTAGCATGGCTCAATAAATGAAACAGGATCATGATGTACGGGGTCATCAAAAAGATACTGGTAAAATATTTTGTTCTTATCAGGCTATAAGTGCCAACCATGAATAATAGCATGATTACAAAAAGGGTCGTATCATCTTTTACAAAATATAAAATGATCACGCCTATTATTGCGCCTGCAACAGTCCCTAAAAGACGTTGATAAGTTCTTTGCTTGCTAAGGCTGTAAGCAGGCTTTAGTATGACAATGATGGTTAATAATATCCAATAACTATGTCCGAGTGGTAAGAATTTGGAAACAATAAACCCACACAAGGTAGCAACGCTAATTCTGACAGCGTGCCTGAAAGTATTGGAACTAAAAGAAAGATTATCCTTTAATAATTTAGCGTCGATGACAGTATGTGTAATGAACTTTTCATACTCGGATGCCGAGGGTAATTTTTTAGTATGTTTTTTATCATACGTAGTATATAAGTGCAGGGTATGAATACGATTCACAATGTCTTCTATGCCGTTTATGATATGCCGTAAATTGATGAAGCTTTCTACATTTTCCGGGGTGCGGTTATTGTCCCGGTAAATTTCGAAGTAGCTATGCAATTCCTGAAAATGTTTTAACAGTAAACCGCTGTCATTGGATGCCTTCCCGCTTTTTACGGCCAGCCCTATATCATCCAGTTCTTTTGATGCCTCAACAATAAAGTGTTGAAAGCGATTTAGTATGTCGCTGTTTTCAAAAGACCGGTGCAATGCTTCATAATCCTGGTAGGATGTCATTACTCTTTCAAAAAGATCTGTGGAATCACGAAATATCATTAATAGTACTCTTCCCGTATTGGTAGAATCCGTTACGATCGATCGCGTTTTAAATAATATTTCGCGTACCAGGTTTTGTTTTTCCTGTACAGCGATCTGTTGTTCCAGCATTTGCTGATAACTTTTCTCGAAGTTTATATGTTTACTATAGAAAGAAGCCCTTGTGCGTAAATAGTCTGCTATTGTTACAATGTAATTTCCCAATACCTGTTGCGGTATTTTGTATGGCCTGGCGCGATATAATAATAAACTCATCAGCATGTACCATGTGCCGCCAGCCAATATGTACAATGCATTGTATACAACAAACCATCCTTCATTTTTTCGTTCAATGGTTAATACCATTATTAGTAATACAGCAACACCGACCGCATTTGCCCTGCTGCCATATACACCGATCATCGAAACAATAAAACAGATACACGGAATAAGGATGCCTAATAAAATAATATGAGGTACGGCAAATCCCGTCAGCAGCGCTACAATAAAGCCAATCGTAAAGCAGGCGGCCATACCATTAATGCGGTGATGAATTGGGCCGGCCGTATCGGCAAGGCTCACGCACATAGCACCTACAGCAACAACAATTCCGACAGAAAGAAGATGAAAATAATTAAAGGCTATGGCAGGTAAAATAATTCCTGCGGTCATGCGCACGCCATCACCTAAAGAATTGCTGTTAATAAGATTTTTGTATTCTTTGGTATAATCCATTGTAACGGCAAAAGTTAAAAGTGAAAATCCAAAAAGTGTGGGGTATATTTTACCTTGGGGTTTTCACTTTTGACTTTTTAATTAGTTATGTGTTTTGTTGTATAAAGCCATCGAAATTTTCGAAGCCGATCATTTTGTGGGAGATGAAACCTTCGGCGTAAGGAACACCGATCATTTTGCCGAGCATTTTGGCGCGGTACAAAACACTATCCATAAAATCGGGAGAAGAAATATAAGTTTGCGGCTCATCCAGATCAGGATTGTGGAACTGTGTTCCATATGCTTTTACAGCATCTATTTTTTTGTCCATCACTTTCGTAATGTCAATTACAAAATTTGGAGTAAGGTATTTATCCTGTAAATAATTGAAGACATATTTAGGCCGCCAGATATCTTGTGTTGCTCCGTTGTGTGTCGTAATTATTTTTCTCAAGCCCGATAGAAAAACAGAATCAGTAACAAGCCTCGCACCTTTGCCATGATCAGGATGGCGATCATCGGGCGCATTACATAAAACAATTTCGGGCTGATATTTTCTGATTGCGGCAATGATTATTCTTTGATGCGCTTCATCATTTTGGAAAAACCCATCGGCGAGCTCCAGATTTTCTCTTGCATCCAATTGTAAAATCTTAGCTGCAGCCAAAGCTTCTTTTTTTCTTGTTTCAGCGGTACCTCTTGTGCCTAACTCTCCTTGTGTCAAATCGACAATGCCGGTCTTTTTACCATGTAGTTTTTCAACCAACAAAGTGCCGCCACAACTAAGTTCTACATCATCAGGATGGGCACCAAAAGCGAGTATATCTAATTTCATAATTGATAATTGGTTAATTGATAAATTGATGCTTTACCAATTACAATGTTTAAACAGCTATTTATAATGTAAAAATAAGATGAAAGAAGGAATCTAAAATTAAAAAGGAAGAAGGATATTAACTACTATATCCATACATTCTGGCCACTTCCAAAACGATCTTCTCCATATCAGCATCACTGCCGGTCCTGTCGTATGGCTGTTTTAAATTACTGTCGAAGAAAAAAGCGACCGTTTGGTAAAGCCTTGCAGTAAGGCCGCCCTTGTATCCTTTTATAATATTGTAACAATTATTTCCGGTCTCCCGATTGATGAGTTTCATTAATATTTTGCCCTGAAAGATAGATAAGTTGGTAAGCGGCTGGGTAAATTCGGTTCTTAATTCTTTTTCCCTCGTTTTGAGGTAAGCGTTTTTAGCATCTTCACCATTGATACGGGCCAGGTGGTAATTGATATCATTGATAATAATACCGGTCCGTTTAGCAAAAGGATAAGTAATATAAATAGCGTTGCGCAAGTCATCCCAGTTTACACCGTTGCCGGAACCGCGTCTGCCGTGTCTTGTATAGGCAGTGGCCGCATCGTAATGTGAATAAGTAAAATATGGCGGAAGTGTTTCAAGACTTATAGTATCGCCTTTGTAAATGATTGCCTGAACCTGAATTGTATCATTAATTCCGGTTTGAGAAAAGCATGACTGGCTCATTGTAAATAGACAAAGTACAAAGAGAAGGAGATTAAAAGATTTGTATTTCAATAGGCTAATCATCGCTACGTAAATTTACAACATCCATCTTATAATACAGCAAGCTATATTAAGTAACCCTTAAAATGAACAGGGATTTGTAAATATGGCGTTAATGTGCAAAAAGAAACATATAGAACAACGCTATTGCAATAATGATCAATGCAAAAGCGCTGTAGACAGAGGATACCTCTGCTCTTTTTATGATACTCATAATCAACCCGATAGCCATTATGACCAGGCCGATCCAAACCAGGTTTATATAGGGAAACACATAGGCCTTCACCGTAACAAAATCTATTACCTTATCAGATTCCTTGATGCCTATTTTTATTTTATGGTTTTCGCCAATACCGGCAAATCTTACAAATAAATTTTGTGCATACAGTGTATCATCAATTTGGTTGATGTTGAAACTGTCCAT
Organism: Ferruginibacter sp.; assembly: GCA_035485735.1. GTDB lineage: Bacteria > Bacteroidota > Bacteroidia > Chitinophagales > Chitinophagaceae > Ferruginibacter. The sequence goes on from DATHNS010000025.1 coordinate 749,796, forward strand.
GCCGAACTGATTTTTTTCTGCTACTTTTTGTAATACGAGCATAGGTGTTGCAGCATACTTTGTGCTATCTGCACCGGTCAGCATAATATGCGCCATTAAGATCGGCCCATCTGAAGCAATGTTGAATTTATTTTGTGCCGGATCTTTTTCGATTCCGTTCAATATCATGTATCCTTTAGAATAAAATAAAGTATCACCCACACCTACCGTGCTGATCTTAAATTTAGCAGTATCCTCGTTTTTATCAGGATTTAATGTATAGGAGATATAGGTAAATACATCGTGAGTTAAATAATGTTTTGTTGCCGGATTGCTGCTCATGTTATTATTCTTCATGAGAAATACATCGGGATTTACTACAAAAGATTCTTTTAATTCATTAGTTGCAGTATCCTTTCTTTCAAAAAGTAAATGATAATACCGTCTTCCTTTTTCGTTGGTAGCGCTGTCGCCAAAATACGTAACAGTATATGGCCCCATGGCGGTCGGCAGGTCCCTGATAAGATTAAGATTTTCTAACGGGTTATCTTCTTGTTTTGTCAGCGGATCGATACCCATCGGGATAACAAAATTCTTGAATTTATCTTCGCTGATTATTTTTTTATTGCCAGATGAAATGATCATGCCTACAAGCATCAAGGCAAATCCAAGATGCGCAACAGAGCCACCAGCGGCTTTTACATTACCGTTTAGTCCGCTCCAAATATAACCGGCATTGGCAATAACAGAATAGATGGCCGCAAATAAAGCAATATCAATAGCGATCAAAAATCCGGATCCTTCTTTGGTATAAGTGATAGGATAAAATATAAGTAATGATCCTGTTACTAACAGTGCGATAATTGTTGGAATGATCAGCCTTTTAAAAAAGTAAGCGGGGGCAGTATTTTTATATTTTAGATATTGCGTCACTGCAGTCAACGTGCCAATGATGATCACCACCAATATCAATACTTTGTTATAGGAAAATTCTATATTTTCCGGCGGAGCCAAATGCTTATTAAATACCTCATTAAAAACAGGCACAGAAGTTTTTGCAATAATGAACATGGATGATAAGAAGAAAATAAGCGATCCAATAAACATCCAGAATTCTCTTGAGTCTGTTGTTTCTTCTTTTTTATCTGCAGGAATTTTGCGCAAGTTGATCAGGAATAATCCTACAGACAATACAGCAAACAACAAAACAAATGTTAGTATTAAAAACTTCATTGCCTCGCCGGCTTCTGTAAAAGCATGTACAGAAGTATCGCCTAAAACACCGGTGCGTGTTAAAAAAGTTGAGTACAGAATGAAAAGAAAAGAGAGAATAATAAATGCATAGCTTGCCCTTAAAGAATGACTGGTGGCTTTATAAATAACCATGGTATGCAATCCCGCTACCATGATCAACCATGGCACCAAAGACGCATTCTCTACAGGATCCCATGCCCAATATCCACCAAATGTTAATGATTCATAGGCCCATTTGGCTCCCATCATTATACCTACGCCTAATACACAGGCGCTGAATAAAGCGAACGGCAACGCGGGTTTTACCCAGTCTCCAAAACGTTTTGTTTGTATACCTGCATACGCATAAGCAAAAGGAACAATAGTAGAAGCAAAGCCTAAAAATAAAATAGGCGGATGTATCACCATCCAGTAATTGCGCAATAAAACATTTAAACCGATGCCATCCTGTATCAGGCTTAAATAGCCCGGCATGCTAAATATCGGGCCATTGATCTCATCCCGCGTTAACACAAACGGACTGTTGCCAATTTTTATTCCCAAAATGTAAATGCCCATTATCATCATGGCTAAAAATACCTGGGCAAAACTTACGACTGTCATTACAGGCGCTTCCCAGTCTTTGCTTTTGATGATGAGGAAGATACCTAAAACACAATGCCATATCGTCCATAATAAAAAACTACCGCTTTGGTCTTCCCAAATACAGGCGAGCAAATATTTAAATTCTAATTCTTTTGAAGTGTGTTTGTAAGCGTAGAGATATTCCAGGTAATGATGAGAACAAATATAAAATATGCAGGAAAATATTGTCAGTACAGCTACTACCTCAATGTAAAAATTAATTCTGGCAAAGCGTATCCAGGATGACCTTTCAAGCGCATCAGTTTTTTTAGAAGCTATAAAATAAGCGATAGTAGCAAGTAGAGAAGCTGTAAAAGAAAGCAGTACAAAAAAATGCCCCAGTTTACCAACTAATAAATGTTCACCTTCAAATTGCATTATGGATATGTTGTGTTTAGAAGCAGTTTAGTAGTTTAGGGTTAAGCAGTTCAGATTAACCGAACACTAAAGCCCTACATCCTAAACTAAAATAATCAGGAATTAGGTATAGTTTTTTCAAGCACTTTTTTATCGTCTTTGTATTTGCTCGGACATTTTAATAATATTTCGCTGCATTCAAAAACATCGCCTTGCATTCTGCCCTTTAAAACAACCCTGTCACTTTTTTCAAGATCGGTAGGTTTGGTGTTGCGGTATACCACTTTTGTTTTTTCACCCAAGCTATCGATTGCTGTAAAACCAAGATAATTAGGATTTTTTGCAGGGTCATAATCAAACGGAACTGTTTTATCTACCGAAGCGATCAGATGCACAAATTTCCCTTGCTTTTCCCTGGCAGAATTGATGGTATCATAAGTAGAAAAATCGACCGATGCCATCGTCAACGCGCCAATTGCCATGGCAATGATCACCAACAAAATAATGTGCGTTCCTTTCATACAAAAAATTTCGCTGCGAAGGTAACGCAAACGGCGACTAACTGTAAATTTGTTTGGTTAAAATTCGCCGTTATGTTTATGATAATTTTATATCTGATTGCTGTATAACGGAGTACGTTTTTAATATTATTTTGATATGAAACACTATCTATTTTATAATATTTTAATATCTTCTATATTCAACAAAACTGTACATTTGTTATTCTTTATTGATAAAAATAAGGCTCATCTTTATATTAAATAAATTTATCAAATGATTGATCTCTCTAACTTTGATCCCAATTCAGTCGCCAATCCTAACAATAATATTTTCGGTCTACCATTCACCGAAGAAGATGCAAAGCTGGTGATTCTGCCTATTCCATGGGAGGTTACCGTAAGCTACAACGGCGGTACAGCAAGAGCACCGGAGCATGTTTTTAAAGCGGCTTTACAAGTTGACCTTTTTGACCCGGATGCTAAAGATGCCTGGAAACAAGGATATTATATGCGCGACATCGATAAAAAAGTATTGATGAAGAGTGATTATTTGCGCAAAGAGGCTGAGTTATATATTAATTATATTTCTGAGGGCCAGGATGTAAAGGATAATAAATTTATGTGCAAGGCATTGAAAGAATTGAATGCCGGCAGTATTTTTTTGAATGAATGGGTGTACGAACAAACGAAAGACCTGTTGAATAGCGGTAAACTCGTAGGTCTATTGGGTGGAGATCATAGCACACCATTTGGTTTTTTTAAGGCCATCGCAGAAAAACATGGCGATTTTGGCATTTTGCAATTTGATGCACACTGCGATTTGAGGGTTGCATATGAAGATTTTAAGTACTCACATGCATCGGTGATGTACAATGCATTGGAAGAAATTTCACAAATTAAAAAATTAGTACAAATAGGTATCCGAGATTATTGCGAAGAAGAATGGAACTATATTGTAAACAGCAACAGCAGGGTAGTCACTTATTTTGATAAGGAGCTCAAAGACAGGCAGTACGATGGCCAACCATGGAAATTGATAGCAGACGAGATCGTAAATCACTTGCCGCAAAAAGTGTACATTAGTTTTGATATCGATGGATTGGATCCAAAACTTTGTCCGCATACTGGTACGCCGGTACCCGGTGGATTAGAAGTAGAGCAGGTTTTTTATCTATGCAGAAAAGTAATACAAAGCGGCAGAAAGATCGTAGGATTTGATTTAAACGAAATTGGTGTTAGCCAGGATGAATGGGATGAAAATGTTGGCGCAAGATGTTTGTTTAAATTGTGTAACTTGTTAATGGTAAGCAATTCTTAATTTTGGGTTTAATTGATAAATACATAGCCTTTCCGATTTTCGGAAGGGCTATTTTAATAAATAGGTTACAGTAATATGTTTACGTTTGTTTTAAAGGAAAATAAGACTGATATCGAAATAATCATTACGCGGATATTGCTTGCCCTGGCAGCTATTGGCACGTTGTTATATACTAATCAAACACATTATTTAATAGCCGTTGCCGTAGCGCTGTTTTTATTGTTGGCATCTTATTTTGTAAAAACAATTTCGGCAAGACTGCAAATTAACCGGGTAATTGTATTGATACTAGCTGCCGTTGTTTTATTTGTAATAACGCGTTCTTTTATTTTTGCAGCGATCCTGTTGTGTTATGCGGTATTGCTCAAATTTTTGCAAAAGATACCGGAAGTCATTATTACAGCTGACCATGTGCTGATAAAAAAGATCTTTACGAATGATATCTTTTTGTGGACGGAATTCAACAATGTTATTTTAAAGGACGGAATACTTACAATTGATTTTATCGGCGATAAATTATTACAAGTAAGTGTTGATGAAAATAAAACAGCTGTTGATGAACAATCGTTCAATCTATTTTGTAAAGAGCAGCTAAAAGCTGTCTGAATTTTTTAAAATGAGTCACTTCATTTTGCTGCAGAATAAAGAATTCGAATAATTACGGGCTTTACTACAATTTTTCTATCCCAATTTTTTGTTTCTTATTTCGTATTTAAATGACGATTTTTGCAGTATGATTTTAGCAGAAAGCCCATACTTATTATATTCTGATGGCGAGGGAAATATCTTCGAAGACCTGACATTGTACGCGACTGGCCGTACTGGCTGGGATGCCGTTGCAGTACCCGAAGATGAATGGATAGAAATTCCTGAAGGCGGTTCTTTATACGAATTACCGGGCAGGCGCGGTATTGGCATTGATGTTGAAACAGGTGCTATGCGCTTGTGTGAAAAAGGTTGGGCAGTAGCAGCCTTTATTCCGCCCGCACATACCGGTCTATATATTGCGGCTTATGAAACATTGCCCGAGGCACCAACATTACCTTTGTTCTGTTACACTGCAGCAGCATGGTTCAATAATAAATTTTATGTGCCTGCTGTCAGAATTGAAAATGATATCAGGCAGGAAAGCGAAGGTTTTGATACGGAGAAAATTGAAAGTGGCGTTAGTAAATTGCTGGCTTCTTATCCGCACAATCGTTTGGTAAAACATTTGGCAGAGAATTGTTGTCTCACCTATCACTGTCCGGCTGCAAGAAATTTTTTCTTAGGAAGATGGGAGTGCCCCATTCCTTCATCACCAGCTTGTAACGCCAATTGTGTGGGCTGTATTTCTTTTCAACCGGAAGAAGAAACGATTGTAAGTACACAAGATCGTTTAACTTTTAAACCAACTGCAGAAGAGATCGTTGAATTTACGGTGCCGCATTTGGAAACAGCTCCTTATCCGATCGTTAGCTTCGGACAAGGCTGTGAGGGTGAACCATTACTGATGTGGGAAACCATTCGTGAATCGATCAAAGAAATTCGCAAGCATACAACAAAAGGAAGTATCAATATCAATACCAACGGTAGTAAACCTGATGCCGTGAAAGCTTTGTGCGAAGCAGGATTGAATAGTATGCGCGTTAGCACGAATAGCGCAAGAGAAAAAATATATACACCTTATTACCGTCCGAACAATTACAAATTCGAAGATATCATCGAAAGCTTGAAAGTGGTGCGCAGCTTTGGGGGGTGGACGAGTATTAACTATTTTGTATTTCCCGGCATGACGGATAGTGTGGAAGAATATGAAGCGTTGCGTAAATTGATCAGAGATACTGATCTATGCATGATACAATGGCGCAATTTTAATATTGATCCTGACTGGTATATGGGAAAGATCGGTGTTTCGGAAACAGGTGAATGCATAGGTATCAAACAAATGATGGAACTGATTCATGAAGAATTTCCGAATTTGAAATTTGGTTATTTTAATCCTTCCATGGAAAGGATCAAAGGGAATTTTGAAGCTGATTTTGCGCATTAAATTTTTATTTTTTGATGGAAAGAAATAATCACTGGGCGGTTTTTGTTTCAAAAAATGCCAATAAGGATCTGTTCATACAACAGTTTTTGGATAAGAGGATTGAAGGTGAGTTAGCCGTTTTCAATGATCAGACAGGAATGCTTGTTTCTGATATAGCAATAATAGAATTGATCAACGAAGAAGAAATACATGACCGTGTTGAAGTTGAAAAGATAAAAAACAGGAGACTCCGATCCTTATCAAGTGGCGAACAAAAAAAAGCATTATTGGCTTATTGCCTTTCCAAACACCCAGATTTTATTATCCTTGATAATCCGTTTGATAATTTAGATGTCGCTTCACAGAAAACCTTAAGAGCTTTATTGCAGGATGCCGGAGAGCACACTTCGCTCATTCAGATCATCAATCGAAAAACGGACGTATTGCCGTTTATTACAAATGCTATTAGCATTGATGCTAAAAATAAGGTCATTTATCATCAATGCGTAAGTGATTATTTACAAGAGCAAAATAAAGAGGCCGTGGCATTTCCTACTAGCGTGCCAAAACCTTTACACGATTTCGAAATTGAAAATGCTGTGCTGGTTACTTTTAATAACGTAAATGTTTCCTATAATGAAAGGCCAATCGTTAAAGACATTTCCTGGAAAATAAATGCGGGAGAATTTTGGCAATTGATAGGCCCGAATGGTTCAGGTAAATCAACTTTGCTGACTTTAATAACCGGTGATAATCCCAAGGGCTACGGACAAGACCTGACTTTATTCGGAATAAAAAAAGGAACCGGCGAAACCGTGTGGGATATTAAACAGAACGTAGGTTATTTTACTCCATCGATGACGGATATGTTTAGTAAGAACCATACGCTGCAGGGAATGATTGTATCAGGATTGTTTGATTCGATTGGTTTGTACGTTATTCCTGCTGAAGCACATTTACAAGTAGCTAATGAATGGTTGCAATTAATTGAGATGGATCATCTGAAAAATACATCCTTTAGTAAATTATCATTAGGGCAGCAACGTTTAGCATTGATCGCACGTGCCATGATCAAACATCCGCCTTTATTAATATTAGATGAACCCACTTCGGGTTTGGATGATTATCATGTATCGTTGGTGACTTCTTTAATTAATAAGATTGCGGCAGAAAGCAGCACGGCAATTTTGTATGTATCACATCGAAGAGAAGAAGGCCTTGAGCCAAAATTTATTTTTGAATTAATCATAGATGAAAAAGGGTCGACAGGTAAAATAGTATTAGGACTAGATTAAACGAATAAATATTATGCTGTCAATATCCTGTATTTTAATTATTGTGTTTATCGCTACTTTAATTCGTTCTACTTTTGGATTTGGAGAGTCTCTGGTTGCAGTTCCGTTATTGATACTTTTTATGCCTATTGAAATAGCGGTACCTCTTTCTGTATTAATATCAATTACAGTAGCAATAGTTATTGTTGTACAAGATCATGATCAAATACATTTTAGCAGTGCAAAATGGCTGATTATTTTTGCTCTGATGGGAATTCCTTTAGGGCTATTGATACTGGTTTATGGAAATGAACAGTATGTTAAACTAGTATTGGGATTACTCATCATCTTATATGCACTTTATTCTCTATCTTGGAAACAGGATTTAAAACTTGAATCTGATAATAAAATTTGGCTTTTTATCTGTGGTTTTTTATCAGGTATTTTAGGAGGGGCTTATGGTATTAATGGTCCGCCACTTGTACTTTATGGAAATATGCGTGACTGGTCTGCGAAACATTTTAGGGCAACACTACAGGCCTATTTTTTAATAGCCAGTATTATCGGCATGTTTGGTTATTGGTACAAAGGGCTTTGGACTATGGCTGTAACATATAATTTTCTGATAGTATTACCCGTTGTGCTACCCACAATTTTTTTAGGAAGGTATTTTAATCGTAAACTTAAAACTGAGAGTTTCTTTAAGTATATCTATTACGGACTAATTGGAATCGGATTTATATTGCTAATGCAATTCTTTATCAAGAGTGAGTCAATCTAATTAACAGTATTTATTTATTGAGCAACCGAACAGCATCCTTCGCAAAGTAAGTAGCGATCAGATCTGCGCCTGCACGTTTGATCGAAGTCAAACTTTCGATGATCGCTTTATCTTCATTTAACCAGCCCATTTTTGCAGCGGCTTTTATCATGGCATACTCACCACTCACATGGTAGGCACTCACAGGAACAGTGACAGTATTTTTTATTTCGCGGATAATATCTAAATAAGCCATTGCAGGTTTTACCATTACGATATCTGCACCTTCTTCCACATCCATCAATGTTTCTTTAATGGCTTCTGTTCTGTTGGCGAAATCCATTTGATATGTTTTCTTATCACCAAACCCCGGACTGCTATCCAATGCATCTCTGAATGGACCATAAAAGCAAGAAGCATATTTGGCGCTATAAGCCATGATGCCTGTCTTGGTGAAATTATTTATTTCCAAAGCCTCACGAATTTCTCCAATGCGGCCATCCATCATATCACTTGGTGCGACAAAATCTGCACCAGCTTCTGCATGACTGATACTCATTTGTACCAATGCATCTACTGTAGGATCGTTTACGATCTCATTGTTTTCTACAATACCATCATGTCCGTAAATTGAATAAGGGTCCAAGGCGACATCCGTCATCACGATCATTTCAGGTACCGCATTTTTTATTGCTTTGATACTGCGTTGCATTAAACCATTTTTATTCCATGCTTCTTTACCTGTATTATCTTTTAAAGCATCGTCACATTTAATAAAAAGCAAAACGCTTTTAATACCCAGGCTCCACAATTCTTTTACTTCAACAATAGTTAGATCCAATGAACGGCGATAATAGCCTGGCATTGAAGGAATTTCAAATTTTATGTTCTCACCTTCATCGATAAATAGTGGCGCAATAAAATCAGAAGGTGTCAGAATAGTTTCTGCAACCATGCTCCTTATAGCAGGGTTGGTTCTTAGTATTCTATTTCTTCTCTGTAAAAACATAATTTATTAATTTATAAATCTTGACAATATGAGTATTAAAATAAAACTCAGGTAAAATATATACAGAGCTTTATTAGCTTTTTTTCTATTTATGTTATCCAATTCATTATTGGGTCTTTGTCTCAATGGAAATAATAATCCTGGACTAAAAAATTTATTTAAAGAAAATACCATACCCGGTAATTTGTCTACATTCGGAGCATTTCTATGATAGCTGGATTTATAAATAATGCCAATAAACATCACTATAAACAGAACTAACATTATTATCTTAATGATAATAATCATTGTATATTATAGGATTAACAACTGTTCGATTTACGAGCCCACTCATCCTTATCTATTTCTTTTGATTTGATATTCAACCAATCAACTGGATTCAAACAAGCTTGTAATAATTTATCTTCTTCACTACCTGGCACTGGTTGATAATTATATTCAAAACGAACAGTAGGAGGAAGGCTCATTAAAATACTTTCAATCCTGCCATTTGTTTTTAATCCGAATAGAGTTCCGCGATCGTGCACTAAATTAAATTCAACGTACCTGCCCCTGCGTATTTCCTGCCAGTGTTTGTTTTGATCTGTATATGGTGTGTTCTTTCTTTTTTCAACGATTGGAATGTAAGCTTCTATAAATGAATCACCACAACGTTTTGCAAAGTTTATCCAAAAATCAACATCTTTATTGTCATCCGGCCTTTGGTAATCATAAAATATTCCGCCAATGCCCCTGCGTTCATTATTGCGATGAAAATTTACAAAATAATTATCGCAGGTTGTTTTGAATTTTGGATAGAAAGCTGTGTCAAATGCATCACAAGCATTTTTATAGGCCTGGTGAAAATGTTTGGCATCTTCTTCAAACAAATAATAAGGTGTAAGGTCTGTGCCACCGCCGAACCATCTGTCCATTACTTCATTGTCTTCATTATACAATTCAAACATCCTGTAATTGCAATGAACGGTTGGTACAAAAGGATTGACAGGATGTATCACCACGCTCAATCCGCAGGCAAACCATTTATCACCGTTGATCTTTAATTGTGTACGCATCGCGTCAGTCACTTCTCCAAATACGATCGACGTATTAACGCCACCTTTTTCAATTACATTTCCATTCGCGATCACCCTCGTTTTACCGCCACCACCTTCGGCACGTTCCCATGCATCTTCAACAAACACCGCTTTGCCATCTGCTTTTTCCAAAGCAGTGCAAATGCGATCCTGCAGATCGTGTATGAAATTTATCCAGGTATCTTTTACCATAAAGTAAAAAGTGAAAAGTCAAAACCAAAAAGTAAAAAGCCCTTACATCAAGAAACTCTATAACTTCCTTATTCCTTATTTATCAAATCTGTGTTCTTTCACCGCATCCACAAAAGCCCTCGCATGATCAACCGGTACATTCGGTAAAATACCGTGGCCCAGATTCGCAATATGCCTTCCCGGGCCAAATGCATCGAGCATTGCTTTTACTTCTTTTTTAATTACAGGGATTGGCGATAATAAATGTGCAGGATCGTAATTTCCCTGCAACGTAATATTGTTGCCGGCAAACTGGCGCGCAGTTTCAGGTTTAATGCACCAATCAATGCCTAAACCGTGTGCACCTGTTGCCGCCATTTTATCTAAGGATTGCCATGCACCTTTTGCAAAGATGATTGTCGGCACAAAATCTTTCAATGCTGCAACGATCTGGCGAATATATTTCAATGATAAATTCTCAAAATCTTCGGGCCCCAATAACCCACCCCAGCTGTCAAATATTTGTATCGTATCAGCACCTGCTTTTACCTGGCCCTGTAAATATTTGATCGTTGTATCGGTGATCATTTGTAATAACTGATGCGCCGCTTCGGGTTGTGTATAACAAAATGTTTTGGCCTCATCAAAAGTTTTAGAGCCTTTGCCCTGAACCATGTAACATAATAATGTCCATGGTGCACCGGCAAATCCGATCAAAGGCACACGGCCATTCAATTCTTTTTTTATTAGTTTGATCGCATCAAATACGTAGCCTAAGCTTTCATCCACTTCGGGTACACGTATGCGTTGTAAGTCTTTTATTGTTTTGATGGGGTCAGGTAGTATTGGCCCCTGGCTTTCTATCAACTGTACTTCCAAACCCATAGCCTGTGGCACAACCAGGATATCAGAAAATAATATTGCCGCATCAACACCAATAATATCTACCGGCTGTAGTGTTATTTCACAAGCTAATTCCGGTGTCTGGCAGCGTTCAAAAAACCCATACTTTTTTCTTAGCACCATGTACTCGGGCAAATACCTGCCTGCCTGGCGCATCATCCACACCGGTGTTCTTTCTGTTTTCTCTCCGCGAAGCGTTTGTAATATCAGATCGTTTTGTAACATGCTTATTGTGTATTAGCGTACCGCAGAAGTATAGTAGGTGATCGCTTTTTCAAACAGATCTTCCTTGCCATGTTTATTACTTAGGACCACTTTGTTTTTAGAATATTTTTTTATGGTATTAGCAGTTGTGCTTCCTATCGCAAATAATATTGTTTGTGGAGTAACTTTATTGACTGTAAAAAAACTATCCACAGCACTCGGACTAAAAAATAAAATGCCATTATACTTTTTAGTTATTTTTTCATTGAGTTGAAAAGTTTTGTACACTTCAACCTCATTCACTTCAATATTATTTTCTTTTAATTTTTCAGGTAATTCATGTCTGCGTTGATCACCACAGAAGAAAGCTACTTTGCTGATATTTCCTTCGGCAATAATAGTATCCGCCAATTCAGCGGCGCTATCAGCCGTGCCTACGATTGATTTGCCATCAAACTCTTCCATCACCAACTTTTGTGTGGCTGTGCCGATGCAAAATATTTTCCAATCTGCTGGTTTCTTTTTTAAATAGTTCCACACCGCTTCGACCGCATTCATGCTTGTAAAAACGATCGTTAATGATTGGTCGGCCAGCTCATTGATCTGCTTTTTTAATGCATCATTTAAAATGGGCTCTGTGCGAATGAATTCAATAATATCAACAGCAATGCCTTTTCGATCTGCTTCTTTTATCAGCAATTTATCTAAGGGCCTCGTGCACAATATGGTTGTCTTATTTTCCGCCATTGCGAATGCTGTCTGCTATTTTTTGTCCGCCATTAATTAATAATTCATTTGCCGCTTTCGTACCCAGGCCATCAATATCCTTTATTGATATTGTTTTCTCGATCGCTAATTTATCTTTGCCATCTATTGACAAAATATTTCCTTTAAAGATAAGCTCATTATTTTTTATTTCGGCCAGGGCACTTATAGGTGTGGAGCAACCTCCTAATAAGGCACGTAAAAAATCTCTTTCGATCTTTGTGCAAGTGGCAGTATCGTTATCATTAAAATGCTGACAAGCACTCAATGCATAATCGTCGCCTTCTCTACAAACGACTGTAATGGCACCCTGAGCAGGAGCTGGCAACATCCAATCCAGTTCTATAGAATGTTCAGGGCGAAGATCGATCCTTTCCAAACCGGCTGCTGCGAAGATGGCGCCGTTCCAATTACTTTCTTCAACTTTTTTTAATCTTGTATTTACATTGCCACGAAGATTTTCCAATAGGTGATTTGGATAACGATGTAACCATTGCGCTTTTCTGCGGATGCTGCTTGTTGCGATGACCGCAGTTGACTTAAGGTCATCCAGAAAATTGGTATTGCCCTTGTACACAAAAAGGTCTTTATAGGAAGCTCTTTTTAAAACGGCCGATTGCACAATACCTTTTGGCAATTGTGTAGGAACATCTTTCATTGAATGAACAGCGATATCTATTTTGTCTGAGAGTAATGCAATGTCTAAACTTCTTGTGAAAATTCCCTGCACGCCCATTTCGTACAAAGGTGTTTGCAGGTCGATATCGCCTTCACTTTTTATATAAACTAATTCCGATTCAAAACCGTTGATTGCTAATAATTTTTGTACATGCGTGGCCTGCCATACGGCTAACTGGCTTTCTCTTGTCCCGATGCGGATCAATTTTTTCATACAGTTAATTTCTACCGGGAGCTATAAAATCATTGATGGCTTCAATATACTGACAGCCGTGTTGATTTTGTAAGCGGATCTTTGCGGCCATTCCGTTAATTACTTTTTGAATTTTTTCCTGAGAATCAGCTGAAGGTGGAGTCGTGTCTTGCGCTGCATTCGTGTATAATTTGCACTCATGCATGCCTTGCAATTTACTTTTAACAGCTTTTAGAACGGGTACATTTTTGCGCATTTCGTGCCATTGCATAAATTCATCTATATGTGCTGCAATGATCGTTTTTGCTTTTGGTACTTCGGCTTCTCTTTTTTGTAGCGTAACGTCTTTTATTTTTGAGAGCTCATCAACATTTACCAAAGTAACGTTTGGTAAATATTGTGCTGATATTTCAACGTTATAAGGAATGGACAGATCGATAATTAATTTATTGCCGTTATTTTCCAAATGAGATTTTAAAATAACAGGATCTGTAGCATTCGTCGCTACTAAAATAATATCGGCATTCTTTACCTGTTCAGGAATATCATTCATTGATGCAGATAACAATCCTAGTTCATTCGCTAAGTCATTTGCTTTATCTGCAGTGCGGTTGATCAATGTTATGTTTTTGGTGCCTAAATAATCTACCAGGTTCTTGCAGGTAGTGCGCCCAATTTTACCAGTACCTAATATGATGATCTTTTTATCAGCTATGTTGCCGACGGCCTCTTTTATGTATTGTACGGCGGCAAAAGAAACAGAAACAGTTCCGCCGCTTAATTCGGTATCTGTTTTTATTTGTTTGGATGATTGCAATACGCCATTTACCAATCTTTCTAAATAACAGCCGATAAAATCATTTTCTTTAGAAAGCTTTACAGCCAGTTTTATTTGCCCTACAATTTCATAATCACCTAATATTTGTGAATCTAAACCGGCTGCAACATGGAACAGGTGTTCGATCGCTTTATGGCCTTGTTTGATATAAGACATTTTGCGAAATGTTTCCAGTGAGCCTTCTGTTTGTGTCGTAAGCAATTCGCATAGTTTCGAAGCATCTTCCGCAAAGCCATAAATTTCCGTACGGTTGCAGGTTGATACAACAAATAATTCACTTAAACCGTATTGAGGTGCTAAAGAAAGGAGTTGAAGGTATTGTTCTTTGTTGATAGCAAACTGTCCGCGGATAGCAGCATCTGTTTTTCTGTAATTAATGCCAGCGATAAAAAATTGTGCTATCTCAGTTGGTTGGTGCTGCATGTAGTTCTGAATTCTGCTACAAAAGTAAACTCCGGTCTTCGTGTTTGCTAATTTGTATGTCATTGCATTGTCATTTCTGCTGCTGATTTTGACCATATAATATTCCTGGGTTGAGATTTATGAATATTGGTAAGTCTGTAGTTACATTTGCAAAATAATATGGATATGGCAGTAATAAAACGAGGAATAGTATTGATGAATTTAGGCTCTCCTGAGTCTACGGAAGTAAAAGACGTAAGGCGTTATTTAAATGAATTTTTAATGGATGAGCGGGTGATAGATTCACCCTATCTTTTTCGGCTACTGTTAGTGAAAGGGTTGATAACGCCAACGCGTGCACCAAAATCTGCCGAAGCATACAAAACGATTTGGACCAAAGAAGGTTCTCCATTGATCGTTTTTACAAAGCAGCTACAGTCCGCTTTACAACAACAGGTAGAAGAACCTGTTGAAATTGCCATGAGGTATGGAAGTCCGACGCCACAAGAAGCTTTTGATAACCTGTTGCGCAAAAATCCAGATCTTGAAGAAGTTGTCGCAGTACCACTTTATCCGCATTATGCTATGTCATCTTACGAAACAGCAGTAGAACATGCCAAAGAAACCTATAAAGAAAATGGCTACAAATTTCAATTGAAATTTGTAGCACCTTACTATAATGATATAGATTATATTAATGCACTGGCCGATACGATGCGTCCTTATTTACAAAAAGAGTACGATCATATTTTATTCAGTTATCATGGCGTGCCGGGCAGGCATATCAAAAAAAGCGATATCACCGGAAATCATTGTCTGCAAACAACAAATTGTTGTGATGTTGCCTCACCTGCACATGCACATTGTTATCGTCATCAATGTTTCACTACAACTCGTTTAGTAACAGAACAATTGAATATCCCTAAAAATAAATTCAGCATCTCTTTTCAATCAAGATTAGGGAAAGGATGGTTGGAACCATTTACAGATATACGTTTGGAAGAGATGCCCAAAGAAGGGATAAAAAAGTTACTGATCATTTGCCCCGCTTTTGTAAGCGATTGTTTAGAAACGCTGGAAGAGATCGAAGACCGCGGAAGGGAAATATTTATACATTCCGGAGGCGATAAATATACCATGATCCCTTGTTTAAATACCAATCCATTGTGGGTAGGAACTTTAAAAAAATTAATAAAAGAAACGTTTTAAATTTGCCCATGTACAATTACATAAAAGCGCTTCATATCATCTTTATTGTAACATGGTTCAGCGGGATGTTTTATATTCCCCGCTTATTCATTTACAATACCGAAGCGGGGGATAAACCCGAGGTAGAAAAAGAAATTTTACGCAGGCATTTTTCGATCATGATCAAACGCTTATGGTTTGGTATTACCTGGCCATCAGCCATCCTTACGCTAATATTTGGCACCTGGATGGGCTTTTTATACGGCAGCATTCCCGAATGGCTGGCCATCAAGCTTTGTTTTGTAGTCGGTTTGTATATATATCATTTTACCCTTCAAAAAATTTATGCGGAACAGATGAAAGGTATTTTTCGCTATAGTTCCCAGCAATTGCGCATCTGGAACGAGATCGCCACGATCTTTTTGATCGCTATTGTAATGATGGCCGTAGTAAAACAAGCCATGAGCCTGGTTTGGGGCATACTCGGACTGGCCTTATTCATCATCCTGCTAATGAGTGCTATCAGAATTTATAAG
Source organism: Ferruginibacter sp. (assembly GCA_035485735.1). GTDB lineage: Bacteria > Bacteroidota > Bacteroidia > Chitinophagales > Chitinophagaceae > Ferruginibacter. Next base: position 765,836 of record DATHNS010000025.1, read on the forward strand.
ATACTTCGCTCGGGAAAATCAGAATAGCCATCCTAAGCTATTTTATATTGACTATCAGGTATTTAGATATGGTAAAAAGATTTCTAAGATTTGAAATTCTATAGTATCTTTGCTCCTCATTTTTACAGCTACATTTTATGTTATTTACAGCTTCCATTATGGGTATGTGCAACTGCTGCAGTATTAAGGTATACTGTTGTTAAACCTTTTGGTTTTTACTCCAGTCCCTTAACATGATCTTCTCTCAACTTTTGTACAGTAAATTAACGAAAAAATGATACATAATCCTCTTCAAAATAGCACGTCTGAATTACTCCACCAGTCAAGTGGACTAAGTATTGCTGCATTCATCAAAATTTTAGTTGATAAATATCCAGGGCAGGTCACGTTTTCTTCAAGTTTTAGTTTTGAGGATCAGGTGATCACGCATGAGATATTGCATAATAATTTGGATGTTAAAATATTTACGTTAGATACGGGGCGCTTGTTCGCAGAAACCTATTCTGTCTGGAACAGTACCAACGAAAAATACAACACACATATCAAAGGGTATTATCCTCAGGCAGAAGAACTCGGGAAATTTGTAGCCGAAAAAGGGCCAAATTCTTTTTACGAATCAGTAGATAATAGAAAAGGCTGTTGCTTTATCCGCAAAGTTGAGCCTTTAAGAAGGGCTTTGGCAGGAAATGCTATCTGGATAACAGGCTTGCGCGCAGAGCATTCTCCAGACAGGCAAAATATTCCATTGGTTGAATGGGATGAAGCCAATCAGATAATTAAATACAATCCCATTTTGCATTGGTCAACAGAAGACGTTAGAAAATATATCAATGATAATAATGTGCCGTACAATCCTTTGCATGATAAAGGTTTTGTAAGCATAGGTTGCGCACCATGCACGCGCGCCATCAAGCCAGGAGAAGATTTCAGGGCGGGAAGATGGTGGTGGGAAGATGCAGCGAATAAAGAATGCGGTTTGCATGTACACGGCGATGTGGAAGTAAACGCAGATGTTGAGAAAAGCGCTTTTAATGTTTAATAAGTAAGAAAGAACAAAACAAGAATATGAGTTTACAGAGATTAGATTATTTGGAGCAGTTAGAATCAGAATCCATTCACATTTTTCGTGAAGTGGCGGGGCAATTTGAAAGGCCGGCTTTGTTGTTTTCAGGCGGTAAAGATTCTATCGTGATGGTGCATTTGGCATTAAAGGCTTTTCGCCCGGGAAAATTTCCTTTTCCTTTGGTGCATATCGATACCGGTCATAATTTTCAGGAAGCACTTGACTTTAGAGATAAAATGGCGGCTGATATCGGCGAAAAATTAATTGTACGTAATGTAGAAGATACGATCAAAGCAAAACACTTAACAGAACAAAAAGGAAAATTCGCGAGCCGCAATGCTTTGCAGACTTTTACTTTATTAGATACGATCGAAGAATTTAAATTCGATGCCTGTATTGGTGGTGCAAGAAGAGATGAAGAAAAAGCAAGAGCGAAAGAAAGAATATTTTCTGTAAGAGATGAGTTCGGCCAGTGGGATCCAAAATTACAACGCCCTGAATTGTGGAACACCTACAATGGTAAGATCAATAAAGGTGAAAATGTTCGTGTGTTTCCAATCAGCAACTGGACAGAATTAGATATCTGGAATTATATCCGCAGAGAAAAGATCGAATTGCCATCTATCTATTTTGCGCATGATAGAGAAGTGTTGGAATTTCAGGGACAATATGTAGCTACTTCAAAATTCATTCAGATCGATCCAACAGACAAGATATCTGTAAAAAAAGTACGGTATAGAACTGTAGGGGATATGACCTGCACTGCTGCGGTAGAATCAACAGCGTCAACATTAGATGATATCATCACAGAAATTATAGCAACCAAAACCAGCGAGCGTGGAGAAACAAGAATTGATGACAGGGTAAGCGAAGCAGCAATGGAAGACAGAAAGAAGAATGGATATTTTTAAAGAAGTAAGTAGAAAGAGTCAAGTAGCAGGAATAAAAGCTTGTATTTTACTTGATACTAATATCTAATTACTTGCGACTTAAAATATAAAACTAATACCTTAAAAGGAGAATTTTTTAAAAATGGACATACTAAGATTTATAACTGCAGGAAGTGTTGATGACGGGAAAAGTACATTGATCGGCCGTTTATTGTATGATAGTAAATCTATCATGATCGATCATTTGGAAGCGATAGAAAAACAAAGTAAAAATAAAGAAGACGGAGAAATTGATCTGGCCCTATTAACGGATGGCTTGCGTGCAGAAAGAGAACAGGGGATCACGATCGATGTAGCGTATAAATATTTCTCTACACCAAAACGTAAATTCATTATCGCTGATGCGCCGGGGCATATTCAATACACACGTAACATGGTTACCGGTGCATCGAATTCTGACCTGGCAATTATTTTGGTTGATGCAAGGCATGGTGTGATTGAACAAACACGCCGCCATTCTATCATCGCTTCTTTATTGAATATTCCGCACGTAATTGTTGCGATCAATAAAATGGATCTTGTTGAGTATTCAGAGGATGTATACAATAATATCGTGATCGATTACGCGAAAGTTGCTGAAACATTGGGCTTGAAAGATATCACCTACATTCCTATCAGTGCATTGAATGGCGATAATATTGTTGATAAATCTGATAAATATCCTTGGTATGAGGGTCGTTGTTTATTAGATATTTTAGAAACGGTAGAATTGACGAATGATATCAATTATAATGATCCAAGGTTTCCTGTACAGTATGTAATTCGTCCGCAAACGGAAGAACTGCACGATTATCGCGGCTACGCCGGAAAAGTGATCAGCGGTGTTTATAAAGTGGGTGATAAAGTAGTGGTACAACCGGCAGGAATTGAAAGTACGATCAGCACAATTGAGGTTGGCGGTAAAGAAGTGGCAGAAGCATTTGCGCCGCAAAGCGCCATTCTTCATTTGAAAGATAAGATCGATATCAGCCGTGGCGATATCATTGTCAATAAAAACAATCAGCCTAAAGTTGAAAATGAGATTGAAGTATTGTTGTGTTGGATGGCAAACAAACCATTAGTTGTCGGAAGTAAATATTTATTGCAAATAAACAGCAGGGTAGTCAGAGCAGTTATTAAAGACATCGAGTATAAACTGAATGTAAATTCTTTGGAAAAAGAACCGGCTCCTGAACAGGCATCTTTAAATGATATTATCAAAGCAACGATAAAAACTGCTTCGCCTATTCCTTTTGATTCTTATAAAAGATTAAGGGTGAACGGCGGCGCAATATTGATTGATGAGACAAGCAATGTTACTGTTGGCGCTTGTATGATCCAATAAGTATCAGGTACTGAGCAGCAAGTCGCAAGACTGACCTATTCTTGATACTTACTACTAATATCTAACGACTAAATATAAAACATGAGCACAAATACATTTATAAAAGAATTACACGCGCAACATTTAAAAGGAGATACTGCATTTCCTGATAAAGAGTTGGCAAAAGAATTCATTGATTCATTTTTTGGATTTTTATTTATTCCTAATAAACAACGGAAACATACTGTTGCAGATCTGGAAAAAGAATTTGAATCTTTTAAGAGCCATCTTTCTACATTGATTTATGATGTTGTTGGTGACGGAGATAAGACACAAGAATATACCACATTGTTTTTTGATAAGGCGCCTTCGATCTATGCTTCTTTATTAAAAGATGCGGAAGCGGTATTAAAGTTTGATCCGGCAGCAAGGTCAATAGAAGAAGTATTGGTAGCCTATCCGGGGTTCTATGCAACGGCTGTCTATCGCTTCTCTCATCAATTGTGGATACAAGGCGTGAAAATATTGCCAAGAATGTTTGCCGAATATGCGCATAGCAAAACGGGTATTGATATTCACCCGGGAGCTACGATCGGAGAATCATTTTTTATCGATCATGGCACCGGTATTGTAATTGGCGAAACAACAATCATTGGTAAAAATGCAAAAATCTATCAAGGCGTAACATTAGGTGCATTAAGTGTAAGCAAAGGAAAAGCGCAAACACAAAGACATCCAACCATTGAAGATGACGTGATTATTTATTCAGGCGCAACGATATTAGGTGGCGATACAGTCATAGGTCATGATAGTGTGATAGGTGGTAATGTTTGGATCACCAATAGCGTATTGCCCAATTCAATCGTATATCACAAAAGCGAAATAACGATCAGGGATAAAAATCCATTGCCAGAGGCATTGAATTTTGTGATCTAAAACTCTAAAAATAACCATTCTCCAAAGTCCCCTTTCAGGGTGATCTAGGGGTTTTAAAAAATCAGGAATGAAAGCAGATAACATTTTACAAACCATAGGTAATACACCGCACGTACGTATCAATAAATTGTTTGGTAAGGATCATGAGGTTTGGATCAAATTAGAAAAAACAAATCCGGGTGCGAGCATTAAGGATCGTATTGCATTGTCAATGATCGAGGACGCAGAACAAAAAGGTTTGTTGAAAAAAGACAGTGTTATCATTGAGCCTACTTCGGGAAATACAGGTATTGGTTTAGCATTAGTTGCTGCTGTAAAAGGATATAAGATCATTTTGGTAATGCCTGAAAGCATGAGCATTGAGCGCAGAAGATTGATGGCACTTTACGGCGCCGAGTTTGTATTAACACCACGCGAAAAAGGAATGAAAGGTGCGATAGAAAAAGCAGCCGAATTAGTAGCATCAACACCCAATGCCTGGATGCCCCAACAGTTTGACAATCCCGCTAACACAGCAATACATAAAAAAACAACCGCACTGGAAATAGCAAAAGATTTTCCTGACGGGTTGGATTATATTATTACTGGCGTAGGAACAGGCGGACATATAACCGGCGTTGCAGAAGTGCTAAAAGCAAAATGGCCTAAATTAAAAGTGTTCGCTGTTGAGCCTGAGTTATCTCCGGTGATCAGCGGTGGCGCTCCAGGCCCTCATCCGTTACAAGGAATTGGTGCAGGGTTCATCCCATCTATTTTAAATAAAGAGATTTTAGATGGCGTGATACAAGTAAGTAAAGATGAAGCCTTTTCATATGCACAGAGAATTGCAAAAGAAGAAGGGATATTGGTAGGTATCTCAACAGGCGCATCATTAGCAGCGGTTGCTAAAAAGTTAAAGGACATTCCTAAAAAATCGAGAATACTTACATTCAATTACGATACAGGAGAAAGATATTTATCAATCGAAGGATTATTTTAATAATGAGTAATAACGTAAACATAAAAGGCAAAGTAATAGTAATAGGTGCAGGTCCTGGTGATCCTGAACTTATTACGATGAAGGCTGTGCGTTATCTGCAACAGGCGGACGTTGTATTGACAGATAGATTGGTGAGCGCTGAAATAATAAAACAATATGTAAAAACGGAAGCTGAAGTGATCTATGTTGGCAAACAATGCCGCAGAGGGTATTCAACTCCACAGGAAAGCATCAATTCTTTTATTGTAGAATATGCAGCCAAGGGAAAATTGGTTGTGCGTTTAAAAGGTGGCGATGTTTCTATCTTTTCTAATATTTTAGATGAATTGGAAACATTGGTAAAACATCAGATACCATACGAAATAGTGCCGGGTGTTACAGCCGCATTAGGCGCAGCGGCTTACGCAGGCATTCCATTAACGGCAAGAGAATATTCAACAGCTGTTCGTTTTCTTACTTTATACAAATCGGATATTGTTACGGCTGAGTATTGGAAAGAATTAGCCGCTACTACAGATACTTTGGTGTTTTATATGTCTAGCGAAACGTTGGGCAGCGTAGTAGAAAATTTGGTGAAGAATAATATAGCGGCAGATAAATTATTAGCAGTTGTTGAACAGGCAACCACGCCATTACAGACTGTTCATACAACTAGTCTGTATGATTATGCCACCACATTAAAAGGACAAACATTTATTTCTCCTTCATTAGTGATCATTGGTAAAGTAGTGCAGCTGCATGAAAAATTCTCATGGCTATCCAACAGCGGAAGTAAAGAACATTATTTTAAACCTGTCGGAAAGATAGATGCAATAACACAAGAACAACAAGCTAAACAAGCTTCATAAAACTAACTGAACTAACAAACAATAAAAGGAAATGTTATCTGAACCAAAATTAAAAACCATTAAAGACTTTATCAGCTCACTAAATAAAGAAGAGCAGATATGGGCCAGTGGTTATTTAAACGGCATCGTATTTAATCAGGCTGAGGCAATACCAGCTGTGGGCGCTGATATAAAACCATTAGCTAGTAAAATCACCATTGTATATGGTACAGAAACAGGAAATTCAAAAAAACTTTCTACAGAATTTGCCGGTAAGGCAAAAAAGATCGGTATCAATGCTAAAGTGATAGCGATGGATCAGTATCGCTTAACAGATCTTTTAAAAGAAGAATATTTTTTGGTGATCGTTGCTACACATGGCGAAGGTGAACCACCTGAAGCCGCTAAAAAGTTTTACGATCACGTAATGGCTGATACTACAAAACTGGATAAATTAAAATTCAGTGTGTTGGCATTGGGCGATACTTCTTATCCATTGTTTTGTCAGACTGGTGAAGACATCGACAAAAAATTCGAAGCTGTTGGCGCTAAAAGAATTGCTCCATTGCAAAAATGTGATGTGGAGTTTGAAGAAGATGCTAACAAATGGTTCGGTACAGTTGTTACTGCATTAACTGCAGGTAATGCACCGGCAGCTTCGGCACCAGCCGCAGCAGCGCATGGTGCAGCTTCCGTTAAAAAGACAGGAAAGCTAACGTACGAAGGCCCGGTCTTAACGCATATCAATCTAAACGATAAGGGTTCTAATAAAGAAACATACCATATCGAAATTGCTGCCGAAGGCATCGAATATCAATGTGGCGATTCAATAGGAATTGTGCCGGATAATAACTCACAGACAGTAACGGATATTATTGCAAAGACAAATATAGATGGCAACAAATCAGTTTTATTTAAAAACGAAAAAATTTCTATCTATGAATTGTTGAAGAGAAGGATCAATATTGTTTACTTAACCGAAAGGTTGATCAAACAATATGCAGAGGTGATGGGCCATACGATTCCTGCAGGAAGAATGGATCTGTTGGATCTTGTAAAACAATATCCAATAAAAAATATCGGGCAATTTGAAGATTTCCTGGTTACATTAAATGCCATTTCACCAAGATTATACACCATCGCATCATCTCCTGCAGCGCATGAAAATGAAGTGCACGTAATCGTTGCCAAAGATGTATATACTGTCAATGGCCAAACGAAACTGGGATTGTGTTCTGATTATTTGAAAAACCTAAAAGTTGGCAACAAACAAAAGTTCTTTGTACAGCCCAATAAAAGATTCAGATTGCCTGCACAGGATAAGGATATTATCATGGTTGGTCCGGGCACTGGTATTGCAGCTTATCGTTCTTTCTTAGCAGAAAGAGATGCGACAGGAGCTTCTGGCAGAAGCTGGCTTTTCTTTGGGGAACAATATTTTGCAAGCGATTTTTTATACCAAACAGAAATACAAAACTGGTTTGAAACAGGCGTTCTTACCAAGATCAATTTAGCTTTTTCAAGAGATCAAGAAGAAAAAATATATGTTCAGCATAAAATGCAGGAGCATGCTGCTGAATTATATGACTGGTTAAATAGCGGTGCGTCTTTTTATATCTGCGGAAAAAAAGATCCGATGAGCACTGATGTTGAAAATACTTTATTAAAGATCATCGAGCAATACGGCAATCAATCTCCCGAAGGAGCAAAAGAATATTTGGAGCAATTGAAAGAAGAGGGCCGGTACGAAAAGGATGTTTACTAAATAAGTCAAACCCAAAAATTGAAGGGTATTTGTCGCAAGCATATTATTTCGAGTTTGAAAAATTCTTAATTATTGAATATTACTTATTAATTAAAGCACCATGTCAGAAAAAAACAATTTATCTGCGATAGAAAAGATCAAAGTAGCGAGTGATGGATTGAGGGGTTCTATCAAACAAAGTCTGCAAGACGAGATTACAGGTGCTATCCGTGAGGATGACAAGGCTGTAATTAAATTTCATGGTATGTACGAGCAGGATGATCGTGATAGAAGAGAAGAGCGCGCTGCAAAAAAACTCGATCGTTTGTACACTTTCATGATCAGGTTGCGTTTGCCGGGTGGTTTTTTAACGCCTGAAAAATGGATCGCTGCACATAATGTTGCCGGAGAAAATGCTACGGGGGTCATTAAGATCACAACAAGACAAACGATCCAATTGCATGGGTTGGTAAAATCTAAAATAAAACCAACGATACAGGCTTTTAATGAAGCTAATTTAGATTCAATTGCTACCTGCGGAGATATTAACCGTAACGTGACTTGCGCCTCTAACCCAAAAATGTCGCCGATACATGCGCAGGTTTTTGCATACGCCGATAAGATCAGCGAATTGCTGATGCCTAAAACAAAAGCGTATTACGAAATATGGATCAATGATGAAAAGATCGTTGATAAAAAAGATGAGGAAGATCCGTTATACCAGGATCGCTACCTTCCAAGAAAATTTAAGATAGGTATAGCCATTCCTCCTAATAATGATTCTGACGTATTTACCAATGATATTGGTTTGATAGCTATTATAGAAAACAATGTTTTAAAAGGGTTTAATATTGCTATTGGCGGAGGTTTGTCCACAACACACGGTAATGCAGAAACGTATGCAAGATTAGCTACGGTGATCGGTTTCACAGATACAGAATTCAAAACGCTAAAAACTATCTACGAAGTATTAACGGTGCAAAGAGATTACGGAAACCGCAGTGATAGAAAATTAGCAAGATTAAAATATACGGTAGATAAATACGGTGTAGAATGGTTTAAAGAAGAATTGGAAAAACGTATCGGCTTTAAATTGGAGCCTGCCAGGCCGTATACATTTACACAAAGAGCCGACTTGTACGGTTGGGAAAAAAGTGAACAAGGGCTTTGGTACTATACCGTATTTGTAGAAAATGGAAGAGTATTAGATGACGAAAAACTTCCGTTAAAAACAGCCTTACTTGAAGTGGCAAAAACGGGTAAATCTAATTTCCTCTTCACTGCAACACAAAATGTGATCATAGCTGATGTTGCGGAAAAAGACAAAGCAGCCATCAACAAAATATTAGAAGAGTTTAAAGTATTGGCACATACAGAAAATGCTTCTGCTGTGCGTAGAAATTCAATTGCCTGTGTGGCCTTACCTACATGCCCGTTGGCACTTGCGGAAGGACAAAGGTATTTACCGGTACTCATTTCGAAAATAGAGCCGCTACTTGAAAAACATAAATTAGCAGATGAGAATATAATTGTCCGCATGACGGGTTGCCCAAATGGTTGTGGCCGCCCTTATGCTGCAGAAATTGGTTTCGTAGGAACTGCACCCGGAAAATACAACTTACATTTAGGCGGAGATAACCAGGGAGAAAGATTGAATAAACTATACAAGCAACACCTGGATGAAGCGGCAATATTGATGGAGCTTGACGGGCTATTTGCTACTTTCAAAAAGGAAAGAAAAAAAGGCGAATCATTTGGTGATTTTGCCAATAAAAAATGGGTCGCATAAATAATAATCAGATCAAAATAAAAAATGGAGCAACAGCAGTTGTTCCATTTTTGTTAATTCACTGTATATAAATTCGTTTTCATAAACCTTTACGTATACCTTATTTTTGCAAATATGAAGTTTTCAGAAATACTACAATATTGGCCCATCGTTCTTTTTGCTATCTTTTGCCTGGCGGCACTGATACAGGTATTTTATTACGTTTATTTTTTTACCAGGCTGATCTATTATAAACCTGCAGCAAAAACTACTTCTCAAACCCATCCTGTATCGATCATTATCTGTGCAAAAGATGAGTCGCTTAATATTGCCAAAAATTTAAAATCGGTTTTAGAACAGGAGTATAAAACCACACATGAAGTGATCGTGGTAGACGACAACTCTTTTGATGATACAAGGTACCTGTTAAAGACTTTTGAAGAAAAATACATCGGCCTTTTAAAAGTGTTGGAATTAAAGCAGGAGGCGCAGTTTATTCCCGGCAAAAAATTTCCATTAAGTATGGGGATCAAAGCGGCTAAATATGAAATTGTTTTATTGACAGATGCCGATTGTTCACCTGCTTCTGCATTATGGCTGGATAAGATACAGGCGACTTATGATGATGCTACAGAGATCGTATTAGGATATGGTGCGTTTCATAAAAAACCAGGTTTATTAAATAAGATCATTCGTTGGGAAACTTTCCATACGGCACTGCAATATTTTAATTATACGCTTGCAGGTATTCCATACATGGGTGTAGGTAGAAATTTGAGTTATAAGAAAGTGATATTCTTCCGGCACAAAGGTTTTTCGGCTCATAACAATATTTTGAGTGGCGACGATGATCTTTTCATCAATATGGCGGCCACTAAAACCAATACAAAGATCAATGTCGATAAAGATACTTTTACCTATAGCGAGCCTGTAAAAACTTTTGGAGATTGGATAAGACAAAAAAATCGCCACTATAGTTCAGGCAGATATTATAAAGGGCTGCATAAATTTTTATTGGGCTTATATTCTTTTTCTCATTTTATATTCTATCCGTTATTTATTGTAAGCCTGTTATCTAATCTTTGGATAGCTACATTAATAATTTTTGGCGTTCGCTTTATACTACAGGGAATTGTATTGTTCAATAACCTGAAGAAGCTGGATGAAAAAGACCTTTTTGTCTTATTCCCATTCTTTGATGTATTTATGTTCTTTTACTATATCATCTTTTCAGTTGCATTATTAAAGAAGCCAAAAAAGCTCTGGAAATAATGGATATCGTTCGTAAATATTTTAGTGATTTTTCTGATACGCAGTTACAACAATTAGCTGCGCTAAAAGATTTGTATACAGAATGGAATGAAAAAATAAATGTTATCTCACGTAAAGACATGGATAATTTTTATGAACACCATGTATTACATTCTTTAGCGATCACTACACAATTTGAGTTTAAAAAAGCGATGCAGGTAATGGATCTCGGTAGTGGTGGCGGTTTTCCAGGTGTTCCGTTGGCCATCTTTTTTCCTGAGACCCATTTTCATTTAGTAGATAGTATCAATAAAAAATTGAAAGTAGTGAATGAAGTGGCGACTGCAATCGGGCTAACGAATTTAACTACGCAACATACCAGGGCTGAAGATATTAAAGATCGAAAATTTGACGTTGTAGTATCAAGAGCTGTGGCTCCATTAAAAGATCTATGGTTCTGGAGCAAACCGTTACTTAAAAAAGGAAACACGCCGGGTGGTTTAATTTGTCTAAAAGGCGGTGATCTTAGCCAGGAAATATCCGATAGTCAATGCAAACCAAAGGTTTGGGAAATTGAGAAAATATTCCCGGAGCCGTTCTTTAAGGACAAGTATTTATTGCAAGTGCCTTATTAATAGTAATGTGGGGTTCTCTATATAATAAGTAATTTTACAGGTCACCATCTCACACTTGCTTTCAATTAAAACTATATGAAAAAATACATATTATTTTGGGGGATCGTCTTGCTTATGTCCTGTAGTAAAAAAAGTGCAGGCCCCGTGCAGTACGGAACACCTTATACCAATATTCCTGCAACATCGGATATCTCCATGTATGAGGTGAACGAAAGGGCTTACAGTGCTACCGGCGATTTCAATGGTATTACCCAACGACTGGATTCAATAAAAGCTTTAGGTATCAATGTTATCTGGCTGATGCCTATTAATCCTATCGGACAAATAAAATCGGTCAATTCTCCCTATTGCGTAAAAGACCACCTTGGGTTGAATACAGAGTTTGGTTCTTTATCCGATCTGCGAAATTTGATAAGTACGGCACATAGTAAAAATATGGCAGTAATATTAGATTGGGCCGCCAACCAAACTTCCTGGGATAATGCCTGGATAACGGAACATAAATCATGGTACTTGCAGGATATTAACGGAAATATCATTTCACCGCCAGGTACAACATTCACTGATGTTGCACAATTGGATTATACAAATTATGCAATGCGTGCCGAGATGATAAAAGATATGGAATATTGGATACACACGGCAAATTTTGACGGATTCAGGTGCGACTTTGCTGATAATATCCCGGATAATTTTTGGGCACAGGCCATTGATTCATTAAATAATATCCAACCTAGCAGGCAGCTTATTTTACTGGCCGAAGGGTACAATGTCGGTCATCTGACAGCTGGCTTTCAAATGGTTTTTAGTGAGGGAACGTATAGCGCATTGGTAAGCGCATTCAGTACCGCCAGTCCTGGTACACCGGCCTCAATTTATTCGGCAAATACGGCTGAATACAGTGGTGTACCTGCAGGCAAACAAAGATTAAGATTTACGACAACCCATGACCATTCTGCATTTGACGGAACACCCATGACGGTCTTCAATGGCAAATCCGGTGCATTAGCGGCTTCAGTAATCACACTTAATATGGCAGGAGTGCCAATGATATATGGTAGTCAGGAGGTTGGACAGGTAGCAGAAGTTCCTTTCTTTTATGATTCACCGATTGATTGGACACAAAATCCGGATATGGTCGCAGCCTATAAAACCATATTGGCATTTCATAATTCTTCAGCGGTATTAAAAACGGGAGCGTTGCAGACATTTACAGATGCAAATGTGGTTTGCTACTTGCGCACGTTGGCTACAGATTCTGTTTTGGTAATTGCTAATATCAGAAATAGCAGCGAAGTATTTAGTATACCGGCAGCGTTACAAAATACTAATTGGACAAATGCATATGACAGTACAAGCGTATCGTTAACTACAACAGTTTCTTTAGCACCGTATCAATACCTGGTATTGAAGAATTATTAATAGTTCTCCATATCGCCTAAATAAAAAAGCCTTTGTTTGTAGCAAAGGCTTTTTTATTTATTAAAAGATATGTGCGTTTTATTTTTTCGAATACATTACTTCTTTCACCACTCTAACAGTTTTTTCAATGCTTGGAAGATAAGCTGCTACTAAGTTTGGAGCATAATGCATTGGTGCATCAGCAGAAGTTATCCTGCGGATAGGGGCATCCAAATAATCAAATCCTTCTTTTTGTATACGATAAGTAATTTCAGATGATACAGAGGCGAATGGCCATTGTTCTTCTACAATTACCAGGCGGTTGGTCTTTTTTACACTTTGCAAAATAGTGAACCAATCCATCGGGCGGATAGTCGCGAGATCAATTACTTCTGCTTCGATACCTTCTTTCGCTAATTCTTCAGCTGCACCTAGTGCGACTTTCATCATTTTATTAAAAGAAACGATCGTTACGTCTTTACCTTCACGTTTGATGAAAGCTTTACCGATCGGTAATATATATTCTTCTTCAGGAACATCTCCTTTATCGCCATAACCAACTTCGCATTCCATAAAAACAACAGGATCATCATCACGTATAGCAGCTTTCAGTAAACCTTTACCATCGTATGGATTGCTTACAGAAATAACTTTTAAGCCCGGGATATTTGCGTATAAAGCTTCAAAAGCTGTAGAATGTTGTGCACCTAGCTGCCCTGCGCTACCGCCTGGTCCGCGAAATACGATCGGACAACCAACCTGGCCGCCGCTCATCGCCAACATTTTAGAGGCGGTATTTAAGATCTGATCTAAAGGCAAAACAGCAAAGTTCCAGGTCATAAATTCAACGATCGGACGAAGGCCATTTTGTGCTGCGCCTACAGCTATCGCAGTAAAACCAAGCTCAGCAATAGGTGTATCAATTACTCTTTTTTCTCCAAATTCATCCAGCATACCCTGGCTCACTTTATAGGCACCATTGTATTCCGCTACTTCTTCGCCCATTAAAAAAACCCTTTCATCACGTCTCATTTCTTCCTGCATCGCTTCGCGTAATGCTTCTCTAAAGGCTATCTGTCGCATTGATTAAATTTATTTGTTATCGGTTATTATCAAAAGTTCAGCAAATTTATTCTATCGTAGCGATACGAACAAATTAAACCCCCAACCCCCTGAAGGGGGTTTTATTGCTTGACAATTTGGTGTTTATAAGATTGTTTTGGCCAGATATTAGTGCAACTATTGAGTTTCAGTTGCGTCGCACGTTTCATCATTTATGCTGTTATTTAGCATTAGTAAACTACTTTTCTCACTCATTTAAAAAAGACTTAACGTGCTTATACAGACAAATAGTTCGGTTCGAAGAAGTGGCAGATAAAATCCGCATCTATTTATTTAAAACTATTGCAGACTTGTTTAGAATGAATCTTAAGGACTTTCTGTATTAGTAGCCTTTTTTATTATCTTCATTTAAATTTTAACTATGAAAATTGTTGGAGATCCTAAAAAAGAAAAAATAGTTACAATTCTTGTTTCAGTTTTCTTTATAGGGGTAATTACAATAACAACTTTATTGGGAAATTTTAATGATAAAAAGTTAATCGAACGCGGAGTAATTATAAATGCGACTATTTATGATGTTACCTCTACGGTTAGAGGAGATTTTGCAGTTAAATATCGTTTTTTTATTGCAGGTAAACCATATGAGAGTGAGCATAGTTATGGAGAAATTATATCACGATATCAAAGTAATTTTATAAATAAATCTTTTCCTATGATTTATTTATCTGAAGACCCTAGCATTAATTATTTGTTGGTAACACCAAACTCTTTTAAAAAATATAATAAAGATTTTCCAGACTCCTTAGGATGGGTTAAAAACTATATGAATTAGTTTTTTTTACTGGCATGGTCTAAGAGGTATAATAGTCATCTATCAAGACAAAAAAAATGAACTCTAAAAAATATTCTCAATAACAATAGCAGAAGCACCACCACCACCATTACAAATACCAGCAGCTCCATAACGCGCATTATTAGCTTTCAATACATTGATCAATGTAACAACAATACGAGCGCCGCTGCAACCCAATGGATGGCCGATAGAAACCGCACCGCCATGTATATTTACTTTTGAAGGATCTAATTTCATTCGTTTTATATTTTCAATACCTACTACGGCAAAAGCTTCATTCAATTCCCAATAAGAAATATCTGACATCTGTAAACCCGCTTTAGCAATAGCTTTTGGCACTGCGATCGATGGAGTAGTGGTGAACCATTCCGGTGCTTGTTCTGCATCTGCGTACGCAATAATTTTAGCGATCGGTTTTAATCCAAGCGATTCCATTTTTTCTTTGCTCATTAAAACCAATGCAGCTGCGCCATCATTCATGGTAGATGCATTTGCTGCTGTAACAGATCCCCCTTTTATAAAAGCAGATTTCAGCTCGGGTATCTTATCAAATTTTACATTAAAAGGTTCTTCGTCTTTTGAAAATAAAATAGCATCGCCTTTTTTTTGCGGTATGGATACCGGTATAATTTCATTATCAAATTTTCCTGTATTTGATGCGGCCTGACTGCGTTTATAACTTTCGATAGCAAATGCATCCTGGTCTTGCCTGCTAATTCCACAGCTCGTTGCACAGAACTCTGCAGCATTGCCCATCGCTTTACCATCATATACATCTGTTAAACCATCTTTTGCTAAACCATCGATGAATTGTGTGTTGCCATATTTGTTACCCCAGCGCATGCTATCAGCATAGAAAGGAACATTGCTCATACTTTCCATCCCGCCAGCTACAACAATAGTAGCATCCCCTAAAGCAATACTTTGGGCAGCCTGTGTAATCGCTTTCATTCCTGAAGCGCAGACCTTATTGACTGTAGTACAATTGACCTCGTTTGGTAAGCCTGCAAATTTAGCTGCCTGCCTTGCAGGTGCTTGCCCGAGATTAGCTTGTAATACACAACCCATCAATACATCTTCAACTTGTTCCGGTTGTATACCTGCTTTTTCTACCGCGCCTTTAATAGCGATGGATCCTAATATAGTTGCAGAAAAATCTTTTAATGAACCTCCGAAACTTCCAATGGGTGTGCGAACTGCAGATACAATATATACTTCTTGCATATAGCTTTATTTATACTACTAAGTTATTAAATATTGAGTGGATGTACGATGTTAGATATATGATGTACGATGAGATACGAATAAAAAAAATCCCTCACATTTTTGTGAGGGATCAATATTGTTAGTATCAAAAGATATTAATAATCTCTTCCACCACCACCGCCAGAACCGTATCCGCCGCTGCTTCTGCCGCCGCTTCCACCACTTCTGCCGCCGCCACCGCCGTAACCGCCGCTGCTTCTACCACCACCGCCGCCGTAGCCACCGCTACCGCCGCTTTTTTTGTAGCCGCCACCGCCGCCAGAACCGTATCCACCGCCGCCACTTTTCTTGTAGCCGCCGCCTTCACCTTCCTGACGAGGTTGTGATTCGTTAACGATTAGTTTGCGACCTTGCACTTCTGTTTCGTTTAGGCCGGCGATCGCAGCTTTCGCTGCTTCAGCGTCTTCCATTTCAACAAAACCGAAACCTTTGCTACGGCCATTCATTTTGTCTTTCAAAATTTTAGCACTACCTACAGTACCAAATTGAGTGAAGAGATTGCTTAAATCTTCGTCGGTCATTGTCCAACTTAGATTTCCTACGTAAATGTTCATTGTATAAACTTTTTAAATTAAAAAAAAACCATAATGACTAGTTTGCTACAATGAACTGAACTGGACTTAAACAAAGCTTCTATCAGCCAAAAGCGAAATACTAAAACATTAGAGCATCACAAATGTACTGTTTTATTTCAAAAACCAAAATTTTGTTGAAAACTCGATAAATTCTTTACTGATAAGGTTTTTAGCTTGTATATTAATTATTTTATTAATAAGTGTTTGCCTGAGAATACCCGTATTTAAAATTACATTTCCGTAAAATGTTTATGAAAATAGGGGATGGTCTCAATGCCTTTATAAAAATTCTCCAAATTGAATTTTTCATTCGGACTATGCAGGTTATCACTATCTAACCCAAAACCCATAAATACTATTTTAATGCCGAGTTCTTTTTCAAATAAAGCACAGATGGGAATACTTCCGCCGCCGCGGACAGGAATGGCTTCTTTGCCAAATGTATCTTTGATCGCAGCAGCAGCAGCTTTGTATGCTTTACTATCAACCGGGGTCATGTAAGGCTCACCGCCATGGTGTTCAAATGAACTAACGGTAACGTATGGTGGCGCTATTTTTTTAAAATAGTTCAGCAAGAGTGTTGTTATCTTTTCAGAAGATTGATTGGGCACCAATCTTGCTGAAATTTTAGCGCTGGCTTTTGATGGCAGAACAGTTTTTGCACCTTCGCCCTGGTAACCGCCCCAAATGCCATTCAATTCTATTGTTGGCCTGATGCCCGTTCTTTCATTGGTTGAAAAGCCTTTTTCTCCCCATAATTCTTTTACGCCCAGGTCCTGTTCATATTCTTTTTCATCGAATGGCGCTGCAGCCATTAACTTTCTTTCTTCTGCAGAGGCTATTATTACATCATCATAAAAACCCGGAATAGTGATGTGGTTGTTTTCATCATGACAACTGGCGATCATTTTTGCCAGGATCGTAATTGGATTAGCAACCGCTCCGCCGTAAACACCGCTGTGCAGATCACGGTTGGGCCCGGTAATTTCTATTTCAATATAACTTAATCCCCGTACGCCAATATCAATGCTTGGTGTATCCAGACTGATCATGGAACTATCACTTATCAAAACACAATCTGCTTTTAACAACTCTTTATGCGTAGCAACAAATTTTCCTAAATTAGGAGAACCGATTTCTTCTTCACCTTCAATGCAAAATTTGATATTATTGTTTAGTGTATTTGTCTTGACTAAAATTTCCAATGCTTTTATGTGCATGTATACCTGGCCCTTGTCATCGCAACTGCCACGGGCAAATATTTTTCCATCTTTGATCACCGGATCGAATGGGCCGCTATGCCAAAGTTCTAATGGCTCTGCGGGCTGCACATCATAATGGCCATATACCAATACGGTTGGTTTGGAAGGATCGATGATCTTTTCAGCAAAAATTATCGGATGCCCCGCTGTTGGATATATCTCAACTTTGTCGGCGCCGGCTTCTAATAATCTTTGTTTAACGGCTTCGGCACAAGTGATCATGTCGGCCTTGTTTTCAGTTTTGGCACTTATACTTGGTATGCGCAACAGATCAAGCAATTCGTTTAAAAATCGTTCTTTGTTTTGTTCCTGATAATCTTTCCAAACCTGCATAATAAATATTTTTTTGACGCTGTGAAAATAAGGCAATTGCTCAATGAAATAATTGAATGGCTAAATTTTTCGCTGAATAGAATAAAGCTTTGGACGCGATTCGCTCCGCATGTTCTATTAACTCATCAGCCTCTGTTGCAGTTGTATTTTTAAAAATACAACTGCAACAGAGGCTGAATCTATTTAAAAGAAATAGTTTTACTACACGCTGGCAAAACGTTCATTCACGTAATCCCAGTTTAATATTTTCCAAAAATTCTCTACATAATCTGCTCTAACATTGCGGTATTTAAGGTAATAAGCATGTTCCCAAACATCCAGGCCAAACAAAGGAAATCCTTTTACTTCTGCAATATCCATCATAGTATTGTCCTGATTGGCAGTAGAAGCAATGGCTAATTTTTTTTCCGGTGTGATGATCAACCATGCCCAGCCGCTTCCAAATCTTGTTTTAGCAGCTTCGTTGAATTGCTTTTTCAAATTGTCCAGAGAACCGAAATCTTTTACAATGGCAGCTGATAAAGCAGCATTAGGTTGTGTTGTTGTGCTGGCCGATAAAACTTTCCAAAACAATTCATGGTTATAATGCCCACCTCCGTTATTGCGCACTTTGGTAGAGTATTTAGATACTTTAGCCAATACATCTTCAACTGATCCCGTGGCATCAATACCTTCTGCAGCGGCAGCTTCTTTTAAATTTTTGCTGTAAGCCGCAGCGTGTTTAGTGTAATGAATTTGCATTGTCTCTGCATCAATGTTTGGTTCTAACGCATTATAAGCATAGGCCAATGGCGTTTGATCAAAACCTGTTTTAATAGCTGATGGAGCATCAACAGTTGCAGATTTATTGCTAAAGGACATTAATGATCCGATAACAGGAAGTGCAAGCATACCTCCAACGCCCGCTTTTGTAGCATTACCAATAAAATTCCTTCTTGATGATGGTTTCATAACAAATGATTTAGATTAAAATTTGGTTAAACTGTTTTTTTATTTATAAGACCGGTGTATGCAAATTTCACCTTTCGGAACATACGCGTGTAAAACTCTTTGTTAAATAATTGAGAATCATGCATGGCCTTGTACGTAAGAAATGCACCTACCGGACTCAAAACCAGTACAGAGAACCACATGCCAAAATAAGGTGGCCATAATCCTTCTTTCACAAACTTTTCGCCGAATACATTCAGTAGATAAAACAATAAAAAGAAAACCATGGCGACAAGCAAAGGCATTCCTAATCCGCCTTTGCGTATAATGGAACCCAATGGCGCACCTATAAAGAATAATACAAGGCAGGCGGCCGATAAAGAGAATCGCCTGTGCCATTCAATATCAACAGATCTTATCTCTTCCTTTTTTTCAGTGATATTGTCTACAGCATATCGATAGGTATTTCTCATATTGGCTATCGTAGCATACGCAGTTGAATATACGCCTGCTTTGGCAGAATCGGGTAGCAGGTGTATGAATTTTTTTTCTTTTGATGCAGGAATGCCCGCAACTTTTTTCCAGACACTATCAGCAATCGTATTGTAACGCATCTGGGTAAAAGATTGTTTATAGCTTTTTCTTGCTAGGCTATCATCAACTTTTATAAAAGAATCTTTGGCGGCATTTAATTCATGAATACTGAAAGATTTTTGATCTTTTTTGAAAGAGCTGTCAGAAGTATTCAGCATCTGTAAAGAAGAAAGGTCTATCAGCTTTTTATATTCCTTAAAACTCATCTGAATAAATTCTGTTGAGGTATCGTAATAATTTCCTTTCTCCTGGTAGCGTACACCGTTTTGTAAAGTGAATTCAAGGAATTGTTTATCTGGAGTGGTCGTCATGATACCCTTTTCAGCCAAAATAGAATTATCCTGTAAAGGGTTTTGTTGTTCGTATATGATGATATTGTGTATGGTTTTACCATCGGCATCTTTTTTACCAACCTTGATCGCATAGCCATTTATATGCGTAAAAAAAGTGCCTTCTTTTAAATCGAGCGCAGGTTTTTTATAAACGATATCGTAGTATAGCGTTTTGAATTTATAATTAGAATAAGGAATGACATAGTTGGCAAACAAAAAGGTTACGCCGCATAGTAAAAACGACACCCATATTAACGGCCGCATGAAACGCAATAAAGATATTCCGGAAGATTTGATAGCCACCAATTCAAAACGCTCGCCCAAATTTCCGAAGGTCATGATAGAGGAAATGAGGATAGCGATGGGCATTGCAAGCGTTAATAATTCGGCACTTGCCAACGCAATGAATTTCATAATGGTGATAAAATCAAGCCCTTTGCCGACAAGGTCATCCACATATTTCCATAATATTTGTAGCATCAGGACAAACAGGCTGATAAAAAAAGTAACAATAAACGGCCCTATAAAGGATTTGAGAATAAGTTTATCTAATTTTTTTATCATGTCGGTAAGGCAAATAAATGAGCCTGCTACTATTTAATTTATTACTTAATTTTCAATATGGTTGAAAAAACAAAAATAACTCTTTCTAACAAGGAACAGGAATTGGTTGCAAATACTGATTGGATTTTAACGAAATATAGTATTATTCAAAAGGTTTATTCGCTTTTTGGTGAGCTGCTTGTTCCCATGCAACAGCTAATAGCCTATGAAAAAGCTGTATTACCTCCTGAAGTAAACAGTAATTATCCTAAAATATCCAAGGGCGAAAATTATAAAGGGCTTCCTTATGTGATGCTTGATTATCCCCGATGTTTTGAAAAAGAAAATATATTAGCCGTGCGTACTTTTTTTTGGTGGGGCAATTTTTTTAGTATCAATCTACAATTATCAGGAAAACATAAAGTCGCAGCAATGCCTGCGTTGCTACACAATTTTTCAATGTTGCGTGAATCAGGCTATGCCATTTGCGTTTCAGCAGACCCGTGGCAACATCATTTTGATGATGATAATTATGTATCTTTTAAAAATTACACTGCAGCTAATTTCAGAGAGCTGCTTGATAGCAAGGATTTTATCAAGATAGCGAAAAGCATTCCTGTACAGCAGTGGAGCGAAGTGCCGCTTTTTTTAGAACAGTCTTTTAAAGAAATGATTGTGCTATTGAGAAGTTAGTTTCCTAAACGATGGAACAGGTCTTTTACCTGGTATTCCCATAATTGGCTGGAATCTTTTAGATCTTTTTTGTCAGCAAAATCTTTTACCACCAAAATTGTTTGATTGGTTACTTCAGATTTTTCAATGCTGAATTCAAAATATTCACCTTTAGGCATGTGAGACCAATGAAAACGAATAAATTTATCTTCTTCTTTTTCTAAAACTTCTGCTGTTTCATCAGAGCCGTTCCATGAAAAACTAAAAATACCGTCTCTTTCATCCACTTTGTCTGCAAACCATTCCTGCAATCCGGCAGGTGTGCTTAAAAACTCATATAAAATCCCGGGAGAACAACGTACAGGGTATTCTAATGTATATAATGCTTTCTTCATTCAATTATTTTAAAAAACCTCTTGGCTGGTGCAATAATAACAAAATAATCAAGGCAACAAAATATTTTAACAACTATTTTTTGTTAACAAATCCGTACAAATTAATTAGGTGTGCAGGTTTTTATTATTTATAAACGCAAAACAACCAAAAGAGTTTTTGTGAAATAGGCCTCCCATATCAGGTAAATGACCTGCAATCGAACGGGAGTAATGGTTTTGCAAAATATATTTTTCAGCAACTATGCAAAAAAATGGAAGAAAGCAGCTCCTTTATTGACCTGAGAAAATAAGATTTCTTACATTTGCAGTCTTTGTTAGCAAAGTGTTGTGGCATTTTTTCGTTTTAAATAATTCCAATAGAGATAAATATGTTCAATTCGTTAAGTGAAAAGTTAGAAAGTGCGTTTAAGAACCTGAAAGGCCAAGCCAGGATCACTGAATTAAATGTTGCCAATACCGTAAAAGATATTCGCCGCGCATTGGTAGATGCTGACGTGAACTATAAAATTGCCAAAGAATTTACCGATACCATTAAGGAAAAGGCAGTAGGCGAGAAAGTATTGACAGCCGTTAGTCCGGGCCAATTGATGATAAAAATTGTTCAGGATCAATTAACCGAGCTGATGGGCGGCAGTGAAAGTGAATTTGTGCTGACCGGCAATCCAACAATTATTTTGATCGCTGGATTACAAGGTAGTGGTAAAACGACTTTCAGCGGCAAGCTGGCCAATTATCTTAAAACAAAAAAAGGCAAATCCCCTTTACTGGTCGCAGCGGATATATACAGGCCTGCGGCGATCGATCAGCTGGAAGTTTTGGGTGGACAAATCGGAGTAGATGTTTATAGCGAAAGAGAAAATAAAAATGCTGTTTCAATTGCACAAAATGCGATCAAAGAAGCAAAACTAAAAAACAAAAATGTTATCATTATTGATACTGCTGGCCGCTTAGCGGTTGACGAAGTGATGATGAACGAGGTTGCTGCTATAAAAGCTGCTATCAATCCGCAGGAAATATTATTTGTGGTAGATAGCATGACCGGTCAGGATGCAGTGAACACAGCCGCAACATTTAACGAAAGGCTTGATTTTAGTGGTGTTGTGTTAACAAAATTAGATGGCGATACAAGAGGCGGCGCTGCATTGTCTATTAAATACACGGTACAGAAACCGATAAAATTTGTCAGCAGCGGAGAGAAGATGGATACGTTGGATGTGTTTTATCCTGAGAGGATGGCGCAGCGTATTTTAGGCATGGGAGATATTGTGAGCCTGGTAGAAAAAGCGCAGGAACAATTTAATGAAGCAGAAGCAGCTAAATTGGAAAAGAAGATCCGTAAAAATCAATTTGATTTTGAAGATTTTAAAACCCAGCTACAACAGATCAAAAAGATGGGTAACCTGAAAGACCTGATGGGTATGATCCCTGGCGTAGGTAAACAAATAAAAGATGTAGATATTAATGATGACGCTTTTAAAGGAATAGAGGCCCTGATCAATTCAATGACAGTAGAAGAACGCCGTAACCCGGACCTGATCAACCCAAGTCGTAAAAACCGCATTGCAAAAGGAAGCGGAAAAGATATTGCAGAGTTAAATGCCTTCTTAAAACAATTCGAACAAATGAAGAGCATGATGAAAATGATGAATAAAATGCCTATGGGCAAGATGCCCGGCATGATGAAAAGATAACAAGGGTAAAAACCAATACCAAAAACAGTACCCAATGTATAATGCTCCGGCTTAACATTGGGTGTTTTGTTTTAAGTGCTTTAAGCAACCATAATGCACATTGTTACGTTTTAGTATTAAATTTGGGAAGACTATAAATTTAAAAGTATAGATTTTGCCAGACGGAAGCAGCGTTGTACATATCATCCACGGCTGTGTGAAAGCAGACAGGGAGAGCCAGAAGACATTCTATAAAATGTACTACGGTTTTTCCATGGCTATTTGTATGCGCTACTGCAATACGAAAGATGATGCGATGGAAGTGGTGAACGACGGCTTCATAAAAATATACCGCGAACTGCACCATTTTAAACCCGCCTACGAAAATTACGAAACATCTTTGAAAGGGTGGATGAAGAGTATCATGGTGAATACTGCTATTGATCATTTTAGAAAGCATAATAAAAACCAATTTGTAGTTGAAATAAAAGATGATCATCTTGAAACAATTGATGTACAGGAAACTGCTATCAATAAACTATCCTACAAAGAGATATTAGATATTGTACAACGTTTATCGCCAAGCTACCGGGCCGTTTTTAATTTATATGTTATCGACGGATACAAACACGAGGAAATTGCCAAACAGTTAAATATAGCGGTAGGTACATCCAAATCAAATCTTGCCAAAGCAAAAATAAATATTCAAAAAATGCTTAGGGAGACAGAACTAAATTTTTATGAGCAAAAAGCAGTTTGATCATATAGAAAATAAAATAAGAGAAGCCGCCGAAAACAGTGAACCTGTTTTTGAGGAACAGGCATGGGATAAAATGGAGGTCAAGCTCGATAATGAAAGGGATAGAAGACGCAGTCCTTTTTTATGGTTTTCATTATCATTGCTCATGTTTGCCGGATTAGGGGGGATTATCTTTTTCAATAACCAATCTCAAAAAATAAAGGTAGTTGCAAGCTCACTGTCCGCAACAAGTACAGGCAAAGACGAAGCGCCGGCTTCAGCAACTGTAGATAATACATCTAACCAGGCAAATAATAAATCATCATCGACTATAACTGATAAAAGCGTTATCAATAGCAGTGCTACAGATAACTTTACCAAGGGGAATTCAGTAACTACAGGTAAGAATGGTAATGGCAAAACACATTTTTCGGCCAGTACGCAAAATGGAGATATTCAGGAAACCAGCAATCAACATACAATAGTATCTGTAAAAAATAAATCGGGTCTACCAAGCAATATTGACAATGCATCGGCATACAATGGCTTTAATAAAAAAGAAATTGTTGCAGGTATATCTGGCAGTAAAAAATTTAGCAGAGTAACCAGTAGTAGAACCGGAGAGACACATCGGAAGAAAGCTGCCGAAAAAGATGACGATGTTATGAGTTATGCTTCATCACAAAAAATAAAAAGGACTATTCACGGTAGAACAAAAGCGACCATAAAAGCAGGAGGCCAGGATGAAGAGACTGCCGTTGCAGCTACGCACAGCGCAGCTACTGGCGAAGTTGCAGCGGACAATGACGATAATAAAAAAACAATTTCTTCAATTGATAAAACCAAACGAAAAGATTCTATAGCGAAAATTGCATCGAAAGATACAATCGCAATAAGATCGATAAAAAAAGAAGAAGTTGTACAAAAAGACACCAAACAAAAGAGATCGCCTTGGTATTTACTGGCTTCAATAGGAGCAGACGCCAGCAATGTTTCGCTATTTTCTTTTAACAATAGTTCAATAACTGCTACGTATGGAGTGGGTATTGGGTATCAAATCAATAAAAAAATAAGCATACAAACGGGTTTCTACGCCGGGCGTAAAAAATATATCGCTGGCCCGGGAGATTATAATTCAAAAAATGATCCTTATCTAAGCACACTGGATATTACAAAGGTCAATGCCAATTGTTTTATCTACGAAATACCGGTTTCTGTGCGGTATAATTTTGTGCTGCGTCCTAAAACCACCTATTACGCTACAGCCGGTATATCTTCCTTCATCATGAAAAGTGAGGCGTATGATTACTCTTTTACAACAGGTGGCGGTAATTATCAAATCAAACAAACCTATACAGGCAATGATAATTTATTCTCCATTGTCACAGTATCAGTGGGAATAGAAAGAAAGTTATCTAAAGCTTTTTCCATTCAGGCTGAGCCTTCTGTCAACATTCCAATTGCAGGCGTAGGCGAAGGAACGGTGAAATTATATTCAACTGACATTCAGGTAGGAGTTAAATATAATTTTCATTGGTAAGATGTAATAGGCTGGTACTTAATTATCTCTCTCTTTAAATCGGCTCTTGAGAAATATCGGTAAAATTTAACGTTGTAATTTGGAAAATGTAGCCTTTGGTGCTATATTTGCTCTCCTTTTTTAAGGACTAGAAACCCTATTTACTCACAACCCCAAAAAATATCTATTTTTTATGGCTGTTAAAATGAGACTTCAAAGGCACGGGTCGAAAAAGAGACCCTTTTATTTCATCGTAGTAGCAGACGGCAGAAGCCCTCGCGATGGTAAATTTATTCAAAAATTAGGCACGTACAACCCGTTGACTGTTCCTGCAACTGTGCAGATCGACCGTCAAAAGGCGTTAGACTGGTTACACAAAGGTGCTCAGCCAACTGACACTGTTCGTCGTATCCTTTCTTTCAAAGGCGTACTATTCTTGAAGCACTTGTTACGTGGTGTAAGCTTGGGCTTATTTGACGAAGCAGGAGCAATGCAAAAATTTACCGCTTGGACGGCTGAACATGAAGCACAGGTAGCAAGGCGCCAGGGAGCACATAAAAAGGCTCGTCAGGATAGTCGCAACCAACCAGTAGTAAAGAAAGTTGAAGCTGCTCCAAAAGCAACTGCTGCAACTGAAGAAGCACCGGTAGCCGAAGAAACAAAAACAGAAGAATAATTACCTACTGTTACCTTTAAAAAAAAATTCAGCAATCTCAATTTTGAGGTTGCTTTTTTTTGCCGATAAATAGCGGTAATTATCAATTAATTTGCACACATGGCACAGTATTTTAAAATTGGGAAATTAGCAGCAAGCTTTGGCTTGAAAGGTGAGTTGGTATTACAACATAGCCTGGGCAAAAAAACGGCATTAAAAGGATTGGAAACGATTTTTATCGAAGATAAAAAAGATAGCTTTATGCCTTACTTTATCGAATCGACTTCCATAAAAAACGACGCAGAGATCTTTGTTAAGTTAGATGGCGTTGATACAAAAGAAGTGGCCCGCAAACTAACGCCCAAAGAGGTTTGGATCACTGAAGAGAATTTTAAAAAATTCGCTGCGGCTTCTGCACCGATATCCATGTTGGGGTTTAATTTAATTAATGAAGACGAAGACCTGGGAGAGATATTGGAAGTAATAGAACAGCCGCATCAAATATTATGCGCCATCCTGATAGATGGAAAAGAAGCATTGATACCTATTCATGAAGAATCACTGGAGAAAATAGATCAGAAGAACCGCAAAGTATTTGTAACACTGCCGGACGGGTTATTAGATATCTATAAATGATTTGTACACTATTCTCAGCGTATTATTTTCAGTAAATTACAGTTGTGAAAAACGAGCACCAACGCATTATCGCACATTTCGACCTTGATTCATTTTTTGTGTCGGTAGAAGTGTTATTGGATCCTTCACTTAAGGGTAAACCCGTTATTGTAGGTGGAAAGGAGAGAGGTGTTGTGGCGGCCTGCAGTTATGAAGCGAGAAAGTTTGGTATCCATTCGGCCATGCCATCAAAAAAAGCATTTCAGCTTTGTCCTCAGGCGATAGTGATCACAGGAAAATATGCGGAGTACAGTAAATATTCCAGGATCGTTACAGAGATCATAGCGGCTAAAGCGCCTTTATTTGAAAAGGCCTCTGTTGATGAATTTTACCTTGATCTTACCGGGATGGATAAATTCTTTAATCCATTACAATGGACGATCGATCTGCGCCAGCAGATAATGGATGAAACCAAATTGCCTATTTCGTTTGGGTTAGCAAGTAATAAAATGATGGCTAAAATAGCCACCAATGCCGCAAAGCCTAATGGTTACCTGCAAATACCTTTTGGAAAAGAAAAAGAATTTTTGGCTCCTTTGTCCGTTGATAAAATTCCGGGTGTTGGCGATCATACGTATGAAGTGCTGAAGGCTATGGGTATTAAAACGATCAATGATGTTACGTTGCGTACCAAAGACGAGCTGGAAGAAAGGTTAGGCAAATGGGGAATTGATCTTTGGAAAAAAAGTAATGGCATTCACACCGGAGCGGTGACACAATACCATGAAGCAAAATCTATTTCATCTGAAAGCACTTTTAATGAAAATACGAATGATGTTGATTTTTTATTGAGTGAAGTCGTTCGTATGTCTGAAAAAATTGCTTTTGAATTGCGGCAGGATGGAAAAGTTGCCGGTTGCGTTGCGATCAAATTAAGGTATCCGGATTTTGAGACAACCTCAAGGCAAACAACAGTTCCATATACTTGCGCCGATGATGAAATAATTCCAGTAGCGAAAGAGCTATTTAAAAAACTATACAGAAAAGGTGAGCGGATACGTTTGCTGGGCGTTCGTTTAAGCGAATTAACCAATGATGCAATACAAACAAACCTGTTTAGTGATGTAGCAGCAAAAACAGACCTCTACAAAGCCATTGATGATGTGAAGAATAAATATGGAAAGTCGAAATTAAAAAGAGCCTCTTCTAATTAATCATTCACCATTAATTTGTGTCTATTAATTCTGTCAAAGTCTTTTTCTCCAATATCCTTAACGTTGCATCCCTGGTAATGATCATTGCTTTGTTTAAGCCACAGACTGCTTCATTACAATCTTTACATTTTTCGTAAAAATTCAGGCTCGCGCAAGGCAATAAAGCTATTGGTCCGCCAACAACCCTCATAACTGTAGCTAAAGATGTTTTTTTAGGAGATTGTGTGAGGTAATAACCGCCACCTTTGCCCTTTTTACTATCCAGAATAGTGGCCAACTTTAGTTCTAATAAAATGGTTTCCAGAAACTTGATCGGAATTTTCTTCTTTTTTGCAATATCTGCGATCAATACCGGTCCTTCGCCATACTTTGCTGCCAGATAACCTAGCGCTTTCAGGGCATACTGAGTTTTTTTCGATAACATGGCTTAAAGTTACAAAAAAATTACAAAAAAAGTGAAAAATAAGTCCACTTGTTTGGTAGACTACAGTATATTTGTACCCTAAAATTATTTAATTATGAGTTTAAGATTAGGGGACGTAGCTCCCAACTTTCAGGCAAAGACTTCAATTGGAGAAATTGATTTTTATAAATTTTTAGGCGATTCATGGGGTATCCTGTTTTCGCATCCGGCAGATTATACTCCGGTTTGTACAACTGAATTAGGTAGAACAGCTGCTTTAAAAAGCGAATTCGATAAAAGAAATGTAAAAGTATTGGCACTTAGTGTTGACCCGGTAGATAAACATTTGGGATGGATCAGTGATATCAACGAAACACAAAAAGTTACCGTTGAATTTCCGATCATTGCTGATGACGATAGAAAAGTATCTACTTTATACGACTTTATTCACCCAAATGCTTCTGCTACTGCAACGGTACGTTCTTTAGTTATAATTGCTCCGGATAAAACAGTTAAATTAATTATCACTTACCCTGCATCAACAGGAAGAAATTTTGTTGAAGTGTTAAGAGTAGTTGATTCATTACAATTAACAGCTAACCACAGTGTAGCAACTCCTGCTAACTGGAAAGAAGGTGAAGATGTAATTGTAGTGCCTTCTATCAGCACCGAAGATGCGATCAAAAAATTCCCTAAAGGCGTTAAAGTGGTAAAACCTTACTTAAGGTATACACCACAACCGAACCTTTAATTTCAATAAAGAGTATAATAAAAGAGCCGCTAAATTTTTAGCGGCTCTTTATTATATCTATAAAACGGAGACTTATAAGATTTAAGACAGAAATAAGATTATTTATATCCTAACTTAACTCTTGCTTCCTGTATCGTAAGTAATCCAGGTTTAATAGAATGACAAAATTCAAATTGTAGAGAATTGATTTTCTTTAAAAATATTTCTTCACCAAACAAAGGTCCTGCCAATTCTATATAAGTTTGGCCGTTTATTTTATCTTTAGAATCCCCATGAATGTAAACGATGATATTCTGTAAGGAGCCAACAGTAGACATCTTGATTCTTAAATCTTTAACGGCGATATTGATATCAGGTAAAATGCCATTTAGTGAGTCAATTGTTGTGTCAGCCGGAAGGTATTTTTGAATTTTAAAATGTTTTAAATTGGGTATAGGATTTAAAATTGTATCAAGCGCGAGTGCATACTTTTTATTTAAAAGAGCGGTTATGCAGATCTGAGATAAGTTAGAAGATTTTGTATAATAAAACGATACATATAAACTATCAGAATCTTCTTTGGTTACTTCTTCAGTAAATCTGCCCATATAAGTACTTTCATCATTTGATGACATATCTACTGGCTCACTCTCTATTGCCCGAGGGCCATTTGCAACTAATGCTGCGTTAGCTTTCGCAATAAATTCGCTATATAGACTGTCTTCGTTTTCAATAAGCCACAAACTGACATGATCAAATTTTGGCGTCAAATGCTTACTACTGTCAAGCTTTTTAGTTTTAATGATGGTTTGAGACAATACTTGATTACATGAAAATAAAAATGCTAAAAAACAAATGAGGGTGGCAGTACGTATCATAAATCTTCTTTATAATTAACTAATTATACAAATTCTTCTTCAACTGCTGCAATAGCGCCCTGATATCTTTAGGAAGCTCTGCAATCAGGTCAAAATCTTTTCCTGCGGCATCTTTAAATTTTAGCTGATAAGAATGAAGCGCCACCCTATTCAATAAAGGCCGCTCTTCATCGTCGTGTTTACTAAGCTTGAATTTCTTTTTAATAGAAGATAGCAGAACAGGCTTGCCATCACCATACAAAGGATCGCAGACAAGCGGATTGCCTATATTTTTTGCATGCACCCTGATCTGATGGGTGCGGCCGGTATGCAACTGAAACTTTACCAAAGAATATTTACCCAAATCTTCCATTACTTCGTAATCAGTAACAGAAGGTTTGCCATTTTTATTCACTACCATCTGTCCTTTAAAGATCGGATGCTCCATGATCGGCGCATCAATGGTACCAGACGGACTGTGCATTGATCCATGAATCAATCCAACATAAAATTTTTCTACAGACCTTTCTTCAAATTGTTTTGAAAAATATTTATGCGTTTCTTCATCTTTGGCAAATAAGATAATGCCGCTGGTTTCTTTATCCAATCGATGAATGGTAAATATGCTGCCATATTTCTGGATCAATAGATCTTTTAACGAAGGCTCCGACTGGATCCTGTCAGGTATAGACAACATGCCGGCAGGTTTGTTCAGCGCAATAAAATGTTCGTTTTCGAAAATAACTTCAGGAGCGATCTTAATCATGTGTACTTACTTGGCCTTTGCTTTTATTCAAATATTTTAATAACCTAACTTCTTTTTCACTTAGAAAGCGCCATTTACCGCGCTCCACATTTTTCTTTGTCAGGGTCGCATACATTACTCTGTCCAATCCTTTTACATCGTAACCCAGGTGTTCGAAAATTCTGCGAACGATACGGTTACGGCCACTATGGATTTCTATGCCGATCACTGATTTATCATGCGCATCAGCATACGCCAATGTATCTGCTTTTATTTCTCCGTCTTCTAATTTCAATCCGCTTAAGATGGCATCGAAATGCGCTTTGGTTAAGGGTTTATCCAATTTAGCTTCGTACACTTTAGTAATGTTATAGCTGGGATGAGAAAGCTTTTGCGTTAGTTCACCGTCATTCGTTAACAATAAAACACCCGAAGTATTTCGATCTAAACGGCCAACCGGATAGATCCTTTCGTTCGTTGCCATTTTCGTTAATTGCAGTACCGTCTTTCTTCCCTGCGGGTCATCGGTTGTAGTGATATAATCTTTCGGTTTATTCAATAAGATGTACACCATATTCTTGCTAACGTACAAACGTTTGCCATTGAAGGTTACTTCATCTTTATCAATCACTTTAAATGCAGGTTCAAGAATTACGGCGCCATTCACTTTTATTTTTCCTTCTTTGATCACACTCACAGCATCTCTTCTGCTCGTTACGCCGCAATGCGCTAAAAATTTATTTAGCGGCATTTCTCCCGGACGTCCTTCAACTTTTGGTTTGTTGGATATCGTCCCCGCAGGTTTTGGTGTTGGCCTTGCAGCGGCTTTGGCTGTATTAAATACTTTTTCACCTGATCTTCTTTTGAACTCAGGTTTTTTATCTTTTGATGGTTTGCTGGTAAGTGGTTCATTGTTAAACCTTGCTTCGGGCCTTTCCGATTTTTCTTTTCCGTCTGCGGCTTTTTTAGGAGTTGCCGCAGGTTTGCCTGATGCCTGTCTTTCCGCTTCAGCAAACATCGCTGCTCTTTGCTGGCGCTTATCTTCAAAACGTTTATCGATGGCTGCGGCTTTTTCTTTTTTGGCTTTTTTCTTAGCGCTTTTAAAACCTTCTTTAATAGCGCTGTTCTTCTTCTTAGTGAATTTATCGTGGTTCATTGTCGTGGGTTTGCTGTTTTTTCAACAGTAATGAACAACAAAGATAATGCAAAAGAGGCGATACCTAAAAAGGCCGCCTCTTTTTGCTATGTTGAATTGATAAATGCTATTGTGCTATGCCATTCATTCTTTCCATTCTTTGTTTTTTCATGTCTTCCCATTTATTGTATTGATCGGCAGTTAAAACGGTTTTCATACTGTCTTTATTGGCGTCTCTTATTGCCACCAGCTGCGCTTGTTTGTCTGTGCGACTAAGACTATCATTCTGCATAACGGCTTCTATTTTACTTCTTGCTGCTTGCCTGTTTGCTTTAATTGTAGCTATTTGTTCATTGGATAAATTTAATTTCAATTTCATCCTGTCCAATCTTTTAATGGCCATCGTATCAGCTTTCGCTTTCATATCTTGTCTGATCTGTATCAATTTTGTTTTTTGATCAGGCGTTAGCAATTTCATGAAGTCTTCTTTTTGTTCTTTTCTTAAGGCATATTTTTTATCGCGATATTCTTTCACAGTAATGCTTTCATCTTTATTTAAAGCAATCATTTGTGTTTTAAAATTCGCGCGGTTAGCATCCAATTGCTTTTGTTGGTCGGGCGTCAAATTCAATTGTTTGATCACCATTTCTCTTTGATGGTGAAGATGATCGTGCCTATCCATTTTATCCTGCGCAGTGGCAGATAAAATGAAACACCCGAAAGCTATCACACTTACTACTATCTTTTTCATAATTATTGTTCTTTTAATTGTTCAATAAGATAGATAGTAATAGGGGCCCAAAGTTTAAGGCAGATAAAAAAAGAATATTGAAAAATGTTGAGCGGTAAATTATCGGGATGAGCAAAAGCAGCTTAATTTCCTTTGTTAGCTAACTGGCCGCAGGCTGCATCGATATCCTTACCACGACTTCTTCTCACCCGAACGTTCACCCTGTTTTTTGCAAGATGGTCGGTAAATTGTTGTGTAGTGTCCTCGTCGGGTTTGGTGAATTTTGCACCGTCGATCGTATTGTATTCAATTACATTTACCAGGTGGGTAGGTATTTTTCGATAGATCTTTATTAAGTTATCAGCATCTTCAATGGAATCATTTACATCTTTAAAAAGAATGTATTCCAATGTGATATCGTTTTTTGTTTTGTCGTAGAAATAATTCAATGCCCCGATGAGCTCTTCAATATTATTGCTTTCATTGATAGGCATTATTTCGTTCCGTTTTTTATCAGTAGGAGCATGCAGAGAAAGTGCCAAATTAAAACGCACTTTATCATCACCTAACTGGCGGATCTGTTTGGCAACACCTGCCGTTGATACCGTAATTCTTTTCGGACTCATTCCTAATCCATCTGGAGCGATCATTCGGTCGATCGCTTTTAAGACATTTTTATAATTCAGCAAAGGCTCGCCCATACCCATGAATACAACATTCGATAATTTTTTATCGTAAGATTTTTCTGATTGTTGATTGATCAATGCTACCTGATTGTATATCTCATCAAAATCAAGATTTCTTTTTCTATCCATAGCGCCTGTAGCACAAAACTTACAACTTAAACTACAACCGATCTGAGAAGATACACAAGCCGTATTTCTTTTTTCTGTAGGAATTAAAACACCTTCGATCATGTGGCCATCAAAAGTTTGGAACCTTGATTTGATGGTGCCGTCACTACTGATCTGTGTTGTATTTACTTTTAATGCGGGTAATGTAAAGTTTTCAGCCAACTTGGTACGTAACTCTTTTGAGAGGTTTGTCATATCCTCAAAACTCTGGGCATTCATTTTCCATAACCATTCGTATACCTGGATAGCCCGGAACTTCTTGTCGCCCATTTTTTCAAAATATTCCTTTAATTCGGGTAAATTGAAGTGGCGTATATTCTTTTTCTCTGCTACCATTTTGCAAAGATACAAAATCGAGATTTAACCACTGAGACACTGAGAACACGAAGAAACACTGAGAAAAAAGCCTCAATAATTCGCTCCTCAGTGAAACTCAGCTTCCTCAGTGTCTCAGTGGTTAAAAAAAACTAAAATAGCCTTGTTATAAAGATCAAACGTATTTTTTCAGTTTTTCTACCCATTTTTGCAGCAACGAATACATTATGGTAATAAAGAATTTAATTGAAGAATTAAAATGGCGCGGCATGATACAGGATATTATGCCCGGTACGGAAGAACAACTTTTAAAAGAAGTGACCACCGGGTATATTGGTTTTGACCCAACGGCTGATAGTCTGCACATTGGCAGTTTGGTACCCATCATGCTGCTGATACATTTACAGAAATGCGGACATAAACCAATTGCTTTAGTAGGCGGCGCAACCGGCATGGTGGGTGATCCAAGCGGTAAAAGCGAAGAAAGGAATTTATTAAGTGAAGATGTGTTGAATCACAATGTGGCCTGCGTAAAAAAACAATTAGAGAAGTTTTTAGATTTCGATCCGGCTAAATCGAATGCTGCTGAAATGGCGAATAATTATGATTGGTTTAAGGATTTTTCTTTTTTGAATTTTATCAGGGATGTTGGGAAGTATATTACTGTTAATTACATGATGAGTAAAGATAGTGTGAAGAAAAGGCTGGAAGGTGATGCGGGGATGAGTTTCACAGAATTTACCTATCAATTGGTACAGGGCTATGATTTTTTCTGGTTGTATAATAACAGGCTATGCAAATTGCAAATGGGCGGTAGCGATCAATGGGGAAATATTGTTACGGGTACAGAGATCATCAGGAAAAAAAGCGGTGGTGAAGCATTTGCATTTACTTGTCCGCTAATGACAAAAGCAGATGGCGGAAAATTTGGTAAGACAGAAAAAGGAAATATCTGGCTGGATGCTAAAAAAACATCACCCTATCAGTTTTATCAATTTTGGATAAATGCTGCTGACGCAGATGCGGAACGCTATATCAAAATATTTACGTTGTTACCTAAAGAAGAGATTGATGCTTTATTAGAGCAACATAAGGGCAATGAACACCAGCGTTTGTTGCAGAAAAAATTAGCAGAAGAAGTTACCTGCCTGGTTCATAATAAATCGGAATATGATTTTGCCGTAAAAGCATCTGACATCTTATTTAATAATGACACTGCCGAAATATTGAAACAATTAAACGAAGAGCAATTATTACAGGTGATGGAAGGCGTTCCGACTGTAGACTATCCTAAAGCTGCTTTAGACGCAGGCGTGGATATTGTTTCTTTTTTGGCAGAAACAAATATCTTCCCAAGTAAGGGCGAAGCCAAAAAGATGGTACAAAATGGCGGTGTGAGTATGAATAAACTGAAGATCGAGGCCTTGGACCAATTAATTAAAAGTGATGTATTGCTAAACGGCAAATACCTTCTTTTACAGAAAGGAAAGAAAAACTATTACCTGGTATCTGTTGTATAAGTCACACTGCTATTGTATTTAAGGCTTACAGAATATAAATAGTGAAATGATTTGGGGGTTTTAGCAGGTTATCTTATTTTTGCGCTCCTCTAATAAATTATTGGAAGGAAGATTGGGTTATAGTGTAACGGTAGCACTACAGATTTTGATTCTGTCCGTCTAGGTTCGAATCCTAGTAACCCAACAACCATAAATCGCGAGCAATTAATAGTTAATTGTTCGCGATTTTTTATTTTAAACAGGTCGCAAATTTATTTTTTGCTGACAATATCTTCAACTAATCACTCTCTATTCCAATAAGTTTATTTCTTCCATTTAAGAAGAACGCCCTTACTTGTTCTTGAATGTTATAGTTCATTACCCTAAAGTAGAAAGAAGGCTATCACTATCAATCGTGAGTTGATTTATTCACTATTACCTATTTCAAAAAAAATCCCATCTAGAAAGATGGGATTTGACAAGTAAAAAAATCATCACTATTTTTTACTCTTAACCGATGCGAAGATACAAAAATATTTTAATTATATTAAAATATTTTATAATATAATATTATTGTTTTTTTTACTTTAAAAAATTCTTATTATAGAATTTTATTTTTCATTTTGATATTGTTTTTTTTATAATTTATTTAACGATTATTTTGAGAAAATACTTTAAATGCTTATTGGTAAAGGGTTTTAAGATTCAAAAATATTAAAATATAACTGTGGCACTTGGTTGGTTTGGTATAAGGTGATGTATTACTTTCAAAATCATTTGATTCTGAAAGCATTTTTTCCTTAACTAAAACTAATCAAGTATGAAAAAAAGATCTCTCAAAAAATCATTTGGTTTTAAAAAGCCCTTATCAGCATTGCTGTTCTTCTCAGCGATCATAATAGGCAATTCTTCTTTTGCACATTCTTATGGAGACCCTACAAAGACAACTACAGATTCTGCAAGAAAAGCTGCAACAAAAGAATTATTAAGGGCTTTTAGTATACTGGGCCAAACCGCAAAAATTATACACCGGCATGATACTGGCGAAACTGCAACTCCCAGCGTACCATTCGCATTTGGCGATTTTAGTTGGGTAAATGGTGTTAATCGACAAACAAGTACATTACTGGATGGGCCCGTCTTTACTCCTGATATTACGATTGATGTAAACTATACACGCTCCAATCGTAACCCAATTGACAACACGGTAGTAGGTTCTACTGCACTTGCACGAAATAATGAAATGACGCTTAATATGCTTGCATTTGGTGGCGATTTTCATTGGAATAATGTAAGAGGTAGAGTAATGATGCAATTTGGTACTCGCGCAACTGAAGTACCGCGTAATGACTATAGTGGCTATAAGGGACAATATGATTTACCAGATGCATATCGTTATTTGAGTGAGACCTATGTTGGTTATCATTGGAATAAATGGCATGGTGTAAACCTTGATATGGGAATATTCATGTCTTATATCGGAATGTTCTCTTATAACAATTTCGAAAACTGGAGCTACCAGCCATCATTTACCTCAGATAATACGCCTTGGTTCTTCAATGGTATTCGTTTACAAATGTTCCCTACCGAAAAAACGAAGATGGAAGTATGGTTAATCAATGGCTGGCAATCATATGCAATGTTTAATAAAATGCCGGGAATAGGATTCTCCTGGATGCATAGACCAAAAGAATACATATCCATGATCAGCAATAACTATGTCGGTACAGATGTGGCGGGTATGCCTAATTGTTATCGCTTTCATACGGATAATAGTTTTCAGTTAAGATATTTGAACCGACCTGCATCAACGAACGGAATTACTAAAGCGGCTTTCACTCTAACCGGTGACTTTGGGTTTCAGAGTGGCGGAATATACACGCCATTCGGTGAACATACTGCTTCAAATTTTATCAGTGGTATGGTGTATCATAGAATTTGGTTTGCACATAATCACATGGCATGGAACATCGGTGGCGGTTATATGAGTAATCCAAGCAAATATTTAGTATTGATTCCGCCAGGACAAGCCACAGATAAATTCCTTGCAGGAGCTACACCAGGCGCATCATTCAATGCATGGGATTGTTCTACCACGCTACAATACATGCCTAGTGAGAATATTACCATTGAATTTGAAGTGGTGCATCGTGCAGCCAATCAAGATTATTTTGCTGGCTCAGGCGGTGTTACTGGGCCTGATGGATATCAGAACGGAGCAGGAATCCCAGGGACAAGCTATAATCCTAATTCATATCAGCCAAGCACAGGTACATGGCAGCCAGATTTAGTTAAAAGTGAGACAAGAGGTGTTTTTGCTATGATCTGTAGATTTTAAGTAACGTAATCAATAAAAGAGAGAAGTAATTCTCTACAATTACTTCTCTCTTATTTTAATAACAAAATAAAAAAATAAGAAAATGAAAAACAAAAAAGGAGTCGGTTTGATAGCAATGATATTGACTATCTCTAGTGTAACTGCGTTTGCACAAAGTTCATCAAAGGTTATTGGCTTGTACAAAAATGAAAGTGATTTTGCAGCCGGTATACTAACTTATCAGATTCAATGTAATGCAAAACAAAACTCAATACATCCAGACAAAAGTTTTGCGGCTTCAACAATTACAATAAAAGAAGATGGTAAAAAATTCGATGTAGCTAAAAAAGATTTTTTTGGATACAAAGATTGTAGCAATAAATCATACCGTTTTTTTGATGGCAAAGTGTATGAAATTGTTGATACAGCAGGGTTTTATATGTATAAAAGAACTGCATTGGCTAGTGGAAAAGGTTATGTAATGGTTACAGAATATTATTTTAGCATAGATGCCGGTAGCCCATTACAAGTACTTTCAAAAAGCAATTTAGAAAATGCTTTTGCAGCAAATACTCGTTTTCGCTACGCGATACAAACTGCTTTTCAAAATAATAACGAATTATCAGCGTATGATAGTTATTTAAAATGTTATAAAGTAAAGCATGTTTTCGTGAATCTTTAAAAATAAGGCATTTAACCCCTGACTAATGCTTAAACAAATTCTGATTATAGATAAAGATATAAAATTTGGTAATCTACTTACCAGGATGCTGACGTTAGATGGATATCCGGTTTATAGATCTTTTGATATTAAAGCTTCCTATGAGGTGTTACGAGAGCAATCAATTGATATGGTATTAATAGATTCTACTCTTATGCATGATGAGCATACACTTTATCCAAAGCTTGTCAAAGAAATGTATCCGGATATTCTTATTATAATGCTAACAGCTAATAATGATTTTTTTAAGTGTATACAGTTGATTAAAAATGGAGTTGATGATTGTATTAATAAAAAGAAGACGATCGACAGAATAACTATTGGTAAAACAATAGAAACAATAAAGCAATCTCTTTATCAAAAGGAAGTGATTGCTGGCGTAGTGAGCGATAAGGATTATTCAAAAACCGAGCATATGTTTGGTTTTGATAATATTATTGGTGATTCTACTTTAATAAAGGAGGCAATCAACATGGCAAAAAGGGTGGCTCGCACAGACGCTACAATTTTGTTATCTGGAGAGACAGGCACAGGAAAAGAATTGTTTGCAAAAGCTATTCATAATGCAAGCCCCAGAAATGAGATGCCATTTCTTGCTTTGAATTGCTCATCTTTTAGTAAAGATTTATTGGAAAGTGAACTATTCGGGTATGTGGCAGGGGCCTTTACCGGAGCATTTAAAGATAAGAAGGGATTGATTGAAGTAGCCAATGGTGGAACATTGTTTTTAGACGAGATTGGAGATATGGATATGGAGGTACAGGTAAAACTTCTTCGTTTATTAGAGTCTGGAGAATGGATAAAAATGGGAGATACTAAAATAAGAAAGATAAACTTGAGAATTATTTCTGCCACACATAAAGACCTCAAGGATGAAGTGACGAAAGGGGCATTTAGAGAAGACTTATTTTACCGGTTGAATATCTTTAATATTTACTTACCCTCTCTTCGTGATAGGAAACAAGATATTCTTCTTCTGGCAAATTATTATGTTAGACTATTTTCTAAAAAAATGGGTAAGCGCCTGGGTGGAATGACAAAGGAGTATGAATCGATACTCGAAAAATATTATTGGAAGGGTAATATTCGGGAATTAAAAAATACTATCGAAAGGTCAGTGATACTATCTGATGGTATTGTTATTTCAGAAAATACCTTGCCTTATGAGATATTATCTTATTCTCCATCACTTAATGGAAATATTGATGATACAACATATGCATTAAATGTTTTCGAAAGATTGCATATTTATAAGGTACTTACTGCAACTAAATGGAATAAAGTAGAAGCGGCAAAATTGTTAAACATTTCAGTATCTACATTATACAGAAAAATTGAAGACTACATGCTATCTGTTGAAACCCATCGTTCATAAAAACAAATTTTTTTGTTATGAAAAGAAAAAACGTAAGTACTGGGAAGCTCCCCACAGAAAATGAAACGATACTGAGAGTGGTACAAATCATTGTGGAGAAATTCGGTGTCGATGAAATCTTTTTATCATATGACACTTCATTTGCTGATGATCTTAATATAGATTCATTAGACATTTATGAATTATTCATGACGATAGAAAAAGAATTTAGAATAACTATTCCTGATGAAGATGCGGAAAAATTATTAACTGTGGGAATGTTAATTGATTATATTGATGAGAAGCTGCCGATGAGTAGTAGTAAAGAAATTAATTTGGAAGAAACTAAACCAATTTCTAGGAAAAAAATAAATATTTAAAAACAGTATTTCTTTTAATAATCTATATAAACATGGAAGAGTCGCATTTCTTGATTTAGATTCATTGATTCTTTAATAAGTCATCTCAATTAGTTGATTAAAATTAGTGAGAAGCAGTATAATTCTGCGCTCACTCCAAAGTAGTAAATCACTTACTAAGATATCTATGTGCTTTTACCAACCTGTTTCTAGTAAAGATTTTTATAATGTCCAACAAAATATAGCACTTACAGATGTATAAATATTATTCTATTCTTATTTCATTTTTTTTAAGTTTTTTAACCATTCAAGTAACGTCGGCCCAAGTTATAGTAGACACTTCAAGTCTTACTTTACAAGAAGCGGAAAAAATATTTTTAGATAATAATCTTTTATTGTTGGCTCAAAAATATAATGTAAGTGCTCAACGTGCACTTATTTATCAAGCTAAATTATTGCCTAATCCTAGCTTCAGCATTTCTCATGGATTATATTCTGGAACACTAAATCAGTTTTTTCCTGTCGGCTCAAATGATGAAACAGCTGCACAATTATCACAACTTGTTTTGTTGGGGCATAAACGTAATAAACAAATAAAAATTGCAGAAGCAAATGTTGAGCTTACTGAATACCAGTTCTTCGATTTATTAAGAACATTAAAGTATACGCTTAGAAATGATTTTTTTAATGTCTACTATTTGCAACAATCAGTAAAAGTTTATGAAAAAGAGATTAATTCGTTGCAACAGGTTGTTATAGCCTTTACTCAATTAAATGGCAAAGGGTATATCGCAGAAAAAGAAGTGGTACGTATTAAAGCACAGCTATATAGTTTGCAAACTGAGTACAGTGCTTTAGTGAATCAAATTAATGATGTGCAAAGCGAAATGAAATTATTATTACAGGTTAAATCAAATAAATATATCAACCCCAGTATTGATTCTGTAACAATTACAGCGTTAGATCCTGGTAAGTACTCACTATCTATTTTACTTGATTCAGCATATAAAAATCGTACGGATCTGTTGATTGCGAAATCAAATAATAATATCAATCAATTAAATTATAAATATCAGAAGGCATTCGCAATACCTGATCTTACTCTTTCAGTTGGCTATGATGAACAGGGAAGTTTTTTAAACAATTTTTATAGCATAGGTGCAGCTATAGATCTTCCCATGTTTAATAGAAATCAGGGTAATATTAAATCTGCTAAGATGCTAATAGGTAATGGGCAGGCTACTCAAAAGAGCATAGAGGCTACTGTTGACGAAAATGTAACAAGAGCATTAGAAAAAGCATTTGAGCAAAATAAAATGTATCGAAATATCGATACTAAATTCTCTGCCGATTTTGAAAATTTAATACAGCAGGTATTAACTAACTACGAAAAAAGAAATATTAGCTTACTCGATTTTCTTGATTTTTATGATTCTTATAAAGAAAATGTTTTAGAAGTTAATACGGTCAAATTTAATCGCGTTAGTGCCTTTGAAGATTTAAATTATTATACAGGAACAAATTTTTTCAATTAACTATTAATTATTCGGTCATGCAATATCTAGGAAAAATAAATTGTATTAGTGCCCTTATATTTTGTATTACTATCAACACATTTTTGCAAAGCTGTAGTTCTACAATAGATAAGGCAACTCCTGAAAAGGAAAAATACATTATTACTGATTCTGTATATAAAACACTTCGCATTGATACAATACAAACAGGTCAGTTAATAAATGCTATTACACTTACCGGTCAGGTAGATTATAACCAGGATAACGAAGTAAAAATATTTCCGATGATCAGCGGTAACCTGCAAGGCGTAAAAGTTGCGCTCGGCGATTATGTAACTAAAGGCGAAGTATTAGGCAAAATAAATAGTAGTGAAATGGCGGGTTACAGTAAAGATTTGTCTACAGCTCAAAATAATGTTGCAGTAACTAAAAAGAATTCGGATGCGACAAAGGAAATGGCAAAAAGCGGCTTGTCATCTCAGCTTGATGTAGCGGCTGCGCAAACGGCTTACGACCAGGCTGTTTCTGAATTAAACCGTGCTGGCAAAGTATTAAATATTAATGGGGGAAGCACAACTGGCGAGTACACTATTAAAGCGCCGATCAGTGGTTTTATTGTTGAAAAATCTGTTACGAATGATATGACGAT
The DNA here is from genome assembly GCA_035485735.1 of Ferruginibacter sp. GTDB lineage: Bacteria > Bacteroidota > Bacteroidia > Chitinophagales > Chitinophagaceae > Ferruginibacter. Next base: position 808,104 of record DATHNS010000025.1, read on the forward strand.
AAGAACGGATAATGCTGCCGACTTATTTACAATTTCTGATCTTAAAAATGTTTGGGTATGGGCCAACGTATATGAATCTGACATTGATAAAATACACATGGGTGATGATGTAGATATTACTACGCTTTCTTACCCTGGAAAAGTGTATCGAGGAAAGGTTGATAAAATACTTAACATACTAGATCCTACCAATAAAGTAATGCGGGTTCGTATAATACTAGCTAATCAAAACTATGAATTAAAACCTCAAATGTTTGCCAGCGTTACTGTAACAAGTAAAATAGACAGTGCTGTTATTGAGATTCCTTCAAGTGCTCTTGTGTTTGATAATAGTCAATATTTTGTTTTGTTATATAATAGTAATGCTGATGTGGAAATAAAAAAAGTTCAGATAATAAATACTATAGGCGATAAAACGTATATCTCGTCGGGTGTAGAGCCAGGTGATAAAATTGTCGCATCACAGGCACTTCTTATTTATGGAGCATTGAATAATTAAGCTACTAACCCTATATCGTATTAAGTAGAAAATTTTAAGACTAAATAAAAGGTTGAATCAATCGTAAGTATATGATCAAATTTCTCAAAGGGATTATCGGGTTCTCACTTAAGAATAAATATTTTATTATTTTTTCTGCATTACTATTATTTATTGCGGGTATTATTACTTTTAAAAGTATGCCTATTGAGGCTTTTCCCGATGTAACAAATACAGAGATTGATATAATAACACAGTGGCCGGGCCGTAGTGCAGAAGAGGTTGAAAAATTCATTACTATACCTATAGAGATAGCAATGAACCCGGTGCAAGAAAAAATAAGTTTGCGTTCTACATCTATTTTCGGTTTGTCTTATGTAAAACTAATTTTTGATGATAATGTAAAAGATCCTGCGGCAAGGCAACAGGTAATGAATTTATTAAACAATGCAACCTTACCTAATAATGTATCCCCGTCAGTTCAACCTCCTACGGGCCCAACGGGAGAAATTTTTCGGTACACATTAAAAAGTAGCATAAGAGATGTACGAGAGTTAAAGACCCTGCAAGATTGGGTGATTGACCGTCAATTAAGATCTGTGCCAGGGGTAGGAGATATAAATAGTTTCGGAGGTAAAACAAAAACCTACGAAATACAGGTAGATCCCGGGAAATTAGCGTCACTTGGTATTACACCTTTAGATGTTTTTACTGCGGTACAAAAAACAAATATCAATATTGGTGGAGATATGATCATTGAAAATGATCAGGCATTTGTGGTAAGGGGTATAGGCTTATTGAATGAAATTAATGAGATAAAAAATATTATTGTCGAAAATAATAATGGCGTACCGGTATTAGTAAAAGATGTGGCACAGGTAGCCATATCAAATGTACCGCGATTGGGTTGGGTAGCAAGATCTAATAGTATAAAAGATTCTACTGGAAAAAGAATTATTACTGATGAACCCGATGTGGTTGAAGCTATCATCGTTATGAGAAAAGGAGATAATCCTACAGAGGTGGTTAATGCGCTTAAGGCAAAAGTAGACCTACTGAATAATTCTATTCTCCCCTCTGATACAAAAATAATACCTTATTATGACCGTTCCGATTTAATAGAATATGCAACGCATACAGTACTGCATAATCTTGTTGAAGGTATTTTATTGGTAACATTACTGGTGTCGTTGTTTATGTTTAACTGGCGCACTACACTTATTGTTTCTATCATAATACCATTGGCATTATTGTTTGCGTTTATTTGTCTTCATTTAATGGGCATGTCTGCAAACCTGCTATCATTAGGTGCTGTAGATTTTGGTATTATCATAGATGGAGGAGTAGTAATGGTAGAAGGGATGTTTGTGATACTTGGGCATCAAGCGGCACAAATTGGCATGGACCGGTTTAATGGAATGGCAAAAGAAGGTTTAATTAAACGCAACGGTGCCCAGTTAGGTAAAGCAATATTTTTTGCAAAGGCAATCATCATCACAGGACTACTACCCATTTTTGCTTTTCAAAAAGTAGAAGGCAAAATGTTTTCTCCACTTGCTTATACTTTAGGCTTTGCATTGTTAGGTGCATTAATTACAACATTAACATTAGTACCTGTACTTATAAGTATTTTATTGAAAAAGAATGTACACGAAAAACACAATCCTTTTGTGCATCATCTAACGCGCCTTATGCTTAGGGGCTTTGCAATTGCATTCAAGTATAAAAAAATCGTGATTACAATTTCTATTGTAGTAATGATATTAGGGCTTTATTCATTTAAATTTTTGGGCTCTGAATTTTTACCAGAATTGGATGAAGGATCGATATGGTTGCGTGTACAAACGCCATACAGTATCTCGTTAGAAAAATCAGTAGAAATATCTAAGCAAGTAAGAAGTATACTGATGACATTTCCACAGGTAAAATACGCGGTATCACAAACGGGCAGGCCAGATGACGGTACCGATGTTGCAGGTTTTTATAATAATGAATTTTCGGTAATGCTTTATCCTCAATCAGAATGGGATCCAAAAATATCAAAAGAAGAATTGATTGATCAGATGAATAAAAAACTTTCAGTATTACCTGGTAGTGATTTTAATTTTTCACAACCAATAATGGATAATGTAGAAGAAGCGGTGTCGGGAGTAAAGGGTTCAATTTGTGTAAAAGTGTATGGTGATTCTCTTAATTATATGGAAAACAGAGTGAATGCCATATACGATGTTTTGAAAGATGTGAAAGGTATTGAAGATCTCGGCGTGATACATAATATTGGCCAACCTGAATTGGACGTAAATCTTGATCAACAAAAGATGGCACTTTACGGAGTATCAACTGCTGATGCGAACGCTGTTGTGGCAATGGCAATAGGAGGCCTTGCCGCATCTACCTTATACGAAGGTATCAAAACATTCGATATACGTATAAGGCTACCGGAGAATTACAGAAAAACGCCTACAGATATTGGTAATCTATTAGTACCGACCTGGACAGGGGCAAAGGTTCCTATTAAAGAAATAGCAACAATAACGAGAACTACAGGCCCATGCTTAATTTTCAGAGATGATAATGAAAGATACGCTGCATTAAAATTTTCGGTACGTGGTAGAGATATGGGAAGTACAATTGCCGAGGCACAACAAAAAGTAAAAAATGCTATATCGTTAAATAGGGGATACAGCATGGCATGGCAGGGCGATTTTGAAAATCAGCAAAGGGCGCAGAGAAGATTAACACAAGTAGTGCCGATAAGTTTGTTGCTTATTTTTTTATTATTATTTATAATGTTCGGTAATTTAAAAGATGCAGGTCTTGTATTCTTAAATGTTCCTTTTGCAATTGTAGGCGGTATAATGGCATTGTATATTACCGGTACGAATTTTAGTATATCTGCCGGTATTGGGTTCATTGCATTATTTGGTATTTGCATCCAGGATGGCGTTTTACTCATAACTGTTTTTAAACAAAATCTCGAAAGAATAAAAAGTGAAAACAGTACATTATACACAGCTATTAAATTAGGGGTAAACTCACGTATACGACCGGTAATGATGACGGCATTAATGGCTGCTATTGGTCTTTTTCCTGCTGCTATTTCTCATGGTATTGGATCCGAAAGTTCAAGGCCATTGGCAAGAGTGGTAATTGGCGGTATCCTTTGCGCCATGATGTTTTCATTATTAGTTTTTCCTTTGATTTTTTCTTGGGCTTACAGAAAGGTATATGCAAAACAAGGAAACAAAATGAAGTGATTTTAAAAATATGAAAAAATCTATTCTTCTTTTCTTTTATAAGATAATGTTGTGGATAGTTCAATTTTTAAAATCAATAGTATATATAGTGTTTATAATAAAGGTTATTATGGCAGTATTTAGGTCGTTACTGATTTTTATTTTAGCAGGCTTTTGTGAAATTGGCGGAGGCTATTTGGTTTGGCTTTACATGAAAAATAATAAACCACTTTGGTATGCAATATTGGGTGGAATTATTTTAATTGTTTATGGCTTTATAGCAACATATCAACCGGCTAATTTTGGTCGTGTTTATGCAGCGTATGGAGGAATTTTTATTGTTATGGCTCTTATGTGGGCGTGGAAAATTGATGATTTTAAACCCGATAAGTATGATATAATTGGCGCTTTTATAGCATTTGTTGGTGTTTGCATAATAATTTATATGCCAAGAAAATAAGTTGAATTATGTAGCGTAGTTTAAAATAGTCATCGATAATAAAAGCAAAAATGTTATGAAAAAAATTGAAGCAATTGTTAGAACATCAAAGTTTGAAGATGTAAAATTAGCCTTGAAAGAAAATGGAATTGATTTCTTTTCTTATTGGGAAGCAGCAGGCGTTGGCAATGAAATTACTAGGGGCCATCATAGCTATCGGGGAACCGTCTATGATACACAATATATACCTAGAATATTTATATCGATTGTATTGAGAGAAATAAATGTTCAAAAAACAATTAACTGTATTGAAAAAGCAGCATTCACCGGTGAAATTGGTGACGGGATGATTTTTACTTATGCTGTCGAAGAATCGATAAGAATTAGTAATGGAGCAAGAGGAGAAGCTTCAACTCAAGGTCCTAGCGATACGCAATAAATCTTTAATAAATAATTAATCACTAATCTATCTATTATGACACATAAAATAATATTATTTGTATTGGCAATTGTATTTACATTATCTGTATTCAATTCAACCGCACAAACTATTTCAAGAAATCCTGATCCTAGTGGGATTGCTACTGGTAATGTTTCAGATATTACTGCAGTCAAACCAGGAGCACCAACTCCAAGCGAAGTAGCTGATCAGGTAGGTAAAAATAAAGTGGGTATTAATATGGTTTGGTTGTTGATTACAGGTTTCCTGGTATTTTTTATGCAAGCAGGTTTTGCTTTAGTGGAAACAGGATTGACGAGGGCTAAAAATGTCGGCCATACAATGGCAATGAATTTGTTCGTATATCCTGCGGGCGCAATGGGGTTCTTTATTTGTGGCTTTGCCATAATGTTTGGTGGGGTAGGATCTTTGGGAACACTTGGAGGCTTCGATGGTTTGAATCATGAAATATCAATAACATTGCTTGGTCACAGTTTTGGATTATTTGGTTGCAAAGGTTTCTTCATGAATGGTGTTTATGATGTTGGTGTGTTAGGTTTTTTTGTTTTCCAAATGGTATTTATGGATGCTGCCGCAACTATTCCCACTGGGGCTATGGCTGAAAGATGGAAGTTTGCCTCTTTCGCAGTCTCTGGTGTAATTATTGGCGGTCTTATTTATCCAATATATGGTAACTGGGCATGGGGCGGCGGTTGGTTAGCACAATTGGGTATTAACTTTGGTTTAGGACATGGTTACCTTGATTTTGCCGGCTCTTCTGTTGTGCACTTAACAGGTGGTGTTTTAGCATTTGTTGGTGCACGTATGATTGGAGCAAGGATAGGTAAGTATAATAAAGATAAAACTCCCAATGCAATTCCTGGCCATAGCATTCCAATGGCTGTGCTAGGTACGCTCATTCTTGCTTTTGGCTGGTTTGGGTTTAATTCAGGTTCAACTTTTGCCGGCACAGATTTAAGATTCGCTGTCGTTGCTTTCAATACTATGATTGCCTCCTGTGCTGGGGCCTTGGCCGCAACGCTTTGGATTTGGTTGGTGAGAGGCAATAAACCAGACGTTAGCATGATGTGTAATGGATTGCTTGCAGGCTTAGTTGCAATCACGGCCCCTTGCGCTTTTGTTTCACCAGCAGGAGGTGCAATAATTGGATTGATTTCAGGAATACTAGTTGTAGAAGTGACACTATTTATGGAAAGAAAATTAAGGATTGATGATCCTGTCGGTGCTGTTGCTGTACATGGGGCAAATGGTATTTGGGGAGTATTATCCCTTGGACTTTTTGCAGATGGTACTTATGGCGATGGCTTAAATGGTATAAAAGGGAATGTAAGAGGATTGTTTTATGGAGACACTAGTCAATTTTATGCAGAATGTATTGGTGCCATTACAAATCTAATATTCGTAGGCATTGCAGGTTGGCTCATGTTTAAATTATTAGATGTTGTAATTGGAAACAGGGTTAGCGCAGATGTAGAGTTAGCAGGGCTTGATCTTCATGAAACAGGAATTGACGGATATGCAGGTATCAAACTGGATAAAAATGCGGAAACTCCATTATCAAGATGATGATATACTATTCAACACATTGAAAGTATAAATGATGCAGTAAAGAAATTACAGGATACAAAATATTCACAGAATCTATTATTATGTATCGCTACAATAATAGATTCTGTATTATTTCACTTTGAAAATTTTATCAATATGGAATTCTGATTTTCATTTAGAATGGTTTGTTCTTTAAATGTATTAAAGGTTTTTCATATCAATATATTACAATATGGCTAGATCAGTAAAGAATCTAAAGGAGCATTACATTTTTATAATAAGCATGGCACATAGTTAGCTTATGAGGTTACTGTATAATTTCTACAAAAAAAATAACTAAAATGAGATACATAAGACTAATAGCAGGATGCCTGTTAATATCAAGCATCTTGAGCTGCTCAAAAACTAGTACTCAAACTATATCGTTAACTATTGATAGTATAAGATTAACAAACCTTCCTACAACTGTCGTTGGGAAAAGCATTTATCTTAATTTAATTTGTTCAAACGGCAATACTGTTACATGGGGTACAATAACAAATATTCCTGTTACGGCTGATACACTATTTTTTGCTTTGACTCCTTCGCAAGTGATCACTGATTTATCAGGTGGGAATCAAATAATCCTCTACCAACAATCAGGTTCTTCACAAAGTCCAACGACAGACCCAATTCTTTACAGCAGTAATAGCATTACTTTTACTGGTTCGGAACAGGGGGATACGCTAAGTCAATACCCTACTGTGTTGTATTTTAGTTCAGGTACAGGATTTTATACAGAGATATTTAATGTGAGTTGGCAGTGACGTGGAGATAATGATGGAAATTATTTCGTTATGTTCTAAGCTTATAAGAGGAATATCAACGTTTTATCATTTTATCTTTTACAATTTCTTTGATCACCTTTTCCCTTAAATTTTGGCTGATCGTGATCTTTTCGTTGCCAATGTTTAATATATTCCCTTCAATGCTGTCTACCTTATTCATATTCACTATAAACGATTTGTGTACTTTAATAAATACTTCAGCGGGCAATTGTTCTTCTAAACTCTTAATAGTGATGTACACCATCATTTTTTTTGAATTTGTATAGAGCATTACATAATTCAGCATGGCCTCGGCATATATAAGATCATTGAAAAATATCTTTTCAATTTGGTTATCGCATTTTATAAAAAAATGATCATTTATTTGAGGGGTTATTTTTGTTGGCCTTCCTGTTTCTTTTGCCTTATTGCAGGCTTTAAGAAAACGTTCAAAAGCAATAGGCTTTACCAGGTAATCCAAAACATCTAATCCATATGCTTCCACAGCATGCTCAGTATAAGCAGTCGTCATAATAATATTGGCATTTATCTTCGAATTCTTTAAAAATTCAATGCCATTTATTTTGGGCATATTGATATCTAAAAAGATAATATCGATAGTGTTGTCATTTAACAATGACATAGCCTTTAATGGATTTTCTGCTTGTCCTGCCAACTCTAAAAAATCTATTTCTTCAATAAATTCCTGCAAAATTTTTCTTGCGATCGGTTCGTCATCTATAATGATACATTTTAGTTTCATGACAAATTGATATTTAAATTTGTTTCATAAAAATCTTTATCAATGTTAATTAAAAACTCATATTTGTCGGGGTATAATAGCGCTAATCTCCTTTTTAAATTAGCAATGCCAATACCGTTAGCATCTTTTGTTGGTGAGGGATATTGTAATTCTCTTGTATTGATAAATGAGCTGTACAAAAAATTGTCTCTGGTGAATAGTTTGATCAGTATTTTATTTTCTTTGTCAGAAAAGTTACTGACAAATTTAAATGCATTTTCAATCAATATCATTAATAAAAGTGGCGCAATTTTTAAACCTGGTTCAATATTTTCAATTTCAAATAATACTGTTAATTTTTCATCTTTTCTTAAACGTTGAAAGACGATATAATTCTTTATATAATCTATTTCTTTTTCCAAATCTACTTTCTCGGCGCCGCAATCATATAGCTGATATCTCAATAACTCTGAGAATTGTAACAGTGTATTTCTTGCTATTTGATTATCCTTATCAATATAGCCGTAAATAGTATTTAGTGAATTGAAAAGTGCATGTGGATTAATTTGTGCCTTTAGATAATCCAGTTCATTTTTTATTCTTTCTTTTTCCAGCAATGCTACTTGTTGCTGTGTTTGTTTACTGTCAATTATCATTTTCCCGAGTATAATGATCAATATCCAAAGCGAAATATTAGCTACTGAATTTAAATATAATGTACTGAAATCTATAGAAACTGTATGAAAAAAGTGTGCATTCATTTCTGCTGCTAGCAAAGTTCTAAGGAATGCAGAAAGTAAAATGATCATTATTATAGCTAAAATAAAAGGGGAATATTTTTTTTTGATCAGAAACTTGGGAGTTATAAAATAACTAATAGCATAGTAGTCTACAGTGATGAAAATTAAATAACAGAACTCTATCGTCATTGTTTTAGTAAGGGAGATAGAATAGCTACGAAAAACAATGATCCAAAAAAGGTAGATAGTAGTCCAAAAAAGAAAATGATATATAAGTGTTCTGCTTTTCAAGTTTTTTTTCAAAGTTACTAACACTGCTTGATCTTGAAATATTATTACACGATATAAGCGGGATTCTTGATAATCCAGTATTTAATCAAGTAAAACCAATAGATAATGTAATTGACCTTAAAAAGAGAACCCGAGTGTTGATGTTTGCAGTATTATTTATCTAAAATGAAAAGCAATGAAAAAAATTATTAATTGGTTTCTTCATCCGCCTGCTACCGGGCAATCAACTATTTTAATTATTCGTTTAATGGCCGGAACTGTATTTTTTTGGGAAGGTATTTTAAAATTTGTTTATCCAAATCAGGGAGTAGGAAGATTCACAAAATTAGGATTCCCATTTCCTGAAACTACCGCTCATTTTGTGGCTACAGGCGAAATTATAGGTGGCCTGCTATTGATCTTTGGCTTATTCACCAGGATAACTGCTTTTTATTTTGTTATACAAATGATCGTTGCAGTGCTTAGTACGAAGATAGATCTTTACCTTGGCACTAGTCCTTTGCCATTGCCACCAGCACCGCCAAAAATAGGTATTTGGGCAGTATTGCATGAGGTACGATCCGATTATGCACAAATACTAACCTGTCTTTTTTTAATCATCGAAGGTGCAGGGAGACGATCACTTGATTTTATAATTGCTACTTCAAAGCAGGTATATAGTATTAGCGATCAATAAGTCAATCGCTTTAAATAAAATAAAAAACCCCTTTATTTAGAGGGGCTTTTTATTTTATTTGGAAGCTATTATCCTTTGATCTTACTATCCAAAGAATCGGTTTTAGATTCAATATTTTTCAAGATCTGGAGCATGAGTATATTTTGATTTTCAAGATGCATCAATATCGTTTCATTTTCGATCTCTGCTAATTCATTTATTTTCAGATCTGTTTCTGCTCTTGATTCAGCATGTTGCGATTGTAAATTTTGTCCGATCATTATCAATGGCAATAAAAACAACTGGATCATATTCGAAATAAATAACCAAAGTACAAAGGCAGGATAAGGATCAAAACGTGCTGCTACAGGAGCGAGGATATTCCAGCCTAGCCAAATAATTGTCCAGAAAAAAATAATGAAGAAGAAGCCCATACTTCCTACTTTATCAGTGATCCAGACAGCCAGCTGGCCAAGCTTCGAAATATGTTTATCTCCTTTAAGCTCTTTCAGGCATAGTTCTCTACGGTGTTTTAATTCAGCAAGCTTAAGTGGTATGTTTTGTGTCTGTGCCATAAGATAAAATGAATTTTATAAAAGAGGGTTTATAATTGGTTACACAGGTAATTTAAAGAATAAAATTGAACCGAAAGATTTTACTAATGATATATAACAGAAAAGCCACTATTAAGTAGTGGCTTTTCTGTTTTAAAAGTATTTTGATTATTGGTGGATGGCTCGTTTTGTAGCATCGATCGCTTTGTCGATATGCATATATGCCCTGCCTTGTAAACCTTGTGCAAATACATTGTCTTCATCATGACTGATATCTTCACGTGCTTTTTTTAGAAAATCAACCGCTTCATGTAAACGGCCGTCATGGTCGTTGCGTTCATCAACTTTTGGATGATCATCAATGTCTTTCCCATCATCGATAGAAGCTTTTTTAATTTCACCAATGGCAGCATTGATCTGTTTTACAGCTTCCATCTCATCATTAGTTTGTGCCCAATTTCCAGGGCGATGTTCGATCATCCAGCGTGCGGCACGAAGATCAGAAAGTGCATGTAAATAATAAGGATGGCCATCTTTTGGACTGTTTGTTTTTGAGCTGAAGGCAAATGACATTAATAAAAATGCAAGGCCAAGTACTTTTGGAAGAAATCGTTTCATTGTTTGTTGTTTAATGTTAAGATTGGTTATTTTTCTTAAGACGTAATATTGCCAAAAAAGTTTAATAATAATGGCGCATTAACAAACGGTTAATTCAGATTTATCTGTCATCCCTTTTAATAAGGGCACCAGTTTTATTTGGTTTAAAATAGTATGCGGCAGAAATACCAAAAAAAGAAGTGCTGCTTGCAGACGTTTTCCCACTGTAATAATAGTTGCCAAAAAAAACATTGAAGTGTAACTGTTCCGTGGAGGTATATTCTATACCATAAGTAACTTCTGTTAAAAGATTTTCTTCTGCACCAAAAACATAGCCGATGCCTGCTGTAAATGTGTTGGTGAACCTGCCCTCCTGGAAAATGTTCAAATTCGGGCGTAGCTCCAAATAAGTACCTGTATCTTTTTTACCTATCGGACTTAAAGTAGTTTGGCCAATATCTACACCCATACTAAAAACGTCCCATTGCTGGCCTATTTCAAGCGCTATATTGGATTTGTCAGCTAGTGTTCCCGCTGTATTAGTCAGACTGGGTGCCAGGGAAACATAGGTCTGTGAAAAAGATGTATAACCTGCAATGATCAATACAATAGAAAAAAATATTTTCATTAGTTTTTAATTAGTCAGCTATGAAAATACGGTTAATATATAATATGCAATACAATCTGCTAAATGAATGCATAAAAAAGCCTTAGCAAATTTGCCAAGGCTTTTTTAAAATATTTCAATCAATTATTTTGTTATATCTATGATCGGTTTGCCAATACAGCCATTCGGCATCTGGATATGCAGCATTGCAGCGATGGTTGGTGCAATATCTGTCATGTACACTTCATCGTTTGTTTGTCCGTGTGTTATGCCCCATCCAAACCAAACCAGTGGAATATGCGCATCGTAAGGGTTCCATAAACCATGCGTGGTGCCTGTTGGTCCGCCATCGATCCAGCCCGGCTGATAGATGAGTTGTATATCGCCACAGCGTTTAGCGAAATACCCATTGCTGAGCATTTTCTTTTGCACGTCCGGCAATGTAGTTTCATTTATTTTTTCAATGTCAAATGCATTGGCAACACCATTTATTTTTTTAACTAAAGGCAGTAGAAAATCGATCATTGTTTCTCTTGTTATTTTAGCAGAATCCAACAATGAACGATTGAGGGTTAACTGATAATTATCTGCATCAACGATCACATTTGATATGCCAAATTTTGCTTTGGCATTTGCATTTAAATAATACATCATGGCATAACCATCTAAAAAGCCTGAGGGTATTTTGTTCTGTTCTAAAAAGCCCGGAATATGTGCCACGCCATGGTCCGCAGTTAAAAAGAACAAATAATTTCCTTTGCCATATCTGGCATCTAAATATTTTAAGAAATCAGCAATGTCTTTATCCAGGCGTAGATAATCATCTTCATTTTCTATAGAATTGGGTCCGAACTGGTGCCCGATATAATCGGTAGAAGAACAACTGATGGCCAAAAAATCTGTATTGCCATTCATGCCTAATTGTTCGCCTTCTATGGCTGCTTTTGCGAAATCAAGGGTTAAGGTATTTCCTTGCGGAACGGATCTTATAATATTGTATTTTTTGTCTCCCAGTTTATCGAGCGTATGCGGGAATGAGGTAGTGTTTTCTCCATCAAACTTTCTTTCATAACTTTCTTCATCAGCCGAGCTCTGCGTATAGGTAGTAGCAGGGTTCAACATGTTCCAATTGAGCGACATTAAGCTATCAACTTCTTTTCTGCTGTTGAACTGATTGGCCCAGGCAGGCAATTCATTCATGTAGTAAGAGCTGGTTATCCAGTTGCCATTTTCTCCATCGTACCAATAAGCAGCGTTGGCACTGTGTCCGGCTGGTAATATGGCCCCGCGGTCCTTTAACGCAATGCCTATTACTTTGCTTTTAAAATTTGTTGCCAATCTTAATTCATCTGTAATAGTAGTCACTAACATTCTGTTGGGGCTCATTTGTCCGGCCTTGGTATTACTTCCCACCGTTGTGTAGTTGCTGTCATCCGTGCAATACACTTCTTTATTAGCATCCTGATCCCACCAGTTATTGCCAGTGATACCGGTAATAGCAGGCACGCTGCCGGAGTAAATGCAGGTATGTCCGCAGGCTGTAACCGTTGGTGTATAAGGCAACATGGTGTTTTCACAACTAAAACCTTCACGTAATAAACGTTTAAAGCCATTATTGCTGTATTGATCGGCATATCGGTATAAGTTATCCCAGCGCATTTGATCTATAACCAATCCAACGATCAGTTTGGGCTTTGCTTTTTGTACGGATTGAGCCGAAGAATAAGCCACGATCAGTAATAAACAGGGGATAAAAATAAATAGCCTTCTCATTGTGTTAAATTTTACCAAAGGTAGCAGGCTATCCAGTGATTTACAGCAAATTTGAATGTTAAGAGAAGGTTATGCTTTTTGTGTCCAAAACCTTAAATTTGCAAACGTTTATTCATAAGCGTATAACTGAAATCTAGAACTTACAACTTAGTACTTAAAATTTACAACTATTATGGATGTTTTCGACAAATTAGTGAAAGATGGCGGACCGATCGGTCAACACATGGATAGGGCTCACGGTTATTTTGCTTTCCCAAAATTAGAAGGTGAATTAGGGCCAAGAATGAATTTCAGAGGTAAAGAAATGATCGTATGGAGCTTAAATAATTACCTGGGTTTGGTAAATCATCCTACAGTTAGAAAAATAGATACAGAAGCTGCTGCCATGTACGGCATGGGTAACCCTATGGGAGCGAGAATGATGAGTGGAAATTCAGATAAGCATGATGCGCTTGAAAAAGTGATCAGCGCATTTGTAAAAAGAGAAGATACCATGTTATTAAATTTCGGCTATCAGGGTATCATGAGTTGTATCGATGCGTTGGTAAATCGCCGTGATGTAATTGTATATGATGCGGAGGCACATGCTTGTATCGTTGATGGAACAAGATTACACATGGGACATCGGTATGCTTTTAAGCACAATGATATTGCAGATTGCGAAAAGCAATTACACAGAGCAAAAGAACTGGCAGCAAAGAATGGCGGCGGTATTTTAGTGATCACCGAAGGGGTTTTTGGTATGGATGGCGAACAGGGAATTTTAAAAGAAATTGTTGCACTTAAAAGAAAATTCGAATTCAGGATATTGATCGATGATGCACATGGCTTCGGTTATATGGGGCCAACAGGTGCGGGGGCAGATGAAGCGCAAGGTTGTCAGGATGGTGTAGATCTTTATTTTTCAACTTTTGTAAAAAGTATGGGAAGTATTGGCGCATTTATCAGCGGACCGAAAAATGTATTGAAATATTTACGTTACAATACACGCTCTCAAATATTCGCGAAGAGCTTGCCATTAATGATCGTAGAAGGAATGCTGACACGTATGGAAATGGTAAAAACAATGCCTGAGCTAAGAGAAAAATTATGGCACAATGTACATCGTTTACAAAACGGATTGAGAGAAAGAGGTTTTGATATCGGCAGTACCAATTCTCCTGTAACACCGGTGTTCATGAAAGGCGATGTGCCTGAAGCTACACAGATGGTGATGGACCTGAGAGAAAATTATCGCATTTTTTGTTCGATAGTGGTATATCCTGTTATTCCGAAAGGAGATATTATTTACCGGCTTATTCCAACAGCCTCTCACAGCGATGAGGATATTGATCTTACATTAAAAGCTTTTGAAGAAACGAAAAAGAAACTAGATATCGGTGATTACAAAGCTGAAGATATTCCTGACATGGCGGAAAAAACATTTAAATAATTTTTTCTTAATCCCATTTTTTAAAATGGGATTTTTTATTGCCGTAATTTCAATTAAAATCCACAGTATGAAACGATTTAAAAAACTATTGTTTATCGCTTTGTTTTTCTACTTGCCATTTAGCTCAATGGCGTGGGGTGTGCTTGGACACCGTATTGTGGGACAAATTGCAGAAAGCTATTTAACGCCGAAAGCAAAACTGGCTATCCAACAAATACTGGGAAATGAATCTATTGCTATGGCAAGCAACTGGGCAGATTTTATAAAATCTGATACAGACTATAGTTACCTGGCACCAATGCATTATATCAATTTTCCTGATGGGTTAACTTATCCGCAGGTGAAAGAATATCTTTTAAAAGATACTGCAGCAGATGCCTACACAGAAGTGAATTTTTTAATCAAACAATTGAAAAATAAAAATTTGGCTAAAGAAAAAAAATTGTTCTATCTCCGTTTTTTAATTCACCTGGTAGGAGATATTCATCAGCCAATGCATGTGAGTCGCGCGGAAGATGAGGGCGGAAATAAAATAAGGGTAATGTGGTTCAGGGAACCGACCAATTTACACGCAGTATGGGATGAAAAACTGATCGACTTTCAACAATTAAGTTATACGGAGTATACCAACGCTATTAATTTCTCCACTATCAGTCAAAGAGAAACCTGGCAAAAAGAACCGATCAGCGAATGGTTCTATGAATCGAACCAGATTGCAGCAAAATTATATATTGAGATAAATCAAAATGAACAGAAACTAAGTTATCGTTATAATTACGATCATATTGATATTGTTAATACACAGCTATTAAAAGGTGGCGTACGATTGGCAGGATTACTGAATGAAATATTTGGATAAAATTATTGCATTTAAAAATAAAAGCCTGTAGTTTTTACTACAGGCTTTGTTCATTCAATCCTAGAATTATTTATTTATCTGTGATCGTAATGGTGATAATGATGATGGTGATGATGATGGTACGGCCCTGGCATATTTGCATCGCCTGATGTATTTTGTGCCATCGCAAAACCGGTAACTCCCAGTACCATAACAATCGCTAATATTACTTTTTTCATAGCTGATAATTTTTTTAATGTTATAAATGTTTATTGAATTTACGTCTATTATTTTATAAAACAACGGATTTATTTAAGGGGGAAAGATTGTCGCATTATGGGGCAAAACAATCTCTTGCCCCATAACAATTTATTCAAACTGGAACTTGATTATTGCCATTTGGCTGAAAAAATTTTCATGTAATCAACAAAAGGCTGTGTTTTGTAAACACCATCACCAAAATATTTTAATGGCGGCTCAAATTCAGCAGGTTTTAAATAACCCGGTAAAGCTGCGGGCTGCGCATTGATATCTGCAATAAAAACTGTTGTAGGGAAACTCATTTGTCCATTTAGTAAATAGGCGGCAAATTCATTTGCTTTGTATTCGGGTTTATACCCAAATTTTTTTCCTCTCCATTCAATAGAGTCTTTTGTTTCGGCATCTATTCTCACCGCATAATAATGTTGGTTAATGTAGGAGGCAACACTGTCTTTCGAGTATGTTTCCTTATCCATTACTTTACACCAATAACACCAGCTGGTATATACATCTACCAAGATCGGCTTAGGATTATTTTGATAGGCCTTTTGAGCCTCCGCAATGGTGAGCCAATGCACACTTTCTTTGGGAGACGAAATAAATGATACACTAATGATCACGCTCAAGACCAGAATAAATACCGGGGCAATCTTTTTCATACAGCAATTGTTTAGTAGCTTAGACAGATAATTTAAGTACAAATTAATGCATAAAATTGTTGTAGCAATAACCGGGGCAAGTGGCGCTATTTATCCGAAGGTTTTATTGGATAAACTCATCGGCATAAAAAACCAGTGGAGTGAGCTTTCTGTAGTGATGACGACAAATGCCCGGCAGGTATGGGAGACAGAATTAGGCAATGAAAGCTATGCTGATTATCCCGTAAAATTTTTCACGCAACAAGATTTCAACGCACCATTCGCTTCAGGCTCGGGGCAATATGATACAATGATCATTATCCCCTGCAGTACGGGAACCTTGGGCAGGATCGCTTCAGGTATCAGTAACGACCTCATCACAAGAGCAGCGGATGTAGTATTGAAGGAAAGACGAAAGTTGATCTGTGTAGTGAGGGAAACACCTTACAACCTTATCCATATAAAAAATATGGAGACCATTACACTGGCAGGAGGAATTATTTGTCCGGCTACACCCTCTTTTTATAGTAAGCCTACTACATTCGAAGAACTGGCAGCTACGGTGGTGGACAGGGTTTTAGATCTGGCCGGCTTTACTATCAATACGTATCGCTGGAATCCCAAAGGAGATCAATAAAAAATCGGCAGCGTATGAACACTGCCGACTGAATATTTTACAACATGTTCTGTTATCGTAAATCTACCACTTCGGTCCCAGGGTATTTTTTAGCATCAAATACAAATTCATCATCACCGATGGCTGCTTTTGTATTCATGTTACTAATTGAATAGGTATATCTTTCTCCTGTTTTTTCGAATATTTTAGTGCTGACAATAGTCTGCGTGGCTTTATCTATTTGAACGAGTACTTTAAAAAAGGATTTCGTTTTATCGATAGGTGTCAATTCAACTTCTTCAATTGTTTTTCCATTCACTACTTTCGGATCGTTTAATTTGTAGAGAAAATCTTTATCGTAAGAATCATCTGCAAATATTTTTTGCGGTGTAATAGCGTTACTTGTAGGATCTACTTTTGTAATAGTTACTTCTTTAGAAGAAGGATCGTAAGTGGAAACGTTGGTACCATCACAAAAAATTTCCTGCCCAGTAATGCTTACCCTGTATTTCATGCCTTTCATCGATACAGAACCTGTTTTTGAACCCAGGGACTTACCTGCTGCATTCTCTATTCTGAGTGTAAATTTTGCCTGTACTGCCTTAAAAGTTTTAAATTTAGTAGTAACCGCCTCTAATAATTTTTTAGCATCCGGGTCATTTTTACTTTGAGCCGAAACGCAGGTGATGGTAATGGTAAGAAAAAACAGACTATAAAGTATTTTTTTCATTTCTAATGTGATTTGATTTAGTATTTTCTTTTTTAATATAAGTGGCAAAGATAGGCGAATCAATGAGTTAAGCAGGGAGATTATGCAGCCAATTTATAAGAGACTGTTAAATAGTATCAAATGAGATGCCGGATAATAGCATCTCATTGATAGTAATATTTTTATATGGGCTCGTTTTGAAGTACGCCGGTTTTTACTTTACTTTTTTGTTCGGCAAACTCTTTGGAAGCTTTAATAAAGTTCACGAATATTGGCTGAGGGTTCTCTACCGTACTTTTTAATTCCGGATGGTATTGCACACCAATAAAGAATGGGTGGGCAGGTAATTCAACTACTTCAACCAAACCGGTTGCAGGATTCTTACCGCTGGCGATCATACCCGAATTTTCAAATTGATCTAAATATTTATTATTGAACTCCCAACGGTGGCGATGTCTTTCGCTGATAGAAGATTGGCCATAGATCCGATAAGCCAGCGTACCTTCTTTTAACGTACATGGATAAGCACCCAAACGCATGGTACCGCCTTTTGTAGTTACTTTTTTCTGTTCTTCCATCAGGTCAATAACAGGGTTTTTAGTATCGGCATCCATTTCGGTTGAATGCGCATCCGTTAATCCCATTACGTTTCTTGCATATTCAATTACCGCCATTTGCATTCCTAAACAAATGCCAAAGAAAGGTAGTTTGTTTTCTCTTGCATATTTCACAGCCGTGATCTTTCCTTCTACGCCTCTCATACCAAAACCCGGCGCCACCAACAATCCGTCCAGCGCGCCTAATTTTTCTGCCACGTTTTCATCTGTAATAAATTCACTGTGGATATTTACTATCTGTACTTTACATTCATTCATCGCACCGGCGTGTACAAATGATTCTAATATTGATTTGTAGGCATCCTGTAATTCAATATACTTACCGATCAATCCGATATTTATTTTGCTGGTAGGATGTTTTAATTTTTCTAAGAATTCTTTCCACTTAGTTAATTCAGGAGCAGCATACCCATTGATCTGTAATTTTTTCAGCACGATCGTATCTAAATTTTCCTGCAACATTTTTATCGGAACCCTGTAAATACTACTTGCGTCCATTGCTTCAATTACAGCTTCCGTTTTTACGTTACAGAATTGTGCGATCTTTCTTTTAAGTTCTGCATTTAATGGCCTTTCTGTTCTGCAGACAATAATATCAGGGTGTATGCCATTTTCGCTCATCAGCTTTACGCTGTGTTGCGTTGGTTTTGTTTTTAATTCGTTCGCCGCTTTTAAATAGGGGATCAATGTTAGATGCACTACCAGGCAATCTTCTTCAGGCATCTCCCATTGTAACTGGCGTACAGCTTCTATAAAAGGTAAGCCCTCAATATCACCCACTGTTCCGCCAATTTCTGTCAACACAATATCATATTCCCCGGTTTCACCGATCGCTAATATTCTGCGTTTGATCTCATCCGTTATATGTGGGATAACCTGTACTGTTTTACCTAAATAAGCACCTTCTCTTTCCCTGTTGATAACCGTTTGATAGATACGGCCGGTAGTAACGTTATTCGCCTGCGAAGTAAATATATTTAGAAATCTTTCATAGTGGCCAAGGTCAAGATCGGTTTCTGCACCATCTTCTGTAACAAAACATTCACCATGTTCGTAGGGGTTTAGTGTACCGGGATCCACATTAATATAAGGATCTAATTTTTGGATGGTTACCCTTAATCCTCTCGACTGCAACAGTTTTGCAAGCGACGCAGCAATAATACCCTTACCTAACGAAGAGGTAACACCACCGGTAACAAAAATATACTTGGCCATAATCAATAAGTTTAAAATTCTGTTTTATAACACGTGTCGAAAAAAAATAAAAAACAAAATCTGACATGATCGTTGTTTGAACATCAACGAAAAGACAGGTAATCGAAAAAAAATCTTGTTAATTTATTTAACCCGATATTACTGACCAGCGGAACTCACATACTCGGGAAGAATAGAAAAAAATCCGTGCGGTCAGGTAAAGGTACAACGAAATTTTCGGTGGATGAAATTTCATCGGCCGTTTGTTGAAAAAATGGGGGAAAGTAGCTACAAAATCCTTTTTATTTAACGGTATCAATTATCTCAAACTGACGGGAAAGAGATTCCCCATTTTCATCTACCAAAGTTATAATATGTTTGCCAGGAGCGGGACTTATAGCGATCTGGTGAAAATTCGTAGTAGTGGTAATGTATTCATCATCGAGGCTCCAGAATATTTTACTTTCTGCTTTACGATGCGCCGCCGTAAAAATGGTTTTTCCTCTTTCGCCATTTATTTCAAGTGGCACATAAATCTTTGCATCAGGTTGAGGGTAGATCAGATCCATTTGTTTTCCGGTTTCCGAAAAAGTACAATCTGACCTGAAAGCAGGCAACGGTTTATAATCGTGATTTTTTTGTTTGTAATACCACTCCATCGTAGGCGTTAAAACATACCAGCTCTTATTGATCATTTTCGAAGGCGATTCACAATTTTCATTTACCTGATAAACACCGGTTGGATCAAGATGGATCATTTTATGATAATTACACAATGGCGCTTTGTAGCCGTTGGCGGGAACCATTATTGTGTCTACATCCGGACAATCAATATTTGCGCGATAACCACTCTCTCTGCAGACAGGAATAAATGCAAAATTATTTTGCGGGGAGGCGAACCATGTTGATGCAGGCAATTGCCTGAAAATATCAAACATGATGGGAGCGGCTGTTTGTACACCAATTAAACCCGCCCGGCCCTCACCATCTGTATTGCCCACCCAAACTGCTACTACATATTTTGGGGTGATGCCAATAGCCCAGCCATCTCTAAAACCAAAGCTGGTACCGGTTTTCCAGGCAATTCTTTGTGATGAATTAAATTGCTGCCAGAGGCCCTCTTCTCCCGGTCTCATGACCTCCTGCATTGCCTGAAAGGTGAACCAGATAGCTGTTGGATCAAAAAAGTTAAGCGCCGTATTTGGATTTTGTTTTTTGGAATTTGGATTTTTATACTGATAATTGGGTGCATGAAAATCATCCGACATCGCCATGCCTTTATTTTTGTTTTGGTGATTTACAGTCCTTGCCATACTTGCATATACACCGGCAATGTCCCACATCGTAACTTCGCTGCCACCTAATATTAACGCGAGCCCATAATTATCTGCAGGTTTATCTAAAGTGGTAATACCACATTGTTTCAATACATCATAAAAGCGCTCGTACTTATATTGTTGTAATAATTTTACCGCAGGAATATTCAATGAACGCGCCAATGCCTGTGATGCCGGTACAGCACCATCGTAACTCAAATCAAAATTTTTCGGCGCATAACCACCAATTTGTGTAGGAATATCCGGGATGATGGAATTAGGTAATATCATGCCATCGGTAAGCATCGCTGCATACAACATTGGTTTTAAAGTACTACCAGGGCTTCTCGGTGCTTTTATCACGTCCACATCACTTTCCATATCAGGATTTTGTGTGTCGTAAATATTTCCAACATAGGCCAAAGTATTTCCTGTCTCTACATCTAACACCAAAGCACAGGTGTTGTTAATGTTGTTGCCTTTCAAAATACTATGGTGCTGGTTTAAAATAGTGGTTACATTTTGTTGAAGTTGAAGATCAATGGTCGTTTTTATTTTTGTTACCGCAGATGGATTTTCATTTTTCAGGTCTTCTTTAAAACGTTGCAATAAATGTGGCGCGTATTGAGGTAATGGCAATGGCTCTCCCGGTAATGGTTCCAGCTTCGCCAGATCACAGGTGGTTTGATCTATTGTTTTATTAGCGACTAACTTATCGAGCAGCTCATTTCTTTTTTTTAATAAGACATCCCTGTTTTTTCCGGGATGAACCAGCGAAGGCGCATTGGGTAAAACGGCCAATGCTGCCATCTCTCCCCAACTTAATTTATCAGGACTGCGGCCAAAATATCTCCAGGAAGCAGCATCCAATCCAACGGTGTTACTACCAAACGGAGCATAAGATGCATACAATGCCAGGATACTTTTTTTGGAATAAGAACATTCTAATCTAACGGCTTCAATACTTTCAATTAATTTTTGCCATAAGTTTCTTTTTTCTTTGTTTCTGCTCAGGCGAATGACCTGCATGGTTAGTGTACTGCCACCTTGCACAATACTTTTATGTTTTATGTTTTTTGATACGGCCCTGGCCAATGCAATAATGTCAACACCCGGATGAGCGTAAAATCTTTTGTCTTCAAAAGTAGTTATGCACTTGATAAATTTCTCCGGTACATTTTCATCATAAGGAAAACGCCATTGCCCATCTGTTGCGATAGAGGCGTCTAATAAGTTTCCATTTTTATCTTCAATAACAAAGCTTGTAGGAGCGTTGAATAATTTAGCTTGTAAGGAGAACCCAAACCAGATAAATAAAATCAATACTATCGCCAGCACAATTTTAGTGCGGCGTTTTGTATTTTTTATTTTTTTTGATATGGAAGAGAAAAAACTCAATCTTGGTTTTTGATAAATAGAACGCAGACCGCTATGATTATTACGATCTGCGTTCTATCAATTATTGTGCTACTACTTCAATCCATCTGCCGTTAACACCAGCTGTAATAGAGTTATCATACATCGCTTCACAGAAAGTGCCCGGTAAAAAATACCTTCCTAAATAGGATGCATTCAATTGCACATAATAAGTAAGTGTTTTATTTTCTTCGATATCGAAATAAGTATAGATCCGGTCATCGCGAATATCCTGGTAATCCGATGGCGATGATTGGAAGGCGCCTTCTCCATCCATCATTCTTGTGTTCAATATTTCCCAGCCACTCGGGAATATTTGCGATAGCGCCATCTGTGTATAATCACCACGCTTGCCTGGGTTTTTAATAGTGACCTTCGCAATAAAATCAGTACCCTGTGTTAATGAGCTAACATCGATCGGTTTTCCATCTTGCGATAAATAACTCACATTCATTGACAGTATAGCAGGATTGTTATTTACATGCAGGTCACTTCCTGCCAAAGGTTGTCCGGAAGAAATTAAGCGTACATACAATGCGTTATTTCCTTTATTGCTGATCACAACAGTAGCATTGCCGGATCTTATATCGACTGGTGTCTGTGAGAAATAAGAAGATGAATTGATCGCAACGGTTTTGCCATTAATATTTTCATTTACAATTATTTTAGCTCCTGATGGATTTTTGCCGCAATATTCTGCGATGGCTATTAAAGCGTAAGCGGTTGTCTGTGTGCTATACCAGTCATCCTGCGATAATTTAGTAGCGATGGTCGTTACCAATTCAGCTGCCTGTGCTCGTCTGCCCAATAACGTTAGTGTTTCCAAAACCATCGATTGATCACGAAGATCTGAACCGTAAGTAAAGCCAGGTGAATAACGTTGACTGAACGTTGTCGGTAATCCACTAATAAGGCTTAGTGCAACATTGTCTTGCCCAACTAGTTTATAGGCAGCAGCCAATCTCCATTTAGCTTCAGGAGAAAGATATTTGAATTCTTTTAAACGATTCATGGCACCGAGTTCAGGAGCTTTTGCTAAAGCCAATAAGAACAAGCGGTAAGATTGCGTAAGGTCGCCGCCATAAAAATTGGTAGTGGAAGGAGCCCATTCATTCGCCTTGTTGCGTTGATACAATTTCCATTGCTGTAATAAAGATTCATTTATTGTATAACCTCTTGCCTGCGCTTCTAATAAAAAATGCCCCGCATAGTTAGTGCCCCATTCATCACTTTCGGGTTGTCCCGGCCAATAACTAAAGCCTCCATCGCTGCATTGAAAATCCTGCAACCGGGTAATACCTGATTTAATATTTCTATCAACCAATGATTTTCTATAATCATCCAGGTCAGTTAACTGGTTCAACACCAATTGCGGAAATATGGCAGAAGTGGTCTGCTCAATACAACCGTATGGATATTCTATTAAATAATCCAATCGCTTTTCAAGGTTCATCGGCGGCACGCTGGATATTTCCAATACGGCTTTACTGGTTGCAGCAACACCAATTGGTGAGACAACAGTACTCCATTGTTCATTGGCAGCTAATAGTTTTTGTGTAATGCTAGTTACAGGAGGATTAGGATTGCGGATATCCAATTCGATATCACAATCTGCTTTTTCAGTACCGCTGGTTGCGGTAACTTTTACTTTACCGATACCGATATTCTGTTTCACATTTACATCAAAGTAAACCTGTTGTTCGCCTGTTTCTGTAAAACTTACTGTTTGCGTAGGAGAACCGATCACTTCAAGAAAAGGGTTTGATTGCAATGTAACCGTTACATCCTTAACATTATTTTCCATTGCAAAAACTGTCACCGGTAGTTTGATCGATTCCGTCGGGCCCAATACTCTTGGCATTGTTGCCAGGATCATCAAAGGTTTTTTAACAGCTACCGTTTTTTCAGTGGCGCCATAGCTGCCATGATCCGCGGCAACAACCATCGCTCTTACAGAACCTATGTATTGCGGCAATGTAAAATTATGTGTCTGATTTTCTCCTTCGTTCAAATGGAAAGGCCCTAAATATTGAACAACCGGTTTAAAACGATTGGCCTTTTTTTGTTTTGCCGGTCCTGCATCCTGGTCACCACCTATTGTTAATATCCTGTCCAGATCGCCACCCCAGGCGCCGATCACAAAATCATACAGATCCCAGCTTTTTACACCCAATGCTTCGCGCGCATAAAAATAACTGTGAGGATCCGGTGTTTTAAATTTCGTAAGGTCCAATAATCCTTCATCTACTATCGCGATACAATAGGTCATTTCTTTTCCATCCTTCTCACTAACGGTGATGGATGATTGCTGCTCAGGCTTAAGGGAGGCAGGCATCGTAATAACGGGATTGAGAATGGTGCTTTTATCTTCCACAAAAATTGGTATCACACCATACATTCTTATCGGAAGATCATTGATCGTTTGTGCATGCGGCTGTAATAGACTTACATTTACATATACGTTGGGAGACATATTTTTATCTGCCGTGAATTTAACGACAGTCTGTCCCTGTGTTGTTTCTGCCCAGAATGTTTTTATAATTTTACTTCCTGATTCAATACTGATGAGCGCCCTTCCGCCTTTACTGCTTGGAATAGTAAGCGTTACATCATCTCCTACATTGTATTTTTGTTTGTCGGATGTAAAAGATAACATAGAGGCCGCTGTAGGGTCATCGGTATTATCCCTGCTTTGCCAGCCTTCTTCATCCAGGTATAAAACCTGTCCTGTTGTGTGGCCGCTTTGCAGGTCTTTAACCAACACTAAGTATCTTCCCCATTCGTTAGCTGCAACTTTAAAATCCCATGTTCCTTTACCATCATACAGATCAACAGTTTCTGTTTTTATTAATTTATTGTACTGGTCCTGTGTAAAATTACTGAGGCTCTCACCGCTATTATCCCACCACCAGCGCCATTGAATTTTATAGAATTGAACTTCAACCGGTGTAGTCCCCGACAATAATTTTCCTTTACTATCAACGTCAACAATTTGTGCTGTATGCGTTTTGTTTGTTAATAAGAATCCCCATGTTTTATCACCTTCAGGTAATTTGATACCTGCATAACTATTGTACGGACTATAAGGCAACGTAACATTATCAATACTAAAAGCACCACCGGGTTCAAATACTTTTACCAGCATATTAGCGCTCAACATACCCGGTGCATTATCGTCAATAGCAAAATCGGGTTTTACGGTTGCGTTACCATCTGCATCCAATGTGCCATCAAACATTGTTTTACTTTGTGTAGAATAGGTTCCCGTAGGGTTATCAAAACTATATCCGTCAAATCCTTTAAAGGTTGTCTGCGTTGCGTATAAAGAAACATCAATTTTTGCTTTCAGGTTTTTAGCCGGTGTGCCAAATAACCATTTAGAAGAGAGTGTGCCTGTTGACGCGCTATTTCTTTCCAATAAAGAATCTCCAAAATTCAAATCGATCTTCAATCGGTTTGGCATGATGGTTTCTACCTTGATCGTTTTTTCAAAAGTAGCGCCACCGACTTTTATTTTAACCTGCCAATTGCCGGTAGGCGATGTTTGTGCTGTTGCTGTTTTAAAAACATTGAAGCCTTCATTTGCATTGTGTTGTATGATGCGTTTATAAAGTTGGCCCTGCGGATTAAATAAATTAAACTCAACAGGAATATCACTCGGTAATTTATTTTCCTTGTCTTCAATAATGCAATTAATATAAAGAGAATCGCCCGGGCGCCAAACGCCACGCTCGCCAAAAATGAAACCTTTGATGCCGTTCACCACTTCAGCACCACCAACATCAAAGCGGCTGAGCGGGAGTGTGCTTCCATCATCTAATTTTAAATACCCTTTTTCGCTGGCTTTTTTTGCAATGAGTAAAAATGGTTTTTCTTTCAGGTCGAAGCTAGCAAAACCGTCATTGTCACTTTTAGCATTTCCGATCACCTGTTGCTGATAATCCAATACTTCCAGGTCAACATCGGCCATAGGTTCCGTTGAAATAATATCTGATACGGCAACCTGTAAAGAATTATTGGCACCGCGTTTTGCTGTAAGCCCGATATTAGAAGCGATGATATTTCTTACGGCCCAACGATCTTTGTTGTAATAAGATTTGTAGCATGGATTGTCTTTGTGATCCCAATCATAGCCATAAGGATATGAATTACCGTAACGGTTCCAGAAATCATCCTGGTCGTCAAGGCCGTTGGTGCTGTTACCACCATCACCCTCTTCATCATCTTCGCCATCAACATTAGTTGTAGCTCCAGAAGAATCGACGCTATGACAAGTATACAATGAATACTCGGGCCTGAATCCAATCACAATACGGTAAATAGCGCCAGGCTGTGTCTTTATAAATTTATCGATGTCGAGAGAAAAATGTTGTTTTTTATGGAGGTCCAGCGTTTTGTCATCATCCAGACGTAAAGTTTTTTCTACGATGGGTTTAGCTACTGTGCGGAGATCATTATCACTACCCAGGTCATTCGTTTGCAAAAATTGCGGAATATTATTTTCATAGATCTGAATGATGCTGATGTCAACAGCTTTCAAATTAATGGCTTCAAATGGGATCATTAAATTGCCGGAGTTAGGCAAGATATTTCCCCTACCCTGAATTTTTACGGAAGGCATTCTGTTTTCAAAAAATACGCTGCCTGTGTAACCTTCGCTAAGCGTAGCACCCCAGGTATCTTTTATTCCTGCATTTACATTGACCGTAAAATTTCCATCTAATTTATCACCAGTATAAATTTTCACTTCGCTGCCGTTAATGGTGTAGGTTATATCGGATTGATCGGTAATATTTATTAAGCCCGTTAGCTCTTGTCCGACCACCAACGGATCGCTGAATTGAACAGATGCATATTGTTGCACATCATTCATGGCAACAATATTCATCACTTTAAAATCGCCAATAGCAGGCACTTCAAAATCTTTTTTATCTGCGATAGCAACATTCAATGGCTTGCCATCCCAGCTCAATGTTATTTGAGAAGCGGTGGCGCCTCTTGTTATTCCTTCAACAGTAAAATTGTGCAGCTTAGTGCTTTCATTGTGCTGCCAGTTTATTTTAAGTGATTGATTGTTTTGTGTTGCGGTTAATAATTGTTCTACGATTGTTGATGATTCTATATCTGCCGTTTCAATCTGGCCGAGCAGCGTCATCTTGTCTTTAGTACCGGCACTGCGTAATCCAAAATCTGTTACTTTAAAAGCAGGCTTTAATGTTTGCACATTAAAGTTGAAGGTTGCAAAATCAGAAGGGACTTTAGTAATATCTCCTAATTTAAAAGACACTTCATATAACTGGTCTGCATCCAGATTTTTTTTCGGTTTGAATTCGATCGTACGTGCATCTATCCAGGTGGCTGTTCCTTCTACCGAAGGAGAAAAATCAAATAAAGATTTATCGACCACTTCGCCAACAGCATGTGTGGTGGTCGCTTCATCCGATAACTGAACTTTTATAGAAGCAGTTTTTGAGATCACGCCGGATGTATAGGCATCAATATACTTGCTGTATGCAGGGTCTACGCTTAGCCATTTCTTTTTTGCTTTACAGGATGGAAGCGTGATCGCTAAACATACAATAGCGAATAAAAAAAACCAATTGATTTTTTTGAGAACGGGATAGGAATTCATGTAAGTAAAGTTTGGTAGTTAGTGGTAATTGCTGATTTGAAGCAAACGTTGGTTTTGCGGGGTTTAAGATACAGATTAGTCTTGATTCTGCTAAATATTTTTATGTTGTTTTTTATGCATTGCTTTTGCCTCATGCCGGCGGGCATCGTAACCGCAACGTCGCTGCTTTGGCAACTGAAAAAAAGTACTGCGTACTGTTTTTTCTGCCACGCTTCGCTGGCACCATAGCCAAAGAGGCGACTTATGCAGTTACTGGTGGAAATTGGGAGTTGGGAAGAATGATTTTGGGTCGAGAAATTTATTTTTTAAGTATTTGTAGTGGCTTGGATAGGATTGAATAATTACAGATACTTTCAATACACAGGCTACCAACTCTACCAGTTCCTGAGGAAGCGCCTCTCTGGCTACGGTGCCAGCGAAGCGAGCAGACAAAATCATGCGCAGCATGTTTTGTCAGTGGCCAAAGCAGCGCTGGAGCAGGAACGCAGCCCAGCGGCTATGAGCGATCAAAGAAATTCCATCATAATACATTTGTGGTGAAACAAAAAAGGATCCCAACAAAGGGATCCTTTTTAATAAAATAGTTATAAGATTAAACAATAACCTGGTTACGCAAAAGATCTTCAAAAACGTCTCTTCTGCGTATGAGTTTAGCTTCGCCATTTTTAACTAAAACCTCAGCCGGTTTAAGACGGGAATTAAAATTAGACGACATTTCAAAACCATAAGCGCCTGCGTTATAGAAAACAAGATAATCGCCTTCTCTCACTTCATTCAATTGTCTGTCCCATGCGAAAGTGTCTGTTTCACAAATATTACCTACAACGGTGTAAATTCTTTCAGCACCGTTTGCGTTGGTGATATTTTCAATTCTATGAAATGCATCGTAGAACATTGGACGGATCAAATGATTGAAGCCGCTGTTCACACCAACAAAAACCGTAGCCGTTGTTTGTTTGATCACATTTGTTTTTACAACGAAATACCCGCATTCGCTCACTAAATATTTTCCCGGTTCAAACCAAACTTCTAATTTTCTGCCAGTTTCTTTTTCGTGTAACTGAAATGCTTCTGCTAATTTTTTGCCTAACAGATTTACATCAGTCTCCACATCACCTGCCTGGTAAGGCACTTTAAACCCGCTGCCCAGGTCGATGAATGCAAGATCAGGAAAATGTTTTGCCATTTCGAACATCACTTCTAATCCCTGTAAAAAAACGTTTACATCTTTGATCTCGCTTCCTGTGTGCATATGAATACCGGCAACATGCAATTTGGTTGATTTTACCACACGTTCAATATGCCTCATCTGGTGAATAGAGATACCAAATTTGCTATCGATATGCCCGGTAGAAATTTTATAATTTCCTCCCGCCATAATATGCGGATTTAAACGAATACAAACCGGATAGCTATTGCCAAAGCGGGTTCCAAACTGTTCCAGAATAGAGATATTATCAATATTGATATTTACGCCTAAATTTTTAGCCTCTTCAATTTCTTCAAAATCTACACAGTTTGGCGTGTACAATATTTGTTTTGGTTGAAAGCCCGCTCTCAATCCTAACTGTACTTCGTTGATACTTACACAATCAAGATTAGCGCCTATTTCCTGCATCCATTTAAGGATATTGATATTGGTTAAACTTTTGCAGGCATAAAAAATACGTGCATTGCATCCTTCAAAAGCGCTTTTTAATTTATTGTATTGTTCTGCTATTCTTTCTGCATGATATACATAAACCGGTGTGCCAAATTCATTGGCAATATCAACTAATTGTTGTGGTGTTAAAACCTGTGTCATTGTTTTTATTGATTGGGTTGTGATGTGATCTGTATAAAAAAAGGTATGAAAACATTTTCTTCATACCTCATTAAAATATTATTTTAATAATTTATGATTCTGAAAAACCATCCTTACTTTCTGTGTTGTCATTTTCAACGATCTCGCCTGATTCAGTTACAGCCAATGCAGCTTCCGGCTCTTCTGCAATTGTTTCTTCTTCAGGATGAACGACTGTTGCCTTGACCAATTCTTCCATCAATACTTCATTTATTTTAGGAAGGTCAGCTGCGCTGTTGATGCCAAAATAATCCATGAAAGATTTTGATGTAGCGTAGATCAATGGTTTGCCAACTGCTTCTTCATTTCTGCCGGCTATTATTACGAGGTCCTTTTCTAATAATTTTTGAACTGCATAATCGCAATTCACACCGCGGATCGCTTCTATCTCACTTTTGGTGATTGGCTGTTTATAAGCAATGATAGATAAGGTTTCCATTGAAGCAGTTGACAATCGCTTCAGAAACTTATCGCCATTTAGCTGCGCGATCGTTTGGTGATATTCTTTTTTTGTAAGGAACTGCCATCCGCCACCGCTTTCTCTTAATTCAAACGAATAAAATTCGGCACCATATTTTTCACTGATCCCTTGAATCGCAGATTCTATCTGATCAAGCGAAGCTTTATCTTCAATAAACCCAAGGGCATTATTTACCAGGTCAACTAATTCTAAACTAGTCAATGGTTTATCGCTGGCAAATACCAGTGCTTCGATATGCGGTATGATCTGAGAAAGTTCCATTCTGATTTATCCGTTTAATGCTGCAGCGCCACTTACTATCTCTGTTAATTCAGTAGTGATGGCTGCTTGTCTTGCGCGGTTATAACTAATTTTTAATGATTTTAATAATTCATTAGCGTTGTCACTTGCTTTATCCATTGCTGTCATACGTGCGCCATGCTCGCTTGCGTTCGCATCCAATACAGCTTTGAACAATTGTGTGTTCAATATCTTCGGCATCAGCTCTGCTATCAGTACATCTTTACCCGGTTCAAAAATGAAGTCTGCCTTTTTACCTTGTTGCCTTGCTATTTTCTTTACAGGTAAAAATTGCTCATCTACATAGATCTGTGTACCTGCATTTTTAAATTCGCTGTAAATTAATTCTACCGCATCAACTTGTTTGTTGGCAAAAGTTTCCATTGCATATTGAGCCGCTGTCTGCACTTTATCAAAGCTTAAGCCGGTAAAAATATCCCAATATTTGTCGACTACTTTAAACCCGTTTTTTGTAAAATGTTCGAAGCCTTTTTTTCCTATCGGTAATATTTCAACTTTTCCTTTGGCTTCCTGCGCAGCATATTTATCACTGATGACCTGCTTTGCTAATTTAATTAAGTTGCTGTTGTAGCCGCCACATAAGCCTCTGTCACTCGTAACAACAATGATCAGTACTTTTTCAACCGATCTTTCTGTTGCCAACGCTACATTCACATCTCCGTCACTTGTACTAACAATATTACCCAACATTTCCTGTAGTTTTTGTGCATATGGACGCATCTGTGTAATAGCATCCTGAGCACGGCGCAATTTGGCAGCACTCACCATTTTCATGGCCTTGGTTATTTGTTGTGTGCTTTGAACACTTTTTATCCGGTTACGTACCTCTTTTAAAGCTCCTGACATATAATCTATTAGAAATAGTGAATACCTATACTTTTGGGTGGCAAAGGTAGGGCAAAAATGCTTACAGGAAAGCGTGATCAAGTAAAAAGTCAAAAGTAAAAAGCAAAAAGTATAAATAGGGCTTTTTGAGTTGATAATTAGGCTTTTATGTACGATGTTCAATATACAAAGCACAATGCTTGCTTTGATATTTTATAAACAAAGAATTAACATCAGTTTTTTAACATCATACCTAGTACATCACACATCCGATATATTAAATATGTACATTTGCCCTCCCTGTCAATTTGGCTCTGAAGCTATTTCAGCATCATATTTGACATTTCAGGGGTTTGAATTAACAATTATATACAATTACAATTTTTATGATAGGGTTTTTATCAAAAGTATTTGGCGGCAGTAAGAGTGAAAAGGATGTAAAACAGATTCGTCCCCAGGTAGAGAAGATCAATGAGTTCTTTGCCCAATATCAAGCATTAAGCAATGACGAACTTCGTGCTAAAACGATTGAGTTTCGTGAACGTATCAAACAGCACCTTGCCGTTATTGATGAAAAAATAAGCGGTAAGCAATCAGTGGCTGAAAACCTTCCTGTTGACGACATTGGTGGCAGAGACGTTATTTACCAGGAGATCGATATTTTAAAGAAAGACAGGAACAAAGAAATAGAAGAAATTTTAGGAGCGCTTTTACCTGAGGCTTTTGCCGTTGTAAAAGAAACTGCCAATCGTTTTAAGAATAACACTTCACTGGAAAGCACTGTGACCGAACTGGATAAAAAATTGGCAGCTAAAAAAGCGCACGTTAAAATCAGTGGCAATAAATCTGTTTACAGCAATACCTGGATCGCCGGTGGCGGACAAGTTACCTGGAACATGGTTCATTATGATGTACAGCTGATAGGTGGTGCTGTATTGCATTCGGGGAAAATCGCTGAAATGGCAACCGGTGAAGGTAAAACGTTAGTGAGTACCTTGCCTGCCTACTTAAATGCATTGGCGGGTGAAGGCGTACATATCGTGACCGTGAATGATTACCTGGCTAAACGTGATAGTGAATGGAACGGGCCGATCTTTGAGTGGCTGGGCGTTACTGTTGATTGTATCGACAAACATGAACCAAATAGCGATGCGCGTCGCGATGCTTATAATGCCGATATTATTTATGGTACCAATAACGAATTTGGTTTTGATTACCTGAGAGATAATATGGTGCACAATCCGGATGAAATGGTACAACGCAAACATCATTTTGCGATGGTGGATGAGGTGGATAGTGTATTGATCGATGATGCAAGAACACCGTTAATTATTAGCGGCCCTGTCGGACACAGCGATAACACACAACAATTTTTCGATCTGAAACCCCGTATCGAAAAATTGGTAGAAGTACAGAGAAAAGCGGTCAATCAATACTTAATTGAAGCAAAGAAAAAAATAAGCGAAGGCAATGATGACCCTAAAGATGGAGGCCTTGCTTTAATGCGCGCACATCGTGGCTTACCTAAGAATAGCGCGTTGATCAAATTCTTGAGTGAACCGGGCATCAGGGTGAAATTACAGAAGAGCGAAAATTATTACCTCGCCGATCAACAAAGGGAAATGGGTAAAGTTGATGATGAATTGTATTTCTACATCGATGAAAAAAATAACAGCGTTGATCTTACCGATAAAGGCATCAATATGATAACAGGTGCTGGTGAAGATCCTGAATTTTTTATTATGCCGGATCTAGCGACCAAGCTTGCTGAAATTGATAAGGGTTCTTTGACTGCCGATGAAAAATTACAGGCTAAGGAAACATTATTAAATGATTACTCAATAAAAGTTGATCGTATACACACAGCACAACAATTATTAAAAGCATACACTTTATTCGACAAGGATACGGAGTATGTTGTAATGGATGGTGCGGTAAAAATTGTTGATGAACAAACGGGCCGTATCCTTGACGGAAGAAGGTATAGCGATGGTTTGCATCAATCGATCGAAGCGAAAGAAAATGTAAAGATCGAAGCTTCTACACAAACGTATGCTACTGTTACCTTGCAAAATTATTTCCGTATGTACCACAAATTAGCTGGTATGACGGGTACTGCAGAAACAGAAGCGGCTGAGTTGTGGGATATTTATAAATTAGATGTGGTAACGATTCCAACCAATATTGTTGCGGTTCGTAAAGATGAGCAGGATCTTGTTTACAAAACAAAAAGAGAAAAATATAAAGCGGTTATTGAGGAGATAGAAAAATTACGCAATGCAGGAAGGCCAACATTGGTTGGTACAACATCGGTAGAAATAAGTGAATTACTGAGCAGGATGTTAAAGCAAAAAAATATCCCGCACAATGTATTGAATGCAAAACAACATGCTAAAGAAGCACAGGTTGTTGCGGAAGCAGGACTGGCTGGCGCTGTAACGATCGCTACCAATATGGCGGGCCGTGGTACGGATATTAAGCTTGGCCCTGGTGTTAAGGATGCGGGTGGTTTGGCTATTGTTGGTACGGAAAGACATGAGAGTCGTCGTGTTGATAGACAGTTGCGTGGGCGTTCCGGTAGACAGGGAGATCCGGGTAGTACACAATTTTTTGTTAGTCTGGAAGATGACCTGATGCGTATGTTCGGTAGCGAACGTATTGCATCGATGATGGATAGAATGGGTTACAAAGAAGGTGAAGTGATCCAGCACAGCATGATCTCTAAATCAATTGAAAGGGCACAGAAAAAAGTTGAAGAAAATAATTTTGGTATACGCAAGCGTTTGTTGGAGTATGATGATGTAATGAACAAACAGCGTAATGTGGTATATAGCAAACGTAACCATGCATTGTTTGGCGATCGTTTGGCATTGGATCTTGATAATGCTTTTTATTCTGTAGCAGATGGGTTGATCAATTCATTTAGAGAAAGTGGCAGTTACGAAGATTTCAAACTGGCATGCATCATGAATTTTGGAATTGATACGGCGCTTACTGAAGAAGAAGTGGCAAAAGGTAATGTGCCTGTGGTTGCAGAAAAATTGTACAACGAAGCGAAATCAAATTACAACCGCAAAGCAGCCGTTATCGCAAAAGATACATTGCCTGTCATTAAAAATATCCGTAAAGAGCAAGGCGCTCATATTGAAAATGTATCAGTACCATTTACGGATGGGAAAAAAGGAATTCAGGCACTCGCTAATATAGAAAGAACAATTGCTACCGAAGGTGCGGAATTGCCCAATGCGTTGGAACGCAGCATCACCTTGGCATTGATCGATGATGCATGGAAAGAACATTTAAGGGCAATGGATGATTTGCGCCATAGTGTACAAACTGCAGGATACGAACAAAAAGATCCATTGGTAATTTACAAGATAGAAGCATTTGGCGCATTCAAACAAATGGACGATGAAGTGAATAGAAATATCGTTAGCTTCTTATGCCATTGTTCAATGCCGGTCGAAGATAATAACAAAGGACAGATCAAAGAAGGTAGAGAGAGAAAAACAGATATGAGTAAAATGCGCGAGCGCAAAGCGGAATTTGCCGGTGCAGGCGGACCGGAATTTGCATCTCCCGATAGTGATTATATCGATCCATCAATACCTGTTAAACATGAACCGATAAGAGTGGAAAAAACACCGGGAAGAAATGAGCCTTGTTATTGCGGTAGTGGTAAGAAGTATAAAAACTGCCATGGTAAAGAAGCGTAATAGCTTCTTGTATAAAATAAAAATGGGGCTAACCAAAAGTTAACCCCATTTTTAGTAAAATTCAATAAAGCATAAAAAAATGGCTGAAAAAGGAGAAAAGAAAAATGTCTGGAGAAATATAATACGCCTTATCAAACCTTATAAAAAAGGGTTGTTAGCGGTATTTATTATTAGCTTATTGAGTACGGGCGTTACATTGATAGAGCCGCTTATTTATCGCGAAGCAGTCAATGATATTTCGGGCTTATTTGTTCAGCGTGCACGCAATGATGTAAAAAGAGAGATGGGTGTTGCACCCGAAACTGATGATGATCCTATTACTAAGTTTATTGAAAAAGAAGAAAATAAAGAGAACAGTAAAACGGTTGCAATTGATACAACAAAAAAAGGAACCGCTACTCATGATCTTCATAAGGAACCGGTAAAAAAGCGCAGGGTAAAAGAACCGCATCGTAAAGATCATGTGGCTCCACGTACGCCCGGTGAGGCCTTTCAGACATTGATGTGGGCAACGATATTGCTTTTTATCATCAATATCCTTGGATTGATCTTTTGGCGGATCGGTGAAACGATGGAAGTAAAATTGATCTGCACCATCGAACAACAATTCATCAAAAAAACATTCGGACATGTATTAAGATTGCCATTGGCGTTTTTCTCAAAACGATCCACTGCAGCTTTACACACACAGATAGACCAGAGCGAAGAAGTGTCCGAAACAGTCAGCGCTTTCACCAAGCAAATATTGCCTGAAATAATCAGCCTGGTCGGCATACTCGGCATCATGTTCTGGCAAAATACCATACTCGCTCTTTTGGCAATATCGATCGTGCCGTTTTATCTCATCATTACTATTATCTCTACCAAAAAATTAGAAATGGGATTAGCTTCCTACTACGAAAAATGGGAAGAAGTATCGACGAGAATGCAGGATGCATTAGCAGGTATTAAAACAGTAAAGCTGTCCGGTGCAGAAGAAAGAGAAGTGATATTGCTGGATACACAGGCTGCCCAGGCGTATAAGGATTATATCAAAAGGTCATTGCTGTCAAACAAATATGTTTTTTGGCAGGTGTTGTTGACGCATATTTCGCAGGGACTGGTATTGGCATATGGTGGCTTTCTTGCCCTGGAGCATAAATTAACGCCGGGCGATGTGGTCATGTTCGTCGCCTACTTGGATATGCTGTATGAGCCGATAGATAACCTGGCAGGCATCTGGGCAGATGTACAACAAAACGTAACATCTATTGCCAGAGCATTTAAATTGTTAGATACAACCGTTGAAGAAAAAGTTGGTAAAAAATTATCGATCGTTAAAGGAAAAGTTGAATTTAAAAATGTTCATTTTTCTTACAATGCAGATAGAGAAATTTTAAATGATTTATCGTTCACAGCCGAACCCGGAAAGATAACAGCATTGGTAGGTTCATCAGGTGCAGGTAAGACAACAACGGTTGACCTGTTGCTAAAATTATTTGAACCGCAAAGCGGCGATGTATTGATCGACGGACAAAAATTATCTGAAATGGATGGCGCATCTGTAAGAAGCCAAATAGGAATGGTAGCCACAGACGGCGCTATATTCAGAGGAACGCTCGCCGATAATATTCGATACAAAAGACCCGATGCAACAATAGAAGATGTAACTAAAGCTGCCACGGCCGCAGGAATGCAAACCACCTTACAAAGACTCCCCGATGGTTTACAAACAGTAGTAGGCGAAAGTGGTTTTGGACTTTCGGTGGGAGAAAGACAACGGGTACAAATTGCGCGGGTATTAATTTCAAAACCGGCTATTCTTATTATGGATGAGGCGACCGCCAATTTAGATTTTGCTACTGAAGCTGAAGTAAAGAAAACAGTGGATGAAATAAGAAAAGAAAATACGGTGATCATTATTGCACATCGTTATTCAATGGTAAAAGATGCGGATCATGTAATTGTTTTAGATAACGGAACTGTAGTAGCCGAAGGTACTCCTGCTGAATTGATCGAAAAGAATGATTGGTTCGCCGAATTTTCTAATAGTAATGAAGAGGAAGAGATTGTTGAAGAGGAAGAAAGCGACAATGAGGAAAGCGAAGATGACGAAGAGCAGGAGTGATCCCGATCATTTCCGCCAATTCAAACGAATCATATTTATTGTAATTTTGTCCCATGCAAATAGCTTCTTATATCGACCACACCGTTCTCAAACCGACAACAATAACTGCAGATATTGAAAAGCTTTGTGCAGAAGCGATACAGTATAAATTTGCTGCAGTCTGTGTGCCTCCCTTGTTTGTAAAAAAGGCTGTCGCTTTAGTAAAAGGCAGTACTGTAAAAGTAGCGACTGTTATAGGCTTCCCATTTGGCTATTCTGCTGTTGAAGCAAAAGTTGCAGAAGTGGTATTGGCTATTATTGATGGCGCAGATGAGTTGGATATCGTAATCAATATCAGCGCTGTAAAAAACAACGACTGGCAATTTTTGGCGAATGAGATAAACACCATCATGCCGATCATAAAAAATAAAAACAAGGTCGTTAAAATAATTATAGAAAGCGGCATTTTGACAGATGACGAAATCGTTAAATGTTGCACGCTGTATGCCGCGGCAGGGGTAGATTTTATGAAAACTTCCACGGGGTATGCAGAAAAAGGCGCTTCGGTTCATGCCGTAGCGCTAATGCGACAACATTTAGATACAAATATCCAGATCAAAGCGAGTGGAGGGATAAAATCATATACTTTTGCTAAGCAGTTGATCGATGCCGGCGCAACCCGTATAGGATGTAGTAGCAGCATTCAAATTGTAAACGAAGCCAATCAATAAATAAAACAATAAGGATGAAAGTTTTTTTGTCATTTATCGCGATAGTAATATCAATTTCCGTTCATGCACAAGACACTACTAAAATTGATACAGCAATAACAGAAGGAACATTATTGATTGATAAGGATCCAAGACTCGATGTGTTGGCTAAAAATGAAGCAGACTTTAATGCCACCTTGGTGAAATCAGGAAAGGGATACCGGTTGATGGTATTAAACACGAACAATAGAAATCTTGCAATGAGCTTGCGTTCCAAATTATTACAGCGTTATCCCGATCAGAAAGTATACATGAGTTTTCAGCCGCCGTATATTAAATTAAAGTTTGGCGATTTTACTGATGAAGGTGATGCGAACAGATTTAAAGACGAACTGTTAAAATCAAAATTGATAACGGGCAACATTTATGTAGTGCCTGAAACAATTGAAATAGCACCTGATAAAAGCACGAGCCAATAAGATCAGCAGCGTTTGTACAGTATAGTTATTTATTATTCTAATAAAAAGAGCAGTGAGCGAAACATTATTACAGCAGGTAAAAAAACTGTCAAAAAAATACGCGGATGAATTCATCGGAATTCGTCATCACCTGCATGCTCATCCCGAATTAAGTTATCAAGAGTTTGAAACATCGAAATTCATTCAGAAAAAATTAACTGAATTTAATATTCCTTTCGAAATCAAAGCAACTACAGGTGTGATTGGTTTGATAAAAGGAAAAAATCCTGAAAAAAGAGTAGTAGCGCTTCGCGGAGATATGGATGCGTTGCCGATCACCGAAGAAAATAATGTTGACTATAAATCTATGAACCCGGGCGTGATGCATGCCTGCGGACATGATGTACATACCACTTGTTTATTAGGCGCAGCAAAAATATTAAATGAATTAAAAGACGAGTGGGAAGGGACAGTAAAATTGATCTTTCAGCCTGGGGAAGAAAAAAATCCTGGAGGCGCCAGCCTGTTAATTAAAGAAGGGGTGTTAGAAAATCCTGCACCACAAAGTATTTATGCATTGCATGTTCATCCAACATTGGAAGTAGGTAAATTAAGTTTTAGAGGAGGCATGGTAATGGCCAGTGCCGATGAATTATATATTACTATTAAAGGAAAAGGCGGCCATGCGGCAGCGCCACAAAATACGGCTGATACTATTTTAATAGCGTCTCATTTAATTGTAAGCCTGCAACAAATTATTAGTAGAAATAACAATGCGTTTAATCCTTCTGTCTTATCGATCACATCGGTACAAGGCGGGCATACAACTAATGTCATTCCTTCTGAAGTGAAGCTCATGGGAACTTTCAGGGCAATGAATGAAGAGTGGCGATTTAAGGCTCATACGCTGATAACAAAACTGGCAACAGAATTAGTGCATAGTATGGGCGGTGAAATTGACATTAAAATTGATGTTGGTTATCCGTTCGTTCTGAATAACGAAGTATTAAGTGCTGCTGCCCGTAAAAAAGGAGAGCTATACCTTGGCGCAGAAAATGTAGAAGAAACCGAACTAAGAATGGGTGCTGAAGATTTCGCCTATTACTCTCACCAAATACCCGGCTGTTTTTTTAGGTTAGGTGCCGGCAATAAAGCAAAAGGTATTTCAAGCGGCGTACACACACCTACTTTTAACATTGATGAAAGTGCTATTGAAATTGGAATGGGGATGATGGCTTTTTTAGCGATAGAGGGTAATAATGGTTAATTGTAAATGGTAAATTATTACTGATGATCAATATAAATATTTAATACTTTTATTTTTCATCATCTAATTTACTATTGTCTAATTCGTCAAACTCTTCTTCATTGTTTTCTGTTTCAATAATTAAATTACTCAACCCACTCAATGGTATGAGTGTCCATGTTGGATAATCAGTTTTATTCTCTTGCGCAAAAGCATCGGCCTCTATTTCGGTAGAAAAATATTCAACCTTTGTTTCTAAAGTTGCCACGTGTATTCCTTTGTATAGTACCATAGAATAATTTCTGTTTTTGGCTTGATAGTGTCATTTATCATTTACAATTTATCATTTACCATTATTCCAATACTTTTTCCATTTGCATACTTCGTGATCCTTTTACCAGCAACATCGTGTCAGTAAACTTTTGTTGTTGCAGCCAATCCTTTGCTTCTGTTGAATTATTGAAATAAATAAAATTGTTAGCTATTTTATTATAATCGCCGCCGACCAAAACAACGGCATCCCATTTATATTTATTGATCAGTGTGATAATACTTTCATGCTCTTTCAAACTTTCGTTACCTAACTCTGCCATTCCGCCAAGCAGCAATACTTTTTTAGTAGCGTTCATCCTGGCAAAATTTTCAATCGCAGCTTTCATACTGGTAGGATTGGCATTGTAGGCATCTAAAATTATTTTGTTACTGTCTTTTTCTATTAACTGCGAACGGCTGTTTGACGGCATGTAATTTTCTAGTGCAGTTTTTATTTTTTCATCAGCTACTTTAAAATACCTGCCAACAGCAACTGCCACTAAAACATTTGGCAAATTGTATTCCCCCACTAAATTCGTTTGAATGGACGGCCCTTTTTTTATGGCTACTGCTAAAAGTTCACTGCTTTTATTGATGGTTCCGATAATGTCTGCACTGGTAGTTCCATAAGTTATTATTTCGCTGATCCCCTTGCTTATTTCTTTTAAATGATCATAATCATTCATGATAAATACAGTTCCATCATGGGCACGCAAATAATCAAACAATTCACCCTTGCCTTTTTTTACCCCTTCTTCTCCACCAAAACCTTCTAAATGCGCTTTGCCAATATTCGTGATAATGCCATGCGTAGGCATGCAATAGTCACAGTAACCTTCAATTTCTTTTTGGTGATTGGCGCCCATTTCAATAACGGCTATCTCTGCATCTTTTTGTACCGATAAAATTGTAATAGGTATGCCAATATGATTATTCAAATTACCCCTGGTCGTATAAGTTATATAAGTTGTAGAAAGTACCTCGTGTATTAATTCTTTGGTAGTTGTTTTTCCATTACTTCCGGTGATCGCTATAAAAGGAATACTGAATTGTTGCCGGTGGTATTTTGCCAATTGTTGCAGTGTATGTAAAACATCATCAGTTGTGATGATCCTTTCATCAGCGTATTCAATTTTTTCATCAACAATGGCATAGGCTGCGCCCGCTCGCAAAGCTTGTTCTGCAAATTGATTGCCATTAAAACTGGGGCCTTTCAATGCAAAATAAAGATCACCTGTTTTTAATTTCCTGGTATCAGTTTGTATAG
Source organism: Ferruginibacter sp. (assembly GCA_035485735.1). Taxonomy (GTDB): domain Bacteria; phylum Bacteroidota; class Bacteroidia; order Chitinophagales; family Chitinophagaceae; genus Ferruginibacter. The sequence continues at coordinate 848,943 of DATHNS010000025.1, forward strand.
ATGGGTGCTGAAGAAAGATCGTATATAGTTCCTGAATTTGCATGTATCAAAAATAGGGGAAGTTTTATTTTTATAGTAAGAAAGTTTCATCCAAAGTACAAGGAGTTCCCTTCAATTTTTTGTAGATTTCTTGTTAAAAAGGCCCATTTTATGGCGTTGTTGAGGATAAAATGCCGTACTTAGCAAATCAAAAAGCTTCCTATATTTGCACAAATAATTTACTTGCTATGTATAAAAATGAAAAAGCCTTGTTTAGACGAACAACTTTAATCGCCATTTTTTCTTTGCTATTGTTTTGCCTGGGTTCCCAGGAACTAAAAGCGCAAGATTCCTTAAGAAATTTGCCGGAATTAAGTTTGCCAATGACAGATCATAAAATAGTTTTGGCTCACTGCATGACGCATATTATCAGAACAAAAGACAGAAAATTCGAGGATGGAGCCAATCCTGATTATTATCCGAACACACCTGATAATCCATCTCAATCCATAGGTGGTTATACATTGGTGGATGTAATGAGTGATAGATTTCTAAAAGATTCGTCTTTGGATGCTTCTGTAGAATTTGAAATGCGTGCGGCTATGAGATGTGGAATAGATGGCTTTCAATTTTATTATCAGTTAGGAAACAGCGGTTGGGATAGAATAGTAGAAGCCTATTTTAAAGTAGCAGCAGAAAAAAATCTTGATTTTAAATTCGCATTATGCCTGTCTCATCCCGGGGATGGAGATACCAGCATACACGAAGACATTAAAATTGCCACTTATGCAAGAAGAATAAATGGCATCATGGCTAAGGTAGGCAGAGACAATAAACATTGGCTAAGAACACCGGATGGAAGGTTAGTTGTTTATCTATGGTACGGCGAACAAATGGCAGATATCCCGTGGAGCAATATGAAAGGATATCCTCCGCAATTTTACTGGGCACGCGCATATAGAAAATTGGCAAATGCAGTAGGTGAAAGATTTGCTTGCGCTATAGTGATCAATGATCAAAAAACAAATGAGGATATCAATAATTATTTGGATTATTTCCCTGCCGTTTGGTTGTGGACAGGTTCATATTCAACACCAGGACAAGCTGAAAGAGTTGCGGCAGCTTGTAAAGCAAGGCACAGAACTTTTGAAGGTTCGGCGTTCCCGGATTTTTTCACCTCCAAGATTTTACAACCTGAAAATCCTGCTATCTACTGGAGAATAATGCTTTTAAATGCAGCGGTAAGTGCAGGTGTACCAAATATTCAGCGCAATTATATGGTAACGGGATTGTCTCAAACGTTCCGTAACAATTGGGAATTTGCTATTCAGCAGGATGCGCCTGTGATGAATATTATTACATGGAACGATTATCCTGAAGGACATCATTTAGCACCGGAAGTAAATCATAATTATGGGTTCTCTGTCTTGCTGCAATATTATAAAAGTGTTTGGGAAGGTAAGCCATCACCTTATGCCGACCGTGACGTAGCCATTGCATTCTTCAAAAAATATAAAAGCAATGCAACACCTGATCCATACAATGTACAGGTAGTAACGATAGGTAAAACCGCTAGTGCTGCCACAGAAGATTCAATTGATGTAGTAACCATATTGCCATCACCGGCTCAGCTTAGAGTAAATGGCCAGACAGTGAATGTTCCTGCAGGATTAACGTCTACTAAATTCAAGAGTCAGCCAGGCGCAGTGAGTGTAGCAGTGTTAAGAAATGGTGTGGTAACTAAAAGTTTCGTAACGCCGGAATGGATCACGGATCATCCTTACAGAACAGATAAGCTTACGTATACTTTTGATACAGAGTACATGAATTTCAACCATGATATTTTTGGAGATAAACCGATCTTATATTCTACTCAATATAATAAGGACATCAATAAGCAATAAGGAATTTTAATAAGTATGAAGCAGGCATCAAATATTGGTGCCTGCTTTTTTTATGCGCAGTAATTACTTTTTAACTTATACGATCTCTTTTAATTTGGCAACCACAATATCTACTTCCTTAGTAGTGTTATGTTTGCTAAAACTAAAACGAACGGTAACGTAGTCAGGATTATTATTGACTGCTCTCATAACATGAGAATCCTGGTCAGCACCTGATGCACAGGCACTGCCTCCGCTGGCGCAGATATGATTGATATCCATATTGAATAATAGCATTTCAGATTTATCTGTTTTAGGCAGACAAACACTTAACACGGTATACAGGCTCTTGCCAAATACATCTCCATTAAAAGCTACGCTAGGAATATGTTTTATCAATTCGTCGTGCATGTATCTTTTGATAGAGTTGATATAGGCACTATCTTTTTCGTAATTAGCAGTAGCAATTTCCAATGCTTTTGCCAACCCGACTATACCGTAAATATTTTCAGTACCTGCCCGCATGTTCCTTTCTTGTGAGCCACCTTGTATGTACGGGCGTATTTTTATATTTTCATTGATGTACAATAAGCCAATACCCTTTGGTCCGTGAAATTTATGTGCTGAACCGGTTATAAAATGTACAGGTGTATTTCTAAGATCGAAAGGAAAATGGCCAACGGTTTGAACTGTGTCACTATGAAATATCGCGTTGTATTTTTTACATAGATTACCTACTGCATCCATATCAAGCATATTGCCGATTTCATTATTGGCATGCATTAATGTTACCAGTGTTTTTTCTTTATTGGAAGAGAGTAGCATTTCCAGATCGCTGATATCAATATGTCCGCCTGGCAATAGTTTTACAAATGATATTGTAACTGCACCAAGCTTATGCAACTGTTCAACAGTATGCAAAGTAGCATGATGCTCAATAGGAGAAGTTATGATATGTTTACATCCCAGATCTCTTACCGCAGCATTAATCACTGTATTACTGCTTTCAGTGCCTCCGCTTGTAAAAAATATTTCTGAAGGATTCGCATGCAAAATCGTAGCAACTGTTTTTCTCGCCAGTTCTATTGCGGTTCTTGATTCTCTTCCATAACTATAGATCGATGACGCATTGCCAAACTTTTCAGTCAGGTAGGGCATCATTGCTTCCAGCACTTGTGGATCAAGCGATGTAGTGGCTGCGTTATCGAAATATATTCTATCCATTTTTTAGTTTAGGGTTTATAGTTTTGACGTTTAGAATAAAGCAAGTAGGTTGCACTATCTAGCTAAATTCTAAACGCCTAAACCCTCAACTTTACATCAACTCTTTTATATCCTGTATCAGTTTATTGGCAATATTATTGGCCATTGTTTCAGAATTACTTTCGGCATAAATGCGAATGATCGGTTCTGTATTGCTGGTGCGTAAATGAACCCAGTCAGTTTCAAATTCGATCTTTAATCCATCTTCGGTATTAATAGGGTTGTTTTTATATTTTTCTTTAATGCCTTCAAAAATCTGTTCTACTTCTATACCGTCATCCAGGGCAATTTTATTTTTAGACATATAATAACTGGTATAAGTATTGCGCAGCTGCTTGATCGTTTTTTTACTTTGTGCCAGGTGTGTTAAAAATAATGCGATACCGATCAACGCATCTCTTCCGTAATGAAGGTCCGGAACAATGATGCCGCCATTACCTTCTCCGCCGATTACTGCATTGACAGCTTTCATTTTATTGACAACATTCACTTCGCCAACGGCGCTCGGAAAATATTCTCCGCCATGTTTAATGGTCACATCTTTCAATGCACGTGTTGACGACATGTTTGAAACCGTATTTCCTTTTCGTTTGCTTAAAACATAATCCGCAACAGCTACCAATGTATATTCTTCACCGAACATGCTACCATCTTCACAAACAAAACACAAACGGTCCACATCTGGATCTACAGCAATTCCGAGTGATGCATTTTCTCTTGTAACTTCTGTGCTTAAACCTGTTAGATGTTCCGGCAATGGTTCAGGGTTATGTGCAAATTTTCCGTTTACTTCTTCATTGATAACGGTAATATCCTTTACACCTAAGGCTTTTAATAAAGCAGGTACAGCAATAGCTCCGGTACTATTAACAGCATCCACTACTATTTTAAATTTAGCCTTTTTTATCGCAGCAATATCAACGAGTTGGTATTGTAGAATGGCGTCAATATGTTTTTGTAAAGAAGTAGTATCCGTTGTTGTCGTACCAAGTTTGTCGACGGGTACAAATGAAAAATCTTCTCTTGCGGCTATGTCCAATACTTTTTTCCCTTCTTGCCCATTAATAAATTCGCCTTTGCTATTGAGCAATTTTAATGCGTTCCATTCTTTTGGGTTATGGCTGGCTGTTAGTATGATCCCTCCGGCTGCATTTTCAAATACGACTGCCATTTCAACTGTGGGTGTTGTGCTGTAATCAAGATCGATCACATCTAATCCCAATGCATTCAAAGTGCTTATCACTAAGCTTTTGACCATGGCTCCGCTAATGCGGCCATCTCTTCCAACAACAATTGTTTTTTTATCGCTTTCCTGCATCAGCAAAGTGCCAAATGCTGCAGTGAATTTTACGATATCCAATGGGGTTAAATTCTCATTGGTCCTTCCACCGATTGTTCCCCGTATACCTGATATGCTTTTTATCAATGCCATTTTCTAAAATAATTTAGGGCGCAAAGATAAAGAAGGTACAGTTAATTAAGGGGTTACTAACCGAATTATGACAAATATCATGGCATAGCAATGGGGCATTTAGCCTACATTTGCAATAACAAGCTCAAGGGGTGCCTTGCAGGCTGATAAACAACTAATTGCTTTGTCGGTCCGGCTGAAAGAAAGGCTGAGATTACACCCATTGAAAGAACAGGCCATCAACCGAATTCTTTCATGCACCTGATCCGGATAATACCGGCGTAGGAATGAGGATAATACTTACAAGCATTATTATTAATGCGCTGTACACTTTGGGCCGTATTATTTAATTAAGTAGTTATGGTATTACATGAATGGTTCAATTTGCTGGTGCAGCAAATAAAAGAGTCCGGTTGGTTGCAATGGATATCTGTGGTATTGGCAGTTGCTGAAGTGTTATTTGCAAAAGCGAATAAGATATGGTTATACCCAACGGGGATTGTAGGGACGATACTGGCAATGTATGTATTATTTGTTGCAGGATTGTTTGCAGAATGTTTGCTTAACGGGTATTATGTTATCATGAGTATATATGGCTGGTGGTATTGGGTTCGAAAACAAAATGCAGCCCCCGTGCAGATCACTTACTGTACACGCAAAGAATGGATGGAAGTCATTTTATTTACAATAGCAGGGTTTATACTGCTCGCCATTTTACTGAAAAAATTCACACCTTCCACAGTTCCGGTCATGGATGCATGGGTGAGCGCTACTGCCTGGGTGGGCATGTGGTTATTGGCCAAACGCAAAATAGAAAATTGGATACTGTTGAATATCTCCAACCTGTTTGCCATTCCTTTATTATTTTATAAGCATTTAGCGTTGTATAGTGTGCTAACCATCTTTCTTTTTATTGTAGCCATATACGGATATATCGAATGGAGAAAGATAATTGCAGAAGAATCGATCGATAAAAAACAACCGATCATAGCATAGTACTCAAGTTAAATAATACAATGGAAAATAACACCTATCATCCTGACGGGATCAGTAAAAAATTGATCGATGCATTGCGTTCTTTTTCTGCGGAAGCGGAAAAAATAAAAAGTCTTCATTCCGAACAGCTAGCCATTATTTATGAACAGGGATGGTTCAAATTATTTGTTCCAAAAATATATGGCGGATTGGAATTGTCGCTTCCCGAGGCATTAAAAATGGAAGAAGCATTGGCATGGGTGGATGGGAGCCTGGGTTGGACAGTAACACTCTGTAGCGGAGCCAACTGGTTCGTTGGATTTATAGAAAAAGAAATAGCAAAAAATATTTTTACTGATACAAAGGTTTGCCTGGCAGGAAGTGGAAAGCCATCCGGCACAGCAAAGATCATGAACGAAGGGTATGAAATAACGGGTCATTGGAACTATGCTACAGGCTCGGTTCATGCAACAGTGTTCACTGCGAATTGTTTAATAGAAAAGGATGGAGCGATCGTACAAAATGAAGACGGCTCACCAATGATCAAAGCATTTTTATTATTAAAAGAAGAAGTAACGATCCATAAAAAATGGGATTATATTGGAATGGTCGCGACCTCCAGCAATAGCTTTGAAGTAAAGGCGGTAAAGGTTCCCAGCAATAGAGTTTTTATAATTGATAAAAAACATAGTGTGTTAAGTACTGCTATCTATCAATATCCTTTTTTACATTTTGCAGAAGCTACGTTAGCAGTAAACAGTGCCGGTATGGCATTTCGCTTTATAGAATTATATAAAAACTACCAGCGTGATAACCCACGAGAGATTGATCTCACAATGCGCTTGCAGCTTAAAGAAACAGAGGATCTTTTCAAAAACATTCGGCAAAATTTTTATGCTGCAATAGAGGAATCGTGGAAAGCACATTGTGCGAATGATAGTACATCAGCACTGAAAATGGAAATACTTAGCCAGATAAGCAGGGCAATGGCAACGACAGCAAGAAAATTGGTGGATGAATTATATCCGTATTGCGGACTTGCGGCGGCTGATTCCAGCTCAGAAATAAACAGGGTATGGCGCAACTTTCATACAGCCAGTCAACATCCTTTGCTTTTATCTTATACACGTTGATGGCTTAAAAATAAGTTAGGATAGCAATACGAAATAATTACATTTGTTATCATAAAACAGCCCGATATGCATGCACCAACAATGGCAGAACTGACAGCAAAAGGAGAGAATCCGGATGTATTATTTTGGGTAGGATGTGCGGGTAGTTTTGATCAGCGTGCACAAAAAATAACAAAGGCATTTGTAACTATTCTGGATAAAGTAGGCATCAAATATGCTATTTTAGGAAAAGAGGAAATGTGTACAGGCGACCCAGCAAGGCGCGCAGGAAATGAATTCATGTTTCAAATGATGGCCTATCAGAATATTCAGGTATTAAACGGGTATGGCATAAAAAAAATAGTAACTGCCTGTCCGCATTGTTTTAATACATTAAAAAATGAATATCCCGAATTGGGCGGCAATTATGATGTCATACATCACGCCAGTTTTTTGCAGCAACTGATCGATGAAGGTAAGATCACCATGAAAGAAGATGGTGCATTCAAAGGAAAAAAGATCACTTACCACGATAGTTGTTATTTAGGCCGGGCCAATAATATCTATGAAGCGCCAAGAAAAGTATTGGAAGCATTGGATGGCGAGTTGGTAGAAATGAAACGTTGCAAAAGCAATGGCCTGTGTTGCGGTGCAGGCGGTGCGCAAATGTTCAAGGAAGAAGAAAAAGGCGACCTGCGAATCAATCAGGAGAGAACAAAGGATATGATAGAAACGGGGGCCTCAATAGTAGCTTCCGCATGCCCGTTTTGTAATACGATGCTTACGGACGGCGTTAAGAATAGCGATAAAGAAGATACGATGCAGGTGTTGGATATAGCCGAGTTGGTAGCAGCCTCTATCTAATTGATTCTTATCATTATTTCTTGTTTTGTTAAAACTATTAACAAAAATATGGCATCTGTTGTGCGATAGAATTTCAAAAGTAGTATTAGGTTTAGGTACGATTGTATGAAAAGCAAGAGGTGGAACTATTCCAGGAAAAGTGTTTTCTATACGGTTTATTGCAACTTAACTTATAACCAACTATTGCTCTATATGAAATCAATTACCTTGTTATTAGCAGCTTCACTTTTTATTGTAAGTTGTAATCAAAGTAAAAAAGCCGATTCCGTTGTCATTACTTCGCCTATTGTTCAAAATTTCATAAATCCTCCGTTGAAAGGAGTAGATGTTCCATTTAAAAATTATTCTGTTGATGCTGCACAAGGAGATACTGTCTTTTATCAGACAGGAAGTATTATTTTATTTCCACCTAATAGTTTTGTAGATAAAGACGGGAAGATAATAGTAGGGAATGTAGATATTACTTACAGAGAATTTACCGATCCAATAGATTTTTACTTGTCAGGAATACCAATGGATTATGACTCTTCAGGAAAAAATTACACGTTTGAATCGGCAGGAATGTGCGAAATACATGCATATAAAGACGGAGTGCCAGTATTTGTAAATCCAGCGAGCAAACCTTCTATAAATCTGGTAAGTAACACTACTTCATCGTTACATAATTTATATTATTTGGATACCGTAAAACATCAATGGATTTATCGCGGAACAAGTGAGGTATTCGATATGAGGCCTAAGAAATCTAAAAATATTGAAGATAAGGATACGGGCTATTTAATGCCTCCCGTTATGCCATCTAGAGCAAATGATTTAAGTCCGGTTATAACTGTTTTAATTGATCCAGCCTCCTTTAGAGAGTTGCGGGTATACGATAATTTGAAGTTCCAGGTGGATCCACATGAAAAGAATTTTGATCCAAGAGATACCAGCCAGGAATGGAATAATATAAAGCTAGAAAAAGGAACCATAAAAGGATCGTATAAAATAAAATTCAGTAATGCGGCCAAGACGGTTGAGTACAATGTTCATCCTGTGTTAGAGGGAGAAGATTATGACAAAGCGCTTACCATATTTGAAAAAAATAATGAAGTATATACTAAGAATATGGCTGCGAGAAATGAGGAAGAAAAAAAGATAAAAGAAAAAAATAACGAAGAATATGTAAAAGCATCAATGGAAAATGCGCAATATATCGCCGAAGCAAAAAGGATCAAAGATTTAAACGTTTTAATAAGAGCGAGAAATAAAGAAATAGCAAAAGAAAACATTTTGATCTTCAAAGAAATAAGAAAACAAAATGCTATCGCTGATTCGATTAATAAAGAAAGGATAAAAGAAACAGAAGCTGCAGACCTGTCATATAATATTTTAAGAAATTTTGAAATTGACGGATTTGGCATCTGGAATTGCGATCGTCCTATTTCAGAGGATGCAATCAAAATTATTGCTGATTTTAGAGATAAAAATGATAGCATTCTTAAACTAAGAAATATTGCCGTTATTTATAAAACCCTCAAAGGGATTCTTTATTTTGGTGATAATGGTATTAAGGTTTTGAGTAATAATGTCATGATTTTTGGGATTTATAACGACAAGCTAGCTTTTATAAATTATGATGAGTATAACAAATTGGGTATCACTCCTGCTACAACTCAGCAAGTCTTTACTATGACCGTTGTACCGGCCCAGCAAAATTATTATGACTATATAAAAATGATCTCAGGAAATCCATAATAAATTAATAATTAACTTTGCAAAATGAACATAGATATTACCGAACATATTCCGGCTGATTTTGCAGATTCATCGCGCGTATGGATATACCAGAGCAGCCGTTTGTTTACCATGAGCGAGGCATTTGAATTGGAAGATATGCTGCATCCTTTTGTTACGGGATGGAAAAGTCATGGTGATGAAGTGAAAGGCTATGCTAATTTATTTTTTGGACAGTTTATTGTATTAATGGCTGATGAAAGTGCTACCGGTGTTAGTGGCTGTAGTACGGATAGTTCTGTTCGATTGATAAAAGATATTGAGCAGAAATTCAATGTGCAGTTATTCGAAAGACAAACATTAGCATTTATAGTAAAAGATAAAGTTCAACTATTGCCGCTTTCTCAATTAAATTATGCAATAGAAAATAATTTTATCAATGCTGATACATTGTATTTTAATAACCTTGTTCAGACAAAAAAAGAACTGGAAGAAAAATGGATCATTCCGGCAAAAGATAGCTGGTTGGGTAAGAAGGATATTTTTAAAAGAGCTGTGAATCAATAATTATTTGGAAAAGAAGCGAATATAAAAAAAGTCCCGTTCAATTATTTGAACGGGACTTTTTTTATGGATATTTTTTATTGGCCTGAGGTACTATCAGCTGCCTGAGCTGCCGCAGCGCCTGCGCCATGATTTTTAAACTGGGCTTCCATTTGTTGCATATCTCTTAGGATAGTCATAGCCTGTTGGTTTTCATTTGCTAAAGATTGTTGTTGATCCGGACTTAAATTAGAATAGTAGATCATTTGTTGTTCCAGGTCTTTCTTTAAGCTACGGGTTACTTTAGCGGCTAATGTACTATCATCTGCTTTATATGCGGCTAATAAAAATTGCATTGAAAAATAATCTTGTTGCTGAAAGCGTGACACCAAACCATAAGGGAAATTTTCATCCAACATGTGCTGGTCGCATTTTTCCAATATTTTTCTTGCATCTTCTTTTCTTCCCATATCTGCTAAAGCACTACCAGCTTGTGCGTAAGCAAAACGGATAGAGTTTAGATGACGACGGTTTTCTTCGTCATAATAAACCCCTGGTTTATCTGCATTACAGAATTGAAATTTATTTAGCATTTTATCTACCGTCCAATCAGCATTTAATACGCCGTTTGCCACAGGGACCAACTGATAGGTAAGTCCGTTTTGACGCAGGTATTGGCCAAAACCCAGTTCTCCATAATCCGATGTAAAACAAATAGGACGATTCCATTTGTTAGCAGCTATGATATTTAAAATAGCCGACTCGTTTTTGAACAATACATTTTTAGGAATATCGAACTGTAATTGAGAAACCACGCTGTCATTAGCATTAACCATTCCGTTCGCACGAACAACATTGATATCCACAGGAACAGTAACTTTTTTGCTCGGAAATATATTTATTGTATCGCCTTCATTCAATTGTGTTTTAAGCGGATCATCACTGCCCGCATAATCGTGCATCATGGTGTACAGATCCATTGGTTTAGTAGGATCAATCCCAGGTTCCGGCGAATAATAAACAACATCTCTTTTTGCGCCTTCTATCTGATCTGCCGACCATACCTGAGCTATAGGATCGCTTTTATTTACTTTATAACGTTCCTGGTTGATGTACCAATCCGTACCTAATAAGCTTGAATTAATAACTCTTATATCCCTGCGGATACCTTCTACTTCCTGTGCATACCATAAAGGATAGGTATCGTTATCACCAAAAGTGATCAGGATAGTATTTTGCGGACAGCTTTCTAAATAATCAATGGCGAGATCTCTTGCTAATGTTTTATTGCTACGGTCGTGGTCATCCCATTCCTGGTTAGCCATTAGTACAGGTACTGCTAATAAACATATTCCCAGTGCAGCATAATTAGCCACAGTGCTACTCATGAATTTAGTGAACTGTTCTTTTACAAAGATCACCCCAAATCCTATCCACATAGCAAATGCATAACCAGATCCTACAAACGCATAATCCCTTTCACGAGGTTGATTGCCCGGCATATTTAAATAAATAGCAATAGCAAGGCCCGTAAAGAAAAACAATAACAATACAACGAGGGCATCATTTTTATTTTTCATGTATTGATAAATAATTCCCAGTATACCCAATATCAATGGAAGCGCATAAAGGTTATTATTAGCTTTATTATGTTTCATGCTGTCGGGCATAAACTTCTGATCGCCTAAACGCGCATTGTCCCAAAAGCTGATACCACTTTTCCAGTTGCCATCTCTGACATTATTCATGTCGGCACCTTGTATATCATTTTGTTTTCCTACAAAATTCCACATAAAATACCTGCCATACATCCAGTTGCATTGATAAGCAAGGAAGAATTTAATATTATCCAGCATGTCCGGTTTATCCAGCCATTGGCCAGTCTTCGGGTCTTTTCCTATGCCTGCAAATCCGGCATAATAATCAGCATGTCCCTGATCATTGCTGCCATCCCACATACGAGGGAACAAATGTTTATCATCATCTGAATACTCATAAGTTATTTTTCTGCCGGTCAATGCGTATTGATTATCTTCTTTGATGAAAGTAGGCTCAACATCTGCAGGGCCATCGGGCTGTGCGGTAAAATCTTGTCCGTAAACAATTGGCCAGTCGCCATATTGATCACGACTTAAATACCCGGTTAGGTTTACAGGATTATCTACATTATACATATCAATAGCAACGTCTGCGTTAGAACGTATCATTGTAGTAAAGTAAGTCGAGTAACCAAGTACCATGAAAGAGAAACTCCATAATGCCAATCTTAAAAAAGACCAGTTGTATTTATTAGCAACCCATATTCCTGCTGCTACTATTGCTGCCAATAAAACAAAAAAGAAGGAAAAGCCAGAGAAGAAAGGCATGCCGAAGTAATTCACAAACAAAATATCCATATCGCCCGCCCATGTGATCGTCCATTGAATAACCGCTTTTTGAACAATACCTGTTATAGCGCAACCAATAAAAAAAGTAAGGATAAGTCCCCAGGTAGTAGGTTTATATCTGCGTAGATAATACATCATTACCATTGCAGGTATCGTTAATAAGTTCAATAAGTGAACACCTATTGAAAGCCCCATCAGGTAAAATATAAGAATGATCCATTTATCAGCTTTAGAGAAGCTATCAGTATTACCTGCAGCTTGTTCTTCCGCAACAGCGGCATCCCATTTAACCATGGTCCAAAAAACGATGGCAGTAAAGAAAGAAGAAAGTCCGTAAACTTCACCTTCTACAGCGCTGTACCAGAAAGAATCTGTAAACGTATACGCCAATGCACCAACGGCGCCGGCAGCCATGATAACGAATATTTCGTTCTTGGTTAATTCCTGCCCTGGTTTTTCAAACATCTTTTTTGCAAAGTGTGTGATGGTCCAGAAGAGGAATAAAATACTAAAACCACTTGCTAATGCACTCATACTGTTCAATCCTTTAACGGCATTATGAGGATCAAGGGGCATCATAAACAATCTTCCAATCAGAACGAACAAAGGCGCTCCCGGTGGATGGGGGATTTGTATTTTATAGGCACTCGAAGCAAATTCGCCGCAATCCCATAAACTGCCGGTGGCTTCCATTGTCATAAGAAATACTGCACAGGCAATAATGCATACTACCCATCCGGTAATATTGTTGATACGTTTATAATTCATATATAATTGGTTATAAGTCGGCAAATATATAGTAGTTTGTTGTTTACCTGTGTTAGCGAAATGTTTTTTATTGTTTTTTTCGGAAACTTGATTTTTTGCAGCCTTTTTCAATTTATTCGCTAAAAATTCAGCGCTTATCTTTGATAAAATGAAGAAAGCGTTTCTGCAATTACATATTGCTGTTTTTTTAGCAGGGTTCACAGCTATTTTAGGAAAACTGATCGGGTTAAATGAAGGAATATTAGTCTGGTACAGGCTTTTATTAACGGTGCTAACGCTTGGCGCCATATTATATTTTCGAAAAGAACTGACAAAAATATCAGTAAAAGAAACTTTGAAAATATTTGGAGTGGGAGCGATAGTCGGCATACACTGGGTTCTTTTTTACGGCAGTGTTAAATATGCCAATGTATCTGTAGGGGTGGTTTGTCTGGCGGCATCGGGCTTTTACACTGCTTTTTTTGAGCCGCTTATTTTAAAAAGAAAGCTGAGTATCGCAGAGGTCATGTTGGGATTATTGGCAATAACAGGTATTTATATCATATTTGATTTTCATCCGCAATATAAAGTGGGCATCATTTTCGGCATCCTGGCTACTTTTTGCAGTTCCTTATTTCCTATTTTTAATAAGAGGTTGGTAGAAAAGTATTCTCCGCGCATATTAACCTTGTATGAATTAACCGGAGGCCTGTTAGTGCTAAGTATCCTGATGCCGTTTTATTTGGCGCATTTTCCGGCCAGCTATTATTTGCCAACACCGGCAGATTGGGTTTGGCTTCTGGTGCTGGCCTGGTTGTGTACTGTACTGTGTTTTGATCTGCAGCTAAATGCATTGAAAAAAATATCCGCGTTTACGGCAAGCCTTACCTATAATTTAGAGCCCATCTACGGGATCATATTCGGTTTCCTTTTATTCAATGAAAACAGGATGTTCAACTGGCATTTTTATTTGGGTGTGGGATTGATACTATTATCTATTGTATTTCAAATGATAAGGGTATTTAGGGCAAGCCTTGTTAAGCAATAAATAGAGATATATAACAGGTTTTAAAATTATTAATTAGTATTTGTCATTTATCAATTAAAAAATCCCTACCTTCGCCGTCCTAAATTTTAGTACAAATGGCTAGAGTATGTCAGGTTACAGGTAAGAAGCCAATTACTGGTAACAAAGTATCGCATTCAAATATTAAGACAAAACGTCGTTTTTTGCCTAACCTGCAAAAAAAGCGCTATTTCTTGGCTGAAGAAGACAAATGGGTAACCTTAAAAGTTTCTTCAGAGGCAATTCGCACCATCAATAAAAATGGTTTGTATTCAGTTGTTAAGCAATTGCGTGCAGAAGGCGAAAAAATATAAATCGCAATTGATCTCGCCGCAAGGCGCGAAGTAATTAATAAAAACAAGCAACAATGGCAAAGAAAGGCAACAGGGTTCAGGTTATTTTAGAATGTACAGAGCATAAAGCTAGCGGTAAAGCCGGCACAAGCCGTTACATTACTAAAAAGAACAAAAAGAACTCACCTGAACGTTTGGAGTTGAAAAAATTCAATCCGATCCTGAAAAAAGTAACTGTTCACAAAGAAATTAAATAATTAATCGATTTGAAGATAGACCGGTTTGATAATGAACAATTACCAGATCGTCCAATTCCAAATCATCAAATTAAGTAGTCATGGCAAAAGCAGCTAAAACCGCGATAAAAACAAAAGACCAGAAAGCAGCAGCAGATGCAAAGAACTGGACAAAAGTGATACGTGCAGTACGTAGTCCTAAATCAGGCGCTTATACTTTTAAAGAAGCGATCGTTCATAAAGACAAGATCAAAGATTTCTTAGCTAGTTAATTTAGCCTGAGAGAATAATAATATTAAAGCTGTTCTGATTTATTTCGGAACGGCTTTCTTAATTTTAGTTCGATTCGTTTAGCAGGCTTATTCAGCTACTAAATTGTTACACCATAAATCACTACATGTTCAATGGGAGTCTTCGATAAACTTTTCGGTAAAAAACAACAGCAGGAGAGCCTTGAACACGGCTTGCAAAAAACGCGGGAAGGTTTTTTAGGTAAAATAACCAAAGCTATTGCCGGAAAAAGTACGGTAGACGAAGAAGTATTGGATAATATTGAAGATGCATTGGTGAGTGCAGACGTGGGTATTCAAACAACCGTACAGATAATTGAAAAGATTGAAAAAAGGGTTGCCAAAGATAAATACCTCAACACAGCGGAACTAAATGCTATTCTTAAAGAAGAGATACAAAATGTTTTAGTAACCGCGCCACAGGATAGTAGTTATGAAAATTACGAATTGCCTGCCGGCCACAAACCGCACGTTATATTGGTAGTGGGTGTGAATGGTGTAGGCAAAACGACTACCATAGGAAAGTTGGCGCACAATTTTTCTTTAGCAGGAAAAAGTGTTTTACTAGGCGCAGGCGATACTTTTCGTGCAGCGGCAGTTGACCAGTTAACGATTTGGAGTGAACGAACCAATGTGCCGATCGTAAAAAAAGAAATGGGCAGTGATCCGGCATCGGTTGCATTTGATACGGTGACCAGTGGCCTTGCAAAAAATGTAGATGTCATTTTAATAGATACTGCAGGACGCTTACATAATAAGGCTTATTTAATGGATGAGCTGACTAAAATAAAAAGAGTTATTCAAAAAGTAATACCCGATGCTCCGCATGAAGTCATGTTAGTATTGGATGGCAGCACGGGGCAAAATGCATTGGAACAAGCGAAACATTTTACAGCGGCAACAGATGTAACAGCACTAACGATCACTAAATTAGATGGTACCGCAAAAGGCGGTGTTGTATTGGCTATTGCAAATCAATTTAAGATACCGGTGAAATTTATCGGAGTAGGTGAAAAAGCAGAAGACCTGTTGGTATTTAATAAAAAAGATTTTGTAGAAGGCTTGTTCAATAATGTTTAATTGTAAATGGTTACTTAGCAGTGATTCGGATAGCGATTATTTTATACAGTAATCAGTAAATATAAGTTACTAAGAAGCCCCTAGGAATAGGGGCTTCTTTTACCAAAACTAACTATTATGAGAAAATTGTATTTGCTTACAATTGTTCTGTAAAATTCGTATTTGTTAGCGAAGGGCGCTGTTAAAGAAAGACGAAAGCGGGTTAACGGGACGTTAAAAAAACGGGTCAAATAATTATTATTAAAATGTTTCTATGGTAAAAGTTGGAGAATATAATATACTAAAAGTGTTACGTGCAGTGGATTTCGGACTGTATCTGGATGATGGCGCAGAAGGTATTTTGTTGCCTAAACGTTTCGTACCCGCAGGGACAAATATTGGCGATGAACTAAAAGTGTTTTTATACCATGATGGAGAAGACAGGTTAATTGCTACAACACAGGAACCCAAAGGTGTGTTGGGGGATATCGTAAGACTAAAAGCAATATCAGTCACGTCTCACGGTGCATTTTTAGATAATGGATTGATGAAAGATATTTTTGTTCCTAAATCAAAGCAAATAATTGGCATGCGTGCCAATGGCGAATACCTGGTAAAAATATATTTGGATGAACAAACGGGCCGTATGGCTGCAACGGAAAAACTAGGATCGTTTTTTAATAATGATGACCTTACCGTAAAAGAATTGGAAGTGGTAGACCTGATCGTGTATCGCAAAAGTGATATTGGTTATGTGTGCATCATTAATAATAAACACACCGGTGTATTACACTTTAATGAAATTTACCGCAGCATAGAGATCGGCGATAAATTTAAAGGCTTCGTAAAAAAAATATATCCTACAGAAAACAAGATCGACCTATCTGCAGGAACACCGGGTTACAAAAGAGTAGAAGGGGAATCAGAAAAAATAATGCGCCTGTTAAAAGAAAACAATGGTTACCTACCCTACAATGATAAAAGCGCTCCTGAAAGTATCTACGGCTTTTTTCAAATGAGTAAAAAATCTTTTAAAATGGCAGTGGGTAATTTATACAGAGAGAAAAAAATAACCTTAGAACAAACGGGCATCAAATCAGTTGAATAAAAAGTTGAAAATCATTCAATCAAAATAATCAACTTCAATCAATGGTTCAGACAGACAGAAAGTCTCTGAACCAATAACCCGAATTTTTGATCGTTCTAAGCTGTGTTTCAAAATCAACATGTATCAAACCGAAGCGGGCATTAAATCCTTCGGTCCATTCAAAGTTATCCATTAATGTCCAGGCAAAATATCCTTTGATATTAACGCCTTCATTTTTTGCTTTCAATACAGCCTGTAAGTGTTGTTTAAAATAATCGATACGTTCAACATCATTGATAACGCCGCTTTTTATTTCATCTTTAAAGTAAGATCCGTTTTCGGTAATGATTATTTCTTTAACACCTTCGTATTGCCACATCTTTTTAATGATGTTATAAAAGCTGTTGGCATTGATCTCCCAGCCCATAGCCGTGTAGGGAACCTTTCTTGTAGCGGGCTTTACTTCCGATGCCTGCACGATCGGTACTAAATTGTTATGTCGCACTACCACAGGAAAATAATATTGCAATCCTATAAAATCAAAATCAAACTGCAATCGCTTTGTATATTTCCATGCCTTGTTTTCCATATGTAATTTTTCTAAAAAATTAAAGGAGTCTTCTGTCGGATATCCGTAACCGAGAGTTGGCTCTATAAATAAACGGTTCATCAATATATCTACCCGGTTGGCGGCTTCAATATCTTTTTGTTTATCGGAGTAAGGAATTATTTCTGAGCAGGAAAAAGTAGTGCCGATATATGCCTGCGGAACTTTGTTGCGAATAATTTGTGCACCTTCTGCCTGTGCTAAAGCAACGTGGTGTATTGCAGGTAAAAAATTACTTAACCCTGTTCTGCCCGGAGCATGACTGCCCAGCATATAACCCAATGACGTAAATCCAAATGGCTCATTTAAAATGATCCAATGTTTTATTTTATCGCCATAGGCTTCGGCACACACCGTCACAAATCTATTGAACCATTTGTTGACGTAATAATTTGTCCAACCGCCTTTTTTTTCTAATTCATGTGGAAGATCCCAATGATAAAGTGTTACATAGGGTGTAATGCCCAGCTTGATGCATTCATCTATTACGCGGTGATAAAAATTGAGGCCTTCTTTATTAACGTTACCGGTTCCGTCAGGCAGTATCCTTGCCCATGAAATAGAAAATCTGAAAACATCAAATCCCAGGGCTTTTACAAGTAATAGGTCATCTTTATAGCGATGATAAAAATCGCAGGCAATAGTTGGTTTATGCCCATTCTTTATTTTGCTGCTGCTGCGTGCAAAAGCGTCCCAAATGGATACTCCTTTTCCATCAATGTTGTGAGCACCTTCATTTTGTGCCGCTGCCATGGCGACGCCCCAACTAAAATCTTCCCCAAAATCTTTTGCTGAAATGATGTTATCGTTTAGTGTCAATGCCAATTAATTATTCAGATGCAAAATTGATACTAATGAAGGTTGCGCAATATTATGGTTGTGTTAAGTTTGAATTCCATGTTGCGTGTTATTGCGGTAAACACGGGGTTAAAAAACAGTGTTTTCACGGTAGTATTTTTTCTACAATGAAATTAGTTTAGCACTTTATATACTAATCAAAACAAAAAAATGGCTGCTGCAAAAAAAACAACAATAGGTGCATACGTAGAATTGGCGGGTAGTGAAAAACCTATGGAAATGGGGAAGTCTGCGGGTTTAGTAGATGCGAATGAAATAATAAATGTAACGATCCGCACACGCAGGAAAAAATCGATAGAAGCTGCCCTGAAAAATGGCAAAATTATCGATCATGAGACTTATGAAAAACAATATGGAACCGCGGCAGAAGACTTTGAGGCAATAGAAGAATTTGCACAGCAATACCATCTTACAATAGTAGAAAGAAGTGCACCACGAAGAACTGTGATAATAGCAGGAAGGGTAAGTAGCTTTGAAGCGGCTTTCCAGGTCCATTTATCTAATTATATCAATACTGACGGTACTATTTTCAGAGGAAGAGTAGGCTGTATTTATATTCCTGCAAATTTAGAGGGTATTATAGAAGGTGTATTCGGATTATCCAATAAACCTCACGCTACACCAAAATCTCAATTACTTAATAAAGAAGGGAAGATCATTTCTCATGCAGCGGCTGCGGGTAGTTTCACGCCTGATCAGCTGGCAAGAATTTATGGTTTTCCAAAAGGCGTTGACGGAACAGGGCAATGCATTGGTATCATCGAATTGGGCGGAGGCTTTAGAAATATAGACCTGCAAAATTATTTTAAGGGTTTGGGAATAGCAATGCCGGCTATAAAAGCGCAATCAGTTGATGGCGGACTGAATAAACCTTCTAACGCCAATAGCGATGATGGTGAAGTGATGCTGGATATAGAAGTAGCAGGTGCTGTAGCGCCAGGCGCTAAGCAAGTGGTATACTTTGCGGGCAATACCGATAAAGGTTTTATCGATGCAGTTACTACCGCTATTCACGATAAAGTAAATAACCCTTCGGTTATTTCTATTAGTTGGGGTTCTGCAGAAGCTAACTGGACAACACAGGCTTTGAATTCTTTTAATGAAGCGTTTAAAGCTGCTTCATTATTAGGTGTAACCATTTGTATCGCTTCCGGAGACCAGGGTTCAAGTGATAGTGTAACAGATGGTAAGGTACATGTCGATTTTCCTGCTTCCAGTCCGTATGTACTGGCTTGCGGCGGAACGAAATTAATAACTACTGGAAATAAAGTAAGTAAAGAAACAGTTTGGAACGAAGGCACAACGTCTGCCGGAGGAGGGGGGGTAAGTGAAGTATTTCCGGTGCCGGATTATCAGAAAAAAACTGCCATACCTGTTTCTGCAAGTACTAAGTTCAAAGGAAGAGGAGTGCCTGATGTAGCAGCTAATGCCGATCCATCCACTGGCTACCAGGTATTGGTAGACGGACAAAAATTAGTGTTTGGAGGTACAAGCGCGGTAGCCCCATTAATGGCAGGCCTGATAGCCTTGTTAAACCAAAAAAATAAAAATCGTGCAGGATTTGTAAACCCCAGGCTTTACGCTACACCACAAAAATTTTGCAGGGATATTACTGAAGGCAATAACATTACTACATCAACCAAACTTGGGTACGCAGCCGCAAAGGGATGGGATGCCTGTACCGGCTGGGGCGTAATGAATATTATTTAAGATAATGCCTATGAAAACGAAAAACTACTACTAAGCAATAAAATGGTCAGGCAGATTTTCAGCCTGACCATATTTTTTTTGAGCCAGACTTGAAATATTTATTAAGCTTCATTGGCGTTGCACTCTTCTACATTTTGTCTGCCGATCGACGTAGAAAGTACCCTATTTATTCCTCTTCTCGAAACACAATTTTCCATTACAATTTTCGTTAATAATTGGATATATATTAATTTTATTGTTAAATTATAAAATAGTGTTAAAGCACAACGTTATAAAATATAAATAATTGATTATCAAATATTTATATTTATTTAAAAACTTTAATTTATTTTTTTATAAAACTATTATTTTACAGGCATCGTATATCATACGATGAGTATCTAATAGACGTCAATAGACCTATCTGCTACTCCCTGAAATACTTGCCTAACTCTTATTAAACGATTGTATTAAGTAAACGTCTTTATAATAATTTCTCTGGAATATTTTGTTCTAGAGATAATGCTTGAATATGAAAAAAAATCTACCTCAACGGTTTGTTGCTAAAAAATTATTTCTAACTCTAATAGGTTTGATTGTACTGTTTTCGAGTTATGCAACTACATATAGTTCTACTGGAGCAGGAGGATTATGGAGTGCATCAGCTTCATGGTCTCCAGCAGCTCCCGCTGGAGGGCCAACTACCGGGGATATTGTAACCATTATCAGTGGTAGCCCTATTTCTGTAGCAGCAGCAGCAACATGTGCTACTATTACAATAAATTCCGGAGGTCAATTATTTTTAACGGGTGGCAATCTTACAGTTTCAACCACTTTTACAATAAATGGGACACTTGATTGCGGAGCTTTTATAGTTAATGGAGCTTGTAATTTTACTTTTAATTCTGGCACTAGCGACACTTTGAAAATAGGAAGTTCTGCAGGCATTACAACAACTGGTACAGCTTCTGGTAGTATTCAAAATACTGGCGGTACCCGCTCTTTCGGAGCAAATTCTACATATGAATATAAATCCGCTAACACTGGAGTAGTGCAGGTTACAGGTAATGGATTGCCTACAACAATTAGAAATTTAACAATAAATAGATCTGCATCAGCTGATACTGTAGCACTCAGCAATAACATTACTCTTGCAACGAGTTCCGGAGGTGGATTTCTCACACTAAATAAAGGTATTTTTAATGTGTCTAGCGCGCAAACACTCACTTTTAATGGTTCGGGAGGCGGGATTAATAATCCTAATGTTACGGGCACAAGTAATTTTGCGGTGAGTGGCACTAATGGTTCAAACGAAGGTACAATTACGTGTACAACAAGCGGAGGAGGCAGTTTTATAATTGCAGGCCCAGGCCTAACTACTTTTTATAATTTGACTACTAACCAGACATCTCCTACTCTTCAAATCACAAGTGCAAATTCTGTTTTAATAAATGGTGGTTTAAATATAGCTCCAGGTAATGTGAGTGGTTTTTTTGCACAATCATCTTTAACGAATTCTCCAATATATGGAGCAGCTTCTTCACTTACTATAGATGTAACTAGTAATAGTTATGCTCCGGGAAAGGAATGGGCGGCAACATCAGGTTTTACTATCGGTACTACTGCTGGCTATCCTAATAATGTACAGATACAAAATCTTGCCAATGGTGGTACAGTTAGTATTGCCAACAATCTAAATATAAATGGCATACTTACTATTGGAGATGTCGCAGGAAGCAAGCCAGCGAAAAGTACTCAGTTTTTTGCCAGTGCCGCAAATTTTTCGTGTAGCGGATTGGTTATAAATACGGCATCTCAGTTCGAAGGATCTACAGGAACTATAACTATAAAGGGCAGCTGGACGAGATTAGGTACAGCTACATACACTACTAATAGCGGAACCGTTAATTTTGCAGGTGGTACTTGTAGTTCACCAAGTACTATTAGTGCTCCAGTAAGCGAGACTTTTTTTAAATTATCTATTACGAATGGGGCGTATGTAAGTTTAAGTAGTCCCGTAACAGTAACCAATACTTTTACTTTATTAACAGTAGCCCCAGGTGGAATATTGACCACTTCTGGAACAAGTCCTCTTAGTATCACAAATACTGCTGTAGGGGGTATTACTGGCGGCTATAGCGGAGCCTTTATCAACGGCCCTGTTAAATGGACTTTATTAACCAGTGGAACTAATAACTATACATTTCCTTTAGGTGTAGCAACATGTCCTAGTACAAATAGTTATCTTCCTTTAACACTAAGTTCAAAGAACACAACAGCTTCTAATATAGCAACTGCACAGGCATTTACAGGAGCACCATCGGGCGGTACTGGTCTTGCAAGTGGGGCTGCACAATATTGGTCTTTGAGTACATCACTTGGTTTAGGCACTACAGGATCTTCTGTTTCACTAACACAAACCACTGCTGTTGCGGCGGGTAGTGTAATAGGTAAGAGTACCTCTGTGGGCGGTGCTTATACTTCTATTGGTGGAACTGTATCTGGTAATAGCGTTAATACGTCAAATGATATTGCTACTACATCGCCGTGGTTTTTTGTAATAGGAACAGTGGTAAGTTCTACGGTAGCGATAGCAAACGGAACTCAAAGTACAGGTAGTCCTACAATAAATAGTACTAAAAATGTTATATATAGTTTTACCGCATCACCTACGGTCGCAGATGCTACACTTACAGGATTTAATTTTACTACGACAGGTAGTATAATCAGTGCGGATATTACCCAATATCAATTATGGTATAATCCGAGCGTAAATACTTTTACAGATGCCGGCACCGTTGCCATTGGTTCTGTATCGGGTATTGGCAATGCAACGGCTACACCATTTGGTTCATTTGTTACCAAAGTTATAACCAATGGTACTACAGGATATTTTTGGATAACAGCAGACATAACTTCTGCGGCTATTGCGGGACATACCGTTACGGTAAGTGCGCTTAATTCCGGAGGTTCAAATTTTACTATCGCGGGAGCTACTTATACTGCAGGTACCATTACAGCAGGAGGCTTACAAACTATTACAGCCACAGCGCCTACTGTTGTAACAGGTTTAGCAACTTCGATAACAACTACAACTACTACCTTGAACGGCACGGTGAATGCTAATTTATTAACATCGGTTACTGCTAATTTTGATTGGGGTACTTCAACAACACCATATAATAACCTTGCACAAACGCCTACTACAGGCGCTAATCCTACAGGTAATACGCCAACTGCCACAACATTAAATGTAACGGGCCTGGTACCTAATACATTATACCATTTCAGAACAAACGGAGTTTACGCTTCTGCCACAACCAATGGTAACGATGCAACTTTTATTACAGTCCCAAATGCTCCAACGGGAATTACGGCGAATACTGCAACAACCTCGGGTTTTATTGTAAACTGGACGGCTCCTGTAGGGATAGGCGCCGGGTATACCTATACATTAACAGTATCAACCAGCAACACGTTTGCTTCGGGTAATACTACTGTGAATAGTATTGCGGCAGGCACAACTACTCATACATTTACTACTTTATCACCAGGAACTACCTATTATTATGAAGTACAGGTAGTAAGTACACTGGCAGGATCACAAGTATCTGCATTGGATCAGTCTACTGTAGAGAATAATCCTACTAGTATTACTACGTTATTTAATACTATTGTTGGCGGTACTGCTTGTACAACAGGTACCGGTTCTTCTGGTGCACCGGCAGTAATTGTAGACGGAACACCTGCAAGTTATACCGATGCTATATGGGCAAATGCACCTGCAAATCCAATTAATCAGACAACGACAGGTAGTGGTGCAGTAAGCGGCTCTACCTGGCAGGCGATGTTTGATGCAACCAATTTATATGTACTGATAAATTTGAACGATGGTACTAATAATTCCAGTTGCAGTCAGGCAGGAAATTCTTTTAACTATGATGGTGTTGATGTGCTTTTGAATGGCGATAACTCGCATAACACATTTGGAGGCGGTATTAGCGGACAAAATACGTATAACCGCAGTTGTTCGGGTAGTAACGGGGCTCCTACAGCAGGTGGAGGAACAGAATCGAACTCTACTTATTCTACGGTAGTAAATGGTACGTCTGCCTATACAGAATATATAACGATACCATGGGCCAATGTGCCTGCTATGCAACATTTGACATCGAGCCAGATCACAGCATTAAGTACTATTGGGTTTGATGTAGACTATAATGATGATCAAACCGGGACAACGAGGGCAAACCAACAGGCATGGTTCACTAATAGCAGCACTTTATTTAATACTCCTTCTGTTTGGGGGTATGCTAAATTATCTGTTTGTGCGCCTCCGACTTTGTCGGTCCCTGCTGTATCAAATATTACAGCTACAGGCGCTACTTTACAGGATACTGTAAAGACTTTGAATGGTGGAGGTAGTTTACTAACCAGCACTTTAGGAAATAATGCGGCAGGTATTCAGTACAGTGTTAATAGTGGCTTAACCGGGCCAGCTTTTGCTACATTGGTTGGAACACCTGGTATTAATCCAATTCCTTATTCAGTTTCTTCGGGTGCCCTTAGTCCACAAACGAAATATTATTGTCAGGGTTATGTTACCAGAACAAATTTCAGTACAAATGTAATTGGGACAAGTCCGATAGATAGTTTCCACACATTATCAAGTGTACCAACGGCACAACCTTCTTCACTTACAGCTTCTACTGTTTCCTGTTCTCAAATTACACTGAGCTGGCCAACAAGCAGTTTTCCGGCTGCCGGGGTAGCTACAAAAACAGGTTATATTGTTTTGCGTACCGTATCTGGTACACCGCCTACAGTAACAGGTATTGTTAACAGGTATCCAAGTACAGGATTTTCATTACCTGGTGGAACTTCTATAGTAGATATAGTTACAGTATCCAATGGTAGTTTGCCAGCTACGAATACTTTTAATGATCCGGTGGTATCGTTCGGCACCACTTATAGCTATTTGGTCATCCCTTTTACATGGAACGGAAGTGCCGCAGACTCTACTTATAATTATCTTACGACTGGAACTTTAGCTACAGCAACAGCTACTGCAGGATCTTCGATGGTTTGGCTGGGTAATAATACAAATTGGAATGATGTGTCTAACTGGTGTAGTGGGACTATGCCAACTTCTTCAACTAATGTAATCATACCGAAAGGGTTAACTACTTACCCTATTTTAAGTGGAGTGAATTATGCTGATACTATTTTTCTCGGCACTACAGGAACGGGAGCAGCTGCTTCGATCACAATAGGGTCAGGAGGTTCATTAAGTATTTATGGCGCTATCACAAACGGCGGAGGTTCGATCAATGCGTCAAATGGTACGGTAGTGATGGCAGGTGCTGCTGCGCAGACTATTGGTGGCAGCATGTTTACATCGGCAACTATTCAGAATTTATCAGATAGTAATACCAATGCATCAGGATTAATAATCAATAATAGCAGCGCAGATTCCATTTATGTTACGGGGCAATTAAACTTCCCTTTTGCTACTGCAACACTTGTTACCAATGGTTTGTTGTCCTTAGTATCAAATGCTACAAATACTGCGAGCGTTGGCCAATCAGGATCAGCAACCATTAGTGGTAATGTAATAGTACAACGTTATTTTCCTGGCCATAGAAGATGGAGGTTAGTTACAGCTCCTGTAACAGCAGCCAGTGCTCAAACGATCAATGCCGATTGGCAGGAGGGTGCTGTTAGTGTCACAGGAGTATCGAATCCTAATCCTGTTCCAGGTTTTGGTACGCATATTAGCGGACCTAGATCTGGTGCTTATCAAAGTGGGTTAGGATATGACCAAACGCCTACCAACAGTGCGTCAATAGCAACTGTGCATGATACAGCTTCATGGTTTTCTATACCAAACACCATCTCAACCAAAGTAACAGATCACCAGGGATATATGTTATTTGTTCGTGGTGCCAGGGATTATAATATAGGTAGTTCAACTCAGTATACCACTGCAACAAATGCTACCCTACGTACTACGGGTAATTTAAATACAGGCACTCAAACCATACCAGTTGTTGCCGGTCCTAATGTGATAGGCAATCCCTATGCATCAGCTATTAATTTTAATGGCATTTTTAACAGAGCTGCCAATAATGCTGTTTTAGGCACCAGCATCGCTAATAATACTTTCTATTTGTGGGATCCCAATATCGCATCTGCTGCGAACTTCGCCAGCGGTACAGGCGGTTGGGTTGTACTAACGAGCGATGGCAGCGGAGGCTATACGCCTGTGCCTGATCCAAGGTCAATCAGTCCTTTTGATGTTACTGGGGCTATACAATCCGGAGCAGGATTTATTATCCATGCTCAAAATGCAGGAACGATACAAATCGGGGAATCAGATAAGGTTTCCGGTAGCACTAATAATGATACTTATTTATTCAGGCCTACAGCACCTGATGTTATGCTGAGAACAACGCTTTATGCAACAGACGCAGATACGATAACTTATGTAGCGGATGGCGTATTAAATATGTTTAACACCGGGTATAGTAACGATGTTGACTGGAGCAAAGACATACAAAAACAGGCAAACGTGAGTGAAGGTTGTTCCATTATTAAAAACGGCAGACTAATAGCTGTTGAGAGAAGTCTGCCAGTCAATGCAGGAGATACGATCTTTCTACAAATGGCTCATTTAGCGCAACGGACATACCGGTTTGTTCTTGAAGCAACAAGCTTCAACCGTCCGGATCTTGCGGCTTTTCTTATAGATACGTTTACGCATATTACAACTCCGGTAGCACTGGGGGATAGTTCTACTAATATTGATTTTACTGTAACCGGTACATCGGGTGCCGCAGCTGCTAACCGCTTTGCCATAACATTCAGGCTGGCTCCGGGTAGCGTTACCTATAACAGCGTGACCGCCACTCAACAAAACAAAAATGTTTTAGTACAATGGACGGTCAGTAATCAATTAAATATCAAAGAATATATTGTTGAAGCGTCAACAGATGGAATACATTTTCATCCGGTAGATACGACACTGGCCACACAGGGTAATCCGGGCATTATTACTTATAGCTGGTTAGATGTAAATCCTGTAACAGGTATCAATTATTACCGTATTCAGAATATCGACAACGCAGGTGCGTCTCAGGAAAGTGAAACAGTTAATGTTACTATTGGTAAGGGAATTATTTCAGGAATAGCCATATATCCTAACCCTGTAGTCAATGAGACAATCAACCTGCAAATGAATAATGTGCCGACGGGGAATTATGAAATTAATGTTATCGATGAAACAGGCCAGGCTGTACTAAATGAAGAGATCAATCATGGAACTTTCAGTGAAACTAAATATATATCTTTGAACAAGTCTTTATCAAAAGGGGTGTATATCCTGGAGGTGCAATATCCTGATAATACTATTACAAAGATTAAATTTGTAAATCAATAAAATCCACACTAACTTTAAAAAAATAAACTGATGAAAAAGTATAGTAAAGCAATCTTACTGATGAGCATTCTTCTAATAGGGTTGAATGTATTGCCTTATGTTTCCAGTGCACAGGTTCCTGCTGGCCAAGATCCTGATTCTGCACCAATAGATGGTGGTATTAGTTTATTAGTCGCGGCAGGAATAGGATACGGCATCAAGAAAAATAAGGATAGAAAAAAAAGCAAAGAAATTGACATGTAATATTTTTGCATTTTTATAATCAATCGGGGATAGTTATTATCCCCGATTTTTATTATAAGAAATAGTTATATTAAACAAAAATTATTGCTTGTTTAATATTTTTTAACGAATTTCGATGCTCTTGTATTAAAACGGAGACGTATTTTACTCTAGCATTGATTTAATGAGCTTTTAGCCTTTATAATAGATGAAATCGTACTAATGTTTTTTATAGATTATGCCATAAATCAGTTTTAACTAATGAGTAATATTATGCAGTGTCGCAGTTTTTCTATTTTCAGAAATTATTTTTATCCATTATCTCTTATTGCATTCGGTTTGTGCCTTTTCTCATCTTGTAGAATTGTAAAACCTACAGCCTATTTTAAAACAATCGATAAGGATAGTACCATTAATCAATTTATAACGAAGGACATTGAATCTAAAATTGTCAAAAATGACAAACTGGAAATAAGTATATCAAGTCTGAATAAACTTGAAGATGATCTGTACAATGTTTCTGCTGTGGCAAGTTCTTCTTCATCAGGTTCAACTACAGGTGGGCAATCTGCTAGTACTTCATCACACGGAGCAGGTTATACTGTAGACATAGATGGTAATATACAAATACATAATATAGGTAAGATGCATGTAGAGGGCATGACACGAAAGCAATTGAAAGATTCTCTCCAGATTAGTTTACTGCCTTATTTAAAGGACCCGATTGTAACGATAGATTTCCTTAACCGGCGCATTACGGTTTTGGGTGAAGTAGAAAAGCCACAAGTGGTGGAATTGCAGGAAGAAAAAATGTCTTTATTGGATGCATTAGCTTTAAGTGGTGATGTGACCCCTAATGCTTTAAAAAATAATATTCTTATAGTTAGAGAAACGCCTGACGGCAAGATTTTTAAACACCTGAATTTAGAAGATGAGTCGCTTTTTAAAAGTTCTTCTTCATGGTATTATCTGCAATCAGGTGACATTGTTTATGTGGAACCCGACATAAAAAAATTAATTAGCGAACAACGTGCCATACGTAATCAGCAACTAGCATCGATCATATTGTCTGTTGCGTCCCTAACCCTGATTATTTATACCGTAACTCGCTAATAAAATATACCGGTAATTAAAGAGTTTGTTATGAACGAAAAACAGCCATTAAAAACTGGCAGAGAGAAAAACGAGGTTAATTTTTTTGTACAAATAATACAAAATTACTTGCCTTATTGGCCATTATTTGCACTCACAATTCCTGTTTGTTTATTTTTTGCTTTTATCAATTACCGTGCTCAGGCTCCGGTATATGTAGCCTCGGCAAAAATTTTGATCAAGGATCCTGATAAGGAAGGAGATTCAAAAGTGTTGGATGCCCTTAATATCTTCGGCGAAAAAAAGATTGTTGAAAATGAACTGATCGTATTAAGGTCTTCTATATTAGTGGAAGATGTTGTAAAGGAACTTGATCTTTATACAACTTTGTATAACGAAGGCAATGTGCGTAAAGAAGAGCTGTACGGAGATAATTCACCAGCTAAGTTTATAGCGCTTGATAAAGATAATATCGCGGGCTTTGGTAAATTATATTTTACAATAGACTGGAATAAAGAAAGGATATTTATTAATAACACCTATGTTCCTTTTGATTCTACTATACTTTTAGGTAATACGCTTTACCGGATAGAAATAAATCAGTTCTACAATAGAAATCTTGTCAACAAAAAATATTATGTAATAGGCTCATCCGTCGAGTCGGCTGCGGGTGCAATTATAGGTAGGATGAAAGCTAATCCTGTTTCAAATGTATCTACAGTAATTGAAGTCAAACTTGAAACAGAAGTGCCTGAAAAAGCCGAAGCGATACTGGCTAAGTTATTTGAGATATATGAAAGAGATGGCATCATTGAGAAAAATGAAACAGCAAAAAAAACGCTTGATTTTATTGATGGCCGCTTACAGCTTGTCACAGCTCAATTAGATAGCGTTGAAAATAACATACAAAATTATCGAGCTAAACAATCACTATCTGAAAATCTTCCCGATCAAGCCAAGGAGTATCTCGGCAGAGCAACAACCTATGAAGAAAAGAGCAGTGAGATTGGTGTGCAGTTAGATGTGTTGGACCAAATTAAAAACTATGTCATTGACAAGGGAGCTAAGCCTGGAACCGTACCTTCTTTATTATTAAATCAGGATCCTATATTAGACAAGTTGCTTTCTGAATTATACGAATCAGAGTTTTTGTTGAGTCAGGGTAAAACCATCTCAGGCGAAAAGAGTAATGCGCTTTTGTTAGAGGAACAAAAAATTGACCGGCTTAAATCAGATATATTAGAAAACATTGCCAACATCCGCCACAATTTATTAATAGAAAAGAAAGATGTTGATGCTGCACTGAATGCGAATGAATCATTATTAGATCAACTTCCCGAGAAGGAAAAAGGTTTATTGGAAATTAGCAGACAACAAGCTGTAAAAAATGGTATCTATCTATATCTTTTGCAGAAAAGAGAAGAGACAGCCTTATCATATGCTTCAGCTATTGCAGATTTAAAAATAGTTGATAACCCAAGCTTTAGCGGTCCTATAAGTCCTGTAGCCCAAAATTTTTACCTGTTAGGTTTGTTTGCCGGCGTATTGATCGCCGTAATACTTGTTTTAATAAAAGAACAATTCAATAACAAAGTGCTATTCAGAGATGATGTAGAAGAAAGAACACTGATTCCTTTTGCGGGTGAAATAATACAGGCAAATATTAAAAGCCCTATTGTTATTTATGAAGGAAGAAAAAGTATTATAGCAGAACAATTCAGATCAATGAGAACTAATCTAAGTTATCTTGGATTGGATGAAGCGCATAAAACGATCATGGTTACCTCTTGCATTCCCGGAGAAGGGAAAAGTTTTATTGCTATTAACCTGGCAATAAGTTTTACACTGGCGGGAAAGAAAGTTGCTTTGATGGAAGTGGATTTACGCAGACCTAAATTGAGTAAGCTTTTGTCTGTAAACCGAGATTTAGGAATAACAAATTATCTCGTTAAAAAAGCAACTATTGAAGATATTATTAAAGAGACGAGCATACCAAATCTTTACATAGTTTCTGCCGGAGCGATACCTCCTAATCCGACAGAATTAATAATAAGGCCTGAGTTTAAACAAATGATGGATGAAATAAAGGCGCGCTTCGATATTGTAATTATTGATACGGCCCCGGTAGGACCTGTTACAGATGCTTTGTTATTAAAAGATTATGTAGACACCACTTTGTTTGTAATAAGACATGACAGGACGCCTAAAGTAGTGTTGCGTACTATTAACGAATATTATGAGCAAAAGAAATTTAATAATATGGCTTTTGTTTTTAACGGAGTAAAAAAACGTGGTATTATAATTGGTAACATGGGCAAAACATATGGTTACGGCTATGGCTATGGCTACGGTTATGGCTACAGTTACGGTTATGGCTATGGCTATAACACGAACGATGAAAAATTGTCCGGATCAAAAGGCATTATAAAGAGAATAAAAAGCTTTTTTAAAAATA
Organism: Ferruginibacter sp.; assembly: GCA_035485735.1. Taxonomy (GTDB): domain Bacteria; phylum Bacteroidota; class Bacteroidia; order Chitinophagales; family Chitinophagaceae; genus Ferruginibacter. The sequence goes on from DATHNS010000025.1 coordinate 880,215, forward strand.
GAGAAGGCTAAAAGATATTTTAAATGATACCAAACAATTGACTTCAGTAAAATTAAGTGTAACTGAGGATTAGCGAAGCTGCGCAATGTCTGAAAATAATTCATATTGGTTTGCCGTATATACTAAGCCCCGCTGGGAAAAAAAAGTAGTGAAATTACTGGATGAAAAAGGAATTGAAAATTATTGTCCTTTAAACAAAGTCTTAAAACAGTGGAGCGATCGTAAAAAAATTGTACTGGAGCCAATTTTCAAATCGTATGTTTTTGTTCGGGTTACTGAAGAAGAAAAATGGGAGCTGAAAAAAATAAATGGTATACTGAATTTTGTTTATTGGCTTGGTAAGCCGGCACGCATAAGAGATGAAGAAATTAGTATCGTCAGGAAATTTTTAAATGAGTTCTCAGATGTTCAAATAGACGAACAATTACAAATAAATACCAGGGTAAGGGTCAAACAGGGAGCGTTAATGAACTATCAGGGAATATTGTTGGAAATATCCGGCAGTCGGGCAAAAATAAAAATAGAAAGCATGGGCATTCAATTGAGCGCTCATTTCGATAAAAAAAATATAGAGCGTCTGCCAGGCGCTTAGTAATACAAATTCGCTTTTCAAAAATTTAATTATCAAATGAACAAAGGGGATAAGATTTATGTTGCAGGGCATAGAGGCTTAGTGGGTAGTGCAATAGTCAGGCTTTTACAAAATAAAGGATTTACTAATATAATTACGAGAACTTCTTCTGAATTAGATTTACGAAATCAGCTTTTAGTAAAGAGTTTTTTTGAAAAAGAAAGACCTCAATATGTTTTTATGGCCGCGGCAAAAGTGGGTGGTGTCTGGGCCAATAATGAATATCCCGCAGAATTTATTTATGATAATATAACCTTACAGAATAATATTATCCACGAGTGTTACAGAAATGGCGTAATAAAATTATTATACCTGGGAAGTAGTTGTATTTATCCTAAAAATGCTCAACAGCCTATTAAAGAAGAATACCTGTTATCCGGGTATTTAGAAACTACTAATAAAGCGTATGCTATTGCAAAAATAGCAGGCATAGAAATGTGCCAGGCTTATCACAAACAATACGGATGCAGGTTCATAAGTGTTATGCCAACAAATTTGTATGGTCCCGGTGATAATTATGATCTGCAAAATTCTCATGTATTACCTGCGCTGATCAGAAAATTTCATGAAGCAAAAATAAATGACAATGTTGCCGTGACTGTATGGGGAACAGGAAAACCATTGCGTGAATTTTTGCATGCAGATGATGCCGCTGCTGCTTGCCTTTTTTTAATGCAACAATATGAAGCGCCTGAAATAGTTAATGTAGGCGTAGGTAAAGATCATACTATTGAAGCGATGGCGCTACTAATAAAAAAAATTACCGGATATACAGGTGAAATAGTTTTTGATGAAACAAAACCGGATGGCACGCCGCGTAAACTATTGAGCGTAGATAAAATAAATAATTTAGGTTGGCAGGCTGCGATTGATTTAGAAGAAGGGATACGTCATACTTATGACGATTTCGTAAAAAAATATGATCAGTACACTACTCCTAAAAAAGATAAGGTAGCTGTTTAATAATTAAGAATGTGTAGGGTTGCAGGAGTAATAAATAAATTGGACGCGATATCTTCTACTGAAGGTATGGTAAAAGAAATGTGCCAATTGTTGAAACATGGCGGACCTGACGACGAAGGGATATATACCAATGCAGCTAACAATTTTGTATTGGGCCATCGCAGGTTATCTTTGATCGATCTTTCTCCTAAGGGCCATCAACCGATGTCCTATGCCGATAACAGGTATTATATAAGCTATAATGGCGAATTATATAATTACCTTGAATTAAAAGAAGAACTTAAAAAAGCAGGATACTGCTTTCACAGCGGAAGTGATACCGAAGTAATGCTGGCAGCTTTTGCAGCCTGGGGCACCCGCGCTTTCATCAGGTTTAACGGCATGTTTGCTTTTGCTTTATGGGATAATAATACCAATGATCTATACCTTGTAAGAGATAGCATAGGTATGAAACCTATTTATTATGCTCACACAGCAGAGGGTTTTGCATTTGCATCTGAAATAAACGCATTTAAGGCAATACCATACTTACGCGAAAAGAACAACCAGTCACAAGTGTATTTGATGGCTTACGGGCATTTACCAGAACCCATCACTACACTTAAAGAAGTAAAACCGCTTGAAAAGGGAACCTGGTTAAAATACCATGTTCCTTCATCTGTTATTACCGAAATAAATGTATTCAAACAGTTTAGTTATCTCGAAAAAATAGATAACAGAGAGGAGGCTATACACTTGATAAAAGAAAGTTTACAAGCTTCTGTACAAAGGCATCTTTTATCAGATGCCCCCATTGGTGTTTTTTTAAGTGGAGGTATTGATTCGAGCATCATCACTTTATTGGCAAATAAAATGCGTGCTGATTTGCAAACTGTTTCTATCTTTTTAAAAGATAACGGTTATTCGGAAAAAAAATACCAGGATATCCTTCAACAAAATTCATCGTTTACACAACATCAACATCTTTTAACGGAAACAGATTTTCACAATCATTTACCTGAGATCATGAATGCGATGGATCTTCCCAGTTGTGATGGTATCAATACCTGGTTCATTAGTAAATATGCAAAAGAAAATGGATTAAAGGCTGTATTATCGGGAGTTGGCAGCGATGAATTATATGGCGGATATCCTTCTTTTGATAGGATACAGACAACTTTATTATTACAACAGCTTCCTAATAAAGTACTTAAAGTAGGTGTTCACGGAACTTCAAAAAAATTGAGGCGAATGGCTTACCTTAGTATAGATGGGCCGATCGGTAAATACCTTTTTTTAAGGGGGCAATTTGTACCGTTGGAAATAGCTAAATACCTGGATGCAAACGAGGCCGAAGTTTGGAGGATATTATCGGAAGAACCTCAGCTTAAAAATATTGATCATTTAACGCCAGGTAACCAGGCAAGCTGGTTGGAGACCAATTTATACATGCAGAATCAATTACTAAGAGATGCTGATGTAATGAGTATGGCACACGGCGTAGAAATAAGGCTTCCTTTTCTAGATGTTCCATTTGTGGATCTTTCTCTCCGAATAGATTCAACAGTTAAATATTCAGGAAGCAGGGGAAAACAATTATTAATAGACGCCTTTAAAGATATATTGCCGGAACAAATTTGGAACCGCCCTAAGATGGGCTTTGCATTCCCATTTAAAGAATGGCTGGGCGATGACAGGTATGTAAAAAGCAGGAACGGTAAGTACATGGGTGAATACATTTCTAAAATGCGGTCAGGCAATATGCACTGGTCGCAATTTTTTACTTTGTTATTAATAGAAAAATAGATCAATATCTTTTAATTATTTTAAGCCATGTTATTCCTGACATTAAAAATTTTTTCAGCCACAGGGGGCATCGAAAAGGTGAACCGTATTGCGGGAAAGGCTTTATATGAAATGCAAACGGAATCTGGCAAAGCCGGGTTTAAATTATATTCCCTTCATGATAGTAATGAAGATAATGTTGGCAATAAATATTTTTGTAACAGTAGCTATATAGGCTTTAATAATCGCCGAAGTGATTTTGTTCTCAAAAGCATAAAGGCTGGAATAAAAAGCGATGTGGTTGTAATGTCTCACATCAATTTATTACTGGTAGGATTGTTTATAAAAATATTTTCTCCCAAGACAAAACTGATATTGATTGCGCATGGAATAGAAGTGTGGAAAGCTTTTCCTACATGGAAAAAATATGCTTTAAAAAAATGCGACCTGATATTGCCTGTGAGCAAATTCACAAAAGACAAAATGATGGAGTTAAATACATTTCCTGAACAATTATTTGAAATATTAAATAATTGCCTGGATCCGCTTTTGCCTGAACCATTGCATGAAGAAAAAAGCACCGCTCTGCTTGATCGTTATGGGTTAACAAAAGACAATATTATCTTAATGACCTTAACCAGGCTTTCGGCTAAGGAGAAATATAAAGGGCATGATAAGGTATTACATGCTTTACAAAATCTTATTATAATACATCCTGCTATCCGTTATTTATTAGTTGGAAAATGCGATGACGCAGAAAGGCAAAGATTAGATAAGTTAATAGCAGAGTTAGGATTGGAAGGTTTTGTAATATTTGCGGGATTTATTCCTGATGAAGAGATCGCGGCTCATTACAACATGGCAGATATTTATATCATGCCAAGCAAAAAAGAAGGCTTTGGTATTGTATTCATCGAAGCATTATATTATGGCAAACCCGTCATTGCTGGTAATAAAGATGGCTCGGTTGATGCTTTATGCAATGGAAAATTTGGATTACTGGTGGATCCTGATGATCAGACCGAGATCACAAACGCGATAAACAAAATGATCGATCATCAATCGGAGTATGTGCCTGATCATGCTTTATTAATGGAAAGATTCAGCTACGAAGCATACAAGAATAACTTGAAATGCATATTGGATTCTTTAAAGAATTAATTTTCTATTCTTCAGTGAAATTTAAATATAAAGGAGTAAATCGATAATGATAGAGCGTATTAAAAACATAGATTTGGATGAACAGTGGGATATGATAATTAAACCACAGGGGCATTTATTTGATTTGAAATTAAAAGATGTGTGGTATTATCGCGATCTTCTTTTTTTATTGGTACGAAGAGATTTTGTTTCTTTTTATAAGCAAACGATTTTAGGGCCACTCTGGTTTTTTATACAACCTTTTTTTACTACTATTACTTATACTTTTATTTTTGGTAACCTGGCTCATATTTCAACTCAGGATATACCGGCACCATTGTTTTATATGGCAGGCATTACAGCATGGAATTATTTTTCAGATTGTTTAATAAAAACTTCTACAGTATTTAAAGATAATTCGGATGTATTTGGTAAAGTATATTTTCCAAGGCTTATTATGCCATTGAGTGTTGTTTTGTCAAACCTTATAAAATTTGCAGTGCAGATGCTAATGTTTTTTTTAATGATGAGTTTCTACGCATACAAAGGCGGAACTTTTCATGTAACAATATATGCACTGTTGTTTCCATTACTTGTAATTCAAATGGCTTTACTTGGTTTAGGGTCTGGAATGATTATTTCTTCGCTAACAACAAAATATAGAGATCTTGCTTTTTTAATAACTTTCGGAGTGCAACTTTTAATGTATTCAACTACCGTGGTATATCCATTATCTGCAGCACCGGAAAAATACAGATGGCTAATAGCGTTAAATCCATTAACACCTATTATTGAAGCATTTCGATACGGCTTTTTAGGTAGAGGATCTTTTACATGGATATCTTTAGGAATGAGCGGATTAGTTACCCTATGCGTAGCTGGTTTTGGGATAATAATTTTTAATAAAGTAGAGAGGAACTTTATAGATACAGTATAATATGGGAATAGCAATAAAAGTAGAAGGTCTTTCTAAAGCATATCAGCTAGGGCAAATTGGTACGGGTACTATATCAAGAGATCTGGAACGTTGGGTAGCAAAAATGAGAGGTAAAGAAGATCCTTTTTTAAAAATCGGAGAAACAAACGATCGCACTGTTGCAAGTAAAAGCAATGTTGTGTGGAGTTTAAAAGATATTGATTTTGAAATAAAACAAGGAGATGCTGTAGGCATCATTGGCCGTAATGGGGCAGGTAAAAGTACATTGCTGAAATTATTAAGCAGGGTTACATCTCCTACAACAGGTATTATAAAAGCAAATGGAAGAATAGCCAGCTTATTAGAAGTAGGTACAGGTTTTCATCCTGAATTAACGGGGCGGGAGAATATTTATTTGAACGGTGCTATTTTGGGAATGAGAAAAAAAGAGATCGATCGGAAATTTGATGAGATAGTAGATTTTAGTGGCGTTGAGAGATATGTTGATACTCCTGTAAAACGATACTCTTCAGGTATGTACGTGAGGCTGGCATTTGCTGTAGCGGCTAATTTAGATTCCGAAATATTAATTGTCGATGAAGTACTTGCTGTGGGTGATGCCGAATTTCAAAAAAGATGTCTGGGTAAAATGAATGACCTTAGTAAGGGTGAAGGCCGAACAGTTTTATTTGTTAGTCATAATATGGGAGTAATAAATAAATTATGCACTTCAGCTATATTACTAAAAAATGGCAAGCTTGATTTTTTAGGAAGCGTTTCAGATGCGATATCAAAATATCTTGAAGGTGGACAGAATAATGAAGGTGCATACACGGCAGATATAAATACTAATAAAGAATGCTTTATAGCTAGTGTGATAGTGATGAATGCTGAAAAAGAGCTTACTGACAATTTTCTTTGCAGTGAAAGTGTTTTTATTAAAACTACTTTAATTGTAAATAGCTACGATCCCGCAATGAAGATATCTGTCACTTTACAGAATGCTGCCGGTGATTTCTTATCAACACTGGTCGAAGATATTAGCGATTATATTAGTGCGGAAGGGAAATTTACTATTACCATACAATTGCCTCCGAATGTTATTGCTCCTAATTCATACGCACTAAGATTTGCAACTTTTGTAACACTAGGTGTTGTCTATGATTTAATAGACATGGTTTGTCCTTTTAAAATTTATGATTCAGGATCAAAGCTTGCTTCATTTGAAGGAAATAATTACGGCTGGTTTAATATGGATTATAAAGTATTAAATAATAAATAAATTAAGTGATCCAACTTATTAAGAAAATATATAGAAAGATTAATGGAACGCCATCTGCTAATAAAGTACTTATAAAAAAAGGATTTTTACAAGTAGGAATATCTTGTGAACTGTCCGCAATGAATATTGTTCTCGTTGATGAGTTAGCTGGCCATACAAATATCTCGATAGGAAATAACTGTTGTATACGTGGTACGATAATGATATATAAAGCAACATCAAAAGTTATTATTGGCGATAATGTATATATAGGTCCCGGAACATTGATTGAATGTGTTGATGAAGTAACTATTGGTAATGATGTGATGATCTCTTTGAATTGCAATATTATTGACACCAACTCTCATTCATTGCATTCGGCAGATAGAAAGAACGATACTATTGATTGGCAGAAAGGGTTAGCCTATAAAAATTGGGATGTAGTAGAAACAAAAAAAATTACTATTGGTAATAGTTGTTGGATAGGATTACGAAGTATAATTATGAAAGGAGTATTCTTGAGTGAAGGCACGATAGTTGCCTCTGGTAGTGTTGTTACTAAAAGTACAGAGCCTTATACAATCATTGGGGGTAATCCGGCAAAATTTATTAAACAGACAGATTAAATTTGACTATTCTAATTTTAGGCTCACAGGGGTATATAGGATCAAACTTGACCGATTTTTTTTTAGCTAAAGGAGATACGGTTTACGGATGTGATATAATATCGTATACAAACAACAGGTATAAGTATCAAAAGATATCTATTCTTTCTTCAGATTTCGACACTTTATTTTCTAATCAGCAATTTGATGTCTGTATCAATGCCGCAGGAAGTGGTAGCGTATATCATTCAATCATTAATCCAATGAATGATTTCGAAGCAAATACCATGAGTGTTGCAAAAGTGCTGGATACGATTAGGAAATATCAGCCTCATTGTAAGTACCTGCATATATCAAGTGCAGCTGTTTATGGTAATCCGAAAAAATTACCTATTAAAGAATCTGATCCTCTTTCTCCTTTATCGCCCTATGGCTATAATAAATTAATGAGCGAACAATTGTGTAAAGAGTACCATCAGTTATACAATTTACCGATAACTATCATAAGGCCTTTTTCTGTGTATGGCAATGGGTTGCAGAAACAATTACTGTGGGATATATGTACAAAGTTAAAAAATGCCGATACAATTAAGTTATACGGTACAGGTAATGAATCAAGAGATTTTATTCATATAACTGAGTTAGTGGCGTTGATTAATAATATCATCGAAAAAAGTTCTTTTACGTGTGATACGTTCAATGCTGCAACGGGAATTGAAACAACTATAAAAAAAATAGCCACATTTTTTGAGAATCATTTTGGCGGTTACAAAAAAATAACATTTTCCGGTGAAGCAAAAGAAGGAGATCCAATTAATTGGAGAGCTGATATTACAGCGCTTTTAGCAATTGGGTTTGCACCTACAGTAAATATTGAATTAGCTATTGCTGAGTACATACAATGGTTTGCCTCTTTAAAGAATGACTAATAAACCCGAAATAATATTTGCGTTTCCTGCCCTGATGGGGGGAGTTGCCAGTTTTAACTATAACATAATTAATAACAGCCGTTTAATAAAGCAGGTTTATTCAAAAGTTATTTTAATAAGGCCCATAGAAGATAAAAGACCATTATTTCTGGATACTTTTATTGCAGATGAAGTTGTAACTTTTACTTATTCTTATAATGAAAATCAGTTTTATGTAAAAAAAAGACTGAATGAATTATTAGGACAGTCAAAAGGAGCGATTGTTACAGATAATTTTTTAACAATAGCCACGGCAAAATTATTTAATAATCCTAAAACTGTTTTTCATTTATTACACGATTTTTTTTATGTAAATCAAAATATAGTATTGAAAGACATGATTGATGTTGCAATTGCGCATTCATCATTTTTTAGTGATGCTGTTTTTGCATCCAACCCCGAATTATTTGGGAATAGAAATTTTTATATTCCTTATGGTGTAAAACAATTGCCGGTATTGCCTGAAAAAAATAATGCCGTATTAAATATTGTTTTTTTAGGAAGATTGGATCATAGTAAAGGCGTATTATTATTACATGATATTGAAAAGGCGCTTATTGAAAAAGGAATTCACGTTAACTGGACAATTATCGGTAAAGGAATCTTGAAAGCAGAATTGCTTCAACAATGGCAAGGGCACAATAATGTTTCTTTTTTTGAACCCGATTCTACTGATGATGTATATCGGATATTAAGTATACAGGATATATTCGTGTTCCCTACAACTTTTGAAGGAACACCCGTTTCTATCTTGGAATGTTTATCTAACGGCGTGGTAACAATTGTAAATGATTTACCTGGAGGAATAAGGGATATCGTTACAGCAAATACCGGCTTCCGGTGCGCGCTAAATAATATCAGTGATTTTGTTAATGCTATTACGATACTTAATAATGACAGAGTATTATTAAAACAATTACAAAGTAGCTGTTATGAGCTTTCCGTCAGTAAGTATAATATAGCAAATAATGCTGATAATTATTTTAAGCTATTTCTACAATATGAAAAATATAGAAGACCGGTTAAAAATACTTCTGTACCATTGTCTTTTTTAGACAAAGCTGTTTTTCCAAATGCCTTGGTTAAGTTTATCAGAAAGATAAAAGGTAAATAAAATAATCATGAACGATCAACCATTAGTCAGTGTTTTAATGACTTCTTACAATAGGGAAAAATATATTGAAGAGGCTATTAAAAGTGTTTTGTCTTCAACCTATACAAATTTTGAATTAATTATTGTAGATGATTGCTCCAAAGACAGAACGGTCGAGATTGCTAAGAATTATGCTGCCAAAGATCCGAGGATAAAGGTGTATGTAAATGAACAAAACTTAGGAGATTATCCTAATAGAAATAAAGCTGCGAGTTACGCCAAAGGGAAATATATTAAATACCTTGATGCGGACGACCTGATTTACTATTATGGTTTAGAAGTAATGGTAAATTATATGGAGCGATATCCTGAAGCAGGGTTTGGCTTGTCTTCCGTAGCAGATCATTATAAACCATTTCCTATTTATCTTGATCCTCTCCATGTTTATTTAGAACATTATAATGGATACGGGCATCTTTACAGAGCTCCCGGATCTTCTATTATCAGGCTAGACGCTTTTAATGAGGTTGGAGGTTTTTCGGGTGAAAGAATGATTGGCGATATAGAGTTTTGGTTTAGGATAGCCCGTTATTATAGCATGGTAAAATTTCCCGCAGAACTTTACTGGAGCAGAATACATGAAGAACAGGAGTCGAAAACGGATTATGCAAAAAAACATTATCCGAAATTAACCGACCAGGTTGAATATAATGCGCTTCGGCATACGGATTGTCCCCTGCCTGCAATTGAAAAAAGTAAAATACTTAAGAAAATAAAACATCGTAAATACCACAGAATAATAAAAAGATATTTTTAGTTTATTGATCAATAAAACTAAAATAAAATAAACAACAATAAATACTTTATAACATGTTTGATCCGAAAAAATATTGGGATGACCGTTTAAATCAGCATTATGACCTTATAGGCGTTGGTGATATATCACTTGGTATGAATTATAATAAATGGAGTTATAATATTACCAGGAAAATACTGCGCAGGCTTTTTATCAGACATAGTGTTTTACCAAAAAATGATAATGTGCTCGATATAGGATGTGGTACAGGTTTCGTAGTGGAGATATGGCAATCATTGGGGAAAAAGCTTACGGGTATAGATATATCGACGACAGCCATAAATAGATTACAAGAAAAATTTCCAGAATTTTCTTTTATGGAATTCGACATTGGTAGCGGACGGCTTGATTTGCCCGATAATAAATTTGGCATTTGTAGTGCCGCTTCTGTATTGTATCATATAATAGATGATAATTCATTAGACAGAGCACTTGGCAACATCCACAGAGTATTGCAGCCCAATGGAATATTTATATTTTCTGATAATTTTAATCATAACAGTGAATATAGTATTACACATCAAAAATGTAGAACGTTATTTGAATACGAAAAGGCATTACTAAAAAACGGATTTGAAATTGTTGAGCGGGTGCCGAATTATGTATTAATGAATGATCCCGTTGATGCAAAAACGAAATTTTATCCAAGACTTTGGAATCTGTTTACAAGGTTATCAAAAAAGTCAAAACTGATGGATGCTATCATTTGGCCAGCTCTATATCCTGTTGAATTATTACTTACGTCAGTAATGAAGGAGTCTCCGGCACAGGAATTTATGATCTGCAAAGCTATCAAGTAAATGCACGTCGTTATAATTCCATCTGAAGAATTTGTTCCGGGACATAACCATGAATTAGGTATTTTCCAATACCATCAGGCCAGTATTTTACAAGCGGCAGGTTATAAGGTGGGGGCACTATCTGTTACTCAGTCATTTTCCATCCCTATGCTGTTAAAGTCTTTTTTGCTCAAAGGACTATTTAAAAAAGCAGGTAACATAACAGATTCGATGTCTGCAAGACAAGTATTGAATCTGGGCTATAAAAAAATGGTCAGACAACGATCATTTCTGAAAGTAGAGGAGGTGGGTAATATTCCTGTTTACAGAATAGATGGGTTCTACTTTTTATCGCCGTCAGATACTAATAATAAATATGGGTGGATAAAAGCAGGAGTAATAGCTTTCCAGGCTTATATAGATCAGCACGGAATACCCGATGTAATACACGCGCACAATGCAGTATATGCAGGGATGCTGGCGAAAAGAATAAAAGAATTGTACAATGTACCTTATATAATTACGGAACACAGTACCGCTTTCTCTCGTAATCTTATTATCAGTAAAAAAGTAGACAGCTGGATAACGGATTCATATAAAAGTAGTAAAGGAGCATTTGCGGTAAGTCGCCCTTTTTGCGAATTATTGGAGCAACGCTATAAAGGCATTTCTTTTTCTTACTTACCAAATGTATTAGATCCTTATTTGGAAACAAGACCTTTCAAAAAAAATGAGGAGAGGAAAAAGGAATTCGTTTTTCTTAATTTGGCCCAATTGCATTCAAAAAAAAACCATAAATTACTCATAGAAGCATTTGCGATGGTGAAGCAAGTAAACGCGAATGTAAAACTTTGGATAGCAGGCGGAGGAGAGTTGTATGATGAACTAAAAAAATCTATAACTGAAAAAGGATTAGATAAGGATGTTTTATTGCTTGGCCCGTTGGATCGCGAAAAAGTAATGGATATTATACAACAAACCGATTGCATGGTATTATCTAGCAATTACGAAACCTTTGGCGTGGTGTTAATAGAAGCAATGCTTTTTGGCAAGCCGGTAGTAGCAACGAAGTGTGGTGGCCCCGAATCATTTGTTACGGATACTGTAGGACTTACAGTCGATAAAGAAAATAAGACACAACTGGTAGATGCCATGAACATAATGATAGAACAATACACTCAGTATGATGCTGGTTTAATAAGGCAATATGCAATAAATGAATTTGGAAAAGGTGCTTTTCTAAGCAGGATAGGAGCAGTATACAATCAATCAATTTCTCAATAATGAAAGATGCTAATATATATCAACAATGCTCAATATCCGTAATGGATACCATTGCAGACCCTGATATTACTTTTGATGAAAAAGGTATTTGTAATTATTATTACGAGTACAAAAAGGCTGCAGCAAATCTTCATCACGGAAAAGAAGGTTGGGAGATGCTTGAAAAGATAGCTACAGAAATAAAAGAGCATGGAAAAGATGAACCCTACGATTGTATAGTTGGCTTGAGTGGCGGCGTTGATAGTACCTATGTTGCTTACCTGGCAAAAAAATTAGGATTAAGGCCGCTGGCTATTCATTTTGATAATGGATGGAATTCGGAACTGGCAGTAATGAACATTGAAAATATTGTTACAAAACTTGGTTTTGATCTGTATACCTATGTTATTAACTGGAATGAATTTAAAGATTTGCAGATAGCTTACCTGAAGGCTTCGGTCGTAGATATAGAGGCTATTACTGATCATGCCATCTTTACAGCACTTTACAGAATAGCTGGCGAGAAAAAAATAAAATATATCCTAAGCGGAACAAATATTCAAACAGAAAACACTTTGCCTAAAAGCTGGATACATTCTAAGGGCGATGATGCAAACATCAAATCCATACATAAAAAATATGGCTCACTGCCTTTAAAAACATTTCCGCTTTCTGATGCCAAAGTGAAAAAGAATTATCGGCAGATGATGGTGAATTCCATTTCTGTTATCAACTATGTTGATTACAATAAACAACAAATTAAAGAACTGATACAAAAAGAATTGGGATGGAGGGATTATGGCGGCAAGCATTACGAAAGTATCTGGACGCGTTTTTATCAGGGATACATTCTTCCAAATAAATTTAGGATCGACAAACGTAAAGCGCATTTATCAGATTTGATCTTTGGTGGACAAATAACCAAGAACGAAGCAATAGAAGAATTGAAAAAGCCGATGTACGATGCGCAACAATTAAAGGTTGATTATGATTTTGTTTTAAAAAAATTGGGATTTTCTGAAGAAGAGTTTGATGCGATCATGAAAATGCCACAGCGTAGTCATTATGAATTTGATTACGAAAAGCCTATTGATGAGCGATATCCCATAACAAAACCTTTTAAAAAAATATACAGAAAAATTTTTCCGGTTAAAAAATGATAGCCATTATCAATTACGGGTTGGGTAATCTTACTTCCATAAAAAATATGTGCAAGCGTATAGGTGTGGATGCTGAAATTACCGGCGATTTTGAAAAAATAGCCAGCGCGGATAAATTGATCTTACCCGGTGTGGGGCATTTTAAAAAGGGCATGGAAAATTTGCACACATTGGGGATGAAAGATCTGTTAGATACACTTGTGCTAAAAGAAAAAAAGAAAATATTAGGGATCTGCCTAGGCGCGCAATTAATGACACAGCATAGCGAAGAGGGTGATGTAGATGGATTGGACTGGGTAGATGCAACTACCAACAGATTTGATACAGCGGGCCTTAAAGGATTAAAAGTGCCGCACATGGGTTGGAGGAACATTATACCTAAAAACAATAGTGCATTGTGGAATGATCTTCCTGAAGATCCTCGTTTTTATTTTGTGCACTCTTATCATTTTAAATTTAGGCAGCCAGATGAAATAATTGCCACAGCAATATATGGGTATGAATTTGCCTGTGCTTTTCAAAAAGATAATATATATGGTGCACAATTTCATCCTGAAAAGAGCCATAAATTCGGTATGAAAGTATTAGAAAATTTTTCTACAATTTAATATGAGCAGGGTACGTATCATTCCGGTGGTGTTGCTTAAAGATGGCGGTTTATATAAAACGGTTAATTTTAAAAAAGCTAACTACGTAGGAGATCCTATTAATACAGTAAGGATATTCAACGAAAAGGAAGTGGATGAATTGATTGTATTGGATTACACCGCATCAATAGAAAAAAGAAAAATTGATTTTAATAAGATAGCGGAAATTGCAGGGGAAGCTTTTATGCCAATGGCATACGGAGGAGCCATACGTTCGTTGGATGATGCGAAAAAGGTATTTGACGCGGGCTATGAAAAAGTGGTACTTAATTCAATTCTGTTTGAACAACTATCTTTAGTAAAACAGATTGGCGATATTTACGGGGCACAGGCAGTGGTTTGTGCGATAGACGTAAAGAAGGATTGGTTAGGCAAAACAAAAGTGTATGCTTATTCAGGAACTAAAAGCAATACATATTCACCGGTCGATTGGGCCAAACAATTGGAAGCGGCAGGCGCAGGCGAGTTGTTTCTTAATTCGATCGATCAGGATGGCAGCTGGAACGGATATGATATTGACTTGATCCATTCAGTAGCACAGGCTGTACAAATTCCTGTGGTAGCTTGTGGCGGTGCCGGTTCTGTAGAAGATTTTAAAAAAGCAGTACGTGCCGGTGCATCTGCTGTTGCAGCAGGCAGTATGTTTGTGTATCAAAAAAAAGGAATGGGTGTGCTGATTAGCTTTCCCACTCAAACTATAATAATTTAACAATAGATAATGAGTCAGTTAAAATTTGGAATTATTGGTTGTGGCAGAATTGCACAGCGCCATGCAGAACATATTCAAAATGCAGGTAAGTTAGTAGCAGTTTGTGATATCGTAAAAGAGAAGGCTGATGAGATGGCATCAAAATATAATGCTAAAGCATATACAAAAATAGAAGTGTTACTAAAAGAGAATACGGATATCGATGTAATTGCAATTTGTACACCTAACGGGTTACATGCAACGCATTCAATTTTGGCATTGAAAGCGGGGTTTCATGTTTTGTGTGAAAAGCCAATGGCATTAACGGTGCAGGATTGTGGCGAAATGATCAACGCAGCAGAGAAAGCAAACAAACGTTTATTCATTGTTAAACAAAATCGTTTCAATCCTCCTGTAGCCGCTGTAAAAATAATAATAGAAGAAGGCAAGCTTGGAAAGATTTACAGTGCACAGTTAAATTGTTATTGGAACAGAAATAATGAGTATTATCAAAATTCCTGGAAGGGTACCAAAGAGCTGGATGGAGGAACATTGTTTACACAGTTTAGTCATTTTATTGATCTGTTATACTGGATGATCGGTGATGTAAAAGAAGTAAATGCATTAACAGGCAATTATCATCACAAAGGAATTATTGAATTCGAAGATACAGGTGTTGTTAATTTAAAATTTCACAACGGTGCTATTGGTAGCATTAATTATTCTGTTAATAGTTTTGAAAAAAATATGGAAGGCTCACTAACAATTTTTGGAGAGAAAGGAACTATAAAAATTGGCGGACAATATCTTAATGAGCTTGAATATCAAAGTATAGAGAATTTTGAAATAAAAGATCTTCCACCCGGTAATCCGCCGAATAATTATGGCAAGTATTTCGGTTCTATGAGTAACCATGACAAAGTATATCAGAATGTAATTGATGTATTAACGAATGAAGGAATTATCGCCACGAATGGTTTCGAAGGATTAAAAACGGTGGAAATAATTGATAAAATATATACCGCCGCAAAAAAATCTGCTATCAATGAATAAACCAACACTATTCAATAGTACCATTAAAGATGACGTTGTATTCGGTACAAATGTAAAAGTTGTGCAGCCTGTTAATTTGTATGGCTGTAAAATTGGCAACAATAGTTTCATCGGGCCGTTTGTAGAGATACAAAAGGATGTAGTTATTGGGGATCAATGCAAAATACAATCTCACACGTTTATTTGCGAATTGGTAACAATTGGAAATAATTGTTTTATCGGACACGGTGTAATGTTTATCAATGACCTGTTTTCCGGCGGTGGCCCTGCAATGGGCGATAAATCGAAATGGAAGCCAACGACCATTGGTGAGAATGTTTCAATAGGTTCCAACGCAACTATTTTGCCCGTCTCAATTTGTGATAACGTTGTAATAGGCGCTGGTGCAGTCGTTACAAAAAATATAACGGTACCTGGCACTTATATCGGCAATCCGGCGAAGCCCTTAAAAATCGCTAAATAATATTTACATGAAAGTTCCTTTTGTTGATCTATATGCACAATATCTTTCCATTAAAAAAGAGATAGACAGCGCTATAGAAAATGTCATTAAAAATTCTTCCTACATTGGGGGAAATGCTGTAAGTGAGTTTGAAAAATCCTTTGCAAATTATTTAGGTGTTACTACTGTTATCGGTTGTGCGAATGGCACCGATTCGATAGAAATTTTATTACAGTCTTTTGGTATTGGGAAAGGCGATGAAGTAATTGTTCCGGCAGCATCATGGATATCAACTTCCGAAGCGGTAACGGCTATTGGCGCTACTCCCGTGTTTGTCGATATTGAAGAAAATTATTTTACGATTGATATAGCATTAATAGAAAAAGCAATTACACCAAGAACGAAGGCGATCATTCCTGTTCATTTGTACGGACATCCTGCAGACATGCCTGCGATCATGGCCATCGCAAAAAAACATAGTTTAATTGTAATTGAAGACTGTGCCCAGGCACATGGAGCAGCTATCAATGAAAAAAAGGTGGGAACGTTTGGCCATGCAAGTAGTTTTAGCTTTTATCCGGGGAAAAATTTAGGTGCTTATGGTGATGCAGGTTGTATGGCAACAAACGATACTGCTATTGCTACCAAGGCAAGGATGATCGCTAATCACGGGCAACAGGGAAAACACAATCATATCATGGAAGGAAGAAACAGTCGGCTGGATGGTTTGCAGGCAGCGATCTTATCAGTAAAACTTCCGCACCTTCAAAAATGGACCGAGGCAAGAATTTCGAATGCTGCCATATACACCGCTTTTTTTGAAAAGTATGGTGTACAAGTTCCTGCTACGAAAAAAAACTATAAGCATGTATTTCATTTGTATGTGATCAAGGTTGCTAATCGAAAAGAATTGCAAAATAAATTATCTTCTAAAGAAATAGATACAGCCATTCATTATCCTACGGCGCTACCTAATTTGCCTGCGTATAATTATTTGAAAACAAAACCGGAAAATTTTCCTGTTGCAAGTCGTTTGCAAAATGAGATACTATCATTACCTATGTATCCGGAATTGAGTAAAGACAGTATAAAATATATAGTGGATTCCATCTGCCTGTAACCGATGCAACTAAAAGATAAAACAATTCTTATTATATCTCAGCAGGATTGGGGCGACATGTTCATTTCAAAACATCATTATGCTTTAGAACTTGCAAAACGCGGTAATAGAGTATATTTTATTAATAGCCCTGATCAAAAAGCTAAACTAAAGCCTGGGCAAATAATTATTGAAGAAACAAGACATGCCGGCTTATTTACTGTCAGCCATCGTTTCTTTTTTCCTTATTTTATACGTTTTAAATCAGCGTATCTTTTTGATAAGTTGGTAACAATACATATTAATAAGCTCATCCGGAAAATAGGCCGGCCCATTGATATTGTATGGTCTTTTGATATTGCTAATGCTATTCCGCTGAAAAATTTCCCCGCATCGATCAGGAAAATTTTTATGCCGGTTGATGAGCCTACAAATGCAAAAGCAATTAAAGCTGCTGAAACTGCCGATCTTATTTTATCTGTAACAAATGAAATAATAGAAAAATATTCTGGATATTCTGTTCCAAAATATTTTATAAATCACGGCGTTGCTGAAATTTTTATCAATAACAACATCAATACAGATATTAATGATCCTATTCACGTAGGATTATCAGGTAATTTTTTGAGGCCGGAGATAGATAGAGAAACACTGTTGAAAATAATAAGGTCACATCCTGCTATTATTTTTGATTGCTGGGGATCGGTTAATTATAAAAACTCCAACTTGTCTCCCGATATAGATAACAATTCAGTTCTTTTTGTTAAAGAGCTTTGCAGTTTACCCAATGTGGTAACGCATGGCGCCGTGAATCCATTAGTATTGTGTGAGCAATTAAGAAAAGTCGATTGTTTCCTTATTTGCTATGATATTAAAAAGGACCAAAGCAACGGGACAAACTATCATAAAATATTAGAATACCTGGGAGCGGGAAAAGTAATTATCTCAAATAATGTAACTACGTACAAAGCTTTTCCGGGTTTATTGGAAATGGTTGAATCTCGCGAAAATAATAATGAACTACCTGCTTTATTCAATAAAGTAGTAGATAATATTAAAGAATACAATGCTGCTGTGCAACAACGTAAGAGAATAGACTTTGCCAAACAGTATTTATATAGCAGTCAATTGGTCAAGATCGAATCTTTTATTAATTAGCAGCAACAAGCCCTTACTTAAAACAAAATTGAATGTTATTCAACTCTCTTGAGTTTCTTATTTTTTTTCCATTAGTAACGCTCATCTATTTTTTATTACCACATAAATATAGATGGCTGCATTTGTTAATTGCCAGTTGTATTTTTTACATGGCATTTATACCGGTGTACATCTTCATTTTGTTTTTTACGATCATCATCGATTATATCGCAGGTATAATGATCGAGAATGAAACGGGCAGACGGAGAAAGCTATTTTTAACAGCAAGTATCATTGCTAATGTAGGCGTATTAGCTGTTTTTAAATACTATAACTTTTTCACGATCAACGTCAACCATTTTTTACATTCACTACATATTACGCCTAACTCGATTCCATTATTACAAATTCTTCTTCCTATCGGGTTATCCTTCCATACATTTCAGGCAATGAGTTATACGATTGAAGTGTATAGAGGAAACCAAAAAGCTGAAAGGCATTTTGGTATTTATGCTTTGTACGTGATGTTTTATCCGCAGTTGGTCGCGGGGCCTATTGAAAGGCCTCAAAATTTATTGCATCAGTTCAGAGAACCACATCCTTTTGATTCTCAAAATTTATTAAACGGATTGCGCCTTATGTTATGGGGCTTTTTTAAGAAGATGGTTATTGCAGACAGGTTATCGCAGTATACTAATACTGTATTTAATCAGCCGTATGGGTATCACTACCTGAACCTGGTTATTGCTACTATCTTTTTTTCTATTCAGATCTATTGCGATTTTTCAGGGTATTCGGATATTGCAATAGGAGCGGCAAAAACAATGGGTTTTGATCTGATGACAAATTTCAATCGCCCTTATTTCTCAAAAAACATTCAGGAATTTTGGCGCAAATGGCATATTTCGCTTTCTACTTGGTTTAAAGACTATGTATATATATCGCTTGGCGGCAATCGCAAAGGAATAAGACGCATGTACTTTAATGTAGCCGTAGTATTTTTATTAAGTGGGTTTTGGCATGGTGCCAATTTTACCTATATCGTTTGGGGTGCTTTACATACTATTTTCATTTTTTCTTACATGCTTATCGAAAGACATTATAGTCTTGAAAAAATATTGCAAAAACGAGCGCTGATTTTTTTTACAACAATTTTTACATTTTCTATTGTTTCCTTTGCCTGGATCTTTTTCAGGGCCAATACAATAAGTGACGCATTGTTGATCTGTAAACATATTTTTGGATTGTATCATTCAAACGCATTTCAACTGGTGCTAAAAGATGTTTCCGGAGCGATCTCTTTTACTAAATCTGCCATGATGATAAGTGTCACGATGATTGCATTGATGTTTAGTATCGAAAAGATATTGCCTCCAAATTTAATTACCCTAAATAAAAAACCCTTCACCGATATATTATTTTGCTCAATAACCTTATCGCTGATCATTCTGATAGGAGTATTTAATAATAACAGCTTTATTTATTTTCAGTTTTAGTAAATGACACCTGTTAAGAGAATCATATTATCTTGTTTGTTGGCGGCTTTGATATGCCAATTGTCATTTGTACAAGTTAAAAAGCAAATAGATAAATACCAGAACCATAGTGTAGGCAGACTTACAGAATTGTTATACAATAAAACAGCATATGATGTTTTATTTATAGGATCGTCGAGAACACACCTTGACGTTAATCCTAGAATAATTGATAGTATTTGTAAAGTGAATTCTTATAATGCAGGTATTGAAGGGGCTAATTTGTTTGAATTTAATATGATGCTTCATGCCTATTTACAAAATCATCCGGCACCGCATTGGCTTGTTCTTACACTTGATCTGCATTCGTTTGCTATTGCGCATAAATTCTTTAATTATGCTCAATATTTTTCTTTTACTCAAAACAGTGTGATTGAAAAATATTTAAATAATAATGGACATTCAACATTGCGGGTGAAATTATTTCCTTTTTTGGAAATGACAGATTATGATGACAATACGAAAGGATTTTTTTTAAAAGGGTTGGCAGGCGATTCGGAAATAGACAAAGGCGATTTTCAGTATAAAGGATATTTATCAAATACGGATAATTGTATTACCAGTGATGAGCCGATTCCAACTCCATCGATCATGCCTACTACTGCTATTGCAAACGAATACCTGGCAGATATAGTACAAACATGTAACAAAAATAATATCAAATTGATATTTACATACGCACCCGAATATAAACGTGAGATTCAAACGCATATTTCTAATAGCAATGAAATATTAAACACGATCAATAGTGTGGCTATAAGAAATAATATTCCGTTTTTTCGTGATGATAGTTTGAGCATTTGTTCTGACCCTACGTTATTTGCCAATGCAGGCCATTTAAATAGGAATGGCGCAACAATATATTCTACTATATTGGCGAAAAAAATTGATAGCGTATTTCTTAAAGATCAGTCGGACACAGGCAAGCATTAACAATAGCATATAATTAAAATATATTTTGGAAAAGATCATTTTTATTACCAATAAAGTATTTGTTGATAGCACTAAGCCTGAAGGTGGCGTAAGCTATTGTACAAAAGATTTTATTTCATTATTGCAGACAAAGTTTGATGTAGTTATATTTCCGCTTACTTATAACAGGTCGTTATTGTACCGGATCAAAGCAAAACTAGGCATTGATGTTTTTGAAGATTATAACGCAGCCGATTATAAAGACGAGCTGGATCAATATATTATAAGTAATGGCATTAAAAAAGTGTTCATTAATTTATCAAGTACTTCGGCGGTTGCTAAAGTTATAAAAGAAAAATTTGGAGATAGTGTAAAAACAATACTCTGCTCACACGGAATAGAAGCAGGGGATTTTCTTCACCATACCGTGAGATTTAAACACCTCTTATCAAAACTGCATATTCTCACGTCTTCATACCGGTTAGGCAAAATATTAAAAAGCGAATTAGCATTAAGGCTTGATTGTTTTGATCTCATTTTGACGGTATCGGAAATTGAAGTGGCTATAGAAAAATGGTTGGGGGCCAAAAAAGTATTTTTTGTACCGAGGATATTATTGCCGGATTTTATTGAATGGAAACCTATTCCCGGAAGATTGGGTTTTGTTGGAGACGTGAGCCATTTCCCTAATTATTACGGGCTGTTAAAATTATGCGAAGCTATCAGCGTGGGACAAATGAATGAAAAAACTGTAATAAGAGTTGTCGGTAAACCCTGTCGAAATCTCGAATTGATAACAGCGAAATTTTCATTTGTACAACCGATAGGCTATTTAGATAATGATAAATTGATACAGGAAGCAGGCACATGGATGTATTACCTCAATTTGGTTTTTTATTATTCCAAAGGCGTTAGTACAAAATTAGCAAAAGGAATGAACTGGGGATTACCTGTCATTAGTACGGAAGAAGGAAACAGAGGTTATTCTTTTGTAAAGGGAAGCATCAATACTGTCGACAATGTTGAAGGGATATTACAATTGATAAATAGCCGGATCAACGATAATAAGTTGTTGGAGAAAGATAAAGAAAATGTTGAATTAGCCGTCCGTTCGTCTGAGTCTTACAATGATCTGATGAATCAATTATTTCCGATAATAACATCATTATAAATAAAAACCGTCTCGCATTAAAAAAATATTGATCATATCGCCGCATTTTCCACCATCTAATTTAGCAGCTGTTCACAGAAGTCGCCTGTTTGCACAACACCTGCCAGACTTTGACTGGAAACCCATTGTATTGATGGTTGACGAAAAATATTACGAGGAAAAGCTGGATCATAATCTTGAAAAATTATTACCACAGGAATTACAGATTGAAAAAACAGCAGCATTTAAAGTTACCAAACCACGTTTGATCGGTGATATAGGATTACGTGGTTTTTTTCAGTTATATAAAAAAGCGAAACAGTTGATCAAACAAGAAAAGATCGATTTTCTATATATTCCAATACCTTCTTTTTATGTGGCTTTATTAGGCCGATGGCTTCACCGAACGACAGGAATAAAGTATGGAATAGATTATATAGATCCATGGGTACATCATTTCCCCGGAAGCGATAAAGTCTTTTCCAGGCATTGGTTCAGTTCAAAGGTTGCAAAATTTTTAGAACCGATTGCTATAAAAAAGGGTTCCCTGATAACGGGTGTAGCTGCTGGTTATTACCAGGGTGTTATAAAGCGCAATCCTTATCTGTTAGGAAATTGCATTTTTGGTGATATGCCTTATGGTGGAGAGAAAAAAGATCATGAAAAGTTAGGTCAGTTAGATATAGCGCCCTACTTGTTCAAAAAACAAGCTGGCAAAATACAGCTTATATATGCAGGTGCCATGCTTCCCAAAGCATATGCGCCGTTAGAAAATATATTCCAATCGATCAATGATCATCCCGGAATTTTCTCTTCATTACAGATACATTTTATAGGTACGGGCAAAACACCAGATGATGCCAATGGATACAATATAAAAGCGTTGGCTGAAAAATACGGGCTATGGCAAAACATTGTTTTTGAATATCCTAAAAGAATTCCATACCTGGATGTGTTGGTACACTTGAATATAGTTGATGGTGTTTTTATTTTAGGGAGTACCGAGCCACATTATACACCTTCGAAAGTTTATCAGGGTGTTCTTTCAGGCAAACCCATACTGGCTGTTCTACATAAAGAAAGTACAGCTGTAAAAGTATTAAAAGAATCAGGAGCCGGAATGGTATTGGACTTTGATGGTGAAAAAGAAATAGATGTGATTAAAAATACGTTTCCGACAGTGATGAATGAGTATCTCGACTGGATGAAAATATTTGATCCTAATAAAATAGATAAAAAAGTATTCGAGCAATATTCTGCCAGAAGTATCACACAAAAATTGGCCAATCTTTTAAATGAGGCAGTCAATAATAATAAATGAGTACATGCAATACGATAGGATTTGGGTGTGTTGGTTTGTCTGCGCAACCATCTGAACGGAATGCTTTGCAACTTCTCGCTACAGCTTTTAACGAAGGCGTCAATCATTTTGATACAGCGCCTTTGTATGGCAAGGGATATTCTGAAAAGATACTGGGGAAATTTATAAAAGATCGCCGGCATGAAGTTGTCATCGCTACTAAATTTGGTTTGTCAGGAACAACGGGCAGTAATATTCCTGCATGGCTGGCATTGCCGTTAAATCAATTGAAGAAAAAAATAAAAAAAAAACCTTCAGTAAGATCTGCATTTCAAGTGCCGGGAATACTTTCTTATCGTAAGATCGATCTATCGGCAGTGCGGGATAGTTTTGAGAAAAGCCTTCGCAACCTTCAAACAGATCATATTGATTACTATTTATTGCATGAAGCACTTCCTTCATTTCTTACGGATGAGGCAATGAAATATATAACAGAGTTGAAACAAAAAGGTATTGTAAAAAAAATTGGGGTCGCGGCATCGCACACCAATTTTACGAACGGCATAAGTGACAACTTCGCTAACTGGGATGTATTGCAATATGAAAATAGCTTATTGCATCCGTCGGATAATTTGCTGGAAGTATATCCTGACAAAATGCATTTTTATCATAGTGTATTAAAACCGTTACAATACAAAAAAATTACCGGCGATCTAAAAAATGAGTTGCCTGGAATATTGTTAGCAAGAGCACAAAAGATCAATCCATATGGGAGCATATTGTTTTCTACTTCGAAGCCGGGGAACATTAAAACTAATTTTAAAAACCTTGATCTATATTGCAAATATTCTTTGACAGAGTTAGATAATATACTTTCGAATGCCATTCATTGATCTAAATACAGATTTACAATCAGTTGCTGATAATGATTTTGATGTAACGATAATAGGAGCGGGTGCTGCTGGTATTATACTGGCAATTAATTTAACGAAGGCCGGTAAAAAAGTTTTGATAGTAGAATCAGGGCATTTTGCTATTGATGAAAAAAAACAACAATTGAACGAAGTAGAGAATGTTGGAAAGACCCTTGTTAATGCGGTCTGGGGAAGAAAACGAGCAATTGGAGGTTCTACATTAGCCTGGGGCGGACAATCATTGCCATTTACGCGCATGGATTTTTCTTGCAGGCCCTGGTTGCAAAATAGCGGATGGCCCATTTCTTTTGAATCGGTTGCCGCTTATTATAATGATGCGAATACCTTTATGGGAGTGGATAGATTAGATTACCATCAGGATATTTTTAGCAGGGCGCATATAAAAGACCCTGGATTTAATTCTTCATTGATTGATTTTCATGTTTCAAAATGGGCCAAAGAACCCAACTTCCAGGTTTTATATAAAGATTTTTTGCAAGAAAAAGTAACCGTTGTTTATAATGCTCAATTGCAAAAGATATACCAATTAGAAAATGGTGCTGTTGAAAAAATTGAGGTGCGGAATTTTAATAAAGAAAAAATATTTTATAAGGTCAACACTTTAATTATTGCTGCAGGCGGTATAGAAACAACCAGGATATTGTTGAATAATAATATCGGTAACCATTCCGGATGGGTAGGAAAATGTTTTATGGAACATCCATGTATTGAATTGGGAGATGTTATAACAGACCAACCTTACCAGCTTCAAAAACATTGCAATACACATCTCTGGAAAAAAAATAAATATTCTACAAGGTTTAGCCTGAGTAAAAAATTTCAGGAAGAACATACAATATTAAATTGTTCAGCAAGTATTATGTTTAGGCCGCCAATGGATAAGTTTGATCCATATGCAGAACTCTTGGCTTTTAAAAAAGATTTCAAGCTTCGCCGTTTGTTTAAAGTCTCCGGCAGTTCAGGTGATATGCTTAAAAGTATATGGGCGTATATGAAGGATCGCTTTTATTACAAGGTGAATGCAGATAATAAACTTGTTCTTATGATCGAACAGGAGCCGGTAACGGATAGTTATATTGGCCTGAGCGATGTAAAAGATGAATTCGGTTTGCTTAAAGCAAAAGTATCCTGGCATATTACTTATAAAACATGGGAAACAGTCATTGCCATTTCTCAACTATTGAAAACGGAAATAGAGCGTGTCAATTTGGGCAAAGTAAAATTGTATGAATATATTTCTCCCGAAACTAAAAACTGGGATAGTTATTTATCAGATGTGAATCATCATATGGGAGGATGCAGAATGAGTTCATCAAGTGAAAATGGCGTTGTAGATGAGAATTTGCGCGTATGGAATACACCTAATTGTTTTGTTTGTAGTAGTGCGGTGTTTCCTACAGCCTCGCATTCCAATCCTACTTTAACCATTATGGCACTTGCATTAAGATTAGTAGATTTTTTAAAATAAATATAATACATGAAATTCATTAAAACAGCCATCAAGCAGCTCCTTTATTATGTAGTACCTAAAAAGAATGGTTACAGTAACTTAAAAGTAAAGGCGGGACCTGCAAAAGGTGCAACGTTGCGTCTTGATATAAGAAAAGAAGGTTCGTATTGGTTAGGTAATTATGATCAGTGGATATTTGATCGCATCAATTTTGAAAAATATATAAAACCCGGAGATGTGCTTTGGGACTGTGGTGCATACGTTGGTTATTATACTGCAATTTTCAGGAGCTTGTCTGGCGAGAGAGGGAAAGTGTATACTTTTGAAGCATCCAATAAAAACTATGATCGTTTAAAAGAATTGCCTGTATTGAATAACTGGTCAAATGTGTATATATATAACATGGCTGTCGGGCCTGACCACACGGAGTTAGAATTTGTAAATGATCTTGGGGGAGCTTCAGGTCCATACGGGTTAAGTAAATCTTATGCACAGAGTAGGGAAGAATTGGATATTTTAAAAGTGAAATGCTGTGGGGTAGATGAATTAGTTACGGAACAAAATGTTGCAATGCCTGATTTTATAAAATTTGATCTGGAATCAGCAGAAGTATTTGCGCTGCACAATGGAGATAAAGTTTTTAAAGAAAAGCGCCCCGTAATATTATTAGAATTACATGGAGATGAAGCAAAAACAGCGGCAGGTCTTTTTTTTGAAAAATATAATTATACCGGCATCATCGTTTCTCAATTGCCAAATCCTGTTAACAAGCTTAGGTCTCTGGCAGATTTTGAAAAAGTGAACGGTGTTCCTCATATGGTTATTTGTACACCCAATGCATAAGTCTTTATGAAGCGATTGGCAATTATAACAACGCATCCGATTCAATATAATGCGCCGTGGTTCAAGTTGCTGGCTCAAAATGGCAAAGTACAGCCTAAAGTTTTTTATACATGGGAGCAATCGATTCAGGGAGCCAAGTTTGATCCTGGTTTTGGAAAAAAGATTGAATGGGATATTCCGTTGTTGGAAGGATATCAGTACACATTTGTAAAAAACGTTTCCGATGATCCTGGGTCTCATCATTTTAAAGGGATCATTAATCCGTCTTTGACCAAGGAAATAAAAGAATGGAAACCGGATGCAATATTAGTAATGGGATGGAGCTTTCAGAGTAATTTGAAATGCATTAGATATTTCCATAAAAAAATACCCGTTCTTTTTCGTGGTGATTCTACTTTATTGGATGAAAAAATCCAGTTCTCGTGTAAGAAAATATTGAGGCGCATTTTTTTAACCTGGGTGTACAAGCACGTAGATACAGCTTTATATGTAGGGACCGCTAACAAGGACTATTATTTAAAACATGGATTAAAGGAATCTCAGTTGGTATTTGCACCACACGCAGTTGATAATAAAAGATTTATACAAACAACAGCTACCAATAAAATTTTGGTACAACAAAAGAGAAGCGAAAATGGGATAGCTGACGATTTAACTGTTTTTCTTTTCGCGGGTAAATTCGAAAAGAAAAAGAATCCTGCAATGTTAATTGATGCTTTTATAAAACTTGACAATATAAAAACCTATCTTTTATTAGTAGGGAACGGTATAGAAGAGGAACAATTAAAAGAAAAAGTAGCAAAGCAACCGGCGGACATCCGAAACAGGATTCAGTTTATGCCTTTTCAAAATCAAAGTAGTATGCCTGATATATATTGCTTGGCAGATGTTTTTTGTTTGCCATCGCAAGGCCCGGGAGAAACGTGGGGTTTAGCTGTTAACGAAGCCATGGCATGTTCGAAACCTGTATTGGTGAGTAATAAATGCGGTTGCAGTCCAGACCTGGTTAAAGATGAAGTGAATGGTTTTGTTGTAAAAAGCAATGATGTAGATGATCTATGTAATAAAATGCGAATACTGAGTATAAATAAAGATACTCTTTTCACAATGGGAGAGCGATCTTTACAAATTATTCAGCAATGGTCGTATGAGAAGATATGTAGCGCTATTGAAAAAGTAGTAGCATAAAAATTTTATAACAAGCAATTAAAAGTAATTATTGAGAACATTATTTCCTTCGCAGCTCAACTGGAGCGTTTTCGTATTTCTGGCAATTCTCCTGAAGGTGCTTTTTCCAGGAGTTAGCCTGATCTCCTATTTCGCTTTGATTTTAGCACTCCACCAATTCGTTCTATTATTTACTTTTATAGGATATATAATACCTGTAAGGTATTTATTCGGTGCGTTCATGTGTTTACAGTTTTTTATTGGTCCGGTGATGGCATACAGTGGCTTTGATCAATATCAATACCAGGCATACAGAATGAAAATACCTGAATTTGAATATTTCTCTTATGCGATTCCTGCAGTTATATCTTTCATTATAGGATTGCACATTACTGCCGGCAATCATAAAGGAGAAATAATAGATGAAGAAGGGATAAAAGGATTTGTTGGTAGAAATTCTCAGTTACCTTATATTTTTATAGCGATAGGTTTTTTATCAAGTATATTATCTGGTTTTGTTTCGGCAGAATTAGCCTTTGTGTTTTATTTGCTTGGTAGTTTTAAGTTTGTAGGGTTGTTTTTGTTGATACTTGGCGGTGAGGAATTGAAATTACTACCCTTAAAGGACCTTAGAATATTACCACTAACGCTGGTATTAGGTTCTGTTGTTGTCTCTTCTCTGGGTAATGGGATGTTTCATGATTTGTTAACATGGATGATATTTCTAGGGGCTGTTTATGCTATTCAATACAAGATTGGCCCTAATGTTAAGTTAATAGGTTTTGCTCTTTTTGTTTTAATTGCCGTGTTAATACAACAACTGAAAGGAGATTACAGAAAATCTACACAAGGAGGAGGCGAAGATGCAGGAATAGAAGCACTTACTGAAACATATGAAGCAAAAACCCAGGGAGATAATTCTATATTCAGTTTTAGTAGTTTAGCACCTAGTGTTACCCGTATTAATCAGGGATTTATTATAACCAATATTATGAATACGGTTCCTGACAGGGTGCCGTTCTCCAGAGGTGAAGAAATGATGGAAATTCTTGAGGCTGCTATTTTACCAAGAGTTGTCGATCCCGGTAAATTACAAGCTGGTGACAGAATGATCTTTGAAAAATATTCAGGCATACATTTACGTGTGGGAACGTCAATGGGATTAAGTTCCTTAGGAGATGCGTATTTAAATTTTTCAATTGTGGGCGGCTCTTTATTTATGTTTTTCCTGGGCCTTTGTTATAGCGAAGTTTTAAATTATTTTCACAAACTTAGTTTGAAGCGGTCTGCGCTCATTTTATTCCTGCCGCTTATCTTTTACTATCCAATCCGACCGGATTGTGAATTACAAACAATCCTAGGCCATTTAGTAAAAGCTGTTTTTTTGATATTGCTCATGATATATTTCTGGAGAAATACGTTCTTAGATCAACCTGCAGCACAAGGGGATCTTCAGTAGTAAGATTTTTATCATTCTTCATTTTTTAATATCTGGAATGTTTTTCAACAAGTTTTTAATACAATACCTGCTAAAGTTCCTTGCCTGTTTTTGCCTGCTGTATTATGGCACCCTGGCAATAATTGGCCTGGCTGCCCCGGGAGGATATTATTCGCCGTTCATTCATAATTATCTTGATTATGTTTCATGGTTACGAACTGCACTTTTGTATTGTTCTAAGGTGGTACTTACAATTTTCGGATATAATGTTTTTATAGATGGGGCGTATATCATAAGAATACATGAGGGAGCGGCTGTGCGTTTAGTATACAGTTGCATCGGTTTTGGCGTAATGAGTTTTTGGACAGCATTTATATTTGCCAATAAAGTAAGATGGCAAAAAAAAACAAAATGGATAATAGCGGGTTTAGCAATGATTTTTCTTATTAATGTGGCAAGGATTTCTTTATTGTTGGTTGCGGTGAATGAAAACTGGCCAAATGTATGGAACCTGAATAATCATACACTATTTAATATAGCTGCATATATTCTTATTTTTACAATGATCTATTTATTTGATAGGTCTGAAAAAAATAATGAAGCTGATGTATCAAAACTAAGGGACAAGTAGAGTTGAGTAGCAAAAAAAAAATATTAATATTAATTGATTGGTTTTTGCCGGGATATAAAGCCGGGGGGCCAATTCAATCTTGTGCGAATATCGCTTTCGCATTAAAAAATGAGTACGGTATATATGTGCTTACTGCTGATACCGATCATGGAGATATACAACCATACAGTGATATCATACCTAATAAATGGCTTACTAATATAGATCCGTTAATACATGTTTATTACGCAAAAAAGAAAACCTTATCAGCCAGGCAACTGGCGAGAGAAATAAATGAAACGGAAGCTGACTATATTTACCTGAACCATTTATTTTCTCCCTATTTCGTCCTATTACCTTTATGGTTAAAATATATAGGTAAAATAAAAAGCCGGATGGTTGTTTGTCCAAGAGGGGCCTTGTATGATAGCGCACTAACTGTAAAGAAGTATAAGAAAATACCTTTTCTGTTTTTATTTAAATTACTGGGTGTGCATAAACGGGTGTTGTTTCATGCTACCAATGATAGAGAGGCAGCGGCGATAAAAAAATATTTTCCGGGTAGTGAAATTATTATTGCCAATAACTTACCAAAAATTGATCAGCCACAATATGTCTCCTGTAATAAAACGAAGGGCATAATTAAATGTATATTTATTGCGCGGATAGTCCCCATCAAAAATTTGCTGTATTTATTAAATTGTTTGGAAAAAGTAAAAGCCACGGTTGAATTAACGATCATTGGCCCGGTAGAAGATCATATGTATTGGGAAGAATGTAAAAAGAAAATGGCGCAATTACCTGCTAACATTTCGATAGAAAATATGGGAACCAAACAAAATGATCAATTGACCGCTATTTTACAACAGCATCATTTATTTATATTGCCTACAACAGGCGAAAATTTCGGCCATTCAATTTTTGAAGCAATGTTAGCTGGCCGGCCCGTATTAATAAGTGATCAAACGCCATGGCTGCAATTAAATAAAATGAACGCAGGATGGGATCTGCCATTAAATGATCCCAATGGTTTTGTTAAGGCAATAGAAGAATCAGCAGGATGGGACCAGCAACAGTTTGATGAACATGCAAAAGCTTCCTGGCAATATGCGCATCAATTTATTACTAACCCAAACCTGATAAAAGAGTATCATCAATTATTTGCATAATGGAATTAAAAAAAGTAAATAATGCTGCGTATCAGACGTCGATTAAAATAGATGCTTCTAAACCTAAGCAGGCAGTATGGTATTTTATAAATATTATATTTTTCAAAAATGCTTTAAACATTAGTTCAGCCAGTAAAGTGTTATTGTTAAAAATGTTTGGCGCCACGATAGGACAGGGAGTCGTGGTAAAACCATCTGTTAATATTAAATATCCGTGGAAGTTACGTATCGGCAATAATAGTTGGATAGGAGAAGAAGTGTGGATCGATAATCTTTCTGAAGTGATAATAGGCGCCAATGTTACGCTTTCGCAAGG
Source organism: Ferruginibacter sp. (assembly GCA_035485735.1). Lineage (GTDB taxonomy): Bacteria > Bacteroidota > Bacteroidia > Chitinophagales > Chitinophagaceae > Ferruginibacter. The sequence continues at coordinate 911,505 of DATHNS010000025.1, forward strand.
GGCACTGATACTTACAGGAAGTCACGATCATACTAAAACAACATTTGATTTTATTTCCTTGCCTGTTATACTGGAGGAGGGTGTGTGGATCGGAGCAAAGGCAGTTGTTTTTGGCGGCGTAACTTGCCAATCACATAGCATATTGGGTATTAATTCTGTAGCAGAACAGGATATGAAAGCGTATATTATTTACAAGGGTAATCCTGCAATACCGGTTATATCAAGAATCATATCATAAAATGAATCTATCTCTTACCAAAGAGGTTTAAATACGTTGAGATTTTTCGCAGTATTTTTTGTAATTATCTCCCATGGTTATTACCGATTTTGTTTACAATAGCATTTCTTAGTACGTTATTCTACATTTTGTGTTTCGTGTTTATTTCGAATCACGATAGTGCAGTATTTAAATTTATAAAATCATTTAATTTTAGGGCAATGGCAATAGGAGCTATACCTTTATTGTTGAGATCAGTTATTACATATTACTGGTTGGGGTAACAATTGCTGTTGCTGCTTTATCATACAAATATTTCGAATCTTATTTCTTAAAATTAAAAACCCTTCACGGAGATCATTAATTGCAAAGTAAAATAAACCATAAAATAATAAAAGAGGCACTCACCATTCGTACAGTGGAAGAGAAATTTTTGTCTTTATTTTCAGAAGGAAAATTAAACGGAACTGTGCATACCTGTGTCGGACAAGAGTTCTCGGCCATTGCATTTGCCGGACAGTTAAAGAAAAAGGATTTTGTATTTTCCAACCATCGTTGTCACGGGCATTATATTTCTTTTACAGGAGATGTAAGAGGGTTGATGGCCGAGTTATTAGGCAAAGCCTCAGGAACATGCGGGGGAATTGGCAGCAGCCAGCATTTGTGTCATAATAATTTTTATTCTAACGGAATTCAGGGAGGTATTGTTCCAGTAGCTGCAGGATATGCTTTGGGAAATAAATTAAAAAAGAACGGCGCTATCGGTACTGTATTTATAGGGGATGGAACATTAGGCGAGGGTGCATTGTATGAAACGATGAATATTATTTCCAAATGGGAAATACCTTTACTGATCGTTTGCGAAAATAATTTTTACGCGCAATCAACACCACAAAATGTAAATCTTGCAGGTGATATCCGGCAACGTGCTGAAGCATTTGGTATACGCACTTTTAAAAGCAATACCTGGGATCCTGAAGCATTATTGCATGAAGCCAAAACGGCTATTGATTATGTAAGGGATAAAAGTAAACCTTGTTTCTTTTTGGTAGAAACATACCGCTTGAATCCTCATTCCAAAGGAGATGACGATCGTGATCAGGAAGAGATAAAAAAATTCAGGGAAAAAGATTTTCTTCATGCTTTCAGTAAAGAGTTTACATCTTACAATACACTGTATCAGCAAGCCATTGATAAAGAGGTAGATGATATTGTTACGGCAATATTAGCAGAGGGTGAATTGCCAATGGAAGATTACTACCAGGAAAGTATAATCGAAGATAACGATGATTGGACAGCTATTGAGCCTATCAATAAAAGACAGGTAGAATTAATGAATAAATTCTTTTGTGAAAAAATTGCTGTGGAAGATAAAATGGTTTTTTTGGGAGAAGATATTTTGTCTCCATACGGCGGTGCTTTTAAGGTAGCAAAAGAATTGTCTGTCATTCGTCCCGACAGAGTCTTTTCAACACCTATTTCGGAGGCCGCAATTGTGGGCATATCAAATGGCCTGGCTTTAAATGGGTTTAAACCTTTTGCTGAAATAATGTTTGGCGATTTTATTACGCTGGCATTTGATCAAATCGTTAACCATGCTTCCAAGTTTCACCACATGTTCAATAAAAAGGCATTTTGCCCGGTTGTTGTGAGAACGCCAATGGGCGGCCGACGTGGTTATGGCCCTACGCATTCGCAAACATTGGATAAATTTTTAGTGGGCATTGATAATGTAAAAACGATTGCGTTAAACACATTTATAGATCCGTCTATTATATATGAGTCTGTTTTTACTGAACAGCATCCGGTGGTGATCATTGAAAATAAAACAGATTATGGTAAAAAAATAATACATCATTCGGCAAAGAATTTTGTGTATGAAAAGAATGGAGCCAGCTATCCCGTAGTTCGTATACGCCCGGGCATTTCTTTGCCTACATTGACCATTGTGGCTTATGGTGGCATGGCAGATGTGGTCAATTCACTATTAAATGATATCTTTTCATCAACAGATCTTAAGCCTGAATTAATTGTTCCGTCATTAATATCATCACTACCGGTTACTATTATTGCAGAATCGGTAAATAAAACAGGCAGGTTAGTAGTGATTGAAGAAGGAAGCGCTTATGCTGGCATTGGCAGTGAGTTAATATCTCAGTTAGTTGAAACAATGGAGCATAGTTTTAAGGTAAAAAGAATTGCGGCACATCCTGTTCCAATACCGTCTGTAAAATCGTTAGAGCACCTGGTGCTACCGGATAAAGAACGTATTATTCAGGAAATAAAAGAGAGTTTTTCATAATGGCATTAGTACAACAGGTAAAAGTCCCTTTAATATCAGTAAATGATACCAGCCTAACGGTAGTGGATATTCTATTTGCAAACGGCGATAAAATAAATAAGGGCGATATCATTTTTGTTTTTGAAACATCTAAGACAACCTACAATGTAGAGGCGGAAGAAAACGGTTATATCCAAAATTTATGTGAAGAAGGGAATGATTACGAAGTGAATGATATTGTCGCAAATATTTATAGTGAACAATCAGAAGTGGAAAAAGTTACTTCCGATAAAAAGATAAAAAAATCAGGGCCTAAAAAAGATGCTGTTACATCCGTTGCAGTTGGAATCTGGGAAGGGGAAACTTTTTTTTCGGTACAAGCAGCAGCCCTTCTCGAATCATCAGGAGTTGACAAGAATAAATTTAAAGGGAAAGATTTTGTAAGTAAAGAAGATGTAGAGGAAATTTTAGGGATAAAAAAAGCTTCGGGTGCGCCACTAAAAGGCAATAAAAATAATTCAGATAAAAAATTGCTGCCGGTAGATACAACGAAAGTAATTATTGAGAAATTATCTTCTAATAAAAAAAGAGAAATAGAGTACCTGGCAGAAGTGCAAACTGCCGGACTTACCAGCACTATCAATACAATAGCTGAAACGGATGGCGTTTTTGTGCATATCAACCGCTCGCTGAAATTTTTAAAAGATTCTTTGTTGCCGGTCATAATATATGAATCATCAAGGTTATTGAAAAAATACAAAGAGCTGAATGCATATTACACCGGGGAAAGCATAGCTTATTACAATGACGTGCATGTTGGTTTTGCTGTTGATATGGAAAAAGGATTGAAGGTTTTAAAGATTGCAAATACAGAACAAAAAACGATCGGAGCAATAGAAGAAGAGATCATGACATTGTCAGGTAAATATTTAGATGACACTTTACAAATAGACGAACTGATAGATATCAGTTTTACCATTACTGATCTTTCTTCTGAAAGCGTGGCATTTTTTCGCCCGCTTATTAATATGATGAATAGTGCCATTCTGGGCGTATCCAGCATTGATGAAAAATTAAATCGCTGCACACTTAGCGTAACATTTGATCACAGGGTTACGGCAGGTAAGCTGGTGGCGCAGTTTTTAAAAGAGCTGAAAGAAAGAATAGAATCGTATCGTTCCGTGCATCATCCGTATGTGAATCAGGATATCAGCTGTTTTAAATGTTACAAAACATTAAAAGAAGACCTCAGTGATGTAGGCTTTGCAAAATGTATAACGCCAAAAGGAGAAGAAGGATATATTTGTCAAAGTTGTTCAAAAGGATTTTAGGAAATGGAAGAAAAGATAAAAGATATAGTATCGCGGTACACAAAAATACCAGTCGACCAGATCACTTCAGCAACGATAATCGATCGATCAGCAGTAGCGAATTCAATATTGTTACATCGCATGTACGGAGGCCTGGCTAATGAAGGGTTTGTTGTAGAAAATTATTGGGATGTAAAAAATTTCGGAGCATTGTTGCAAAGGATAAATGGAGTAGCGGTTTCGAATTCAATTCAAACGGTAACAACTGATAGTACCAATAACAATCATGCCACTACAGAAATAAACAATTCGTTAATAGGTGTTGATATAGAAAAAATAGCATTAATGCCTCAAGTCAATGATTATCGTGAAGATGAATTTTATAAAATGAATTTTTCAGTAACAGAGATCGCTTACTGTATTTTACAGCCAAATCCTCTGGCATCTTTTGCAGGATTATTTGCTGTGAAAGAAGCCATTGTAAAAGCTGATAACACTTATAAAAACCAACCGTTTAATACAATTTTTATAGACCATTTGCCTAATGGCAAACCTGTGCATAAAGATTTTCAAGTATCTATCTCTCACACTGATGAGCTGGCCATCGCGATGGTAGCGCATATTAATACAAACTCCTCACCTGTTCATTCTTCTACAATAAATGAAAGTAACCTCTCTTCAAAAAAGCAAAGTACTGTAACTTTTTGGTTGGCATTACTGGCTTTCTTTCTTTCGCTTACGGCATTATTCTTGCACTTTATCAGAACTAAATAAATTCGTTATTTTTTTTACATTACAGTAACTTACCTGGCTTATTAAACTGATCAATGAAAGTAACTATTATAACCGTCACATATAATTCAGCGCAATTTGTAGAAGATTGCATCAATTCGGTTATTGCCCAGGATTATGAGGATATTGAATATATTGTTGTGGATGGAGGCTCAACAGATGAAACAGTTTCTATCATCAAACGGTATGAAAATAAAATTGCAACCTGGGTATCTGAAAAAGATAAGGGCATGTACGATGCCATTAACAAAGGAATGAAAATGGCCACGGGAGATATCATCGGCCTGTTAAATAGTGATGACCTGCTGGCTTCCACAAATGTGATAAGCTCTATTGTAGCAAGTTTTAAAGCGCAAAGAGTTGATTGTATCTATGCAGATCTTGTGTACGTTGATCGTTATAATACGCAAAAACTTGTTCGTTATTGGAAAGGGCTTTCTTATAAAAGAAGAAGATTTAATTATGGGTGGATGCCGGCACATCCCACTTTTTATGTGCGCAAAGAAATTGTAGACCAACTGGGGGAATATGAATCGCATTTTTTTACGGCAGCAGATTACGAATTTATGTCCAGGTTATTATACCTGTATCGCATCAGTGCCTATTATTTACCCATGCTTACGGTAAAAATGAGAACAGGCGGAGCCAGCAACGTTAGTTTTTATAGCAGGTTCAGGGCAAACAGGAGAGATTATCTCAGCATGAAAAAAAATAAAATGCCTTTTCCTTTTATTGTCTCATTATTAAAGCCGCTCAGCAAATTGAATCAATATTATTATACCTTTTTTAAAAAGATCGTATAAGATGTTTAGCTTTTTTAAACGAAAAGATATTGTTGACCTGCCTGAATACCTTCCGATACAAACAGATATTCATTCACACATTTTACCGGGTATTGACGATGGATCTCCCGATATCGAAACGTCACTAAGGTTAGTAAAAGGCATTTATGACCTGGGAATAAAAAGATCTATCGCCACGCCACATATCATGGGAGATATGTATAAAAATAATCCTGAAACAATTGCGGCGGCTTTGAAAAAATTAAAGACGGCATGTGTCCAAGCGCAAATAGATATTGAATTAAGTGCCGCCGCGGAATACATGATAGACGATCAGTTTATGCGGATAATAAGAAGTAAATCTCCCTTACTTACTATACATGAGAATATTATTTTGACTGAACAATCCTATGCAGTGCGGACTAATAACCTGGAAGAAATAGCTGCAGAAATCATCGCGAATGGATACAGGCCGATAATGGCACATCCGGAGCGCTATTTTTTTTATTATAAAGATTACGACAACTATTTTCAACTAAAAGAATTTGGGTTTTTGCTACAGGTTAATTTGCTGTCGCTGACAGGGCATTATGGAAAGCAGGCCGAAAAAGCGGCCAAATTTATTTTACAAGAAAATTTAGCCGATTTGGTCGGTACAGATATGCACCATCAGGGGCATTTATCATTGATGCAAAAAAGGGAAAACCTGCAGAAATTGCACCAGCATCTGGAAGGGCGCACGTACAATGTGCTAAATGATCTTACCTTTTAGTGAAATAAAAAAAGCAGGAAATTATTTTGAAATAAGAAATAAAATTCCTAATAAATTACAACTAATTATTATCTAATACCACAACATTTTTAGATTGAATTTAATTGCCTATTTTTGGCCCACTTTTACTCAAAAGGTCGTGGTTTGGGTAAAAGAGGAGAAACCAAAGCTAAATCGTTGAATCTTATATGGCAAACAAAGTAACTAAAATTGGGGTGCTAACATCGGGAGGGGACGCTCCGGGTATGAATGCAGCTATCCGGGCAGTTGTACGTACCGCTCTTTATAATGGGTTAGAAGTTTTTGGAATAATGAGGGGCTATCAGGGAATGATCGACGATGATATCTTTCAGATGGAAAGTAAAAGTGTTGCCAATATAATACAACGTGGGGGTACCATATTAAAAACTGCGAGATGTAAAGATTTTTTTGAGCGTGAAGGCAGGCAAAAAGCATACAATAACCTTACAAAACGCGGCATCAATGGCCTTGTGATCATAGGTGGGGACGGATCTTTCCGGGGAGCGAAAAAATTTCATGAAGAATTTGATATACCAAGTGTTGGTATTCCCGGCACAATCGATCGCGATATTGTAGGTACTGATTTTACGATAGGTTTTGATACGGCAGTAAATACTGCAGTAGCGGCAATTGATAAGATACGTGATACAATGGATGCTCATGATCGTATGTTCATCATAGAAGTAATGGGCCGTGATGCAGGTTTTATCGCATTGCATAGCGGTATTGCCACAGGAGCAGAAAATATTCTGATACCGGAACGCAAAACGGATATCGATGCCATGATCAAATCATTACAGGAAAAAGAAAAACGTAAAAAATTAGTGAACCTGATCATTGTCGCAGAAGGCGATGAGATCGGCGGAGCTGAAGGAGTAAATAAACATATCAGGAAACACCTGCCAGATATGGATACCAAGGTTGCGGTACTTGGCCATATTCAAAGAGGTGGATCACCTAGTTGTCTGGATAGGGTAATTGCAAGCAGAATGGGTTACCACGCAGTAGAGAGCCTGATCAAAGGAAATCATAATGTTATGATTGGCATTAAAGACAATCGCATCAATTATACGCCTCTTGAAAAAGCATCTAAATTGAAGACCAAAGTAAGTGAGGAGTGGATGAAAATTGTAAAAATACTAGCATCTTAAAAAAGATACCGGATACAAAGTACCAACTAAGTATCCGGTATTTTTCATTTATGATAAAATAACTAACTAAAAAACAAAACGAGCGCATGAGCAAGAACATTAGCAAATACCTTCACCGTCATATGGATAAAGAAGCAGGTATTGCACATTCACAAAAACGTACAAAGATCGTTGCAACAGTAGGACCAGCATGTAGTACATACGATAAATTATTAGAGTTGGTAAAAGCCGGCGTGAATGTTTTCAGGTTGAACTTTTCACATGGTGAATATGCAGCGAAAAAAGAAATAATCGATTTCATTCGCCTGATAAATAAAAATGAGCCTTATAACATTGCTATATTAGGAGATCTGCAAGGCCCTAAATTAAGAGTAGGAGAAATTGAAGGCGGCAAAATAGAATTGGTGCCCGGCGCTGAAATTATTTTTACCACAGAAAAAGTAGTAGGTACAAAAGATAAAGTGTACGTTTCTTACCCAATGCTGGCCAAAGACGTAAAGATGGGCGAACGTATCTTTTTAGATGATGGTAAAATGGAAGTGGCGATCAAGAAAATATTAAATGATAAAGAGATATTGGTTAGCGTAACATTGGGCGGTACATTATTGCCTAAAAAAGGAGTTAACCTTCCCGATTCTGCTTTAACAATGCCTTCTTTAACAGAAAAAGATATTGCGGATCTTGCTTTTATCATTGAGCAGGATTTAGACTGGATAGCACTTTCATTCGTAAGAAAAGCGATCGATATTATCGATCTTAAAAAGAGATTAAAAGAAAAGAGCAGCAAAATAAAAGTGATCGCAAAAATTGAAATGCCTGAAGCATTAACAAATATCAGGGATATCATTATTGAAAGCGATGGTATCATGGTTGCCCGTGGTGATCTGGGAGTGGAAATTCCTGTTGAGCAGGTGCCATTGGTTCAAAAAGAATTGATCCGTAAATGTATGCACCGCGCTAAACCTGTTATCGTTGCTACACAAATGATGGAAAGCATGATCGATCGTACCAAACCAAACAGAAGTGAAGTAACGGACGTTGCCAACGCTGTTTTGGAAGGCGCTGATGCGGTGATGTTAAGTGGCGAAACCGCTATGGGGAACTATCCTACGTTAGTGGTTGAAATGATGAGCAAAATTATCAATGAAGTTGAAAATAGCAGCGCTTATAATTATGATAGGGATGATATTCTGAAACCACAACCTCACTCTCCGTCTTTTTTAAGTGATGCATTGTGTTATAGCGCTTGCAGAATTGCTAAAGATATTGAAGCTGACGCTTTAATTGGTATGACAGAAAGCGGCTATACTGGTTTTATGCTAAGTAGCTATCGCCCTAAAGCGCCATTGTACATATTCAGTAAAGAAAGAAGCCTGATCAATCAATTAAGCTTAAGCTGGGGTGTTAGAGCGATGTATTATGCAGAAGAGATCAGCTTGGATGATATCGTTTTTGACCAGATAAATATTTTGAAAGAACGCGGCTTTATTCAAAAAGATGATGTGGTAGTAAACACAGGTAGTACGCCTGTTGATTTGCACTTACCAACGAACATGGTGAAAGTGACTAAAGTAGATTAGTCTTACTATAATTAGTACCTGTAAATGGTTAATGAAAATGTGATAACATTTTCATTAACCATTTTTTATAAATTCAATTTATTTTATGCCAGATAACGAACAGCTGATAATCAATTTTTATACTGCTTTTCAAAAGCTCGATTACCGCTCAATGATCAATAATTATGCGGAAGATATTATTTTTTCTGATCCTGTATTCGGCTTACTCCATGTTGAAGAGGTGCGGGCTATGTGGGAAATGCTTTGTAAAAATGCCAAAGATTTTTCATTGGCCTATTCCAATATTACTCACCTGGATGAAGAATACAGTACCTGTGATTGGGTAGCAACCTACACTTTTTCAAAAACGGGTAAAAAAGTAATTAATAACGGCAAGGCGTATATGAAATTTTACAATGGTAAAATTATAGAGCATAGCGATGGATTTAGCATCTATCAATGGAGTAAACAAGCTTTAGGCATCCCCGGATTATTGTTTGGCTGGCATTCATTTTTTCAGAATAGAATAAGAAAACAGGCACAAAATAACCTCCGAAAATTTATATTGGATAATAATAAGTAAATTTAGATACATCACTTAACCTACTTATTATGACTACTCAAAAAATATTCTCCATCGCAGTAATACTATTTTCTTCTTTTATGACGACTGTTCAGGCTCAAATAAAATATCCGGCTGCTAGAAAATCGGATCAGGTAGATGATTATTTTGGTACAAAAGTAGCCGATCCATACCGCTGGCTGGAAGATGATAATAGCGAAGAAACCAAAAATTGGGTAACTGAAGAAAATATTGTTACACAAAATTACCTGCAAAAAATCCCCTTTCGCGATAGCATAAAAAATAAGTTACGGGATATGTGGAACTATGAAAAATATAGTTCGCCCTTCAAAAAAGGAGTATATTATTATTTTTATAAAAATGATGGTTTACAAAACCAAAGTGTTTTATATCGTCAATCGGGCTTATCAGGAGTACCTGAAGTTTTTATTGACCCCAATGCAATGAATAAAGATGGTACAATAGTCCCAAGTGTACCTGTATTCACTAAATCGGCAAGATATTGCGTGTATCTTTTATCGCAAAGCGGTAGCGACTGGCAGGAAGCATATGTGATGGATGTACAAACAAAAAAATTGTTGACCGATAAATTAAAATGGATAAAATTCAGCGATATAGCCTGGAAGGGCGAAGAAGGATTTTATTACAGTCGCTATCCTGAACCGGATGAACAAAATAAACTGGTTGAACAAAATAAGGATCATACCTTATATTTTCATAAGATCGGCACACCGCAAAGTGCAGATCAATTGATATATGAAGACAAAGAACATCCGTTGCGTACCATTACCGGAAGTGTAACCGAAGATGAAAATTTTCTTATCATTACTACATCTGAAGGAACCAGCGGGAACGAAATTTGGGTAAAGAACCTAAAGGCAAATACGCAATTTAGTTTGTTGATCAAAGGGTTTGCTACAGAAGCAACCGTTATAAATAATGATGGCGACAGACTGTTAGTATTAACCAATGCCGATGCGCCAAATTATCAACTTGTTTCTATTGACCCGAAAAATCCTGCAAAAGAAAACTGGCAGACAATTATCCCGACAAGAACTAAATTATTGGAAAGTGTCGGTACTGCGGGCGGTAAACTATTTTTAAGTTATTTGGAGGATGCCACCAGTAAAATATATGAATGTAGTTATAAAGGTTACGCTGCAAAACAAATACAATTACCGGGCATTGGTACCGCTAGTGGTTTTGATGGTGATAAAACAGATACAGAGCTATTTTATTCATACACTTCATTCAATTGTCCAAATACTATTTATCGTTATAATATAGCTACGGGAGAAAGTAAGTTATTTAGAAAACCTACTGTGAAAATTGATCCTGATGATTACCTGACACTACAAACGTTTTTTCAAAGTGCGGATGGGGCATCTGTCCCAATGTTCATAACATATAAAAAAGGACTGAAATTAGATGGCAACAATCCTACACTTATTTATGGCTATGGTGGATTCAATATTCCTTTAACACCCACATTTAGTATTTCCAATGCATTCTTCTTGGAACAGGGAGGTATTTATGTGCAAATAAATTTACGAGGTGGAAATGAATATGGTGAAGAGTGGCACAAAGCGGGTATGTTGTTGAATAAACAAAATGTTTTTAATGATGTTTTTGCAGCGGTTAAATTTTTAACTGATAAAAAATATACGAATCCTAAAAAGATCGCTCTGTGGGGACGTAGTAATGGCGGTTTATTAGTGGGTGCATGTATTACGCAACATCCTGAATTATTTAAAGTGGCCATACCGCAGGTAGGCGTAATGGATATGTTGCGTTATCATTTATTTACGATCGGTTGGGCATGGGCCGTAGAGTATGGCAGAAGCGATAAAAAAGAAGATTTTGAAAACTTATATAAGTATTCGCCCCTGCAAAATATCAAGACAAGTGTCACCTATCCGGCAACGTTAGTAACAACAAATGACCATGATGATAGAGTAGTGCCTGCACATAGCTTTAAATTTGCTGCAAGGTTGCAGGAATGCAATGACGGAACGAACCCTACGTTGATCCGCATCGGGACAAAAGCCGGACATGGCGCTGGTATACCAACTGATAAAGCTATTGAAGAATCGGCCGATATCTGGAGCTTTATACTGTATAATTTGGGAATGTCGTTTAAGCAATAATTACATCCTTTCAGGAACCTTAATGCCTAATAATTCCATACTGCTTTTAAGTACATTGGCAGTCATACCAGCAATGGATAAACGCAGTTGTTTTTTTTCTTCTGTCTCTGCACTGGCAATAGAATGAACCGTATAAAATGAATTGAATACTTTCGCTAAATTAAAAACATAGATCGCAATGGCTGATGGATTGTGCTCAAATGCGGCCTGTTCAATAGCCGCCGGAAATTGTTCCAAAACCGTAATAACTTCCTTCTCTAATTTCAATAAACCTTCGGTGGCCAGTATTCGGTGGCTGCCTGCCAATTCATTCTTCCGTAAAATGCTTTTTATCCTGGCGTGTGTATATTGTATAAATGGCCCCGTAAAACCATGAAAGTCTATACTCTCCTCAGGATTGAATACCATTGTTTTTTTAGGGTCGACTCTTAGCAAATAAAATTTCATAGCGCCCAACCCGATCGTATCGTACAATTCTTTCAATTCGGCTTCAGTAAAATCTTTTACTTTACCTAACTCTTCCGTATGATGTTTGGAGGTGGCAATCATTTCGTCGATCAGGTCATCAGCATCAACCACTGTTCCCTCACGACTTTTCATTTTTCCTGTTGTCAATTCTACCATGCCATAACTTAAATGAAAGATGCCATCGGCAAAAGGCATTCCTAATTTTTTACAGATCAGTTGCAAAACTTTCATGTGATAGTTTTGTTCATTGCCGATAACGTAAATGCTTTGATCTATTTTGTATTCTTCATATTTAAGTTGCGCTAAACCTATATCCTGGGTGATATAAACAGAAGTGCCATCTTTACGTTGCACTAATTTTTCATCCAATCCATCTGCCGTCAGGTCGATCCAGATACTGCCGTCTTCTTTTTTGAAGAATACATTTTTTGCCAGGCCTTGTTGTACAATATCTTTTCCTAATAAATAAGTATTACTCTCATAATATGTTTTAGCAAAATCGCTTCCTATTCTTTTGTAAGTGATAGCAAAACCTTCGTATACCCAGTTGTTCATTTCTTTCCAAAGCGCTATCACGTCTGGCTTTCCTTCTTCCCAATCCAACAACATTTGCTGGGTACCTTTCATGATCGGCGCTTCTTTCTCTGCTTCATCTTTTGTTTTTCCTGCCGCGATCAATTCTTCTACCTGTCTTTTATATTCGTCATTGAATTTTACATAATATTCTCCAACAAAATGATCGCCTTTTGTATGTGTTGATTTTGGTGTGGCGCCATTAGCAAATAATTGCCAGGCGATCATACTTTTACAAATATGGATACCACGATCATTGACGATGCAGGTTTTAATAACATCGTATCCATTTGCTTTTAAAATTTCAGCAATGCTCCAGCCTAAAAAATTATTTCTTAAATGGCCAAGGTGCAAAGGTTTGTTGGTATTAGGAGAAGAATATTCTACCATCACTTTTTTACCGTTGGTTGCTTTTTTGCCAAAATTGTTATTGGTATAATTTTTTTCTACAAAATTGATCCAGAAATTATCTTCAATAGTAAGATTTAAAAAACCCTTGATGATATTAAATTTTGTAAATAACTGTGGGTATGTTTTGGTAAGATGTTCTCCCAATTGATTACCAATAGCTTCAGGAGATAACTTCAATGATTTTACCAGGGAAAACATCACAACAGTATAATCTCCCTCAAACTCGGGTTTGGTTTGATTTACCTGAAAATCCTTTTCGGTAAAAGATTGATTAAAAACCGCTGATAAACTTGCAGTTACGCTTTCTTGTATGCTATTGACTATTGACATCTGGCAAAAATAGTAAAGTTATAAGTTATAAGTTCTGTCTCTTACATCTAACATCGTACATCCAACATCTTTTATTACCTTTGCGCCCATTTAGAATCTTATGATAAGTGTAAATAATGTAACGTTAGCCTACGGTAAAAGGGTTTTGTTTGATGAAGTTAACATCAATTTTGTAAAGGGGAATTGTTACGGGGTGATCGGCGCTAATGGCGCGGGGAAGTCTACCTTCTTAAAAATATTAAGCGGTGAGATCGAACCTAATAAAGGAACCGTTAGTATTAGTCCCGGTGAACGTATGGCTGTATTAAAACAGAACCATTTTGAGTTTGATGAAATATCTGTATTACATACCGTAATGATGGGCCACAAAAAAATGTGGGATACCATGATCGAAAAAGATGCCATTTATCTGAAAGATGATTTCAGCGAAGCGGATGGAATGAAAGCCGGAGAATTGGAAGCTGAATTCGGCGAAATGGGCGGTTATACTGCAGAAAGTGACGCGGCTACATTTTTAAATGAGTTGGGCGTTAAAGAAGAGATGCATCAGATGTTGATGAAAGATATTGGTGGCAATGTTAAGGTAAGGGTGCTATTAGCACAGGCCTTATTTGGTAATCCGGATATTTTATTACTGGATGAGCCTACCAATAACCTGGATGTGGAAACGATCAGCTGGCTGGAAAATTTTCTGGCAGATTATGAAAATATAGTATTGGTAGTAAGTCATGACCGTCACTTTTTAGATGCGGTTTGTACGCATGTGGCGGATGTTGATAAAATGAAAATTAAAATTTACACCGGTAACTATTCTTTCTGGTACGAGAGTTCTCAATTAGCAGCAAGGCAGGCATCTGACAAAAATAAAAAACAGGAAGAAAAGAAGAAAGACTTGTTGGAATTCATCGCGCGCTTTAGCGCAAATGCCTCTAAATCAAAACAGGCAACTTCACGTAAAAAAGCGTTGGATAAATTGGTGTTTGAAGATATCACGCCGAGTAACAGAAAGTATCCGGGCATTATTTTTAAGCCGGAAAGAGAAGTAGGCAACCAGATATTGAACATAGAAAAATTATCAAAAAGCATAGAAGGGAAAGTATTGTTCAGTAACCTGAATTTTGACATTGTAAAAGGGCAAAAGATCGCATTCCTTAGCCGTGATCATGTTGCTTTAACAAATTTCTTCGAGATCATCAATGGTAAAGTAAAAGCCGATAGCGGAAAATACGAATGGGGAACAACCATAACACCTGCTTATCTACCCAACGATAATACTGAATTTTTTACCGGTTCTTTAAATTTGATGGATTGGTTGCGTCAATATGTTCCGCCACAAACGAAAGATGTTGATGAAGATTTCATACGCGGTTTTTTAGGAAAGATGTTATTCAGCGGAGATGAAATATTAAAGAAAACAACAGTACTGAGCGGAGGGGAAAAAGTGCGTTGTATGGTAAGTAAAATGATGTTGCAAAATCCTAATGTAGTCATGTTGGATGAACCTACCAATCACCTTGATCTGGAAAGCATCACGGCTTTCAACGATGGTATGTTAACATTTCCCGGTATCGTTTTGTTCACAACGCATGATCACCAGTTTATGCAAACCGTTGCTACCAGGATCATAGAGATCACACCAAAAGGAACGATCGACAGGTTAATGACCTACGATGAATATTTAGCAGATGAAAGAGTAAAAGTTTTAAGAGAAGAAATGTATAATTAGTATGTTGCACGTTAGAGACAAAATATTAGATTTCATAGATTTTTTTCATCCTCCTTTTAGGAAGATAATGCCTGTAAAAACATTCAGGTATGCTGCTTGCGGTGGTGCTAATGTGGTGTTTGGAAATGTTGTCATCTTTACGCTGATCTATCATGTAGTAAAAAATTACGATGTAGTGAATTTAGGGGTCATTGCATTTAAGCCATACAATTTTGCTTTAACGATCTCTTCCTTTTTTACTTTTGTTGTCGGATTTATTTTGAATAAATATGTTGTGTTTACAACTTCCAATTTAAAAGCAAGCGTACAATTGTTTCGCTACTTTCTGGCTTTTCTTTTCAGCTATTCGTTGAATTATTTGTTACTGAATAAAGTATTTATTGAAGGCTTGCATTTACATCCGGTGCTGGCGCAAGGTATTACTGTAGTTATTGTAACAGCCGTAAGCTATTTAACTCAGATGCATTTTACTTTCAAAGTAAAAAAAGATCCAGATGATATTACGCAGCTGCCTGAGTAATATCTTTATTTCACGCAAAGACGCTAAGTTTAAATACAAAAGCCGCAAAATTTTCTTGGCGGCTTTTGTATTTACTTATTTTGCTTTGCGTGAAACTTTATAATAATTTCTTTACATCCACATAGTCAAAACCATGGGCATCGGCAACAGCTTTATAGGTTATATGCCCATCCAACGTATTAATGCCTTTTAGTAATGCCTCATTTTCCAGGCAAGCTTTTTTATATCCTTTCGTGGCGATCAATACTGCGTAAGGAACCGTGACATTGGTTAACGCAAAAGTAGAAGTGCGCGGCACAGCACCCGGCATATTTGCTACAGCATAATGTTGTACGCCATGTTTTATATAAACGGGGTCGTCGTGTGTGGTAATACGATCCGTTGTTTCAAAAATACCGCCCTGATCGATCGCGATATCAACTACAACAGAACCGGGCTCCATCGATTTGATCATTTCTTCCGTAACCAGATGCGGTGCTTTGGCACCCGGAATTAATACGGCACCGATCACCAAATCAGATTCTTTAACCGATAGGGCAATATTATGCGGACTGGATATCAACGTGCTGATCTCTCCATTAAAAATGTCATCTATCTGCCTTAATCTGTCAGCGCTAAGATCAATGATCGTTACTTCTGCACCTAAGCCAAGCGCTATCTTAGCCGCATTGGTCCCGGCAACACCGCCACCAATGATCGTAACTTTACCTCGTTTCACACCCGGCACACCGCCCAATAAAATTCCTTTACCACCTTCTGGCTTTTCTAAAAAACGTGCACCAATCTGCGAAGCCATTCTTCCTGCAACTTCACTCATAGGCGTTAATAAGGGGAGCGAGCCATTAGCAAGCTGTACAGTCTCGTAGGCAATACCAGTCACTTTATTTTTTACTAAAGCGCTGGTTAGTTCCACTTCCGATGCTAAATGCAAATAGGTAAATAAAATAAGTCCTTCTCTGAAAAAAGGATATTCGCTGGCAATAGGTTCTTTTACTTTCATTATCATTTCCATTGCCCATGCTTCCGCGGCAGTGGAAACAATGGACGCTCCTGCCTTTACATATTCATCATCTGAAAACCCCGATTCTTTGCCTGCATCTTTTTGAATATATACGGTATGTCCTGTTCGCACAAGATGTACTACACCGCCAGGCGTAATAGCTACGCGACTTTCATTGTTCTTTATTTCCTTTGGAACACCAATGCGCATAAATAATTGTTAATGGTAAATGATAAATGGTAAATGAAACGTTTGTAAGTATTTACCATTTTTATTTTTAGCCGAACATATTGCTACTATTTATCAGCAGTGGCGTCGCACATTTCGTCATCGAATATCTATTAAGCACGTCAAATAATTGTAACGGTAACATTTATCATTTACCATTAACAATTACCATATTACCAAACTTGTATTCTTTGACTAACAGGTTTATACATTTTATCTCCTGGTTTTACATTAAATGCATTGTACCAGGGAGTGAAGTCTGATAAGGGCCCGTTCACCCGCCACATAGCAGGACTATGAGGATCAACTTTGATGCGTTGTAAGATAGTGGCATCTTTGCTCTTCATGCGCCATATTTGTGCGATGCTTAAAAAGAAACGTTGCTCTGCAGTAAATCCGTCTATTGTTTCATTTTTCTTGCCTTCCTCCGTATTTTTAAATGCTTCGTAGGCAATGGTAACGCCTCCAATATCGGCGAGATTTTCACCTAAAGTAAGTTTGCCGTTTATGTGTAAGCTATCCAGCACGGTGTAAGCATTGTATTGCGCTACGACTGCGGCTGTCTTTGCATCAAACTTTGTTTTGTCATCTGGCGCCCACCAGTTATTAAGATTGCCGTCTTTATCATATTGACTGCCCTGGTCATCAAAACCGTGTGTCATTTCATGGCCTATTACCATACCAATACCGCCATAGTTAATAGCGTCATCAGCGTTCGGATCAAAAAATGGAAATTGTAATATTCCCGCAGGAAAAACAATTTCATTATAATTCTGATTGTAATAGGCATTAATAGTAGGAGGTGTCATGCCCCATAACATTTTGTCAACGGGTTTGCCTTGTTTTATAATTTGGTCATCATACGCAAATTGTGCAAGCCGCATATTGTTGCCGAAGAAATCATTTCTTTTTATATCGGTTTTATATTCTTTCCATTTATCAGGGAAACCTATTTTTTTAAGAAAGGCAGCCAATTTAGCTTCAGCTTTTACTTTGGTAGCATCACTCATCCAATCAAGCGCCTGTATCCTTTTGCTGTAAACCTGTTGTAAATTATTTACCAGTTTGAGCATGCGTTGTTTGGCAGAATCGGTAAAATATTTTTGTACATACAATTGACCAAGCGCTTCGCCTAATGTACCATCTACAATACTTGCCATTCTTTCACCACGTGGTTTTTGTTTTTGCTGGCCACTTAAAATTTTACCATAAAATTCAAAAGCAGCATCCGCAAAATCTTTACTTAATTGCGATGCGTGATTATTTATTTCGTGAAAGCGTAAATATTGTTTCCAATCTTTAATGGAGATAGATGTAAGCATGCTATCCAATGTTTGATAAAATCTGGGTTGCCCAATATCAAATGAGTCGGTGGTTATTTTTAATTCGGTAAAAACTGCAGGCCAGTCAATATGTGGAGCAAGTTTCATCAAATCCGCTTTGCCCATTTTATGATAATTAGCCACAGGATCGCGAAGTTCAACATTGCTGCTGTGCCCCCCGGCAAGCCTTGTTTCAAATGCCAGTACAGTCGCTGCATTTTTAGCAGCGTTACTACTATTATCACCGGTCAATTCAAATAATTTACTGATATACGCAACATATGCTTTACGCTGTTCTATAATTTTCGGATCGTTCGAAAAATAATAATCTTTTTCGGGAAGTCCCAGGCCGGCCTGGTAAAATCCGCAAATATTCATGCCGGCATTTTTATCATCGGGCTCAATCCCAAAACCATATAACATGGCATCGCCCATAGCATGGTGTGTTGTTACAAAAGCCATTATAGCTTTTGTATCCGATATATTATTGATCTCTTGTAAAAAAGGTTGCAAAGGGGCGTAGCCCAGTTTATCTATCGTGATAGTGTCCATGCCACTTGCATACATATCACCTACCTTTTGTTTTACACTGCCTAGCGGTGCATTTGAAATAGCTGCAGCCTCGCAAAGGCTTTGCATGGCATCGCGACTTTTCTTTCTCAGGTCGAAAAATGAACCCGTACTATTTTCTGTAGGAGGAATAACAGCAGTTTTGTTCCAGTTCCCATTGGCATATAGCCAAAAATTGTCGCCTGGCCTCACAGTAGTATCCATGGCTTTCAGATCGAGAAACTGGCTCTTGCAATTTTGTGTTATTAATATACCGGCCAATAAGGTAATAGCAACATATACTTTATTCATTTTCTTTCCTATTAATGCGTGATCATTTATATTGTACCAATTTACCTTATTTATTTGATAGATATATGCTAATCTCGCAGAAAGAATAGGGCCGAACATAAAAAGAGCCGTAGTGGAAACTACAGCCCGGTTAAATCTAAAACAATATTTAAGTCGTTAACTCTTTTATATAGATTCTTTTTGCGGTAATTCTGCTGCTTTCTCAAAAAATACCGTCTTTTTTATTGTAGATCAATTAGATCTGACTGCCATTTTTACACAAAAAAAGGCTTGGCATAATGCTTGCCAATGAGTAAGAAAACAAACACATAGCATTATGGGAAAGATTATAGGGATTGATTTAGGAACAACCAATAGCTGCGTAGCGGTAATGGAAGGTAACGAACCCGTTGTTATAGCTAATGACGAAGGGCGCCGTACAACCCCGTCTATAGTAGCGTTTTTGAAAAATGGCGAACGTAAAGTGGGAGATCCTGCAAAGCGCCAGGCTATTACGAACCCTCATAACACTATTATGAGTGTTAAGCGCTTTATGGGCCATAAATGGAACGAAGTAACAGAAGATGTGAGCCATAGCGGTTATAAAGTAGTAAAAGGTGACAATGATACAGTTCGTATTGACATAGATGGCAGGCTATATACTCCACAGGAAATATCAGCAATGGTTCTTCAAAAAATGAAGAAAACAGCTGAGGATTATTTAGGACAAGAAGTAACCGAAGCGGTGATTACTGTACCCGCTTACTTTAATGATGCGCAACGCCAGGCAACCAAAGAAGCCGGCGAAATTGCAGGTCTAAATGTTCGTCGTATCATTAACGAACCTACTGCAGCCGCATTGGCTTATGGCTTGGATAAAAAACACCAGGACCAGAAGATCGCTGTATTCGATTTAGGTGGTGGTACTTTCGATGTGTCTATCCTTGAATTGGGCGAAGGGGTTTTTGAAGTGAAAAGCACCAATGGTGATACACATTTGGGTGGCGATGATTTTGATAAAGTGATCATGGATTGGTTGGCTGATGAATTTAAAAAAGACGAAGCGATCGATCTTCGTAAAGATCCAATGGCTTGGCAGCGTTTAAAAGAAGCAGCTGAAAAAGCAAAGGTTGAATTGTCTTCTTCTACCGAAACGGAAATAAATCTTCCTTATGTAACTGCAGTTGATGGAGTGCCTAAGCATTTGGTTAAAAAATTAACGAGGGCAAACTTCGAAAAATTATCAGATACATTATTTACAAGATGCTTAAAACCGTGCGAGCAAGCGTTGAAAGACGCTAATTTAACCATCTCTCAAATTGATGAAGTTATATTGGTAGGTGGTAGTACACGTATTCCTAAAGTACAGGAAATTGTAGAAAAATTCTTTGGTAAAAAAGCAAACCGTAGTGTTAATCCTGATGAAGTGGTAGCAATAGGTGCTTCAATTCAAGGAGGAGTATTATCAGGTGATGTTAAAGATGTATTGTTATTAGATGTTACACCATTGAGTTTAGGTATCGAAACAATGGGCGGCGTTATGACAAGATTGATCGAAAGCAACACCACCATCCCGACAAAAAAATCAGAAACTTTTTCTACAGCAAGTGATAATCAACCAGGCGTACAGATTCATGTCTTGCAAGGAGAACGCCCATTGGCTAATCAAAATAAAAGTTTAGGTATGTTCAATATGGATGGCATTCCTCCTGCTCCAAGAGGGGTACCTCAGGTAGAAGTTACTTTTGACATTGACGCTAATGGTATATTAGTTGTTACCGCTAAAGATAAAGGCACGGGCAAATCGCACAATATCCGTATTGAAGCAGGTAGTGGATTAAGCAAAGAAGAAATTGAAAAGATGAAGACGGAAGCTAAAGCCAATGAAGCAAGTGATAAGATCGAAAAAGAAAAAATAGAAAAAATAAATCAGGCAGATAGCCAAATATTCCAAACGGAAAAACAACTGAAAGAATATGGCGATAAGATCAGTGCTGATAAAAAAGGGCCAATTGAAACGGCTTTAACTAAAGTAAAAGAAGCGCATAAAGCGCAGGATCTTGCAGCTATTGATACATCGGTAGCAGAATTAAACGCGGCCTGGACAGCAGCAAGTGAAGAAATTTATAAAGCACAGGCAGCAGGTGCAGAGCCAGGGGCATCTACTAATGGAGAGCAGCCTCATACTGCAGATGGCCAGCAAGGTGGAGAAACAGTCACCGATGCAGAGTTTGAAGAAGTTAAATAAGGATTTTTTGAGAGTATAATATATAAACCGCGGTAGTCTTACCGCGGTTTTTTTGTCTGAAAATCAACAGACTACTTTATATTTGCTCACACTTTATAAATCTTAATTAAATAATCCATGAAACAATTTATTCTTATTGCGGTTGTCCTTTTGATGTCACATGCAGGAAAGGCTCAACAGACCAGCAGTACACCTACGGTTGACCAATCAAATTACAAAATTGAATACAAACAATTGAGAAGTGCATCGAGCCATGCAAGAGTTGGTGCGATTATCTTGAACGTTACGGGTATTGTATTATGTGTTGGCGGTACTATTGTAATGGCGACAGGAGCACTAGACCAAAGCACTAAAGACGGCGACCCTAGTGGCGGGCTTTTAGGTGGAAGCTCCAATGATAATGATATTATAACGGCAGGAGCCGTAATGACGGGAGCCGGGATCGTCTGTGGCATTGGCAGTTGGGTGCTGTATGCCAAAAGCGCCAGGCTGTACCATAAGGCAAGAGAAGTCAAAATGAGTATGAATTCAAATTCTTTTGCTATACCCCAAACCGGAGCAAGGTCATTTCGTGTTCCACAAATAGGAATGGGGTTTTCAATATCATTGTAATAAACCACAATATTTAAATAAAAAAGCCTCATACTAAATGAGGCTTTTTTATTTGAGTTTATTTTTCGTTTTCTATATAATGCTTCTTCATTATTTCGAATACTTTGCTTCTTAACTCTGAGCCTGAAATGTTTTCTGATGATACCGGTGGTAAAAAATGCATTTCAAGTTTTTTGGGTAAAAAATAAAAAGACTTGTCTGCGGGATTGGCTTTTCTTGTTCCCAGTATTACGCATGGTATCACGTCTTTTTTGGTATCAACAGCTAATTTAAAAGCACCGTCAAAGAATTTCTTCATAGGCTCTTTAGTTGTGTTACGTGTTCCTTCCGGATAAATGCACATGTGTATATTTCTTTGCAATACTTTCTTCATATCCTCAAAGCTTTTGCGGCGGCTGCTATCGCTATCTCTATCAACTAATACAGAACCCCTTTCATAGAACCATTTAAAAACGGGGATTTTAGCAAGGGATGCTTTAGCGATGGTTTTATTTGGACCGGGCACAAATGGTGCAGATAGCGGCACATCTAAATAAGCATTATGGTTATATACGATCACATAAGTAGTATCCGGCTTAAAATTCTCTTTACCCTTTACCTTTAACGGGCAGCCAACCAATCTCAGCCATGTCCACATCCATACCCTTGATACTTTTATAAAATAATATTGTCCCTTAGGATCAGGGACTAAATAAGGGACCATGGTGGGTATAAAGATGATGATAAAAGTGACAATAAAACTGATGGCTGCCCACGTGCACCATATCCTTGCAAAAATGTCTTTAATTACTTTCATTTATTTAGTCTGCTGTTTTTGATAATTTCCAATCAATTGCTTCCAGTCGTTGTTTTGATAACAGGTGGTTGGTCTGGGAGAAATGTTTACATCCAAAAAAACCATTGTGCGCGCTAAAAGGCGATGGATGTGCGGCTTTTAATACAAAGTGTTTGGTTTCATCGATCAAAGATTGTTTTTGGTGAGCAAATTTACCCCATAATAAAAAAATAACGCCATTTTTTTCGTCTGATATTTTTTTTATTACTTCATCGGTAAAATCCATCCAGCCTATTTTAGCATGACTCGCAGGTTCGTTGGCCCTTACCGTTAGTACGGCGTTTAGTAATAGAACACCCTGAGTGGCCCATTGAGTAAGATCGCCGTAATCTAGAGGCATTTTCATGCCTAGATCGTTTTGTATCTCCTTATAAATATTTACTAATGATGGGGGTGGTTTAATTCCTGCGGGAACTGAAAAACTTAAGCCATGTGCCTGTCCTGCTCCGTGGTAAGGATCCTGGCCTAATATCACCACTTTTACTTTACTGAAGGGAGTATCCTTAAAAGCGTTGAATATCAATGGGCCTGGCGGATAAATAGTCTTCCCTATTGCTTTTTCTGTTTTCAGGAAGGTGACGATCTCTAAAAAATATGGTTTTCGAAATTCATCTTTCAAAACTTCTTTCCAGGAAGCTTCAATATGTACATCCATGTCTGCTATAGTTTATGTAAATGTACACTACAAATGGAATGCTTTTTCTCAGGGCATTGTAAAATTGCAGTGTTTACTGTTTCCTCCAGCTGCATTTTAGGATCAAATATTGTATATAAAATAAAAATATCTATAAAAATTATATAATAATTTATATAATAACCGATTATTTCAGGTGTAAATATTTTATTTGAAATATTTATTTTATCATCTAAACGCTTTTTTTGGGAAGAATTTATTTTAAAAATCTATATTTTACGTATGAAATACTAAAAAAACAACTATTTTATTCTAATTTATATAAATATGAAATAAAAATATATATTATTCTTGATAAATTATTAACTTTTTGATGTATCATTGCAATAGAATCTTAAAATAAAGAATATTTTAAATGTACGTAGTTAATTTTTTATTTATATAATAATCATCATTTTAAAAGTAGTTCTTACTACATCTCTTTCTTAACCAATTAAACTTAAAACAATGACAAGAAAAAAAATCATCCTTCCGTTTTTGGCTGCTGTTATCGCGTTAAGCGCTACTGCCCAGACAGACTCTACGAAAACATTTGTTGTTTCCGGATCTGTTGATGCTTACACTCGTTTAGATTTCAATAATGTGTCAGACAATGCCAATAACAAGACAAGCTTTACGCAGTCTAACAATTCATTTGAATTGGGTATGGCTACATTAAGAGCTGACGGAACTGCTTTATCTGGTAAAGTATTAGGTACTGCAGATTTAGGTTTTGGACCAAGAGCTTCAGCTTTCAATGCTGGTAACGGTAGTGCTGATCCAACGCTTTTAGCAGTTAAGCAATTATATGTTAGTTATATGACTGGCAAAAAAGGTGGTGGCGTTAAGTTTACTATTGGTAAATGGGCTACACACATCGGGTATGAAGTTATGGATGCTTACGGTAACAGAAACTATAGCATGGACTATATGTTCACTGAAGGGCCATTCTCTCACACTGGTATCAAAGCAGAATACTCTAAAGGAACATGGGGCTTTATGCTAGGTGTTGCAAATCCTACAAACGTTGTAACATTAGTAAACGAACCATTTCCAGGATCAGCTACTAAACATTTGTTAGCTCAGGTTAGCGATGGTAGCAAAAATGGCAAATGGAAAGGTTACTTAAACTATGAAGGTTCAATGGGAATGGGAAATTCAGGTGATGGTTCAGTAAAAAGCCAAAACCAGATC
>DATHNS010000026.1:0-141327 GCA_035485735.1 Ferruginibacter sp.
ATTATGCTTTTCAAAGCATTTCCCCTATTTTTGCCGCCAAAATTTACTGAAACTATGACCAATTTGATTTACGTAATTCCGGCAATGGGTATTGTGGGATTGTTGTACACTTTTATAAAGTTTGCATGGGTATCTAAACAAGACGCCGGCAATGAAAGAATGAAAGAGATCAGCACTTATATTGCTGAAGGTGCAATGGCTTTTTTGAAAGCCGAGTACAAAATATTAGGCTACTTTGTAGTGATAGCAGCATTATTGTTGGCGATCATGGGCTATAGTAACCCGGCAAGCAGCTGGACGATCTCTTTAGCATTTGTGCTGGGAGCTTTCTTCAGTGCACTAGCAGGTTTCATAGGTATGAGAGTAGCAACAAAAGCAAACGTTCGTACGGCGCAGGCTGCAAGAACAAGTTTGTCAAAAGCACTTAACGTATCTTTTACAGGCGGAAGTGTAATGGGAATGGGTGTCGCAGGTTTAGCTGTATTAGGCTTGGGTGGTTTATTCATTATCTTAAAAGCAATTTTTGCACCGAATGCAGGTGTTGATAGCGTTGAAATGGCACGTACTATTGAGATACTTACTGGTTTCTCTTTGGGTGCAGAATCTATCGCGTTGTTTGCACGTGTTGGTGGCGGTATCTATACAAAAGCTGCTGACGTAGGCGCTGACCTTGTGGGTAAAGTAGAAGCAGGTATTCCTGAAGATGATCCCCGTAATCCTGCAACGATTGCAGATAACGTAGGTGATAACGTAGGTGATGTTGCGGGTATGGGCGCCGATCTTTTCGGTAGCTATGTAGCAACAGTTTTAGCAACAATGGTTTTGGGTAGAGAAACAACTGCGATCAACGATGCGTTTGGTGGTATGTCTCCTATTCTGTTGCCGATGATGATCGCTGCAATGGGCATCTTGTTTTCTATCATCGGAACATTCTTTGTTCGCATTTCTGATAACGCAGGCTTAAGTACACATAAAGTACAAAGTGCATTGAATATGGGTAACTGGGGTTCAATGGTTTTAACAGCGATCGGTTGTTATTTCTTAGTGAACTTTTTATTGCCTGATAATTTAGTATTACGTCACCACGAATTTACAAAGAACGGTGTGTTCGGCGCTATCATGGTTGGTCTAGGTGTTGGTGCTTTAATGAGCATCATTACTGAATATTATACGGCAATGGGTAAACGCCCGGTGATGAGTATCATCCGCCAGTCTGCAACCGGACATGCTACAAATATTATCGGTGGTTTGGCTGTAGGTATGGAAAGTACATTGTTACCAATTTTAGTATTGGCTGCAGGTATCTACGGTTCTTACGCTTGTGCAGGTTTATACGGTGTAGCCATTGCAGCTGCGGGTATGATGGCAACAACAGGTATGCAATTAGCGATCGATGCATTTGGGCCAATTGCGGATAACGCAGGTGGTATTGCTGAGATGAGTGAATTGCCTGCTGATGTTCGTGAAAAAACTGATATCCTTGATGCGGTAGGTAACACTACGGCTGCAAGTGGTAAAGGTTTTGCGATCGCTTCTGCGGCATTGACTGCATTGGCTTTGTTTGCAGCCTTTGTTGGTATTGCAGGCATTGATGGTATTGATATTTATCATGCAGATGTACTGGCCGGCTTATTTGTTGGTGGTATGATCCCTTTTATATTTTCTTCCTTAGCGATCCGCGCAGTGGGTGAAGCGGCAATGGCGATGGTGGAAGAAGTACGCAGACAGTTCCGCACGATCCCTGGTATCATGGAAGGTACTGGCAAACCTGAGTACGATAAATGTGTGGCTATCTCAACGCAGGCTTCTCTTAAAAAAATGATGTTGCCTGGTGCTATCGCTTTATTATCTCCGATCATTATCGGTTTCGTATTCGGACCGGAAGTATTGGGTGGATTTCTAGCAGGCGCTACCGTTAGTGGCGTGTTGATGGGTATGTTCCAAAACAACGCAGGTGGTGCATGGGACAATGCAAAAAAATCTTTTGAAAAAGGTGTTGAAATAAACGGCGAAACTTATTACAAAAAATCTGAACCACACAAAGCATCTGTAACCGGTGATACAGTAGGTGATCCATTTAAAGATACTTCAGGGCCATCAATGAATATCTTGATTAAATTGATGAGCATTGTGAGTCTGGTGATCGCTCCTACCCTGGCAAAGATCCATCATGATAAAATTGTTGCGAACAGAAGAGCAGCAATACAAACAATGGTGCAAATGGATAATGTAGACAGAGCTGTTGACAGCACTACTGATCTGCATAGAAATTAGGATAATAATACTTTATAGATAGACGGTTCATGTGAAAGCATGGACCGTTTTTTTTATTTATCTTTAATTGAAAGAATCTACTTTTGATAATTTTAAATGCTTAACCCCGTACAACCAAATGTCAAATAAAATAAACTACTATTATATCGACGAATCAGGAGCTATTGATAATGATTCGTCGATTTTTATATTAGGATGTATTAAAACTGAAGATCCAAAAACATTACAAGAAGAATTAAATAAGATAATTAGAGATATAAATGAAAGCATTTATTTTGACCAAGAAACTAAAGATGAAATTAGAGAACATGGCTTTCATGCTGTCGATAATCATCCAGATGTTAGAGCCAAATTCTATTCTGTGCTACCTTTATTAAACTTTCGATCATACTTTATTATAATTAATAAGAAAGATACTTATTTCAAAAAATTAGCAGAAAAATACTCTTCAGATTTAATATATAAAATTTGTATTTCAAACTTATTGAGTGATAGATTAAAAAAAGGAAAAGCCGAAAAAAATATTTTGTATTTCGAGGAATTGACCTTTAAAGACTCTAGTTTGAATAAAATTATTACAGAGTTTTTAAAAGAATTTATAAATATTGATATAGAGTATCATATCGTGAATAAATTGGAAATGAATTTATCACTAATAGATTATATAAACTATATTTTCTATTCTATTCTAAATGACACTACAAAAAAACAAACGAGAATGAATCAAAATTTTGAACTCATTCGCCCAAAAATTGGATCTATCAAATATTTAAATCAAAAAAAATATTTTAGTAGGCATAAAGAATATAATTTAACAGATATAATTAAAACTTATGACGGGTGTACTAAGGGGTAATTTTTGAATACGAGTTCGTATTCGATTATAGCATAAATTACAAGGTTACTTACCCTTAGTCCCCGTCTATTTTAAAATGATTAAACATACGGACATAAAAACAAAAACAGATTTAGCTAATTTCTTGAGATGTCAGGAAAAAAGTTTGGATTTGTTACTCAACAATGAAATTAATATTATAGATAACGGCCCCAATCACCACGATAAAAATGATGTTCGAGAGCATTTATTAACAATATTGAATCCGAATCCAATTTCTTTACATAAACTATACATTCCAAAGAAGAATTCCAGACTTGGCTATAGAATCGTTTATTCGATTAAAAGTTATCTTTTTTCCAATATCTTAAAAACATTAAACACTTATTTAAACTCTATTTATTCACCTGAAGACAATGTACATGGATTTGTTCGCAACCGAAATATCAAAACAAATGCTATGCAACATTTGTCAAAAAAGAAATTATTATCTGTTGATATCGAAAATTTTTTTGAAACAATAACTTTCGATATGATAAACCGTTCTTTGATTGAACTAGGCTTCAATCCTGAAATCACTACTATCATAAGCAAAATAGTTACACTAAATGGATTTTTAGTCCAAGGTTACCATACTAGTCCTACAATTGCAAATATTGTTGCGGCTAAATTTGATAAAGAACTTTTAACAATATGTACTGAAGATATTGTATACACTAGGTATGCCGATGATTTATATTTTTCTAGTAACAAGGAGGTTCCTTCGTTAGAAGTAATTGAAGAAATAATATGCAAAAATGAATTTAAATTAAATACATCAAAGACTAAATACATGCCAATAGGTAGCAAGCAATATGTAACTGGACTATCTGTATTTGATAAAAACTATCCGAGAATTCCAAAAAGAATAAAGAAGAAGTTAAGACTAGAAATTTATTACATAAAAAAATGGGGTGCAAAATCTCACATACTAAAACAACTTGGTCATTCTTTTACCGACTACAAAACTAGTTTAGAAATAAAATGTATAGTCAATGATGAAATTGAAAAGACATATGCAAGAATAAATGGTTGGATTCTTTTTATTAGATCAATTGAACCTGAACTAGGCTCAAAGCTTTATTCTGAATTTACCAACGCAGATTTCTATTAATATTAATATTTACTTCCCAGCAACGTCTACTTCCCAGCAACGTCTCTTGAAAAGGACGTTGCGGAAATTATAAAGCAGTTTGCAAAATAAGCTGATACTTTAAAAATAGCATTGAACGCAACGTCCCTATTCAGGAGACGTTGCTAAAAATAAGAAATGGAACTAGAAAAACATTATACAAACAGAAGCGGTTGGCTCAGAGCCGCTGTATTAGGCGCCAACGATGGCATTCTTTCAACTACGAGTTTAGTGATTGGTGTGGCTGCTGCAAGTGATACCAGGAGCCCGATCGTTCTGGCTGCATTGGCAGGTTTAGTTGCGGGTGCATTATCCATGTCTGCAGGTGAATATGTTTCCGTTAGCTCTCAATCTGATATTGAAACTGCCGATCTAAACAGGGAGCAAATAGAATTAACCACTATCCCCGATGATGAATTAAAAGAATTAGCTAACATATATAAAGCCCGCGGCTTGGATAGCGAGCTCGCAATGCAGGTCGCCGTTCAATTACTTCCCAGCAACGTCTCTTGAAAAGGACGTTGCGTAAATTATAAAGTAGTTTGCAAAATAAAGTTGATACTATTAAAATAGCATTGAACGCAACGTCCCTATTCAGGAGACGTTGCTAAAATAAAAAATGGAACTAGAAAAACATTATACAAACATACTTCCCAGCAACGTCTCTTGAAAAGGACGTTGCGTAAATTATAAAGTAGTTTGCAAAATAAGCTGATACTTTAAAAATAGCATTGAACGCAACGTCCCTATTCAGGAGACGTTGCTAAAAATAAAAAATGGAACTAGAAAAACATTATACAAACAGAAGCGGTTGGCTTAGAGCCGCAGTATTAGGCGCCAACGATGGCATTCTTTCAACTACAAGTTTAGTAATTGGTGTAGCCGCTGCAAGTGATACCAGGAGTCCGATCGTTTTGGCGGCATTGGCAGGTTTAGTTGCGGGGGCATTGTCTATGTCTGCAGGTGAATATGTTTCCGTTAGCTCTCAGTCTGATATTGAAGTTGCAGATCTAAACAGGGAACAAATAGAATTGACTACTACCCCTGAAGATGAATTAAAAGAATTAGCAAACATATATAAAGGCCGTGGTTTAGATAATGAGCTCGCAATGCAAGTCGCCATTCAATTGACCAAACACAATGGACTGGAAGCGCACGCAAGAGATGAATTAGGTATCAATGAAATGACAGCGCCAAAGCCTTTACAAGCTGCGCTGGCTTCAGGTGCATCTTTTGTATCAGGAGGTTTGCTGCCCATGCTGGTCTCCTTATTTGCACCGATAAAATATATGGTGATCTATCAATATAGTTTTGCCATAATGTTTTTGGCATTATCAGGCGTAGTCGCAGCAGAAGCGGGAGGATCAAATATGGTAAAAAGTATAATCAGGATCTGTTTTTGGGGTACGATTGCAATGGGTATCACTGCTACTGTTGGTTATATATTTGGTGTTAAGCATTCATAACAAAAAGTTCGTTCAGAGAACTACCACTCACTGGCGCAAGTCTTCCGAAGGATGACTTGTGTCTATATTGCAGCCAGTTTCTTAACTGGCGTATTTTAATCTTTATTAGCTTTGAGAGATCAAATTTTAATTTATGTCAATCAATCCTTCAGATAAAAAAAGAAACGAAAATCAAATCAGAGGACTAATTGAAAGCTGGGCAAAAGCAGTTCGCAATAAAGATATGGAGGGAATATTAGCATATCATTCCGAAGGGATTGTTATGTATGATGTACCCAAGCCTTTTCAATCAATTGGTATAGATGCTTACCGTAAAACATGGGATATCTTTTTTAAGTATACGAAGCCCGGCGTATTTGATATTAAAGAATTAAAAATTGTTGCTGATGAAAATATTGCTTTCTGTTTCGCAACGATGATGTGTGCAGATAAAAGCAATAGCGCAGAATATATTAACCTGGATTTTAGGCTCACCATTGGTTTACAAAAAATCAAAGATCAATGGACGATCATACATGAGCACCATTCTATTCCAAGCGAATAAAGATATTTCTTAACTTGTGTTCAATAATCATTGTATGAATATAAATGAATGGCACGACTTCTTTGTTGCTACTGCCGGTTCTGCAGCAGCTTTAACAGGATTGATATTTGTTGGCGTTTCCATTAATATTGAAAAGATACTTTCTGTAGAAAAATTGCCTGCACGGGCTTTGCTTTCGCTGATCTTGCTGCTGACGATTTTAATTATCTCTTCTTTACTATTGATTCCGATGCAAACTTATTTTTCTATCGGTACCGAAGTATCTGCTATAGCCATTGCCATTTATGCGATAGTTACAAAAATGGATATAAGTATTTATAAAAACACTGCCGCTAAATATAAAAAGCAATATCTCGCCAGCGTTGTTTTTAACCAGGTTGCTGTGCTGCCTTATCCGGTTGCAGGAATTGCCATTTTTATCTGCAAAGAGAACGGCATTTATTGGCTCGTTCCCGGCATTCTTATTTCTTTTATAAAAGCTGTTATCGATGCATGGGTTTTGTTAGTGGAAATTAACCGATAAAAATAAATGGATACATTTCAAATAAAAAGATTAGAGAAAAAGGACCTTATTCTGTTTCAAAAACTCATCCACGTTTTTCAGGATGTATTTGAAATGAAAGGAGCTGATATTCCTGAAGGCCCACAGCTGACAAAACTTTTAGAGAATCCCTATTTTATCATTTTTACGGTCTGCATAGACAATAAAGTAATTGGCGGATTAACCGCTTATGAATTACCTTCTTACTATGCTTCACGATCTGAAATATTTATTTACGATATTGCTATTGATCCTTTATTTCAAAGAAAAGGATTAGGGAAACAATTATTAGCCGCGCTTAAACAATATGGTAAAGAAAAAGGTATCAGTGTATTGTTTGTAGATGCGAATGAGGAAGATGAACATGCAGTAGATTTTTATCATACAACAGGCGGCAAAGCCGCAAATATTATTCAGTTCAGTTATTATGTAGATTACCCAGCATGAAAAAATATTATCTGTATATAATTCTCTCCATAGCAAATGCTTTCTTGTTTCTGATAATTCCTGATTATTTCTTTTGGTTTTTAATGATACTTTGTACAGTTGCTTTTATTTGTCTTGCAGTTATTGTAATAGACATTTTCGGTAAAACAAACAATTGGAAAAAAGCATTGATAATATTGGGATCTGTAACAGGTAGTTATGGATTAGGTTTGTTAACAATTGTAATACGAAATTATTTTTTAGCATATTATTCGCATTAAACTACCTATCTCTAGCGCAGATATGTGTCATGAAGACTATTTATAGCAAGGCAGCAATATTGAGAGAAAACATATCTACTTTATAACCCAACCTTTTTAGGGTTTTATCTGTATATGTACTTAAAGCCTACCAAATTTAACGATGCTATGAAAAAAATATTTTATGTAACAGCAATTATCACCATTCTTTTATCCTGTAAAAAAAGCAGCACAGTTACAAGTGTCAAATGGCAATTGCTACGCACGAACGGAGGAGTTGGCAGTATAACAATTATACCGCCGGCAGATTCTGTTACTCTTTTAATACTTAACAGCGATAGCACTTACCAAAATAGGATTAATGGAACAGTAATTGTTCAAGGCTTTTACCACCTTGTTACGGTGCAAAGCTTTTTTAGTCATACACTTGTACCAGCTGTACAATTTTATCCAAATGCTCCTTCTGGCACTATCCCTTCAGGTTTTAGTTTTATAAAGCAACCACAATT
The DNA here is from genome assembly GCA_035485735.1 of Ferruginibacter sp. Classification (GTDB taxonomy): domain Bacteria; phylum Bacteroidota; class Bacteroidia; order Chitinophagales; family Chitinophagaceae; genus Ferruginibacter. The sequence continues at coordinate 8,027 of DATHNS010000026.1, forward strand.
ATTTATACTAACAGGTTCTACCTTAGAAATAGACGATAATAATGCAGATGGGTTTGTGTATCAATATAAAAAAGTCTACTAACGATAAATTTTGGGGGCAACTATATACGTGTTAGACCAAGGAGGGTAAAAAAATATCAATTACTATTAACCAAAAGTAAAGTCTAATACCCCTATAAAAATAAATAAAAAACCGCCTACAATTAATCCCATTCTGTTAATAGGTGATTTATCAAGTTTGCGCCACAATAGCCCTAATCTTAGAGAAAGCCCTCCTACTATTAAAATTGTAAAATCAGCTTCAGGTTTATTGACTTTAAAATTTCTATTTGTACCAACAATAAGCATTAGGATGACACAGGCGAATATCGTAATTGATAATACCGTATCTAGTTTTTCGTCTGTTATATTTCAAATATAATAAAAAAGGGGTAGCTGTTAATTATCGCATTCAATCTTATAAGTAATAGTGCTGTCAGATCTTTTAAATGTTATAACACTAGAGTTGGCTTTTTTTATTACAGAGTCTCCTATTTCAAAACAATAATTATTATTAAACCATTTTTGAGAAATTTCATTCGATAAGCTACCAACTCCGATATAATCCTTTATATTGTTTACATAGATATAAGCATATGAGTTTCTACCCCATGATTCAGTTATAACTCCATTTATTGACATTTTAATAGTTTCACAATTTTTTCTATTAATAACTTTATCGTTTCTGTATTCTTTGTATTGAAGAATTGCTAAAATAGAGAGTGCGAATATTGCAATAATTATAAACCTAGAATCATTGATCATAAATCAAATGTAATAAAAGGCCACATAATAGCAGCCTTTTTTATTACATTTGAAATATGAAACACTTAATTATACTTTGCATTTTATTTTGTAGTGCCTTCTTTACTAATGCGCAAAATAAATTTTCAGTTGATACAAATAATATTGCAATTATCCCAATTGATACTACAGATATATACCAACCTCGATTTAAAAATTTAAGAGTTGCTCAATTAACAACAGAAGATGTTAGAACAGTTGAAATACTTTTAACTAAGTGCTTAAAAAACAACGATAGAGATCTTGATTTGGAAAAATATAAAAGACAATACGTTGTATATATTAATTTAAAAGGTGAAAAGGAGGTCTATGTAAACTGCTTCTGTAGTGGATATGACAATGAATTTAATTATTGGAAAAAAAGTCTTGTTCAAGTTTTAGATGGGGGAGAATGTTTCTTCAACGTAATGATAAATCTAACGACCCATAAATACGGGCATTTATATGTGAATGGATATGCACTTAATTTTTTAAATCAACATAGCCTAACAGGTATATAGCTACCTATTAAGACTTCATTCAAAATAATGACGAAATTGAAAACTCAAATATTGTGCGGACTTATATCATGCATATTGAAGAATTTACAAACCTTCAGTAATATCACACCATGAAAAAACCTGTATCAATAACATACCGTGGGTATAATCTCCCGGGTTATAATATCCCTGTCGAAGCACATGCAAAAGATACACATAAAAAAGCGGTGCTGGTAAAATACGAAGGTGATATCAAGTTAGTTAAGTTTGGCATGAAAGGTATGGAAGATTATACGCAGCATTGCGATGAAAAAAGAAGAGAAAATTATCTTTCCCGCTCTGCAGGTATAAAAGACAAAACAGGCAGGCCAACAAAAGATGATCCTTTTTCGGCTAACTATTGGTCGCGCAGAATACTTTGGGACAGTAAAGAACAACTGTTAAAACCTGAATAGGTAAAGCCGAAAAAAGTAATTAATATATTTACTTTGCATTGAAACACTAATTATATGTACTCAAGAATTGAGTTGTTATTGAAAAAGAAATTAATGGGCAAACACCTCACCATGTCTTTAGCCGATAATAAAACCTATGAATTATGGCACAGCTTTATGATCAGCAAAAAGGATATTAAAAATAATATTACAACCGATCTGATCAGCATGCAACGTTACGACCCATCACTAACGTTCAGTGATTTTAATCAGGATACCGTATTTGAAAAATGGGCCGCGATAGAAGTGTCAGATTGTAGCATCGTTCCTGCCGGTATGGAAGGATATATTTTACAAGGCGGACTATATGCTGTTTTTATTCACAAAGGAATGGCCAGTGATTTTCCAAAAACATTTCAATTCATATTCAACGATTGGTTGCCCAATTCGGAGTATGTATTGGATAACCGGGAACATTTTGAAATACTGGGTGATAAATACAAAAACAATGATCCCAACTCTGAAGAAGAGATTTGGGTACCTGTTAAATCAAGGGCATAATAGTTGTATAAAAGTTAGCATGAAAATATATACCTTACAGATCAAACTTCAATTACATACATAAAACTACGCTATGTCACTAAAAACAAAAAAAATCATCGGTTGGGTCCTTACGGTATTATTAGCAATGCTGTTTATTTTCAGCGCAGGCACTAAATTATTGGGTGGTGCAGATGCCGTGAAAGGTGCTGCATTAATGGATATCTCTGCCAATACAGTAAAATTATTTGGCATCATTGAACTGCTTTCAGTAATGCTTTTTATCATCCCAAGAACCGGCATTTTAGGCACATTGTTATTGGCGGCTTATATAGGCGGCGCCATCGCTACACATGTAGAACACCAGTTTCCTGTTGTAATGCCGGTGATCGTAGAATGTGTGATATGGATTACCGCAGCCTTACGCTTTCCTGAACTGACCAGCAGACTTATGAGTAAAAATGTAACTTCGTAAGAAGTAAAAATATAGTATGGAAATCGGAATAGATAGTTTTGCTGCCGCAGACTCTAACACTACCGCCAGCGCTACTGCCATGGCCCAATTGCTGGAAAGAATAGAACTTGCTGATAAGTGCGGCCTGGATATATTCGGCATTGGCGAGCACCACCGCAAAGAATTTTTAGATTCAGCACCAACAATGATCCTTGCCGCAGCCGCAGCAAGAACAAAACGCATTCGTCTTACGAGTGCCGTTACAGTACTTAGCGCCGCTGACCCGGTAAGGGTATTTCAAAATTTTGCTACACTGGATCTTATATCACAAGGACGGGCAGAAATGGTTGTGGGCCGCGGTTCATTTATAGAAGCCTATCCATTATTCGGTTTGAACTTACAAGATTACGATGAGCTCTTTGTTGAGAAGTTAGATCTCCTGCTCAATATCCGTGCAAATGAATTTGTTACCTGGTCAGGCAAGTTTCGGCCTGCATTAAATAATCAACCCATCTATCCAAGACCGGTACAAGATCCACTACCTATTTGGCTGGGCGTTGGTGGCACGCCACAATCGTTTGTTCGTGCGGGTATGCTCGGATTACCGTTAATGGTGGCAATCATCGGTGGTGAAACACATCGCTTTCGACCGCTGGTGGACCTTTACAGGGAGGCAGGAAAAAAAGCCGGCCACGCTCCTGAAAAATTAAAGGTAGGATTACACTCTCTCGGTTATATAGCAAATACTACACAAGAAGCCATTGATGATTTTTATCCCGGTTATGCTGAAACCTTTACACGGATAGGAAAAGAACGAGGCTGGCCCCCGGTAACACGTGCACAGTTCGATGCTCAAATGGGGCCGCAAGGCGCACTATTGATCGGTGGACCTGAAGAAATAGCTGAAAAAATTATTCGTCACAGCAATGCGCTGGGTGGGATATCAAGAATTACTTTTCAGATGGACAATGCAGCGCTACCGCATGAAAAACTATTGCAGGCCATTGAGCTATTAGGCAAACGTGTTTCAAAAATAGTTAACAGTTAATTGCTACAACAGCATAATATTTATTGTTACCCATTATTAGAAGAATGCCCGGATAGAAGCATTACCGGTATTGATAGTTGGCGTACCGCTAGGTTTGCGGCCGGTATACTGAATATTAATTTCTATATTAGTTGATAACCGTTTGGTGTATTGAATATTCCACAAATAGTTTTGTCCGGGCAACAGGCCATCCAAAATAATATACCCTACTGTAGAATTATCAGACCCTCCAACATCGTACTTAAAATCGATATTGTTAATAGAAAAACTTGCTGTGATGGTACTGCTCGATAATACATTGTACTTAATATCTGCCGTTACCACATTATCGCTTGTCTGCTCATGAAAGCCAATACCATTTTGTTTTCCATCCAACATATACGTAAGCGTAGCACGGATATTAGTGCCATGCGTATAACTGACCGATGGCGCGATGGATTGTTCCTGTATCTGGTAATCCCGATCCTCATACACAGGCGCGTCAGATACACTTTGCAACGAACGCAATGTAATATTTGTACTAATGAATCGGCTCATGTTCCATCTTCCTTTTATATTAACGGTCCTTGTTCTAAGACTTTCAAAACCATAGGTCAGTAAAGATTTTGTCTGGTTGATGCTATGCGTAACATCCATTCCCCATTTCGTATTAAGCCGATTAAAGAAAACAGTATTGGATAAAAATGAGTTCAACGAAAGTAAAGTTGTATCCGATAAATTTTGACTAAAAGGATTTAATTCAAACTGGTTATTGGAAACATTTTTTCTATTGATCTGCAATGAAGAAGACGTACTTGAATTTGCCAGGAATTTTTTAAAGCCATGTGCTTTGCTAACATCAATGACTGCACGCGGATTCAGATCTACACTATAATTGAATTGTACATAATCTGTTTTTACATAATCGTTACTTGGTGTATATACTTTTATGTAATTCGCCTGATCGGGATAGAGCGCTACTTCAAATTCATTTAAAGTAGCCACACCATCGTGGTTGTAATCGTTCCAGACATATATCCCCTGCCCGGTTGCTACTTGTACATAAGTGTACTCTAATTTTTGTTCTTGCCCGGAACCTACTTCGTATAAAATATTCCCTTTTAATAATCCCTTCCATTCATTTACAGAATATTCAGCTCTACCTAGCAGACTTTCATCTTCCTGTTGTGTTGTTAACGCGGAATCGAGGATATGCAGTTTACGATAGGTAAAATTAAATCGTAGTTTTTGATGTTCATTCTTCAACAACTCGGTAAACACAGAAACATTATCGCTCCGGTCTGTCTGGGTGAATTTTGAACCAAGCGGACTCAGGTCTGTTCTCGTAAAATAAGTGATACCCCACTTATTCGGTTTCTTGTCATCAGATTTTATATATGCCTGCCAGGTATTGAAAGCAAAGCTATTGTACAACAAACTATCGGTTGACTTACTACGCTGCTGATCATTTTCACTCGAATAATTTGCACCGATCTGTAAATTATGTAAGTGTTTAAATTGTTTATTGATATCGATCGTTGGCCTGAAGTACACAACTTTTTGCATTGTGCCTGCGGTATTCGTAAGACTAACCTGATCAGTAATACGCCATCCTTTTATTTCAGTGTTGTGCGTTAACAATTGCCTGAAACCATTGAAAGTATCACTGCGCATATAATTGGTAACCTCGTAATTAAGACTGCCGCCCGACAGATCCTTTATTTTAAAGCCGGTATTGATCAATTGTTCATTGGCAGACAATATGCTATCAGCTAAGCTCCAGTCGCGGTTAAACTCTACGTTGCGCAATCGTTCCAGCGGTTTAAATTCACTTTGTACATATTCGTATCCCGCAAATGTTTCCAGCTTTAATGCTTTACTAAAAAGTAATATGTTTTTATCCTGCTTATCAAATTGAAATTTCGCTGCCAGTCCCACATCATCGCCCTTTCCAATTTTTGAAAAAAGATTGACATCATAATTACTTAACGCCAACTCCGATTTGATGCTCGTTTTTTTATTGAACTGGTAATCGGCACCCACTGTAACAAGCTGTTGTTTTTTAGGCGTTACCAATAATATGACCGGTGCCCATTGTCCTTGTTTGATATTATTTACATCGGGCGATACCCACTGATACACATTGCCGTTAGCAGCACTCAGCGCTTGTATATAATCGCCTTTGCCCTGACCCACAAAGGTGAACGTAAGATTATATAAACTATCGGTAGAATTTGTAGAAAGCACAAAAACAGAGTCATGGAGCGTTCCATTATAGACAGTATCTATTTTTTTATATAAAATAGTTCCCAAAGAAAAAGTATCCCGCGGTTCGTTCTTATAAAATGCCGTATCAATCCCATTACCTACATTAGCCAAAAACTGTATCTGATCAGGTGTCAACGATTGATCAATGGTTGAATTTTTTGCATCCTGATTGGAGAAAGCAGCCATACTAACCAATAATTTTTTACCAATGGCCATTTCATCATTTACGTAGATATTTGAATTGAGGTAATTTCTATCGGCATATTCAAATTCCACTTTAATACGGGAATCTTTGGTCACCAATCGTTTAGGCGTAAACGTTACTTCGGCAGTATTGTAATTAATTACATAATCCTGATCCTCTCCTCTTTGCAATAATTCGCCATCCCAGTATACACGTTCAGTTCCTGCCAATACCGTTAAATAAATCTCTCCATTGAGCCCCTGTAACTTATACGGCCCCTGATTTCCATCCAATGGCGTTAAAGTATTTTGTGTGAATTTTCCTTTGGCTATTGATCCGCTCAACAATAAAGAGTTGTTGATATTACTTCCTATTTTATTATCAGTTATAAAAGATCCTCCCTGTATTCGTTTGTAAAAATTAAGAAAATAATTTTTGCTTTGGCGGATATCGATATCTCCCAAATTCAATTGCCAGGTATGTTTTTTTACCTGGATAAATATCTTATCAAAGTCATTTAAGTTTTGTGTGTTGCCTTCGGGTTGTATGGGCACATTGTTATCTGTTAATGCAGCAGTCAGTTCCAGGCTATCGCCAATAAATCCATTCAGCTGCAGGTTTAAGCTTGAACTTAAAACTGCATTCTGTGTATTACCTACAGTAATTCCTCTACCAAAACTACCTGTGTAGTTAAGGTTACCGAAATCGAATATGCTGCTGGCTTCTTTGTTGGCAAAACTTATGACAAAAGGTTTTTCCACCATCGGATTATTCCGCACGCTATCATAACTAAAATGTCTGACGACCGCATTTAATTTATAAGGAAACTGCCGATACGTGATTCTCACACTATCCGGTAAAGTGTTAGTGAGCCATTTAATACTACCATTCACTTCATCAACTGTATAATCTGAAGAAGGTATGCCTGCTATAATTACAGACCCCGGCACAAGGCTAAGTGAATCTACTTTTACAACAGCTTTTTTGGTGCTGATATATTTTGTGTGCAAATTTGACAAAGGATTTTGCTGCGCAAGGGATACTTGAACCAGAAGCAAGCTGAGCAACAATAAATATATCCTTGTGTGTTTCAAGTTGGGATTTTATTCGTTACTAAATTAACACTTATTAGTAAGAGGCGTTCAATAGGGCTTGTGCTGCAACAAAAAACCTTCCCTAGGGAAGGTTTTTTGAAACGATATATGATGATTATTTATTCTTCGGTACTTAATCCCGCAGTTAAATATTCCCTGTTCATTTTTGCGATATTGGCAACAGAAATACCTTTAGGACATTCCGCTTCGCAGGCATAAGTATTGCTGCAATTACCAAATCCTTCTTTATCCATTTGAGCCACCATGTTCAATACACGTGATTCTCTTTCCGGCTGGCCCTGAGGCAGCAATGATAACTGTGCTACTTTGGCACTTACAAATAACATAGCGCTACTGTTTTTACAAGTCGCAACGCAGGCGCCACAACCGATACAGGCTGCCGCCATAAAAGCCGCATCTGCATCTTTTTTATCGATCGGCAAATTGTTTGCATCTTGTGCATTGCCGGTATTTACAGAAACATACCCGCCTGCTTGTATCACGCGATCAAAAGCAGATCTATCCACTACTAAATCTTTTATAACCGGAAAAGCCTTACTGCGCCAAGGCTCTACAACAATGGTATCTCCATCTTTAAAGGCACGCATGTGTAGCTGGCAAGTCGTATTTTCTGCCCATGGACCATGTGCACGCCCATCGATGTACATACTGCAGGCACCGCAAATACCTTCACGACAATCATGATCGAATGCGATCGGGTCTTTATCCTCATGCACCAACTGCTCGTTCAACACATCGAACATTTCAAGGAAAGACATTTCTGAAGAAATATCCTTTACCTGGTGTATATCAAAATGTCCTTTGTCTTTACTGTTTTTCTGACGCCACACTTTTAATGTGAGGTTCATGTTATAGTGTTCCATTGTTAAATGGTTTAATTGTTTTATTGCTAATTGTTATAATGCTAATTTTTCGTTTGTATATTTTATCAGTGAATTCAAAGCTTTTGGCAATTTATCCAGTTCACTAAAAATATATTTATATTCTTCTTCTGTTAATAATCCTCTTACTTTCGCTTTTTCGTTCCAATCAAAACTTTCTTTTAAAGAACCTTTACTATACCTGTAAAAATTTACTTTATCTTTTTTAAAGTGGCGACCAAATCCTTCTGCAACATTTGCTGATATTGAATCGACTGCATTTACAAATTGTGCTCCTATCGTCTTCTTTGTAAATACATCCCATTTTACAAATACAACATCCCAAACATAATTACTCAAATGAAACGCAATTTTATACGCCTCAATGTCATTGAGTTTAAGATATTTTTTAATAGGGTCGATAAACAACAATTTATCAATTGAACAATACAACTATTTATAACTACGTTGCGTAGGTTTCACTATCTCGAAATTCAATTCTTCTTTAACTAAATTCCAATCGCTTTCACCTTTGAATTCCCACGCCGATACATAACTAAAGTTGGCATCATCACGTTTTGCTTCCCCATCTTCCGTTTGAGATTCTTCACGGAAATGTCCGCCACAGCTTTCTCTTCTGTTCAATGCATCTTTGCACATCAATTCTCCCAATTCTATAAAATCCGCTACACGGCCGGCTTTATCTAATTCAGGATTCATCTCGTTTACAGTTCCAGGAATTCTAACATCACTCCAGAATTCTTTTTTCAATGCCTGTATCTCAGCGATCGCTTCCTGTAAACCTTTTTCATTACGCGCCATGCCACATTTATCCCACATGATCTTTCCTAAACGTTTGTGGAAACTTTCTACACTTTGTTTACCCTTGATACTCATTAATTTTTCGATCCTGCTCTTCACTGCGTTTTCCGTTTCAACAAATGCAGGATGAGATGTTGGAATTTCAGCCGTACGAATATCATCAGCCAAATAATTACCTAACGTCAATGGAATAACGAAATAGCCATCAGCTAAACCTTGCATTAATGCAGATGCACCCAAACGGTTAGCACCATGGTCACTAAAGTTTGCTTCGCCCAATGCGTATAAACCAGGAATAGTTGTCTGCAGTTCATAATCAACCCATAAGCCACCCATCACATAATGTACGGCAGGATAGATCCTCATTGGTTGGTTATAAGGATTTTCACCGGTGATCTTTTCGTACATATCGAAAAGGTTACCGTATTTTTCTTTCACCACATCTTTACCTAAAGCGATCAATGTTTTTTCATCTGCATGATGTTCACCATGTTTGCCTGCTTCAATTTTTCCGTAACGTTTTATCGCGTCAGCAAAATCCAGGTACACCGCTAACTTAGTTGTACCTACTCCATATCCTTCATCACATCTTTCTTTGGCAGCTCTTGATGCAACATCGCGCGGCACAAGGTTACCAAAGGCAGGGTATCTTCTTTCCAAATAATAATCACGTTCTTCTTCAGGAATATCTACGGCTTTTCTTTTGTCGTCTTTTGCTTTTGGTACCCAGATACGCCCATCATTACGCAAGGACTCAGACATCAAGGTCAATTTACTTTGATGATCGCCGGTTACAGGAATACAGGTTGGATGAATTTGTGTAAAGCAAGGGTTACCAAAGAAGGCGCCTTTTTTATGTGCTTTCCATGCTGCGGTAACATTGCTACCCATAGCATTGGTTGATAAATAAAATACGTTTCCGTAACCACCACTACCTAACAGTACCGCGTGTCCGAAATGTCTTTCCAATTCTCCCGTTACTAAATTTCTTGCAATAATACCACGTGCTTTGCCATCAATGATAACTACGTCTAACATCTCATGACGAGAGTACACTTCTACATTTCCTAAAGTAACTTGTCTTTCTAACGCACTGTAAGCTCCTAATAATAATTGTTGTCCTGTTTGTCCGGCTGCGTAGAATGTACGCTGAACCTGTGTTCCACCGAAGCTTCTGTTACTTAATAATCCGCCGTATTCTCTTGCAAAAGGAACACCTTGTGCTACGCACTGATCAATGATCGCAGAACTAACCTCTGCCAAACGATGAACGTTCGCTTCTCTTGCACGGTAATCACCACCCTTTACCGTATCATAAAATAAACGAAAAACTGAGTCACCATCATTCTGGTAATTTTTTGCAGCATTGATACCGCCCTGCGCTGCGATACTATGTGCGCGGCGCGGACTATCCTGAAAACAAAATGCTTTTACTTTATAGCCCATCTCACCAAGCGTAGCAGCGGCTGATGCACCTGCCAAGCCTGTACCTATTACGATCACTTCTATCTTACGTTTGTTAGCAGGATTTACCAGCTTTACATGCCCTTTATAATCTTCCCACTTTTCCTTCATTTCGCCGTGTGGGATCTTTGAATCTAAAGCCATAGTATGGTATGTTTAATTTATTAGATTATTTTTTTCAAATTCAAAAGTGAAAAGTGAAAACCAAAAAGTAAAATCAGCATCCAGTGAACGCTCACTTTTGGGTTTTAACTTTTAACTTATTATTTAATTAATTATTCCGAAGAACATCAATATCGGCATCAATGCAAATAAAGTACACACAATAATTGAGTACGCTACACCAACACATTTAATGATCGGCGTATATTTTTTGTGATTGATCCCTAAAGATTGAAAAGCACTTTGAAAACCCTGTATCAAATGCCAGAATAAAGAAATAATACCCAACAAATAGATCACTACAAAGTACCATTTGCTGAATACCGCTTTTATTCCTTCGTAAGTATTTTCATTGTCGTCTCCGAAATAAAGATCTTTCTTAGTCGCATACCAAAAATGAGATAAATGGATGATCAAAAACATCAGTAACAGTGTTCCTAATAAACCCATTGAACGACTGTACCAAGAGCTATTAGCACTGGCACCGTTCACAGCATATTTAATTGGCCTTGCCGCACTATTTTGTTTCCATAACAATAAACCCTGAATAAAATGTAAAAAGATGCCGGCAAATAAACCGATCTCTAAAATACGTACTACCCAATTATGACTCATAAAATGAGCTGCAGTATTGAAGGTTTCGCCATTGTCATTTACAAAAATGCAGGAGTTAACACCCACATGTACAATCAAAAAGGAGATCAGGAAAAGACCCGTTAGGCCCATTATATATTTCTTGCCTAAAGAGGATGTAAAAAACTGTTTCCAGGTCATAAAAAATAGTTAGTTATAAATTATTTGCAAAATTAAAGGAAATAGCAATTCAACCCTGTTTATTATTCAAGGTATTTGATCATCCAGTTGTCTATATATTGGAAAACCAGCTCCGGCTTCATTGTGCGCCATTGCGGAAGGTCAATCAGCGGTACATAATTTGTTAAGCGGGTTCTTTTAAAATCATGCTGACTTTGTTCCGGCATATTTACCACTACTACCCAGCCGCCATCATCTGCTACCTGCTCATTCCATTCTTCATAATAACTATCATCACTACTATGAAAATTGAGTACATTCTCGGCAATTAAAATAAATTTATTAATACCCTGACTGTACAAATGATCGGTAACATCCCGGCGCAGTGTCATGATATCGTTCTCTATCGCGTCGTTCCACTCTCCTATTAATTCTATGATGGCATAATTCTGTTCGTAATCTGCAAACAGCAGTTTCATGTATAAGGTCTTGGAGCCAAAATCATCCCATTGCGGGTGAATATAATAATTATAGACCGTATTGGTAAACTCGAATTCGCTATAATTACGGCCATAAAAGGGCGAGCGTTTATCCTCTTCCGCTACGTATAAATGGCGCCAGTTGTAAAATGGTTCTATATCCTGCATTCGCTTCTAATTACCAGCCAAATGTAAAGGATTTATTGTTTTATAATCGCGGGTAACGATTATATATTAAACCTGTGATTTTAGTTACCTTTGCATCCATTATTTATGAAGACAAAGTCATTACATAAAGACAAGGTTAATATTATAACGCTTGGGTGCAGTAAAAACATGGTAGATAGCGAGGTTTTAAGCGGACAGCTATTGGCTAACGATATCGATACAGTGCACGAAAGCAGTAAAAAAGATCACAATATCGTGATCGTAAATACCTGTGGATTTATTGAAAAAGCAAAGGAAGAAAGCATCAATACTATTTTAGATCAATTAGAATTGAAACGCAGGGGTAAACTGGATAAAGTTTATGTTACAGGATGCCTCAGCGAACGCTATAAAAATAACCTCGAAGAAGAGCTACCTGAAGTGGATGCTTATTTTGGTACGATGGAGTTGCCAATGATCTTAAAACAGTTTGATGCGGATTATAAAGCAGACCTGATTGGTGAAAGATTATTGATCACACCGCCGCATTATGCTTACATGAAAATAAGCGAAGGTTGTAACCGCACTTGTTCTTTCTGTGCCATTCCTTTAATGCGCGGACAACATGTTAGTCGGACTATTGAATCATTAGTTGATGAGGCAAAACGTTTGGTTGACCGTGGTGTTAAAGAAGTAATGTTGATAGCACAAGAATTAACTTATTACGGTTTAGATATTTACAAGAAAAGAGAACTACCAAAACTATTAGATGCTTTAGCAGATGTAAAAGGCTTGGAATGGATCCGCCTGCATTATGCTTATCCTTCAAAATTTCCGCTGGATATTATTGATACGATGAAGGGCAGGGATAATATCTGCAACTACCTTGATATGCCGCTACAACACGCTGCCAACAATGTGTTGAAGAACATGAAGCGACAGATAACACGTGAAGAAATGGAAGAATTAGTGGGTGAGATAAGAAATAAAATTCCTGATATATGCTTGCGTACAACATTGATCGCAGGCTTCCCGGGCGAAACAAGAGATGATGTGGAAGAATTAAAAACATTCTTACAAAAAATGCGTTTCGACAGGGTGGGTATTTTTACTTACAGTCATGAAGAAAATACAAGCGCGCATGATATGGTTGATGATATCTCTGCAGAAGAAAAAGAAGAACGTGCGCAGGAAATAATGGAGGTGCAACAAGAGATTAGTCTGGAAAAGAATCAGGAAAAAGTAGGCAAAACTTTCAAAGTACTGATCGATAAAAAAGAAGCGGGTCGCTATTTAGGCAGAACAGAATTTGATAGTGTGGAAGTAGATAACGAAGTGATCATCCAAAGCAAAAAGAAATTGACCGTAGGCGAATTTGTGAATGTAAAAATTACAAAAGCTTACGATTATGATATTGAAGGCGAAGTTGTTTAATTGTTACATGGTTTAATTGCTCAATTGTTATTGAGTAGTTTTTCAAATTAATGAAATGAATCTTTCTTCAGAATTTATTGATTATACAAAAACCGGCTTCTTCTCAAAGACAGTCGCAGATTACATTGCAGGGGATGCAGGATTAAAGCCATTTTATCAGCATCCTGTTTCTATTGACGGTGTTAAGGCTGCTATCCAACAAAGAAAAAAAATCAATACCGATAGAAAATTATTAGTGGATGTTTTGACCAAACAATACAGCGGTCTTAAGCTTACTGCAAAACAACAATTAAACATCCAGCAATTAAGCAATACAGATACCTTCACCATCACCACTGCACATCAGCCAAATATTTTTACCGGGCCCTTGTATTTTATTTATAAGATACTGCACACAATAAAATTGGCAGAGACCTTACAAAAACAATTACCCGAAAATAAATTTGTCCCCGTTTATTATATGGGCAGCGAAGATGCGGACCTTGATGAATTAGGGCATATTCATATCGACGGAGAAAAATTTGAATGGAAAACCAATCAAACGGGCGCTGTTGGCAGGATGAAAGTTGATGCTGCTTTGATAGAATTAATTCAACGCATAGAAGGACAATTATTAATTTATCCTTTTGGTAAAGAGATCATTGATCTAACAAGATCTTTTTATACCGAAGGGACAACGATCGAACAAGCAACTTTCAAATTAGTGAATGCCTTATTTGCCGAATATGGTTTGATCATATTATTGCCGGACAACGCTGATCTGAAGAGAAGCTTTATCCCTGTAATAGAAAAAGAATTAAAAACAGAATTCTCTCATAAAGCAGTTGCAGAAACAGTTGCAGCGTTTCCGCATGAATATAAAGTACAGGCTAGCGGAAGAGAGTTGAATCTATTTTATTTAAAAGATGATAAGAGAGAAAGAATTGAAATGCTCAATGCTCAATTTTCAATTCTCAATTTTCAATTGAAGCTTTCTGAAGCGGCAATCATAAAAGAGCTGAACGAGTATCCGGAAAGATTTAGTCCGAATGTAATATTGCGCCCTGTGTTCCAGGAATTTATTTTACCCAATATAGCTTTTATCGGCGGCGGCGGAGAGATCGCTTATTGGCTGGAATTGAAGAAAGTTTTTGAAGCGGTGAATGTACCTTATCCAATATTGATCTTACGCAATTCATTTGTAGTGATCAGCAAAGAAATAAAAGCATTGGCCGAAAAATTACAATTCAACGATCTTGATCTTTTTAAAAAAGAAACGGATCTTTTAAATGAATTGGTAAAACGTGATACGGAGCAACAATTGAATTTAGAAAAAGAAAAGAAAAATATCTGCGCTATCTATAAAGATATCAAAAGTGTTGTAGCGCCTATTGATACTACATTGAACCAACATGTTCAATCATTGCATTTGCAGACAATTAAAAAATTAGAAGCCTTAGAAAAGAAAATGCTGCGTGCAGAGAAAAGAAAATTTCAAACACAACAGCGCCAGTTACATAAAATAAAAACTGCTTTATTCCCGCATAATAATTTACAGGAAAGGATTGATAGCATACTACCCTACTATGCACACCAGGGAAAAGATTTTATAAACGCTTTGTATGAGAATTCGTTGTCGTTAGAGCAACAATTTGGAATACTGACTGAGAAATAACTTTTCTTTTTGTCATTCTGAGCGAAAGCGAAGAATCTAATTTGTAACCACCAGTCTGCAAGTTTAAAAATAAGATGCTTCGTACCTCAGCATGACGACAAAGCATACTACTTATCAAATTCATTCTTAAACCCAAGCGTTTTTACATTCTTAACGCTTTCCATTACGATATCGTCAATGTATTCTTTATAGGCTTCGAGCTTGCCTGCGATGGTGGTATCGTGTAATGCCAATATCTGCGCAGCTAAAATACCGGCATTTTTTGCAGCATTCATAGCCACCGTTGCTACCGGTACGCCATAGGGCATTTGTAAAATAGAAAGGATCGAATCCCATCCATCAATAGAATTAGATGATTTTACCGGAACACCGATAACAGGCAAAATGGTCTGAGCGGCCACCATACCTGGTAAATGAGCGGCACCGCCGGCACCGGCTATAATAACTTTAATGCCCCTGGCTTTTGCCGTTGAAGCATATTCCCGCAGGCGATCTGGCGTACGATGAGCCGAAACGATCGTTAACTCAGGCTCAACATCGAACTGACGGAGCATTTCTGCAGCGCCTTTCATGATATCAAGGTCACTTTCGCTACCCATTATTATTCCTACTAATACACTCATTTCAAAGTATTTTTACAAAGAAAAGACAAAAAACACAAACTTCTTGTGCTGATTTAGGCAATCTTACCAGTATATTGGTGCTGCACCTTAACTTTTACATAACTACCGTTCATGTATAACTATTAGCAGCAAAAATATAATGGTCCTATTTTTGCCTGCAATTACCAAAGTATTACTAATGCAGTTTAACCCAGTCAAGATCGTTGAGCGTCCGGCCGTAAAAAGGCTCCTGCCATTCTCAAGTGGAATAGTTCCTCTTTTATTATTTATATGCCTTTGTGTATCGGCTTCAGGCTTTGCACAAACTACCAATGATAGTACACAGTCTTTAACGCTTAAACAATGTGTCTATTATGCCCTTAAAAATCAACCGGCGTTAATGCAATCAGAGCTCAATGTAGAAGTTGCCAGAGCGACTAATGCAATAAATTTAGCAGGATGGTTGCCGCAGGTTGCTGTTACAGGAAACCTTACGCATTATATTCAGCAGCCCACGGGTTTTGTCAATACGGGCACACCTCCTACACCAACGCCACAACAAACAGGTGTTATTAATACCGCTATTCCCGGCATAGGGGTTACGCAGGCTATTTTTAGTCCGGAGCTTTTATATGCTGCACATGCTGCTCCGCTGTATGTAGAACAAGCACAACAAATTACCGATAGCACTAAAATATTTTTAGTTTCTGCTGTAAGCAAATCATTTTACAACCTGTTGCTTACACTGGAAGAGATCAATGTTTTAAAAGAAGATACGGTACGCCTGACCAAAAATTATTTAGACGCTTACCATCAATATGTGGGCGGCATTGTAGATGAAACGGATTATGAAGAAGCGGCTATCACGCTTAATAATTCCAAAGCGCAATTGAAACAGGCCACTGAAAACATTATTCCCGGTTATGCGGACCTTAAACAATTAATGGGCTATCCTCCCGAAAAACAATTTAATGTCAGTTATGATACGGCTCAAATGATCAATGATGTTGCTTTTGATACAACGCAACAATTGAAATATGATAAACGCATAGAGATACAACAACTCAAAACGCAAAAAGACATACAGTTACAGCTAGTTAATTATTACCGTTTTTCTTTTCTGCCAACATTGTCTGCCTTTTACAATTATAATTATGAATATGAGAACAATGATTTCAATCATCTTTTTGATAATGCTTATCCCAATTCATTTATAGGCTTATCTGTAAGCATCCCGATATTTACGGGCTTTGCCAGATTAGATTATTTGCACAGGGCTAAATTACAGGCGCGGATAATTGACTGGGGCGGTGTTAATTTACAATCACAGATATATAGCGAGTATGCATCTGCGTTAGCAAACTATAAAAGCAATCTCTATAATTTAAATGTTTTAAGAGATAATGTAAGAATGGCCAACCGGGTGTACGCTGTAGTTGGATTACAATATAAACAAGGCATAGTAGCCTACCTGAATGTGATCACGGCAGAATCTAATTTAATATCATCGCAGATTGGATATATCAATGCTTTAGCACAATTATTATCAAGCAAAATAGACCTGGAAAAATCTTTGGGTGTTATTTCTTATTAACTGAAAAAAATTTAAACGCAAAATAAATTACCTCTTATGAATAGAGTAATAGTAAGTATGGCCTTGATAAGTTGTCTGGCTTTTTTTTCCTGTAAAGACAAACAGCCGCCGCCAACGCCGCCAACACCGGTTAATTTGTATACCGTAGCAGCACAACCTGTTTCCTACTATGATACCTATCCGTCTACAACCGAAGGATTGAGCCAGGTAAGTTTATTGCCGCAGGTACAAGGTTATGTTACCGGCATATTTTTTACGGAAGGAACCTTTGTAAAAAAAGGACAAAAATTATATCAGATAGATGGAACACTCTATCAGCAAAACTATGAGGCTGCGGTAGCTAATTTAAAAGTGCAACAGGGCACACTGAAACAATCTCAGGAAGATGCGGACCGTTACGAATATCTAAATAGTCAGAATGCTGTTGCAAAACAATTGTATGATCATGCAGTGATCACCTTACAAAATTCCAAGAACCAGGTACAGTCATCCGAAGAAGCAGTAAAAACGGCAAAGACCAATCTTGATTTTTCTATTATCTATGCTCCATTTGATGGAACGATCGGATTCAGTCAGGTAAAATTAGGAAATCTGGTAACAGTAGGCCAAACAGTTTTAAACACCATTTCTACCAACGATCCGATAGGCGTTGATTTTTTGATCAGTGAAAAACAGCTGGCAGATTTTGAAAAACTTCAAAGTACGAAACAACAACAAGCTGATTCTTTATTCAGTATTGTTCTACCTAATAATGCCATTTATCCTTACACAGGAAAAATGTCAGTGATAGATCGTGCGGTTGATCCGCAGACGGGTTCTCTCCGCATCAGGCTGATATTTCCCAATCCTGCTAATACATTAAAAGTAGGTATGAGCTGTATCGTACGTGTACACAATCAAAACGCAGCACCACAAATGGTGATACCGGGTAAAGCAATTGTAGAACAGATGGGAGAATATTTTGTATTCCTTGCTAAAGACACAACAGGCAATGCGCCTACGGATCCGTCAAAAGCTGCTGATACGGCCAATGCAGGAATTAAACTTCGTGCTATTGAACAAAAAGTACAGGTAGGCAGAACGATTGGAGCAAACATAGTGATCCTTTCAGGAATTACTGTAGGAGATAAAGTGATCATTGATGGTGTGCAGGCAGTACATGATGGCTCTCCGATCGCTGTTGGGGATAAACATCCTTCTGGAAAAGATAGCACTGGCAATAAAAATAATTAAGGGATACCCAATCCCCTAAAGGGGTTTGAGGTGTTATATTTTAAAGAACAATCAACACATGATCGCTAATACATTTATCAAAAGGCCCGTAACAGCTATTGTTATATCCATCGTATTAGTGGTTACGGGTGCTATTTGTATCCTTAATTTACCAATAGATCAATATCCTGATATCACCCCGCCAATCGTTCAGGTGAACGGACAATTTACCGGTGCCGATGCACAGACTGTTGAACAAACAGTAGCAACGCCAATTGAAGAACAGGTGAATGGTACGCCCGGCATGGAATACATGCAGAGCAATAGCACCAATAACGGTTTAATGTCGATGAATGTTACGTTTAATATTGGAACCAATATTGACGTTGCCGCATTGGATGTTCAGAATCGTGTGAGCATTGCAACACCTTTGGTACCTTCTGTAGCAAGCAGACTCGGGTTAACCGTGCGTGCGTTGAACCCAAGTATGCTGATGATGGTGGCGCTCTACGCACCAAAAGGAACACACGATATTACCTTTCTTGATAACTACACTAATATTTTTGTACAGGATGCCTTATTGCGTGTACCCGGTGTAGGTAGTATCAACAGATTTACAGATGATTTCAGTATGCGCGTATGGATGAACCCTGATAAAATGGCTGCGTACAGTATTACACCGCAGGATATTATCACGGCATTAAACGCCCAAAACGTACAGGTGGCCGCAGGTTCAGCAGGGGTACCTCCGCAACCCAAGGACCAAACCTTTGAAATTGGTATTTTGGTAAACGGAAGATTAAATAAAGTTTCTGAATTTGAAAACATCGTTGTTAAAACAATTCCTGCAACGGGTGAATTGGTTTATTTAAAAGATGTAGCAAGAGTAGAGTTAGGGAAATTTACTTTTTCAAGCAATTCTTTCGTTGATGGAAAACGTGCTTCTTATTTATTGATCTACCAGGCACCGGGAAGCAATGCCCTGGAAACTGCCAATGGTGTATATAAAGAACTCGCACAATTAAAACAATTTTTTCCTGCGGATGTAGAATATAAAGTTCCGTTTGAATCGGTTACCGTTGTAAAAGTTTCCATGACGGATGTGGTGAGAACATTACTCATCACTTTAGGCCTGGTTGCCATCGTGGTTTTTTTATTTCTACAAAACTGGCGATCGACATTGATTCCCGTATTAGCCATTCCTGTCTCCATTTTCGGCACATTTTGTTTCTTTATTCCATTAGGATTTACCATCAATACATTAACCATGTTTGGTTTTGTATTGGCCATCGGTATCGTAGTGGATGATGCCATTATTGTAGTGGAAGCGGTGCAGCATTATATCGATCATAACAATATGTCGCCTAAGGAAGCTACCTATCTGGCAATGAAAGATATATCCGCCCCGGTTGTGGCCATTGCATTGATACTCGCTGCCGTATTCGTTCCTGTTGGTTTTATTCCGGGAATTGTCGGCAGATTGTATCAGCAGTTCGCCATCACGATCGCCATTTCTGTTATCATTTCTGCATTCATCGCCTTATCATTAACACCGGCTTTGTGTACGCTGTTATTAAGACCAACCAAAATTAAGGACAGCGCTAAAGGTTTAAATAAATGGTTCTTTAAATTCAACGAATGGTTCCAGCGCGTAACAGATAAATATACTGAAGGCGTAAAGAAAAGTATCGCTGCTTCAAAATATATCGTCATTTTATTGGTTTGTATTTGCGTTGCCGCAATATTTTTATTTGAACACAAATCATCCGGATTTATTCCTTCGGAAGATGATGGTAATTTATATGTTACCTTTCAATTACCACCTGCGTCTTCTACATCACAATCCGTTGATGTAATGACAAGGCTGATGAAAGTTGTGGCCTCTACGCCTGGTGTTGGGCATTACGCAGCTTTGTCGGGGTTGAATGTGATCAACAACGCCACCAATTCCAATTGTGGTACCGTCTATGTTCAGTTAAAACCATGGGATGAGCGCTCTACATCCGAGGAACGCGTGCCGGGTATTATCAGCGTAATGCAGCAGCGCATTCGCGATGCAGGAATAGACAACGCCAATATAGAAGTGATACAGCCCTCACCTATTCCGGGTATCGGTGCAACGGTCGGTTTTAATTTGCAGATAGAACAACGCAATACAAATGATGATGTTCATGCATTTGAAAAAGTGGTTAATAAGTTTACCGCCGAAGCCAATAAAAATCCTGCTATCTCAGGAGCCTATAGTTTTTATACAGCGCAAACACCCAGCTATAACCTGACAGTAGATCGTGATAAATGTGAAAAATTAGGCGTGGATATCGGCGATGTTTTTACAACCATCCAGGCATTTATGGGAAGTTTATACATCAATGATTTTACTACTTACAATCGTACGTTCCATGTGGTTGTTCAGGCAGATACTGTATTCCGTAGCATGATATCGGATATGGATAAATATTATGTACGCAATTCAGCCGGACAAATGTTACCGCTTGGAACATTGATCAGTTACAAACCAACTGAAACGGCCCCGCTGATATCGCATTTCAATATTTTCCGCTCTGCAGAAATAGATGGCGCTTCTCCTCCGGGATACAGCAGTACACAAACCATCGATGCATTGAAAAATGTTGCCGCAAAGGTTTTACCACAAGGTTATGCGTATGAATTTTCAGGCTTAAGTTATGAAGAGATAAAGGCAGGTTCGGCAACAACCTATATTTTTATATTCTCGATCACTTTTGTATTTCTTTTCCTGGCAGCATTATACGAAAGCTGGTCGGTACCTTTTTCAGTATTGCTGGCTGTACCGATCGGTGCATTCGGCGCCATCTTTACTTTAATATTTTTACCCGGCTTAACAAATAACGTATACGCACAAATTGGTTTGATAACACTGATAGGCTTAGCTGCAAAAAATGCGATCCTGATCGTTGAATTTGCAAAAGTGCGTGTGGACCGTGGTGAAGAATTGATCAAATCTACTTTAGAAGCGGTTAGTCTTCGTCTACGCCCTATCGTTATGACATCGATGGCATTTATTTTAGGTGTATTACCATTGGTACTGGCAACAGGCGCAGGTGCCGTTGCCAGAAGAACCATTGGTTTTACCGTACTGGGTGGTATGTTAGCAGCATCAACACTGGCAATATTTATTGTCCCTGTTTTATTTGTATTGATAACACGCGTATCCTACGGTAAAAAACAATTGGAATGGTTACAGGCACACCATGACGAATTAATGGAAAAAGCTAAAAAAGTAGAAGCACAGGATATTGACGCAGAATTGGAATATGAAATACAAAAATCCAGGGACCTTCATGCAACCGATGAAAATACTTCTGGCGAGCATAAACCTGATCAGCAATGATAGCGAATACATTTATTAAAAGGCCGGTAACCGCTATCGTTATATCATTGGTACTAATGATCTCGGGAACAATTTGTGTCTTTAACCTGGCGGTTGACCAATATCCCAATATCACGCCGCCCTCTGTGTCTGTCTCAGGATCCTACACCGGTGCAGATGCGCAAACCGTTGAACAGAATGTTGCCATTCCAATTGAAGAACAAGTAAACGGTACGCCCGGCATGGAGTACATGCAAAGCACCAGCACGAATAACGGCTCAATGAATGTTCGTGTTACTTTTAAAATTGGTACCAACGCGCAGATCGCGGCATTAAATGTTCAGAACCGTGTAGGTATTGCCGGTCCTGAGTTACCTGCCGTGGTAAGTAAGCTGGGATTAACGGTTCGTGCCAGTAACCCCAGCATGCTAATGCTGGTGGCTGTTTATTCTCCAAAGGGATCTCACAATATTACTTTTTTGGATAACTATACCAATGTATTTATTGAAGATGCTTTACTGCGTGTACCTGGTGTAGGCGATATCACAACACGTACAGATAATTTCAGTATGCGTGTATGGATGAATCCTAATAAAATGGCAGCTTACGGCTTAACACCAAAAGATGTTGTCGCCGCTTTAAATGCACAAAACGTACAGGTAGCGGCCGGCTCTGTTGGGGCATCACCACAATTTTCAACGCAGACTTCCGAAATAGGTATTTTAGTAAACGGACAATTGAACAGGCCTGCCCAATATGATAGTGTGTTGGTAAAAACAATTCCATCCACCGGTGAGCTTGTTTATTTAAAAGATGTAGCAAGAGTAGAATTAGGAAAATTTACTTTTTCAAGCAACTCTTTCGTTGATGGTAAACGCGCCTCTTATATACAGGTATTTCAGACACCAGGAAGCAATGCTTTACAAACTGCCGATAATGTGTACAAAGAATTGGATGAATTAAAAAAATCTTTTCCTGCTGATGTAGATTATAAAGTTCCCTTTGAATCGGTTACCATCATCAAAGTTTCTATCAATGAAGTAATAAAAACTTTGTTGCAGGCTTTAGGATTGGTGACGATCGTGGTATTTTTATTTTTACAAAACTGGCGCTCTACTTTAATTCCAGTTTTGGCCATCCCTGTGTCGATATTGGCATCCTTCTGCTTTTTTATTCCTTTAGGATTTACGATCAATACATTGACCATGTTCGGTTTTGTATTAGCGATCGGTATCGTGGTTGATGATGCCATTATTGTGGTAGAAGCAGTGCAGCATTATATAGATGAGAAACATATGTCACCCAAAGAAGCGACCTACGAGGCAATGAAAGAAATATCCGCGCCGGTCGTAGCCATCGCATTGATACTGGCCGCTGTATTTGTACCCGTAGGATTTATACCGGGTATTGTAGGAAGATTATACCAACAATTTGCTATTACGATTGCTATATCTGTAATGCTTTCTGCATTCATTGCGCTATCATTAACACCTGCCTTATGTACTTTATTATTAAGGCCATCACATATCAATAAAGAATCAAAATGGTTTGGAAAATTCTTTTACCATTTCAATGCCTGGTTTGAACGTGTTACAGAAAAATATTCCAACGGTGTAAAACGTAGCATCAAAGGAGCCCGTTATGTCGTTATTCTATTGATCTGTATTTGCGTTGCTGCGGTATATATGTTCAAACAAAAACCATCGGGTTTTATTCCTCCGGAAGATGATGGCCGTTTGTATGTTACGTATCAATTACCTGAAGCTTCTTCCACAACACAGTCTGTTGCCGTAATACAAAAACTAATGAAAATATTGGATTCTGTACCCGGTGTAAGTCATTATGCCGCTTTATCTGGATTGAATATTTTGAATGGCGGAAGTAATTCAAACAATGGTACGATGTTCGTCACCTTGAAGCCCTGGGATGAACGCAAAACGCCTGATCAAAAAATGCCCGGCATCATTAATGTGATAAAAAAGAGAATAGCTGCTGCAAATGTAAAAGATGCAACGGTTGTTGTTATTCCGCCGCCGCCCATTCGTGGAATTGGACAGGCAGCGGGTTTTAGTATGCAAATACAACAAGGTAGTACAACAGATGATGTACATCAGTTTGAAACGGTTGTAAAAAAATTCGTAGCGGCTGCCAAAAAGAATCCGGCTACTTCTACAGCATTCAGTTATTATTCAGCACATACACCAAGCTATGAGGTAACCGTCGACAGAGAAAAATGTGCCAAATTAGGCATCAGCACTTCCGATGTATTTACTACCATGCAGGCATATATGGGTAGCTTGTTTGTCAACAATTTTACTTTATACAACAGGACCTATCATGTGGTAGTGCAGGCAGACACTGCCTTCCGCATGCTGATAGCCAACCTGAATAATTACTATGTCCGCAATGCAGCCGGACAAATGTTACCGCTTAGCACTGTGATCAGTTATAAACCAACGGAGACAGCTCCATTGATAACGCATTTCAATATCTTCCGCTCTGCAGAAGTAGATGGAGCCACACCTGCAGGATATAGCACCGGTGCAGGAATAGATGCATTGAAAGAAACTGCAGCAAAAGTTTTGCCGGCAGGATATACGTATGAATTCTCAGGATTAAGTTATGAAGAGATAAAAGCAGGTTCCGCCACGATCTATATTTTTCTATTATCGATCACGTTTGTTTTTCTTTTCCTTGCGGCTCTGTATGAAAGCTGGTCTGTTCCACTGTCCGTAATGCTTGCTGTTCCTATCAGTGCATTTGGTGCCATCCTTTTGCTAACCTGTATACCACCACTTACCAATAATGTATATGCTCAAATAGGATTGATCACCTTGATAGGTTTGTCTGCCAAGAATGCGATCCTCATTGTTGAATTTGCAAAGATCCGTGTTGATCGTGGGGAAGAGTTAATTGCCTCCACAATGGAAGCCGTAAAATTACGTTTGCGCCCGATCATCATGACTTCCCTTGCATTTATTTTAGGCGTACTGCCACTTGTATTTGCATCAGGTGCGGGCGCCAATGCGCGTACAACTATTGGTGTTACCGTTTTAGGTGGTATGCTCGCTTCTTCAACGATCGCTATATTTATTGTACCTGTGTTATTCGTTTTATTTACCCGTCTGGCCTACGGCAAAAAACAATTAGCGTGGTTACAAGATCATCATGAAGAATTGCTGGAGAAAGCTAAAAAAGTAGAGGCACAGAATATTGATCCTGAATTGGAATATGAGATAGCCCAATCAAACGCAGCCAATAAAGCTGATAGGGACAAACATTTAGGTGAAGATGATACTAAATAGTAGTATTAGAATTGAGATTCGGTAAATATTTTATTCGTGACGATAATAGAGATTCGGTAATAAATATACAGCATGATCTAAAGTATCTTTCCCATTTCGAAGAAATACATATTCTTCGTATTGAGATTCTCTTGCTAAAAAATTTGTTTGTAAAATCTGGTTTTCGGATAGTATTACGGTTGTTGAATCGACAAGATCATACACTATGCTTAATTTATACAGATAATAAGCAAGCCTGCTTTTATCATGTATAAATTCATTACTCGATACATACCTTGCAAGGGTATCGTTTAATTTATAACCCGAAATGTCAAATTTATATTCGTCATTAGAAAAACTTTTAAAAGTTCCGCCGGAATTATTATACATCTTAATAGACAAAGCCACTACACTATCGTACCCAACTTTATAGTACAAGTAATTTTTTTTCAGTGTGCGTGGTGAAATAGGCTTAAGGTTTGAATCTAAAACAAGTTTACAGCCAACATATCCTAAAGAAAGGAATACGCTAAAAACAAGTAGTAACCAGAATTTCCCTTTATTGATTTTCACTTAATGGGGTTTATAGATTGTAAAAAAGAACTAAAACTTACCCTGCAATTACTTTCAACGAATTTTTTACAAGCGCAGCTTTTTTCAACAACTCGGCTTTGTCTTTATGCAAAATAGTCACATGCCCCATTTTACGTCCGGGTTTTGTTTCTTTTTTTCCGTAGATATGAACGAATACATTATCGCTTTTTAAAACTTCTTCCAGGCCATCATACTGAGCGGCTCCAATATATCCATCAGCGCCTAAAAGATTTACAATGGCTGCCGGTAAAATATGTGCTGTATTTCCTAGCGGATAGCCTAGCATCAACCTCCATAACATATCAAATTGAGAAGAATAATTTGCTTCAATAGTATGATGTCCGCTGTTATGCACCCTTGGCGCTGTTTCATTTACAAATACGTCATCTTGTTCATCAACAAATAATTCTACTGCAAAAATACCAGGGCTATTTAATTTGGTAACTACCTGCCGCGCAATAGTTGCCGCTTTCTTCTCGATCGCTTCGGATACAGCTGCCGGACTGATTTGGTAATCCAACAAATTTAATGCAGGATCAAAGACCATATCTACACAGTCATATATCGCTGTTTCGCCTTTATCATTTACCGCAACAATTACCGCCAGCTCTTTTTTAATGACAACCATCTTTTCCAAAACACTGGGCGCATCAAAACCTTTGCTGATATCCTCTTTTGTTCTGATCACCTGCACACCCTTCCCATCGTAACCACCCATTCCTATTTTATGCACCGCAGGCAAAAAATCACTATGCTGTTGTAATTCCGACAAATTTTTTGTCACAATAAAATCACTTGTAGCAATTCCATTTGCTTTATAAAATTGCTTTTGCAATATTTTATCCTTGATCGTTTTTAAGGCAGCAGGCTTTGGATAAACCTTTACACCTTCGCTTTCTAATTTTTCAAGTGCCGCTTCATTCACACTTTCTATTTCTATGGTAATCGCATCTAAACCTTTTCCAAAATTATACACGTCATCAAAATTGGTAATATTTCCTTTTGTAAAATGATCGCATAAATGTGCTGACGGACAAGCGCCGTCATTTTCCATTACAAAAGTTTCTACAGGGTAATTGGCCGCAGCCTGTAATAACATTCTGCCTAATTGCCCACCACCTAAAATGCCGACTTTTTTCATGGTGCAAATATAGATAAATGTAAAAATTGTTGGGTTTGAAACTATTGGACCTAAATATGTGTAAAAATGGTGCTTTTAAAGTCAATATTTAACAACAGGGCACCTAAATTATTTATAATTTTGATGTCTCTTAATACTGTTCAGAATGAACCTCCGTTTTATAAAAAAGATACTGTTGATCGGTTTCGCAATTGTTGCGAACCATGCTGTTATGGCGCAAACATCTTTTACAAGTGCACAAAAATATACTATCAGGATCCCCTATCCCCTAGCGCCGATCACGGATACATTGGAGAAACAGTTTGCAGCAAAAAAATTAAAGTTCCCTCCGTTAGAAATGTATGTCCGTTCTTTTAAACTGGATCGTAAACTGGAAGTATGGATAAAAGATTCTGCACGCGGAACATATAAGCTTTTCAAAACGTACAAAGTGTGTATGGAAAGTGGTGTGTTGGGGCCAAAACGAATGGAAGGCGATTACCAGGTGCCTGAAGGATTTTATTATATTGATGAGTTTAACCCCAACAGTAATTATCATTTAGCGCTTGGCCTGAATTATCCCAATGCTTCAGATAAAATTTTAAGCGACTCGCTTCGCCCGGGTGGAGATATTTATATTCATGGCAACAGGGTATCAACCGGCTGCATCCCTATTGATGATGAGCCTATTGAAGAAGTATATGTGTTGGCAAGTATTGTGAAAAGCAACGGCGAAGATTTTATACCGGTACATGTGTTCCCGGTTAAATACGACGAAAAAAAATCTTTCGATTATCTCTCCAAGGTTTCACAATATGACCAAAATTTGCAAAAATTCGCCCTTACCTTAAAAGAAGTATTCGATTACTTTCAAGAGAAAAAGCAAATTCCTGTTATCTTAGTAAATAAAAAAGGCGATTACGTTATTGATTAATTGCTGATGGAAGATTTCTATCAAATCATACATCAATACGGTTTTTTGCTTATTTTTGTTATACAAAGGAAATGGTGTCTTCCTCATTAACCGTCTATCCAAAGACTAATGGCGCCTACGAATAGTAATTTTTTTATTACATTGTAAAACTATTTGTAGGATGAAAAAAATAAAATATTCTTTCGAGCAATTTAATATTGTAAAGGAGCTTCTTCGCTGGACATTACTTATTTTTCCTGTTTCCGTATTGGTAGGTGTATTGGTAGCATTTTTTTTATGGTTGTTAGATATTGCCACAAAAACACGTCAGCAAAATATATGGCTTATTTTCTTGTTACCGCTAGCCGGTATTTTTATTACATGGCTGTACGATCGATTCGGTAAAAGCTCTGCCGCAGGAAACAATCTGGTGATAGATGAGATACATAAACCTGGTGGCGGTATTCCTCCACAAATGACACCGCTCATTTTATTTACAACGGTCATCACACATTTATTCGGAGGTTCGGCAGGCCGTGAAGGTACAGCAGTACAAATGGGTGGCAGTGTTGCTTCGCTATTTGCCAAATGGTTTAAACTGGTTGATGAACACAAAAGTATTTTGCTGATGTGTGGTATGGCCGCAGGTTTCGCCGCGGTATTCGGAACACCTGTAACGGGAGCCATCTTCGCGTTAGAAGTATTAGCGATCGGCAGAATAAAATATGATGCGTTGGTCCCTTGTCTGATCGCCAGCATCATTGCGCATATTACCTGCTTATCCTGCGGTATTCATCATACACATTATACCATTGCATTTACAGATACAGGCACCAATATTTTTCCCCATATTTCGTTTGATATTATATTGTTGCTGAAAGTTATCGTCGCTGCAGTTTTGTTTGGCCTGGCAAGTTTTTTATTCGCTAACCTCACACATTTTATTAAAAATAAAAGCAACGAGCTCATCCCTAACAAATGGCTCATCCCAATTATTGGTGCCGTGTTAATTGTTGGTATCAGTTATTGTATTGGCAGTTATAATTATTTAGGTCTGGGTGTAACTAATCCAAATAGCGGCCCAAGTATCGTTAACGCATTTCATGCAGATGGCGCCACCTATTTTAGCTGGTTCTGGAAATTATTATTAACAGCCATCACTTTAGGGATGGGTTTTAAAGGCGGTGAAGTAACCCCCTTATTTTTTATCGGTGCAGCTTTAGGAAATACATTGGCAACCATCAGCGGCGCACCCATCGATCTTTTTGCAGGCCTTGGTTTTATTGCTGTATTTGCCGGCGCTACTAATACGCCTTTAGCCTGTACATTAATGGGCATCGAATTATTCGGCGGCGCAAATATTATTTATTATGCAGTGGCGTGTTTTACTGCGTATTATTTCAGCGGACACTCAGGTATTTATCAATCGCAAAAAACAGCTGTGGCGAAAACCAGCGCGGTTATTAATACCGATCTCTAAAATTGCAACCGTACTACAGAAAGACTTAACAATTACATTACAAAGTGGTTATATATTTGCACGCTGATTAAAATTTCGGAGGATCAAGGCATGCAGAAAAATACTACCATACTAACACTGATGATCATCTTTACAGCGTTTAATGCAAACGCACAGCAGGCAGATACTGCGAAAGATGAAAAATTCTCCTGCCATTTTCAGGCAACGGTCATTACGCAATATAAGCCAGGTTTCCAGGCAAAATATTCGGGCGCTAATAGCCTTTCTCCAAAAGAAGAAACACAAACCTCTATCACTTCTACGATTTATGCGGGAGCTAAATTATGGAAAGGCGCCACTATTTACGTCAATCCTGAAATAGCTGGCGGCTCCGGATTAAGCGGTGCATTGGGTGTTGCGGACGCAACAAATGGTGAAACATTTCGCATCGGTTCCAGCACACCCGCTATTTACCTGGCGAGGGCTTTTATTACACAAAAATTTTCTTTAGATAAAAATACTGCGTATCAATCATCAGACTTCAATACATTGGCAGGTAATGAGCCAACAAAATATTTTGCTATAACGGTAGGCAAAATAGGTGTGACGGATTTTTTTGATGCCAACAGTTATAGTCATGACCCACGCACACAATTTATGAGCTGGGGATTAATGGCCAACGGTGCATGGGATTATCCGGCCAACACACGCGGTTATACGCCAAGTGTAGTGTTAGAATATGTTACACCTAAAAATGAATTACGTTATGCCATTTCATTAATGCCTTTAACTGCTAACGGCAATGATATGAACTGGAACATCGCCAAGTCAAATTCAAATACACTTGAATTTACACATCACTATATAACAGTGGATGGAAGAAAAGGTACGGTAAGGCTTCTTTCTTTTTTGACAACCACGGATATGGGTAATTACGACCAAAGTATTGCACTAAATCCATCAGCTCCCGATATCACAGCAACAAGGGAATACGGCCGTGTAAAATATGGTTTCGGTATTAACATGGAAGAAGAGATCACCAAAGATGCAGGCTTTTTTGTAAGAGGAAGCTGGAACGATGGCAATACAGAAACATGGGCCTTTACAGAAATTGACCGTAGCATCAGTGCCGGTGTGTCAGTGATAGGAAATAAATGGAAACGTACCGGTGATAATGTAGGACTGGCTTTTGTAACATCCGGTATATCCAAACCGCACCGCGATTATTTACAAGATGGCGGCAAAGGTTTTATATTAGGTGATGGGAATTTAAATTATGGCCTCGAACACCTGGCAGAATTTTACTACTCTGCTGAAGTGGTGAAAAATAGTATTTATTTATCGGGAGCTTATCAGTTTGTTATTAATCCCGGTTATAATCAGGACAGAGGCCCGGTGAATATTTTCTCGGTAAGAGTACATGCAAGAATTTAGTTGATCAATTTTTGATCAACAATTATTTTACTGCTATTGCTCAATTGTATCTTATCGGCTCCGCCGGATGGAGGATCCGCTTTCAATCCGATAATTTTACTGTCAATCACATCATCCATTATCACTACAGGCCTGTAGTCTTTATTTTTTATTGTAAGTATAACATTGTTTAATACAATTCCTTTGGCATGCCTGATAAATAAACCGCTGGAAGGATATATTTGTCCGTACATTCTGTTTTCGGGATAAGCAGCAGGATTTTCCGGCAGATTTATCTTTGCGTCATCCGGAGTACCTCCACCTATATCATTCAGCGTAATATTATTAAGCTGTACATTTTCGACATAATAACCTGGAAAGGCTGTAATGGAACTTGCCATTTTACTATGCCCGGTTGCGGTAATATTATTTAATACAATATTCTTTATTGACCCAACCGGTGAGGCTACTGTATCACCAACCTGTTTTCTTCCTCTGTTTGCTAAAACAATAAAGATAGGCGTTTGCACGTCTTGCATTTTTATATCTGAAATAGTAATACTATCGATCGCACCACCATCCGTCATTTCTATTGCGATACCAGCAATATCAGTAACAGGTTCATCTACTCCCTTTAATATTTTCTGCCAGTTATAAACAGGGCTCTCTGCCGCTTTTGAAATACTACAATGCGAGATCGTAATATTTTTAAAGCCTCCGATCGAAGTAGTGCCAAATTTTATTGCATTGCAATTCGAAGCGATGGAACAATTACGAACAATGATATTCTCACAAATTCTATTTCGATCGTGGCTCTTAAAACAAATACCATCGTCATCCGCATCAATATTGCAATCTTCAATCAATACATGCCTGCTATCGATATCCATACCATCTACGTTAAAATTGGAATGATTGTAAACAGTCAGGCCTTTTAAATGTACACTATCGCATCCAAGATAATTCTGCAACCAATAGGCAGGATCCGTTAAATAAATATCCGTCAACGTTACATTTTTACAATCCACAAAAAGGATGGTACACGGACGTTCTTTGCTTTTTGCTGAAGATGCATCATCACCCAGATCAAAGGCTGCACTTTTTCCATTACCATTGATTGTGCCCCTTCCGGTGATAGAAATATCATGTACGCCTTCTGCAAAGAATAATGCTTTGTTTGTCCTCAAACTTCCATCCGGAAAATGCGTGAAGAAATTTTTATATTGTACAATATTATTTGGATAATCATCAAACGATCCACTTCCTACTATTGTTGCCAAATCATTTATAACAATATGCACATTGCTTTTCATATACAGTGTGCCTGTTACATAAATACCCGCAGGCACTATCACCTCTCCGCCTGTTTGCGCGCATTGATCGATTGCCTTTTGTATGGCTTTAGTATTAATGGTTTTACCATCGGCTATCGCGCCATAAGCAAGTATATTATAGGTTTGCGCTGAAGCAGCAGTACCGAAAGAAAAAGATACAATAAGAAAAAGACAATATTTCATATGCTTATTAAAGGTATAAAAGTTGATGATAATATCCTTTGGCAAATTTTATATTGTTCATTTATATTTGTTGTAGTAACTTACTGTTGCCATATACCTAACCAAAATGAACGAAGCTTTTAACAAAAACGAAGATGCCATGAAATTAGCCTGGAGCAAGGCTAAACAACGCCTCGAGACCATCTACGAAGGCGGCGGAAAAAAATCCATTGAAAAACAACACGAAAGAAATAAGCTTACTGCAAGAGAAAGGCTTGCTTATCTATGTGATGCCGATAAACCATTTATTGAAATGGGCGCATTTGCAGGATACGATATGTATGCAGAATATGGTGGTTGTCCGGCTGGGGGTATTGTGAGTGGTATTGGTTACGTGAGTGGCAGGCAATGTATCCTTGTTGCGAATGATCAAACGGTAAAAGCAGGTGCATGGTTCCCTATTGCAGGCAAAAAGAATTTACGCATGCAGGAAATGGCCATGGAAAATAAATTGCCCGTTATTTATTTAGTAGATAGTGCCGGTGTTTTTTTACCGTTGCAGGATGAAATTTTTCCCGATAAAGAACATTTCGGCCGCGTGTTCCGTAACAATGCAAAGATGAGCGCCATGGGCATTACACAGATCGCAGCGGTACTGGGCGCCTGTGTAGCGGGTGGTGCTTACTTACCGATCATGAGTGACGAGACATTAATGGTAGAAGGCAATGGGTCTATTTATTTGGCAGGCCCCTATTTGGTAAAAGCTGCCATCGGTGAAGAGGTAGATGCAGAAACCCTTGGTGGTGCTGAGACTCACACCGCCATCAGCGGCATTGCCGATTATAAATTTGAAACGGAACAAGATTGCCTGGATCATATAAAAAAAATAATCAGCAAATTAGGGAGTCCTGAAAATGCAGGCTTCGATCGTATCCCCACTATTGCGCCAAAGAAAAAGAAAGAAGATATTTATGGTATCATGAGTGAAGGGAATACAAAACCTTACAACATGGTAGATATTATTGACTGCGTTACCGATGCCGATAGCTTTGATGAATTTAAAGAAGACTATGGCAAAACAATTATCTGCGGTTATGCCCGCATTGATGGTTGGGCGGTTGGTATTGTTGCCAACCAACGTTTGGTAGTAAAAAATAAAAAAGGCGAAATGCAATTAGGCGGCGTTATTTATAATGATAGCGCCGATAAAGCAGCCCGCTTCATCATGAATTGTAATCAGAAAAAAATCCCTTTGGTTTTTTTACAGGATGTTACGGGCTTTATGGTAGGCAGCAAAAGCGAACATTCCGGCATTATAAAAGACGGTGCGAAAATGGTGAATGCAGTCGCCAATTCTGTCGTTCCAAAAATTACCATCATCGTAGGCAACAGTTATGGTGCGGGTAATTATGCAATGTGCGGCAAAGCATACGACCCTCGTTTTATTTATGCATGGCCCACAGCAAAAGTTGCTGTAATGGGTGGCGAACAAGCTGCCAGGACCTTACTGCAAATACAAATAGCTTCTTTAAAAGCAAAGGGCAAAGAGATCACTGCTGAAGATGAAAAGAAATTATTAGATGAAATAACGCAACGTTATTTCGATCAGACAACGCCTTATTATGCCGCCGCACGTTTA
Organism: Ferruginibacter sp.; assembly: GCA_035485735.1. GTDB lineage: Bacteria > Bacteroidota > Bacteroidia > Chitinophagales > Chitinophagaceae > Ferruginibacter. Next base: position 41,821 of record DATHNS010000026.1, read on the forward strand.
TGGGTTGATGCGATCATTGAGCCTGCAGAAACAAGAATGCTGATTTCAGAAGGGATCAATGCAGCCAATCACAATAAAGATATGGCTGAATTTAAAATGGGGGTAGTACAAGTATAATGGTGAATTGTAAATGATAAATGGTAAACGTAAAACGCTTGTCAATTGAAAATTGTTTTATTGTTTTTTGAAATTTGCTTTCTGTATTTTTACTTTTTGGTTTTGACTTTTAACCTATTACCTTAATGTCTATTCAAATTTATACAGACGGCGCTTCAAGAGGAAATCCAGGGCCAGGCGGTTATGGAACTATTTTATTATCGGGTACTCACCGCAAGGAATTATCACAGGGCTATCGCTTTACTACTAATAACAGAATGGAGCTGATGGCGGTTATTGCGGGATTAGAAGCGGTAAAAAAGAATGACCTTCCTATTACGGTTTATTCCGACAGTCAGTATGTGGTAAAAGCTGTGGAACAAGGATGGCTAAAAAATTGGATGGCCACTAATTTTAAAGGCGGTAAAAAGAACAGTGATCTTTGGAGGCACTATCATCAGCTGTCTCAACAATTTACTATAAAATTTGTATGGGTAAAAGGCCATGCAGATAATCCGCTAAATAATCGCTGCGATGAATTAGCAACTGCCGCCGCCGACGGCAAACACTTATTAATTGATGAGGTGTACGAGAAAGAAGTAAGTGTAAAATAATTATGCTACGGCCACCGGCTTTGCTACATATTTATTTACAAGGTAATAGCCTCCGAATAAAACGGCACTAAAAAACAAAGTTGAATAGATGCTCATTTTGTAGAAAGGAATAGCTGCTCTAAAGCATTCTACCAACCCTAACACAGTTTTTGGGTAAGGTATATTATTAATATCCAATCCGCCGGATATCCAAACACCAAAATTAGATAATATGAAATACCCCGTAGCGCCTGCAATCGCACCCAATGCTATCTCAATAATATTTTCCTTTTGTATAAAGAAACCAAAAATTGTAATGGCTGCGAATAAAATATAATTTAATAACTGTCCGTGATAAAAGCCTTCGATAGCTGACAAACCATTTCTATTCAAAACTTCGTAAATAATATCAGAAATGAATAAAGATAGAATCGGTAATAAAAAAGATAGTTTTTTATCTTTTACTACAGAACCTGCAAACAATGCCATGGCTATCTGTGGTGCAAAACCAAAAAGCCTGCCTGGCATTACACGATAAAGTGAAGCGATCAATACTAATAAAATAAAGCTTACTATGGTTGATTTATCGATCTTCATTTGAGTTATTTTGTACCCCAAAAATACGCAATATTTATAATAAATCCTTATTGAATATCTTTACCCGATGGCTACCCACAATACTACCGGACACCTAGGAGAACAAATGGCTGCAGACTATTTCAGCAACGCCGGTTATACTATTATAGAAAAAAACTGGCGGCATTCGCATTGGGAGGTTGATATCATTGCTTCAAAAAACAATATCCTGCATTTCATAGAAGTAAAGACCCGCAGAACAAAAAAATTTGGTTTACCGGAGGAAAACGTAACCAAAAAGAAGATACAATATTTAATTAATGCCTCAGCAGAATACCTGCATTTACATCCTGAATGGAAACGCATACAATTTAATATCCTCGCTATTTCGATGATCAAAAATGAGGCCGTGGAGTATTTTTTAATTGAGGATGTTTATTTATAAAAGAAGCTAGTAGTTAGAAGTAAAAAGTTGCTTATTATTCTATCCTCTAGCTTCTATCTTCTAAATGCTTACTTCTTGGTGAAGCTTATCTCTTCCTTCATTCTTTCTACCATATTATATGTAGCCGGACAAAAAGAAATATTCTGTTTGTGCACATGAATATAATCCGTCATTTTCTTTTTGGTCAAATGTGGAAATTGGGCACAGTCTGCAGGCCGTACTGCATAGATAGAGCATTTATTATCAGTTAAATTTAAGAACTGGCAAGGCTGTTTAACATTCTGCCAATCTTTATCTTTTTTTATGTAAACGAGGTATTTGTCTTTGAATCCGGCAGGCGTCATATCCAGGTGTTCGGATATGCGTTTGATATCTTTAACAGTAAAGGTTGGTGTCATCTTTTTACAGCAATTGCCACAGCTTAAGCAGTCTGTTTCCGCCCATATTTTTTTATCAATGGCATCAACGATCGCATGTAAATTTTTAGGGGGATTTTTTTCTACTTTAGTTAAAAAAGATTTAAACGCTTTTGCGTTGTACCTTACCTTTTGTTTGAACGACCGGAGATTAATTTCAATCATGTTGAATATTGATAACTATTATCGAATTTTGGATAATCGAAAATAGTACATAATTGTTAACTAAACTTCTAAACAATAAACTACTAAACCAAAAATGTGGGAAGCATATAAAAAAGGGTTCAAAGCATACCTGCAGCTGGAAAAATCATTAAGTGATAATTCAGTTGAAGCTTACCTGCATGATATTGAAAAACTAACAGCCTATCTGGAGGTCAGCAATGATTTAAAAACACCCCAGCAGATCGAATTGAAGGATCTCGAAAAATTTGTACAATGGATCATGGAACTCGGCATGACCGCGGGTTCACAAGCAAGGATCATCTCAGGATTAAGAAGCTTTTTTAAGTATTGTTTAATAGAACGGATCGTAACAACGGACCCTGCTACCCTGCTTGAATCGCCCAAATTAAAAAGAGCGCTACCAGATGTTTTGAGCTTTGCAGAAATAGAAAATATCATTGCGCAAATAGACCTCAGCAAACCTGAAGGTGGCCGCAATAAAGCTATTTTAGAAACCTTATATGGCTGTGGATTGCGTGTTAGCGAAGTAGTGAACCTGCGCATCAGCAGCCTGTTTTTAGATGTAGGCTTTATAAAAGTAATTGGCAAGGGCGACAAAGAAAGATTGGTACCCATTGGCAGCGATGCTATAAAATATATCAATCTGTATAAAAATAACATCCGTGTGCATGTACCGGTAAAACCAGGCAATGACGATATTTTATTTTTAAACCGCCGGGGTGCTAAATTATCGAGGGTAATGATATTTTTGATCATTAAACATTTAGCCCGGGAAGCAAGTATTTCAAAAAATATATCGCCGCATACTTTCCGCCATTCATTTGCTACACATCTGGTGGAAGGCGGCGCGGACCTGCGTGCCGTGCAGGAAATGCTGGGGCATGAAAGCATTACTACAACGGAGATCTATACGCATTTGGATAGAGATTTTTTACGGACAACTTTACAGCAGTTTCATCCGGCATTTAAGTAGTTTCTAACCACTGAGAACATCGAGTTTCACTGAGATAAAATTCTCGCTCAGTGTTTCTTTGTACCCTCAGTGTCTCAGTGGTTTAAATTCCACAATTTTCTATTAGCTTTAATGATCAAAATTCCAAGGGATGGTTACACAATTCAATGACATCATTATAGTAGGTGCAGGACCAACAGGTTTAATGCTCGCTAACCAGTTAACACGTTTTGGTATCGACTATATAATTCTCGATCAAAAAGCAGGACCAACAGATCAATCCAGGGCATTGGTGGTACATGCAAGAAGCATGGAGATCTATCAGCAAATGGGACTAAGTGATCAAATACTCAAGGATGGCATGCAAAATGGCGGTATCGTACCACATAGAAATGGCAAACCAACCGGCTCTGTTAACCTTACTAATGTTGGTGAAAACAAAAGCCCTTTTCCCTTCATGATGATGTATGAACAAAGTAAAAATGAAACGCTTCTTTATAATAATTTACTGGCACAGAATATATCCGTACAATGGAACACAACGATCAATAGCATTACAAAAGAAAACGATACCTATTCTTTAAAAGCCACACAAGCGAATAATGATATAACCTTTCAATGCAAATATTTAATAGCCTGTGATGGTAGTAAAAGTATAGTAAGAGATTTTTCACAGGTCCCTTTTACAGGTGGTACTTATGAAGATGTTTTCTATGTGACGGATACACATGTGAACGCAGGACTTAGCGCTGAAAAATTATCACTGTTTTTTAGCGATCGTTCCATTACCATGTTTTTTCCGATGCAGGGTAACTATCGTTATAGAGTGCTGGGTATTTTACCAAAGGAATATTATAACCGCAATGATATTCCCTTCGAAGAAATAATGAACAATATAAAAACAGAGATCAAAAAGCCGATGAGCTTTTATGATACCAATTGGCATTCTACTTATAAGCTACACCATAAAAAAGTAACACAGTTCAGTAAAGACAATATTTTTTTTGCAGGAGATGCGGCACATGTACACAGTCCGGCGGGCGGACAAGGAATGAACACCGGCTTGCAAGATGCCTATAATTTAGCATGGAAATTAGCATTAGTGCAACAAGGAAAAGCTACAGCTACTCTATTGAATAGTTATCACGAAGAAAGAGACCCGGTAGCGCAGGCATTGTTAAAGACAACCGATAAGCTTTTTGCTGCAATGATTACGGATGATCTTTATCACCGCATTCTGCGATTATATATTGTGCCGTTTCTTGTTCCACTGATCACTAAATTAAAATTTGTGCGCAGGCAAATGTTCCTTACAGTCTCTCAAATACAGATCAGTTATTTATCTTCTTCTTTGTCAAAAGGAAAAGCAGGCAAGATAAAGGGCGGCATGAGGTTACCTTATTTTTTTGTAACACAAAATAATAAAGCTGTTTCGATCTATGATTTGATAAAAGAAAAAGCTATCAATCCATTTACTGTTGTAGTATACAATTTACCTGCTGATAGTTTTGCAAAATTAGATACACCATTCTTTACCTTATTAGCACTCGAAGCAAACAAAGCGAATCATACTAATCTAAAAGAGATCGGGCTTCCTAATAGTTTTGTCATTGTTGTAAGGCCGGATAATTATATCGCCTATATCTCAACAAAAGCAGATGCCAATGAATTGAGTAATTTTATAAGGGATGCTTATTTTTTGAAGTAAGATTAAGCTTCTGCAATGATCATGATCCACTCTCCTCTTTGAAAAGTTGATATATATTTTAATCCATGTTGACTCAATCCTAATTTAATAGCGTCTTCATCTTGCTTTAAAAATCCGCTTAATAATATTTTAGTCCCGGGTTTTGAAGCTGAACTTATCTCCGTCAGATTCGCAAGGATCACGTTCAAATTTATATTCGCTAAGATGACATCATATTTTTCCGTTGCCGGCATTGCATCCTGTAATTCAACCCTAATTTTTGTGCAATGATTGAGTGCAACATTTTCTGTAGCATTGTTAATGCTCCATTCATCATTATCAATCGCCAAAACCATATTGGCTCCAACCTTTTCAGCCAATATGGCCAATACGCCCGTACCTGTTCCAAAATCAATGACAGACTTCTCTCTAAAATCGATTTGTTCCATTTGTTCTACCATCATGTGGGTAGTCGCATGGTGACCGGTACCGAAACTCATTTTAGGTGTGATAATAATTTCATGCCGCACAGTATGTAATGCATGATGAAAGCCCGCCCTAATGCCAACCCAATTACCCACGATCACGGGTTCAAAATCTTCTTCCCACTTTTGGTTCCAGTTTATATTTTTTACGGTAGACCTTGTATAGCGAAATGTCGGCAGAAAATTCTTTAGTACTTCGAATGCTTCCTCACTAAATATATTCTCAGGAATAAATGCCTTTAAAAAATTATCGGCTTCTTCCTCAAAACCTTCAAATCCCTGCTGACTTAACAATGCGATCAATTGATCTGTTTGTTCTTCCCCATCCGTTTCAAAATCAAATTGCAAATAAATAGTATCCAACTTATAATTGTTTAATGGTTGTTTTGCTTTTTAAGCAGGCTAAATTTTTATCAAAAAAAACTCCGAAGAAATCCTTCGGAGTACAAATATATTTTCTTTCCAGAAATTAAATATTAATTATTAGCAGGTGCTTCAGGCTTTGGCATCAAAACTTTTCTGCTCAATTTAAATTTGCCTGTGCGTGGATCAACTTCAAGCAATTTTACTTTTACTTTATCGCCCTCTTTGAAAATACCTTCCATACTATCTAAGCGTTTCCAGCTTATTTCGCTGATGTGCAGTAAGCCTTCTTTTTTAGGTAAGAACTCTACAAACGCACCAAACTCTTTAATGCTTTTAATTGTTCCTTCATAAGTAGCACCCACTTCCGGAGCTGCCACTAGACCTTTCACCCATGCTACTGCTTTGTCAAGGCTTTCTTTTTGTGGAGAGAAAATACTCACTTCACCAAAGTTGCCTACTTCTTCAATATTTACTGTAGCACCGGTTTCACGTTGAATTTCCTGTATAATTTTACCGCCTGGCCCGATCACCGCACCGATAAATTCTTTATCAATTGTTAGCTTAACCATTCTTGGCGCATGTGGCTTCACTTCTTCTCTTGCCGCATCAACACATTTGTACATCGCATCAAGGATATGTAAACGACCTTGCTTAGCTTGTGATAAAGCCTGACGCATAATGTCCATGCTTAAACCATCCACTTTAATATCCATCTGCACACCGCAAATACCATCTCTGGTTCCGGTTACTTTAAAATCCATATCACCTAAATGATCTTCATCACCTAAGATATCAGTTAGTACTGCAAACTTGCCGTCTTTTGCGATAAGGCCCATTGCAACACCACTTACATGTTTTTTTAAAGGAACACCTGCATCCATCAATGCCAGTGAACCGGCACAAACCGTAGCCATTGATGAAGAACCATTTGATTCAAGGATATCACTAACAACTCTTACCGTGTAAGCGTATTCGCTGCCAGGCATCATTTTTTTCAATGAACGCATTGCTAAGTTACCATGACCCACTTCACGACGGCCAACACCACGCATCATTTTCACTTCGCCTGTTGAGAATGGCGGGAAATTATAATGCAGGATGAATTTTGTATAATCAGATTTGAAAGCGCTTTCTACCAACAACTCATCTAAAGGCGTACCTAAAGTAACCGTGGTTAAAGATTGTGTTTCGCCTCTTGTAAATAAAGCAGAACCATGCGGAGTAGGTAATGTATCGATCTCCATGCTTAAAGGACGGATATCTTCTGTACCCCTGCCATCCAAACGTTTTCTATCGGTTAAGATCATATCACGAACAACATTGTATTGTAATTCGCCATAATAATGGCCGATCAACGCTTTATCTTCAACAGGTAATTCTTCACCTAAGAATGTTTTTATTTCTTCTTTTACTGCAGCAAATGCATCACTTCTATCATGCTTTGCAGAAGCAGAAGCAGAAATAGTGTACACTTTATCTTTAGCAAAAGCTGTGATCTTTTCGAATAATTCTTCGTTGCGGTAAGGTTTTTTGTATTCTCTGTTAGCAGTGATACCAACCTTTGCACGCAAGTCTCTTTGTGCAGCAACCTGAATACGGATCGCATCGTGTGCCAATTCAATTGCTTTGATCAGATCATCTTCCTGGCATTCGTCTGCTTCACCTTCCACCATCATGATATTTTTATCAGTGGCAGCAATGATGAACTCTAAATTTGATTCCGCTAATTGTGTGCGGGTTGGGTTAATGATAAACTGGCCGTTCACTCTTGCAACACGTACCTCAGAAATAATTTCCTGGATAGGAATATTTGAAACAGCCAATGCAGCTGATGCAGCTAAACAAGCCAATGAATCAGGGATCACTTCGTTATCAGAAGAGATCAATGAAATTAAAACCTGTACATCGCATAAATAATCTTCAGGGAATAAAGGACGTAACGCTCTGTCAATTAAACGGCTTGTCAATATTTCATAATCGTTCAACCTTGCTTCTCTTTTGAAAAAAGATCCCGGGATACGACCGTTTGATGAAAACTTTTCCTGGTAATCTACTGATAAAGGAAAAAACGACTGTCCGTCTTTTGGTTCTTTATTAGCAACAACTGTTGCAAGAATAATACAATTTCCCTGGCGAACAGTAACAGCGCCATCTGCCTGACGGGCCATTTTACCCGTTTCGATCGTAACCATTCTGCCACCACCTATATCGAATGTTACTGAATTGATATTAAAACTCATGTTTAATTTTATTTATAATGTTTTTGAAAGAAGCGGAATACGCGTATCCGCCCATGTATAAAACGTACCCTAATAAAAATAATTCCCAACTCTGTAATAGAAAGTTGGGAATCAATATTATTCAGGCATTGTTGATTTTAATTATTTACGAAGACCTAATTTTTCAATTAAAGCTCTGTAACCTGTTAGATCGTGCTTGCTTAAGTAGGTTAGTAAACGTTTACGTTGACCTACCATTCTCATTAATCCACGCTGAGAGGAGAAATCTTTTTTGTTTGTCTTAAGATGGTTAGATATCTCGTTGATACGCTCTGTTAATAGCGCAACCTGACCTTCTGTTGATCCTGTGTTAGTAGCTTTACCACTATAAGTTGTAAAAATTTTTGCTACCTTTTCTGTTGTTAAATACGGCATCTCTTTAATTTTTTAACGTCTTTGTTAATTTTCTTTTTTTAAGTGTTTGCAAAGGTAGGTAAAAAGTATTGTATAATAGGTATCGAATAGTATTATTTATTATAAAAAGCGCTTTATTATTAGAAAACCTTTAAAACCAATGGAATTTACTCTATGTATTTAAGGTTCACAGCAAACAAAACGACAAATATGAGCCAGAAAAAGTTCATTATGCCGGCAATAAACAGTGAAACCCCGTTCCCCCCGAATAACAAAAAGGGAGCAACAATACCCACCAAGGTGCCCACGATGAAAAAATGAATACCTGATTTTTTTCGTCTCCACATCAACGAGGTACCCATCAAACAAATAAAAGCTGCCGCCACACTGGCTAAACATAGCTTTTTGATCGCCTCATTGTTGATCGTACTTGCCAATGAAGTAAACATGTTGATGAGCCGATCCCTGGTAACACTGTCGGTAGTCTTTGGGATAGCTTGTTGTTGCTGTTGTATCTCGGTCAATAACATGGTTGTTTCTTCCTTCGGATTAGTAAATACTGACAGGTTATTACAAAAGCTAAACCCGTTCATAATAAAACTAAGTATACAAATAACCACAATAAAGATGGGTCTTTTTGTCCCTTGTTGGTTAGCAAATAAAGCTGCCATAATAAATTACATTTTATGTTTTGAACCGAATATTCGTATCACTAAATAGAAAGTTTACAATATTCTGGTGCAAATGTATTATTTTTTTAGATGTTTACTATAAACTGTAATACATTGTAAATCATACCATTAAAATTAGAATCCATGTTTAACCACTAAATATTTTTTTAAGTACCCTCAATCCGTTAGTTTTGGGCAGTACATCGTCTCTCACTTTATGAACTAACTACTCCGATTGCTTGCCCTGAAGCAAACTATAATAATCTAACTAAGACCTGACTAACGTATGAGTAAACTTTACCTGCCAAAAGCGGGAGTACTATTAGTATTCCTATGTTTATGTTTATGTTTATTTCCATCTAAAAGCTTTTCTCAAATATATTACCCCGGTGGTATGAGCAACGCGAATCTTGCCACATGGCTGGATGCTTCGGACGCTGCTACCATAACAAGCGGATATGTCAGCACCGGAGTTACTTCAACAACGAGCGCACTCGGACTATTTTTGGATCCCGACAGGTTACCGACCAGTGCTGACCTAAGTGATAATATTCCAATAGGATCTAAGATAGAAGTAGGCACTGATGTGTACACAGTAACAAATGCTACTACCTCTTATTTAGAGGTTTCACCAAATGTTATGAGAAGTTATAGTAACGTAACTATAAACAGATTAGGCATCAGTAAATGGGCAGACAAAAGCGGAGGAACAGGCAGGGACCTGAAATCACCGGTTGTTCTGGCAAATTTCGTAAGCACTGAAATTACCAGCGCTAACGAACCATCTTATGTGACTGCCGCAGGAGGGTTATCTTATATCAATTTCACCAATACAGGCACCAATCTTACAGCTCAGTATCTTCAGGGTAGCGGAACGCCTACCTATGGAATTACTGGTGACCGGTCTTTAGTTTTTCTTACACAGATCAATTCTTTTAGCACGGCAGGTGGCGGAAGCGACGGACAAGGAACATATCTTTTTGACAGGAATCCTGATCTTGTATCTGGTACACCTTTATTTTCCATTAAATTTATTGGCAGCACGCTCTCTGAACAAATAAGAGATGATGCAGGTAATCTTGCTTCTACTGCATCGGGAATCACAACACCTACTTCCGGTCAATATTTAAATATGTCTTTGGTTCGTTCGGGCACATCAGATAATTTTTATAGCAATGGTACCGCCGGTAACACTAGCGTCTCTACAGGAACATCTACTATGCAACCGTTATGTATTACTTATCATGCAGGAGACGCTAACAACAGCGGACAATCGCAGAATTTAAATATGTACGAAGTTATATTGACCAGCAATACTTTGTCTACAACTTATCGCCAGTTAGAAGAAGGTTACCTCGCTTGGAAATGGGGCAGACAAGGAGATCTGGCAAACGGGCATCCTCATAAAACGGCGGCAGGTTCCAGTGGTTATACAAATGATCTTGTAGGTATCGGGCGTGTAAGCGCTACCGATAGTGTGGCAGCTACACGCAGTACCAATGGCCTCGGTTTTTCGTCGGGGACAACATTTTTACAGGACAACGGCGATTACTTAACGGCTATCGATAATGGTGCAGATGGCACAACTATTAGCAGTGGAAACATCGCACGCTTGAATCGTATCTGGTACATTAATAAAACGGATGCAGGATCACATGCAGGCGGTAACGTAACAGTATATTTCGATTACGCAATGCTTAGTGGCGGTACAATACCGAGCAATACGACTGGTAGTTATCAACTCATTTATTCTACCAACGGAACATTTTCCAGTTCGAGTACAGTTGTTGCATCATCGGCTACTGCTATCGTAGGTACACAAATTCAGTTTACCCTAAATGCAACTGCACTGGCTGATGGTTATTACACATTAAAATCCTGCAGCGTTGCCTCAACATTTGATTATGCGAATTCACCGTATTGCACATCGGGTAGTAATGCTACCGTAACATTAATTAATGCTGGCGGATTGACAAGTTCATCCGGTACTTTTTCGGCTACGCCTTCAATTAGTACGGCCAACCTGAGTACGAGTACCGGAAAGATTATAGTAAGCGCAGTTGCTACAGGAACTTATACCATACAAAATGCAGTAACTGTTAGTACGGGCGGCGGCCACACCTGCACTTCTACTTCTACCAGTACCGTAATTATAGAACCAGGAGGACAATGGGTGGGAAGTGTAAATAGCGACTGGAACAATACCGGCAACTGGCCCTGCGGAAGCATTCCAACATCAACCAGTAATATTGTGATACCGAGCGGTGTAACAAACTTTCCTGTGATCAGCGCTACCGAACAAGCTTTTGTAAATAATATAACCATCAACAGTGGTGCTTCACTAACTGTTAATGGCGGACTAAACGTATTTGGTACGATAACAAGTACCAGCGGCATTACTGCTACCAGCGGCTCAATAGAGATGAGAGGCACAACAGCACAAAGCATCGGTGGAAACATGCTCAACAGCAAAACAATTTTTAATTTAACAGACAGCAATACCAATACGGTTACTGGCCTGACCATAGCCGATTCTTTATATGTAACAGGCACGATGGGCTTTGCTACTACCCCATCAACCAAACTAAAAACAAATGATGTATTAGTATTGGTCTCTAATGCTATAACGACCGCGAGCATAGGACAGATAGCAGAAACAGGCGGTGTACCAAAAGCTGTTATTACAGGTAACGTTACCGTACAACGCTATTTTCCTAATCATAGAAGATGGCGCCTGATCACGGCTCCTGTTGCTTCTACACAAAGTATTAATGCTGCGTGGCAGGAAGGCGCCGTGAGCACAACAACACCTTTATCAAATCCTAATCCACATCCGGGTTTTGGTACACATATCAGCGGGCCTACAAGTGGCGCCTACAGAAGCGGTTTAGGATATGACCAAACACCCACCAATAGTGCTTCTATTGCAACTGTCAGCAATGCTACCAGCTGGTTCAGTATTCCTAATACAATAAGTACCGCTGTAACAGCCTACCAGGGATACATGATATTTATACGTGGGGGAAGAGATTACACCATTAGTTCTTCCACACAATTTACTGTTGCAACCAATGCCACATTGCGTACCGTCGGAACGGTGAGGACAGGCTTACAAAGTATAGCAACCACTGCTGGTTTTAATATTATAGGCAACCCCTACCCTGCAAGCATTAATTTAAATACCGTGCTCACCAATAGTGGCACTAGTGGCATAGCCAATACTTTTTATGTATGGGATCCTAATATAGCATCGGCAGCAAACGTGGCCAGTGGCACTGGTGGTTGGGTAACGCTAACAAGAGTTGGATCAGTGTATGTTGCTACAGTTTATTCCTCGGGTGGAACTTTTGATGCAACAGCGAATGGAGGGTTTGATATAAGCGGTAATATTCAATCGGGTGCTGCTTTTATGGTGAATGCTGCAACAGCAGGACATATAGCAATAGATGAAGCTGCCAAAGTATTGACCAATACAGGTGAAACTTATTTGTTCAGGCCCACATCCGGCAATGATACTGCTGTTACAACAACTGCTCCTATGCCCGCTATGTTAAGCACTGCACTCTATGCTACTACAACAGATAGTACGCATGTGCCCGTGTATGCGGCAGATGGAACCTTAAATGTATTCAGCAGTGAATTTTCAAACGATGTAAGCTGGGATAAAGATGCACAGAAAGCTACTAATACAAATGAGAACCTCGCTATTTTAAAAAGCGGGCAGCTGATAGCCATTGAAAAAAGCGCACCGGTAAATAGCGGTGACACGATCTTTTTATATGATAAGAGTTTAACACAATCTTCTTATCAATTTAATATCACGGCCAAAAATTTCAACCGGCCTGATTTAAATGCCATATTGGTTGATAGTGCCACACACACCAGAACACCTATCACATTAGGAGACAGTGCAAATACCGTGGTAAACTTTGCGATAACGTCAGATGCTGCTACCAAAGCAACCAATCGTTTTTATATCTCATTTAAATATGCGCCGGGATCAGTAAAGTATACCGCCGTTACCGCCACACAACAGGATAAAAATATTGCCGTGCAATGGATAGTCAACAACCAGTTGAATATTAAAGAATATGTTTTGGAAAAATCAATTGACAATGAAAATTTTTATCCGGTAGACACAACGATCGCAACGGGTGACAACACTTCTACCATTACTTATAACTGGTTGGATGAAAAAGCTGTTACCGGCGACAACTACTACCGCATACGCAGTATAGATAATACGGGCAACGTTCAATACAGTAAGACAGTAGATGTTGTTATTGGCAAGGGAATAATTACAGGTCTGGCAATCTATCCAAACCCTGTAACAAATAATACTTTACAATTACAAATGAATGAGCTGCCGGCCGGAGAATACAATATACGGATCATGAATACTTCCGGACAAGTTATTTTAGCTACAGCGATCAATCACGGCACATCAAGCGAAACAAAGCCTATTATGCTGAGCAAGGACCTTGCTGCAGGTTTCTATATACTTGAAGTAGTACATCCTGATAAAACGATCACCAATATCAATTTTGAAAATCAATAAATAGTAACGACAAAACAAAAAGCCCTGAAAGCAAAAATTTTCAGGGCTTTTTTATTACCGGGCTAATTAATTATTTAAGGCTGATCAATTTTGTATAGCCTAAATGACAAGCATCCTCCGGCGCCTGCCCTTCTGTGATCTGAATGATATACTTTTCTTTAACGTTCGGAGATAATATTTCTCTTACATCATATAACTCATCTACATCAATGCCGAATTTTTCATCCACATGAGAATAGGCTTCCTGATGATTCGCACTATCCTTCAAACTTGCCTGTTTGTAAAAGGTTGTCTTCTTTGCTTTCGCAGCTGCCGTGGATGTACTATCTGCTACTGTCAACACTTTATAATGAAATTCATCAAATTCATTTTCTCTATAACCACCCAGGTTAATAAAAAACAATTTCTTGTTCTTTTGATCTTTTACTGCTTGTTGCTTTGGTATAATTGAAATGATATAACCGTCAACAGCTGTTACTTCGCGCCAGGCATCAATATGTATATTGCCTTTTACTTCGGGCCAAAATTGTTTTATTTCGGGTATCAATTCTTTAAGGCTGTTGGCGACACTGAAAAAAATGTCGTGTTGTTCGGTATGCCGACCTTTGGGCCTGCAACCTAATAGCAGCATGTATAATTTCAGTGTTGGCATTTTTATGGTATTGATAGGCTAAAGTTATTTAAATTATTAGAATTGACTATTCAATAATTTATTTTATCTTCCTTCAATAAATTATCATCGTTACAATACACCCCTAAATAATTCGAATGAAAAATAGTACATGCATACGATCGCTTTGTTTCCTGATAAGCCTTTTTATGAGCGCTTCACTTATCGCTCAAACTAACACCATAAAATATTACGATTCTTCCTGGGATGATGTGTCAAAAGATTCTGCTTTTTATTATTCTCAATTCACTAAACAGGATACGGTATACACTCGTACCTCTTATTGGGTAAGATCAAATAAAGTAAAATCCATTAATTCTTACTCAGATTCTTCCTTCGACAAACCAAAGGGGCTATCGCGCACTTTTTATGAAAATGGCAGTATAGAAGATTCTGTATATTATACTCCAACAGGTAGCGAAGTAGCTTATAATTTTTATAAAAGCGGACAACTCGCAGACTCAAGTGTGTATAGTGATAGAGGGGATTGCCTATATGCCCGTCACTATTATGAAAATGGAAACCTTTGGGTCAATTATTATTATAGCACAACGCAAAAGAAAGAAATAACTGAAGCCTACGATATAACCGGAAAAAAAATAAACAATTTTATTTACAAACGGCAATCAAGTTTACCGGGTGGGGTCGCAGATTGGTCGATGTTCTGTCGTAAAAACCTGAATCCTGATGTACCGGTAGACAACGGTGCACCTGTCGGCACCTATAAAGTTAAAATTAGTTTTACTGTAAATAAAGACGGCACCATTTCGTCTATTAGAGCATTGACACATTTGGGATATGGAATGGAAAACGAAGTGATCAGAATAATTAAAAAATCACCTAATTGGCTGCCTGCTATAGAACTTAATGAGATTGTCAGTTCACGTAAAATTCAACCGGTAATGTTTGTTGTTTCAGGCGATAGATGATCAGGCGTGTTACTTAATCACTTAAACTGTTGTATGGATACGGATCAACTTTCAAAATTTACAATAAACGAAGAAACAAAAAAATTGATGAGACGAAATGTTGTTCTCGTTTCTATCATCCTGGCTTTTTCTATAATTTATTTTATAATTGATTGGCTATATTGGTATAACGCTCTTTCTCTTCCTATTAATAAAGTTGCCATAAAAGAACATTACTTTTTTTATCATCGCCTCGTACCTGTTTTTGCCATATTTAAAATGTCCGCAAGTATCCTATATTGTATTATTGAGTATAAAGCCTACAAATTTCAATTGATCGGAATTGATAAGCATGATGAGGAATATTTCAAAAAAGGAGTTGGCTATTTTAATATTACGTTGGCAATTTCTATTCTTTTTTTCCTGTTGTCTTTTTTTGAAATTGCATACAGAGATCTATATATGAACTAACAATACAATGAATTTAAGCACTAATAATTTTTTATCGTCTAAAACTCAGACCTGGATTATTATAATTATATGCGCTGTCTTTTACGTCAATACATTATCCAATCAATTTGCACTGGATGATGTGATGGTTCTAACAGGAAACAATTCTGTAAAACAAGGCATTGGAGGCCTCGGCGATATTCTGACAAAAGATAGCTTTTACGGCTATATCGGCAATGGCAGCGATCTTTCGGGAGGGCGATGGAGACCATTGTCTCTAATAGTATATGCAATCGAATACCAATTTTTTGGCGACAATCCCGGTATATATCATTTGAATAATTTCCTTTTATATATTTTTTGCTGTGTAGTACTTTTTAAATTTCTCAAAGAGTTTGTTTTTACATCTAATCACTTAGCTGCATTTATAGCTACTTTAATTTTTGCCATACATCCGGTTCATACGGAAGTCGTTGCCAATATCAAAAGTTTAGATGAAATTCTTTCATTATTATTATTGTTATCAACGCTTTACTATTCTTTCAAATACATTAATGACAACTCAAATAAAAAGAACCTGGTTAAATCTTTAGTCTGCTATGCTTTTGCATTGCTTTCAAAAGAAAATGGTATAACTTTTTTAGCCATTATTCCTTTATCCTTTTATTTCCTGACTAAAAAAACATTTAAGGAGATCTTTTTTTATTATTTACCTTATTTGATCGTTGGCTTATTTTATTTAGCAATAAGATTTACAGCTTTTCGGGCAACAGGAACTTTAACAGATACGTTAAACGCACCTTTTCTCCATGCTACTTTTGAAGAGCAGATCGCTACCAAAATATTGATCATGGGGAAATATCTTATACTACTTTTCATCCCTTACCCGCTGAGCTATGATTATTCTTATAATCAAATCCCTTACGTAACATTTTCTAATATATATGTATGGATAACCATAATAGCATATGCTGCACTTTCCATTTTTGCAATAATAAATCTCAAGAAAAAAAACATACTTGCTTATGGCATTTTAATATACCTAATAAGCATCTCTATCGTGTCCAATTTTTTGGTTGATATTGGCGCTCCAATGGGTGAGCGTTTTTTATTCCAGGCGTCTGTGGGGTTTGCTATCTGTTTTGGCCTGATATTATCCAATCTTTTTACTATCAAGAATAATGTAAAGGCATTTAGAATAACATTGATATCCGCTACACTTTTATGCGGCTACATAACAATTGCAAGGAACAGCGATTGGAAAAATAATGAAGAATTATATATTCATGATGTAAAGGTTTCTTCTAACAGCCTAAGAACCAATATGAATGCAGGAGCAGAATACATTACTCTTTCAGAGGAAGATCCAACACTACAAAAACAATATTTTGATGCGGCCATCCCGTATTTGAAAAAAGCTATTGCGATAGATTCTACAACGATTGACTCCTATCTGAACCTGGGCATAATTTATCAAAGATCAGGTAATCTTGATACAGCAGAGATATATTGGGAGAAAGCGGGAATAATTTCACCCAAGGATGACAGATTAAAACAGTATGATAATTTTCTTTCTCTGATTTATTTGAAAAAAGGCCTGGATATGGCAGAAAAAAACAATAACCCGGGAAAAGCAATTATTTACTTTCAAAAATCTATTACATATCAGGACAATGCCGATGCCTGGTGCAATATAGGAGCTGCTTATTTTAGTGAAGGAGATTATAAAAATGCCAGATCCGCTTTTGCGAATGCGCTGAAAATTAATCCTGATCAACCCAATGCAAAAGGAGGTTTTACGGATGCTTCGGCTAAGCTTAATGCATCATCAAATGGGTTGACTAAGTAATTTTATTCTGAAACATTTATAGTAATAAAAAAACCACCTTAAAAAGGTGGCTCTGTGCCCAGAACAGGAATCGAACCTGCACATCCTTGCGAACGGCAGATTTTGAGTCTGCTGCGTCTACCAATTCCGCCATCTGGGCTGCTCTTAATTGGGCTGCAATATTACGCTATCCCTCCATCCTGTCCAAAATCCTTTGCAAATATTTTTTCTTGTAGTAATATCCCTTTACTTGTAGTAATTCCTCATTGGTTGTAATACCCTCTTTGTAGTTATCGATAATCGCCTTTACTTCTTCGTATAATTCTGCTTCAACGGCTGTTATCTTTTTTGTAACAGCCGCAGGCTCTTCTTCCATTACGGCTTCATTGAGCTCTAACATCTCCATTAAAAAATCCGATGGTAAGGTGTATTTTTCTTCTGCTTCCAGTAATTGCTTTTCTTGCAATACATATTTTATTGTTTCATCCTGGTTTTGTAAAGTTTTTAAAGCTTTATTAATGAGCGATGATTTTTCTTCCGCTTCGGCTTTTTCTTCTTCAGATGATTGTGAATAAAAATCCGGATGAAATTTTTTCTGCAGCTCAAAATATTTTTTAGATAACGATGCCTTATCTATCGTCAAACTAACAGGAATTTCAAATAATTCAAAGTAATTCATATTGTAAAAATAAAGCAGGTGAATAAACTTAAACAATCTATTTTGAAGGCCATGAAACCCACTGCCATCCTACCGTCCAGCCGGTATATTTTATTTTATAAAAATTATCCTATTTTACAAGCGCAAATGCAAGCTGTCACAATTTTAGCCAAACGGTAATTATTATGTCATTATTTTACCGCTTGTAACAAAAGATCAAATAAGATTTTGAATAGAATACCAAACGGTATAAATTTGCAGTACCAATTTTTGTCTCCCCAAAGCCGGGCAAAACCAGCGTCTTTATTATTTTAGAAAGTATGAAATACATCGTTTGTTTAGTAACGTTATTAACTGGCATTATTTATAATTGTACAGCACAGGCTCCTGCCAAAACTGATACATTGACCAATGCTACATTAGCTAACTGTGTGCAATATGCTTTAACGCATCAACCTGCCGTGCAGCAATCTTTGATCGATCAGCGAATTACTGATCGTCAGATAAAAAGTCAGCTATCTGTTTGGTATCCACAAATAAATTTTGGTGCCAGTTACCAAATTAATTTTGAATTGCCGGCCGCAGCTGTTAATGGAGATGTGTTACAGGAAGGTGCTTATAACAATTCCAACATCGGGTTTACAGGTACACAAAATATTTTTAACAGAGATGCGATCTTCGCGAGTCGTACCGCACATGATATTCGCGAACAGGCAAAAGAAAATACTGTCAGCAGTAAAATAGATGTGACCGTTAACGTGGCCAAAGCTTTTTATGATGTATTGCTAACGCAGAAACAAATTGAATTAACGCAGAGTGATATCGATCGTTTGGAACGTAGTTTGAAAGATGCTTACAACCAATACCAATTTGGGGTGGTAGATAAAGTAGATTATAAACGCGCTACCATCGCTTTAAATAATGCGAAAGCGCAAAAGAAACAATATGAAGAGAGCTTAAAGGAAAAGTATGCTTATCTGTATCAGCAAATGGGATATGCTGATACAACAACATTACAGTTGCAATATGATAGCACAACAATGGCAAAAGATATTTTGATAGACACCAACCAGGTGGTTAATTTTCAAAACCGCATTGAATACCGACAATTGGAAACACAACGAAAATTATTATCCATTAGTGTACAATATTATAAATGGGGGTATGTTCCTACCTTGTCTGCTTTTGCTGCATACAACTGGCAGTACCTGAATCAGGAATTTCCGCCATTGTATAATACCAGTTATAATTATCCTTATGCCGGCCTGACCTTATCATTACCTATTTTTCAAGGCGGTAAAAGATACAATGATACTAAAGTATCCGAGTTACAATTGCAACGTACCGATTATGACTTGAAAAATTTACGCAATGAAGTGAACACAGAATTTACGGCAGCGATGGCTACGTACAAAAGCGACCTGACCGATTACAATTTGTTGAAAGATAACCTGGACCTGTCAACAGATGTATATAATACTATTCAATTACAATATAGATCCGGCATTAAAACTTACCTGGATGTAATTACTGCAGAGAGCGACTTACGCAGCTCTGAAGTAAATTACACCAACGCTTTATACAATGTATTAAGCAGCAAGTTCGATGTAGAAAAAGCTTTAGGATCTATTCAATATTAAAAATGCCTGATATGTTACAAAAGAAAATGCAGTTTGGTTACGCGTTAATTAGTATGGTTATATTGTCGTCATGCGGAGGTGCGCCACCACCGCCACCACCACCGCCGGTGAATGTATCGGTATACGCTGTCGCTAAAGGAGCTGCTGCTTATTATGATGATTATGCCGGTACGATCACCGCGTTACAATCGGTAGATATCCGTCCGCAGGTGTCGGGTTATATTACCAGTATTTATTTTCAGGATGGTCAGCATGTGACCAAGGGACAAAAATTATACGCAATAGATAAACAACAATATGTTGCTAATTACGATCAGGCTATTGCTAATTTAAGCGTGTCTAACGCGAATGAAGCAAAAGCGCAACAAGATGCCGACCGTTATGAAGAGTTAGCAAAAAATGATGCGATCGCAAAACAAACGCTGGACCATGCAATAGCTGATCTGCAAGCTGCAAAAATGCAGGTAGCTGCTGCTAAAGCAAGTGTTTCTTCTTTAGGCAACAATGTTCGCTTTGCTGATATCAGTGCCCCACTTACAGGAACGATCGGTATTTCACAGGTGAAAGTAGGTGCCGTAGTTACACCCGGACAAACAGTATTAAACACCATTTCCGGCGACGGGCCAATAGCTGTTGATGTAAATGTTGATGAAGGACAAATTCCAAATTTCATTAAACTACAACAAAAAGCAGATCCAAAAGATTCCACTTTTCAATTGGTACTGACTGATCAAAGCATTTATCCTTATTATGGAAAGATCGCTTTTTTAGATAGAGCGGTAGATCCACAAACAGGAACGATCAAAGCAAGATTGGTTTTTCCTAACCCCAATAATATGTTACGCGACGGCATGAACTGCAATGTACGCATTAGAAATAACGGTGGCGGCAACCAACTATTAATTCCTTACAAAGCGATCGTTGAACAGCTGGGAGAATATTTTGTATTTATCGCAGATAATAATAAAGCGATACAACACCAGATAACACTGGGCACAAAAATAAATGACAAGATCGTTATCAGCAATGGTTTACAACAAGGAGACACTGTGATCACCGAAGGTGTACAAAAATTAAGAGACAGCTCTGCTATTAAGATTACTGCTGTTAAAAAATAAATAACACATTGAGGGAGAACCTGCCACTGGAGTTGAATTAAAAAACTACAGACGGGCTCAAAAAAAATAATTATGGAGTCATCAAATATATTTGTAAGAAGGCCTGTAACGGCCATTGTTATATCACTGGTAATTTTATTGGTTGGTACGCTGGCAATATTGAATATGCCCATCAGCCAGTATCCGAATATTACGCCGCCGACTGTTTCTATCACCAGCAATTTTACCGGCGCTGATGCGCAAACAGTTGAACAGACCACTACCACTGCCATTGAAACGCAGGTGAATGGTGTGCCGGGTATGGCTTATATGCAAAGCAATAGCGCCAACGGCGGGAACTCTAGTATTACAGCTACGCTGGATATCAATGCAGATCCAAATATTGTTGCGTTAGATATTCAGAACCGTGTAGGTATTGCTACGCCTGCATTACCAAGCCAGGTACAAAAATTAGGTATCACTACCTTAAAACGTAATCCAAGTATTTTAATGTTGGTGGCAATGTATGCACCCAATGGAACACATAGTATTCCTTTTATGGATAACTATGCTAATATCTATGTACGTGATCAGTTATTGCGTGTGCCGGGTGTGGGAGACGTATTTAGCAGGGCAGATAATTTTGCCATGCGTATATGGCTAGACGTTAGTAAACTAACGCAACTGGGATTAACCGCAAACGATATTCAGAACGCGATCAACGAACAAAACTTACAGGTGGCTGCCGGCTCTGTTGGCTCACCACCACAAGCTTCTTCTTCTACCTTTGAGTTTACCGTATTTACCAATAGCAGATTGACGACAGAAAAGGATTTCGGTAATATTATTGTCCGCTCCAACACACAAGATGGCTCGGTAGTTTATTTAAGAGATGTGGCCCGCGTACAATTAGGAAAAGTAAGTTATGCAGCCAATTCTTTTGTAGATGGCAAAAGAGCCTCTTATTTGTTGGTATACCAGGCACCGGGAAGTAATGCCCTTGCAACTGCCGAAGGTGTTTACAAAGCAATGGATGCGATGAAAAAGTATTTCCCCGCAGATGTAAACTATGTTGTGCCTTTTGAATCTGTGACCGTGGTTAAAGTATCTATCTCTGATGTGGTAGAAACATTATTGATCGCGTTGGGATTGGTAACACTGGTAGTATTTTTCTTCCTGCAAAACTGGCGCACTACATTGATCCCTGTATTGGCTATTCCTGTGGCGATCGTGGGTACATTTATTGCCTTCATCCCGTTAGGATTTACAATCAATACATTGACCATGTTTGGTTTTGTATTGGCAATCGGTATTGTGGTGGATGATGCGATCGTTGTGGTGGAAGCGGTACAACATTATATTGATACGGAAGGTTTATCAGCTAAAGACGCTACCAATAAAGCATTGCACGATATTACCGCACCGGTTATTGCCATTGCCCTGATATTAGCAGCGGTGTTTGTTCCCGTAGGTTTTATCCCTGGCATCGTTGGTAAATTATACCAACAGTTTGCCATCACGATCGCGATCTCTGTATTGATATCTGCATTTATCGCCTTATCGTTAACACCCGCATTGTGTATGTTGTTGTTGAAACCACAACATATTGATGAAAATTCAAAAGGCTTAAATAAATTCTTTTATAAGTTCAATGAATGGTATAGAAAGTTCAGTCTCAATTATACGATCGGCGTAAGGAAATTTATTAAAGTAACTCCTTTAGCACTTATTTTATTGGCTTGTATTGTTGTTGGCGATGTATTTCTTTTTCATAATAAGCCTACAGGATTTATTCCGACAGAAGATGACGGACGTTTGTATATTTCATTCGAGATACCCGAAGCGGGTTCTACTACAAGAGCTTTAAACGTATTGGATAGCGTAATGAAAATTTCACAAAACACACCGGGTGTTTTACACGTTGCGGCCTTAGGTGGATACAATGCGTTAACGAGTGGTTTTAAATCTAACAGCGGTACCATCTTTATGCAGTTGAAGCCCTGGGATGAGAGAGAAGCCGATAGCCTGAAAATGCAAGGCATTATTATGGCGCTGAATAAAAAATTCTCCGCGCTCAAAGAAGCGAAGATCATTGTAATTCCGCCGCCTGCTATTCCAGGTTTGGGTAATGCCGGCGGGTTCAGTATCCAGATAGAACAAAGGCAATCGAACGATGATATTAAAACATTCGAAAAAGTAGTAAATGGTTTTGTAGCTGAAGCCAACAAACAACCTGAAATTGCCAACGCATTTACTTTCTTTAGCGCGCATACACCGGGTTATGAAGTTGATCTCGACAGGGATAAATGTAAACGCTTAGGATTAAATATCGCCGATGTATATAATACCATGCAAATGTTCATGGGTAGTACGTATATTAACCAGCTAACTATCTACGGAAGAAACTTCTATGTAGTGGCGCAGGCAGATACAACCTTCCGTAACGACATAAAAAATATCGGGCAGTATTATGTAAAAAATAATACCGGGCAAATGGTTCCGTTAAGCACGGTGGTTAGTTATAAGGTTACGGAAAGCGCGCCGCTTATCTCCCATTTTAATATTTACAGAAGTGCCGAAGTGGATGGCGGTGCTAAACCGGGCTACAGTAGCGGGCAAGCGATAGAAGCATTACAACGCGTAGCAGATAAAACGCTTCCTGAAGGATATGGTTATGAATTTTCGGGCTTGAGTTTGCAGGAATTAAAATCGGGTAACAGCGCGGTATATATCTTCGCCTTATCAATCATATTTGTATTCTTATTGATGGCTGCGTTGTACGAAAGCTGGGCAGTACCCTTCTCGGTTTTGTTGGCTGTGCCGATAGCGGTATTTGGTGCTATCTTAACATTAACGTTGATACCAAGATTAAGCAATAACGTATACGCACAAATTGGGTTGATCACATTGATCGGGCTTTCTGCAAAGAATGCCATCTTAATTGTTGAGTTTGCCAAAGAAAGAGTTGATAAGGGCATGCCAATTATTGCTGCCACATTGGATGCAGTTAAATTACGTCTTCGCCCGATATTGATGACATCTATTGCATTTATCCTCGGCGTATTGCCGTTAGCGTTAGCATCCGGTGCCAGCTCGGTAGCCAGAAACACGATCGGCTACACAGTATTAGGCGGTATGTTAGCTGCAACGGGTATCGCCATATTCTTTGTGCCGGTATTGTTTGTAGGTATTGCCAAATTAACTTACAGCAAAGAAAAATTAGCGCAGTTGAAAAAAGAACATGAAGGAACAAACACAGAATTGCCTCAGGCATAAAATAATGTAAACAAATAAAAAGCCGATAACAAAATTGTTATCGGCTTTTTATTTTTATGGCAGTATTGAAAATAACTCACTTCACTCTTTTGTAGTCTGAGTAAATATAAGTAACCGCTACTCTGCCTTTTTTATCTTTTATAAAAACATCCATCAGGATATCATCAGATATCAACTGATTGTATTGTTCATCTTCATTGAAGGAAAAATTCCTATCCATCGTATAAGTAGAAACATCCATATTTTCTAACCTGAATGATGAACTATCCGTAAATTCTTCTTTATCGATTTGCTTTGTCTTTTTATTGATATAGGCAAGGCCGGTACAACGCGACAAATCTTTATAACGGTCAGGAAGATTGGTTTTATTACATTTAAATGAGATCACAATACTGGCCGTGTCTTCGGATTTGATACTTGTTGCATAAATACCTACGGTGCTATCTCTTTTTTTATTGACCTCTTTGGCATAATCATGTGCCCAACCTTCGGAGACAGGGTTATTGTTGAACGTAAGCATTTGCCAGCGCGCAGCTTCATCCCGTTGTGGGTCATACTCGATCACTGTATAATTATTGGTTGTAGGAGAAACGGCATTCATGGTTACTTTAAAATAATGAATGCCATCATCGGTATGAAAAGAATGCGCTATGATAGTTGAATCAATACCAAGCTGCTTGAGTCTTTGTGTAACAGAATCGACCTGAGCATAAGCACAACAGGTTAATAGTACAGTAAACGCAGTCATAAAAAAAATCCGACCAAAGCCCTTCATAGCAGTTATTTAATGTTAGCCGTACTAAAAATAATTAAAATTTACTACTTAATTGTAGATATAAAGTTAATGTAATTGGCATAGTTACGCTACTATATAGACCCTTTTCAATTCAAAACTGTTGCTTTCACCTTCCCTCTGCGGGAATAATTATCCGTACATATAAACAAATATACCTGCCAAAGTAAACGCAAGAAACACCAGCGATAGCCTTAATTGCGTATTAGGGTCATTATTAAATTGCGGATAATAAAAATTGAAGATGCTCAGCAGGATCATAAAACTAATCCAGGAAAAGGCAGTGGAAGGAAAGTTCATCCAGCGTATATTGTCAACATAGGTATTTCCGTTATACTTATGCTGAATACGAATACCCTGCTTAAAAACGGGCGTTTGCCATACAATAAAAGTGTCGCCGACATTAACACCATCAAAAACCTCACTGGGAACACAATACTCTTTATTTGAAGTGGTCATAAAATAACCAACAGGATCATCAGATCCTGCGTAAGATCCGCCAAAGGCAGTATTGCTCAATACCTCAGTTGCCCTGATTTTAGGGAACAGAAAATTATCGGCCATCACCAAAATGCCTAAAAATAAAGCAAGTGCAAAAAGTGTCTTTGTGATATCTCTTTCCATTATATCGCTCAGGGCTGAATTACAAAATACAAATAAAAAGGATAAACACTTGCCGCAAACAACAGCAGTGCAACAAAGAACAAATTATCAACCGGAAAATTCTGAGGTGATATCAAAATAAACAATGCAATCCCTAAAAACAAAAGTACAAAGAACAATAACCATAAAGAAGTATACAACGCCCCAATATTATGCTCTGCCAAATTAGGATCTTTATTGTACTGAATAGCAATTGCTTTTTTTAAGATATTGGTACGTTCAACAATAAAACTATCGCCGATATTCAGATCATGATACACTTCTGAGGTTACGATATAAGTTTTACCGGAAGCTGAATATAAATAATAGGTCCAGAGTATTTTACCTGTTACAACTTTTGCGCTGTCGTTATTGTTAACCAATACTTCTTGCGTGGACTTTGTTCCGGATAAGAATGTATCGGATAGCATTAGTAAGTATGCTGCTGCGAGGATTGTTAGTACTCCTATTCTTATATATTTCATAATTATTTATTTAAACCCATATTTCCTCTCTCTATACAAAAAAGCATCTTCGCCTCCTTCCAATATATCACAAACATGTTCTCTTATTCCCATCTGCTGTAACACACCTGAATTTCCAGCAGCTTTAAAAGTATGTTCCAACGATCCAGTAACATATTCAAATTGGTATTTTTCATTTGTCTTTCCTTTATCCTGCCCGTTTTGGTTGGCCACTATAACCTGTTCTGCGTCAGTTGATACTACTAAATTTGCATTGTGAGTAACTAGAATAATTTGTCTTTGTATTTTCTTATCTTTTATAAATTCATTTAAATCATTAAATATTGTTCTATTATCTAAATTATCCTCGGGTTGATCAATTAAAATCGGATGCTTTGCATTACTAAGATGTAAAATTATTTGCATTAAAACTAGTCCCCTTTTTCCAGGAGACATTTGAAGTATATTATCTCCATTATAAATAATATTATACTTAAATTTAAAGTTGTCTTTCAATAATTGTAGAATTGCATCTTTGGAATCATAGCCAGATCTAAATTTAATTTGATTTCTTTCCGCACTCCAAACCTTTGCAAAAATTGATTCTATATTTTGTATATGAGTATCTTCGGAATATATATAGTTATTGCTTGCATCAAAGGATGCTCCAAATAATGTGTTGAAATTTGATCGCCCATCTAATAATCCGCAAAATCCATTTTGGAAACTGGCTATATCAATCTCTAAAGTTGTCTTTAAAGCTAAGCCATTGCCTATTTCAGAAAGTTCAGGATTGACTATTTGTTCCAATATTAATTTATAAATATCAAATAATTTAATAGTTCCCGCCAATATCTCGCTTCTTAATCTTGCCCCTTCGTCTGCTATACCTTTTAATTGTTTTTGTTTTTCTTCAATTTGCTTTAATGTACTTTGATCTTTAGCTAATTGAAGTTT
The DNA here is from genome assembly GCA_035485735.1 of Ferruginibacter sp. Classification (GTDB taxonomy): domain Bacteria; phylum Bacteroidota; class Bacteroidia; order Chitinophagales; family Chitinophagaceae; genus Ferruginibacter. The sequence goes on from DATHNS010000026.1 coordinate 68,868, forward strand.
TAATTTCCCTAATAGGCCTTGATTAGTAATTTTTGCTGCAAAAGGAAGAAGCTTGATATCTATCGCAGCAATATTTTTAATTTTTGTTTGCCTAGATATTTCTACGTTTACGGCAACTTTTTGATACTTTTTAATTATGGCATCAAATGTAACATCAATAGTTAGACTATCTTCTTTTTTATTCTTCGCTATGAAAAAATTAGCAATATTATCGTCAGAAAATTCATACCAATTAGAAGAAATACTTTCTATTTTTTGCTTCGTTTCCACTTTATTATTTTCTATCAAAATAATATATTCTTGCAATTTTTCTTTGTATACCTCGATTCTTTCTTTACCATTTATATAATTATCACGCTTTTGTTGCAATTGAGAATACTCAATAGTTTCTTCTGGAGAAAACCCAGCTTTTTGATTTAATTCTATTATTTCGGCATTAATTCTCAAAATATTTGCATCAATAGCTGGCTTATCCCCCAACTCTTTAGATTGCTGTTGAATTTGTTGATAGCCTTCTTTTAAAGTAAAAATTTCATTAACATTTAGTAGAGTCTCTAGATTTATTTCATGAATTCGTTTGTGTTGAGCATCCTTAAATTGTTTAAATCCTATGTTTTGTAGTAGAATATTATCGATAAGCTCGGTAAGTTTTTTTTCTCCTTTTTGCTCTGCTAAATGATTAATATACATCTGCGGTACATATGTGATTTGTCTTGTTTTCCCATCTGAATCATCATTAAGTTTATTTATAAGCCCATCTTTCCAATCTACCTCAAAGTCGAATCCCTCTACTTTACTTCGTAAGTCATACTCATTTTCATTAACGACACCAAGCTTTTCTGCAACTTGATCTGGGTCAATTGTTTTGGCTATATGAAATAGGAGTAACGACTTCCCAGAAGATTTACCACCTATAATTACATTTAAATTTGGATTTAATTGAATGAAATCCGTCGGAAAAAGATCAGAATTTTCATTAGCTATAAATCTAATTTTCTCAATTACATTATAATTAGTTTTTGTTTCTGGCTGTTCGTCCTGAATTAAAAGTCTCGAAGAAGGTTCAAAAACAATTTGTTTTAGACCATCAAAAGTGGGATCTGCTTTTATCCAAGTATAACATTTTCCAATCCTATCTTTTTGCAGTGAAGAAATATTATAATGCGCATCGCTACAATCTAAAAGCAAATTATTAACTCCCTGCTCCGTAAGTTTTCTTTTTGCATTATAACAAGCATCTACATTCGCTGAAGAGATAAATACTAAATCGGCCTTATTAATTATATCTTTTTTTTCTGCAATACTTTGATCATTCCATGACAGAGTTTCCCATTCGGTTTTGCCAACAGCTGTTAAAAATTTACCCTTTAAATATGTATTATCTTTTAATAATTTTAAAATATCTTCTTCATCAAGATTTAAATTATTAAATCCTTCTTCTAAATCACTTCCATAACTCGGCAATTGCTCTGATGGAACGCTTTTTTTAATAGCTATACCTAGGTCAATTAGGCTATCTTTTGTTATTAACCCATTCCAAGTTATTCCATTAAGTCCTGGCGTGAGTTTATATTTTCCATTCAAGCCATTTAAAAACTGGCTTTCTATTATGTGAGGTTCTAACACATCAGAAAAAATTACATGAAAATTTATTCGTTTAAAATCTTTGTGACCGGCGAATTTTTTTATACGAAATTCAACTACAGGCAAAATAGTCTCGATATTTTTAAGTCTTCCCTTTTTTCTATACTCTAAAACTTTTTTATACCCTTCAATAAATAAATAATCATTAATCCCTAATACTTTGAATTCTTCAGGTAATGACTCTAAGTCTTTTATAAAAAGCTCCCATTTTTCATCATCAGTAGCTCCCGTAAAATGATTAACTAAAGAATAGGGGGTATGGACATGGAGATCCCATTTTCTCCACTCGGATCCTGTATTAAATTTATTGTAGGTCATAATGGTCGTGATTTTGCAGGTACTAGGTGATTAAGGCATTCAAAAATATGCGAAACTTTTATAACACAACAAAAAATCCCCAAGCCAAGCTCAGGGATTAAATCTATTTTTTCTTCTTCCAAAACTGTCGCATATCCAATGTATTAGGATATTCACCACTCACTTCAATAGGTGGTGGATCGTAAGGAACGTTCTTGGCATTCGGTTCGATATAATGTTTTATTTCTGAGATATATGCTCTTGGTAATAATACATCTTGCGAATACGATGTATCCTCAAATCTGTTTCCTCTGCGTGATTCAGCTTCGTATGCATTTACCGGGAAGGTATCGTAGCTTCTTCCACCAGGATGTGATACATGATAAGTACAACCACCTATAGAACGACTGTTCCAGGTATCAATGATATCAAATGTCAATGGCGTATCAACACCGATCGTTGGATGTAAGGCTGATGGTGGTTGCCATGCACGGTAACGTACACCGCAAACGAATTCTTCTTTTACATGTGTTTCTCTTAATGGAACACGTGTGCCATTGCACAATAAAATATAACGATCACCATTTAGGCCTTTTAATTTTACCTGTACTCTTTCTAAAGATGAATCAACAAAACGTGCCGTGCCTGAACTCGACATTTCTTCACCCAACACATGCCATGGTTCTATTGCTCCGCGAATTTCCATCTCGATGTTTTGAATTTTAACCGTTCCGTAATGCGGAAAACGGAATTCAAAGAATGCATCGAACCAACTCATCTGGAACGGATAGCCCGCATCATTTAAGTCGCTCACAATATCTCTCATATCTTCCTGCGCATAATGAGGCAACATAAATTTATCATGCAATTCTGTTCCCCATCTTACCAGATCGTGTTTGTATGGCTTCTTCCAGAACTTGCTGATCAAAGCACGTATCAATAACATTTGCACCAAACTCATTTCTTTATGAGGTGGCATATCAAATGCACGGAATTCTAAAATGCCTAATCTGCCTGATGATGAATCAGGTGAATATAATTTATCGATACAGAATTCAGAACGATGCGTATTACCTGTCAGATCAGTTAACAAGTGACGGAACAATCTATCCGTTAACCAGAAAGGAATAAATCCTTTTTCAGGAACCTGGTCGAACGCGATTTCCATTTCGTATAATTTCTGATCAAGGCCCTCATCGATTCTTGGCGCCTGACTTGTTGGCCCAATGAACGACCCCGAAAATAAATATGATAAACCAGGATGATGTTGCCAGTAAGTAATTAAACTACGCAACAGATCGGGCCTGCGTAATAGCGGACTTTCAGCGGGTGTTGCGCCACCGATGGTAATATGGTTACCACCACCGGTGCCTGTGTGCCTTCCATCCAACATGAATTTTTCTGTTCCCAATCTTGCTAAGAATGCTTCATCATAAAGCGTATCTAAATTATGCACCATCTCTTTCCAATTCTTGGCAGGATGAATGTTTACTTCAATAACACCTGGATCAGGAGATACCACTAATCTTTCAACACGGTAATCTCTTGGTGGCTCGTATCCTTCTATTCTAACAGGAATATTTAATTTTTTAGCTGTTGCTTCTATTGAAGCCATCAGGTCTAAATAATGTTCTAAATATTCTAATGGCGGAACAAATAAATACACAACGCCGTCTCTCGCTTCAACACAAAGCGCTGTTTTAATAACAGGCACTTCAAAAGTTATTTTCGTTTCTTCTTTCTCTTCTATTTTATTCTTTTTGTCTTTTTCTTTTTCGTCTGCGGTCTTGGTTACTTTGGTTCTTTTTTCTGTTGGATGTTCAGTAATAGAACCATAGCGTTCTGTGATACTTTCATGATACTCTTCCAGTTCAGGTAATTCATCAAACAAACTGCGTTCAACAATTTGTGGTTCTAATGCTACTGCTGGTAAAGATTCTAAAGGCAAACGCAAACCGATTGGTGAGTTTCCCGGCAATAAAAATATCTGCTCGCGATTCATGATCCATTTGCAGCTTTGCCATTGGCTGTTGTAGTAGTTCCATTTTAATGGCAATACAAAACCTGCGGGTTTGTCTAAACCTTTATCAAGCAACTGTGCTAATGTTCTGCGTTCTGTTGAATCTTTTAATCCTGCTTTTGTAGGATCGATATTAACCGGCACTTTTCCTTCCTGCCATAAAAAATAAAACACATCTTCATAAACAGCGCTTACATTATCTGTACTTACTGCAATATGCTTCGCTAATTCTTTCGCAATTTTTTCTGCATCTTCATGCGTGTATTTTTTTTCGATCTTTTCGTGTGCGATCAGTTTAACATCACGCCAGATCGGATAGCCATCTTTGCGCCAGAACAATCCTAATTGCCAGCGTGGCAAAGGTTCACCGGGATACCATTTGCCTTGCCCGTAATGTATCATACCGGTCGGACCGAATTTTTCTCTCAGCCTGAAAATAAGATCGTGTGATAATTCTCGTTTTTCTTTTCCATCTGCAGCGGTGTTCCATTGCGCAGATTCCATATCATCGATAGAAACGAAAGTAGGCTCACCACCCATCGTCATCTTCACATCATAATTCTGCAGATCCTTATCAACTTTTAATGCGGTCGCATTGATCGCGATCCATTGCTCTTCCGAATATGGTTTTGTTACGCGCGGATCTTCATGGATGCGCGTTACAATATTGGAGAAATCAAATTTTGTGTCTTCGCATTTGCTTGTTGCGCCAACAACCGGTGCAGCGCTTGCATAATCAGGTGTACAAGCTAAAGGTATATGCCCTTCACTCGCAAATAACCCTGAGGTAGGATCAAGCCCGATCCAACCTGCGCCGGGGATATAGACTTCTGTCCACGCATGCAGATCTGTAAAATCTTCTATTGGTCCTGATGGCCCGTCCAAAGATTCCTGGTCAGATTTTAATTGTACTAAATAACCTGATACAAATCGCGCAGCTAAACCTAAGTGACGTAATATCTGTACAAACAACCAGGCAGTATCTCTGCAAGAACCTAACTCTTTAGTTAATGTTTCTTCAGATGTTTGCACACCTGCTTCCATGCGGATGGAATAGTTGATGGCCTTGTATAATTTATAATTTAAGTAAACTAAAAAATCGTTGATCGTTTTTTTACTCGTATCAATTGTTTTTATCCATTCTTTCAATAAAGGCCCGTCATCTTTTATTTCAAGATAGGGCACTAGTTCTTTTTGTAAAAGCTCGCTATATTTAAAAGGAAAATTTTCTGCATATTCTTCCACAAAAAAATCAAATGGATTTAATGCGATCATGTCTGCAATAATTTCCACTTCAATTTTTAATTGTGTTGTTGGTTCATTAAAAACAACTCTTGCCTGGTAGTTGCCAAATGGATCTTGCTGCCAGTTGATGAAATGTTCTTTAGGAGAAATTTTTAGTGAATACGATTCAATGGCGGTCCTGGAATGTGCCGCGGGCCTTAAACGAAAGATGTGGGGAAACAAAGTAACTGCCCTGTCATAGGTATAACTTGTTTTGTGATTGATCGCTACTCGTATGGCCATAATTTATCTATATTGTTTTGTGTTAGAGAAGCAAGCCAATCCTTATAAAAATAACGGAATTTTTTATAGTTTCAAAATTATTATATGTAGTGATATTATTTATTGAAAGTACCAATACCTGTAAATCAAAAGCAGCCTTTGCAGGCTGCTTTTTTTATCAATTTCAATGAATACTTAGTTTTTTAATAACACCAGCAAGGTTGCCAACTTGCTTCTCAGGTCCTTTCTGGGAATAATAAAATCCAGGAAGCCGTGTTCTAATAAAAATTCGCTGCGCTGAAAGCCATCGGGCAGATCTTTTTTAATTGTTTCTTTAATAACACGCGGGCCTGCAAAACCGATCAGCGCTTCCGGTTCACCACAAATGATATCGCCTAACATCGCGAAAGATGCAGTGGTTCCACCAAAAGTAGGATCGGTACATAAAGAAATATAAGGAATTTTTGCATCGGCCAACTGCGATAATTTACCCGAGGTCTTAGCTAACTGCATTAAGGAGAAAGCGCTTTCCATCATTCTCGCACCACCGCTTTTATTGATGATCATAAACGGGATCTTGTGCTTGATACAATAATCACAGGCGCGGGATATTTTTTCTCCCATTACGCTACCCAGACTACCACCGATAAATTCAAAATCCATACAGGCTACTACAAGATGATTGCCTTCAACCTGTCCATGTGCCACGGTTATTGAATCATGAATATCTGTTTTTTCGTAGGTCTCTTCCAATCTTTTGGCATAAGGCTTAAGATCAACGAAACCTAAGAAATCTTTCGATACGATATTGGCAAACAATTCTTCAAAAACACCTTCATCAAAAATGATATCAAAATATTCTCCGCTGCCAATACGATGATGGTATTCACATCTCGGACAAACGAATCTATTTTCTCTAAGCTCACTAACCGTGCAGGTTAGTTTGCAGGATGGGCATTTTGTCCAGATACCTTCCGGTGCATCTGCCTTGTCTTTAGTAGCAGTAAGAATTCCTTTTTTTATCCGCTTGAACCATCTTCTTTTCGTCTCTTCCGTTAATCCATCTTCACCGGCAAGGTTGGCGTCAAAATCTTCTTCTTTTCTCATAGCATGTTAAATTCAAAAGTTACAATTCAAAACAAAAAAGAAGCCAAAAACAAAAAGTAGTTAGTACTTTTTGTTTTTGACTTTTACATTTTTATTTATTTCTATTCATACAATTCAAATCATCAAAAGCAACTTCTAAACGCTTGATGAAATTTTCTTGTCCTTTGCGCAACCAAACACGTGGGTCGTAATATTTTTTGTTTGGTTTTTCAGGGCCTTCCGGATTTCCCAATTGTCCTTGTAAAAAGGCTTCGTTCTTTTTGTAGAAGTTCAAAGTTCCTTCCCAGAATGCCCATTGCATATCTGTATCGATATTCATTTTGATAGCACCGTAACCGATCGCTTCTCTGATTTGATTTTGAGGAGAACCGCTACCACCGTGGAACACAAAGTAAACTGGTTTAGGACCTGTCTTCAATTCTTTTTCAATATGCACCTGGCTATTGTGTAAGATAACAGGCGTTAACTGCACGTTACCAGATTTGTAAACACCATGTACGTTACCAAAAGCAGCAGCCACAGTAAACATCTTACCTACTTTAGATAATTCTTTGTAAGAATATAAAACGTGTTCCGGTTGAGTATATAATTTATCGTTATCAACATCGCTGTTATCAACACCATCTTCTTCGCCGCCCGTAACGCCTAATTCGATCTCGATGCTCATGCCCAATGGAGCCATACGTTTGTAGAACTCAACTGATGTATGAATATTTTCTTCGATTGGTTCTTCAGAAAGATCCAACATGTGAGAACTGAATAAAGGAGAACCTGTTTCTTTAAAATGTTTTTCACCTGCATCGATCAACGCGCTGATCCATGGTAGCCATTTTGCAGAAGCGTGATCCGTATGTAAAACAACAGGAACTCCATAATGTTTTGCTACTGCGTGAACATGCATAGCACCTGAAATAGCGCCCGCGATATTTGCTTGTAATTTATCATTCGGCATTCCTTTACCAGCGATGAACTGTGCACCACCGTTTGAAAATTGTATGATAACCGGAGAATTAACTTTAGCTGCTGTTTCAAGAACCGCATTAATGGTATCAGTACCGATGCAGTTAACTGCTGGTATTGCAAATTTGTTGTCTTTCGCGTCGTTATACAAGGCTTCCAATTCTTTACCAAATAATACGCCAGCTGTGTACTTACTCATGTGTTATTTTTTAGTGTTTTTTAATTATTAGGTGTGCAATATACGGCATAAAAAATAATTGGGGAATTTTGATAGATATCGCCTGCCAGCATAGGTTGTGAAGGTCCAGCCTCAAGACAAAAGTAGCAGGTAATAAGACATTTACCCTGCTATTCATTTCCTGTAACAGCCGATTATTTGGTAAGGCTTTGTATAATATCATATTTTGTTACAATATGATAACCACCGCTTTCATCTTTACTTAATACGGCTCCGTTTTCTTTGGTGATAAAAGAACTCAACCGCTCTACCGGTGTATCAAAAGAAACTACCGGATATGGTTTTTCCATAACAGAAGCGATCGTTTGCATTTTAATATCTCCGTTGGTTACTATTTTATTGAACAAACCACTTTCTGATATCGCGCCAACATTTTCTTCTCCTCTAATGACAGGGATATTTTCAATATCATATTTTTTCATGATCGCTATCGCTTCAGAAACCAATTGTTCCGGTTGCACCGTTATCAAAGGGTTGCTTCCTCTTCCGCTGATCAGATCTTTAAAGGTTTTAACTTCTAAAAATCCGCGCTCCATCATCCACTGGTCATTATAAATTTTTCCTACATAACGACTACCATGGTCATGAAAAATGCATACAACAACATCCCCTTTTTTTAATTTATCCTTTAACTGCAACATGCCCTGCAGACAGCTGCCGGCACTGTATCCACAAAACAATCCTTCTTCTTTAGCAATACGACGGGCCATGATAGCGCCATCTTTATCGGTTACTTTTTCAAACAGATCGATCACGCTCATATCATAATTTGCGGGAATAAAATCTTCTCCGAATCCTTCGCTGATATAAGGATAGACCTCTTTATGATCCAGCTCGCCCGTATCAAAATATTTTTTTAGTAAAGAACCATAACTGTCAATGGCCCATACCTGAATGTTTGGATTTTTTTCTTTTAGATATTGTGCCGTCCCAACAACAGTTCCGCCTGTACCTGATGCTACAACAAGGTGCGTTATTTTCCCTTCGGTCTGCTCCCAAATTTCAGGGCCTGTCTGTTCATAATGCGCCTGCCGGTTGGCCAGATTATCATACTGATTCACATACCAGCTGTTCGGCACTTCCGTAGCCAGGCGTTTTGATACAGAATAATATGAACGCGGATCTTCCGGTTCAACATTGGTTGGACAAACAATTACTTCTGCTCCTACCGCTTTGAGTATATCTGCTTTTTCTTTTGATTGTTTATCTGTTGTAGTAAAAATACATTTGTATCCTTTTACGCAAGCTGCCAAAGCAAGGCCCATACCTGTATTGCCGCTGGTACCTTCTATTATTGTCCCGCCAGGTTTTATCTTTCCTTCTTTCTCTGCCACTTCTAACATTTTAATGGCCATGCGATCCTTGATAGAATTGCCGGGATTAAAATATTCCACTTTAGCCAATACAGTACAAGGCAGATCTTTTGTGATCTTATTTAATTTGATCAATGGTGTATCACCAATGGTTTCAAGAATATTATTTAACCACATATGCGTTATTTTAATTTATTAAGGTATGTACGCGTATCAGGTACGGAGAATCAAGTAGCATGAATTAAATCTTACTACCTATTACTTGCGACCTGTTACTATTTCAATTGCTTTTTTTACGCCATCATCATCCGTGTTCATCGTTTCATAAAAGCCTTCATTGTGCCATATCTCACGGGCAATAGATGATCGTATACGAAGGATAATATCCGATTTTTCTTTCGGTGAAATATTACTTACAGAAATAGAATCTTTAGCAACGGTGGTTACAAAAGATTGCCAGTCATCTTCCGTAAAAGAAAATTGTTTATCAAAAGCTGCAATTGTTTTATACCCATTCAAACGATCTTTATTTTGTACGTAATACAGATAGGCAAAATCACTGATGATACCTTTTATATAGATCGCTGCAACGCTTGATGAAAAACCGCTAGTATCTAACGGAATAAAAATATCAGGCGTAATACCGCCGCCGCCATACACAGTTTTACCATGTATTGTTTTAAATATTTTGGTCGTATCGTTTTTTACAGAATCAGCGCTCAGCACTTCTCCATCGTGAAAACGATTGCTGATTTCATCATAATATGCCTTATCTCCATCGGTGTATGGCCGCTGAATGCTTCTGCCTATTGGTGTATAATACCTGGCAATCGTTAATCTTAGTGCGCTGCCATCGCTTAGGTCGTATTGCTGTTGCACCAATCCTTTACCAAAAGTTCTTCTGCCGATGATGATTGCCCTGTCCCAGTCCTGCAATGCGCCAATTAATATTTCGCTGGCACTTGCTGTTCCTTCATCTGCCAGTACAATTAATTTACCTTCTTCAAATGCGCCCGGATGCATACAGCGATATTCTTTCTTTGGCGAGTGAACGCCTTCTGTATAGGTGATCAGTTTATCGCCATCTAAAAACTCATCGGCAATAGCTGTTGCCTGTTCTAACACACCGCCGCCATTGCCCCTTAAATCAAGTATCAAACTTTTTAATCCTTGTTTTTGCAAGGCTTCCATTGATAGCATAAATTCTCTGTAGGTTAATTCAGAAAATTTATTCAGCCGGATATACCCAATACTATCCGCTATAATATAACTGGCGTCAACGCTACTAACGGGAATCACACCACGAACTATTGTGAAAGACTTTATTGTTCCCTTTCTCAAAAGGGTGACCGTTACTTTAGAATCGGCATCTCCTTTCAATAATGCTCTTATTCCAGTGGATGTTATTTTGGTGCCCGCGATCAAACTGTCACCCACTTTTATCAATTTATCGCCGATCTGTATACCTGCTTTTGCACTCGGGCCATCAGCCAATACATTGACCACATTAACGGTATCATTCAATATGCTATATTCAATACCGATCCCATAAAAATTACCCGCCAGTTCTTCATTTACACTTTGCAGTTCGGCCGCGGGTATAAAAACAGAATGCGGATCAAGCTTGCTTAATATGGCGACGATGGCAGTATCGCTTAACGCGTTTACTTTTACATCATCCACATATTTATTTTGGACAAGGCTCATTACTTCCTGCAACGGGCTGCTTTTATCTATCGAGAAAAAAGATTTGCCGGGCATATTATCCCGCATGCTATAGCCTAAATAAACTCCTGCTATCATGGTCAAACTAAAAAGCAGTGGTTGCCAAACCTTAAGATTCTTATTTCTATTCATACTATTTAATAATGCGCCAATTGACTAATTTAATTGGTGCAAAATTGTCGATAAATATTGGTTGTTGGCAGTATTAATTAAAATTTGTTTCAATTTCGGTTATTATCTACCGGTACATACCGATTATTATGTTACTTTTAAACGCGAATTTCAACTCATCTCAACTCATTATATGGCTATCAAATTAATAGCAGACAGTGGTTCTACCAAGGCGGAATGGTGCCTGGTTGACGGCAAAAAAAAGAAAACCATTTATACGCAGGGCATCAGTCCTTATTTTCTTTCTGCGGAGCAAATACAAAATATACTTCAATACGAATTGTTGCCTAAAATGAACAAGGCTGTTCCTGTTGAGATCCATTATTACGGAACAGGTTGTAGTAATCCTGCCAATATAAAGACAGTAAAACTGGCCATCAGCAAAGTTTTTCCCAAAGCAAAGATCAGTGTTGACCATGACCTGATGGGCGCTGCGAAGGCATTGTGTGGTGATGAAAAGGGTGTTGCCTGTATTTTAGGCACAGGCTCAAACTCCTGTTATTACAATGGAAAAAAGATCATTAAAAACAGTCCGGGTTTGGGCTATGTTTTAGGCGATGAAGGCAGTGGTGCTTATCTTGGTAAAAAGGTAGTGCAATATTATTTGTACAATACTTTTGATGCCGACCTGATGGACCGTTTCAATGCCAAATTCAATACCAATGCTGTTGAAATTTTAGATGCCGTTTATAAAAATCCTTTGCCCAATCGTTACCTGGCGTCTTTTACTGTTTTTTTAGTGGAAAACCGTGGCCATTATATGATCGAGAATATTATTGAAGACGGTTTTAATGATTTTTTCTTTAATCATATATACAAATACAGGGAAAGCTGGACACTTCCCCTGCATTTTATTGGCAGCGTGGCGTATGGCTTTAAAGATGTACTGAAAGACATGTGTGCTGTATATGAATTGCAGTTAGGGAAGGTTCTAAAGAACCCAATGGACGGCCTGGTTAAATACCATAGCTGATGCTGAGCTGATTGTACCTTTTTAGTAAAACTCTTGGTTCATATGAGTAATTTTTAGTAACTTTCCTACTGAAAATTCTAACGCTAAACCTTGCTCACATGAATAGTAAAATTTTACTCCTTACAACATTTACCGCTATTTCTCTTTTTGCTTCGGCACAGGATGAAACCTATGCCATTACAGGAAGTAATTCACATGATTCTTTATGGAAAAATATCCGTGTGATCAATACGGCTACCGGTAAATTAATAAAAGATGTGCCTGCCATTGGCAGCAGCGATCTTGTAGCAGCAGCGGCATATGATAAAACACATAACAGGCTGTTTTTCTGTACCATGCAAACCGGCGAATTAAAGTGGGTAAATTTTAGCGACAATAGTCTTCAGTTGAATGAAAACCAGTTACAAGGCCAGCATTTCAGCACCACCAATAATATTTATGACCAAAGCGATAACGTAACAAGAATGTGTATTGGCGCAGATGGTAAAGGATATGCTATCAGCAATGACTGCAACCATCTATACTCCTTTACTACCAACAATACGAGCATTACTGATTTGGGCAGCCTGACAGATGATGCTAATAATGGCGGCACATCCGTACATAACCAATGTAGCAGCTGGGGCGGCGATATGATCGCTGATGCTTTTGGAAAATTATACCTGATCACTGCCAATCACTTTGTGTTCAGCATTGATGTAACTACAAAAATTGCCACTTTAATGGGTTCGATAACTGGCCTGCCATTTAATTTCCCCGCCAATGGCGCTGCTGTTGACGGTGAAGGAAATGTTATAGTGGGCAGTGCTACAGGAAAAGGATTTTATACGGTTGATTTCAATAATCTTTCTGCAACTAAAATTCAAAATGCTGACACGAGTTATGCGGTTTCCGATTTAGCAGGCGGCAATTTATTATTTCAGAATACGGTTACATCTCCTATCAGTGCAACGCTTCAATCGAATGATGCGGCACCCGAAGATTCAAAGATCTATCCCAATCCAATTACAGGAACGTCTTTCTCTATATCGTTAAGCGGACAAAAAGCAGGTGATTACACGGTTACATTAACCGGACTCGAAGGGCGTAGTATACAATCTTCAAAAGTAATTCTTGCAGGCACCGTAGAACAAACGGTACAAGTGCAATTACTTACAAAACTGGCAAGTGGCACTTACATCGTAAAAGTAGTGGACGCTGCAGGAGCAACGATACTACTGAATAAGGTTTTTGTTAATTAAAAAAAGTTACATATGTTATAAAAAACGCCTTAAATGATTAAGGCGTTTTTTATATGGCTAATGACAGACAATATATCACCCAACCTTTCGCTACCTTCAACAGTATATGTAACAAAGAACTAACACATGAGCACAATAATTTCACAGGAAACAAAACGATCACATATTGTTATTGGTATACTATTGACCATCCTGTTATTATTTGCTTTCCCATTTCTTGGCTCTTCTCCTGTGCTCCACTTGTTTGGATTATCCAAAGTAAATGGCACCCTGTTCTTTATCTCAAGACTAATTTTTTGGTGCATCTTGCTAGTGATATTTTTTTACACAAAAAAAGTAGAAAAGCAACCATTCTTAATTTGGGAAGAAAGGAACTATACATTTTCAAAGTATGTTATAGCAATGCTTTCAATATTTACAGCGATCCTTATTGGAACGGCTCTGATACAGCTGATCTTTTTATCGATGCATTATAAAGAACATAGTACAAAGCTGGATGCTATCATTGCCATTTTTAAAAACAATATACCGTTACTCATTTTTACAGCAATCACGGCTGGCATTGCAGAAGAACTGATCTTCAGGGGATATTTGTTACCACGACTGGAAGTGCTTTTTAAAAATTCTTACCTGGCCATTTTTATTTCTTCTCTTTTATTTGGCCTGATGCATTTTTCATTTGGCACCCTATATAATGTACTTGGCCCGTTCATCATCGGGTTAGCATTTGCTTATTATTATTGGAAATATAGAAACATAAAACTGATAATTGTTTTTCATTTTTTGTGGGATATCATTGCATTACTAGTCCATGTAACAGCGACTGTAAAAAAATAGTTTTATTTTTTATCTATTTATCGTAATATTGCAATATTAGATTACTATTATGGGCGCAACCAAAACAGATCATTTTACCGATAAGCAGAATGCTATCGCCACATTGGCAAAAGCATTGGGACATCCCGCAAGGATCGCCATTATTGATTATTTACTAAAAGTAGATACCTGTATCTGCGGCGATATTGTCAATGAATTACCACTCGCCCAACCTACTGTTTCGCAACATTTAAAGGAATTAAAAAATGCAGGTATCATAAAAGGCAATATTGAAGGCAATGCCATTTGCTATTGTATCGACGAAAAAGTATTATCGAAATTACAAGCCTATTTCACGAATATCTCAATCAAAATAGAGAAGAAAAATAACACTTGTTGTTAGCATTAAAATAAGTCAAATGAAATTGTCAGAAATAAAAAAACATCTTGCGGTTATTGAAACAGTAAACTTCAGATTGCCATCAGGATCGTATGTTCCCGAACATTTTCATGTGACAGAAATCGGGCTTGTCTCTAAACATTTTATAGACTGTGGCGGCACAGAGCGGTTTGAAAAAGTGGCCAGCCTTCAACTTTGGAATGCAGCTGATCTGGAACATCGGTTGCAACCACAAAAATTATTAGCTATCATCGCGCTTTCAGAAAAAATATTGGGTGCAGAAGACCTGGAGATCGAAGTAGAATACCAGTCTGACACGATTGGAAAATATGGCCTACATTTTAATGGAAACGGCTTTGAACTTACACCAAAACAAACCGCTTGTCTGGCGCAGGACAATTGTGGCATTCCTCCTGCAAAACAAAAAGTTCAATTAGCAACATTACAAAATCAAGCAGCATGTTGTTCACCTAATAGTGGCTGTTGTTAATATCAAATGAAAAAAATACTCAACCACAAAAAGAAAATCATAATAACGCTTTCCATTATTATTTTGGATATCGTTTTTGGTTTTGACCCAAAATTTACCATTATAAATATTGTTTGGTTATTCGTCTAATTGATATGAAAAAAATACTTGTTTTATGCACGGGCAATAGTTGCCGAAGCCAGATAGCAGAAGGATATCTTCGATCTTTTGCGAAAGATAAAGCCGAAGTATACAGCGCGGGTATTGAAACGCATGGCGTAAATCCAAGAGCGATCGCAACTATGAAAGAAGTTGGTATCGACATTTCATCACAAACCTCTAACAATATTGAAGAGTATAGAAATATCGATTTCGACTTTGTGATTACCGTTTGTGATAATGCTAAAGAACGCTGTCCCTTCTTTCCTTCAAAGGCAATTAAATTTCACCATAATTTTCCCGATCCTGCAAAAGCAACTGGAACAGAAGACAATATTCTTCAATCGTTTCGCGATGTGCGACAACAAATAAAAGAATATTGCCAACAATTCATAGCAGCTAATCTATAGAGAAGCCACCGTTTCTTTTTCCAGCAATGTTTTTAGATCAGTCAGCACTTTACCCCAGTTCTGTTCTGAATGTTCTTTCATTTTTTCATCCGGGATATTATCCTGCGTGATGGTTACCATTGTATCTTCGTCATTTCTTGCCAGATCGTAGGTAACTGTCACATAGTTTTCAGGCTTATCTTCTATTCCCGACATAGAACTCCAATAACTATATTTAATTTGCTTATTAGGCTCGAAGTTTAAAATAGTTCCTTTGTCTTCATACTTTTTTCCCTGCCATTCACCGGTGAAACGAATTGGGTTTCCTACTTTCCAATCGGTATGTGTATCAGTTCCAAAAAAATATTGCTTGATTATTTCGGGTTTGGTTAATGCTTCCCAAACTTTTGAAACAGGTGCATCAATAATGATATTCACCCTGCCTGTTATATTGTTTTTCATTTTTTTAATTTTTGTTTGATAAATATGCGGAAAAAATTATGCCAAAGCCGTATTGCCAAATAAACAATATTTTTGCGCATTATATGGCAGCACTATCATTTGACGTTCAGCATACTGACACTACCACTAAAGCAAGAGCGGGGAAAATAACGACCGATCATGGTGAGATACTAACGCCCATATTTATGCCCGTTGGTACCGTAGGTACCGTAAAAGCTGTAACACAACAGCAATTAATAAAGGATGTAAAAGCTCAAATAATTTTAGGCAATACGTATCATTTATACCTCCGCCCGGGCCTGGAAGTTTTGGAAGCAGCCGGCGGTTTGCACAAATTCAATGGCTGGGAAAAACCAATATTGACCGATAGTGGCGGTTACCAGGTTTTTTCATTGGCCAATAACAGAAAACTGACTGAAGAGGGCGCTTTATTTCAAAGCCATATTGATGGCAGCAAACATTTGTTTACGCCAGAAAAAGTGATGGATATACAACGTATCATCGGTGGCGATATCATTATGGCTTTTGATGAGTGCCCACCCTATCCCAGTGATCATACCTACGCTAAAAAAAGTATGGAACTAACCCATCGGTGGTTAGACAGGTGTTTTACAAGATTCGATGAAACACCCGATAAATATGGCTATACACAAAATCTATTCCCTATTGTTCAGGGCAGCACCTATAAAGAATTACGGACCGCATCAGCAGAATACATTGCATCAAAAGGTGCAACGGGTAATGCCATCGGGGGACTAAGCGTTGGGGAACCAACAGAAATGATGTATGAATACACGGAGCTTTGTTGTGATATTTTGCCGCAACAAAAACCACGCTATTTAATGGGTGTTGGTACACCCTGGAACATTTTAGAATGTATTGCTTTAGGTATTGATATGTTTGATTGTGTAATGCCAACCCGCAATGGCCGTAATGCCATGCTCTTTACCAGCAAAGGGATCATCAACATAGATAATAAAAAGTGGGAAAAAGATTTTAGTCCTATTGATGATGGTATTGATTGTGAAGTGAGTAATTATTATACCAAGGCTTACCTGCGCCATTTGATGAAGGCCCAGGAGTATCTGGGGTTGACAATAGCCAGTGTTCACAATCTCGCTTTTTACTTATGGTTGGTTGATGAAGCAAGAAAACACATCATTGCCGGAGACTTTGCCGGGTGGAAAACAACCATGGTAGAACAATTACAGCAACGCTTATAATAGTAAAATACATACCGCTAGTGTAGAAATTGTGTTTTGGTAATGATTTTTTAATATCTTTAAGATGAAAAATAAAACTTGACTATTATGAAGCAAAAAATTTTATTCGGTCTGCTTATTATGCTCGCTCCCTTTTGTTTAAAGGCACAAGCAATCGTTGGACAGAAAGATGCATTAGTAATCGGCTCTGTGACAGATCTAGGAAGTGGAAAAGCTCTTAGCAATGAAATAATAGTTTTCAAAAGCTCTGCCAATGGAACTGAATTTCAGGCCCTATCTGATCTTACAGGAAATTTTTCTTTGAGATTACCTGTAGGTTCGAAATATGATCTATACATTCTTGGTTTCCAGGATTCTAGTAATCAAAATATTCTTTTGGATATCCCTGCCTTAGCAAACAATGCCCGATATGACGACAAACATCCTTTTGTTGTTCCTATCCAATTTGAAGGACCTAAATCATATGTTTTCAATGGTTGTAATTTTGAAACAGGTAAATCTGATCTAAAACCAGAATCTTATCCCGTAATTGACAATCTTGTTGAATATTTGAACAGAAAAACAGATGTTAAAATAGAGATAGATGGATACACAGATGATGTGGGAAGCGAATCCTCTAATCTAACATTATCTCTTGCAAGAGCAAACACAGTAAGAGCCTATATTTTAATGAAGGGTGTTTCTCCTGACCGGGTTACAGCTAAAGGCTTTGGCATGGAAGATCCTATTGCCGATAATTCAACGGCTGAAGGCAGGGCACAAAACAGAAGAATGGAAGTGAAATTACTGGATTAATATTTTCACTATACTATAATAAAAAGGAGCTGTGAAGACGGCTCCTTTTTATTTATATTTTGTTAATTGTACCATTTTTATGCATAGCTATTTACACTCATTTTAAAGGCTGCTGCTTTTCAGTTACTTTTGCCGCGGAAACATTTTATGAAGAAGATCGATCGTTACATATTAAAGAGTTACCTGTCTACTTTTTTCTTTTGTATATTATTAATTACAGCCCTTGTAGTAGTAATAGATATAAGTGAGCATGCAGATGATTTTGCTTTATCAAAACTTTCTTCATGGCAGATATTCACACAATTTTATCTCGGATTTATTCCGCGTATCGATGCTTTGCTGTTTCCTTTGTTTGCATTTATCTCTGTTATATTCTTCACCGCAAAGATGGCAGAAAGGTCCGAAGTAATTGCTATTTTAAGCAGTGGTGTTAGTTTCAAAAGATATTTATACCCTTACTGGGTGGGTGGCTTTTTTCTTGCTGCTTTATTATGGTTCGGTTACAGGTATGTAGTACCAAGAGCGAATGAAAAATGGGGCAACTTTACTACAAAATATATAGATTCCAATGTAGGTGATTTTGACAACAGTACTGTTAAGGAAAATACGTATTTCCGCATAGATTCTACCTCTTATGCGGGTATCAGGTATTACAATTCAGCAAATAAAAGTGGCGATAATTTCTTTGTACAAAAGATCATTAATAATAAGCTGGTATATGATTTAAGGGCACAAACCATCAACTGGGATACGACTGCAAAAAAATGGCAACTGTATAATGTAGCTGAAAGATTTTTACTGGGCGGCGATAAATTTACAATAAAGAGAAGCAGCAGCAAACTAGAAGAATACAGTTTTAAACCCCTGGATCTGAAAAAGGATGATTATTTAAAAGACCGCATGTCTACTCCTGAACTAAACGAATACATAAGGATGGAACAGTTAAGAGGATCCGAACAAATAGGAACTCTTTTAGTGGAACGATATAACAGAGATGCCATTCCGTTTTCTGTTATTGTTTTAACGATCATCGGCGTATCCTTATCATCCCGCAAAGTGCGTGGTGGCAGTGGTTTTCAATTAGCGCTTGGTTTAATAATCAGTTCTTTGTATGTATTATGCAGCAGGCTATCCATTGTATTTGCAATGAAAGGAAATTTCCCTCCTATACTTGCTGCCTGGACACCGAATATCATTTTTGCCGGAGTGGCTTTTTACATCTATAAAAAAGCACCTAAATAATTCCCTTACTGGTTAACAGCCAACGGCACCATATATTTTATAAATGACCTTTCGCTTTCCCTTAGATACTTCCATTGTTCCTGTATAGGTTGAATATTCATCCCCTTCCACTTTAGCGATCATTGTTTTTATCCTAACCACAAACCCCTCGCCTTCAAATGTGCCTTCGTAAGTACTTTCATTATCAATTGTCTCTTTCTGGCCCTTATAAATAGCATGCAGGAATATTAATTTATTATCGACCTTAATGGCCGAAAACCCTGTATAATCAGCTATAAAAACATAGCCTCTTTTTTCATAGTATAAAGAATCGGTAGAAAAAGTGGCGGTACAACCTCCGATCGTATCAGCCGGCGTTTTTGAAAATGTATCCAGCATTATTTCTGGTGGAAGAGATACGAGAGTATCAGTTTGGGGAATTTGTTTTATTTGTACAACAGTGTCTTTTTTTACACTTACAGTCACCTTTTTTTGCTCGTTATTTGAACAAGAGTACAAAATAAATAAAAGAAGTATCGGTAAAGAAAATAGTTGTTTCATAAAAATACAATCCATTAAATATATACAATTACCAGAATAATATGCTTATTATGATGAAAAGATCATAAAATTATGCCTTGGTATAATTTTTTTAGTCCCTGTTAGCCTGTCATACCAGCTTGTAAAAGACGCAATAATAAATAAGCCGCTTCAATTAAATGAAGCGGCTTATTATCAATAAATAGATCCAACTATAGTCCGGTATAGACAACGGTTGTAACAACATTGGGTGTTCTGGTAATATCTGTTATAGTAGCAACTCTGCCAGAACTATAGGTGTAAGTATTATTTGCAAAAATCGTAGACGGCGTAGCTGTTGCATATGCTTCCGTAAGATTATTGGGATTAAACATATCTAAAAAATCGTCACTGTCAAAATTAAGTCCGTAATAAGGATTAGCAGCTGTCTGATCAAAAGTAAGCGTTACCGCTGTGCTCATATCAATCAAATAAGCTGTATGAAAATTATTTCCAGAATAAACGATTGAGTCTATATTTTCCGGACCACCATTTGCCTCTGCCACTCCTACGCTGTATATCAAAGATTGTGTAGCTAGCTTATTACCATTGTATGTATAAGCACGGTTACGCGTATACGCCCCGCTATCATTTGTGCCCACTTCATTTACTGAAGTTAAAAGGCCCGATGTATAAGTATAGGTGTTTGTTCTCCAAAGGCCGCCATCATAGCTTTCAACTTTTTCAACGGTACCATTCGGATTATAATATAGCGTATCATATTGATTAAAATTACCACTCGTTCCATATTCATAACTAACCTTAACCAGTTTTTTATTAGCGTTGTAAGCAAAATGCCTGACTACATTGTTATTTATATTCACACCATCAGATGCGCTATCCTGCGTTATAAGATAAGTAAGCCCTCCTCCTGAAGAGCTATTCTTTTTACAGGAAACAAACAATGTTGCGACAATGATTATTGAAAGAATGAATTTTGTTCTCATATATGCAGTTTTGGTTATACCAAATATACATAATATAAATAGTTGCTAAACAAAATAAAAAGGAGCAATTATTGGCTTATTAACCACTGTTTTACTCAAAATCAGCAGTATATAAACATTATTTAGGGTACAGATGATTAAACAGGAATTCGTTTAGTTCTTACCTATTTTATTAAAGCTGGTGGCGATCCCTTTAATAACGGCAGAGCTGAAACCTTTATGTTCCATTTCGTTTAAGCCTGCAATGGTTAGGCCTTTTGGCGTAGTTACTTTATCTATCTCCTGTTCAGGATGCGTTCCTTTTTGTAGTAACAGATCTGCAGCGCCTTTGGCAGTTTGAGCAGCAATGAGTGCCGCCGTTTTTGCATCAAAGCCTATTTCAATACCTCCCTGTATGCTGGCACGGATATAACGCAAGGCAAAAGCAGTACCACATGAGCCCAACACCGTTGCTGCATCCATTAACTTCTCTTCTATCACGGCAACTTCACCAATGGTAGAAAACAATTCTTTTACATAATTGATCTGTGTTGCGGTTGCATTGCTAAAGCTGAGGCAGGTCATGCTTTCCTGTATCGCAGCGGCCGTATTTGGCATGGCTTTACAAATAGCCACTTTCTTTTTCACGATCTCCGCAATCTCTTTTGTAGAAATACCCGCGATCACCGATATCAATATATGTTTGGCAGTTATGACTGTTGTCAGTTCACTCAATACTTCTGCAATTTGAAAAGGCTTTACAGCAAATATCACTAACTCGCTGTTACGCACAGCCGCAGTATTATCACTAGTTACCTTAACGCCTTTATCACTCAGTGTTTTTAAAGTACCAAGATTTCTTTTGGTGATGGTAATCTCCGCCGGTTTGCAGAACTTGCTTTTTAATAAGCCTTCTGCAATCGCAGTACCCAAATTTCCCCCACCGATTATTGCAATTTTTTTGCTCATGGTATTTTGTATTATAGCGCACTTAACGCTTGTTCGGCGGCTTCACCTGCTAAAAGATTTTCGATGGCGCAATCATATTTTTGTTTCCATTCCTTTATTGAGCCCCAGCCTGTATTGTCTATTTTAATATCTCCTTTTGTAACAGTCCCGATCTTTTTGAATGGAACGTTGGCTGCTTTTAAAGTTGATTCTACATTTGTCGTATTAGCTGCATCCGCTGATACTACTACCCTGCTTTGTGCTTCACCAAAAAGATACGCATCTTTTCTAATACTGTTATCTGTTTCTATTGTATAGCCAAGATCACGGTTAAAGCCGCTTTCAGTTAAAGTTACAAATAAACCGCCTTCACTTACATCATGCGCAGATGCGATCAATTTATTTTTGATCAATTTTAAAATGGCCTGTTGTAAAATAAATTCTTCGTTCAGGTCAAAATACGGAGCAGGGCTAAATTCTACACCGTGTAATTTATGCAAATATTCAGATGAGTTAATATCACTTTTACTGGCGCCTACTAAATAAATAACATCACCTTCCTTTTTAAAATCCATCGTCATTTTATCTTTCACATTATCCAGTACGCCTACCATACCAATTGTCGGTGTTGGATACACCGGGCCATCAGGTGATTGATTATAGAAGCTAACGTTACCGCCAGTAACAGGCGTATCAAACTTAACACAAGCCTCTCCCATTCCTTTGATCGCGTTTACGAACTGGTAATATACTTCGGGGTCATAAGGATTTCCAAAATTCAAACAATTCGTAACACCTAAAGGTTCGCCACCACTGCAAACAATATTCCTGGCCGCTTCCGCAACAGCGATCATTGCTCCCTTATGTGGATCTGCAAAAACATAGCGACTATTACAATCCGTTGTTAGTGCCAATGCTTTATTAGTTGGTTTAGCCAATACTATTGCTGCATCACTTGGTTGATTTGTGCCTGTTGTACCTGCACCAACCATGCTATCGTACTGCACATATATCCATCGTTTGGATGCAATGCTTGGCAATTGAATTAAGTCTTCCGCAGTTTTTTTAAGATTAACAGGAACTTTAATTGTATCAGGATCAAACGCTTTTATTTTTACCAGGTATTTTGGTTCTTTGTATGATCTGTCGTACACCGGGGCTCCACCACCTAATACTAATTCGTATGCAGGTACTTCAGCTTCCAATTCGCCATTCATGAAAAATTGTAGTTTGCCATCTGTTGTTACTTCACCGATCTGGCTGCAGGGAAGATCCCATTTTTCAAAAACATCCAACACTAATTTCTCTTTACCTTTTTCTACACACATCAACATTCTTTCCTGGCTCTCACTTAATAAAATTTCCCATGCCTTCATATTCTTTTGACGCATTGGTACCTTATCCAAGTCGATCCTCATGCCTACTTCGCCTTTTGCACTCATTTCTGCAGTAGAACAAATGATACCAGCCGCCCCCATATCCTGCATGCCTACAACTGCTCCTGTTTTTATAACTTCCAGGCAAGCTTCCAATAATTTCTTTTCCTGAAACGGATCGCCTACCTGAACCGCAGGTAAATCTTCAGCGCTGTCCGCTGTGATATCTGCAGAAGCAAATGATGCACCGCCAATTCCATCTTTACCTGTTGCGCTTCCAACAAAAAATATAGGATTACCTTTTCCTGTTGCGATAGCAGAAACGGTGGTGCCATTTTTCAATGTACCAACGCTCATGGCATTCACCAAAGGATTAGTATGATAACAATCTTCAAAATATATTTCACCGCCTACCGTTGGTACGCCAAAACAATTTCCATAATGCCCGATACCGTGTACAACACCTGCTAACAAATGTTGTGTCTTAGCTTCTTTTAAATTACCGAAACGCAAAGAGTTTAAGGAAGCTATCGGCCTTGCGCCCATCGTAAAAATATCACGGTGAATACCTCCCACACCTGTTGCCGCACCCTGAAATGGTTCAATGGCACTTGGGTGATTATGACTTTCAATCTTGAACACTACGCCGTAACCATCCCCAATATCCATTAAACCCGCATTTTCTTCTCCGGCTTTCACCAACATTTTCTTCCCTTCTCTTGGCAATGTTTTTAGCCATTTGATAGAATTTTTATAACTACAATGCTCGCTCCACATAGCGCTAAAGCAGCACAACTCATTAAAATTGGGCGTTCGGCCAAGTTTTTTTCTGATCGATTCAAATTCTTCGGCAGTTAATCTTAACTGTTCTGCTGTCTTTACTGTAATATCCATAATTGTAAAAATAAAGCGCAAAAGTACAAACTGCATTTCTTTTTTAATGAAGCATCGGCAGTTATTATTTTAACTAACTTCCCACACTAAATTTTTCCATTTGACCTGGTTCCTCTTTATCAGCTATTTACTGATCTTCTGCTGGCTGTTGATCAACAGCCGGTTTATAATAAGCAGCGGCATCAATCTTAAAATAGTAACGGGTATTTTTTTACTAAAAGGACTAATAGGTATAGCCAGCGGATGGATAATGCTTCACTATTTCAATGGAGCTGACACCTGGCAATATCATGGAGAAGCATTGAAAGAATACCGCCTGCTTTTTATTGACCCAAAAGAATATTTTCTGAATATCTTTCATTCGGGCTACCGATCCCCTTATTCCGGGCTTTTCAATTCTGCCAACTCCTATTGGAATGACCTTAAAAGCAATCTTATCATTAAGCTGTTATCCGTTTTTGACATTTTCAGCGGAGGTAACTATTATACCAATGTGATCTTCTTCAATTTTATAGTGTTATTTGGAAATGTGGCTTTATATAAAGTATTTGCTGCCATCTATAAAGGAAAAGAAAATATCCTGCTTATCAGTTGTTTCTTGTTGCCCTCTTTTTTATTATTTACCAGTTCTGTTCATAAAGAAGGGTTGATCTTATCTGCACTGGGTATTGCTACCTATATACTATATAATAGCCTCAATAAAAAGCGTATATCCATTACCGGTATATCGGCCATATTTTTTTGTTTATTATATATCTTCCTGCAACGCAATTTTATTTTGATCGCTTTATTGCCTGCGCTCTTTGCGTGGGTGCTGGTTAGCGTCAAACAATATCGCCCGTTAAAAACTTTCGCCATTGTATATAGTATAGGAGCGATTATTTTTTTTACCTCCGGTATGATTGCCGGTACAACAGATCTGCCGCAGTATGTTGTGGAAAAACAATCTTCTTTCCTTGAATTAAAAAAAGCACGTTCTACTATTCCTATTGATACGCTACATCCTTCTTTTATAAGTTTTATACAAAATGGGCCGCAGGCATTTAATCATGGTGCCATGAGGCCTTATATTTGTGATGGGGCTGCTGCTCCATTTTTATACCCTTTTACAATTGAGTTTATTGTATATCAGTTACTATTGATTGTTTTTATTTTTTTCTGTGAACGGGGCATCCCGGCTTCCATAAATGACAGGTCCTTTATTCTTTTCGGACTTTTTTTCTCCCTTTCTCTCATAATGATAATAGGCTATACCATTCCCATAATTGGTGCTATTATAAGGTACCGGTCTATCTATTTACCCTTTATTTTATCCCCCATATTGTGCTCTATTAGCTGGAAAAGGCTAAATTATCGTAAATATTAAAATTTAATTGAATATTTACATTTTTACCTTTTTTTGTTAAAAATTTTGTTTTTCAGCAAACTATAATTGATTTATTGAAATAAATTCCTTTTTTTTGTACCATCTAAATAATAAACCATTATGCAATCACTTCGTTTTAAGTCAATCGACAATTTAAGCACAAACCCTGGAGACATCCAAGGAAAAATATCACAAAAGATTACAGGGATATTTGGTGAAAATGTTTTTTCTCAAAAAACAGCCCGTCAGTTTTTAAGTGATGAAGGATATAAAAGCCTAATAGCATCTATTAAAGGCGGCAAGAAAATTGACCGTTCTATGGGTAACCAAATTGCTAATGGTTTAAAAGCTTGGGCAGAAACTAAAGGTGTTACTCACTACACGCACTGGTTTCAACCTCTAACTGATCTTTCTGCGGAAAAACATGACTCATTCTTTACATTAAAAGGTGATGGTACGCCGATTGAAGAATTTGAAGGAACAGCGTTGATCCAGCAAGAACCGGATGCCTCTTCTTTCCCGAATGGTGGATTGAGGGCAACATTTGAAGCACGTGGATATACCGCATGGGATCCATCTTCACCGCCATTCATCATGGAAATCGGACAAGGAAGAACATTATGTATTCCTACGATCTTTGTTTCTTACACAGGCGAATCGCTGGATTATAAAACTCCTTTGATCAAAGCATTGGTAGCACTTGATAAAGCTGCTGTTGATGTTTGTCAGTATTTTGATAAAAACGTTACAAAAGTTACCGCTACTTTAGGTTGGGAACAAGAGTATTTCGTTATTGATGCTGGTATGGTAAATGCCCGTCCTGATCTGATCATGACCGGCCGCACTGTATTCGGACATGCTCCTGCAAAAGGCCAGCAGCTGGAAGATCACTACTTTGGTGCTATTCCGGAAAGAGTGTACGCATTTATGAGAGATTACGAAGATGAAGCTTACAAACTAGGTATTCCACTACGTACACGTCATAATGAAGTTGCTCCTTCTCAGTTTGAATGCGCTCCTATTTACGAAGAAGCGAACTTGGCTGTTGATCATAATACTTTATTAATGGACATCATGACACGCGTTGCTAAACGTCATGGCCTGATCGTTCTACTACACGAAAAACCATTTGCCGGTATTAACGGTAGTGGTAAACATAATAACTGGAGTATCGCAACTGATACCGGTGTTAACTTGTTAGCGCCTGGTAAAACGCCAAAGACCAATTTGATGTTCTTGACATTCTTTGTTAATACCATCAAAGCTGTGCATGATTATGCAGATCTATTAAGAGCTGCTATTGCAAGTGCGGGTAACGATCACCGTTTGGGTGCAAACGAAGCTCCTCCTGCGATCATCTCTATCTTCATCGGTAAGTACCTGACTGAAGTATTAAACCAGGTTGAAACACGCGTTGGTGGCAAGTTTGATGAACAGGATGAAGCAATGCTTAAATTGGATATTCATAAGACCATCCCTGAATTGATGTTGGATAATACAGATAGGAACAGAACTTCTCCATTCGCATTTACAGGAAACAAATTCGAGTTCCGTGCGGTAGGTTCTGCAGCTAACTGTGCTATCTCTATGACAGTTCTAAACTCTATCGTTGCAGAAACATTAAAACAATTCAAAAAAGATGTTGATGCCTTGATCGATAAGGGTGATAAGAAAGAAATTGCCATCATGCACATCATCCAAAAATATGTGGTTGATAGTAAGAAGACATTATTTGAAGGAGATGGATATAGCGAAGAATGGGCTAAAGAAGCAGAAAAAAGAGGTTTGCCTAATGTAAAAACCACACCACTTTCTTTGGATGCTTTTGTTACTAAAAAAGCGAAACATCTTTTTGAAACGAATGAAATATACAGCCATTCTGAATTAGAAGCCCGTCATGAAATTATGCTTGAAGCGTACATTAAAAAAGTACAGATCGAAGCAAGAGTTATCGGCGAATTAGCTACAACGGTTATTTTACCTTGCGCAGTTAAATATCAAAATGTATTATTAGAAAATATCAAAGGCTTAAAAGATGCAGGTTTACCGGCAGATACTTACGCTAACCAACTGAACATTTTGAAAAAAGTAAGTGAGCACATCGGTAAAATGAGTTCAGGTGTTGAACACATGATCGAAGAAAGAAAGAAAATAAACACTATTTCTAATAACAGGGATAAAGCAATTGCTTATTGCGAAAATATCAAAGGCAAATACTTTGATTCAATTCGTTACAGCGTTGATAAATTAGAAATTTTGGTAGATGATTCTTTCTGGACATTACCTAAATACAGAGAAATGCTTTTCTTAAGATAAATTTTAGGTAAGTAAATAATAAGAAATGGCCGCAATAAAATGCGGCCATTTTTCTTTTCAATAATTTTCCCGGTGAATTAAACTTATTGATTAATTTTCCATCTATACCAACCAAAAGCTGCTATGAGAAAAATTATCATTAGTACGATCGTATCTTTTATTTCACTTGCTTCATTTGCACAAGTTCAGCGGGATGCTCCGTTGCCAGGTGTTGCACAATCAGATTCTACAAGTACAAGTAATAAACAATCATTCTGGCAACAAATGCAGGCGTTGGATCTTACTAAAGATCAGCGGGTTCAATTGAGGCAAATACGACAAACCAATAAAGCTACCAGAGAAACAATATTGTCAAATGATAGCCTTACAGAAGATCAGAAAAAAATGCAGCTGAAAGAGCTTCGTAAAGAAACGGTTAAAAACATACACGCTATACTTACAGATGATCAGTGGGGAAAGCTAAAAGCCATGAGAGCTGAAAGAGCCGACTCAAAAAATAATGATAAAAACGATCCGCAGGAAACTCAGGCTATGGAAGAAGAGATATTATCACTTCCGGCTAATTAGTAAATACCGGAATAACTTTATAGGGACCAAAATCACCTTTCGAATTGTATAATATTAGTAGTGAATATTTTAACAGCGATCGCTAATAATACTACACCAAAAAATTTGCGTATCACTAATAATCCACTTGGCCCAAGCACTTTTTCTATCCAGGTCAATGATTTTAATACCAGGTAAATAACGACACAATTAATTAAAATACCGATCAATATATTAATGACCGCATAATTGGCGCGTAAACTCATAATGGTAGTCAGGGTTCCGGAGCCTGCAATGATTGGAAAGGCAATGGGTATAACGCTACTTGTTTTATCATCTTTATCCTGCTTAAAAAATTCGATACCCAATATCATTTCAAGTCCAAGTATAAAAATTACAATGCTACCTGCTACTGCAAATGATCTGACATCCAGGCTTAGTATATCTAAAAATTGTTTCCCAAAAAACAAGAACAGGATCATCAAGCCTCCTGATACCAGTGTTGTCTGCGTTGATTTTATCGGGCCGGCAATTTTACTTTTTAAAGAAACCAGGATCGGTATGGAACCCAGCATATCAATCACAGCAAACAAGGTGAATGCTATTGTGATAATTTCTCTAAGCGATATGCCGGCAAGATCAAACATATAATAAATATAAATAAAACTTATTAGATGTTACACTTTACTTACCTGAAACCAAATAGTTTTTTTAATCGTGCTGAAAAGCGGCTACGGTTATATTCTGATCTTACTTCTTTTATACAATTGGCACACAGGCAATCGGGATAGACTCCATTTATATAGGCTTGTTCTTCTGTTTTTAAATGAATGTTATAACATTGACACTGCGTAATATTACCAACCTTACATTCAAACAGAACGTTACATCTTGGACAATATTTATGTTCGTGTTTATGCATACTAGCAGCTATTAATTAAATACTGAGTATCAGGCCATACAAAACCTGATACCCAGCAATTATATTTAATGAGATATTGGTATCACTTTACAAGGACTAATGCCAGGTTTTACACTAAATGAAAACCTCAGTTTTCCTGTATTGTCAAAGCTGAAAACTTCTCCTGCAGATGAATAATCTTTTGCATCTGCTATGTACACATCACCTGTTGTACTGTCTATATCCACACCGTAAGGATTTTCTATAGCAGTGTTATCAGTAATAAAATTAGCTATAAGACTAAAATCCGTCGTACTTAATATTCGAACTACAGGAGCCCCGAGATAACCGCCGGTCACGTACAAATTACCATTGTAAAAGCGGACAGTACCAACTGTTGTATCTGCAGATTTTATAACTGTATTGGTCGAGATATCAACTTTTACCAATGAAGGAGCCACTGTATTGTAATCACCTGTGCAGGCAACATAAATATTACCTGAATTATCTGCAGCGAGCGAACCGGGATTTACACCTACAACTATCTTTTGTGTTTCTGTAAGTGTGGTAAGGTTGATCACGGATACGGTAGAATCAAATTCAGCGCTGAATCCTCCTGTATTGCTCACATATAAATTAGTTCCTGAAACTACCATCTGTGCAGGATTAGCACCGACCGTAATGAATTGGCTCACAGTAAGTGTTGTTGTATCAATAACCGCTACCGTA
Source organism: Ferruginibacter sp. (assembly GCA_035485735.1). Classification (GTDB taxonomy): domain Bacteria; phylum Bacteroidota; class Bacteroidia; order Chitinophagales; family Chitinophagaceae; genus Ferruginibacter. Next base: position 98,578 of record DATHNS010000026.1, read on the forward strand.
CCATCAGTAGAAGATACAAAAACCTTACCTCCGTAACTCACAATATTTTCAGGCTGCCTGTTAACACCTGCGTTAGTAAAACCAATTGTATCGACCAATTTACCGGTAGAAGAATTGACTACTGTTACATTGCCCGAATTATTCATCACTATATATATTTTACCTCCGTAAACTATAAAATCACTACCCGCATCCCCTAATCCAAAATGATTTATATCAGCAAAATAATCTGTGTATTGCTTGCTGGTAGCGAGATCATAATAAGTAAGCGTAGTATTGTTGTGGCCGAAATTACCCTGATTCAATACCAGCAAGCCATCTGTTATGGGAGGCACAGTACCCGAATTAGTTTTTTTACAGGAAACCGCAACGACTATCAAAGCAATTGCAATAAAAGGGAATTTGATTTGTTTCATTTTTGTTGATTTATAAATTATTGAATAATATACTTATTTTATAAGACCTGCCTTCCATGGGATAATATTGAACGATAGCATAACGTGTATCGAAAATATTTTTTACTTCGGCCTTTATATTTGCTTGTACCTGATGAATATGTATTGATCTTGAAACAAATACATCCTGTGTTATCCAACCTGGCAATTCATTCGTTGGGTCATTTTCACCTAATGAATATCTGTAACCCGAAAACAACATAGTATAACCTGCAGTCCAGGTTTTGTACATAAATGCCATCAACCCTGATCCTGAATTAACAGGCGTATAGGGTATTTGGTTTTTATATTCTCCATTTGATGGATCGGTTACATCCAGCGCCTGTTGCAGGCTATACGCAATTCTTGCGGACCAACTAATTTTTGCTGTAAGTAGACCGGTAACATCAGCCGTAACATCAATTCCTTTTATATCAACTTTTCCAACATTCATAACTGTCCACATAAAAAGATTTTGTGATGGAACCGCTACTATTTTATCTTTTACATTATTGTAGTAGGCGTCAACACTAATATTGACCTGCTTTATTTTTAAATTAAAATTTTTAGTATAAGTAATTCCGATATTATATTGATCAGCATATTCAGGCCGGAGTTTAGGATCAATGCTGCTGATATAATTATAATACACATCATTGAAAGTGGGCATCCGAAATATTTTTTTATAAAAGGCGCGAAATAAAAAAGGGCTATTGGTATTTACTTTATAACTGCCCGCGATAGTAGGCGTGAATTCATTTTTATTTTCTAATGAAGGTCCCACTTTGGTTTGATCACTATTATTTGTATTCAATAAAGAAGCATTTATTTGCCAAAGTGATTGAGTGAACTGGATCGCAATGCTGTTCCACAAATTGGTACGAATTGGTGTGGGGAAATTATTGATATTGGCTGTAAGTCCTGTTACTGCTATATCTGAAGCAATAGATGTTGTAATATATTTTCCAAATCGTTTGCTAAGGGCTATGCTGGCATATCCTTCTTGCTGTGTATATTTATCATCAAGGCCACCTGTACCATTGAAAAAGTTCGGATCACGGTATCTTGTATACACATAACTATATTTTGCAGCGATCAGCAAAGAAGTAGTCATATTGATTTTTGCCTGATAACGGCTCTGCACAAAAAGATCATTATCCTGTAACCGCTGAACAGAAATATTATTGTTAAAGAAAATAACCACTCCCGGTAAACCTCTTTCAGACGCATACCCCCAGATCTTAGTTTGCAAAGTGGAGCTATCGGCAAATTGTTTAACAGCATTCAGTTCACCTTGAAAAGCCGTTACGTCCGAATTACTCCTGGTAACTTTTTGTGTAAGCACCCCATTCTCTATTGTGTAAGGATAATTGCCATTTGCCCAGGTAGCTTCCGCATTGGCACTGATCACAAAACTTTTAGTTACAGGAAAATACATACCAGCAAATGGTTGCCATAAACCGAAAGATCCTTGCTTAGCGCCAAGCAGCCATTTTTTTTGTGTAAAATTGATAGCAGTATACGTGTTGGAAGTAATAGACAATACAGCAGCGGACGAATAAGCCCTTGCAGGTAAAAGCATTTGTTGTGGATTGGCCAGATCCAGCTCTAAGCTTTGTACAAAAGTGGAAGAAAATTTACTGAGGTCTATTTGTCCGCTTTGCGCATCGGCAACCGGTATCCCATCGTATAACACACCTGTATTTGATGCGCCCAAACTTCTTACTGAAATAGTTTTTAATCCGCCGATACCACCATAATCTTTTATTAAAACGCCCGAAAAATAACTTGCCGCATCTCCTATTGAATAACCATTTATTTGTTGGAGTGTTTCGTTATTCAATAATTGAACAGGTACTGCTTTTGTATAAACATTCTGTTTTTTATTGGACGTGACGATAACTTTATTCAATACGCTATTGCTGTCTACGGTAATGGCCTGCGCGAAAATATCTGACGAAATAATAACAAGCAGCAACACAATAAGGAACGTACTGCAAAGAGTACACCTCATCATTTTGTATGCCGGTTGCCTGATAAACATATTGTTTTATACGCTGGTATAATAAATAATAATTCATCGAAAGCGATTCGGCAAATGCCAAAAAGGGATATAAAATAAGAATACCCCGCTTGCCTCTCGACCCGAAAGCTTTAGCGATGAAAAGTTTACCTGGCAGGTCTTCTGGCTCAAGAGTAAGTATTGATTGCCTTCCCATTATAAAAACAGTGGCGTGAAGATCAAAACTTCCTTCATCTTTTTAAAGATTAAGGCTCTTTTACAGCTACGGGGATAGCGCCGGAATTACACCGGACTTCCCTTTTAATTCCGAACATTCGGAAACCAAGATCAGTGCAAATGTAAGTTTTAAATCCTATAAATAAAAAGGGCCGAATAAACGGCCCTCTTTAAAACGTATCTATAAGGTATTAAAAGAATACAGCTAGCTTTAGCTTAGCGAAAAATGGCGTACCCGGAGTAAAACTCATCTGATCAACAGGTTGAGGCTCTCCTTTCATTCTTGTTATTTCTTCTGCTTCAAACTCGTTCCATTTTGTATTGAACAGATTTTCTATAGCCACTCCCAGTTCATATTTCTTCTGTGTATAATTTATTGTAAGGTCCGAAACAAAATAGCCATCTGCGGTTAAAGAATAATCAGCATTGCCTGCACGTTTGTGCAAATAACGATAACTGATAGCACCATTAAATCCATTCTTTAATTTAAAGTCTATACCGCCTGTACTAGTAAAGGTAGGTGCCAATGCTAAATGGTTTTGTCCGTTTGGAAGTTGGGCATCTCGCGGATTAGCAAGGTTCACATTCGCGTCTGCAAATAACCAGTCCGTTAATTGATAACGTGCAGAAAGATCAACTCCTACTCTTCTTGTTCTGTCACCAGGTTCTACTGTTCCATCATCTGAATACACAAATTCTTGTTCTAAATATAAATACCAAATTGCAGGATTGATCAACAAGCGTGATAATGGCTTCCATATAAATCCAAGATCTGCGCCGTAGGCTGCAGGCATAGTTTTTAATCCATCATTAAATACCACAGCCCTGGCATCATTTGAGTGGAAGCCTTTGCCCGATTTTAAATAGAGTTGCAAAGTTGAATTCACAGTATACTGAATATTCAATTTAGGACTTGCGATCACATTACTGCGTGATGGCAATTGAGGATTCAACTTATCGGCATAGCTAAAATAAAAATAATCAACCCGTGATCCAACATTCAATAACCATTTACCTTTTTCAATTGTTTCATCTAGATACATACTAAAATTATCTTCACTTATGTTACCTAACTGGTTGTAATGAATGACTGTATTTTGATCAACAGTATTTGAGAATTCGCTGTTATTTGTTCTATCGATCCTTGCGCTTAATCCTATACTTGAAGTAAGCATGTTATTACCCCAACATTTTCTATTAGTAAGCTTGCCGTTATATCCAAACAAATTCCTCTCTTCCCGCTGGCGAAAGGCATCACCATTGACACTGTCTTCTGCAAAAAAAGTGGAGTTCACATGTAAATGGAAATTGTAGTAAGTATAATACAATTCATTTTCCAGGATGAAATTATTGTGGAGGCTTGATGTTAATTTCACAATCGCATTTGTTCTGCTCGAGTAACCTCCTTGTAAACTATCGATCGTACCAAACCGGTCAATAACAGGTGGGGCATTTAATGTGAGTTTATTCCCGGCCGTATCAAACCCAATAGTGCCGGTAGCTACAGCCCGTTCTGGTATTTCACCTGAAGCCCTCCATTGCGTGCTAAAAGTAGATGCGCTAACCGTCAATTTATTATTATCGCCTAACCGGGTAATATATTTCCCAAATAAATTTAGCCGGCTGAAATGCTCGGGGAAAGTAAAAGGCCCGTCAAAATAATTTGCATCACCGGCGATATAAGCGCTTTGTCCGCGGAGTTTTGATCTATCGCTTAACAAGTTAACAGCTGCAACGATCCTTGCATCATTGAATTGTCCGCCTTCAATTTTGACTAAACTTTTTTCCAACACATCAGCAGTCGTATAATTGACATACCCTGCTGTTGTAAAATCACCGTAACCTGTATAATACGGGCCCTTGCCAAAATCATATTGCTTAATCGTTTCAGGAATTATAAAATGCATATCGGCATAGCCCTGGCCATGTGCATGTGATACCATGTTTACAGGCATTCCATCTACAGAAATATTTACATCGGTACCATGATCTGCGTCAAACCCACGTATAAAAATTTGTTCTGCTTTACCCCCACCCATATGCTGTGCAGTAAATAGCCCCGGCACTAATCTTAATAAGTCTTGTGCGGAATTGACCGGACGTAAATTAAGATCCAGATTACTTGTTGTATGAAAAGAAATGTTGTTTGAGTGCGAAGTGATCAACACTTCGCTCATATCAACCGGCCCTCTTTTTAATTGAATGATCAAATGTTTTGTACTATCTGTTATTTGTATTTTTTGAAAAACATACCCTATCGATGAGATAGTGATCATATTGCTATCAACGGGGACAGTCACCTCAAAATTTCCTAGCTTATCTGTTACTACAGACTTTCCCTTCGCAACACTTACAACCACATATTCTATTGGTTCTTTGGTATTGTTGTCAATTATTTTGCCTGTCAATTTATTTTGTGCAAGGCAACACACAGTAATAAATAACAAGCTGAATGAAATGATTAATTTCAGCATGCAATTAATTTTAGAAATGAATACGTGTACTCTCCCCGAAAAACGGGAGATACGATTAGATGCAAATACTATCGCATCACTAATTCAATAAAATTATTATACACTTGGTGGATGAAAAACAGAACGCGGCATTTTTGTTTCTTTACCCCCGGAGTATTGAGGATATTGTATATTTAATTCGTAAGAAGCTATTGGGGAAATGGTAGCAAAAAAAGATTTTGATGAAAGGACTATCTCATTTTTATTTTCACCCCTTTTATCTGCTGCTTGTTTATCTTTTTCTGCCTGCAGTAATTTTTTTCTGAGCTGACATTTACCGCAGCAGTGCAGCATTGGCTTGTCCTTATTTTCGCAAGTCTTCGAATAGGCAGCCGTGTTCACATAATAACCCAATGTAATAAAAGCACTATCGAAAGTCTGAGCCAGTAATGCAATGAATAATATGGATGCAATTACAATCCGCATGAATAGGTTGTCGGTTATTTTTTGCAAATGTAGTACGGAGATTTGTATTGACAATACAAATCATTAAAGTAATTATGTAAATTGTACTCAAACTCATTCTATGAACTCAAAGACAGCTTCTATTATTTTAGTGGTTATCGTAATAGCATGCGGCTTATTTCTTGCGGAAACCCATCAAATTCTTTCTACAAATCCTATTGGGATCTCGATTCAGGTATTGTCATTATTATTAATGATATGGGCAAGGGTCACTTTTGGGATCAGAAGTTTTCATGGAGCTGCCAATACAACTGCAGGTGAACTTGTTACGAGCGGCCCTTATAAATGGACGCGTAACCCTATTTATACTTCACTCATCTTTTTTATTTGGGCAGGTGTTTTTTCATATATTTCCGTAGAAACAATAGCAGCAGCTATTGTAATTACCATATGCCTTATTGGACGAGCCTTAATAGAAGAGAAATTCCTGCTAACAGCCTACCCTGAATATAGGGCTTACGCTGCAAAAACCAAAAGGATCATACCTTTTTTGATCTAATGTATAAAATTTTGTAAAGATCAGGTTTCCTGAATTTTACCGCACCCTTTTCGGCTAGTATATTATATTTTTGCATTATGAGATATGGACTTTACACTCTTATCATTTTATTATTTACAACGTCAATAAAAGCCCAGGAAAAATGGGATCTTCGGCACTGTGTGGATTATGCGCTGGCGAATAATATTTCCATCAAACAAACAGATGTACAAGCCAAAATTGCGCAGCTTCAATATAAAGAAAATAAACTGAGCCAATATCCCGCCGCAAATTTTACCGGTGATGGAGCATACAATTCAGGCCGTAATCAGGATCCTACTACTTTCTCTTTAATTACACAGAGTTATTTATCTGCAGGTTTTCAATTGCAGACAAGCGCTAACATTTTTAATTGGTACAGTAAGCAAAACAGTATCATCGCCAGCAGATGGGAAGCTGATGCCGCTAAAGCTTCTGTAGATAAATTAAAAAACGATATTGTATTATCTGTTGCAAATGCTTATTTACAAATTTTGTTAAGTAAGGCGCAGCAAAATATTGCATTACTGCAATTACATTTGTCAGAAGCGCAATTAAGCAATACAAAAAAATTAGTGGCGGCAGGTTCTTTACCCGAATTAAATGCTGCCGAACTCGAGGCCCAGGTTGCCACTGATACGGCCAATTATATAAATGCCAAAGGTGCTGTTGACCAAAATGTACTGGTGCTTAAATCCTATATGAATGTGGATGCAGCAACGCCTTTTGATGTTGATTCGCCGCCGGCGGAATTAATTCCGATTGAATCATTTGCTGATCTGCAACCCGAAGATGTATACAATCTTGCTATCGTTAATTTACCACAGCAACGCGTAAACGAATTTAAATTGAAAGCCGCACAAAAAGACGCTGACGCCGCGAAAGATGCCATGTATCCTACACTGGCGGCCTTCGGAACTTTAAATTCAAGTTACCTCGATTATAAAACTGCTTTGTACGACCCGATCATTGTTGGCTACAATCCTACTCCGTATTCTGTAAATGTTGGCGGAACTTCGTATACTGTGCAAAGCCCGATTATTACCAATGGCAATAAAATCGGTTATGCTAAGTCAGATCCTTTTGGCACACAGCTTTCCGATAATTTTCGTCAATCAGCAGGACTAAGTCTTACCATACCAATTTTTAGCGGTTGGAGTTTACATGGTGCCTGGGAACAAAGCAAACTCAACACCAGGAATTTAGAATTACAAAAAGATGCCGATAACCAAACATTAAAACAAAATATTTATCAGGCATATAACGCTGCTGTTGTAGCCATGGAAAAATTCAATGCCAGCAAAAAAACAGTGGATGCTTCTCAACGCACATTTGACTTTTCACAAAAACGTTATGATGTGGGTATGATAGGGACTTTCGAATTGATCACGAATCAGAACAATTTGTTTACGGCTAAACTGCAATACGTACAGGACCAATTCGATTATGTTTTTAAAATGAAAGTGCTGGAATTTTATAAAGGACAGGGATTAAAACTGTAAGAAATTTTTTTAAATTTTAAATGCTGAATTTTAAATGCAAGCGTATTTATTCAACATTTAAAATTCAACATTCAACATAACTAGTATGAGTAAGACAACTAAATGGATATTGTTCGGTTCGATAGGATTGATTGTAATCGTGGCCATTTTAAAAGTTGCCGGTATTTTCGGTAAAGACGATACGATTAAAGTAACAGCGGAAAAAGCGCAGAAACGCACCATTATAGAAGTGGTTAATGCCAGCGGAAAAATTTACCCTGCCATAGAAGTAAAGGTGAGCCCGGATGTTAGCGGCGAAATCACTGACCTGCCTGTTCAGGAAGGTGATACGGTAAAAAAAGGACAGGTAGTAGCACGAATTTATGCAGACATATACAGCATTCAACGCGACGAAGCTTCTTCAGGCGTATTGCAAAGCCAGGCGCAGGTTGCTAACTCACAGGCATCAATAGATGCAGTGAAGGCGCAACTCGATCAATCTGAAAAAACATATGATATGCAAAAGCAATTATATGATCAGCAGGTAATTAGTAAAAATGAATTTTATGTTGCAGAAGCCAATTATAAAACCGCACTGGCTAATTACAATGCTGCCAAACAAGGCATCATCGGCGGACAAGCGGCCGTAAAAAATGCCAAATCTCAATTAGATAAAGCCAACAAAGATCTTAGCAGAACCGCTGTACTGGCACCTATGGATGGCGTTGTAAGTCTGTTAAGTGTAAAAAAAGGAGAACGTGTAGTGGGTAGTAATATGATGGCCGGAACTGAAATGTTGCGTATTGCAGATATGTCACAAATTGAGGTACGCGTAGATGTAAGCGAGAGTGATATACCAAAAGTAAAATTAGGCGATAGCGCTGTGATCAGCATAGACGCTTATAACAACAGAAAATTCAAAGGTATTGTTACTCAGATATCCAGCAGCAATAACGGAGCTTCCACACAAAGCGATCTGACAAACACCAGTACTGATGTGACCAATTACAAAGTGTACATTCGAATGCTGCCGGAAAGTTATATGGACCTGATAGGCAAAGGAGCATTTCCTTTTCGCCCGGGTATGAGTGCCAGTGCCGATATTCAAACTAAAATCCATATCAATGTACTGAGTGTACCAATTAATGCAGTAACAACAAGGGACAAAAGCGATAGTTCGCAAACCAATAAAAAAACGACCGGCCTGGCTGCAGGAAATACAACTAATAATGACGACCTTGACGTAGTGGCATTTGTACTGGATAAAGACAATAAAGTAAAAAAAGTAGCGGTAGAAACTGATATTCAGGATATTAATTATATTGAAATTACCAGCGGACTTAATGAAGGAGATGAAGTAGTTACGTCTCCCTACGATACGGTCAACAAATTGCTGAAAGAGGGTGATAAGGTGAAAGTCGTAGATAAAAAAGACTTATATAATAATAAATTGCAATAAATAGCCGTACTTTGCAGTGTAATTGCTACAGTCAATTGCCCTATATGAAAACTAAATACGTATTCCCGAGGCATCATAATTTTACAATTTAAGGTCTTTTATTGATTACATATATCAAACAACAACCTTGATGAGAAATGAAAGGATTTTTTACTAAATACTTTGTACCGTTATTGCTGCTATTGTTTTCTTACACTGAATCTTTTTCACAAAATTCGATGTTGGTTAACTTAGGGAGCAGCACGTGCTCTAATCCTTTCGATGCCAGTTTCTCTATTATAAAAGATCCTTTAACTTCTACGCCAACTTTACTGGCAGATTGTAATTTTTCTGCTCAAATTCCTGATTATACTTCTACCTACATTGCGTATAATCCAAAAGATAATAAGATCTATATTTCTACGATAAGAGATGGGGTTGACTCACATGTTTGGGTTTTAGATGTCGGCCTGCCTGATTCCGTTGTTTGTCCTGCAGTTATTCCCGTTACATCGACTTATGTATTCAATTATATCCTCAATAATTTTGAATTTGATAATAATGGAAATCTTTGGGCATTCAGCAATTATAATGCAACAACTGGCACCTGCAAACTGAGTAATTTCAACCTGACTACCGGTACTACCTTGTCGTCAAAATTAGTCGTGTTCCCGCCGGGACATTTTCCTACTGATATTTTAAATGGCGATCTATCTATATTACCGAACGGAAGATTATTTTGCACTTTAGGCGCTGAGCCCATTTCTCAACTATACGAGATCACTAACTATGCAACAGGCTTCGGTAGTGCCACGGCAACCTATTTACAAACCATGCCACTCAATTGTTATGGGATGGCCTTTTTAAACGGAGAGCTGGAGATAACGGGTACTAACTATACCAACAGCTGTTATTATTTTCCGTATGATATCGCGAGTAATACGTTGGGACCGGTAACAACTTACCAAAACGGTTTAGCTCCTATTGATAATACGGCCCTTGTTCCTGTAGTTGGTACTACTAAACAATTGGTAAGTAGTTCGGTAGTAAATGCCAATACTGCTAATCTTACCTATGTTGTATATGTAAAAAATATGGGCAATGTCATTATTAAAAACATCAATGTTACGGATGACCTGGCAGCAGCTTTTGGTGCCGGAAATGTATCGAATGTTACAACAAGTTTTATTAGCAATCCGGCTGCTTTAACACTTAACACGGCCTACAACGGAACAACAGTTACCAGCCTTTTAAACCCCGGCCAAAAACTCAATAACCGGATATTAACTAACACAAATTATTTCGCCACTATTCAAATAAAATGTCAGGTTACAAACCTCGTTCCGGGCGTGACTTATTACAACTCTGCTATTGGCAATGGTAATATAGGAATTGGGCCGAGCTTTGCGAATATCACAGATTCATCCAATAATGGTTCTCCGCTAGTTGTAGATCCTAACAATAATAATAATCCCGGTGATCCTGGAGAAAATGTGCCAACTCCTTATGTATTTCCGATCGTACTGACCGTTAATTTTATTAATGCCGAAGCTTCATTGCTGAATGATAATACAGCATACATACATTGGCTGGTTGCAACGCCAACGCTAAATGCCAATAAATTTGAAGTGGAATATAGCTCGGACGGTAAAGATTGGACCACTGCAGGAACTATTGATATCACATCCAACACGCAAAGCGATTTTAGCTTCGAACAATTTAATATTCCGTCAGGGGATATTTACTATCGTATCAAAGAAATTGATGATGACGGCTCATATGTATACAGCAGGATCATTTTATTAAATAACAATAGCGATCAGACTAAATATGTTGTGTATCCTAACCCTGCCAGCAATATTATTGAAGTAATTGCTCCATACGGGGTTACCGGCAATTGTGAAATAGAATTATACGATGCGATCGGAAGAAAATTAATGGGAGCGGAAATGAATACCTCTTCTATCGAGATCAATGCTGCCAATTTTCCTAATGGCACTTATATCCTGAGAATAAACCATGACGATAACATTACTACCAAAAAGGTTTTAATAATTCATTAATAGTTAAAGGATATCTTTTTAAGTTAAACCACTGAGCCACTGAGTACACAAAGGATATCGCTGAGTGTGAAGAAACTACAATTCCAGCAATCGTTTTTTTCTTATTATTTAAATAATTGCTCCGCGATAATTACTGATTCCGGTTTACCAACATCAACAAATTTATCATTTGCATTGTGCTCATATCCCATGATCAAATGCTTAGCAGCAAGATCAAGATATGTTTCGGTCAAAGAGAATTTGCCTTTCTGGCGAATCAAAGAAAATATTTCGGGCTGAAATACTACGACACAGCTATATGCTTTTGGATGCAATTTTTCTTTACTGTTAGAAATTTTCTCCTCTCCTGTTTTTACATTTCTCCATCCGCATAAACGGCTATCATCATCAAATAAAAAATAGCGGGAAGTGGTCCTATTGCTAACACCAAAAGAGATTAGCGGATTTTGCTGCTTGTGAAAAGTAAGTAGTTGATCAATAGCAAGGTTCGTTAAAATATCTACGTTCAATGTAACAAAAGGTTCATTGCCTGCTAACAGATCTGCTGCATGTAGTAAGCCGCCACCTGTTTCCAATACTTCATTTGTTTCATCACTGATCACAATATTGCTTCCCCAACCTTTATTTGTATTTACAGCCTCTATAATTTGTGGAGCAAAATGATGCACATTTACTACAACATCCGTAATGCCATATTGTTGCAGGTACTCAATATTTCTTTGTAGTAAGGATTTGCCGTTAACAATAGCCAATGCTTTAGGATGCTTATCTGTCCAGGGTTTAAACCGTGTCCCTAATCCCGCTGCAAAGATCATTGCCTTCATTATCAGTACGTTTAATTTTTTATTTCGTGGATGTTTTGTTCCAAATGATTCAAGTCAATTTTAACGTTGTACTTATTTCTTAAATGCCTCGCAACCGCATCAGCAGCATACACACTTCTGTGCCTGCCACCCGTACAGCCAAAATTGATCATCAGGCTCTCGAAATTTCTGCTGATATAATTTTCGACCGCTATGTCTACGATATTGTATACGCTATTTAAAAATTCAGGCATTTCAGTTTGTTGCTCCAGGTAATCTTTAACTGCTTTGTCCCGGCCTGTTTGTTGCTTAAACGCTTCTATCCTGCCCGGATTTAAAATACTTCTGCAATCAAAAACAAAGCCGCCTCCATTGTCTGTTTCATCTTTTGGATAGCCGGTTATTTTGTAAGAGAAGCTGTTGATCTTAACAACCAACGGAGTAGCTGGCGTAGCCTTGATCGCTTCAAAACGATTGATGACCTCATCGGTCGTCATCAAATTCAACAATCGTTCAAACTCCGGCAAACTAAGCCCAATCTGCTTATTAGCAATAAACCATTGTATATTTTTTAATGCCAAAGGAATGCTCGTTAAAAAATGCGCCTTCCGTTCAAACAAACCTCTAAAACCATACGCTCCTAATACTTGTAATAATCTTATCAATACATACCCATTGTACTGGCTCTCAAACTGATTTTTATCGATTGTTTTGCCTAACACTTCTTCTACACAAGACATATAATATTGCAACAAGTTATTCTTCCACTCACCGCTTAGTTCTGCCTTTGCCTGCCATAATAAAGATGCCACATCGTATTGTAAGGCGCCTTTCATTCCACCCTGGTAATCTATAAAATGAATGGCGTTATCTTTCACCATTATGTTCCTGCTTTGGAAATCGCGAAACATAAAATATTTATGATCGACATGAGATAGATAGGTACTGAAAGCTTCAAAATCATCGATCAATCTTTCTTTGTCATAAGGTATTTTTAAAGTATCCAGGAAATAATATTTAAAATAGAGCAGGTCGCTCAGGATGGCCTGCTTGCCAAACTCTTTACTGGTAATACACTTATCGTAATCCAATCCTTCATCACCTTTTATTTGCAGTTGGACTAAAGCCTGTAATGTTTTTTTGAACAGATCATATACCTGATCATTAGGACCATTTTTCTCTATCTCATTGAGTAATGAGCTATCGCCAAAATCTTCCTGTATATAAATTGAATGGGTATCATTAACAGCAAAAATTTCGGGGACCGGATTACTACTCTCTTTAAAATGTTTGCTGAAATATAAAAAAGTATCGTTCTCTTTAATATTGGTATTGTAAGTAGCTATATAAGATGACGTATCGGTTATAATTCTAAAGTAAATCCTGTCACTTCCACTTTGTGGGATTTTGTCAATGCTGGTAACGGCAGATTTACTGAATGATTGAAATAGTTTTTTTATATCCTCAATTACCAATTGCATGTAGCGGTTTATATTGGTAAAAATAACAAAAAGCAAATAACAAAGTCCAAAAAACAAAAAACCCAAATTTCAGTTACTTTATTTCCTGACCTCAAACAGAGAATAAAGCAATAATGAAATCCGGGTTCTAATCAATTGTTAGATCTACACCTATAACTCCTCGCAATAATATCCGGCATTGAATAATATTTTTTCTACTTCTGTTCCCGCAACACCGTTGCTTTCTACCCGTAAAATATTATCACAATCCTTTAGGTCAACGTTCCATCTTTGTATATTCGGATGAATATCCAAATAAGATTCAACATCCCTGATCCGGGTATTATCAGTAAGATTGGTTTTAAAAACAAGTACTTCCATAAAATAGTTTTGGTATAACAAAAAGAAACTTGTGTGCCTATTGACTAGCCTATATTCGTATCATCCTCTTCATCCATCTTCCACCTGTTACCGCAACGATCTTTCCAGGCTGCTTTTATTTTTTCTCTTTCTTCAGGTGTCATGTTTTTAAATTTCTCCTTCATTCTCATTTTCCATGCCCTTCCACCGTGCCAGCCACAACCACCTCTCGGGCCAAAGCCTCCAAACAATATCTTACTCAATAATAAAATACCTAATGCCTGGATAAAGGTTATCGTTTTAACGCCTAACACTGCTGGCAAAATAGCGTTCCATAATCCCATCACTACCGTGCTAAATACTGTTATAGCTACGATACCGAAAACTAGGATCATAAAAAATTTTCTGATTCTGCAATTTTTCATTGTATGTAATTTTTTAAGTTTAGTAATTTAAAATCTCATCTCTCAATACACTGAGCCTGTCTCTTAAGTGTAATACTGCATAACGTTTACGGCTAATTAATGTGGCCACACTAACACCTGTTTCTTCAGCAATATCTTTAAAAGCAATACCTTCTATCTCATTTAAAATAAACACATCCCTTTGTTCCACGGGCAGTTCATCCAGCGCCAGCTGCAGTTCTTCCCAAAACAAGTTTCGGATATAACTTGTTTCCGGTGTATCATCCGCAGCCAATAGTATTTCTTTCCAATCAAATCCTTCCTCACCGGAGGAGGCAGATTGTATATCATCTATCAATGGCAATTTTTGTTTACGATAGCTATCTGTAATTTTATTGCGTGCCACTTTATATAACCAACCGGTAACCTGTGTAATGGGTTCTTCATTGCCGGCAAATTGAAAAAAAACATCCTGCAAAATATCTTCCGCATCTTCATTGCTTGAAACACGTTGTTTTATAAACCCAAACAATTGTTTGCTGTAAGCCTTGATAGTGCCTGATATATTGTTGCTGCGTTCTGCGCTCATTATAGTTGGTATGGTCAGTACATCCTCCATGTATGTATAGGTAGACGAATCAGGAGGTATTATATTTTAAATATCCGATTATTTTTTTAAGGCAGCGGTATTTACGTATAAAATAAAACCGCCCCGATAAAGTCAGGGCGGTTTTATATAAATTATTATATTAAGGTATTACCATAACCTGAAGCCATACACAGTACCTCCATCAAGAGCAAAAGTGGCATTGTCATCACAAGTTCCATTACCAAAATCGATAACAGCATAATGTTTAGGGCCATTTATTCTTATCTGTCCTGCATCAATAAAGAAACAATCAGCTTTCTTTTCCAAAGGTATTAGTATAATTGAAGTACCTGTAATACCCTCAGAATTTACGATCGTATGGTTTCCTGTTATTGAGTATACATTGTCTAATAAATTGTTATCTCCAAAACCTGCGGTTTGAACTACAACCCTCTGGCCCGAATGATGCCAGTAAGAGCCATCAGGCGCTGTAACTGTTCCGCTATCCACTCTTGTCCATTTTAATGTATCGCCAACGCTTTGATTGGTCCAGGTTATTGTACCGGTTTTTGCGTAACCATCAACAGTATAGTTATTCAAAAAACTTAACGTAGCTGTTGTCCCATTCAATCTGAATGAATCTGAAAGAACGACCTGAATTTCACCTGTTCTGTAAATTAAATCCTGCGATGTTGTACCGCTTCCAAAATTAATGGTAATCGTTTTTGGAAAGCCTACCGCCGGGCTAATGGTAACTGTTGCATTATAATATGGGGCAGGCCTTGCTGCACCTAGTGTTCCGGTAGTATCATTATTTACAGTTTGTGTAAATACATTATTTGCATCTTCAGTAAGATTGTCGGATATTGAAGACTGGCTGGCCAAAGTAGCTGTTTCAGCGTCCCCGGAAGTTTTTTTGCAAGCTGTAAAGCTGATGGCAATTGTGGCAACCGCTAGCGCTATTACAAGGTTTTTCTTTTTCATACGTCAAGTTTTAATCGGTTATTTAATATTATTAATTTATTGTTTTCAGGAGTTAAGACGGGATACTTTATTAAGGGTTTAATCGCGATTTAAATTAATTTGCAATATGTTTTATTTTGTAAAGACGCCCTGGTGGTTAAAACTATTATATCCCACCTGTATTTGGCAGGTAAAAGATACGAAAAAGATTATCTATTTGACTTTTGATGATGGGCCGCATCCTACCATTACTCCATTTGTATTGGATGAGTTGAAAAAATACAGGGCCACAGCTACTTTTTTTTGCATTGGCAAAAATGTTGTGCAGTACAACGATATCTATAGAAGAATTACTACAGAGGGCCATACAATTGCAAATCATACCCACAACCATCTTAATGGATGGAAGACGAATGATGATGTTTATGTAGAAAATATTGCCGAAGCAAAAAAACATATTGATTCAGCGCTATTTCGTCCTCCTTATGGAAGAATTAAAAAATCTCAATTGAAGCGGTTGGCTACCAAAAAAATTCAATCACACATCATTATGTGGTCCGTATTAAGCGGGGATTTTGATAAAAAATTAACCCCTGAGAAATGTTTAGCTAACGTTATAAATAATGCTAAAAATGGCTCCATCGTTGTATTTCATGATAGTGAGAAAGCTTTTGAAAGATTGCGATATGCGTTACCGGTAGTATTAGAATATTTTTCAACAAGAGGATTTAGTTTCGAAAAAATAGATGCGGACAAATTACAAAGAGATAGACAGCAGCTTGTTAAGTGAGCTAAAAAAAATTGGGCCTGAGGTAGAAACCCCGGCCCGTTTTTAATCCGTACCCTATGAAAACTGGAACAAATTTACATTGTTCTTTTTATAAAGCAATTTTTTTTTTGAAAAAACATATCAAGTAATGTTGAAAAATATTTTCTCATTTTTAAAGTTTATCAAATAGAAGATCGCGACAAATTATTTCTTTTGATAAATTATTGTTTAAACAATGAAATGCCATAAATTTTTAATACTAAATCATCGATGAAATTAATTGATACCCATTGCCATCTTTATGCAGATGAATTTAAAGAAGACCTGGACCTGGTGATACAAAGAGCAGAGATTGAAGGTGTTAACCGCTTTTATTTACCTTCGGTAGATAGCGGATCGATTGAATCAATGTTGACTTTGAGTAAAAAGGTACCCGAAAAATTTATCCCAATGATGGGCCTCCATCCCTGTTATGTTAAAGAAAATTATATGCAGGAATTACAAATTGTTCAACACTGGCTTTCCAAAGAAAAATTTGCAGCAGTGGGTGAAATAGGACTGGATTTTTACTGGGACAAAACATTCACCACGCAGCAATTCGAGGCTTTCAGAATTCAAATAGAATTATCATTACAATATAATTTACCAGTTGTACTTCATACCAGAGATGCCATGCAGGAAACGATCAACGTAATTAAAGAATATGTTCCAAAAGGCATAAAAGGCATATTTCACTGTTTCGGTGGCACATACGAAAATGCTATGGAAATCATAAATGCAGGATTTTATCTGGGCATTGGCGGTGTACTCACCTACAAAAAATCCGGGCTTGCTGAAGTATTGGAAAAAATAGACCTTCAATATCTGGTGCTGGAAACAGACGCTCCATACCTCGCACCGGTTCCTTTTAGAGGCAAAAGGAACGAAAGCAGCTACCTGAAATACATTGCCGCAAAACTTGCTGAAGTAAAAAAAGTATCTACTGAGGAAGTTGCAGCTATCACTACAGCAAATGCTGAAAAAATATTCTCCTTCTAAATATTGATACTGTATTTTTGCCATCCTAAAAAAGGAGACTTGTCCGAGTGGTTGAAGGAGCACGCCTGGAAAGTGTGTATACGGGAAACTGTATCAAGGGTTCGAATCCCTTAGTCTCCGCACTTATAAATTAGCCGAAGGATTCCCTAATTTAAACCGTTCCATAATTTCCAGGCTTATCAACGCTTCTTCCAATGAACAGGGATTGGGTTCATTCCCAAGAAAATATTGCACTACCTTATTGATCATTGGCTCTTGTATATGAGCGGGTTTTTCAAACGAAAAATTTTGTTTTCCTTCATTGGTAGTTACTTCCAGCTCATCCCCAAAAAATGGGAAACTGCAGGAACCTTTTTCTCCGATGATCGTGCAATTGTCTTCCTCCATATTCGCTGGCGCGGTAAAACACCATGTACCGGAGAATACAATATCATTTGGTAATTGGGCATATCCAACAACAGTATCTTCTGCCTCATAATATTTCGCTGTGTTCAATGACATCCCGGAACAGCAGATATAATTGCCAAAAATAAATGTGATGATATCCAATTGATGCGGCGCTAGATCAAAAAATAATCCTCCTCCTGCAATGGCCGGATCTACCCTCCAGTTTTTTTCACTCGAAGCAATCAGGGAGGATTGGTGCGGTTGCATCATGTTGAGTTGGATCAACTTTACCTTACCGATTTTATTTTCTTCGATCATTTTTTTTATGGCAAGAAATTTCGGCAAGGCTCTTCTGTAATGTGCAACAGTTATGCTACTTTTTAATGTCGTTTTATGATCTATCATTCTTTTGCAGGAAGCAATATCGATCGCAACAGGTTTTTCTACATACACATATTTACCAGCTTGCATCGCCTGTATGGCATATTCCTCATGAAATTTGGGCGGTGTTGCAATATAGATGGCATTAATATCGGAGTTGTTGATCAAAGCCGCTGCATTATCGTACCATGTAGCAACTCCGTGACGTTTAGCATAGTCTGCAGCTTTTGCAAGATCCCTGCGCATAACAGCTACCAACCTGGAATTTTTGACTTTATTAAAAGCAGGTCCGCTTTTTACTTCGGTAACATCGCCACAGCCAATAATGCCCCAGGAAATGATTTTATCGTTGGTGTTTTTCATTTGAATATTTGCGCCCTTGCCCGTTTATAAAGATAAAAATTTAGTAAAGATATACCCTAATATATGAGGGATGTCAAGATGCTAAATGAATACTCCAATACTTCCCCTAAAATCAAATTATCCTTTCTTTATAAAATATTGTATATCAATTAGTTTTGAAATTTATCACGGTAAGCTTGGCACAGATGTTGTGCACTATCTAAGGTAAATGAGGAGTTTGGTTAATTGCAACTTCATTTAGCCGTAACGATTGCTGTCTGTTTTATTATTCACCATAAAAATTACTACTATGGAACTAGATCATAAAATACTCAAAAAAAGCTCGAACAACCAACCGAAATGGTTAACCTTAATTCGGATAGTGTTAGGATTCATTCTTTTTTGGAAGGGTATCGAATTTATTCAGGACTCATCCCGGTTAGAGAGCATGCTTCAAAACTCAGGCTTTCATGTTCTAAACGGAAACATAAAGGCGCTGACTTTTATAATACCTTATATTAATTTATTGGGCGGGCTGTTTATTGTAGCGGGACTTTTTACAAGATGGACAGCATTGATACAAATCCCTATTATTGTAGGAGCTGTAGTATTTGCAAATGTTCAGGGAGGAATGAGTATAAGCAATAAGGAATTGATATTGTCAATTGTAACATTGCTGCTTTTGGTGATATTTGTAATCAAAGGAAGCGGCTTTCTTTCTGCAGATGAATTTTTTAAAACCTATTACAAAGCAGGTACCGAAAGCGGTTATACGCAGAATTTTTTTAGATAATAGTTACGATTTAAAATTACAAACTAAATAAAATATGCTAGCTTAGGATAATATATTCTAAGACTATAGCCCATATTTTATACGAATAAACCTATATAATTATGAAATCAAAAAAAATCCTTGCGGCAGTATTATTAGGCGTGGCGGCTGGTGCCATTGCGGGTATTTTATTTGCTCCTGATAAAGGTTCTGTCACGAGAGAGAAAATCAAAGAAGCAGGCGAAGACCTAAAAAACAATTTGAAAGAAAAGGTCAATGAATTTGTAGATAGCGTTAAAGAAAAATATGAGAGTGCCAAGGAAGCGTAACACTACATTGTTTATGGTCTAATCAAATAACAAAGCTGACTAAACAATATCCATGGAAAACCCGAAAAGTGATATAGAATCATTATTTGAAAAGTCCGCCGATTATATAGAGACAAGAATAGATCTGTTGAAACTTCATGCAGTTGATAAAATAGCTGATATAGTTTCCTCTCTTGTTTGCATGTTACTTATTGCGATAGTAGTCTCAATGGTTTTCTTTATCCTGAATATAGGCATCGCTCTTTGGATAGGTCATCTATTAGGGAAAACGTATTATGGATTTTTTATCGTTGCAGGCTTCTATTCAATTTGTAGTTTGATATTATACCTATTCAGAAATAAAGTTTTAAAAACAGGCATCAGCAATCTAATTATCAAAAAACTACTTCATTAATTGCAAATCATGCCTATTAAAAATAACCGTGAACTAAAGGCTGCCATATTACAATTGGAACTGGAGGCCGAAATAAAAAGACAAGCAATGATTGGCCAGTTCCATAACACCTGTGAAAATTTACAACCGGCCAATATTATTAAAAAGCAATTAAGCAAACTAACAGACCTTTCAGCAATACAACCCGATGCTGTAACAGCGGCCATGAGTTTCGGCGCAGGCCTGTTATCTAAAAAAATATATGAAAGAGGCTCAAACAATATTTTCAGACAGCTTTTGGGCACCACTTTGGAATTTGGCGTAGCTAAGATAGTTGCCAATAATTCGGATAAAATAAAATCAACTATAGCTGTTTTTTTAGACCAATTATTCAAAGCCCGGGAAAAATCTGATTCCTCTGACCAGCTATAAAACCTACCAAAAGGCTCCTGTTAAATAATACGATCGCATCTATCCCAACCGAATAGTCATTTCTAGTATCTTCGTGCCAAGAATGTCGAAATTTCTCATTATAGGGCTGGGCAATATAGGTAATGAATATGCCAACACGCGTCACAACATTGGGTTTGACGTGGTAAACGCATTTGTACATAAGCATGGTGGCAGTTTTAAGATCGAAAGGCTCGCTTATGTGGCAGAAGTAAAGTGGAAAGGGAAGCAGTTTATATGTATTTGTCCCACTACATTTATGAATTTAAGTGGCAGGGCATTTAAATATTGGCAGGAAAAAGAAAAGGTAGAATTAGGCAATACTTTGACAATTGTAGACGATCTTGCGCTCCCGCTGGATAAACTTCGTTTGCGGCCAAATGGCACAGACGCAGGGCATAACGGACTAAAAGATATACAGAATATTCTGGGGACCGATAAATACCCAAAACTTAGGTTCGGGATCGGGAATAATTACCCCAAAGGAATGCAGGCTGATTTCGTTTTAAGCAAGTGGTTAAAAAACGAAGAACCCATTGTAAGATTAAAAATAGAAAAATCTGTAGAAACGATAGAATCTTTTGCAACTAGCGGTATAGAACATACGATGAATGAAATAAATAAGCTATCTATTACCCTTTAAACAACGTATTTTAAACCTTACAATATTTTTTTATATTATTCGTTTCGTTTATATTACACTAACAAAACCCACCGCTTGCTCCCTAACTAACAAAAATAATCATTACAATGAAAATAATTTGTATTGGAAGAAACTACCCCGAACACGCCAAAGAACTTGGCAGCCAAATTCCCGATGAGCCCGTAATTTTCATGAAGCCAAAAAGTGCTTTACAACAAAGTCATATTCCTTTTTATTATCCTGATTTTACAAACGAGTTACACTATGAATGTGAATTAGTATTAAGAATATGTAAGAATGGAAAATATATACAGGAGAAACAAGCTGCAAATTATTATAATGGTATTACTGTCGGCATCGATTTTACGGCGCGTGACATTCAAAACGAATTAATAGCAAAAGGATTGCCATGGGAAAAAGCAAAAGCTTTTGATAACTCTGCTGCTGTGGGGAAGTTCATAGATATTACCCCCACTTTAAATAAAAAGAATATCAGTTTTAGCTTACAAAAAAATAAAGAAAAAGTACAGGAAGGAAATTCGGCGGGTATGCTTTTTAATTTTGATACCATTATCTCAAATGTATCAAGTTACTTTTCCTTAAATATTGGTGATCTTATTTTTACCGGAACACCTGCTGGTGTAGGTGAATGTGTTGTAGGCGATGAACTGGAAGCCTTTATTGAAAACGAAAAATTATTACAGCTTGAGATAAAATAGTTACCCTTCAATCAACAGTGCATTTAGGCTGTCCTCAATCTCTATCAACAAATCTTTATTAATAAGCCGGCTGACATCTACCAATGTAGCCACAGGTGTGTTTTTAAAAAATTCTCCGGGCAGTTTTCCTATCCCTTCCCATTTTGAAATAGCTCTTGCAAATATTCTTGTTCTTACTGCATCGTTTAATGAACATCCTAATTGTTGCAAAGCTGCAGCTATCTTTTGCAAAAGAAATTTATTAAAAGAAACCGATTAAAATTTTAAAAACAAAAAAAATAAGTTTAGATTCATTCAAATTACAGACTATCAAGCGCATTCTGTAGTTCAAGAAAATATTTTTAAGCAGCATGACTAAGCCTTCTTCACACCATACGTCATTAAGCGAGGTACATCAAAGTATCGATACCACCGTGCAAAAGAAAATAGGGTGGAAAAGGATCATCACTTTTTTAGGGCCGGCTTATTTGATCAGCGTAGGCTATATGGATCCGGGCAACTGGGCAACTGACCTGCAGGGGGGTAGTAAATTCGGCTACTCATTGATATGGGTTTTATTAATGAGCAATCTCATGGCATTATTGTTACAAGGCCTTTCAGCGAGATTGGGCATTGTACGAGGAAGAGATCTTGCACAGGCTAACAGGGAAGCGTATCCCAGATCGATCAATTTCATTTTATACATTTTAGCAGAAATAGCCATCGCAGCCTGTGACCTTGCAGAAGTATTAGGCATGGCCATTGGGATTCAATTACTAACTGGCTTACCCTTGATATGGGGCGTATCGATTACAGTACTCGATACTTTTCTATTGCTTTACCTGCAAAAAATGGGCATGCGAAAAATGGAAGCATTTATCATTGGACTGGTTGCGGTAATTGCTACATCGTTTCTAGTAGAAATAATTTTCGCTCACCCAAATGCGAGAGAAATTACGTTGGGGTTTATTCCACATGTGCTTAATGGTGAAGCATTGTACATTGCCATCGGTATTATCGGAGCTACTGTGATGCCTCATAACCTGTACTTACACTCTGCATTGGTGCAGACAAGAAAAATAGATCGCACCGATGAGGGAATTAAACAGGCCTTAAAGTTTAATCGCATCGATAGTAGCATCGCATTGAATATTGCTTTTTTAGTAAATATGGCTATCCTGGTTTTAGCTGCGGCCGTATTTTTTAAAACTGGTAATTCACAAGTGGCAGAGATAAAAGATGCTTATAAATTATTAGCGCCGCTTTTAGGCAGCAGGCTTGCCCCTGCCCTTTTTGCCATTGCTTTAATTGCAGCCGGCCAAAGCAGTACCATCACCGGCACCCTCGCCGGACAAATTGTAATGGAAGGGTATCTTCAACTGCGTATTAATCCTTGGGTAAGGCGTTTGCTGACAAGGCTTCTGGCCATCATCCCGGCGTTGATCGTTATTGTTTTATATGGCGAAGAAAAAGTTGATTCATTACTCATTTTAAGTCAGGTCATATTAAGCATGCAATTGGGTTTTGCGATTATCCCACTCATTCATTTTGTGAGCGATAAAAAAACGATGGGTAAATTTGTAATTACTCCTGTTACAAAAATTGTTGCATGGCTCATTGCAACAGTGCTGGTATTTTTAAATATAAAATTATTAGTTGATGGATCTTCCGGGATCTTTTATGATCAATCAATATTTCCAAAGATCTTATTAGGATTGCTGGCATTATTATTTATTGCCTTATTTGTATATATCATCTTACATCCTTTATTGGTAAAAAATAAAAAGATATCTCCTATACAAATACATCCCGCTAAAAATGAATTAAGCGGATTGAATTCGCCTGAATTTAAAACCATTGCTGTGGCGTTGGATTTTAGTGAGAATGATGAAAAGCTATTATCCTTTGCAATCGGACAAGGAAAAGAAAATACGAATTATATTCTCATACATATTGTAGAAAGCGCTTCCGCAAAATTGCTAGGCAGTGAAAGTGATGATTACGAAACAAGGAAAGACAAAGAACGAATCGACATCTTTGTAAAAGAATTATCACAAAGAAATTTAAAAGCAAACGGTTATTTAGGATTTGGCAACAGGGCAAAAGAAATAGTAAAGCTGGTTAAAGAATATAATGCAGATATACTTGTAATGGGCGCTCATGGCCATAGTGGCCTAAAAGATCTTATTTATGGCGAAACGGTTAACACGGTAAGGCACGAACTAAAAATACCGGTATTGATCGTAAACATTTAAATACTAGTTACCATTCAATGCGGCCAACTCCTCATCTATTTTTTTGTTCCATTCTTCCTGTCGCGCTTTAATGACGCTATGATGCGTTTCATCATCATATTTAGCTTGCTCATCGTGCAGATCTCTTTCTGCATCATCATAAATCCTTTTGATCAGATCCTGGTAATTCTTCACAGTAAAATTTGCCTCTTGTAATTTCTTTACAAAACGTTGGGTATAAATATAAGTAAGGTCAAAATGATGCTGCTCATGATTTAAAATATAATCTGATTTTTGATCCGGCTTTACCCATGATTCAGGCTTGGAGAAGGTACAAAATACAATAATGGTCATAGAAGCGCTACTGCTGTTACCATGCATTTCCAGATCGATACCAAAGCCTGATGAAGTGAGTGCTGCATACTCAACACTATTATCAGGATTGCCCTGAAAATCATCCCAGGTTAATTTGCGTTGTCCATCATAATAGATAGTTGATTTATCTGCAGGGCCATGCGTTGTCACATATTTAACAGTAACCGATAATTTTTGCGACTGCGCAACACCAAACACCGAAATAAATAAAACGGAAAGCAGAAAATATTTATACATAGACAAGTTGTTAATAAAATTACAGACTACAAATATTACTCATTGTACAAAGTAAAAGAACACTTTAAACTTTTATTAACAACGGATCATCAAATGATCACGCTTCAATATAATCAAGGTCTTTGTGAAAAGTTTCTTCAGTAAAGAAGCAGGCAAGTAAAGTGATGCTGATGACGATAACTCCGGTTATGATCCCGCTTTTGCTAAGCGTCCAGTGCCAGCTTTTTTGAAAAAGATTTAAGAATAATAAATTGATCAATGGCAATGCGCCTCTAACCATATTAGGTATTGTTGTGGCAGCAGTTGCCCTTAAATTAGTACCAAACTGTTCTGCACCCATAGTTACGAATATCGCCCATAGCCCTGTACTAAACCCTAATGCAGTGCATATCACATACATTGATGTGTCTGAATTATTATAACTACTGAAAAACAGTATCAACGAAACGATACAAAGCGAGTAGAATAGTAGTAAAGCGATCTTTCTACTTTTAAAATACTGACTTACTAATCCAACAGCAATATCGCCAATAGAAAGCGCCGCATAAGCGAACATGATCGCTTTACCGGAATTAATGGTAGTGCTGCCAAACATTTCTTTTCCAAAACGATCACTTTGATTTACTAAAATACCTATCACATACCAGGTAGGTAATCCGATCAAAATGGCGAGTATATATTTTTTAAACCGTTTGGCATTGGTAAAGAACATAAAAAAATCTCCTTTGGAAACATTTTGATCCTTCACGCTTTTAAACATACCTGATTCCGCTACTTTAATTCTCAGGAAAAGTAATACTATTCCTAAGCCTCCGCCAATCATATAACACATGCGCCAATCACCCGTAGATTGATAGGTAAAGAATGCTGCAATGGCTCCCAACAATCCAAATCCAGCTACTAAAGAAGTTCCAATACCTCTTTTTTCTTTTGGCAATAACTCGCTCACTAATGTAATGCCTGCGCCTAATTCTCCCGCAAGCCCTAATCCTGCTACAAAACGGCAGATCGCATAATTGTCAACTGTATGTACATAGGCTGTAAGAAAATTGGCCAGCGAATACAAAATGATCGATCCGAATAAAACCGATAACCTTCCTTTTTTATCTCCTAAAATTCCCCAGAAAATACCGCCTATTAATAAACCGTACATCTGCCAGTTCAACACGTTGGTACTATCAGTCAATAAACTCTTATCTGTTGAGCCTACTGCCAGCATACTTGGTTTCTTTACAATAGTGAAGAGTAGCAGATCGTATATATCTACAAAATAGCCCAGGGCTGCTACGAAAACTGCGATATTAAAAATGGAGATCGAATTAGACTTGGACTGTTTTTCCATAAATGATTTAACTAGGTAGATGTTTCTTTTTCTTACTAAAAAATACTTTAAAAATTATAGGTACAGTTGTAATGACCACGATACCTAACACGATCAGTTCAAGGTGCTTTTTTAAATTGAAATGAAATTTCACTTCAACAAAACGTTGTAAATAATGCCCGCCAAATATCATACTGGCCACCCATGCTATACAACCAATGATATTATAATAACCGAATTTCTTTTTATCCATATTCACGATACCGGCTATGATGGGCGCAAACGTGCGTACAATAGGCACAAACCTTGCATAGATAATAGCAGCGCCGCCGTTCTTCTGATAAAAATCATTTGCCTGTATCAGGTATTTTTTTCTAAATAAAAATCTATCTGACCAACCGAACATGGCGGGGCCAATTCTTTTACCAAAATAATATCCTAAAGAGTTTCCTAAAATCCCTGCGATACTGATCATTGCTGTCAGGAATATCAGGTCTATAAAAGGATGGTGAGTGGTAAATTTTTCAACCAACTCATGACTATAAATTCCTGCAACAAATAACAACGAATCTCCGGGAAAGAAAAAACCAATGAACAATCCTGTCTCTGCAAAAATTATTAGCAACAAAAGCCAAAGGCCGCCATTGATAATATAGAACATCGGCGTAAACAGATCTTTGTAACTAAAATCTTTATAGATGATCAGCGGTTTGAATTTTTTAAAATTGCTAATCGCAAAAGATTTTGTCACATATCCTTCTTTGACAATAGAAACAGAATCTTTACTAATATCAACAGGAGGTAATTGTACAGCTGAATCGATCTGCACATATACAAGTGTTACCTCGCCGGAGCTATTGGTAGTATCTATAATATTGAGCGCAGGCAAAGTAACTGTTGCGCCTTCAACTTCCCGTTGATATTGATCAGTTACCCTTACTCTAATGGAAATAGAATCCTGAGCTTTTACAACCAAAGCACAAAAACTAAAAACCAGGCAGTATAGTATTTGTTTCATATCTATCTTGTTCTAACGTTTTTTGCGCTAATAAATTATTTAAATAATAATATTATCAAAATTAGGTTCGCAAGATAATATTTAATCATTGTTATCAATACTTCATTTATAAAAATGATCAATGCCTTCGTAATTAACAAATTATTGCTTATTTTCCACCTATTGTTCTACTTTAACTTATTTGCATACCATGAGTTTATTTGTAAAGAAGCCGCTTAGTCAGTTAATGGCAGATGCTGCCGATTCAGAAAAAGGATTAAAAAGAACGTTAACCGCGGGCTCACTGATCGCGTTGGGAATTGGTGCTATTATTGGCGCGGGTCTTTTTGTAAGAACTGCTGCTGCTGCTGCGCAAAGTGCCGGCCCTTCTGTGACCTTAGGCTTTTTGGTGGCCGCTTTTGGTTGTGCTTTAGCAGGACTATGTTATGCTGAGCTTTCTTCTTCTATTCCAATTTCAGGAAGTGCATACACTTATTCTTATGCCACAATGGGCGAATTAATTGCCTGGATAATTGGGTGGGACCTTGTGCTTGAATACGCTGTAGGCGCCGCTACCGTTGGTATTGCCTGGAGCGAATATTTAAATAATCTATTGGTAAAAGTATTGCACTGTCCTCCTGTTCCTTATGAATGGTGCCATTCTCCTTTTGAACATATGGATGGTTCACATGGCATCATGAATTTGCCAGCACTTGGAATTGTTATAGTATTAAGCCTTTTACTGATAAAAGGTACGCAGGAATCTGCTGTTGTAAATGGATTGATCGTTATTGCCAAAGTTACGATCGTTGTTTTGATCATTGTGATCGGATGGGGTTTCATCAATCCGGCTAATCATACACCATATATTCCCCCGGCTTCTACCTATGTTGACACGCAGGGCATCAGTCACAATTTTGGTGGTTTTTGGGGGATAATCGGCGCTGCCGGAACAGTATTTTTTGCCTTTATCGGTTTTGATGCAGTAAGTACTGCTGCGCAGGAAGCTAAAAATCCCAAACGCGATATGCCCATTGGTATTTTAGGCTCACTCGCTATTTGTACTGTTTTATATGTTTTGTTTGCACATGTACTTACTGGTGTTGCAACCGTTCAGGATTTCAGGACATCCGGAAAGGAGGCCTCTGTTGCTTTTGCGATCAATAAATACATGACCGGTTATGCCTGGTTAGGTAAATTGGTGACGGTTGCTATTCTTGGCGGATTCTCTTCTGTTATATTAGTGATGTTATTAGGACAATCACGTGTTTTTTATTCGATGAGTAAGGATGGTTTATTACCTGCAGTATTTAGTAAGGTTCATCCAAAATATAAAACACCTTATATGGCCAATCTTATCATTTTAGTTTTGGTTGGATTGTTCGCCGCATTTGTTCCGGGAGATATCGTTGGTGATATGACGAGTATCGGAACTTTATTTGCTTTTAGCTTAGTGTGCGTTGGTGTGATCATTCTTCGCAAAACAGAACCGAATTTAAAAAGAGAATTTAAAACACCATGGGTTCCTTTTGTTCCAATACTAGGAGTTGTTGTTTGTGTATTAATGATGTGCGGATTAGGTTGGACAAACTGGGTTAGGTTGTTTGCCTGGTTAGCCATAGGACTGGTTATTTATTTTACTTACAGCAGGTATCATAGTAAATTGCGTAATCCCGAAAAGTAATTTAATTGGTTGCTGATTTTTGCATAGCGGTCAATACCGATCCGTGTAATGCAAATCTCTATTTAACCATTCTGTCAAATTTTAAATTGACCCCTACGGACAATCAAAATAGTTAGCGATTAACTAAATGGAAGCGCCCCGTAAAAACGAGGCGCTTATTATATATACTCTCAAATATATATGCTCAAAATTTAAAAAGGCAGATCATCTGCGTCAGCATCAACACTACTCGCTACTGAGCTGGTTTTTACTACAGGCGAAACACCTGATCCTGTATTGCTAACATTACCACTGCCTGCACCAACTCCGTCTTTCGCGCTACCTAATAATTGAAGATTAGAAACCCTCATGCGCAATGTTGCAGCAGGCTGGTTCTCTTTGTTAGTGTAAGCATCTGCTTCAGGCGAACCTTCCGCATATACCATTTGTCCTTTTTTCAAATACTGGCCAACAGCTGTTCTGTCTGTCCAGTAAGCACATTCAACCCAGGTTGTTCTTTCCTTTTGGTTGCCTTGAGCGTCTTTATAGCGCTCTGTGTGTGCTACACTAAAGTTAATTACGTTTTTTCCATTAACTTCTTTTACGATGCAATCTTTTCCAAGATTACCTACAATTTGTAATTTAATCATAACTGTGTTTTTTTAATGTTTAATCGATGTATCTGGTTTTGCGTTCTAAAATAAAAAATCAAAAGTTAAAAACAAAAAGTAAATAATCTTTAAGTAATACGGTTAAAGAATTTTAATCTGGTTTTTAGGGGGTACGGGTTGTAAAAAATCAAAACTTTCTGCTTTTGACTTTTAAATTTTTACTTATAATTATTTTAATTCATTTTCTTTTTTAATGTACTTACCTGTGTTTGCAGATTATTGACCATATTGGCCAGAGAATTCACATCCCAACGCTGCTGCTGGCTGACTTTATTGATGATCATTTGCGCCTGCCACAATTCAACCACATCTTCGGCGTTAACCTGGTAAGGCTGGTATTGCGGGTTATCGCTCACCATCGTTATTTTGTTTTTAGCGCGATTATTCCTCACTAATCTTTTATACACGATACCTTCATTTCGGCTGACAACAATATATGCCTGGTCGTTTTTTACGTCGTCTGCATTATCCACTTTTTCCGCGACAATGATACTGCCGCTTGGTGTCGGTAACATACTATCTCCTATTATTTCAAAGGCGCGATAGTTACCACCAGCCAGCATCGGCAATGTGAATGTATTAAGTTCATCAATAAACTCGCTATCTGCATAGCCGGCTAAATAACCTGCCGCTGCTTTAACAGGTACAAAATGAATAACGTTACGGTCTGCAACCATCATTTTTTGTTGTCTGCGTTTTGCGAGATAACTATTACCCGTATTGCTTAGATCTTTTAATAACAAGTCATCCAGGCTCAGTTTAAAAGTATCACTAACTATTTCCAATACTTCTAAACGAGGATCAGCCCTTTCTTCTTCGTATGCACCGATAAGAGAGCGCTTGATACCCAATTTAATGGCAAACTCTTCTTGCGTCCAACCTCGAAGTTTACGTAAATATTTAAGATTTTGTCCGGCTTGTGACATAGCTAAACTAATTTGGTTAGCACAAATATACTAATTTTTTTAGTTTTACAAAATTTATTTTTAATTAAATAAAAAGGACCGTAGTGGAAACTACAGCCCGTTGAGTCTTAATCGTTGAGAATATTATATAGTAATATGCTCTTGTAATGCTTAATTACGTAAAAAATCATCTCCCGGTTCTCCTTTAACTATGTGTGAATAAATATTTACACATAAAATAGATAGCCCGTATTTTTGCATAAAATAATCTATATGTCATCTATATTGGTATTACACAGTTTGGTTCGCTGGGCAATTATGCTGTTTGGTTTATGGACAGTATTGAATGCACTCAATGGGGTTTTAGGAAAAACAGCCTATACTCCTTCTGATAACCGCACCAGCCTTTTTTTCTCTATCAGCTGTGACATTCAGTTGATTATAGGATTGATACTGTATTTCAATGGCCCATGGTTCGATAAGTTGAAAGACCTCAGCAATAATATGAAAGATTCCTACGACCGCTTTTTCACAATGGAACATGCTGTTATGATGTTAATTGCCTGGATATTGGTGCATATTGGCAGAGTAGCTGTGAAAAACGCTTCGGGAGATGCCGCAAAACATAAACGCTCATTACTATTTTTTGGTTTGGTAATGGCTTTGATCATTGCTGCTGTGCCTTGGCCATTTAGGCATGAGCTTGGATCTCACCAATGGTTCAGATGGTTCAATTAATATAAACAGGAAGAGATATACAGATCAATTTTATTAGAATGACGAAAGCAAAAAAGAAAGTACTCCCTACTATATTAATTACAAATGATGATGGTATAACGTCACCGGGTATACGCAACTTAATTGAAGCAGTTAAGGATCTTGGTAAAATAGTGGTTGTTGCACCCGATAAACCTCAAAGCGGCATGGGACACGCGATCACTATTGGGCATCCGTTAAGACTGACCAAAATGGAAAAATTATTTGAAGGTGTTGAAGCCTGGGAGACAAATGGTACACCGGTAGACTGTGTAAAACTTGCCGTAAACAAGGTACTTCGCAAAAAACCTGATCTTTGTTTAAGCGGTATTAATCACGGTGCTAATCACTCGATCAATGTTATTTATAGCGGTACGATGAGCGCTGCGATGGAAGCCGCTATTGAAAGTATCCCTAGTATTGGTTTCTCTTTATTAGATGATAGCATTGAAGCCGATTTTACTGCTGCCAGGCATTATGTAAGAGAAGTGGTGATGGCAGTTTTAAAACAAAAAAAAGAAAAACATTATTTATTGAATGTAAATATTCCTTCGGTTCCGCCGGAATTAATAAAAGGTATCAAGATCTGTCGACAGGCATACGCCAAATACGAAGAAGATTTTCAGGAACGTAAAGATCCACACGGCAGAAAATATTATTGGCTGACCGGCGAATTTGTAAACTTTGATAAAGGAAAAGATACGGATGTATGGGCACTGGACAATAATTATGTAAGTGTAGTGCCGATACAATTTGACCTTACTAACTATTCACTAAAACAACAATTAGAAAAAAACTGGAAATTAAATGATACTAAAAAAAGATAATTACATATTTGGATTTGCACTTGGATTGATAGCTCCTATTTTTGGATTCATTATTTTTAAATACACACGCTTTCAGGGTATTCCTTTTATGGAAGTACTTACAGCTGTTATACAACAACATGCGCTCTTGTCGGCAGCATTGAGTGTATCGCTTTTAGCTAATGCAGTCATATTTACTTATTACATCAATAAGCATATCGATAAAACCGCCAAGGGCATTTTTCTTGCTACAGGCATTTACGGCATAGCGATCTTAATTTTAAAAACCTTTTATTAATCGATTATGGAAGACCATCCCTGGTTTAAAGATTGGTTCAATTCTCCATATTATCATTTGTTGTATGCTAACAGAGACGACAGGGAAGCGGCTGCATTCATCGATAAACTGATCGATCATTTGAAACCTGCGCCCGGCGCAACCATGCTGGATGTTGCGTGTGGCAAAGGACGCCATTCGATACACCTTGCTGAAAAAGGGTTCGATGTAACAGGGATTGACCTGAGTGAAGCAAGTATCAGTGAAGCATTGACGCATCAAACGGACAACCTGCATTTCTATATCCATGATATGCGTTTGCCTTTCTGGATAAATTATTTCGACTACGCTTTTAATTTTTTTACCAGCTTTGGCTATTTTAAAACAAAAAGGGAAAATGATAATGCCATCAGAACGATTGCACAATCGATCAATGGAAATGGCCATTTTGTAATGGATTACCTGAACACACAATGCACGCAGACCAACGCCATCAATAACATAGAAAAGGAAATCAATGGTGTACAGTATGCTATCACCAAATGGTTCGACGAATCTTTCTTTTATAAAAAAATAGTTGTGACCGATAAAGCGCTACCAAAGCCTTTACAATACACTGAGATGGTGGCTAAATTTTCTTTGGCAGATTTTACTGAAATGTTTGAAAAGCAAGGCCTGCAAATAAAGGAAGTATACGGCGATTACAATTTTTCACCGTATGATGTAAACAGCTCCCAACGACTGATCATGATCGCGAGAAAGATCGGCCACCAATAAAGTCAAATGTTCATCGCAGTTCCCTTTCTGTCGCCGATGGCCATTTTATCTCTTCTTATTATTAAACAACAAATATTTCGCTGTCTCATAATAATCATCTGTAAACATTGCCAGGTAGTTTTTAATACTATCTGTTTGCGCATTTTCCGGTATCGGATCATTATTGATCACAGATTCAAAATATACTTTTCCCGTTTTGATATTTTTTTGATACGTGTATTGATTGGTTACCGTACCAATGGTTTCTGCTTCGTGGTCAATAATAAAAGCATTTTCAATATTGATCATTGCCGTATCAAATAAATTTCTTCCCATGGCATTATTGCTGTAAGGTACTTTTAGCAGTGATGCTACAGATGGCATAATATCTATCTGCGAGCATACATTGTGTACTACCTGCGGTTTTAGTAATTTGGGCGAATAAAATAATAAAGGCACATGTTCTCTTGTCATATTCAGGGCCGACCAGCTTTTTGGATACATCTGATCTGCATTGCCGGGTATACCATGATCTCCTACAAAAACAAAAATGGTATTGTCGAAGTACTTTTCTTTTCGTGCCGCTTCAAAAAATTTACGGTAACAAAAATCTGTATATCGAAAAGCATTTAACTGCGGATTATTATCAAAACCATATTTCCTCAAACTATCCATCGGGTATTCCACTTCTTTAAATTCCGATAAAGCTTTTGCCGGGATCGTATACGGCCCATGATTATCCGCTGTCTGAATAATAGCAAAAAATGGTTTGTCTTCCTGCGCCAACCTATCATTAGCTTCTAAAAAAAGACTCATATCGTCAATACCCCATACGTCGGCTTTCTTCGCTTTAAAATCATCCTGGCTATACAAATGCAGTCCATCAATGTTATTCAGCAATAAGCCTTTTATATTGGCCCAGGTAGGATCTCCTCCTAAAAAATAAAATTTATCATAGCCCTTTATATCGTTGATGATCGTTTGCTGATCAACCGTTTCAGGATTACGGCTTGCCGTGCGGTTATTATCCCCTAACGCATCCGGTATGCCCGTAACAGTGGCCCATACACCACGTGCCGTAGGAAAAGACGGTGTAAAACAACGGTCATGAAAAACACCATTTTTACACAGCTCATCAAAATAGGGTGTGGTATTGTAGGGATTACCACCCATCGTACTTCTATACATACAAAAGCTTTCACAGATCACGACTACCACATTTGGTTTGCTGGTCAACGAATCTGAAAAAGTATAATGACGTTCATAATTTAGTTTAACGCTATCAGGATTTTGTACGCCGAGGTAAGAAGCCATTAAAGCATAGCCTGCCCTGGTTTTATTGATATCAGGCTTTGTATCCCTGAAACTCAACGTACTAAAAAAACTCTGCAAAGGATTTAATGCAAGGCTGGCCTCAAAATTATCGTTTAAGGTAAACGCATCGCTCCAGCGTAAATTGAATTGTCCTATTTTCCCAAACACACCCAATGCAAAAAGCAGAAAAATTCCCACATACCATGCCCATACACGGCCTTTTGCTTTTTCTCTTTGCTGATAAGCAGATAATAATTTTTTAAAGAATACCGTTGCTGCAATCAATAATAGTATCAATAAAATGATAGCTTTCACCAAGGGATAACTTTGATACGCCATATTCAATGAAATAGCGGCATCCTGAAAATAACTAAGTATAGACGCATTTAATCTTTGCTGAATAAAAGAATAATGAAAATAATCCACCACATAAATAAATACCAATAAGGTAAATACGATCGGCAATAATAAATTCCAGAAACCTTTGGCCCTGTCATTTTTAAAAGGGTTGATGAAAGGTAATGCGCATACGACCATCATAAATGCTCCCAGCATACATAAGAACTTCAGATCGAACCGTAGTCCCATAATGAATGCTGCTATAGAAAAAGGTTTGTTAAGCGGATCAAATTTCCAATAAAAAACAAACCGGGAGATCGTCATCGCCAATAAAAAGACGATCATTACAGATAGTATCCAGCTTAGTAGTTTGGGTATGCGTTTGAACAATAACATAGCGTTAATTTATAAATAACTTAATATGATTTTAAAGGTGCTGGCAAAGTTATATTAATTATTTTTGTGTTAACTTATTAATATGCAAACCATACTACACTGGGATCATGCTTTACTGAAGCTTATTAACTACCAATGGCAAAACGATTTTTTTGATTTCCTGATGCCATGGCTACGCAATGCAACAGCCTGGGCGCCCTTGTATTTTTTTCTAGGACTTTTTATTCTGGCTAACTATAAAAAGACCGGCTGGTGGTGTATAGTATCCATTGCCTTAACGGTTGTTTTAACCAATTATGTAAGCAGTAACCTGATCAAAGAAAATATAGCCCGTTTAAGGCCCTGTAATAATCCGGATCTTGCCGGCTGGCTAAGAGTATTGGTCCCTTATCGTCCGCAGAGTAGTAGTTTCGTTTCATCCCATGCGGCCAATCATTTTTGCATGGCTACTTTTTTATTCCTTGTTTTGAAAGATGAAATAGGCAAATGGGCGCTCCTGTTCTTTGTATGGGCATTAAGTATTTGTTACGCGCAAATGTATGTAGGTGTGCATTATCCGATCGATGTCACCTGCGGTGCGATAATTGGAATACTTATCGGATATTTGGCGGGAACATTGTTCAACAAAAAAATTGCATTAGCTTAGTCCCATGTCAGAGGTCGTCATTTTATTGTTATTAATATTGCTCAACGGACTTTTCGTAATGAGCGAGATCGCATTGGTAAGTGCCCGAAAACCACGATTGGAAGCCATGGCCAACAAAGGCGATGCAAAAGCAAAAGCCGCACTCGAACTGGCAGAGGATCCTGAAAAATTTTTATCCGTTGCGCAAATAGGCATCACACTCATTTCCATCTTCACCGGTGTGTATTCCGGAGAAAAATTCGGCGGTTACCTACAACCATATATTGCACATATACATATTTACCTGCTGCAACAATATGCGGCAGATATCTCCACCGGTATCGTTGTGATCATCGTCACTTTTATTTCCATCATTTTAGGCGAACTGATCCCCAAAAGATTTGGCATGTTGCGTGCAGAAAATATTGCACGTTTTGTAGCGGGGCCAATGAATGTATTATCAAAAATCGTTCATCCGATCATCTGGTTACTTACTTCTATTACCAATTTAACCATCAACCTTTTTAACGTACAAAAAACAACACCCGATAACGCCGTTACAGATGATGAAATAAAAGCATTGATATCGGAAGGAACCGAACAGGGTTCTATCGAAGAAGAAGAAAAAGATATCATCGAGCGTATCCTTCATTTAGGCGATAGAAATATTACGTCTTTAATGACACACCGCACCGATATTATCTGGTTCGATATGAATGATACGGTACAAATGGTAAAAGATAAATTTGAATTGATACCCTACTCTACTTATCCTATTTGTGATAAACAAATTGACGATGTAAAAGGTATCATTTATATAAAGGACCTGCTGAAGGTTACACCCGAAATGCAATTGAAGGACCTGGCAAAAAAAGCTTTATTCGTTCCTGAAAACAATACGCCTTACCAATTGCTGGAAAAAATAAAGCAGACAAAGATCCACTCCTGCTTTATTGTAAATGAATATGGCACACTCGAAGGCATGATCACGTTAAATGATATCCTGGAAGCGATCGTTGGCGATGTGCCACAAACGGGACAGGATGAATATGAAGTAGTAGAAAGAACGGATGGCACTTTCTTAATAGATGCACAAATACCTTTCTATGATTTTTTGACGCACTTCGACAAAGCAGACTGGATGAACGAAGGCGAACATGAATTTGATACCCTTGCAGGATTTGTACTTAACCAACTGGAACGCATACCACAAACAGCCGAAAAATTCGAATGGCGCGGTTTTACTTTTGAAATAGTAGACATGGATGGCCAGCGTATTGATAAATTACTGGTGACAATTACACCGGAACTGAAAGAAGAAATGGAGGATTAGTTTGGTTTCCGGCATTTGTTCTTTGTTGAGCATTATTACGTCGCATACTTCTACTATATATCTTTAATGAGCTTTAATTGCCCTGATCAAATTTCTCAAATAGTGTTACTATATTTGAAAATCTATTAATTATTAATTTCCTACTATGAAAAAAGTATTAACTCCTGAACAACTCGAAAAAAGAAAAAAAACAAATAAGAAAATATTTAAATTCTTAATCCTTCCGATTATTATTATTTGGATAATAACCTTGATCATTCCTAAAGATGATAAAGCAACGCCAGCTACTTCTGTTGTTAATCAAGCTCCTGTTATTAATATGGATAGCCTAATTGCTATAGTGAAAAAAGATAGTCTATATGATATAAAAGATGTGTATTACAATAGTCAGGATAGCAGCTTTAATATTGCATTTACCAATAGAGATAATACTATAAAAGATAAAGACTATACCACTTTTTATTTCAATGAAACTTATCATTTAGACAGCTTAGATCCAATCGATGGCGTTAGTCTCTATGCTTACAAAAAGGACTATTCATTTGCAAAAGGTGATTATAAAAAGCCATTAACTTATGATAGCAAGAGACTAGGTAGAATAAACGAGGAATTTAAGAGTAAATACTATGATGAATATTTAGGAACATATAAACCATTATATGATTATCTTAAAGGAAACTTAAATGATCCTGAAAGCTTGGAAATTGTAAAGTCATTTTTTATTGGAATGAACGAGGATAGTTCATTTGAAGTTAAATCAACCTTTCGTGCAAAGAATGCTTTTGGAGCATTAATGATGCACACAGTTAATTGCGATATTGATATGAATGGGAATGTTTCAAATGTTCAAATGGACGAATAACTATTATGAAAACCAGCCATCTTACTTCTATATTTAATAAAATAAATTCTGAAATAACACTCCCTCAATATTTACAAGAGATATGTAATATTATAGATAAAGGAGATTCTATTTCGAAAAGAATTGATGCAATATTATTTGACTATGATATTAATGATTCAATATCGAAAGTTGATTTTCTACAGCTAATTTTTGCATATATCAAAATCTCATTAGAAGATGGCATTCTTACCATTCATGAAAGAGAAGATATTAAGTTTTTAAAAACTGTGTTTAGAATCCAATCCGGTGATTTCTTTTTTCATAATAGATTAGATGTTGAGCATACAATAGCTTTAGAGTTATCAAAAATATATGAAGATAATTTTATAACCGAAGAAGAAGCAGAATTTAAAATAGGAATTCAGGAAATTTTTGATTTGAGTTTTGATCAAATGAATAACTATTCGAAAAGCAAAGCTATCGTTTCAATTAAAGAAGGTGCCGATGTCAAAGATTTAGATATATTTTTTACTTATGACGAGTATTTTAAAGTAAGATCTGAAGTAAAATAAATTAGACAAAAGCCTGAATAAGATGCTTCGTTCCTCAGCATGACAAAAGAGGCTATAAATGATACAATCAACCTTTCTTCTTCTCAAAATAATCCTGCATCTCTTCATTAATTTCTTTCCTCATTTCACCCAAACGAATTGCATATTGCTCTAACTTTTTGTCTTCTTCAGTCGGCGGGTTCCATTTTGGCACAGGAATCGTTTTACCCGAATCATCTACTGCGGCAAATACAATAATGCAATGCGTAGCATTTGTTTCAACTTTTGTTTTTGGATTTATCGTGCTGATATCAACAGCAATGTGCATGCTGGTGGTACCGGTATAGATCAATCTTGCTTTTACTTCAACAATATCCCCGATCATGATCGGATTAAAAAATCGTATCCCGCCAACATACACCGTTACACAATACTGACTGCTCCAGTTAACGGCGCAAGTATAGGCAGCCTGATCGATCCATTTCATTACTGCACCTCCATGTACCTTGCCGCCAAAATTTACATCCGATGGTTCGCTCAAAAAGCGAAAATTTACAATGTTGTTTTGCATGAGTTATGTTAGTTAGTCGTTAAAGATAAAAGCAATTATTTCATTAACCGTTGCCAGGCTTGCCAAACTAATGGCAACAGTTGTTCTTCCTATATTATAAAGCAGGAGCGAACAAGCGAGGTACAGTGACAATCTACCTATCAATCTCCAGGGCTGTTCTAATCTAGATGTAGATCTTGGTGCCACAAAAATACTCCAACACACAATTGCGGTCAACGGCAATAGCACAGCAAGTGTATATTTCAAATATACATTTTCTACCACAGAATAGCCGCCATAGCCCAACGAAACGGCCAATACTAATTCCAGTAAAAATGCCACAAGCCGATTGATGCCTCTAAGAATATTCATAGTATTGTAGTTGCTTTATGACAATTAAAATTAAGTGTATCTTGTATAACATCAAAAACACCGTAAAATATAATGTTTTCTACCTCAATAGTTCCGCTGATCATTCTTATCATTATTATTATTTGTAGTATCCTATTCTTCGCAAGGAGGAGAAAGGCCGTTAGCAGTTTTCAAATGCCTGCTAACACTAAACAATTACTATCCGATAATGTAGCTTTTTACCAAACGCTTGATGATGAGAATAAAACGATTTTCGAAAATCGCATCAAGCAATTTTTACAAACAGTAACAATAACCGGAGTTAATACCACAGCAAGCGATCTGGATTATATTCTGATCGCATCCGGCGCGATCATTCCAATTTTTGCTTTTCCTGATTGGATGTATACGAATATTGATGAAGTGCTTTTATACAAGGATACTTTTAATGAAGACTATAAGACTGATGGTAACCAAAGAAATATTTTAGGCATGGTAGGCGATGGCGCCATGCAACGCCAAATGGCATTATCGCAACCTTCGATACGGACATCTTTTAAAAATGCAACAGACGGACATAATACGGTAATACATGAATTTGTCCACCTGATCGATAAAGCAGATGGCACAACAGATGGCGTTCCCGAATATTTATTATCCAAGCCATACATTATGCCTTGGATCAATAAAATTCATGAAACGATTAGCCAGATGAAAAGCAATAATCATTCAGATATCAATTTATACGGCGCAACAAACGATGCGGAGTTTTTAGCGGTAGTAGCTGAATATTTCTTTGAAAAACCAGAAGCATTAAAAGAACACCATCCTGAATTATATACATTGCTGGAACAAATGTTTACGAATACCAAGACAGCTAAATAATATCTTTATGGAAATAAAAAGAATAAATAAACAAGAGGTTAAATTGGTAGCTGACCTGTTCAATAAATACAGGGTCTTCTACAAACAGCCATCAGACATGATCACAGCCAAAAAATTTATTCAATCAAGATTAGATAATAATGAATCAATAATTCTTGTTGCGTTTGAACCGATCAATGATAGAAAATTACCTGTTGGTTTTACACAACTCTATCCCGCCTATTCCTCCGTTCGTGCGATTAAATACTGGATACTAAATGACCTGTATGTTGAAATCGATCATCGTAAAAAAGGTATTGGCGAAAAATTAATTCAAACGGCCATGGACTTTGCAAAAAAAGATGGTGCGGCAATTGTGGAGCTATCGACTGCTATTGATAATTATACTGCGCAAACATTATACGAAAATATAGGCTTTGAAAAACAAAAAGCAGCGGAAGGTTATTTTACTTACCAGATAAAATTAAGCCGATAATTTTTCAACTGGCGTAATAGGTATTTCTTCTGTTGAAGTTTTATTTCTATAAATTAATCCGATCAAATTCAATAAAGGGCCCGTCATAAAAGTCGTTGTAAGCGCCATCAAAACCATGATCGTAAATATGGCGGGAGATAATATGCCAAGGTCATACCCAATATTTAAAACGATCAGTTCCATCAATCCACGCGTATTCATCAATGCGCCAATGGAAAGCGAATCATGCCAGGAGTATCCTACTAATTTTGCAGAAATACTGCTGCCGCCAAATTTTCCTAATACGGCGATAAAGATGATCAGTCCGCAGCTTGCCCATAAATGTCCTTCGCTTAATAACCCTATCTGCGTTCTTAACCCTGTAAAAGCAAAGAAGATCGGCAATAATAATAACACACTTATATCTTCTATTTTATCAGCCAGCAATGTTTTAAACTGTATTCTTTGCGGCATGATAACTCCTGCTAAGAATGCACCAAACAAAGCATGGATACCAATTATCTCTGCGACGTATGCTGATGCTATTAAAATAAAGAAAACGATCATCACCAGCCTTTTGTTCAGGCCTTCTTCATCATCGTATCTTTTGCTAATGCTATTGATCCACGGACGTATTAATTTTAGCATGATGAACACAAAGATCAACGCCAATAGAATAGTGAACATGGCACTTAACACGCTACCGGCTTTTACAATGGCAACAACTGCAGCAAGAATGCACCAGGCGGTAATATCATCAGCAGCTGCGCAGGTAAGCACAATGGCGCCGAGTGCTGTTCTTGTTAATCCCCGCTCATGCAAGATCCTTGCCAGTACCGGAAAGGCGGTGATACTGATCGCTATTCCTATAAATAATGCAAAACCCAAAAAACTAACATTTGCCGGAGCAAATTCCTGGTATATAAAATAAGAAACCAATACGCCTAAAAAATAAGGGAAGGCGATGCTTACATGGCTTATCACTAAAGCATTATGCGCTTTATTTTTTAATTTATCTATATCCAGATCCATTCCAATAATAAACATAAAAAATACCAATCCTATCTGGCTTAAGAATTGAAGATTACTCATTGAATTTAGCGGAAACAAAAAAGCGGAAAAATTAGGAAAGAAAAATCCCATTATTGAGGGACCTAAAAATATCCCTGCGATCATCTCTCCCACAACTGTTTGTTGTCCGAGTTTAGAAAAAATAGCTCCAAATGATTTTGCCACAAGAACAATTGCTAAGATCTGCAGCAATAATAATCCTAACGGGCTTTTAATATTATGTAAAAATTGTTCAACAACAGTTTCATTCGAACTAATAACAACGGGTGCAGATTTATCAACTATTTTATTTAACGGAGATGTTGTTGTAGAGATCAGCTGAGTATTAGGAACAAGGTTTTTCCCTTTATTGATAACGAACCAAATGAGGCAAGAAAAAACTCCGATGATGAGTGCATATAGTAGTACGTTCTTCTTCATATCTGATAACAGGTCTTGTGCAAATATATAAAAGCAAAATTGCTGATAGTCAAATTTTAAAAACTATAATAGTAAAGTAATATAAATAGCTTGGTGTAGGGGCATAAAAAAACCCTCCAATAAATTGGAGGGTTTCAAAGAATATGGCAGCTACCTACTCTCCCGCATTGTTGTGCAGTACCATCGGCCATAAGGGGCTTAACTTCTCTGTTCGGTATGGGAAGAGGTGAACACCCTTGGCAAAACCACCATAAGATCTTACAGTTATAATTGTTCAGGTTATAACCAAATAATGTACATATTGGGAAGTTGAATAAGAAGTAAAATAAAAAAATAAAGCTTACGGGTAATTAGTACTACTCGACTTTGATGTTACCACCTGTATATCTATAGCCTATCAACGTTGTAGTCTACAACGGCCCTTAAAAGTAAACTCATCTTGTGGAAGGTTTCACGCTTAGATGCTTTCAGCGTTTATCCTTGCTGTACGTAGCTACTCGGCATTGCACCTGGCGGCACAACCGATACACCAGCGGAACGCACGACCCGGTCCTCTCGTACTAAGGTCATGTCCACTCAATTTACTAGCGCCCATCACAGATAGGGACCGAACTGTCTTGCGACGTTCTGAACCCAGTTCACGTGCCACTTTAATCGGCGAACAGCCGAACCCTTGGGACCTTCTCCAGCCCCAGGATGTGACGAACC
>DATHNS010000027.1:0-10193 GCA_035485735.1 Ferruginibacter sp.
ATGTCATTGATTAATCCGCT
Organism: Ferruginibacter sp.; assembly: GCA_035485735.1. Taxonomy (GTDB): domain Bacteria; phylum Bacteroidota; class Bacteroidia; order Chitinophagales; family Chitinophagaceae; genus Ferruginibacter. The sequence continues at coordinate 21 of DATHNS010000027.1, forward strand.
AACATGTACGAAAGTTTCTTTGTTAGAATCATCATGCTTGATAAATCCGAATCCTTTTTCAGAATTGAAAAACTTAACGGTGCCTTGTGTTTTGTCCATTGTAAATTTGTATTGTATTAAAATATAAGCCGCAAATATATGGTTTTATTTTCAATATATATAATACTCTTAAAATATCGTTATTTTTTAACAAACGCTCTGATAAAGCCCATGTTACGATGGGGGGCAATTAGTTGAACTACTTCCCCCTTAAATGCTTACCTTTGCACAAATTATTTCAATGATAAACGACGTTATTGCCAAATTTATAGAAGGTGGACACCTTGCTAAAAACCCTGTTAAGATAGAGTTTAAAAAGAGAAATACAATTTTAGGTATATTCGTACAATCTCCTGATTATGAAGACCTAAAGTCTAAAAATTTCTGGCGCATTGTATCTGAAACTAATATCACCGAGTGGAAACAATCTCAGGATAATAAGTTAGCTAAGATCTTCAGTGGTGCAGAGTTTAACCGCCTTACACTTCCTAAAGTGTCTGCTGCTTCTGCGGTGTAATAAAATTCTCAGTAAATTTTATTTGTAAGCATTCTGTGCTTAGTTTTCTTGTTTTATTTCAAGTACGGGTATTGTAATGCTATGTCCGATGAAGTAAATTGCAGTCGTAATTTTTACCAATGCGTTATTATATCATAGCCGGTGAGGCAAGTGGCGATCTACATGGCAGTAATCTGATCAAAGAATTACAACTCCTTGATGCCCGCTCCAATTTTCGTTGTTGGGGAGGTGATAAAATGCAAGCTACCGGCGCCACCCTGGTAAAACATTACAGAGACCTTGCCTTTATGGGTTTTGTAGAAGTGTTGAAGAACCTGAAAACAATTTTCCGCAACCTTTCCTTTTGTAAAGAAGATATTACTGCCTATAAACCAGATGCACTTATTTTAATAGACTATCCCGGATTTAATCTTCGCATAGCTGAATGGGCCAAACAGCAAGGCCACAAAGTTATCTTTTATATTTCTCCGCAAGTATGGGCATGGAAAGAGAACAGGGTTAAGCTAATAAAACGCTGCGTAGATAAGATGCTGGTGATATTGCCTTTCGAAAAAGCCTTCTATGAAAAATGGAATTATGAAGTAGAATATGTTGGCCATCCGCTTGTTAAAGTCATTGATGATTTTAAGAACAAGTTTAAAGTTGATAGTTTAGAGTTTAGTGCTAAACCCTCAACCCTAAACACCAAACTCATAGCTGTATTACCCGGCAGCAGAAAACAAGAAATACTAACTAAGCTTCCCATTATGCTGGAAGTATCCAAATCTTTTCCCGATCATCATTTTGTTGTAGCGAAAGCACCGGGTATTGAAGATAGTTTTTATAATGAATTGCTATCCTCCTATACCAATGTTACAGCAGTAGTTAATCAAACATACGACCTGTTAAGTGAAGCAAAAGCTGCATTGGTAACCAGTGGTACCGCCACTTTAGAGACAGCCTTGTTTAATGTACCGGAAGTTATTTGTTATAAAGGAAGTAGTATTTCTTACCAGATCGCTAAGCGTTTGATAAAAATAAAATACATCTGCTTGGTAAATCTTATCATGGATAAGGAAGTTGTAAAAGAATTGATACAGGATGAACTTACCGTAACGAATGTCACCAAAGAGTTGACTGATATCTTACACAATTCCGCCAAACAACAACAATTAAAAGAAGATTATGCCGCATTAAAACATTTATTAAGCCAAGGTGGCAATGCTTCTGCCAATGCAGCTAACAGTATTCACCATTTCCTTTCTTAGCCTTTCAATAATTTTACGACAAGAATTATCATCGCCAGTAAAAAAAGAAAAATAGAGATGCGGTTGATGACGTGCATGGCTTTTGTAAAGTCCGTTGCTTTATCGTCAGGGTCTTTTTTTACAATAAATAAATATTGTCCCACCTGTTTTAAAATTCCCATTTTTTATAGTGATTTTATAATTGTAAGATACCAAATAATGGTTAATTGTAAATGATAAATGGTAAATGTGGAGTTGATGTATTGGTTGATTTCTGGATTTTGGGTTTTGTATTTTGAAACAAGATATCTTTGCACGCATGAAATTAAGCGCTGTTATTTTTGATATGGATGGTCTGCTCATTGACTCAGAACCTTTATGGAACGAGGCTGCAGACGAAATTTTTCAACGATATGGTTTTAACCTTACGCCACAGCAGCATGCGCTTACAACCGGATTGCGCATCAGGGAATATGTTATTTGGTGGTTCACGTTTTACAAGATCCCTTTAGAGCTTGCCCCTGTTGCACAAAAAGATATCACAGAAAGAGTAATTGAAAAAGTACTGCAAAAAGGAAAAGCTTTGCCGGGCGTTTCACATATTCTCAATTTTTTTATTGCACGTAAATTTAAAATAGGCCTAGCCACGTCATCCGGACAAGATCTGATCGATGTAGTGATAAAGTACTTAGGCATTAAAGATCATTTAGATGCCATTGCTTCTGCGGATAAATTGCCATACGGAAAACCCCATCCGCAGGTATACCTGAATTGCGCTGAATCACTTACTGTTGATCCCGTAGAGTGCATTTGTTTTGAAGATTCTTTTAATGGTATGATCGCCGCGAAAGCAGCCAGAATGAAATGTGTCGTTGTACCTGCGCAGCATCAGTTGCAGGAATTAAGATGGAACGCTGCTGATCTGAAAATAAGTTCTTTGCAGAATTTTAATGAATTGCTAATGCATGCTTTATAATGGTAAATGACAATACCCATCCATATTAATCCTGCAATTCATTTACTATTTACAATTAACCATTTACCATTATTTCGTTGTTTTAAAAGTTTTATTCACTTGCTTTAAATGTTTTTGCAGCATTTCTTTCAGTTGGCGCTTAACGATCTCTCCCATTGTTTTACAGCGAGTGAAAACAGTTGTACCGAAATGTACATTTAATTCTTCACGCAATATTTTTACTTTATAGTTTTCCGATATTTCATCTTTGGTCATGATATTTAAGAGCGCCATCAATCTTCTGCGAGAGGCTACCACCCTATATGTCATGGTTGTATGTTCTTCCGTTTGATATTGCGCGATGACATCATCACTTAAATTTTTCAAGACAATATCTACAAATTCAAAATTCTCTTTATAAAATTGCGGAAGGTATAAATTTTTCTTGCCTTCATAACTTTGCTGATCAAAATCAATGGCACGAATGCGGTATTGATAATCTTCAATATCAGGTGTAATATCAACTACAAAATTATAGCTGCGCATATCTCCTAGTAACCGGGCAAAACATCTTTCGTTAAATTTGACAAACTCTTTTGCCAGGCGAATCTTATTTGTCTCTGGCAGATCAAAATAATCCTTTAGAAAAATATCTCCCGGTATGCCTGGAATATGTTCTTCAACCAATGTGTTTTTGTGGTATAAAAAAGTAATGCGGTTGGGTGATAACATGTGCTCCAACTCCAATCCGTAAATACGCGATGCATCGGCTGCTTTGATGTAATAATGATCGTAATTATCATTTATCTTATTAACGACCCTTATCCTGAAAGGAACGCTATTGCCGAATTCACAAAAATCTATGCGTTCTATATCGAGGTGATTACTATAAGTTAAATTACCTTCTGTCTTTAAGATAGCATAGGTTTTTATCAATGCCTCTTTTAAAAACTCCATTTCTTTCAGGTCGTAGATCGCCGTTTCCCAATGGGTTATTTTTCCTTTTTTATCTTTTAGCGCGTTGGCATACCGGTAGTTCAACAGATCTTTATAACTAACAGGAAGTTCAATATCACGGTCGTGTTTGTGCAGATAGCTGCGCAACCCTTCACTTACCGGAAAGGCATCCTTCTTCATCATCGGCCGGTCTATTTCCTTAGATAGCTTTGCGTTTATGATCTCGCCAAATTGCATGTGGCAAAGGTAACTCTTTTAATAAAGCTTTAGATTAGCTCGGTATTTTATACTACTTTCAAATATATTTAATTCATTATGAATATCCCTTTATTTGAAAAACTACACAGAGAGGGTTTGATCAGCAGCGCCTCTTTAGAAAAGGCAAAATCTGATCCTTCCAATAAATTATTCTCGCTTCATTGGGAAATAAAAACTTTATTATACTTAGGCGTATTATTGCTAACAAGTGGCCTTGGCATACTTGTCTACAAAAATATTGATACCATTGGCCACCAGGCAATACTAGCTTTTATTCTTGCAGTCAGTTTGGGTAGTTTTGCTTATTGCTTTAATAAAAAACTTCCCTTCGCTACAGAAAAAGTTGCATCTACAAATCCTTTTTTTGATTATATATTGTTATTAGCCTGTTTAACCTTTATCATTTTTATAGGCTACATACAATATGAATACAAAATTTTTGGTGAGCGATACGGCCTGGCCACTTTTTTTCCTATGGCCGTATTATTTTTTTCTGCCTATTATTTTGATCACCTGGGTATTTTAAGTTTGGCCATAACCAACCTTGGCGCCTGGTTGGGTTTGACAGTAACACCATTAAAATTGTATCAATCGAATGACTTTAATAGTACACCTATTATTATTACAGGATTATTGCTAAGTGTATTTCTTTTTGTGATGGAACAGGTTACTATTAAAAAGAACATAAAAAAACACTTTGCATTTACTTATGCAAATTTTGGGCTGCATATTTTGTTTGTATCCTGCCTTGCAGCATTGGTAAAGTTTGATACAACTTATCTTTTATGGTTCTTGTTATTACTAGTGATCGCTTATGTATTGTATAGGCGATCGCTGTTACAGCGTTCTTTTTATTTTATCGTTTTTATAACGCTCTACTCTTATATAGGCTTGAGTTATGTTGTTGTGCGGTTATTATCATCTATACCCTATTCGTCAGGTATAGGTTCGGGTGTAATTATGCTTGGTTTCTTTTATTTTATTTTCTCGGGCATTGGCCTTATTGTTTTTTTAATCCATACTAATAGAAAAATAAAAAATCATGATAGCCTATAATAAAGCAATGCTTGATAATGTAGTTGTTCAACAGGAAGCAGCTAAAGCCTTTAAACAAGGCTGTATATCGAATGAAGAAAAAAGCAATATTGATGGTCAATACCCGGTAAGCTTTTACACGCCTAATCTTTTCATCAGGCTTGGTATGTTTGTACTAACCTACATTATCACTTTTTTCTCTTTAGGATTTCTTCTATTCTTACTAATGTCGGATAATAGCAGCGATTATGAAAAAGCGATCGGGATAATTTGTCTTATTTTTTCTATAATAGCCTATATCTTACTGGAGGTTGTCGTAAGATCAAAAAACAATTACCGGTCTGGTATAGATGATGGATTAATGTGGATGGTTGTGGGTATCTCTTTCGGCTCAATTATGGCCCTGGTACATATGTATACGGCCAATACAGTTTCCTGCGCCGTACTTTTTATCATAGCCGGCTTTATTAGCGTACGTTTTGCCAACAGGATAATCAGCGTGATCGCCTACTTATCATTTTTAGGTATTCTATTTTTCCTATGCTCCTATTTTGGTGGCATTATAAAAGCTATTGTGCCATTTATTTTAATGACCGCTTCTGCCGGCATTTATTTTATAATAGATAAAATTAAAACACAACAAAGGCTGCGCTATCATATTGATTGTTTAGAAGTAGTATCGGTTGCTACTTTAATTACTTTTTATGCAGCAGGCAATTATTATGTAGTAAGAGAATTAAGTAATGCTATGTTCGACCTGAATTTGTTGCCGGGCCAAACGATCCCCTTTGGTTGGTTGTTCTGGATATTTACGATAATTACTCCCATAGCTTATCTTGGAGCAGGTATAAAAAATAAAAGCACGGTTTTTATAAGAGTTGCTATGTTGTTGTTTGCGGCAACATGTTTTACGATCAGAAACTATTATTCCTTTGCACCTGTAGAAATTATTATGACGATCGGTGGAACTGTATTGATCATTGGTGCTTATAGTTTAATGAATTTTTTAGCAATGCCTAAAAACGGATTTACTTACGAAGAGATACTATCTGATAGCCCGATCGATGGGTTACAGATAGAATCATTACTGATAGCTGAAATACTCCCTCAGCAACATATACCTGCAGATACAAACAAGTTTGGAGGCGGTAGCTTTGGAGGCGGCGGTGCTGCAGGAGAATATTGATTTATTTTTAACCGTTAGGATTCTTTGCGAATCTTTGCGTGTATCTTCTTTGCGCTATTTGCGGTTAAAATCTACATTTCCCGGCATTCTTCTGCGCAAGCTTTGCAGGCGGCGGCACATTCCTGGCAATGGGTCATTTTATGCGTACCACATTCGGCAGCACATGCTTCGCAAGCTTCTGCACAAAGTAGGCAAAGCTCTTTTACTTTGTCGCTGCCTAAACTCATTAATTGTGCAGCAGCATAACAAAGTGCAGCGCATTCCATATCCAACTGAATACATTTTGCCATCATAGCAACATCCTTTTCCTGCGTACACGACGAGGCACAATGATTACAAATAGCCGCACATTTTAAGCAGGCTTCAATACAGATTTTATATTCGTGGTAACCTTTCATGATCGTAGTTTTATGGTTTGAGTATGTGTTGGAGTAACATAGCACAATTAATGCCAAGGAGCCGAAAAATCCAAAGAGCACAAATTGGCATGAAAATTTCTTTATGTCCTACGTTCAAAGAGCAACCTTTTGATCAAAGCCAACGTTACTATTTCAAATAGTCTACCAATGAAAAAAATCTTATTATTCTTATTGATCGCTATAATAAGTAATACCGTGATGGCTCAATATAAGCCTGTTGATAAAAGTTCATCAATAAAATTCACCATTAAAAATTTTGGTGTTGGAACCGGAGGATCGTTTAGCGGATTGCAGGGAACTATTATTTTCGATAAAGATCACCCCGAGACTGCAAAATTTGATGTGAGCATTGAAGCTACTACGGTTAACACAGATAATAATACCAGGGATAATCACCTGCGCGAAGATGCTTATTTCGATGTAAAAAAATATCCGCGTATCAATTTTGTATCAACTAAAGTAACACGATCTGCATCAGGTACGCTGACAGTTTTTGGAAAACTTACAATTAAAGGCCAAACAAAAGATATCTCCTTTCCGTTTACTGCTACGGCAAATAGCAATGGTTATCTATTTAAAGGTTCGTTTACTATCAACAGAAGAGATTTTGGTGTTGGCGGTTCAAGTACACTTTCGGATAATGTAGGATTGGATTTGAGCATACTGGCGGCGAAATAATTTTTCAATGGCTTATATCTTCCGAAAATGCCACAGGCATACTTACGTCAGTATCTTTATATCTGCCGGGTATCCATTTGGGTCCGTTCTTAATGATCTCATAACATTTCCTTTCCAGATCACTCATCCCTGATAACTCATCATTGCAGGTGGTGATAGAGCTATCCGCACCAACCATAAATAATAATGATACATTTCGGCCCTCGTTGAATGTACTATCATCACTAACGCCTAATTGCTCACGCAAATAATATTTAAGATTATAGTCACCTTCAGGAAATTTCGGGTAATACGAATTCATAAAATAACTCTCTGCTGAATCGGGCGCATTTTTTCCATCAGTAACTTTAATGGAGAAACCATTTACTGCATAAATCTTACCGTTCGGAGCACTTACCTGAACATTATCAACGGTGATAACAGAACCAGGTATACAATAATCCATAAGGCATTTTGCTGCACCAAGGTTTTTATACACAGAGGCGATAAGCACCGACTGAAATCCTGCCCCGGAAAAATAAATGAAAGCGCTCTCAAATGAAAACCCATCTGTTGCTTTGATCTCCTGCTGCTGTTTAATTATCGCAGGGCTAGCAGTAGGCGTAGCAATATTCCCCAATGTGACAACCGGTTCTTTTTTTAACTCATCAGCCGGCGATCTTTTTGCAACAAAATGCACAGCATATTTTACCCTTTCTGTTATACTGTCTACAAAAAATAATTCAACAGGACCGGGTACCTGCACTTTAATGGCATAGTTATTTGTTGCGCCAATTCTTTCTATACAATTTTCATAAAAAGGAATAAGAAGGCCCTTGTTATCAAATTGTGTCAGGCAAACATGATTGATGATACCAACGATCAGTGGTGAATCAATAATAATATCAGTAACATTTACAGGTTCTGGTTCTTTTTCTTTTGGCCTTTCGATAACAATAGGATCGGGATATATCAATCCTTCTTTAATCGCTGTAGCTTTATTCATGGGAATACATTTTCTTCCGCCTACAGCAAAAACAACTATTCTATCCGTTGCTTTTTGGTATATTATCTGATCAATTATTTTCCCGGCATAGAAATGTTTTGCCATTTTTTGTTTCTGCCAGCTCAGCGAATCTAAAAGCAGCTGATCGCTTGTTTTACCCGTTATCGTTATATAAGCAGTTACAGAAAAAAAACCTATTTTATTTTGTTGAGAAGTATTGGAGTTCTGTGCCATCGGAAACAATGGAAGTACAATCAAGGCAAAGGTCTGACAACAAATTAGCAGCCAATATTTCGTTTTTTGTTTCATGTCAGTTTGTAGAATAATCCCTCAAATTACGCATTAAAAATATAGGTACGATCAATCAAATGCTGCTCATGCAAGCTTCGATAAAAGCTCCCAAAAAGGTAGGCCGTGTAAGTACACGATGCAATAACGCCGACATAATCTACCAAATGGCCATTTTAGCCTCTCAAACCCCGAAAAGCACGCAAAATACCGGCCTATTTTCTATGTAAAACGGCCATTGTTTCGTAACTTTGCCCTCCCGTTAAAAAACCCGGGATTTTCAATATGTTATTTTTTGTAAAACAATTAAACGCAGAGGCACAGGAAGCGACGGCTACTTTAGCTGAAGTTGCTGCGACACCAAATGTACCTGTGGCTACACCGCACGACGATTTCGATTGGAGTGTTGACAAACGTAATGTTTCTTCTTACAACAAAGAAGAAAAAGCTAAGTATGATACTGTGTACGACAACACGTTCAAACAGATCAACGATGGCGAAATGATCCAGGCTACTATTGAAGCGATCACTAAAACAGATGCTGTTGTAAACATCGGTTTTAAAAGTGATGGTTTGATCTCTTTGAACGAATTCAGAGATATCGTAGGCGGATTAAAAGTAGGCGACATCATTGAAGTAATGGTGGTTGAAAAAGAAGATAGAGATGGTAATCTTCATCTTAGCCGTAAACAAGCTCGTACTAGTCGTGCTTGGGAAAGAATTGTTGAAATACACAAAACTGGCGAGATCGTTACTGGTTTGGTTACAAGCAAAACTAAGGGCGGTTTGATCGTTGACGTATTTGGTATGGAAACTTTCTTACCAGGATCTCAGATCGATGTTAAACCAGTTACTGATTACGATCAGTTTGTTGGTAAAACAATGGAATTTAAAGTTGTTAAGATCAACGAAACTATCAAGAATGCTGTTGTATCTCACAAGGCACTTATTGAAAGCGATATCGAAGCACAGCGTGCAGAGATTATGAGCAAACTGGAAAAAGGACAAGTGCTTGAAGGAACAATTAAAAATATCACAGACTTCGGTGCATTTATGGATCTGGGTGGATTGGACGGTTTGTTATACATTACTGATATCAGCTGGGGCCGCATAAGCCATCCGAGCGAAGTGTTGAAACTTGATCAAAAATTACGCGTCGTTGTGTTGGATTTTGATGATGGGAAAAAACGCATCAGCTTGGGTTTAAAACAACTGACTCCGCATCCATGGGATGTGTTGCCTGATACTATTAAAGAAGGTGAAGTGGTAAAAGGTAAAGTGGTTAATATTGAAGACTACGGCGCTTTCTTAGAAATTATGCCAGGTGTTGAAGGCCTCGTTCACGTAAGTGAAATTACATGGGCAAATACGCCGATTAATGCGAAAGAATTTTTCAAACTGGGCGATGAACATCAAGCGAAAGTTGTTACGTTAGATAAAGAATCTCGCAAGATGAGTTTATCTATTAAACAATTAAGCGAAGATCCATGGAGCACAATTGAAACTAAATTTCCGCAGGGCAGCAAGCATACTGGGTTGGTAAAAAACATTACTCCTTACGGCGTGTTTGTTGAATTATCTCCGGGCATTGGCGGCATGATCCACATCAGCGATTTAAGCTGGCTGAAAC
>DATHNS010000028.1:0-84708 GCA_035485735.1 Ferruginibacter sp.
TACTGCTGCCTCCCGTAGGAGTCGGGCCCGTGTCTCAGTGCCCGTGTGACTGGTCGTGCTCTCACACCAGTTACTGATCGCAGGCTTGGTGGGCCGTTACCCCGCCAACTACCTAATCAGGCGCACGCCCATCCAAAACCGCCGGAGCTATAATAACAAGATGATGCCATCTCGTTATCTTACGATGTATTAATCTTCCTTTCGGAAGGCTATTCATCAGTTTTGGGAAGGTTGCGTACGTGTTCCGCACCCGTTTGCCGGTCGCCAGCGAGTATTGCTACCCCTGCTGCCCCTCGACTTGCATGTATTAAGCCTGCCGCTAGCGTTCATCCTGAGCCAGGATCAAACTCTCCATTGTAAATGAGTTGTTTGAACTGACTAATGTAATTTCATTGGAAATTAAATTTGTCTAATTCTAATTGTAATATTTGTGCAGATTTACCTGTTTGAATCATTACTGATTCGTGCTATTATTTCCAAACTTTCAAAGATCTTTTCGGTCTTATTCCGACCCCCTTTTTTCATTGGGAGTGCAAATGTAAGAGCCTTTATTTTATCACCCAAATTTTATTTCAATTTATTTTAAAAATTACTTTCAAAACAACTGAAATTTTTGAGCTAAAATTTTATTAAGAACTAACCCGTTTTTTTTTGCGGAGTGCGAAGGTATAAGCCTTAACATTACCAACCAAATTTTTCTTTATTTTTTCTTAAAATATTTTTAAGAAGAAGTGAAGTAAACAGTGTTATTTTTCGAAGAACTTTCCGCCTTTTTTCAATTGCGGAGCGCAAAGATATAAGTCTGCAACTTACCAGCCAACTATTTTTGGACTTAATTTAATAATTAATTCACACTGAATTGTTAGTATCGTTTGAAACCGCCTACTACAGTGAATTACGCCGAAAAAAAATTTTTGTGAAATCATTGCGGATACGCAACATTTATTAAGAAAAGTCCTTGAGGGGGAACAGAAAAATCTGCTTTAGAGCAATCTTTCCCTTCTATTATTTTGCAGAAATCATTCAGGGAAATTTTACCTGTGCCTACTTTAAGCATCGTACCTACAAGACCACGGACCATTCCTCTTAAAAAACGATTTCCTTTTACATTAAAAACAAGCAGCTCATTTTCTATCTGCCAAACACTTTTTGACAACTTACACTGGAAGGTTTTTACCTGTGTATTCTTTTTAGAGAAACTTGTAAAATCTTCGTAGTTCAACAATACCGCTGCCGCCTGGTTCAATTTATCTATATCCAATCTGTAAGGAAAGAAAAATGCCCTGTCGGAAAAGAATGGCGTTTTATGTTGGTATATATAGTATTTGTATTCCCTGCTTATTGCATCAAAGCGACAATGTGCATCGTCTTTTACTTTATAGATCTTCTTCATCACAATATCATCAGGCAAAATAGCATTGAGATGATAGATAGCTTTATCAAGCTCATCATCCTGCTTGTTTTCAAATGCTTCGGAATCAAAATGAAAGTAATTACTCAACGCATGCACACCCGCATCTGTTCTTGAAGAACCTGTTAGTGAAAACTCGTGTTTGAAATATACGGTCAGCGCCTTTTCCATCTCCGCCTGAATTGAATTAGCATTCCGTTGGATCTGAAAGCCTGCGTAATTAGTGCCCTTGTAAAATAATTCTATAAAATAGCGTGACATTCAAACGAGTTATGTGATTACAATATGCCAACAGATCAATGCCTTACCATTATTCTAAACCTGCTTATATAATAGTTATCCGTTAGCTGATCTTCCAGAGAACTAAAATTCCCGTCTGATACATACGGATAGGCCGCATCAAAAAAATTATACTTTCCTTCATCTTTTAAAAACAATACACTCAGGTTTTTTATATCTGCTGTAGTGAAACATTTTTGTTTAAAAACTTTTTTGGCCGCAGTTATCATATCTGCATCGCTTTGATAGGATGCCATTTTTTTACGAAGCTTTAAAAAGTCATCATTTGATGCCTCCCCTTTGCAATTAGCATTAGAAATTGTTATTGTTTTGGCCGATCGTACTGTATCTGCTTTTGAAGCGGTAGCTGCAGGCTTTGCTACTGTCTTCGCACTATCTTCCTGAATAATAGGTTTTAGTTTAGCTATCGGCGCTGCCGCATTTTCCACAAGCGGTGCCGCTTCTTTTGGTGAATCTACTGGTTGGGCAACAGGTGCAGCATCTGCCTTTTTTTGATTTTCCTGTTGCTGAATTGTGGGGTCATTGACTGCGGTAGATAACATCGTAGAAAAAGCATCTGTTTTTGGTTTTGGTGCGACAAGAACTGTATCACGCGACGATGCCATTGTTATACCCATGGTTTGCAGATTGAATAATCCCCATCCTTTATCCTGAAAATTCTTTAACAGGTATCCGATATCGTTTTTATCTATCGTGCAAACAAAGTTTTGCTCCCCGCCTCCGCTTTTTATAAAACCGATCTTAATTATATATGAACCCTCATGTAATTTAGAAAGAATGACATAGCCGGATCCGGTAGAACTATATACCTGGTTATTCAATTTTACATAAAAAGGCTGGTTGGATTCTGTCTGTATATATATATAATGGTTTTGCTGCGCGATACTACTCTTACAACAAACAATAAACAACAGGCAATAAAATAATTTGCGCATTCTTACTTTTCTTTGGTTACAAACTTACTTATTAATAGCCTGTTTTACAATTTATCGCAAAATTGGTGCTGCTTTAACTTTTGTACACTTATTTTTACAATACCTAAACTTGATCTATGAAGAAGTTATTTATTTTATTGGTATTTGCTTGTGGCATTATTACTGTAAATGCACAACAAGCCTCCACAACAAAAGACGCTCCCTGGGAAAAGATATATCGCGGCAGCGCTACTAAGATCAACGATCTTGTTCATACGAAATTAGATGTACGGTTTGATTATGATAAATCATGGATGTACGGGAAAGCATGGATAACGTTAGTACCTCATTTCTACCCAACAGACTCTTTGACGTTAGATGCAAAAGGCATGGATATTAAAGAAGTTGAGGTCATGAAGGGTACTGACAAAATTCCCTTGAAATATAAATATGATAGTCTTCAGTTGAAGATCACGCTTGATAAAGAATATAAAGCTGGCCAACAGTATATCATCTACATCAATTATACCGCTAAACCCAATGAACAAAAAGCAGCAGGCAGTGCAGCTATTACAGATGCCAAGGGTTTATACTTTATCAATCCTAAAGGAGAGGATAAAACCAAACCAACTGAAATATGGACGCAGGGTGAAACAGAAGCCAACAGCGTATGGATGCCTACCATTGATAAGCCTGATCAAAAAACAACAGAAGAAATTTACATGACCGTTCCATCAAAATACGTTACGTTAAGTAATGGTCTATTGATCAGTCAAAAAACAAATAGTGACGGCACCCGCACTGATTATTGGAAACTCGATCTGCCACATGCTCCTTATTTATTTTTCATGGGTGTGGGTGAATATGCCATTGTAAAGGATGATTACAAAGGCAAGGAAGTAAGTTACTATGTTGAAAAACAATACGAATCTGTTGCCAGAAGAATATTCGGGAATACACCGGAGATGATCGGTTTTTATGAAAGGATATTAGGTGTGCCTTATCAATGGCCAAAATATTCCCAGATAGTGGGCCGCGATTTTGTGAGTGGCGCTATGGAAAATACAACAGCGACCCTGCACCAGGAAAGTGCGTATCAAAATGCCCGTCAGTTGACCGATGGCAATGCCTGGGAAGAAGTTATTGCGCACGAATTATTTCACCATTGGTTTGGTGACCTGGTAACTACCGAAAGCTGGAGCAACATCACGCTTAATGAAAGCTTTGCAGATTATAGCGAGTATTTATGGGATGAATACAAATACGGCAAAGATTTCGCCGATGACCATAACCGGGATGACATGGAAGGTTATTTAAAATCTCCGGATGCCGTTACAAAAGATCTTGTCAGATTTCATTATGCTGATAAAGAAGATGTGTTTGATGTAGTAAGCTATAATAAAGGCGGACGTATTTTACACATGCTTCGTAATTATGTGGGTGATTCCGCTTTTTATAAATCATTGAATCTTTATTTAACTACCAATGAATTTAAAACAGGTGAAGCGCAACAATTACGATTAGCATTTGAAGAAGTAACAGGTCAAGACCTCAACTGGTTCTGGAACCAATGGTATTATGGTAGCGGGCACCCTGTACTTAGCATTAACTATAGTTATGATGATGTAAGCCATAACGCATATGTGTATGTCAGACAAACACAACCAGGCAAAGATCCATTCATGTTGCCGATTGCGATTGATGTGTATAGCGGCAATACCAAAACCCGCGAAAAGGTGTGGCTAAAAAATTGGGCAGATACTTTTACATTTCATTTAAAAGCCAATCCTGACCTTATTAATGTAGATGCCGATAAAGTATTACTGTGCGAAAAAACAGATAACAAAACCGCGGCTAATTATATCTTTCAATATAATAATGCGCCTACTTATTTAGACAGATTTGAGGCTCTGAACTATTTTGATTCGAAAGGCATGAAAGAATTAGCCTTGGGATTAACGGATAAATATGCAGGATTGCGCACACTAACCATCAATAAATTGGCTGCAACAAAATCTCCTCCTGATATAAAAGTTATTGAAGCCATAGAAAAAATAGCTGATACCGAAAAAGATAAAAAAACAAAGGCGGCGGCTCTCTCCTTTTTAGCACAAACAGGCAATGCTAAATACATTGATCTGTTTACAAAAAATGTAACCGACTCTTCTTATTCAGTTGCCGGTGCGGCTTTGGCTGGGCTAACTATCCTTGAACCGCAAAAAGCTTACGATCTTGCAAAAAAATACAGCACAGACGCGAAGGGCGATTTGGGGGATGCCGTAACTGCGGTAATTGTTAAAAATGGCAGAGACGAAGATTTTGATCTTGTGGTGAATCATTACAACGACCTTCCTGTCGGGCAGGATAAATACGATATGACAGATCCTTTTTGCGATTACCTCGCAAAGGTTAAAGACATCGATAAAATAGAAAAAGCAATTGATGATGTGATAGCATTCAGTCAAACGATCCCTTCAAAATACAGGGTACTGTTTACCGATAAAAAAATAAAAGCATCGTTAGATAAGGTAGGCGCCGCAAAGGGCAAAGTGATCGCCGATTACATTAATAAAAATTTCAAGTTTGCCAAACTTTAATTGACAATAACTTAAACAACTTATCCCGGCTTTGTGCCGGGATTTTTTTTACCTTCATTTTTAAATACCCAATATGAATTTTTCGGCCTTTCGTTCATCGCTATTGTATTGCTGCACGGCATCGGCAATATTTTTTTCTATCACAAAAGTGATGGCTCAACAACAAACGGCTCCTACTGTCAGCAGCATAAAATTATTAGGCCAATATATTGTTCCTTTAAATTTTAATTATAACAATACTACTGTTGGCGGTTTATCGGGCATTGATTATGACCCGGCCACTCATTTGTATTACATGATCAGCGATGACAGAAGCGATAAAAATCCAGCCCGTTTTTATATAGCGAAAATATTCATTACTGCAAAAGGAATAGACAGTCTGCGTTTTGTTGGTGTAAAAAATATGTTACAACCCAATGGTAAAGTATATCCTAACAGCAAACAAGATCCTTATCATACGCCCGATCCGGAAGCGATGCGTTTTGACCCGATCAATAAACAATTGGTGTGGAGCAGCGAAGGTGAAAGGATCGTGAATGCAACAGATACGGTACTGGAAGATCCTTCGGTCACAACTATTTCTACCGATGGGAAATTTGTTGATAGTTTTATTATTCCACAAAACCTTGTAATGCAAGCAATAGAAAAAGGACCAAGACAAAATGCTGTATTTGAAGGATTGACTTTTGCGGACAATTATAAAACGCTCTATGTAAATGTTGAAGAGCCTTTGTATGAAGATGGGCCAAGAGCTGATCTTACAGATAATACTACTTATACAAGGATTTTAAAGTTTGACATGAACAACAAAAAATGTATTGCGCAATATGCTTATAAAATTTCGCCCATTCCCTATCCTGCCAATCCGCCTGGCGCATTTAAAATGAATGGCATACCTGATATCCTTACCATCGGTGATAATAAATTATTATTAATAGAACGGTCTTATTCTACCGGAAGACTTGGTTGTTCGATAAGATTATTTATTGTAGATCTAAACGGAGCAACAGATATCAGCAATATTTCATCCTTATCAAAAACAGACAAACAATTTATTCCTGTAACAAAAAAGCTATTGCTAAATATGGATGACCTGCATACTTACATTGATAATATTGAAGGCGTAACTTTTGGCCCGGTATTGCCTAATGGCCACAAAACTTTATTGTTTATTTCAGATAATAACTTCAGCATTTTTCAAAAAACACAGTTGTTATTGTTTGAAGTGATGGAGTAAGAATTATTATTCAATTTCTTTCAACAGATCTTCCAGATCAAGTGCTGCGTTATACATATCCAAAGATCCATCTTCTTTTAAAGGCCATGCTTCTTTAGGCCTGTCCCAGTATAATTCAACACCGTTATTATCAGGATCGTTAAGGTATATTGCCTCAGATACGCCGTGATCACTTGCTCCTGTAATAGGATAATAGGCCCGGCGTAACCGATCGAAAATAACGGCCAGGGATTTTCTTGTTGGATAAAGAATAGCCGTGTGATACAGACCAACACCATTAATAGACGCAGGCGGCGCATCTTTACTATGCCAGGTATTTAAACCAATATGATGATGATAACCACCTGCAGAAATAAATGCAGCCTGCGACCCATATCTCGCCATTACCTGAAAGCCCAATAAGTCGCGATAAAACTCCAGCGATTTTTCTATATCAGAAACTTTTAAATGTATATGCCCAATCCTTGTCTGTGCCGGAACGATATATTGATCACTCATGTTAAACTATTTATTTATTCAAGTTACCAAATTTGTAGAAATTTCACGCAAAGACGCAAAGTTACAAAGCCGCCAAGTTTTTACTTAGCGGCTTTGTTTTCTTATTTGCTTTGCGTGAAACTACTCTACATCAACTAGTTTATCCTTTGGATATTTAATACTATAGCTGATCCTTATCTTTTTTACTTCTCCGGCTGCCAGCTTAAGGTTCCATGTTAGTTCTCCAGTTTCGGCATTAACAACCGCCTCTTTGCTTTCTAACAATTCAACCTCTATATCTTTATTTTGAGAAATAGGATATTGATCTTTGATAGTAATATCAATAGCATCTTTTTTATTATTTTTTACTGTTATCTCGTAAGTAAATGTTTGCTTTTTGTTCGATCCTAAAAACTTAACACTGCTGTAATCCATTAATTTTTCTCTGGTTACTACTACTCTTTTATCTTTACCCATCGTTAGTTTCATCGTATCATCCGTAGAAGAAGGATCGATGAAAGATTTACCAATGTACGTGCCTTCCAGAATGATATTAGCTTCGCCAGGTAACAGGTTCAATTTTTCCCAACCAGGAATTTGCGCTAATAAAAACACTTCATTTTCCAGTTTAGGAGCTGCATAAAATTTGTAATCGGCAGGTACTGAGTATTTTTTTAATTCAGCTGTTTGTGCCTTACCGTTAGTCGGTATATCATAAGGCAGTTCAATATCAAAAACGACATTCAATTCTTTATCTGCCACCGAAGTATAATCATCCATCCCTTTTTTTGTTGTAATAATAACAACCCCGCCTGCTGCTGCGGCTCCGTAAATACTGGTAGCAGCTTCATCTTTTAGCACTCTAACACTTTTTATATCCTGAGGATTTATATTATTCCCTTGTTGTTGTATACCATCTACGATATATAAAGGAGCTGCAGCGTTTAAAGATGAGACACCTCTTACTACCATTTGAGAAGCATACTCAGACTTTTTGGCTTCCGTCACCTCTACACCTGGAACACGTCCCTGCAATGCGGTGGCAACATCTTCTACTGGAAGATTTTGAATATCGCTGCCATCTACATTCTTTATAACGGGATATATATAATTCAAAAACCAGGTTTCAAAAGATGGAGCGTTGCCTGATTGATTAGGAATAGACGTAGACAAACTAAGCTTAACCTGTTTCCAGTCTATGCCGGTTGTCTGATAAATTTTAGCGCGGTATACTATCTGTAAAGGTGATCGTATGTTATCTGCTTTCAAGTCGTAGAAAGGTGTCCAGTAGGCATTTGGCGTAATATAAGAAATAGTAAAATCGTACTTACCGGCTATTGCGCAATTCAATTGTAATGTCAGCTTGCCCCATTGTTTTGTATTTTTCTTTTCTTCTTCCGTGATTTGATCATCCAGTTTATTTACCAGCTCAGCTAATTTTGTTTGTTTATCGTTCAAACTATCCAACTGGTTTTGCAATGCGATTGATTTAATTTCATAGTAATTCATCAGCTTGGTTAATTCAGCCACACTTAAGCCGGTTTGAGATCCTTTAATTTCCCTGTTAGATTTTAACACACTTAACAGATCGTTTACAATATCTATGTTGGTTTTTATTTTATTGATGCTCTTATTTACTTTCTCTACCGAATCTTGAAGAAATTTTATTTCGGGCGTTTTAATTTCATCCTGCAGATTATCTATACCAAACTCAACACCCATAATGGTTACATTACCATTGCAGTTTACCTGAATGCTATTAATATCTAAACTATTACTCACATTTTCAATAATGAGTTCGCTATTACCTTCTGCCACATCAGCTTTTGCTGTGTGTGTCATTTCTGCGCCAACCTTATAGACCGTTACTGTTGTGAGTGAAGCTTTAACTTTATTACTATTATCGCCGTTTGTTGCATTGGCTGCTGTATAACTACCTATTAGCGTTATCAGCAAGAGGATATATTTTTTCATATTAATTGTTTCTTATCTGATGCAGAAATAAATTGCATTACATAAGTAACAATAAAAAAACCTTCCTTTAACCTCTTAAAAAAAAGTTAAAGGAAGGTATAACTTGAAGTGATCAATAAACCGCAAAGAAAAACGAGTACTTATAATTCTTTACATTCAGAATTATTATTGTGTTACGTAAGCTTCTGTTGGTTCACAGGTACAGATCAGGTGCCTGTCACCATATGTATTGTTAACACGGCTTACACTTGGCCAGAATTTATTTTCTTTTACAAAAAATAACGGGTAGGCCGCTTCTTCTCTTGTATATGGATGTTTCCATTCATTACTGCAGATAATATATTGTGTGTGCGGTGCATTTTTTAACAGGTTGTCTTTTGCATCTGCTACGCCGCTTTCGATGGCTTTTATTTCCAGGTAAATACTGATCATCGCATCGCAAAAACGATCCAGTTCAGCTTTATCTTCACTTTCCGTTGGTTCGATCATTAATGTACCTGCAACAGGGAAAGATAATGTAGGCGCATGAAAACCATAATCCATTAATCTTTTAGCAACATCTTCTGCTTCAATACCGGCGCTTGTTTTAAACGGGCGCAAGTCTACAATAAATTCATGCGCTGCCGTTCCGTTTTTGCCCGTGTATAATATTTTGTAATATTTTTCTAATCGCGATTTCATGTAGTTAGCATTCAGGATAGCATATTCTGTTGCTTTACGAATACCTGTTGCTCCTAATAATTTGATGTACGCATAACTGATCAATAAGATACTTGCGCTACCGTAAGGAGCGGCGCTTACCGCATGAATATTGGTTGTTTGAACATCAAGATTTACATGCCCCGGTAAAAAAGGAACCAATTGTTTTGCCACACAAATAGGACCAACACCCGGACCGCCGCCACCATGTGGAATAGCGAAAGTCTTATGCAAATTCAAATGGCAAACATCTGCACCAATTAAACCCGGACTTGTTAAGCCAACCTGTGCGTTCATGTTAGCGCCATCCATATATACCTGTCCGCCGTATTGATGAATGACATCGCAAATTTCTTTGATGCTTTCTTCAAACACGCCATGAGTGGAAGGATAGGTAACCATTAAAGCTGCGAGATCATCTTTATGTTCCAGCGCATGCGCCTTCAGATCTTCTACATCGATATTGCCTGCATCATCACATTTGGTGACCACTACCTTCATGCCCACCATTACCGCGCTCGCAGGGTTTGTACCATGTGCACTGATCGGTATCAATACAACATTTCTATGTCCTTCGTTTCTTGACTGATGGTATGCCCTGATTGTTAAAAGGCCCGCATATTCGCCCTGCGCGCCACTATTGGGTTGTAACGATGTTGCTGCAAAGCCTGTTATCTTACTTAAATAATTTTCAAGCTCCCTGATGATCTGTAAATAACCTTCGGTTTGATCCGTTGGTGCAAACGGATGCAGTTTGCTAAATTCCGGCCAGCTGACAGGAATTAATTCTGTAGCAGCATTTAATTTCATTGTACAGCTACCTAAACTTATCATAGAGGTATTCAAACTGAGGTCTTTGTTTTCCAAAAATTTAAGGTAACGCATCATCTGGCTTTCGCTGTGATGTGTATTGAATACAGAATGTACCAAATACTTTGAGGTACGGGTCAGGACTCCTGCCACCGACAACTGGCCACCGCTGGCCCCTATTACGACTGATTGTTTCTCGGTTGCTGGTCGCTGGTCGCCGGTCGTTGTTTTCGCAAACACTTTAACAATTTCATACACATCTTTCAAAGAAGTCGTCTCGTCAAGATTTATACTAACGGTGCCGTCTTTGAAATAATTAAAATTCATTTCATGCTGCACTGCAATCGTTTTCAGTTTTACAGCATCAGAAATTTTTAATTTTAAAGTATCAAAGTAAGAAGTATTCAATTGTTCAATACCCAATTCCTTTAATTCTTTTTCTAAGTTTTGTGCCAGTATATGTACTCTTGCAGCAATATTTTTTAATCCGGCTGCACCATGGTATACCGCATACATAGCGGCCATATTTGCTAACAATGCCTGTGCCGTACAAATATTGCTTGTTGCTTTTTCTCTTCTGATATGTTGCTCTCTTGTCTGCAAAGCCATACGTAGACAACGATTGCCTTCAGCATCAATACTTACTCCAATAATACGGCCCGGAATATTTCTTTTGAATTCATCTTTCGTTGTAAAGAAAGCTGCATGTGGGCCACCGAAACCCATCGGTACGCCAAAACGCTGTGAAGAACCTACGGCAACATCAGCACCTAATTCTCCCGGGGGAGTTAATAAGGTTAGCGCTAACAGATCAGTTGCCATGACTACCATTGCATTTACGGCATGTGCTTTTTCAATGAACGAACGGTAATCGATCACTAACCCATCGCTGTTTGGATATTGAACGATCGCGCCAAAGTACAATTCATCTAACGTACTATTTTTAAAATCGCCAAACACCAGTTCAATCCCAACGGGGGTTGCTCTCGTTATTAAAACATCTTTTGTTTGTGCAAATATTTTTTCATCAACAAAAAATTTAGGAGCAGTGATATGATCATGGTTCCTGTTTTTGTGATTGAATAACATTGTCATCGCTTCTGCAGCAGCAGTTCCTTCATCAAGTAAGCTGGCATTTGCAATAGGAAGTCCGGTCAGATCGGATACCATTGTCTGATAATTCAATAAACTTTCTAAACGGCCCTGAGAAATTTCTGCCTGGTATGGCGTGTATTGTGTGTACCATCCAGGGTTTTCAAAAACATTTCTTAAAATAACACTCGGTGTAATGGTGTCGTAATAACCCTGACCTATATAACTTTTAAAAATCTTATTTTTTGCTGCTACTTTTTTTAATGCTGATAAATAATCAAACTCACTCATTGCTGCGGGTACTTCCAGGTCTTTTTTAATTCTTATCGCATCAGGAATTGTTTTGCTGATCAGTTCTTCTAAAGATGTAACACCCACCATTGCCAGCATTTCTTTGGTATCATGCTCATTTGGACCGATATGTCTTTCTGCAAATTCATTCTGTTGTAGCTCAAAAATATCCATAGTTGCTGTTTTAATTGCCAGAATGTGGCGGGGAGTCAATTATTGTGCAAATTTAAGTTAAACGCAAGAAGATTTTGAAGCAATATGTTCGTTACTTTGTAGCTGTGGAAAAGTATAGGATAAATATATTATTATGAGCGACGAGAAACTTTTGAGAGCCTGGGAAAAGAAATCCGGCGACAGGCAGGCACAATACAAAAAATACCTGCACAGGGCAGATAAAAATACCGTACTGAAAGCCTTACCGGAACTGAACGAAGCTGCTTTTTCCAAGATAGATTGTCTTCAGTGTGCCAATTGCTGTAAAAACTATTCACCACGTTTTAAAACGACAGATATTAAACGTATCGCCAAACACCTGAAGATGAAGGATGGTGATCTCATCAATACTTATTTGAAAGTAGATCAAGACGGCGATTATGTAATGCGGTCACAACCCTGTTCTTTTTTAGGTGCTGATAATTACTGCAGCATTTATGATGTAAGGCCATCGGATTGTGTACGTTTTCCTTATACGGATGAGGATGTATTACTTAAAAGACAGCCGCTTACTTTAAAGAATTCATCTTTTTGTCCGATCGTTTATTATGTATTGGAAAAGTTAATCGAACAACAAGGTTAAATTCCGATTATTGAATTTGTATTTTTAATATTCCATTTCTTTCAGCTGCGGCGCTTTGATCCAGGTACCGATAACTACCGCCAGCGTCATACAGCCACCAAATACCACAGACACTACATTGCCCATTAATTTTGCTGTGAGCCCGCTTTCAAACTGGCCAATTTCATTGGAAGAATTGATGAACATAGAGTTAACACTCATTACTCTGCCACGCAAGGCATCAGGTGTTTTCAGCTGAACAATATTGCTGCGTATCACAACGCTTACACCATCCATAACCCCGCTACACAATAAGGCTGTAAAAGACAACAGGTACCATTTTGATAGCCCGAAAATAATGATACACAATCCGAAAGTACCAACTGCTAATAATAATTTCAATCCCTGTTTTTTCTTTAAAGGGAAAAGTGTTAACGATAATACCATGGACATAGAGCCTATATCCATTGCCGCATTTAACCAACCAAAGCCGATAGGGCCAACATGTAAAATATCTTTTGCATACACCGGGATCATGGCAACGGCTCCGCCAAATAAAACAGCAAAAAGATCTAAGGTAATGGCGCCTAATATTTCTTTTGTTGAAAAAACATATTTCAACCCCTCGGCTACTGCTTCGAATGTTTTTTTCTCGGGATGAAGAATAGCCGGTTTTTCTTTTAACCTGGTGAAAGCGATCCAGCCTATAATAATAAAACTAACGATCACTATAAACGTTCCGGTAACATTAAACCATGCAATTAAAAATCCTGCCAATGCATGCCCGATAATATTTGATGTTAGATAAACGGTTGAGTTTACTTGTGATGCCGATGTTAAAACTTCTCTTGGTACTAAAGAAGCGATCATTGCACTTAAACTAGGGCCAGCAAATGCACGCACAATGCCTGTTATAAAGATCGTGGTATAAATAAATATGATGATCAGCTTAGTACCAAACTGGCTATGAAACCAATGTGTAGATGTTCCTAATAAAATAAAAGAACAAACAGCGTATAACATCACCGTTATTAAAAGCAGTTTTCTTTTCTCGCTTTTATCAATAATGAAACCTGCATATAACGACAAGCTGATAGCCGGTATTGCTTCTGCCAGACCAACCATCCCTATATAAAATGCATCCCGTGTTAATTCATACAACCACCAGGCTACAAGGGTCGACATCATCCTCAATCCCATATTAAATACAAAACGGCCGATGATAAAATTTCTAAATTCTGGAATTCTTAAAATGCTAAATGCAGAGGATTTGTTCAACAGCTAATTTATTGATTAGGATTGCAAAGATAAAAAACTATACTGAATGTAGGATGCGTTGCATTATCATGGAAGTGTAATATAATATTGCCCGTCGGCGTATTCTTTATCCAATGCATCAATAATAATTTTTAAATGGCCGTTATCGCCTAAAAAATCAGCGTTACTTACATCCACAAATAAGGTTTTAATATTATGTTGTTTAATGTAATGGGTATATGTTTCCTGAAGCTGAAATAAATATTCGTCACTTATATTTTGTTCATAGCTGCGATTTCTTTTTTTAATATTTGCTTTCAGTTTTTTAATGGGCGCATGCAAATAAATTAAAATATCGGGCTGTACGACTTGCGGGCTAATGATATCAAATAATTTTTGATAAAGGCGAAATTCATCCCCGGGTAAATTCACTTTGGCAAACAATAGGCACTTCGTAAACAGGTAATCAGACAAGGTAATATTTTGAAACATATCCTTTGTTTGCAACAGGTCCTTCAACTGCTTATAGCGCTCTGCCATAAAAAATAGTTCGAGCGGAAAGGCATATAGTTTTTGATTTTCGTAAAATTTTGGCAGAAACGGATTGTCCGCAAACTCTTCCAATATAAGCCTGGCGTTATAATGCCTGCTGAGCAAATGAGTTAAGGTTGTTTTACCGGCGCCTATATTTCCTTCTATTGTAACAAAATTGTACTTCATAAACAGGACTGCAAAATAAGATTAAAGAGCAGTTGTTTACTTAAAACTTCTTAACATTTAATTCATCTGTACATGCTTCTAACAATTCGTGAATGGGCTTGTTAAAAACAGGATGTATAAAATCGGGTGATACTTCATTCAGCGGGATCAATACAAACCTTCGGTTCTGAATTTCGGGATGAGGAACGATCAAATCTTTTTGCAGAATCCTTTCTTCATTAAAAAATAATATATCTATATCAATGATACGAGGTGCATTTTTTTCAGTCCGAACCCTGCCCATTTTTTCTTCTATGGCAAGAATGGTGGCTAATGTTTTTTCTGCAGTCAATGGGGTTGCTACAATAATAACCTGATTCAAAAAATCAGGCTGATCAGTTTTACCCCAGGCTGCCGTTTGGTAAATAGAAGATCTGCCAGCAACTTTACCCGCTTCATTTTCAATATTTGTCACTGCCAGATCCAGCTGTTGCTTGCTATTGCCCATATTACTGCCAAGCAGAAAGTAGATTTTATTCATTTGTCAAATATAGTGGCTTGTCAAATTCAAAAATTTTTTATACTCCGCTTTTCACGATAGCTTTACGAAAAATTACCAACAGGAATGCAACCATACAGTCAGTTAAAAGCATTATGGGCCATATCTAAAGCCAGCTTAATCGCTATTTTCAGAAGTCCGCAATCAGTATTTTTTGGAATATTTTTCCCTATTGTTCTAATCGTAATTTTTGGCGCTTTAGGTGGTGGTGGTGGTTTAAGCGTTGATGTAGGGATAGATAATAAATCAGATACAAGCAATGCAGTCTATGCTTTGATCAAAAATTCTCCGCTGCTAAATATCAATGATGCAAGACAAGATACTTTGGAGGATCTTATGAACAAAGGAAAACTGACGGCATTGATCCAGATAAACGACATTAAAAGCGCTGACGGGTCTGACAAATATGATGTGCATTTAAAATCATCTTCCGCCAGCCAGTTGCAACTGCCCGCTTTACAATCAATATTGAGAGATATCATTTCAACACTCAATAAAAAGATCAACCCCGATCAAAATTCCATAGCAACGATCTCAACAGAAGAAGTACCGGGACGAGAATACAAAGCAATTGATTTTTATTTACCGGGCATGATAGGGTTTTCTTTGATCGGATTAGCCGTATTTGGCGTAGCCTTTTTATTTTTTAATCTCCGGGAAACCCTGGTTCTAAAAAGATTATACTCATCTCCTATCAACAGGATCAATATTATTTTAGGTGAAACATTCTCCAGGGTCATATTTCAAATGATCACCGTTTTTGTGTTGATCTTATTTGGTAGATTTTTTTATCACTTTACTTTGGCCAGAGGTGTGATAACATTTATTGATATGGTCGTTGTTAGTTTATTAGGATTGATCGTATTTATGGGTGTTGGTTTTGTGATTAGTGGCGTAGCAAAAAATCAAAATATCATTCCCATTTATTCCAATCTATTTATGTTTCCGCAATATTTTTTATCTGGAAGCTTTTTTCCGACAAGCATTTTGCCTAAAAGTATTCATTGGCTCATAGAAGCTTTGCCTTTGACAGCTTTAAATGATGCATTACGTAAGATTTCTTTTGAAGGTGCGAGCATTATCGATTGCTGGTCGCAAATTGGCATTTTATTGATTTGGGGAGTAGTAATATATTTTATTGCGGTTAAGACTTTCAAGTGGGAATAATTTTAAACAGTTACATTTTACTACATGCGTTTTATTAAGCCTTTTATCATCGGCATAGCCGGATTATTTATCGTTATTACTTTATTGTCTTTATTGATACCATCCAAAATAAAGGTATCAAGGGCAACTGTTATCAGTGCCCCTGAAAATAAAATATATGCACAGATAACAGACCTCAAAAACTGGAAGAACTGGCACCCGCTTTTTAAAAGCGATTCAGCAGTGATCACCTTCTCTGATCCATCCAATACTTCGACGGCCCACTGCGACATAACCTACAACGGTAAGCTGGTACACTTACAGGTAACAAGTATCGATTCCAACTCAATACAATTTTCACTTACTTCAAAAGGAGAAGATGCTATTGAAAATGAAATCGTCATCACTCCTGTTAAAGAACAGAACCAGGTGCAGGTTGAATGGAAAGCATTGACGATATTACCCTGGTATCCCTGGGAAAAATTTTACGGAATATTTATTGATAGGCTAACCGGCTATAATTATGAAGTGTCTTTGGATAGTTTAAAAAACTACATAGAAAGCAAATAACTATTTTCTCTAATTTGTTAAGAATTATGAACGGTATAACCGTGGAATATATTTATTGATACCTTGGTTTTGATAATATATTTTATAATTAAAAAACAACAAACATGAAAAAGATATTAATTGTTTTCGCTGTTATTGCGATCTCCAGTTCTTCCGCTTTTGCACAAACTTCTACTACTACAACATCAACAACAGTTACGACTACATCAACGGATGACCGGGCTGTAAGTTCAAGCAAAAAATTACAACAGGAATTAAATCTGACCGATGACCAGTACAATAAGGTCCTTGTTGTCAATACAGAATGTATGAAACGCAGGGATGCATTAAAAGCAAGCGGACAAACGGATCACCAGGGTTTTAAAGATATTATGGAGTATCGTAAGCAGCAGTTCGCAACTATTCTTACAGCCGATCAATTGGCAAAGCTGGATGATATAGAAGCAAAAGAACGTGAGGAAAGAAAAGCCGCACACAGTCAATCGAATGGAGGCGGTGAATAATTAAGAGTTTATTTATCATAAAAAAAGGCACCAATGATATGGTGCCTTTTTTTGTATGATCAGTTATAATTATAGAATTTCGAAACTAACTTTTGTTGTACTCTTATCCTGCGATAGCAATTCTAATTCATATACTCCTTTAGCGGTGATGCTGTTTAGGTTGATATGAATAATTTCATCACTTGCAGCATGCGTTATTGTTTCGTTCAAGAAAACATTTCCTGCAGGGCCAATTATTTTTACACCATATTGTCCGGCTGGCATTTTACTACTCATCTGTAAGTTAATAACACCATTCGTTACAGGATTCGGCGCAATATTGATGCTGGCTGTCGGCAGTAAAACAGCGCTCGCTATAGCTGAAGTATCCTGCGTTGCTAAATTATTACCTACTGTGTATACGCGATAATAATAATTAGTTCCATATGCTACATTTGCATCTGTCCAATTATATACATAACTGGAAGTGTCTGTTGGCGTGGCAGCTGTTGTATCTACAACAGTATAATTTATTTTATCGGTTGATCTTTCAACTACATATTCTTTTGTATTTAGCTGATCGCTTACCTGCCATTGTACACCAATATTTTTATTCTGTTGTACAGCAGCTGCTATATTAGTATATGCAACGCTGCCTGCAGGCGCTGTTTTAAATACAATTGAAAAACGATTAGCAGCAGAACTAGCCGCAACCGATGTTACTGTAAAATTCACGGTAACAGAAGTATCACCTAAAAGTATCGGCGTAGTAATATGCGTGAAAGAATCTATGAAAAACGCGTTGATATCTGGACGTGCAAAACTTGCTGTAGCCAATACAAACTGATAGGTTGATCTATTCAAACCAGTTACACTCAAATAAACAGTATCGCCCGCAGCAGGAGGTGCACTTTTTTGAATGGAAAGATTTTGGCCATCTTTTAAGATAGATACTTTTTCCGCAAAATTAAATTGCTTTTGTACGTCCTTACTCCAATCGAGGTTGTTACTATAGCTGCTATTGAATTCATTGAGTGTGCCATCAGCCAGGTATGTTTGTACATGCGATGTATCCGTTGCAAAAAGTGTTGTGCGTAATGAGGCTGTAGCTGTTGTAGGCCTGAACAAATAAAGATGGTTATCAGTACCTGTAACTTTATCTGATTCATCCATTTCAACAGAGCCTGATCCTGATCCACTTACTACAAATGCTCCTCCTGATTGAATATCCCCATTTACATCAAACCCATCAAACAAGTGTGGATCCGGAGACGCATCATAACTGCTACCATTCCAGCTCAAGGATACCCATCCTCCTGTACCACTTGCAACGTTCGCTATTGATCCTATGTTTGGATCCCATAAAGAAAAAGAGTTGCTCGGCACAGCTGTTGCTGTTGCAGCATGACTATATACATTATTAAAATTAATGGTAGCAGCATATGGATTACCTATCACGGTAAAACCGGTGCTAACAGGAACTGTTACCCGGCCCGTGTTTAATGCACCTGTGGTACGCAGGGTAGCTGCTGTAGCAGGAGTTAAACTTGTTCCGGTGAAAATAGGAAAATCTCTTCCCCCTCTTACAAAGATCATCATACCCTGATAAGACGTAACAGGGACAAAAGTAGTAGGCAAAGAGAACCATGCAAGAGCACCGGTGATATGCGCTATCGAAGCACTATTCGTTGCACTCTGATCATACCCACTGCTTGGAACAAATGGCCCAGAGGTGGGACCACTAATATCCGTTCCAAATCCTGGGTTAGGATCCGATGCACTTCCGGCAATACTTTGTCCGCCTTCCTGCCATGATGCACTAATGGTTGGTGCTGTTGCGGCTTGTACGGGTGCTGTTACCAAACGCCATCTTCTATGATTCAAATAATAGCGTTGTACAGTTACGTTACCCGTGATCGTAGCTTTAGCAACACCTGAACCATTTTCTGCTATCTGTCCAACACTTGCTGTGGTGGAAGCATTAGAAACCAATACCAATCCATTATTGGTCACTAAATTTGCAGAGGCAAAGCCAAAACTTAATTGTCCTGTGATACTGATCGGGCTTCCTGAAGTGATGGTTAGACCAGTTCCGTTTGTATTACTATCTACTAAATTATTTATTGTTGAAGAAGCAAACATGCTTCCTGCAATTGTCTGAGCTGCTGATCCTGTCATTTGTATTGTACCTGCAGTTGCATCAAATGTACCGTTATTGGTTATCGTACCGTGTATACTTAATGCTCCGCCTGCAACCGTAACAGAAGCACCTGAACTAATAGTTATATTACCTACGTAGGAAGTGCCTGTTATAATAGGATAGACTGAACCGCTTGGGATCGTAACGTTCGTACTTTCAGTTGGCACTACACCACTGCACCAGTTTGCCGCCGTATTCCAATCTGTAGTAGTTCCGATCCAACCGGTAGCTACTACCAAATTGGCACCATTGTCGGTACCTGTTACAGTTGGCGAAGAACTTACCACCCTTATTCTATATTTTGTACCCGATACTGTCGTTCCGGGAATAGTTACACTGATAGTCTGGCCACCACTTCCATCAGACAGCACACTTTGTAAAGTAACAGGCGTGGTAAATGAACCCGTAGCACTCGATAACTGAGCTGTAAACGTAGAACTCAAAAAAGCTACGGATGGTGAATAAGTAAAATTAACGTTGATGCCGGAAGTACCAGGACAAAATGGGGAACCCGAAACACTGCCTGTAGCAATCATTACGGTAGAACTAGGAACAAGCTCTCCTGTTGCTAATTGCGTAGCACCGTATACATTTCCACCACCATCGATAAATTGTATCAATGCTAATTTAGTCGCACCCAAAGCAGATGACGTATTTCCTACAAATATCTGTGCTTCCGTACCTGATGTTCCGTTATATGCTCCCTTCCAACCGGTGATCGTTAGTACCTGCCCACCCGTCGCAAATGTTCCTGCCGCAGAAAACGTTAAAGTATAAGCAACAGTACTATCTAAACTAATGGTAGAACTATTATTAAGGATCATTGAAGAAAAAACAAGTGAAGCTCCTGCACCACTACCTTTGGTTCCTAATGTTCCGCCGTTAAAATTTGCTGTTCCTAAATTTTGTGTAGAAGCCGCCGGTAACGCGAATCTTAATTCCCCGTTGGTAAATATTGTAGTACCGGTATAGGCATTTACGCCTCCTAATATTTGTGTACCGGTACCAGCCATTGTCACAGCTATTGTACCACTATTGTTTGTAATTACGCCTGAATTAGCTGCAGTGCCATTTCCAAAAGTATACGTACCGCTACCACCTATTGTTAAGGTACGAAGCGCTGCACCTGAAGTTAATACCTTATTGGTTGCAGCTGTTGCATTGGTACCTGCTATTGAATTAAGGCCCGCCACTTGCAGATTCAGATTGCTCAAATCCAGCACACCAAGATTGGCACTTGCTGCCTGGCCGAAATTCACCGTAGTTCCGGTGGGAAGTGCATCGGCCACCCCTGCCATTTTAAGTGTACCGTTCTGAATAAATGTATTGCCGGTATAGGTTGTCGTTGCTGCGGGAGAGATCACCAATGTTCCTGCTCCTGTTGATATAAGATCTGTACCGGAAAGCGTACCATTTAATGTAACAGTATTACCATTATTATCAATCGTTCCGCCGCCAAGTGTAAAACTATTAGCAACATTTGTAGTAACAACACCACTTGCCTGTAAAGTTCCAGCGTTAAGAACAACGCTGGTGGCAGTTGGTAAAGCGCCATTAATGATAGACACAAGGCCAGCGTTTATTGTTATCGTTCCTATGTTGACAGAACTTGCACCAGAAAGATTAAAAATCCCGCCACCTGTTTTTGTAATGCTAAATTGATTGGCCGCTACTCCATTGATCGCAGAGCTGATGGAAAGCGTAGAGCCGGACTGAACATTAAAATTCCCATTATTAGCAAGTGTAACGCCCAATGCTTTTGTACCACTACCAACAAAAGGTTGAATAGTTAAGGATGAATTATTAGTAAGATAAAAGAAATCATTTAGCACACCACTAACCAAATTCGTAGCACCGGCCCCATTACCGATAACAAGCGCCCGTGGATTTACAGTGGAAGTATCCCCAATAGTGTAGGTGCCACCGCTGATCAGATTAACAGAACCGGCATTAACACCCGCGCTGGATATTTGTAATTGGCTACCTGATGTAGTAGTTAACAAGATATCCTTATTGGCATTAGGCAATCCTAAAGAATAATTGCCCGCAACACGCATATCAGTACCAATCTTAAAAGTATCCACCTGTGCCATACCTGCTTTTGGCAGGGCCATGATTACTGTAACACTTAGTAAGGCTAAAAAGAAAAATCTGTTGAGGTAGGTTTTCTTGCTTATAGCATTATACAACAGAGCTGGTGCTGTGTAAATAAATTTCATAAAATGGTAGTGTTGGTAAATAAAGTTGGTACCCAAAAGGTACTCCTTCAAAGATAATAATATATTCTTTCAAATCTCTTTTTTTAACTAAAGGTTAATAAGTTGGTTAGGAAGAACTTATATAAAATAAAGAATATCTCTATATGATCGATTAAAGCCATCGCCATATATAAATAAGATATCATTTTAACCTGTATCTTTATTTTGATGGAAGAAAAAAAAAGGTTTACTACAACACTAAAAAGATTTTTAACAATGCTTGGCCCGGGATTAATAACCGGAGCAAGCGATGATGATCCATCCGGCATAGCAACTTATTCGCAGGCAGGTGCCCAATTTGGATACGCTACTTTATGGACCGCAGTACTTACCTTTCCTTTAATGGCAGCCATACAGGGAATGTGCGCAAGAATAGGCATCGTTACTACTGAAGGATTGACCGTTACTTTAAAAAAACACTATCCAAAAAGTATTTTATATGTGATGCTTCTTTTTAGTTTTCCAGCAATCACACTCAATATTGGCGCCGATATCCAGGCAATGGGCGCCGTAGCACATATGATGGTACCGCAAGTGCCTACTTTTGCGTTCAGTATACTCTTCACTGCTATTTTAATGTTCGTTATTATACAATATCCTTATCAAAAAGTAGCCATGATATTGAAATGGCTTTGCCTTTCTGTATTACTATATATTATTGTTCCATTCATGGTAAAACAGGATTGGGCGACAGTATTAAAAAGCACTTTCATTCCTACCATACACTTTAATAAAGATTTTTTGATAATACTGGTGGCCATATTAGGTACCACCATTTCCCCTTATCTTTTTTTCTGGCAGGCCACAATGGAAGCAGAGGATATGGCACACAGCCAGAAAAAAGTGTTCGTCGATAAACAAATATTAACAAACATGAAAGTGGATGTAAATGTTGGTATGCTATTATCCAATGTGGTCATGTTCTTTATGATCCTTGCTGCAGGATCTGTTTTATATAAAGCTGGTATTCATCAGATAGATACAGTTGATCAGGCTGCCAAAGCATTAGAACCTTTGGCCGGAAAATTAACCTATTTGATTTTTACATTGGGCATAATAGGCACCGGCCTTTTAGCAATACCGGTGCTGGCAGGTTCACAATCGTATATGTTGTCAGAAACATTTGGTTGGGAAGCGGGATTGGACAAAAAATTTCCGCAGGCCAAAGCATTTTATATTACTATTATATTATCATTACTTGTTGGCCTATGCCTGGATATGATCGGTATCAGTCCTATACAAGCGCTCATTTATACCGCCATTTTATATGGCATAACGGCTCCTGTCCTAATCGCTATTGTACTACACATCGGCAACAATAAAAAAGTAATGGGAGATTTTACCAATAGTAAATTATCGAACATCCTGGGTGTCATCACTTTATTATTAATGACCGTTGCCGCTGTTGCCGTGGTCTATTTTCAATTCGCATAACCAATATAAGAATATTCTTTTTTTTATATAATTTCAGCGTTCCAAAACTAAACTATGAGAAAAAAATTATTACTCCTGGCACTTGTTGCAATAAGCCTGAGCAGCAAGGCTCAAAATTATGCGGGCTATAGTTCAGGAAACTATACAGGTGTTAACAGCGTATTTTTTAATCCCGGTAATGTTGTTGACAGTCGCTACAAATGGAGTGTGAATCTTTTTTCAATCAATACAACTGTCTCTAATAACTATGCTACTTTAAAGACGAGTGGCCTCTTCAAATCCTTTAGCAACGATAGTTCCAGCAATTACCTTACACGTAGCAATTTCGGTAATGCTAATTTCTTAATAGATGTAGATGCTTTCGGGCCATCAGTATTGTTCAATCTGAATTCAAAAAATTCCTTTGCATTAACTACAAGAGGAAGAGCGATGGTCAATATAGATAAGATACCCGGCAACTTATTAAACACGTTGGAAAACAATGGTAACAATGTTCTTTTCCCCTCTTCTTTTAATGCGGACAATTTTAGAGTGACCGCTCATGCATGGACTGAAATCGGACTTACCTATGGAAGGGTTTTGATCGATAAAAAGAATTTTTTAAAAGGTGGTATTACCCTGAAATACCTGGGAGGTGCCGGTGCTGCCTATTATACATTAAATGTAAATGCTGATCTTAATAAAGATGCTGGCGATAATATTTATATTCAAAACGGCGTGGGGCAAATGAGTTATGGCGCAACAGGAATAAGTGATCCAAACAATTTACAATTACAATTCAATGGAAGTGGTGTTGGCGCAGACATCGGATTTGTGTATGAATACAGGCCTTCAATGATCACTGCAAAAGATGAAAATAAATATAAGTTTAAAGTAGAAGCTGCTTTACATGATCTGGGAAGTATCCAATACAATCATGGATCGAGTGATGCAGACTATGCGTTAAATACAAATCTTAATCCTCCGTTTGATACGCTGCGATTAGACAGGTTTGACAAAATATCCAGTTTTGCTGATATAGACACCGCGTTAAATAATGCGAGCCCAATGATCACGAAAACGGCTAACAAAAATGGTAAATATAGTATGTCATTGCCAACTTCTTTAAGCGGTTCGGTCGACTACCACGTAGTATCAGGCTTATATATTAACCTTGGCGGTATGATCTCTTTAAATGAGCATAGCTCAAATGTATTTAAAACACATACCGCAGATTATATTATCCTAACACCAAGATTTGAAGGAAAACATTTTGGTGTAAGCGTTCCTATTTCCAACAGTAGTATCTCAGGATTTAATGCCGGCCTGTCTTTAAGAGCAGGGCCAATATTTATAGGTTCAAGTTCCGTTGTAACTGACCTGGTAAGAGGTAATACAGAACAGATAGATTTTCATTTTGGCATTGTTATTAATTCGCTGCAAAAAAAGAAAAGAGAAAGAAGGATCAAGGAAACACCCGCTCCTGCTCCAATTGTATCGACACCCAACTTTACGCCACCGATCATAAAACCAGATACAGTGGTCATTGTAAAAAACATTGATACAGATGGGGATGGAATTGTTGATAGCCTGGACAAATGCCCAACAATAAAAGGATTTGCAAGATACAATGGCTGCCCTATTCCTGATACTGATAGCGATGGCGTAAACGACGAAATAGATAAATGCCCTACGATACCCGGCCTGGCAAAATACAATGGTTGTCCAACACTTGATAGCGATGGTGATGGCGTGAATGACGATGTAGATAAATGTCCAACCGTACCTGGCGTACCTAAATACTTAGGCTGCCCTATTCCTGATAGCGATAGCGATGGCGTGAATGATGAAGTAGATCAATGTCCTACAATAAAAGGTTTGGCAAAATATAATGGCTGTCCAATTCCTGATAGCGATAGCGACGGCGTGAATGATGAACTGGATAAATGCCCTACACTAAAAGGCCCCGCGTCAAATAATGGTTGTCCGGTATTGAAAAAATCTATCATTCAAAAAATAAATATTGCAGCAAAAGGATTAATGTTCCAAACAGGCAAAGCGGTTATATTAAAGCTCTCTTTTCCAAAACTAAATACTGTGGTGCAAATATTAAAAGCAAATCCTTCATTGAATCTTGATATTGCGGGATACACAGATAACTCCGGCGATTCAGTTAAAAACCAAAAATTATCGACAGATAGAGCCAATGCGACCAAAGCTTATTTTGTAAAAAAAGGAATTGCTGAAAGCAGGATCACTACCGAAGGTTACGGCGATCTAAAGCCTATAGCGCCTAATACAACGCCACAGGGACGTGCCAAAAACAGAAGAGTAGAATTTACTTTAAGGAATTATTAATCAAAATATAAAATCATACATTCACAAAAAAACAACCATTATGAAATTATTAAACAGCATTAAACTAAGCCTGCTTCCAATTTTGGCGTTGCCGGTCGTTTTATCGTCTTGCCAAAAATTAGATTCTCTTATAAAAGTGAATATCCCATTGCAGATGGCTGATGTTTCTTTTACCATCCCTGCTACTTCAGGAACCACTGTTAGCACTGGCGCTACGATTGAATTTAATGTAGATAGTGCCATTCAGGCAAACAATGCTTCTTTTACAGCAGCAAATATTAAATCGGTTATAGTTGATTCTGTAATAGTTAATCTGACAAATGCAACAGCGGGAAATAGTTTTTCTAATGTAAGTTCGTTTTCTGCGTCTGTTTCATCTAATACAGATGCAACACAAGTTGTATTTGCACAGGCCAATAATAATACAACAGGAGTGGTATCAACACTTAAGTTAATACCCACCAGTAATGTAGACCTGGTATACTATTTTAACTCAACTTCATTTACGTACGCATTCAACGCTACGCTTGCAACGCCTACAACAATCGATTTGACTGCAGATGCTACTATATATTATCATGCAGTAGTTAGCCCGGATTGATAAACTATCTCAAACTAAAAAAGAAGCTGCAGTAAAATTATTGCAGCTTCTTTTTTTATCCTTAGAATATATAGTTACGGATTATCAGCGCTTACATCCTGCGCTAATGTTGCGTCATCCGGCGTTCCTGCCAGATCTCTGTCAAAAGAATATAAAGCTGAATGTTCATTTCCTGCCACTTTAATTTTATCCAGTAAATTAATAGCCAAAGTTTCTTCTTCTGTTTGTTCTTTAACGAACCATTGCATAAAATTCCATGTTGCCCAGTCTTCTTCCGTCAAACTTAATTTTACTACTTTATAGATGGCATTGGTATTATCAACCTCATGGGTAAATACTTTTTCAAAACAAGTTTGCAAATTGGCAGGATCTGCCGGCGGTTCGGGAATAGCGGTTACTTTAACCTTGCCCCCTCTTTTTAAAATGTACTCTAATATTTTCATCATATGATTACGTTCTTCCTGCGCGTGCCTGAAAAGAAAATTGGCTACACCGCCAAATCCCTGGCTATCTGCCCATGAAGCGTATGATAAATAGATCTGTGAAGCATGTGCTTCCTTGGTCATTTGTGCATTCAATGCTTCCTCAATTGTTTTTGAGAGTCTGTTTGTGTTCATATCTTATTTATTGTTTTGGTTAGGATAATAACTAAATGTAAACTATTTATTTTTATTAGATGGATGGTGATTTTTTTTAAGATTGATACCATACGTATAATTTGTAGCCATGATCACATCGTTACAATCAAAATGTTTTATAATACCGTTTTCTTCCAATGCAACTACCCAGCAGGTATTTTGATGCATTCCATAATCAATTAAAAAAATAGCCTGACCTTTTCCCAAAGGTGTATCCACTAATATCGCAGGATCCAGCTGATGAATCATAAATGTAATTTTGCTATGATTGTAATGGCAAAACTGTGCCACCTTTTATACTCAACTATTTCATTGTCAGTACCCTATTGATTGTTTCTTAAAAAAATAACTGTCCAAAATCATCCTCAATACTGCGCAGTTCGTGGAAAATATTACTGTTATTTTACAGCCACAATGAGTTAATATATTGGCATAGCTATTGACCCAAATTGGTTATTAATGAACAATTAAAACTTAAAAAAAATGCCTACAAAAATGCATAACGATACGGCTCGCCAAAATGACGATGCAAGAGGTCGTACAGAAACTCAGGGAAATCAAAAAGGAAAAACTCATTCTACACAGGCTACAAGTAAAACTCCTACTAGGGCCAGTACAATGAAAAATGAGGATGTGGATAGCAATTCCTCGAGAAGTTCGAAAAAATAAGTTTTTAAAATTTAACGCGAGGAGAATAGAAATATTCTCCTCGTTTTTTTTATACCAGATATAAGAAATACTTTTAGAGAACTATGGAAAAGATCTCATTCAAAGGAATTATAGAAATATTTAAAAATGCCTTTCAGGGTTTCAGCGATAATAAGGTGACGAAACTCAGTGGTTCATTGGCTTATTCTGTTATATTTTCTTTAGGCCCGTTGTTGATCGTGATCATTTCCCTGTGTGGTTTGTTTTTAGGAAGAGACGCGATCGAAGGAAAAGTGTATTCAAGCCTGGCTAATTTTATAGGATCGGACACTGCCAAACAATTGGAACAAATAATCAGGAATGCAAGCCTGAGTGGCAAAAGCGAGGTGGCAATTATAATAGGCGTAATTTCTTTATTAATTGGTGCCACTAGTATTTTTGGAGAGATCCAGGATTCTATCAACACGATCTGGGGATTAAAATCAAAACCAAAAAGAGGATGGTTAAAATTTTTACAAAATCGATTTTTATCTTTTTCAATTATAATAGGATTAGGATTTTTATTATTGGTCTCTTTGGGTGTCAGTTCATTAATTGATGCATTTAGTGATGAGTTAAGAATACATTTTCCCTATATCGCTTTTATTATTATTTATACAGTGAACATTACCATCACTTTTATAGTGACCGCTTGTATATTCGCTGTAATATTTAAAGTATTGCCCGATGCCAATATACACTGGAAAGATGTTGCAGCAGGAGCCATTGCTACTACATTATTTTTTATGTTAGGAAAATTCGGCATCTCATTTTATATAAGTAAAAGCAACGTAGGCAGTACATACGGAGCTGCGGGATCATTGATCATTTTATTATTGTGGGTGTATTATTCCTCCATCATTTTATATTTTGGCGCGGAGCTTACAAAATCTTATGCTGTTAAATACGGATCGGCCATTCACCCTGCGGCGTATGCCGTTACTACAAAACTGGTAGAAGTTGAAAGCGACCTGCCTACCAATAAATAATTATCCGTTGATAAACAATGTGATGTGAGCAAAGAAATATTTGCAAGTCGGTCTTTAAATAAAATATGTAACTTTTAGCATGATAAAAAATTAACGGCATGAAAAAAATAGCTATGGTTTTCACAATAGTTGGATTATTTGCGGCATTGTCGTCATTCCAAAATGATGAATACAATAATAGTAATGGATTGCCGATATCAAATCCTTTTAGCACAGTCAGTACATTGCCTTACCAAGTCCCTGATTTTAGTAAAATAAAAGATGCCGATTATAAACCTGCATTTGAAGAAGGCATCAAAGAGCAAATAGCAAACATTGATAAAATTGCCAACAACCCCGCTCCTCCAACTTTTGAAAACACTTTTGTTGCGATAGAAAAAAGTGGCCAGTTATTATTTCGTGTATTCAATACTTTTGATCTTGTAGTAGAAGCCAATACGGATGATACCCTACAACATTTACAGGAAGAAATAGCTCCAAAGCTTGCAGCCACTCAGGATGCGGTGTATCTTAATACCAATTTGTTTAAACGTATTGCGGCTATATATGAAAATCTTTCTTCATTGCAGCTTGATGCTGAGTCAAAAAGATTGGTTGAACATGATTATCAAAAATTTGTAGCTGCCGGAGCAAAACTTTCAGATACCGATAAAGCAATCTTGAAAAAACTGAATAGTGAAGAGGCTTCCTTAAGTGCAAAATTCGCCAATCAAATGGTCAATGGTTCTAAAGCAAATGCATTGGTAATAAATGATTCTTCCGCACTTGCCGGACTTTCTAAAAATGATATGGATGC
The DNA here is from genome assembly GCA_035485735.1 of Ferruginibacter sp. Taxonomy (GTDB): domain Bacteria; phylum Bacteroidota; class Bacteroidia; order Chitinophagales; family Chitinophagaceae; genus Ferruginibacter. The sequence continues at coordinate 29,231 of DATHNS010000028.1, forward strand.
ATTTGCACAAAATGCTCAAACAAATAATTCGCGCGGAAAATATTTGATATCGATACAAAATACTACACTGCAGGCTCCTCTGCAATCATTGGCTGTTCGTGCAACCAGGCAACAACTTTTTGAAGCGTCCTGGAACCGTGCAGAAAAAAATGATTCTAATGATACACGCGCCGTTATAATACGCCTTGCCGGCATCCGTGAGGAAAAAGCAAAGCTGCTGGGATTTCCAAATTTTGCTTCATGGAAATTGCAGGATCAAATGGCGAAAACGCCTGATGCTGTAGATAAATTTTTACAACAATTAATTCCGGCTGCAACAGCAAAAGCAAAACAGGAAGCGGCTGATATTCAATCCCTGATCGACAAACAAAATGGTGGCTTTGCGCTTCAACCTTACGATTGGGATTATTATGCCGAACAGGTGCGTAAAGCAAAATATGACTATGATGAGAATGAGGTAAAACAATATCTCGAATTGAACAGTGTATTAGAAAACGGTGTGTTTTATGCAGCCAATCAATTGTATGGCCTAACATTTAAAGAACGTCATGACATTCCTGTTTATCAAAAAGATGTACGCGTATTTGAAATATTTGATAAAGATGCTAAACCGATGGCATTATTTTACTGCGATTATTTTAAGCGTGATAATAAATCGGGTGGCGCATGGATGAGCAATCTTGTCAATCAATCAAAATTATTGGGTACGCTACCGGTAATATACAACGTCTGCAATTTTACAAAGCCTGCGCCCGGACAACCAGCATTGATAAGCTTCGACGATGTTACTACAATGTTTCACGAATTCGGGCATGGGTTGCATGGCATCTTTGCCACGCAGGAATATCCAAGCCTTTCAGGAACAAATGTTGCAAGAGATTACGTTGAGTTCCCCTCGCAATTCAATGAGAACTGGGCACTTTATCCTACCATTTTAAAACACTATGCTATTCATTATAAAACAGGAGAACCTATTCCGCAGGATCTTGTTGATAAAATAAAAAAAGCCTCTTCCTTTAACGAAGGATATGAGCTAACAGAATTACTCGCTGCCGCTTCCCTTGATATGCAATGGCATACGATCACGGATACTGGATCCGTAAAAGATGCTGATGCATTTGAAAAAATGGCCTTACATACTACGGGCCTCGATCTGCCGCAGGTTCCTCCGCGCTATCGCTCTACTTATTTTTTACACATTTGGGGCAATGATTATGCCGCAGGCTATTACGCTTATTTGTGGACGAAAATGCTGGCGCAAGATGCCTTTGCATGGTTTGATGAAAATGGCGGATTAACAAGAGCCAATGGGCAACGTTTTCGTGATATGATCTTATCACGCGGCAATACAGAAGATTATAATGTAATGTTCAAAAATTTTCGTGGCCATGCTCCTGATATCAAACCAATGGAAAAAGACCTGGGATTGCCTTTGAATTAATGTAATGAATAAAAATTATTTGCATGGCCAATAAAATTTATTAGCCATACAAATAATTAAATCTAAACTCAACTCACTACATTTTTACAATGCCTATTGCATCGCTTTCCCAATTACTTCCTGCTATTTGAATATAATATTGCCCGTCAGCTAATTGATCGCAGTTTACATTGATATTATTGGGGCCATCAACAATGGTCACTGTCTCTGTTATCAATTTTCGTCCGTAAATATCTATTACCGTAAGTGTAGCTTTTCCGGTTTCAGCTGAATTTGTTACATTATATAAAACGGTCGTAGATCCGCTTTTAAATGGATTCGGATATACTTCCAGTTTATTTTTTGGAGAACAGTTAATGGATGCCTCAGCTATATCACTATAAGTATAATTGCCATCTTTCGTAACCAATTTTAACCTGTAATACGCTATAGGATCTGTCTGTGGCACATTCACAGAATAATTGCCGGCACCAACTGTAGTAAATTTTCTAAACAAACTATATGTTGACGCATCATTGCTTTGTTCTATATCAATATGATCAATATCTCCTTGCGAAGCAAGTTTCCAATCTAAAAACACCATGCAGTCATTTACACTAGCCGTAAAGTCATTCAATATAATTGGAAGAATAATACATGACGGAACAGGATAAGCATAGGCTTTTCCTAAATTATCATTTGTATTGCTAAAACTATTTAATGTGGAGAATGTTCCGCCCAAATTAAAAATACCTGAACTAAAATCCAATGCTTGTCCGGGCGCTCCGATCAATGATCTTACGGGATTACCGCTACCATTTGTATGTTTTGCACCGGCCACACTAAAACCAAGCATGCTCGCTGCATTGACACCGAGGTCTGCCGTTGTTTGATTTTCTAATGTCCATAATGGAGCTGCAGTATAGGTGCCATCCGATTTTCCGGTAAACAGGTACACAGCGCCTCCTACTAAATTTGCATTGATCAATCCAACGCCTGTTGATAAAGGTTCGCCAACAATTATATCATTGATGCCATCACAATTTACATCCATCATATTGTCCATTGATGCACCGAACAAAGCACTGACAGTAAGATCTTGTCCGCTTAAAATAGAAAGTAGACTTGCATTGCGTGGAGATGGTAAAGACTGATCCGGTGTTTGATTGGCACCGGGTGCATTCTTTGCCACAAATACATTAACCGATCCTGCTTTAAGCTGTAACCCTCCTGTTATATTACTCAACAGGCTTCCTGCGGGAGCGCTGACTAAAACATTTCCATTACGTGCACCGGATGCATCCCTTACTCCTTTTACTTTATAGCCGAATAAATTGGCGATACTACCGATAAGGCTTCCTCCTGCTGTCAACTCTGTTCCTAAAGTTGTATTCACGCCGCTGCCATTACCATTATAAATATAAGCGCTACCACCAAGCAAATTTGAAGAGACACTTATACCCGCGGGCGCACCAACAATAATATCGGGTTGTCCGTCTTTATCATAATCACCTGCGCCATCTACGCTAAATCCAAATAACAAACCATCAAGATTTAATATGCTTAAAAGACTTGAGGCAGGTGGCGTTAATTGAACAGGCGTATTGCTAGCAAGGTTGTTAGAATAATATACAAATGCAGCGCCGCTTCTTATTGATACCAGATCTACGGGAGCATAACCGGGCGCGCCCACAATAACTTCACCGTATCCATCTCCATTCATATCATCTGCTACGCCTACTGAAAATCCAAACAATGCATTTACAGCTGTATTATCAGCTATCAGGGTCAATATACCATGACTAAAAAATCCTGCTCCATTTAAAAAGATAGAAAAAACCGGAGTTGGATTTGTACCTGCCGCTGCAAGATCTTCTCCTCTAAATATATATACCTTACCAGCTGTTACCGAAGCAGAACTAGGCAATCCTCCTGTTGCTGTTGAATACGAATTACCCGGGGCTCCCACAATGATATCGTTTTTATTATCTCCTGTTACATTTCCACTTGAAATACTAAAACCGAATAGCGCGCCCGCTACAGAATCAGTTGCACGCAATACTTTATCAGGTGTGGCAGATAAGCCAGTTGCTGAACCAAAATATACGAACACGGCTCCCGCACTTACTACTGTTGATCCACCAACAAGGGTAATAGCTCCCGGGGCGCCTATTGCAACATCATCATACCCATCGCCGTTTACATCCCCTACTCCTTCAACAGAATAACCAAGCATAGAATTGACTTGCAATGCATTGTTAGTAAGTATTGCCGGAAGCACAGCATCCGCGGAAGCTGTCCATTCAGGAGCATGTGAAAGCGGATCGACAGTGATAGGATAAACAGCATTTTTATCATCAACAAGTAGCGTTAAAGTTTTACCTTTTAATTGCATGTAAGCTGTTAACAAAGTTTTATTAGCATCCCAAACTTTTAGGCCATCGTATTCCAAAACAGTTTTTTGTAAACGTGTATCAATAAATTGTAAAGCCTTCCTTTGATAAAGCTTTGGCATAAGATCGCCTGTTATATGTAATGATAACTGCAATTGCTGATCGCCTAAAGGTTTTTTATTAATGATAAAATTTTGTCTTAATCCTTTTTCGTCATTGATATACTCAATTGAAAAATCTTTGTAGGTATAGGTAAGATATTTTTCTTTTGTTTCAATGAAAGGCACTGCAGTCAACAATTTTCCGCCATTTCTATCTTTGCTGACCTGTGTAAGTTCTAATGTAACGTTCCATGATAAAGCACTGGAAGCATTACTAAATTGTATTGGTTTAGCCGTAAGCTTATTTCCTTCTATAAAGAATCCCGTTTTTTGTTTTCGGTTCGCTGTTCCAAATACATTGCCTTGTACTGGTTGAAAATAATATTCACAGCCATTTAAATATTTTTCGGCATCTGCCATCCAATTAGTGCCTGCTTTATCATGTAAAGATCTATGCCCGGAATTGGCGGATAAATTTGTATTGGCTTTTATTTGGGCCTTGCTCCCCTTACCGAAAAAAATAGAGACGAGAATAAGCCCCGAGATGAGTAGAAAATTTTTCATAGTAGTGGTTTAGATTAAAAATGACAGTTTTATAGTACAGTTCTGTATTAAGAACGCATTATTAAAAAGTTTAGTTTTAGAATCTTAACAAATTGTTAGAATCTCAATTTCTGCATTTTATAGGCAAATAATAGCTAATTGACTATCAAACTATTATGCCGATCCTTTTTATATAAGGAAGAAAAAAAGCATTTAAAATAGTGTTTTTCTTATGGGTAAAAAACTCGTAAGAGACCCTGTAAGCTGCTATTTTAAGGGAAAAAATATGTTAATCGTTGATAATTTATCATCACAAACACGATTGAAGATTTCAGTCTCTACCAACCAATAAAAGTCATTATTTAGAAAAGAATAATACCAGCAATGGCATTCATTTTTTACAGTAAGGCAACCTCATGATTGCTTTTAACGATTGTTAATTATAGCATCTTTCTTTATGAGAAAAAAAATAACACCAGTAAATAAATTATACGAATTCGCTGATCTGTCAATAATAAAAGAAGATGCCCCCGGCGCTGAAAACTTTTTTTATCCTTCTTCGTATAAAGAGCTTACAGGTTTTATTAATGTTAAAACTATTACAACACCTTTACTTTACCAGCCTTTAGATGATACCCATAACAAAATACTCAAACGCTGCTTTGACATCATATTATCTATCATTATAATTATTGGTATCCTTTCCTGGTTAATGCCGATCATTGCCCTTGCGATATGGATTGATTCCAGAGGGCCGATCTTCTTTCTACAAAAAAGAAATAAACGTGGCGAAGAATTATTTACCTGTATAAAATTCCGATCTATGGTCGTAAATGCGGATGCAGATATTTTACCCGCCGGCAGAAATGATAAACGAATAACTGCTATCGGCACTTTTTTAAGAAACCACTATATCGATGAATTGCCGCAATTTTTTAACGTGCTGATAGGCGATATGTCTATTATCGGGCCAAGACCGCATATGGTAAGTGACAATATAAAATACGAGAAAGAAATTGATCATTATAATTATCGCCATAAGGGAAAACCCGGTATTACAGGACTGGCACAAGTATTAGGTTATGTAGGCACAGCAACAAATGTGCAGGAAATAAAAGATCGTGTAGGGCTTGATATCTTTTATCTGAGGCATTGGTCATTAAGATTGGATATCATCATTCTGTATAGGACGTTCTGCAAAATAATCAATTTGCCTTTGCGATAATAGTGACTTAATATACATACTATATTATTTTGAAAAAATTATTACAACATACATGGCGCATCCTTGACCGGTCAGAACAAAAAAAACTGTCGCGCATTATTTTATTTAATGTAGTTATTAGTCTGGCAGACATTGCATCGTTAGCGTTACTCCTATTTATTATTCGTTTCTATACGCAACCCAATGCTGGTTTGCCTATTACTTTTCTTCCTACATGGTTTATCGATAGAGATTCTGTTTCACTGATAGCCTTATTCTTATTGTTATTTGCCATTAAAAATTTGTTTGGTTACCTTATTCATCAAATACAATATCGTTTTGTATACCAGGTCGCCTCGCGTTTATCCGATAAAAATCTGGCAAAGTATCTTAACGGTTCCTACCATAATTATGTAACAATAGATTCTTCTATCCATATAAGAAAAATAAGTCAGGAGCCAATCGAATTTGGACAATATGTACTCTCAGGCATTCAACTGATCATCACGCAATCGATCCTGATCATTTTTACTGTTATTGCTATTTTGTTATTCAGCGCCAAATTATTGATTATACTATTTGCTATACTATTAGTTCCCGTATTATTAACCGCTTATCTAATTAAAGAGAGAACAAAAACTGCTAGGGCAAATACCAGATCAAGTGGAGAAAAAACATTGCAATATCTAAACGAAGCAATAGCCGGTTTTGTTGAAAGTAAAATTTACAATAAAGAATTCTTTTTTTCTCAACGTTATAAAAAATATCAGCAACAATTAAATGTTTACCTGGCAGACCTGCAAATAGTTCAGGGAATGCCTAACCGGCTGATCGAAATTTTTGCCGTTGCAGGATTATTTATTCTGATAGTAATAAAAAATCGCCTTGGCAATACCGATGCCAATTATGTTATAACCATTGGTGCCTTTATGGCTGCTGCGTATAAAATAATTCCTGGTTTTGTAAAAATACTGAATGCTGCCGGCCAGGTGAAAACCTATGAGTTTACCGTAAAAGATTTGCTGGCAGAGGATCCACAGCAAATAGAAAAACAAACTGAAGAAAAAACGGCGCCTATTCAATCCCTTTCGTTTGACAATATTTCTTTTAGATACAATTCACTGGATGTATTGAAAGATCTCACTATGCACCTCCGCGCAGGAGATTTTGCAGGGATCTCAGGAGTCTCGGGAAAAGGGAAAACTACTGCTATTAATATATTACTGGGGTTTATTAATCCCGGCAAAGGAAAAATATTTATTAATGAGCAGGAAACAACCAGTACAGAAAGAAAAAAATTCTGGAGCAGAATATCATATGTTAAACAGCAACCTTTTCTACTGCATGATTCCATTCTCAATAATATTTTGTTGACTGAAACAGTATACGATATAAACCGGGTGAATGCGATAGTAAAAATTACAGGCCTGGATGATCTTATTGCACAATATCCCGAAGGAATAAATAAAATAATAACGGAAAACGGAAAGAATATCAGTGGCGGACAACGGCAAAGGATCATAATAGCAAGAGCCTTGTATAAAAATGGAGATCTTATTATACTGGATGAACCATTCAATGAATTGGATAACGAGTCAGAAAAGCAATTGTTACAGTATCTTAGAAGTCTTGCACAAACAGGTAAATTAATTATACTGATCACACACAATAAAGAAGGCCTTTCATTTTGCAATAAAATAATTTCATTGGATGAAAGATACGAAGCCAACACTTATAATAATTAGTCCGGGTTTTGCCAGGAATGAGCAAGATAGCACCTGTCTGCCTGCTCAGCAGGTATTGATCAAGACATTGAATAAAAACTACCCTGAACTACAAATTATCATACTTGCCATTGAATTTCCTTTTCATCATTCAACCTATCAATGGTATGGCAATACCGTTATAGGTTTTAATGCCTGGAAGAAAAGCAAGTTAAAAAAAATCAGGATCTTACTGGATATTTGGCGAACACTTAAAAAATTACAACAGCAACATACCATTATCGGTGTACTTAATTTTTGGTGCAACTATTGTGCTTTAATTGGCAAATATTTTGCTAAAAGTCACCGCCTTATTCATTACAGCTGGATCTTGGGACAAGATGCAAAAAAAGACAACAGGTATATTCGCTGGATAAAGCCTACGCCTGATGAACTGATCGCACTTTCCGATTTTGCCGCGGCTACATTTTATAAAAATCATCAGGTACTACCACGATACGTAATTCCCTTTGGAATTGACCCTTCTTTATTTTCAAATGAAGATCATTCACGGGATATTGATATACTCGGGGCGGGATCGCTTATTCCGCTGAAACAATATGATATATTTATCAGGTTGATTGGCGAATTGACAAAGACTTTCCCAACGATCAAAACGATCATTTGCGGCAAAGGGCCAGATAAAGAAAAACTGCAAGCGCTGATCGTAAAATCAGGAGTCGAAAAAAACGTATCATTACTCGGCGAAAGGCCACACGAAGAAGTTTTACAACTCATGCAGCGCACAAAAATATTTTTACATCCGTCTTTGTATGAAGGATTTGGTGTAGTTTGTACTGAAGCCTTATACGCCGGCGCGCATGTTATCAGCTTTTGCAAACCAATGAATGATGCCATACACAATTGGCATATCGTAAAAAATGAAAAGGACATGCTACAAAAAGCTGTACACCTTTTACAAAACGATCATTTGGAACATGTAGCTGTAATGCCGTATTCTACAGACGATTGCTCAAAAAAATTAATGGCACTGTTTAATTATCATACGAATATTATTGTACAATCAACAACAACCGAATATGTCAGCCAATACTAATCATATTGAGAATGCCATCAAAGAAAAAAATATTTCTTTTTATAATGCCATCGCAGACGGTTATGATACTGTCCTTGAAAAACAACAGTTCAATAAAATTGTAAGGCGAATAGTTGAAGGCAAATTTCTGGAAGTTGTAAAAAATGGCAATGTGCTCGACTTTGGAGGAGGAACAGGACTTGACCTCCATTGGTTAACAGATAATAATTACAAAGTATTTTTCTGCGAGCCTTCCACCGGTATGAGAAAAAATGCCGTTGCTTATAAAGAAACTTCTTTAAAAGATAAAGACATCATTTTCCTGAACAATAACGCTACTGATTATACTACATGGAAGGATGCTCCTCCTGTTGCAGAAAAAATAGATGCTGTACTTTCAAACTTCGCCGTTATTAATTGTATACCCGATATCAATAGCTTATTTGAGAATTTAGCGTTAGTAATGAACCAAGGTGGAAACATGATAGCGCTTGTTCTGGATGGACGCAATAAACTGTACAGATCGGGCTTGCGAAAAAATATCAGATCTTTTATCTTACAACAACCTATTACTATGTTTGTAAAAGATAAAGATAAAGAACAAACCGTTTTTGTCTATTCCTTAAAAAAAATTAAAAAGGCAGCCGATCCATACTTTGAATTTTGTAGTAGTGAACGATTGGCCGAATATGGTTTTTGCCTGATCCATTTAATTAAGAGATGAAAAAATATTTAAAAAAAATATTGGTAGGCGATGCTACGGTCACTGAATATTCTACGATAACGATCGATCATACAATACAGGAAGCCGTATACCTGGAAGCGCACCATCTTTCAATCAACATTTCAGCCAATCATTATGTGTTTTGCCTAATGCCGATGGTATATGGTATATGGATCGATAACAAGCAACAGTTGGAAATTGACAAACACAATGACCTAAGAATATGTTTTTATTCTTCTTCAGAAAAGAGAAAAAAGAATATCGTATCCATTGTTAACGTAAAACTTGTAAACAAAATAGAAGAAGCGGACGGAACACTATTGCTCTTACAACAAGAAACTGATCAAATATATCATGCTGGTTTTTTAAAACCGCTGATCCTTTTTTACAGGTATTTCAATAAGGCGGGATTTTCATTTCAATATTTTAAGTCGCTTATTTCAGCATATAGTTATCCAAGAAGAGTAAGGGTTATCTCATTTAAAGAGGGAGATTATTATAATATATTTCCAATGGATCTACTGGGAGACATTCAATCAGCCAACAAATATGCTTTTGGTTTGAGGCATACCAATATTGCATTGAAGAAAATAATGGAAACAAAGAAAATAGTTGTCTCAGAATTTTTCTTTTCCCAAAAAGAGGTGGTCTACCAGTTATCCAAGCACCATGGCTCAAATCCACCTGTATTAAATTCCCTACCCTTTAAAACCTTACTTAGTAAACAGTTCAATTTTTATGTGCCTGAGTGGGCCGAGAGTTATAAAGAAATTACGATCACTCAAACAATCGATCTCGGAAGCCATATGTTACTTTGGGGTGAAGTGGTCAATGAAGAAAAGTTGATCCCTCTATCTTCGGGCCATTTATACCATATTCATTTTCTGGAGTACTTACATCAAAAAAGAAATGGATTTACTTATCCATTAGTCTAATTGCTTTTTCAATCACCATTTCCGGAGTGAATCTTGTCAGGCAATGATTATCACCATATTTACAAACAGTCTGCATACAATTACCACATTCAAGATCAGAAGAATCAAAGAAAAAAGTATGTTCGCCCAATGGCCTTGACCAATCGCTTCTTGTTGAACCAAACAGCGCGATCGTTGGTATTCCCGAAACCCAGCCCATGTGCATCAGTCCCGAATCTTCCGACAACAATAATCTTGTTTTTTGTAAAATATTAAAAGCTTGCGCGGGCGTTGTTTTATTAACAAGATCGATTAGATGGTTTCCTAATTTACTTTTTAAATACAATGCTTTTTTCCCAATAAAATTTGTACCCATGATCAAAAATTGTGTATTTGGAAATCGTTGTAACCACAATGTTGCAAATGCTATATAATTATCCATTGGCCAATTACGGTTTTCAAAAGCTCCTGCAGGATTAAGTACAACCAGATCATTATCAGACTGCCATCCGTTATTGATTAGAAGACCGGTCTCATCCTTATTAATAATAAAATGGGGATCAATTCCGCAAGGCCCTAATCCTGCTGCTTCAATAGTAATCCTGGTCCTTTCTCCTGCAGCTAGCGGAGAAAAACGATCAAAGGATGACCATGCTTTTGGAAAAAGACCTTTTCGTAATAAATTACTTACCTCATTATTTTGCAGATCGATCACTACATCATATCGATTTATCCATAGTTTAGGAAGTAATGTTACAGCATATAGCAATTGTCTTTTCAAACTTCGTGCGCCGCCGATGGAATATACATTATTGAAAAGAGTAAGACTTTCAGGAATACTATTTACTTCTTTTCTGGTAATAAGATCAAGTACCGGATTTTCCGGCAAATGATTTTTTAAGTATTGTAAATAAGGTAAAGTTATTACCGTATCACCCATCGCCTGTAATCGAATGGCCAATATACGTTTGGGCATCTTTTTGTTGTTCCATGGCTTTGCGGGGATCGTCATTACTATTTACTTAAATATAGTTATTGATATATTACAACGAACTAATTCTATACAGGTATATATTACTTCCTTTTTCTATTGCACCTTCTATTTTATACGTGAGTTGAACGTGATAGGATGAATATAATTTAGTATCCAATTTCGACAGGTCCAAAGGAGATTCTATTGATAGGATATATACATGATCGATTTTTTCTTTTTGAAAAAAAGCGCTCAATTGATCACAATAAATATGGCGCAACTTTGCAAGTTGCTGTGGCGTAATGTCGCTGCCAAAAGAAAGAAATGAGAGCGTCTTTTGTGCGGTAAGACAATAAAATGGTTTATCCGTATATGCCGTGATCGTGTTCAGCGCCCAATAATCCGTTATTAATTTTTCGTTAGGAGGTACCTGGTTCATGGCTTCCTTGACGCGATATGAATTAGAGAAAGGCAGACTTATATCTTTCGATACAATAAATACGCCCGCTATTAACTGAAATACCAATAAAATATTTACGATATTATTTTTATTCTTTTGTAAAGGCCGATCATAACAATACAGCCAATACGCCGTTATAAAACCTATAAAAATAAAACCTGAATATCTTTGAGTTGCCAAAGCATATAGGTTTCCTATAATAAAAGTTACTACGACGTTGGCAAGAAAAAGCGCGACGGATTTTTTATTTTCTTTCAGGATATAACATCCTAATCCCACAAAACCATAAGCCAGTAACGGACTAACAAATTTTAATATGCGATATTTTCCATGCAGGACCAGCAAGAAATGTGTGTTCCAGAAATTATACTGCCACCACGCGGGCATGGGTGCAAATGCACGCAAGGGAGCTTGTATATCCATTGCAAAAATGCTCGGACTCCACCTGCTAACTAAAACACCCATATTCATGTTGCCGTCTGAAGGAGGTGCGATAAAATACATTGCCGGTAAAAAGATAAGTGTGCCTAACAGAATGTGCAAGGCAACAATACTTCTCTTTTTCTTTTGTTCAACGTTCCAAATCAAAAAATATAAATGCAAGCTACCAGCCAACAGCATCGCTAATAAATGTACATTACTCATAAAAAACAATAAGGCATAATATACAATGAGCTTATATTTAAATTCTTTATGAATAACGATGCAGATAAGAAAACCGGCCAATACCCCAATAGCATAATTGCGACTAAGAATGGCGTACTCAAACAAAAAATAATAACCAAAAGGCAGCAATACCTTTGTAGCTGTCGGCAACGGCGAATAAAACAGCATAACAAAAACAACGATAATAGCAATTGTTAAATGAACAACCTGCATGCATTGTAAACTATGCGTAAACTTTGATATGATCCAAAGTATGGTGTACCAAACAGGAGGATGCCCTTCATAGCGGCTATTGTGAATCAAATCGAAAAAACTATTGCTGGCCTTAGCTATGTTCCAGCTATGGAATTCATCTCCCCACAATTCATGGTTGAGCATAGTGTAGCTTGCAATTAAAATATACAATACCAAAATAGCCCAAAGTAATGGCTGGCTCAGATAAGAAGGTCTTGTTCCGTTTATATTTTTCATATTTTATTACTATTCGTTCTTATTCGATTTCGATTGGGAAAAAGCTATCAGGATTGTATTTTTTTATTTCTTTCATTAACAACGGCAGGTTACCCGTAACATATTTACCGGTATTATTGATGGCTATTTTACTATAGTTTTCTATAACAATCGAAGCTAATTGTATGCGCAAAGATTCATCAAACAAAATAATAGCGCCTTTCTTTACTATCAACAAAATATCTTCAGGATTCACTGCAAAAAAAGCATCGACATCGTTCACTAAGTTATTTTTTCTTTTGGCAATTACAATATCTGCAACATAGGTTTCTTTTAATGCGCCGGTATTATTGAGCTGCCATACAGCGGCAGGTAATTCAGTGATCGAATCGATCAGTTCTTTATCAGTTAATAAATTCATTGCTCTTGCCAGGCGCAATTGCCGCCAAGTATTCCAATCGGCCGAAACGGTAGAATCAGTGCCAAAAAGAATAGTAACACTTTCTTTAAGTTTATTTACCGGCGCTGTGGCTCCTAATAAAAAAAAGTTGGAATCAGGGCACCAAACCAATGCATCAAAAGAAGCTGCTTGTTTTTCATTCATCGCTACACCATGAATACCAATCATTTTTCTGCGCAACCAATTCCACCTGATCACTTCATCGATCTCATCATGTGATCCATTGTCTGTACCTTCTCCTATATGCATCGCAAATGGAAACTTGTTTGCGAATGGCCTGTTCAGTTTATATTTCCATCTCTTCTCCAATTTAGCAGAGTGTAATGAGTAGCAATTTTGAAATACAGTGATGATAGGATTAGGAATAACTAATTGTTCTCCGTGATTAACCACGGTAGTAACACCATTCAATACATTTTTATAAACACCCCATTGTATCCGTAACGGCTTCGGAATTTTTAAAACAGCATTGATAGCAACTTTATTCATTTCATGAATATCATTTCCCCACTCAACATAATTATTATAGATATGATTGCCTAACTGTGGAAATAAATTAAAATCAAGATGATCGTGAGAATTAATTAAACCCGGAAAAGCGATCGCATTATCAAATTCAATTTTGATCTCTTGCAAAGATGTTGTTGCAGCAGCATTATCAATAGCCGAGATCAAGCCACTGGTAATATGGATATTCTTTTTTTTTGTGTCACCAACAATATCTACGTTAGCTAATACCATCTGCTTTTTTTAATAAAATTCCATAAATGATCGGCGTATTTTTCCATTTTTCAAAAACGGCAATCGCTTGTTGCTTTTCATAATATGATCTTACAGAATCATCAATATTTTTTTCTATTCGTTTAGCTATTGTCAGGTCAAGAGCGGAAGTGATCTTTATTATATTTTCAACCGGATGCACATAATTGATGATGGCTATTTTTTTATCGTTGTGTTTAAAAGTTCTGTCAGCTCCTTTAGCTAGTGCTGTTGGATGATTATCAGTGATAATAATATGGCCTCCCGGTTTTAAGATCCTGCTCCATTCTGCCAAAGCTTCTGCTACATTTTTTATATGTGCAATAGCTAATGTTGAGATGACAATGTCGCAGGAATTATCTTTAAGGTTATATAATTTATTAGTAACAAGCCTGTAACTTTCTGCCTGAGGGAATTTTTTCGCTAATTGTTCAAGCATTTTTTCCGATACATCAAATCCCGTTATTTTTTTTAATCCGCTGGCATACAATTTTTGCCAATGCCTGCCGGTTCCGCAGCCAATATCGACCAAAACCTTATCTACTAATTCTATTTTACTTAATAATTCCCAAAATACTTCCTTATCCAATGTCAGCATTAAATTATCGGGTTGAGCATCATAACTTGAAGCCCAGATATTATAAGCCAATTCCGGATCGGTCTCTCTCTTAAAAAACTTGTTTTTCAGGTAATTTTTTACTCCTATCATATTATCAATAACGTATTGTTAACCAGCATGGTTGCTCTATCTAAAAATAGTGTTATTTTCAGTATAATAAGGCAACCAATCATTTCCATATTTCGTTTACATCTCCATATGAAGAAAGTCCTGTTATTTAATCCAAAAAGTGCTGAGGCTAAATACCGTATTCCTAATTCCATTATGAATATCGCGGCTTCTGTTGAAGGAATATATGAATGGGTGATTGTTGATGGGAACAGAGAAGAAGATCCTTATGAAAAAATAAGAAGTTATCTTTTAACCGGAGAATATAAATACATAGGATTTTCAATAATGCCCGGTCCGCAGGCCAAACAGGCAGTACCTATCGCAAAAAAAATAAAAGAAGAGTTTCCTGAGACGGTAATGATATGGGGCGGATATTTTCCCAGCAATCATTATAAAGTTGTCATGAATTCAGGTTTTATAGATTTTATTATTAATGGCCCCGGCGACCATGCCTTTCTTAATCTGATCAATTCAATAGAAAAAAATACACCGTACGAGCTGATCAAAAATCTTATTTATAAAAATAGCGACAATGCCATTCTTAAGACTGCCAAAGAGGATTTGATCGAACAAGACAGCCTGCCTGATCTGCCTTACGATAAATTAAATGACATGTACACTATTGAAAAGTACTTGGGGAAAACTTATTTAGGCACTCGTACACTAGCTTATCATTCCAGTATTGGTTGTCCGTTTACCTGTTCGTTTTGCGCCGTTGTTCCGATATATGAAGCAAGGTGGAAAGCAAAGTCTGCCGAGCATGTTTACCGCGATGTTAAATACATAAAAGATAAATGGGGTGCCAATGCGATCGAATTTCATGATAATAATTTTTTCGTTTCAGAAAAACGTGCCGTTGAATTTTCAAAATTAATATTGCCTGAAAAAATGAATTGGTGGGGCATGGCGCGAATTGATACGATGCATAAGTTTAAAGATGAATCACTGGCGCTGATAAGAGCTGCTGGTTGTAAGATGATATTTTTTGGCGCCGAGAGCGGCAATGATAAAGTGTTAAAACAATTAGATAAAGGCGGTACTCAGACCGGGGAACAAATATTAGAATTTGCGGAACGTTTGAAAAAATTCGATATCATTCCTGAATATTCTTTTGTATTGGGCACGCCAGCACCAACACCGGCGGAAGTAATGGAACAAATTGAGTTTGATATCAACTTTGTAAAAAAAGTAAAAGCGATCAATCCAAAAACAGAAATCATTTTATATACTTATAGCCCTGTACCTTCTGAAGGCTCTGAATTATTTGCCGAGGTAACAAAAGCAGGATTTAATTTTCCGCAAACATTAGAAGAATGGATCAATCCGCAATGGGAAAATTTTGACCTCCGAAAAAACCCGCTTACACCATGGCTCACAGCAGAAATGATCGACAAAATAAGAAATTTTGAAACGGTGTTAAACGGCGTGTACCCAACGGCATCGGACATCCGCTTAAGTAATATTAAAAGAAGAGCCTTGCAGGTAATGGCTAGTCTGCGTTATAAAATAAATTTCTACCAATATCCATACGAAATAAAATTATTGCAACGTATGTGGAAATATAGACAACCAGAAACACAGGGATTCTAAAATCTCAATGATAGTATGAGTAAAATACTTTTTTCACATTCTTATTTTTTACGTTTTGATCAGAAACAGTGGTCGATTGGGCAGCCGTATGCGCCTTTGGGAACCTTGTACGCTGCTGCTTTAATGAGAGCAAACAAACATGATGTTGCTGTATTTGATACAATGTTTGCACATACACCGGAAGAAATAATTCCCTTATTTGAAAATGATGCTCCCCGTTTTTTTGTGTTGTATGATGATGGATTTAATTACCTGACAAAAATGTGCCTTACCAACATGCGAGAAGCCGCATTTAAAATGATACAATATGCCAAACAACGAGGCTGCAAAGTAATTGTATCCAGTTCAGACTCTACAGACAGGTTTGAGATGTATTTAAACGAAGGGGCCGATTTTATTTTATTGGGAGAAGCAGAAATGACCTTATTAGAATTAATAAAAAATATTGAACAAGGACAACAGGATCTTTTCTCGATACAGGGTATTGCCTTTCAGCACAATGGCTCCATCGTAAAAACTACCCGCAGAAGTGTACTAAAAGAGCTGGATGAATTACCACTTCCCGCATGGGATCTTATTGATATTGAGCCTTACCGTAAATCATGGTTGAAAAGCAAAGGTTATTTTTCAATGAACATGGGTACAACAAGGGGCTGCCCTTTTAAATGTAACTGGTGCGCCAAACCTATTTATGGCAATCGGTATAACTCAAGATCACCGCAGCATGTAGTGAATGAATTGATGTTATTGAAAGAGAAATACAAATTTGATCATATATGGTTCTGTGATGATATTTTTGGATTGAAACCGGGATGGGTAAAAGAATTTGCTGACCTTATCGAAAAGGAAAACCTGCGTTTCAAATTCAAGATACAAGCAAGAGCTGATCTGTTGCTACAGGAAAATAATATCATTGACCTTGCCAGAGCCGGTTGTGATAATATCTGGATGGGTGCCGAAAGTGGTTCTCAGAAGATACTCGATGCGATGGATAAAGGCACATTGGTAACGCAGATCTACGAGGCAACACGCTTGTTGAAAAAGCACCATATCCATCCATCTTTCTTCATTCAATTTGGTTACCTGGGAGAAACTAAAGAAGATATAGAGAAAACGATTGCCATGATCAATGAATTATTGCCTTACGAAATTGGCATCTCTGTTTCCTATCCATTACCGGGAACCGGTTTTTATGAAAAAGTAAAAAATGAATTACATCATAAATCTAACTGGACAGACTCTGATGAAATGGCGCTGATGTTTCGAAATACCTATCAACCCGCATTTTATAAACAACTGCATAGTTATGTCCACAAGAGCTACCGAAAGCATATTGCGTTTGAAAACCTGCAACAACTTTTTACTCAACATGCAAAGTTGAATTTGGGGATCATTAAGAAAATAGTATCCGGACTATATTATGTGCCAGCTGCATTTATTGAAAAGGTGAAGTTGCATCAACTTGAAAAAGCCTCAGCATGATCCCATCATCCGATAATATAAATGAGCAACAAGCCAGCATTGCATTCAGCAAACAATCCGTCATATTCGATGCCATTTATTCGGGCAATACGATTGTCCATTATAAACGTCAGCGTGTAAGAGATCATTTATCAAAATACCTGACCAATAATAATTTCATTCTCGAATTAAATAGTGGCACTGGCGAAGATGCCATCTGGTTTGCGCAACAAGGACATCGCTTACATGCTACCGATATTTCTGCAGGCATGCAGCAAATATTGCAGGAAAAAGTAAAAGCAGTTTTCCTTGATAAAAAAATATCTACTGAATTATGTTCCTTTACTAAACTGGAAAAGCTTCAGCAAAAAGGCCCTTATGATATGATCTTCTCTAATTTTGCAGGATTGAATTGTACCAATGAGCTGGATAAGGTAGTCAGCTCATTTTCCGTTTTATTAAAACCAAAGGGTATTGTGACGCTGGTAATATTACCAAAATTTTGCCTGTGGGAATTTTTATTGCTATTCAAAGGAAAATTTAAAACTGCTTTTCGAAGATTCTCAGGAAAAAAAGGAACCAAGGCACAGGTTGAAGGAACTTCCTTTACCTGCTGGTACTACAATCCCTCCTATCTTATACAACATTTACAAAAAGATTTTTCTCTTTTAAGCATAGAAGGATTGTGTTCCTTGGTCCCTCCATCTTATATAGAAGGTTTCGCAGAGAAGTATCCGAAAGCCTATTTGTCCTTACAGACAAAAGAAAATAAGTGGAAAGCAAAGTGGCCCTGGAGATCGATCGGTGACTATTATATTATATCATTTCAGAAAAAAGCATAAGTCGGGCCTACGCTATTTTTGTAGTGCTAATTGACCTAATTTATTTTCATATTGCTGCACTACTTTACTTTGAAAATTTCTTGGATCAGGTTTGGAGAAATGTTTATTGGCGTTTAAGGTCATAGTAATTCCTCTTGCATTGATGCGATTTTGTTCTGTCTTCTTTTGCCAACGTTTATCTGTCAGTTTCATTAACCAGTCATCTAGTGCATCTCCGGTTTTGCCATTGAATAGCTTCTCGATTATTTTTTTAAAGAATCCTTCTTTACTTTCTGCATCACTACAAATTGCGGATGTCCTACCTGGAAAATAATTTTTTATCCACTGATTGTTATTATAAAAAACGGGGAATGTTTCGTTTCCATACATTGGAATTAAAGTAACTATCTCCATTGCTGTAAAAATATTTTTTTCAGGTATCTCCATCATTGATTCATCTACATAATAATTCATGCAGAACCAATTTTGTTTTCCGACTACAAAGGTCAGCTTCTTAAATAAATGCATGATCGTTCTTGCTATCCAAAGTCGGTTCGCTGCAGTGATGATAAAGAAATCAACATCAGCTTTCTCATCCGAAAAATTTTTAGATAAGGACCCGGAGATTGCCAACGCACGAACATAAGGAAAACGAGATAATATTGCGGCGGCCTTTGCTGCAGTGGCCATTTGCTTTTCGGCAAACCTATTTCCTTTGCATCTTCTGTCTACCAATACCCTGTCGTTTTGTAAAGAATAAAATTCGTCAAATTTAAAAATAGTTTTTTCTGTTATTAATACTGCGATGTCTTGTTCGAAGGAGGATTGGTCTGTTGGTTCAAGAAGAAAAGACTTTATCTCATCAATTAGGAGCGGATAATTAAATACATCGAAGTAAGCAAGCACTTTCAATATGTTTTGTTGGCCATTATTCAATGTACGTAGTATTAAATTTGTCTGAATCTGTATAAGTATAAAACGATAGTAAGACCTAGCCGGTTGCCTGTATCGAAACAATTTCTCTCTCTTTCTGAAATAATAAAAAGAAAGGAATAAAAAAACCATAGAAAAATATGCCCTTATTCACGTTCAAAATATCTTCTGAGACAGCGGTGACGACAATAATGATCAGAAAGCTCAATAATAGAATGTCTTTATTTCTACTCCCAACGGAAAAAGCATAACAAAGAATAAAAAGAAACAATCCACAGCCGAGTATCCCCAGATTCAATAAAAAACTAAGGTATTGGTTATGGGCATTAAATTCACTTATATAGGAGAAGTATAATTTTTTCTCAAAGTATTTTTCTTTCAGTATGGGAATTTCGGCCCCGGTTCCGTAACCGATAATGGGTGATCTTTTTATTAATTCGGTTACGGCCTGCCATCTTACCAAACGTGGCTCCGTCAATTTATTTGTCGTTGAAGGCTGCGTTAGATCATCCCTTAACTCATTAGTAAATCTATATTTAAAAGATGGAATGTTGCTAATGATGCAATAAAATATTGTAGCTAACAAAACGACGATCAGTAGATACTTAATCCTCCGCTTACTGCGTAACACAACTAAAGGAAATGCAAAAAAGACAATCATAAATATTGCTATAATAACCGATCTGGATGATAATTGTATCAATCCAAAAAGTAGGATCACCAGACAGATGCTGTAGATAAGTATTTTCAAAGCTGATCTTTCCTCAATTAATAAAAATAGAAATGTTGATAAAGAAAGTGCCACATACATAGAAAAATAGGTTGCATGCAGATCTAACGGCTGAGAAAAATTTTGGTTAATAAATTCTTTAGAGAATAAGGACGTTACCGGCAAATGAAAGTAACAGATGATCCTTAGTGCATCTAAGCAAAAGAACAATACTACTCCGATACAAGCAAAACCGAATATTTGCAATAGTTGCAATTTATATTTACTGAAATCTGTTTCATTTAATGTAAATAAAATTGGAAACAATAAAATCGCCAATTGTCTTGTAAGTAAGGCTACCCCTTCTCCTTTATAATTACTGTATATAAGTGCCAATACACTTAATAAATAAAAAGAAGTTATTAGTAGTAATTGCTTATTTAATAATGAACGAAGCCGATCTTTCCGGATATGTATTACGGTATGGATCACAAACCCTATTAATATAATTTCACTGTAAAATGATTCAAATGGTAGCGCGATCAAAAAGCACATCAGTAAGTAATAGCTGATCTTGTTAGCCGGCGTATCATTTATAAAGAAAAGTTTTTTCATTTTATTGCTGATTAAAAACACGCTAGTATAAAACGTTCGTATTGATCTATGATATTTTGCCAGTTGTATTCATTTTTAATTTTGTCGAAATTATTACTGATCATCTTTTCTTCCTGACTGCTTATCTTAACATGGTCAACTAGTTCTTGCACGTCATTTATTGTTGTAAAATAGTATCCGTCAGATCCTATAACCGCTCTATTAAAATCATTTTCATGTGCAGCTATCAGCACTTTGCTTGCCATCGCTTCCAACAAAGAAGGATTTGTTCCGCCTACACTATGTCCGTGAAAATATAGCAGACAAGAGGCTTTCAAAGTATGGGTTATCTGTTCATCATAAATAGCCCCAAAAAACAATATCCTTTGATCGGTACTGAACTTCTTATAGATATACCTGCCAAAATGATTATCCATATTCCCTATCACCAGGAATTTATTATTCGTATGGCTGTTATGAAAACCATTCAATATCAATTCAATATTATTTTCCGGCTCCATACGTGCTATCAGCATGTAATAATTATTAGCTGAAACCTGGTACTGCTCCAATACCTTATCATTTACCTTTTCACAGATGGAAGCACCATAAGCAATATACTGGCTTTCAACTCCATACATTTTTTTGATGTATGATTGTATAGCCGGTGAATCGGCAATAAGAAATTTGCTATACTTAACGGCTAATTTTTCTGCATATTTTAAATACCAACGAACCAAATGAGCATACTTTAATCGCTTCCATTCTAAACCATCCATGTTGGATAGGATGACAGGTCTTTTAGGATAGATGCACCCCCAGATAGAACTACTGGTATATCCAAGAAATAATAGCACATCAAAATTTCTTTTTCGTGCATCCAATATACAATTCAGGTCATAGATAAATTGTCCGGCTGTACCGATATATTTTTCAGGATCGTAACATCGGATTATCTCTACTCCATTAAACGTACTTTCTTTAAAAGAATGATGATGCGAATTATATACCGCAACCTGATGGCCTTTTGCTACCAAGCCAACGGAAAGATATTCTGCCAACTGCTCGAAACCGCCATACTCATTGGGTATGCCACGTGAACCTATGATCGCAATTTTTACCGGCATTATTAAATATTTGATTTTATTAGTTGGTATACTATTCCTGCACTTTTGTGCCATGAATATTTTTCTTCTACCTCTTCAGCTATTTTTTGTAGTTCACTATCGTCCGGAGAAGAAATAAAAAATCCTTTTAACTTGTTTTCAAATTCCAGTTCATTGTTCGGATCAAAAGTATTGGGCTCAAAAAAAATAAACTCACTCATTGCTGTTGCGTTAGAACACAATACCGGCACCTTGTTTACCGCGGCCTCCAGTGGAGGAATACCGAAACCTTCTGCTTTTGATGGATACACAAATAATTTACAGAATTGATAAAAAAGTTGCAATTCATTTTTATCAACTTGTTCGATCTGGTAAAAAAAATGTTTCTGTTCTGGCGTTAAGGATGCTATCTTTTCTTCTAACCTCTTTACTTTTATTGATCTTCTTCCAATAAATACGAGCGATATATTTTGTTTATACAATTCGAGTTCAATAAATTTATTCAGTAGTAACAAATGGTTCTTTCTTGGTTCGATCCGGCTTACCAGTAATATAAAATCCTCTATCCCATATTTTTCCTTTATCTGCTGACGAGCTTTCTCTTTATTATATTGATCATTGGCTGGAGCATTTACACCATTGGGAATTATATGAAGTTGCTCTTTGGGCAACTGATAACAAGATGCTATTCTATTTCGGGAATAGGATGAGACAGTTGTTCTAATAACAGCTTGCTGAATACTTCTTTTAAAAAGAAAATTTCTTTTATAACGATATAGCCATGAAAATTCCTGGGGGAAATCATTGAACAAAACATCATGAATGGTTACAATATATTTACAGCCTGCAACTGGCATGGGTGCCACGTACTGAAAGTGTGCAAAATCAAATGAATGCTTTTTGAGTATCGCCGGAATATCTATCAAAAAACGTACAGATGGGAAGCTCCTTTTTTTATATAAAATGATCCTGGACGGATCTAAAAGTGGAAAAGCTTTTTGAATACGCTCCACATGATATGCCCCTACATAAATATCAAGATCAGGGTAATCTTGCATTAATGCAGTATACAAACCTCCAATAAAAGTTTGTGTTCCCTGAAACGCAGTATCAAAGGCATGTGCATCTACAAATATTTTCAGCTTCTTTGTACTCATCAAAATTGTAATTGACTATTCTTTTTCCAGTTATATATTTTTTGTATAATGATATTGGGCATATAAGATAATAGTAAAAGGCCATAACTATTTAGGCTTGTTGGTTTGATCGCTATTGTCTTTTTTATATTTAACCTGGCCTGTTTAGGCTGATAATTATTCCATAAATATTTTTTTGATAAAAGTGCATAGTAAGAACCTTCTTTGATCTTTTGTTTATCCTGTTCTTTCAATATCCTTATTAACTCCTCTCCTGCTTCTTTAGAGATATTTCCATCCTGGATAGCTTGCTTTTTTATTTCATGAAAACGTTTGCTGCGCCATTTTTCATCAATGGTTACGGAATCAGGGTTCAATCGTACTTTCAATAATTTTTCGGGAAGATTACAGCCTTTGCCTTTTGATAATATTTTTGGCCATAACAGGTGATCTTCAAAAGTATGCGCATGAATATTATACCCCCCGGCATCTATCACTGCTTTTTTTCTATAAAGAACACTGGAATGAATGAATGGACAAATAACAAACTGTTGTTGCTGTATCGCTTCATTAGAATATACCGATGCACTATAGGAGAAAACAAATTGATCATCCATGTCTATGTAATCTACATCAGTACCAACAATAACATAATCGGCATAAGTCATTAAAAAATCATACTGAGTTTGTAATCGTTGTGTTGCGCAAATATCATCAGCATCAAACCGGGCGATATAATCTGCCCTGGCAATTGTCAATCCATTATTTAAGGCGGCGGCAACGCCCATATTATCTTGATTGATAACAATTATTCTTGGATCTGTAAACGACCGTGCAATGTTTTCAGTCTGATCCGTTGATCCATCATTTACGATCAACAATTCAAAGTCTGTAAATGATTGTTTCAATACCGAAGCAATGGCTTGGCCAATATATTTCTCTGCATTAAATACAGGCATTAAAACAGTTATGGCCGGTTTCAATTCCATCATTGCTGTAAAGACTGTTTTATTTGTGCTTCTTTATTATTTAATAAGAGAAGTAACTCAAAAATTATAACTACTGATAATTGTTCAAACCAATAATCGATAAAAAACGCGCCTATCATTATTAATAAGATAGGAATGCCATAGGTCAATTGTTTATAATGCCTTGTAAAGAAGGCAATATAAAAAATAAAAAAGGACAAGAGACCTAGTACTCCATATTCAGCCAAAAGTTGATCGTACACTGCATTAGGTGTATTGATCACTGAATGAAAAAAATCCAATCTTGAAAAATAATATAGATAAAGGTCTAAATGATTGGTTGTAAAATCTCGATTGATATATGCATACTTTACCGGATAGCCACCGCTTATATTCATTGCTGTACTTCGGTAAGCCAGCTTGGAAGAAAAATTACCGGGGCCTGTTCCTGTTAGTATTTTGGCAGGATGTTGCGCTAAGTAATTAACCGTTTGCTGTAATGCCAGCACCTTGCCGGGATATAGCAATTTAACTGGAGTATCTTTCCCAGATAATGGCAATAGAGCTTTGTTCATATCAATAAAATACAATAGCCGCTTTTGTAACTCAGTTGTATCCTGTTTGTGTTGATATAACGACGAATTAATATTCGCAACAGGAATTGCTGGTTTACCCGTTATTTGCGAAACCAGTAGCGGGTTTATACCACCGATCACTTTGTTTGCTTCCTTTAAATTATTGACACTATCCAGGTATGCTCTTGCTATTTGTTGTTTAGTTTCTGTTGACCGGTCAGCAACAATATTTACCAGCTTATTGTCCGCCTGTGGTATTTTATTATTACAATAAATATCATAATACTCAGAAAGATAATTTTTATTTTCTGGAGAAACTTTGGCTAAAAAAACAACCAGTAGCATGGCACAAATAACCAGCACGCTTTTCTGATCTTTAGTACTTTGAAAAATAAATACATATAACAGCACCAAACAAAATAAAATATTGACCAGGTTACTGCCCGTCAATAATAATATGGCCATGCATGATAAACAACAGACAATATTTTTTCTGCTGAGAAAATAAAAAACACCAAAAGCATTAATGATCGCATTTGTTGTGGAATTGTCCAGGGTTATACCTCTAATATAATCGCCGGTACTAATGAAATATTTTTGAAATTCTCCCTGATACCGAAAAGGATTAAGGGTGCCTGCTTGCCAAACAATACCGCTGTACATTAACAATGAGACTGCTACATTCAACATAAAAAAATATACGAGTGTGCGGTGTATAATTGCCGGATCATTTTTTTCTATAGATAACTTTACCTGGTGAATAGCCAAGATTAATATCGCCCAAAAAGAAATGCCGGCCGCAAAAACAAGATCGTAATTCAGTTGTGTAAACAACCTGCTTATCACTAAATTGATAACAGCGATAGCAATTACAATGATATAGAAAAAGGGAAGCCTTGAATTTTTCAACCGGAATCCAAATGAAAAATCCGGTCGTAAAAAATATAGCAGAATGATGGCAATGACTTTAACGAGCAACTTTACATTAAGGAACAGAATCAAAAAGACAAGTAGCTTCCAATCGATACTATTGATCTTATCCCGTAAAAAAACGGAACACCCTTTTATTGTTGATTTGTTGGTTTCTTTCAATTGTAGTAATAAATTACCTGCTATGTATTAATCGCAGAAACAACGATATGGGTTGCCGGTTATAGCCCCGTTACCCGCATAAATATCTTCTTATCGCTAAGCCGGATCTGTTTGGTAACAATCAAAGTTATCATAAAGATCAACAATGATACAATAAGAATGACTGCCGTATTGTAAAATAAAAATGCCGATATCATTCCACTGCCAATGGCTATTATAGGAATGAAGAATAAATTCGCCCATAACCGGCCAGCTTCTTTCATTGCTGTTTTTCTCCAATATAAAACAGACTGAATAAAAAGCGCTATCAAATAGGCGAATGCTGCACCTGCTGCTTTAAAAAAAATGATCAGAAAAATATCACCTGCTATATTGATGATGAAAGTAATGGCTATTATATAAAATATCTGCTTAAATTCTCCCTTTGCAAAAAGTATCGTCCATAGAAAATTATTTATGTACAATAATGGCATACACAATGATAAAATAAGAATGGTATATTGATTAACTGCTCCATATTTTTCATGTGTAATAAAATCAATGACCGGAACCCAACTAATATTTAAGATCAATGCAATCAGGCAGGCTATAATGATCTCTATGCGAAGCAAAACAAACAGGTCCTTTTCCTTATCGGCGTTATTGTCCGAAGATTGAAACAGCTTCGTAAATCGGGGAATCAAAATGGGTGCAATGGCCAATAAAGGCAATGTGGTAACTTCAAAAGCTTTGTATGCAAAGCTATATTCAGCTAAAATAATATTGGAGGCGAGCAATCCCAAAAATATCCAATCAAATCTTGCGATAGCAGAAGTAAAAACCGCCACGCCTGCAAGATGCATTGACTCTTTAATAAGGCTAAAATATATTTCTTTATTCCACTGAATAGCCAATGGCGTTTTGACAAGATATTTTGTAATTAACAAACAGCAAATCAATTCGGCAATATCCCCCACAATGAAAATGATAATAACAATATGCAAATTCAAAGGATATACCAAAGCAATTAGGATCAATGCTATACTTCTGATCACATTTGAACACACCGACATATATAAAAACGCCTTGAATTTCTCCAGCCCGTTTGACAGTTGTTTAAATGGAGTGGAAAAAAATATCATCAGTTTCCCTATGCCTAAAAACAATAGTAAATAATACTGATGAAAAGAGTTATTAAAAAAAAAGTATCCTGTTAGTAATAATCCATAGAACAACCCTCCTGCCAGCAGAACATGTACTATATAAACAGACAGCATTTGTTTGGCATCATTGCCGGATGCTATTTTTTTAATAGAAACCTGATCGATCCCAAATGATAAAATGCTAAATACGGTAAGCAATACAGCCAATGCCCAATTGATGGCACCAAAATTTTCTTTGCTGAAGTGAACAGAGAGGACATAAAAAATAACCAGTCCACAAAATTGATTGATAATTAGCTGGAAAGAATTGACGGAGATATCACGGATGAACCTGTTTTTCATTCAACTTTAAATCGCAAAAAGACGATTACTGGTTGCCAGCTTCAAAAAATATTTTAACTTTATTGAATGGAATTATGCAATAAATTACTTTTAAATAGACTTTGTAAGTAAATACTGATGGTATGGCTCCAAATAGCCTTATATTGATAGTAAATTATCTACTTTGGTATTGTTAATTGATGAAAATAATTTTTAGGTACATTTTTTGTTATTGTATTATATCTCAATTATTAAAGTTAACCACATAAATCTAATCAGATGCGCATTAAAAATTTAGCACTAACCGGCTTGTTACCCATTCTTCTTTTTTCGTGTGTAAGCACAAAAAAATTCAAGGCTTCACAAGCTAAGTATGATGAATTGAATAAACTATATGCCGGCGTGGCAAAAGACTTGAGAAGTTGTGATAGCAATCTCATTGCCAAAGGCAAAATAGATGATTCTACGATCAATGATCTTGACCAACAGATCGCTGCTTTGAAAGGAAATAATAACCAGGCGATACAACAGTTGCAGGATATGTCGGTACTTACCGGCGCACAGGCACAGAGTATTCAAAATTCATTGGATAGCCTTGGCGCAAAAGACAGTTATATACATGATCTGCAATCTGCTCTTGCCCGAAAAGATTCATTGAATGCTACCCTGGTAGAAAATTTAAAAGGCGTGATCGGAAACTTAAATGATAAAGATATTAATGTTAAGATCGATAAAGGTGTTATTTACATTGATATTTCCGATAAGCTTTTATTTAAAAGCGGAAGTTATGATGTAACAGAAAAGGCGAATGCAATATTAGGTAAGGTGGCACTTGTATTAAAAAATCAGCCTAATATTGATTTCATGGTGGAAGGACATACCGATAACAAACCTTTCAAGAAAGGTGTATTACTAGACAACTGGGATCTCAGCGTAAAAAGAGCGACTTCGGTAGTACGGATACTTGAACATAAATACGGACTTCCTGCAGCACGTATCTCGGCAAGTGGCCGTAGTGAGTACCTTCCTGTCGCATCTAATGGTACCGATGAGGGCCGTGCACAAAACAGGCGCACACGTATCATTATCTTACCACAGCTGGATCAGTTTTTTAAATTGTTACAGAAAAAATAAATAGATAACGTTTATAAAAAAAGCGCAGCAATTAATTGCTGCGCTTTTTTTATACTATAGTCAGATCTTACATTAATTATTATGCCAGGCTTTTAACTCCTATCGCATGATCAAGTGTTTTACCCGGTGCTGCATCAAGTGATTGTGCGGCGATCACAAATACATGACTGCTTTTATTAGCCGCATTCGCAATAACTGTTACTTTATCCTGACCGATCGTTACATTGAAACTATCGCCTTTGTAGATCATATTAAACTGCAGACTGTTCCACTTTTTATATAATCTTGGATTGATCACAACATTTTTAGCGGTAGATTGAACGCCACCGAAGCCGAATACCGCTGTCATCCAAGCGCCGCCGTTGGCAGCAGGATGTGAGCCGCCCATAAAAATAGTGCCTACGTATACTTTATATTTTGCTTCGATATCGATCTTCGCAGTTCTCATAAAGTAATCGTATGCAAAATCAAGGTCGCCAAATTCTGTAGCTACCATTGCATAAGCACAAGCGCTTAAGCTTGAACCATGCTCGGTATTTGGTTCGTAATATTTCCAGTTGGCTTTTTTAACTTCTTTAGAATAACGATCCTTGAATAAGTTCAACATCATTACCACATCAGCCTGCTTGATAATTTTTGTTGGAACAGCCAAACCCTGACCAGCACCCAGGTATTCATTAGGATGGATCATCTTAGCTTTCAATTCTTTGATAGTGGTATCCTTTAATTTGTAGTAAGCATCAAATTGTTCGATAACAC
Source organism: Ferruginibacter sp. (assembly GCA_035485735.1). GTDB lineage: Bacteria > Bacteroidota > Bacteroidia > Chitinophagales > Chitinophagaceae > Ferruginibacter. The sequence goes on from DATHNS010000028.1 coordinate 58,168, forward strand.
CTGCTTCATTCGGTTGAGGAACGTACAATAATTTTTCCGCCTCAACAAATAACGGCAATTCATTAGCGATATTGATCTTTTTTACCAATGCATCAAATGCCGCAGCATGGTGCTGCTTCATATAGTTTACCGTTGCATTGGCAATTTCGAATGTAGCTTTTGTAACCATGTTAGTAAACGCGTTATTGTTTACACGCTCATGGTATTCATCAGGCCCAATTACATCCAATACTTCGTACCTGTTCTTATTTTTATTGAAATAAGCATAAGAGAAATAGAAACGGGCACATTCTAAAATAACTTCAGCGCCGCCTTCTACTAATAAAGAATCATCACCGGTTAATTTAAAGTATTCCCACATGGCAATAGCAACATCGCCGCTGATATGTACTTGTTTATCTCTAAAATGTGTACGCAGGTCCCTGCCAGTATTCGGGTCGCCGATATTAAAATAAGTACAAGCATCATCCCCATCATCCTGACTTTCCCAGGCATAGAATGCGCCTTCAAATCCAACGCTTTCTGTTTTTGCTTTTCTGCGGGCGCCGTCTAATGTTTTAATTCTGTAACGCATTAACTCAACTGCCTTTTCAGGATACGTGTATACAAAGAAAGGGAACATAAACATTTCCGTATCCCAGAAAATTGCACCTTTATATACTTGCCCGGATAACGCTCTTGCAGGAATTGAATTGCCGCTTCCTTCAACAGGCGCCACGATCAATAATTGGAATATACTATAACGTAAAGCCTGTTGTGCCTCATCATCACCATCAATTTTCACATCGCAGTGTTCCCATTTTTTTGTCCATTGAGCAGTATGGTCGGATAAGTTCTTTTCGTATCCTACAGATTTTGCATGGTTGACTGTAGTAACAGCTGCTTCATTTAAATTTCCTTTTACCGGATCATTCTCTGTGAATACAGCGAAGTATTTGTAGAAAGTATACGTTTTACCAGCCTCTGCATCAAATTCAATCAGGTGTAAGTTTTTGTTGTCTTTTACTTCGATCGTTTCTTTTCCAAAAGAAGCATCGATCGCTTCCGCAACAGCAACTTTTTTACCTAATTCATTTGTAACAGCATGTACCAATAATGCACCTTCGTTCTTTTCAAGTTTCAGGTTCACTAAATGTTTCCCATTCAGATCCCAGATATTACAATCGATACCCGTGGCAATTTTTACTTTCGCTGCTTTATCAGTGGTAAGACTGTATTTTATTACGCCAAGATTCGGTTTCTCTGCACTTAAAAATCTTGTTGAATGAACAGTAACTGTTTTACCCGCTGCTTCATAAGAAGTTGTACGTTCAAATAGCGCATTTTCTAAATGCAATGTTTGTGTGTGTTTTTTTATCGTAGTTGATAAGGCAGATATTTCAGCGCCATCGATTGATAGTTTGGTATATCCTCCGTTAGGAGCATTTACCGGCTCGCGCCATGAATCACCCACACGATCGAAGATACCCGCGATCGTTATACCTACTAATTCATCAGGACCAAATTCATCAAAGGTTCCACGGTAGCCCATGTAACCATTTGCGATCTGATAAACATTACCCATACGCATGATACTTTCTTTCTCATTAACGAAGGCATCAGTACTTACTTTCCAAAGACTGTTCATAATTATTTAATTTTTTCGTATTTACTTCTTCCTACAAACATTATTATACCTGCAATTACCATAAACATGCCACCTAAAACTATTGTGTAAATAGCTTGTCCTCCAAAAATCTTATTTACTAAAACACCTAAGATAGCTGAAGCAATAATTTGTGGAATCACAATAAATAAATTGAAAACTCCCATATATACACCCATTTTATTTTGTGGTAGCGAACATGTAAGAATCGAATAAGGCAACGTAAGTATACTTGCCCAGGCAATTCCTACGCCTACCATTGATATAATTAATAATTGTGGGTCTTTAAACAGGAACCAGGAAATCAATCCCAGGCCGCCGATAATTAAACTTATGGCATGCGTTAAAAAACTTCCAAACTTTTTTGTTATCGCAGGAATTAAAAAAGCAATAATGGCAGCCACTCCATTATAAACAGACATCAATACACCAACCCAATTTGCACCATCGTTATACACTTTTGACTTTGTATCTGAACTACCAAAATGATATGCTGTAATAGCTTTTGTAGAAAAAATGAACATTGCAAAAAGCCCGAACCATGTAAGCATTTGCACCCAAGACAATTTTTTCATAACAGCAGGCATATTTTTAATATTGTAGACAATCTCTACCATACCGTTAATTTTACCTTGCTTAAATAATGCTCCAACAATTATCTGTATTATCCCATATCCACCAATTACAGAAACCAATATATACAGACCGATCATATCGTCTAAACTTGCTCCTAGCCTTTTAAATATTAAATTTCCAGTTGCGCCAATAATTATACCTACTGCAATAAGAGCAAAACCCTGAGTATTATATTTTTTTACATCGATATCTAATGTTGTATCAACAACTTGAGTAGACTCTTCTATTGGTTCACCAAATGCCTGCATTTCTTCCGGCGAATATTCTTTTGTTTTGAAAATAGTCCATAATACTGCTAAAAGAAAAATTACACCTCCAGCATAAAATGACAATTTTACAGAAGAAGGGATAATGCCATCGGGAGCAGTGTTAGAAACTTTAAACCAATTGGTAAGCATATATGGCAGAGAAGATGCAACAACAGAACTTATCCCTATAAAAAAGGTCTGCACGGCAAAACCTTTTGTTTGCTGTTCCTGAGGTAACATATCGCCAATAAAAGCTCTAAACGGCTGCATCGTCATATTGATCGAGCCGTCCATAATCCACAGCATACCTGCAGCTACCCATAACATAGGTGAATTTGGTACAATCAATAACGCTAATGATGACATTACTGCTCCAACAAGGAAATAAGGTTTACGTCTTCCTAATTTATTCCAGGTTTTGTCACTCATGTGTCCTACAATAGGATGCACTAAAAGACCCGTTATAGGGCCAGCTATCCAAAAAAGTGATATTTGACTTGTACTTGCATGTAAGGTTTCAAATATTCGACTGATATTTGCATTCTGTAATGCGAATCCAAACTGAATACCTAGGTATCCGAAACTCATGTTCCACAATTGCCAGAAACTTAATAAGGGCTTTTTTTTCATATAGCTGTTTTAGTGTTAGATTAAAATTTACAATCGTTATTTTTTGTTTTGTTTTTCAACAAGATATTTATCCATGTCTTCGATGCTGATCTCCGAAAGATCTTCTACTACTACATCAGCTCCGTTGCTTTTTAGTTCGTGCGCATTGTCTTCTCTTGCAACACCGAGTACCAAACCGAAATTGCCCTTTGCTCCTGCCTGAACGCCAGACACAGCATCTTCCACTACTATTGCACGACTATATTTTACACCAAGATTATCAGCAGCTGTTGTAAAAATATCCGGTTCAGGTTTTCCTTTTAATCCTATTGTAGCAGATACAACACCATCCACCTGGGTTTCAAAAAGATCTTTGATTCCTGCCTTTCCTAAAATAACATCGCAATTTTTACTTGATGTTGCAACACCGACTTTAACGCCTCTTGCCAATAATTCTTTTATCATTTTTATAGTAGAATCATACAAGCCTACACCATCTTCTTCCAACACTTTATTAAAGAATTCATTTTTTCTGTTTCCTAATCCGCAGGCAGTTTCTTTTTTAGGTTCGTCGTTTGGATCTCCGAAAGGAATATTGATGCCTCTTGATTTTAAGAAACGTTCTACACCCTGATATCTTGGCCTGCCATCTACATATGGCAGGTAATCATCTGTATGTGTAAATTCTTTGAAAGGTTCGTTGTATGTTTTTTCTCTAAAATGAAGGTATTCATCAAACATATTCTTCCACGCATTGGAGTGCACTACTGCTGTTTTGGTAATTACACCATCCATATCAAAAATTACCGCATCAAAATTCAACATAGTATAATAAGTATTTTAGAGCAACCAGTATATTTCGGAGAATTCATGATTAAGTTAATTAAACAATGGCTTCAGTGTTAATATGGGACCAGTTAGCATTTTTAAAAAATGTTGTCAAAAGTACAATTGTAATCCCAGATTACAATTTTCAGCCTTCAAAAATCTAAAAAGCCGTATCTTCCTTAAAATGAACCGTTTATATGAGTATTTGTTGCACAAAATAGACAGATATCGATATAATTCTAAAACAAGAATTAAATTGCAGGTAGCATTATGATCAAAAATATCTCTTCCTTTATAAAAAACAAACCGGCACTGGCTGTAGGATTTCTTTTTTGCACTACCAGTCTCCTGTTTGGTATATGGGTAGCCGCTATCCCCGGCATAAAATCAAGACTCGGTTTTACTGATGGAAGCCTGGGCCTTTCATTATTATTATCGCCATTAGGAGCAATTACGGGCATGTTGCTTTCTGCAAAAGTATTCAGCAAAGTACCTGTGGGTAAATGGATGTTCGGCGGCTATATTGTTTTGTGTTTTTTGGTGATATTACAGATCAATGCAGGCAACCGCCCTTTGTTCTGGCTTTCCTTATATCTTTTTGGTATCGTTAGTTTTTTGAATGGTGTTGCCGTTAACGCAACGGTAAACATGATGGAAAAAAAATTCAACAAATTATTTATGGCTACCTGTCATGGTATGTATAGTCTGGGCGGTACCGTTAGTGCCGGGCTTGCCGTAGCATTTTTTGCATTGTATATTTCTTCGGGCAGGCAGATAGTTATTGTGGCGGCAGCCATTATTATTGTTATCTTTTTAAATAGAAATTTATTACTTGATAATAAAGATATTATCCATTCAGGTGATCGGTTAAAATTTCCTTCGCTTCCGATACTGGGCCTCTCCTTTATTTGTATGGTAAGTTTTATGGCAGAAGGATGCGTAGCAGATTGGAGCGCTATTTATTTTAAAGAAGTATTACATTCTCCCAAAGCATTTATAAGTTTAGGCTATGCAGGATTTTCTGCTGCGATGACGATCGGCCGGTTAAATGGCGATGCATTGCTTTCAAAGATCGGAAGTAAAAAAATAGTGATCGCCGGAAGCCTGCTTGCCGCTGCCGGATTTTTAACAGTTGTAGTAGCGCCGCTGGTGTTGATTGCCATAGCAGGTTATATAATGATCGGATTCGGCTGCTGTTGCATTGTACCCGTTTTATTCAGGGCTTCAGGAAATATTCCAGGCGTGAGTTCCGTTGAAGGATTTGCGATGGTAACTACCGGAGGATTGATTGGTTTTTTAACAGGCCCATCTATCATTGGTTTTATTTCAGAAAAAGCGGGTCTTTCAAAAGCCTTATCCTTATTGATATTTATGACAGTAATGGCTGCTATCGTTGCATGGCAAAATAAATTCATATCGAATAAAAAGAATGCTTCACTAAGTGAGCAGCCAATCACTGATTACATCGTTTAACTTATTTTATTTTTTATTGACGCTGAGAAATAAAGTAATTCTCATGCGGTAAAGACCGTACGCAAAAAATGTAGTACCCTCCAGATGTTTACATACATTATAAAAATTTGGTTCTTCTCTGTACCGCTAATAAGCAAAATATACCGATAAAATATTTCTACAATTGCAAAGCATCATTTGCAAACATAACAGGTCTCATCTTCTATGTAGGTATTATATACCGCTTTTAAAAAAATTAAAAATTACATATATGAAAAAGTCTGTTATTATTTTTGTTATGCTGTTTGCTATGGTTGTTTCAATTGTTCTTTCTTGCAAAAGGCTCACAGTACCAGTACCTTCGGCTTCCTGTCCGCAGATTGCATTAAGTTCAATTGCCGGTTCAGATTCACAAACAGTGTTTATGAATTCACCGATCAGTCCTATTACTTATGGTATTACGTTTGATGCAGTAGGTGATACTACCAATTTTACTGTTACCGGTTTGCCTTTGGGCATTACGGGATATTATTCCGGTGGTGTATTTTCAATAACAGGTACACCAACTACAACTTTAGGAAGTCCGTTTACATATACAGTAAATCCAATTGGAAGCGCCTGCCAGGGTATATCAGTTGTAACCGGCCGGATCGTAGTAGATACTTGTGCGGCAATAAATTTAAGTTCTGCTGCGGGCACCGATTCTCAAACAGTATCCGTTAATGTGCCACTTACTGCTATAACTTATTCAACAAGCGGAACCAGCAATGTTACTGTTAGTGGTTTACCGGCAGGTGTAATAGGATCTTTTTCTGGAAGTACATTTACAATATCAGGCACTCCGACAACAACTGCAGGAAGTCCATTTCCTTATACTTTAATTACTACAAGCAGCAGTTGCTCGGCACCAACTACGGGAATAATTACGGTAACTCCTTAGTGTTGTATCAAAATATTAAAAAGTCTTTCGGCAATATTTTCCTAAGAGTCTTGCTGAAAGACTTTATGTATTTACTAGTTGAGTAAAATTATAGACAATATGGGGCGACAAGCTAAATGAGAAATTAATTTTTTCATCGCCGTGTTGTTTTATTGTGTTGAAGAGTAGGTATTTTTCATTAAATCTACTACCGCAAATCTGATTGGGTATCATTAATCATTACATCTGAAACACAGTGTTATCAATGACTTACACAAATTATTAACTAGTTTGACTTAATTAAACCACACTTAAGTTAGAAATAAAACTGTCCAATTGGGTGTTACTTTTGAATCAGAAAGAAAAATAATACTATTACAAAACCTATAAAGCTACAAAACATGCAAACCTTACAACCACAAGAAAGAGCGAAAGAAATATTTCACACTTTCTACAAAAAAGAAAACCAAACATTTTTTACTGCTAAAGACAACATCCTGACGCTGATTGATATTTATATCCAGGAGTCTAGGTACGGTAATCATCTGGAAGCTGTTACCTATTGGGAAAAAGTTAAGAAAGAAGCAACAGCATTATAATAAAAAAGGCCGTAAGTGATTACAGCCTTTTTTATTATTTACCAATAGTAATTATTGGTGCGGGTAAGCGTATTCTTCAATATATTTTATTGAAGAATGTCTCGCGATCTATCTTATTGAAATAACAAGGTAAAATTCTTGGATTGATTGTCACTTTCAGGGATGATTGATTTTTTAATAAGCAAACTGCCCTGAGCATCCTTAGAAATAAATAAGGCATGTTTCCCTGTTGTACCAATTCCATAATTTACAATGGTTATGTTTGTCAGGGTTACATTGGATAAAATACCAATTTTATCTTTCTCATTCCTGGCAATGATACTTATTGCATTCGATAAACTATTTTCGATATGCAGATCATTTATTTCAAGTCCTGAGATGTTGCGCTTATCAACACATATTTCTACAGCAGCGCGCCAGTCCCATTCGTGATCAAAACCTCCGCTGGTTTTTATATCGCATTCTTCAACAACCGTTGTGCCGCTAAAATTATTGTTGATGCTTTTGTCTTTATTTTCAGTTGGGAAAGTAGTGCTGATCAAAATAGCTGAGCCCTGAGAAATATCAACAAACGAACAATTCTTTATCGCATTACTTTCACCTCCATAAATTGCTGCGCCATTTGCAAGGAACGGTAATTGAGCAGTACAATGAGTGATACAATTGTGTCCCGGTGGATAATCTTGTTTATCATATATAGTGGGCCAAATGGCAAAACAATCATCTCCTGTATTTCGGGCAGTGCAATTTTCTATGGTCGATTGATTCATCCCAACACAAAAATTTATACCATCGGCAATTGTATTGCGCATGCGGCAACCTGTTATTTTTAAATGCTGGGAATTTTCGATCCACATACCCACTTTGGTATGTTCGATCCAGATGCGTGAAATACTTGAGTTTGTACCGTAAGACCCAACGATACCATCATTCTCTTCCTTATCATTTCTGTAATTCAATTTACCAATAATGGCAAAATCAGCAATGTGAATATTGCTGCCCGTTCCTTTCAATCTTACTCGTCTATTCACATCCGTGTATACTGTATCAACGCCAATTAATTGTGTGTACCACATTCCTGCGCCTTGAACATTTATATTTTCCGGTAGAATAATATCTCCGGTAATTTTAAAAGTGCCAGCTGGTATCCAGACTGTCTTTCCTGTTTTGATCGCTTTGGCGATGCAGTTTCTAAATGCTACAGTATAGTCGCCGGTAAAATCATTTCCTAAAAAGCTTTTGTCTGTAATAGAAAGAGAGTTAGGCGGTGCCGGTAATGGTGCTGCAACATTTTCAAGATCAACCAAATCAATGATACAATAATCAGCGCTGTCTTCTTTTTGGTCATCACGTACTATCCGGATAACATCACCTTTTTCTATTTTTACATCTGCTATTCTCAATTCATCATAAAAATTTCTTGGCACTCCGCCATCGGGGTTATTTGTAAATGGATATTTTCCGTAAAGCCATGAGTAACGTGATGAAATGGTGTGATGCTGTATAAGATTTCCATTTTTATACACGGCCAATGTAGAACTCAGCCCGTTGCCTTCCTTTTTATCAGGAAGACTATATCTTATAATCATACTATTGGCGCTTAGCGAAGAAGTGAATTCTACGAATTGTCCTTTAGAACCAAGTTTTACGCATTGTTGTCCGGATGATTCTGTTTCTACCAGATAAGGATCATATTTTGGGCCCATGATCGTTCCGGTCGTATTCATGTTCTCTGCTTCAAATGTTGTCCAGGGAATAATGGCGCCATTCTTTTCCTGGGCGGAGCAAATTAAGGTACTAAATAGCAGTAGCATTAGTGTACATCTATATTTGATAGTCATGATCCGATAAAATTTTAAATAAATACTCGTTTTGTCTTTATACTGTAACGTTTGAGTAACGAATTTAGGTAATTGTGTGGGCAAGACATAATTAAAAACAGATGGCACTTAGAAAGGCTAGAAAAAGATAACGGCCACATTACTGCAGCCGTTATTATTATATTGATACACGAAAATCTTTAAACAATTGTTTTGACGATCTTCAGCTATTTTCCTTTACTGTCTTTTCTCGCTTCTCCTGATTAAACTCAGGCGTACGTGGCAAAAAGTGCGGGCAACTGTCCCTTGCGGAAAGGTACAATTGATTATAGTTACAGATACCGTCCCGGTCCCGTACCGAAGCAAAGCCCGAACTCATGACCGTAAGTCCGGGATAGGCTTCTTCAACGAGCGTAGGATCGTTTTGGAACCATGCACAATTTTGACAGCTCGGATCGGAATTGCGCCTACTCAGTTGAATTGAATTAAAAATTTTCATGCGTTATTAATGTGTTACGATGGTAGACCAGTAATGACCGAAAACAATTACCGATAAAACGTATCCTAAAATTACATTTACAATAACTCCGGCAGTAAAGGCAATAAAAGGTTTAGCACCGGCATTCGCCAATTCACGAAATCTTGTTGTAAGTCCGATACTTAAGAAACTAAAAGTGAACGCCCAGGTCCGCAACGATGTGATAGGTACAATAAGTGTGGGTTTCACCAGTTTATTGTAATCAGCTAATGTATTTCCATGAACGATCAATGTTGTAAGTATTGAAGCAATAAGGAATCCAAACACGAATTTTGGAAAGCGCCACCATATCTGGCCCACCTGAACTTTTGAATTGGTTTCATTACGTTCCCAAACTGTAACAGCAATCAGTGCCAATACAAATGACCATATACCGATCCAAATATCTCGTCCAATAACTTTGATCAGTGTATAAGATGCAAGTGCCTGGTCTGCTGTTCCTGCAATACCCAAATGTCCACCTGCCAATCCTCCATAAGATTGAGCTGCAGCCAAGCCAGCAGCATCGGCAAATTCTGATGTTCCGATCCATGCACCACCTACACCCGTAGGCAACTGAAGCCAACGGCAAATCAGTGGTAATGCGAAAATGAGAACAATAGCCCATAATACAACCAGGCTTATTGCGATTGGAGGATCTTCTTTTTTGGCCCTTACGGCACCGCCAACTGCAATCGAGGCTGATACGCCGCAAACAGCACCACCAGCTCCCAATACCGCTGCCAGTCTGTGGTCAAGTCCCAATTTTCTTGCAGTGAAAAAGATAACTAAAAAGGTAACCAGAGAAACAATTGAAGCCTGCAAAATAGCCACTGGCCCCGCCCATATAATTAATGTAAAAGGCAAAGTTGCGCCCAGTAATACGATCCCTAGTTTAATATAAAACTCAACCCGGAAACCAGCATCGAGCCAACGGGGCAATCCGAGTACATTTGAAATGATCAGTCCAACTACAAGAGCCACTAGTGGCGGTTCCAAGTTATAATGACTTGCTTGATCCCAACTACCTATTGTGTAGATGATCGTAGAAAGTATAAAGACAAATATAAAAGCGGGAATAAATGCCTTGGGTTTTTGTCCGATGAATGAAATCACCGTCGTGAACACAATCAATAAAGCGGCAAGCAAAGCGAGATACCTAATGCCATTTTTTGAAAATTGAGTAGCAAGGTCCGAGAAGGTTGACCACTTGGTCGGAGACACTGCGATCCAGGAAATACTGGAGCCGGATAGGTAAAAGACATAGGCGAGAATAACAATACCCAGGCCAAGCCAAACGGCCCACCAGTCCTCCTTCAACCAGAATTCCTGCCAGCCGGAGGGTTGTTTTACACTTGTTGTTTCAGTTGTTGTTTCAGTCATAGTTGTCAGTTTTGGTTGTTAGTTTTTTAGCATTAGTTATTAATCATACTAAAGCCCAAGATTAATTAAGCTAGGAAGCAAAAATAAGTTGATGGTATTAATCTACCAAATTAGTAGACTATTAAATTATAAAAATAACAAAGGAAGCAGATCAATGTTATTGATTTTTACTTTTTTTCTATTATTACCTACTACATAGTCATGCATCTTCTGAAGTGCAATGTTAAAAGTTATTTATTAGTCTACCAAATTTATAGACTAATAATATTTAATATAGGAGTATAGCTCATAAAAATCATACCTGAAAAGGATAAACATAGCGATTTTAGCTATAGTATACCCTCCATAAGCATTCCATATTGATATATAACGAACCCTATCCAACTTGAACCTGATAGCCAGATCATTATGAATAATAATCGTACACCTTTTCGTATGTTAATTTATTACATATTGGCTTTTTTTAAAAAACAATACAGTATTTTTAAACCGAGGTAGTAGTGATTCATTTTAATGCCGGGAAATAGGATCAGCGTTTATCCAACAATTAAATCAAAAAATCATGTACGTTAAAATGATGGCAGTTTTCTTTTTCACCTCCCATTGTCTTATTTGTATATCAGCATCACGCCCCATCCCGCCAATAAGAAATATTTCTCAGCACCACCATCATCCACCCGCTAAAGATCCAACAAAAAAATATACGCTTTATTTTACCATTGACGATGGCCCACTTGAAGGTTCGCCATTTATCGATAGTGTATTTAAAAAGGAACAAGAACCTGCGGATCTTTTTATAGTTGGTATGCACGTAAATATGGGTAAGCAGTTTAAAGATTATTTTAATTTGCTCCATGATAATAAATGGCTGGAATTAAATAACCATAGTTATACGCATGCCAACGAAGCGTATGATTACTATTACAATCATTCCAAAATGGTTTTAGAAGATATGCGCAGAAACAATGATTCATTGCATTTCAATACTAACATATGCCGAATGCCTGCGCGTAATATGTGGCGAATTGGAGATAAAAAATTTAATGACGGATTTAGCGGAAACAAAACCGCTGATCTGTTAAAACGTAAAGGGTATAAAGTAATTGGCTGGGATCTTGAGTGGGAGTCTGATTCTTTAAATTGTCCGAAACAATCACCCGATTCTTTATACAAAGAGTTAAAGCTGGCATTCAAAAGTAAATATTTAATTTCTCAGGGAAATGTTGTCTTACTTTGTCATGATTGGATGTTTACGACTGCATCAAATAAAAAAGAATTACAACAATTTATTGAATTGGTAAAATCATCGGGCAATATCCAATTCAAATGGCTATCCGATTATCCGGTTTATAAAAGAAAACAGTAAAATATTTCATTCTACAACCGTAACCGTTACTTTCCAATGCAGCCAATGAAATAAGCTGATTCTATTAAGTTCTATAGAAATTTAGTACCAGATCAATAATAATATTTGAATAACTCATCGCGATTTATATTACTGATGCCCCTTCCTACATCTTTTCCACAAATAACAATGCTAAGGCCTTCTTCTTGCTTGCTGGCGGCTAGACCCACATTATCCTTCAATATATAGTTCGTATACCTCGAATGATATATATCAGCCTTCCTGATAATGATGGTCATTTTTTACTGTTTGATGTAAATGCATCTTTACAATGCAATTACATCAATAAATTAAAACTAAAAAAATGAAAGCATTAGTATATCATGGCCCCGGAAAAAAATCATGGGAAGAAAAACCAAAACCAGCAATAAACGAAACAACAGATGCGATTATCAAGATCCTCAAGACAACTATCTGCGGAACTGATTTGCATATTATGAAAGGAGATCTTCCCGAAGTAATTGATGGCAGAATCATAGGTCATGAAGGAGTGGGTATAGTTGAAGAAGTGGGTAGTTCAGTAAGTAATTTCAAAAAAGGTGATCATGTAATAATTTCCTGTATTACATCTTGTGGTAAATGTGACTATTGTAAAAAAGGTATGTATTCTCATTGCGAAAAAGGCGGATGGATATTAGGTTACCTTATCGATGGCACACAAGCCGAATATGTACGAATTCCTTATGCGGATAATAGCCTCTATCATATTCCTGCAGGGGCAGATGAAGAAGCACTTGTAATGTTAAGTGATATTTTACCTACAGGTTTTGAATGCGGTGTATTAAACGGACAAGTTAAGCCGGGTGATACGATAGCTATTGTGGGTGCCGGACCAATTGGGATTGCAGCCTTATTAACTGCCCAATTTTATACACCTGCAGAAATCATAATGATAGACCTTGATGAAAACAGGCTTGATGTTGCAAAGACTTTTGGGGCAACGCACGTTATTAATAGCGCTACCGAAAATGTTGTTGAAAAGATCATGAGCCTTACAAATGGAAAAGGCGTAGATACGGCTATAGAAGCTGTTGGATTACCGTCAACTTTTGAAATGTGTGAAGCTATTATCGGTATTGGCGGGCATATAGCTAACATAGGCGTACATGGAAAAAGTGTAACCCTGCATATGGAAAAACTATGGTCGCAAAATATTACTATTACTACCCGCCTTGTAGATACAGTTACAACACCTATGCTTTTCAAAACTGTTCTGTCACACAAACTCGATCCCCAAAAATTAATTACACACCGTTTTAAATTAGATCAGATTATCGAGGCTTACGATACTTTCGGAAATGCCGCAAAAGAAAAAGCCTTAAAAGTAATATTAACCAATTAGCAAAATCAAGTAAATAAAATGAAAACCGATAAAGAGCTACCGAATGTTACTACTGCAAAAAAAACAGCCGATCTGCAAATTGTAATTGAACCTATTAAAAAGAAAAGCTGTTGTAAAGACAAAAAGTGCACTAACAAATGTGCTGAAGAAATAGTTAATGTTTTTAAACACATGGACGGATTACTATAGTAAAATAATAGATATAATTACCATTAAATAATACAATTATGAAAAAGATAATCACATCAGGATTAGTTGCCGGTACTTCTTTATTAATACTTAGTATCCTGGGATTATTTGCAACCAGCCTCATATTCCCCAATATTGCTATGCAATATTTTGATCCGGCTTTTGATTCCGAATCAAACAGGATCGTATTTTATTACCTGCATCCGTTTGTAATAGGTTTAGCGCTCGCCTGGTTTTGGAATCGTTTTAAAGGTGTACTAACAGGCTCATTCATTACACGCGGTGTAGAATTCGGGTTAATATATATCGCTGTCGCAACGTTCCCGATGATGTGGCTGATTTATAGTTCGATGAGCGTATCGCTTGCTATTGTTGCCACATGGTTTGTATTGGCTTTTTTTCAGGCAATTATTGCAGGATTAATTTTCGAAAAAATGAATCCCTAAAAATTATCACACAAAAAATAAAAATCATGAAACAATTAAAATATCTATTAATAGCCGTTTTTACAATCGTGCTTACTACCAGCAGCACAATTATAAATAAGTACATGCTTGAAAAAGATTACAGTTTTACTATTCATGGAACATCCAATCTTCATGATTGGGATGAAAAGGTACAAACAGTAACAGGCGATGCCAGTATAAACTGGAACGCAGATAAAAGCTTTGATCTAAATGCCATTCACATTAAAATAGATGTGCACTCAATTAAAAGTAATGAAGGTTCGGGTATGAACAATAATACTTACAAAGCATTGAAAGCGGATGCAAATCCTACCATCACCTTTATTCTTTATCCACCATTGAAAGCAATTAAAGCTAACTCAACTGAAAATAATATTTCGATGATAGGCAGCCTGACTATTGCAGGCGTAACAAAACCTGTTACTATGCGCGTAAAATTAATGATGGATAGTCAAGGTAAACTTACCATTGAAGGATCACAAATAATTAAAATGGCAGATTATAATATTACACCGCCTACTGCCCTTTTTGGGACAATAAAAACCGGCGATAGCATTACATTAAATTTTAAAGGCAGCTTTATAATCAGTAATTAATTCACACTATTTAAAAATATACTTATGAAAATTTCAATAAAATTGTTTCAACCGTTACTAATTGTACTTCTTGTAATGGTCAATCTATCTGCAATGGCGCAAAAGCCTATGCAATTCTTCAGACAAAATGATGAAAGAGGAATCAATGTATTTGAGACAATTAAAGATGATACAACTCAGTTCGCAGGATTAAAAGTAAAAGTTGGTGGAAATTTTGAACAAAGTTTCCAAATGTTGAGGGATCAAAATACGGCTGCGCCTCTAACGCAACCGGGATTCACCGGGAACGTGAATAGCCTTATTCCGCTTACCAATGGATTTGATCTGGCGATGGCTAATTTAAATATTGACGCACAGCTGGCAGATGGTATCCGTGTCAATCTTACTACTTATTTGGCTTCAAGGCACCATGAAGATACCTGGGTAAAAGGCGGCTATATACAATTTGACAAATTACTATTCTTAAATAGTAAACTGATCAATAACATCATGAATAATGTGACCATCAAGGTGGGACAGTTTGATGTTGATTACGGTGATCAACATTATCGCAGAACAGATGGCGGTAATACCATTTACAACCCTTTCGTAGAAAATTATATCATGGATGAATTTGCTACGGAAATAGGTGGTGAAATTTACTATCACAATAGATCGGGTTTGTTTGCAATGGGAGGTGTAACCAATGGCGAGTTAAGTCCCACAGTTGTGGCAGCCACAAAAATTGATTCTTCAACCGGAAAAGTAAACCATTATGCTGCGGCTTTTCATGGCAAATTAGGTTATGATAAACAAGTCACTAATAATTTGCGTATGCGGTTAACTGGTTCAGTTTATATTGATGCCAGTGCAAACAGTAACACTTTATTTGGAGGTGACAGAACAGGATCACATTATTTCTATGTAATGGAAAACCAAAATGTAGCTAATGGCACAACGATTTCGAATGAAGTAGATTATAGTGCTTTCTCTGGAAGATATAATCCCGGCTTTAGCGAAGAAGTAAAGACATTTATGATAAATCCTTTCATAAAATATCAGGGATTAGAATTTTTTGGCACCTATGAAAATGCTCAAGGCAGAACAATTTCAGAAAAAAATATGCGTCAGGCTACGCAATACGCAGCAGACCTGATTTACAGGTTCCCAAAAAATAAAGAAAATTTTTGGATCGGTGTTCGTTATAATTCAGTGACTGCAACTATTTCGGGTAATCCAAAAGATGTAACTATTAATCGCGAAGTAGCATCGGCCGGATGGTTTGTTACCAGGAATATTATGTTGAAAGCTGAATATACAAACCAGGAATATCTAAACTATCCTACGACCAGCATTTTTAATGGCGGAAAATTTAATGGCGAAATGATCGAAGCATCGATCGGATTTTAATAATAAGCATGCGTATGAATAATACTGGTATATACAGATTGAAACAATATCGCCATGAAAATGAAGCATGGGAGCGGTTACTTAATTTTTTAAAACAAGAAAACGCATTTCTTAAAATACGCCTGTCTGAATTATTGGATAATTCGTCAGATAAGAAAACACTTGCTTTTGCAGAGCATTTTCAAAACCTGTTCATCTTAAAAGACGAATTTATTGATAAAGCGCTAACGGATGTAGATGAGCAAGAAAAAAAGATCAGAGGAAATGTAGCTGTATTAAAAGATCAGGAAAAATTACGTAACGAAATACAACACCTCGAAAAATTATTTTCTGACTTAAAAAAAGAGTTTAATGAATATCTATTCTTTAATAAGTAAGCATTATTAAAGAATAGATATTTTTCGATGCAGATAGATAATTAAAACATAAAAGGTTAGTTCAACATCAACAAGAGTTTCTTTTCATTAAGAATTATAATACTCCCTTCCTTTATGTCAATAAGATGCTCATTTCTAAAATCACTCAGTGTTCGAATCAATGATTCTGTGGCTGTACCTGCGATATTAGAAAGGTCTGCTCTTGATATATGTATAGAAAAATTCTTCTGTAATTCAATTCTATATTTTTTCTGAAGTGTTAGCAGTGCTTCGGCAACACGCTTACGTAATGAGTTATATGCAAGACTCAACAACTGTTCTTCTTTTTCCGTTATATTTTTTGCAAGCAGCTGAATAAATTTTTGTGTCACTTCTTTATTGTTATTAATAAGGATTTCAAATTCTTCTTTTGGTACGGTTGCTAACGCCGTATCTTCCATTGCTTCGGCTGTCTCTTTATATGCAGTCCTTTCCAGCAATGCGGTATATCCAAAGAAGTCTCCTTCTGCAAAAAGACTCACCGTAAGCTCTTTTCCATCATCATTTTTTTTGGTAGTTTTTACGCGTCCTTTTTGTATATAAAATAACCTCGCCGGATTGTCGCCTTCTTTATAGATCAACTCCTTTTTATTGTAATTGGTGGTATTCCTGTCTTCGGTAAATTCTAAGAGTGTCTTTTTATTAGACAGATCATTGAGCATCTCATATACGCCTAAAGCGTTTGTCTCGTACTTCTTTTTTAGCAATTCATTTTTCTTCAATCTGGTTTCAATGGAGTTTAACAGTTCGATTTCTGTAAATGGTTTAGTAATATAATCATCTGCGCCCATTTCCATACCCTTTCTAAAATCATCCTTTTCAGATTTTGCAGTTAAGAAAATAAATGGGATCCCTTTTAATACAGGATTTTTATTTATAAGGTGCAGCACTCCATACCCATCTAACACAGGCATCATTATATCGCATATAATAAGATCCGGAACTATCTTAATAGCTAGTTCTACACCAATCTTTCCATTTTCTGCGGCGTCAACCTTATAATCAGCTAATTCTAATATTTCAACAATATTTTCTCTTATTTCGGCATTGTCTTCAATCAATAGCATATGTTTCATTAAATAAATTTAATAGTGAACGTTGTACCTTTCCCCAATTCACTCGTGTAATCAATATGACCATTCATCAATTCTACATATTTTGCTACAATATGCAAACCCAATCCAGTGCCTTCAATATTTGTTGCATTATTGCCGCGAAAGAAAAGTTCAAATAAATGCTTTTGGTCTTCTTTTGAAATACCTATCCCATTATCTTTAACTGTTATTATTATATCGCTGACGGTACTACTTGTAATTATTATCGCGCCATTTAAAGGAGAAAATTTTATAGCATTCGATAAAAGATTAATTATAATATTCCGAAGCAATGAAGCATCAAGATTAACATTTTCATCTCCGATGTGAGTGTATTCAAAATGCTGGCCATTTTTTATATTCCCTTTTAATTCGCTACAGATTTCTATTAAAAGGGTTTTTAAATTAAAATCTGTAAAATGTGTAATGCTTTTGCCATCTTCAATTTTACCAAGTGATAAAAATTCATTCAAAATATCCACTAGATTATTTATCGAAGATTTAATCCGGTTTATATGTTTATCTCTTTTTAGCTGTTCATCCGATTGTGTATATTTTGCTAATAGCGACACAGAAGAAAGAATAGTACTTAAAGGAGTGCGAAACTCGTGAGATGCCATAGAAACAAACCGGCTTTTTAAATCGCCTAAATCCTTTTCTTTACTTAATGCTTTAGTAAGCTCTAGCTTAGATGATTCAAGTTGCTTTAACGTTTCCTGCAGTTGCTGAGTACGCAATTCAACTTTTTCTTCAAGCTCATCATTTAATTTTTCGATTTCGATTTGATTGTGTATAACAGTATCCTCAATTTCTTTACGCTTACTTATATCAATGATAAAAGCAATAAAAAAAGAACCTTCTTCATTTTTATAATTACTAAGACTTATTTCGACTGGAAATTCTGTATTATCTTTTTTTAAACCATATAGTTCCATTCCCGGCCCCATTGGCCTGGCCTGTGGATGAGCACCATATTTTTCTATATGTCCTGTATGTTTTTTTTCAAACCGTTTAGGAATGAGTGTCTCTATCTTTTGCCCTATTAATTCTTCTTCATTGTTATAACTGAACTGTTTTAGTGCAAATTCATTTATCAATACAATTTCACCTTGTTGATTGGTAACTAATATTCCAATAGTAGCATAATTAAAGAGTGCTTCTAACCTACCCCGTTCTTCCGAAAGCGAGTTGCTATATTTTTTATTTTTATTATGAACGATTATACGAATAAGATTATACGCCTTTTCATTGTGTTTAAAAGAATTTATAGTTAATACCCCACGAAATTCTTTATCCCCTTTTGTATGGCATATTACTTCCTCACTAAAAAAATCGGCATTTTCACGCAAATCATTTGTTATCCTTTTGTCTGATAAAGTCGAAACAATATTAATACTGGGGGAATGCTGTTTTATAAATTCTTCTGCGTTTGAATAGCCAAACATTTTTGCCCCTGACTCATTAATACATAAAAAATTAAAAGTCCCTGGTTCTGTAACACCGATAAAACCATCGTTTGACATTGAATAAACCTGCAATAAAGAGGATCTAAAAATGACCTCGTCCGAAAAACTACGAAAATGCATATATAAAATTGAGGGGAATAAAATATGATAAAGAATAAAGTATCCTCCGTGTTTCAGACGGAGGATACTAATTTATTGTTTAATGATTCTATTAAAAATTCGCTTTCACGATAAAATAATTGCTTATTTTTTTAAGGTACGTTAATAGTTGTATTCACCATTGTAACTGACCCATGCAAAGAAATTGCTCTGCCATCCAATACTGTTTGAACTGAATTTCCTGCAGTAGAAAGAGATACCCCGGCGGAAGCCAATATTGTTCCAACCATAACACCGCCCCCTGCTCCGTTAATAGTTGCAGCTGATCCTATGTACCAAAATACATTCGCAGGTGATGCTCCGTTGATCATTGTAATGCTGCGTGCACCTGTTGGTCCTGCAATACCAACTGTTAAGCCTGCAGCTGTTTGAAATATCCAGACTGCATTGGGATCACCCATTGCATCAAGCGTAAGGTTTCCGTTCGTTATTTTAAAAGTCCCACTTGCCGATTTATAAATACCCGGAGCTAAAGTTAGTCCACCTAATTCACCTGCACCCGGATCAATACCTCCAGGTTTCGAAGCAGGGGAAATACTATTATACGCGTTTGTTGCATCGGCCAAACCTTGTTGGGCAATGGCAAGAGAAGTTGCGTTTCCTGGAGCAGGAGGAGCTGCATATATTCTGCCGGTTACATCTCCTTTGTTAAGTGGTGTTTCGGTATAAACATCACCAGTTGTTCCATCATGAAAACCTGTTACTAAAGTAGATGCACCGGTTGTGCTGATGCCACCATTATTTATTATGGTATTCAATCCCTGGTTAGTAATTCCTGCACTACCTCCAAAACTTCCAAAAACAGCAGCACTTCCCAAAACTGGCGCCGATACTGATTTTCCCGTAGTAAAGTTCCATACATAATTATTTACAAGTGCATTTCCTGCAAGATCTTTCACACCTGTTTTAACAGTAACTGTATAAGTAGTATTAGGCAGAAGATTCACTGCAGGAGAAAAAATAGCTGTTGTATCTGTATATGATACGGCACCCAAAACAGTTTTTGCACCCTGGCTAAGTACAAATGCTGTGCTGGTAATAGTTGAAGGATCCATTGGTTTGCTAAATGTTACAGCGATCGTTTTATCCAGTGTTACAGATGTAGCATTATTAATCGGGTCTGTTGACATTACCGTTGGAGGCGCTATATCAAGCGAAATTCCTGTAGTAAAATTCCACGTAAAATTATTTTGTAATGCAACACCTGTAGAATTTTTAGCTCCGGTAGTAATAGTAGCCGTATAGGTTTTATTAGGCAACAGATTACTTGAAGGAGAAAATATAGCAGTAGTACCGCTATACGTAACCACTCCTGTAACTATCGTTGCATCTTGCTTCAAAACAAAAGTTGCAGCAGTAATAGTAAAAGGATTCATTCCTTCATTAAAGGCAGCTGTGATCTTTCTATTAAGATCTGTATTGGTAGAATTATTTACCGGATTGGTTGAAATTATTTTCGGACCAACATTATTATTCCCGATCGCTGCTTGGTCTTTATGGCAAGCGGTAACAAAAATAATTGATAAAAATAACAGGAGCCATTTGTTAACAGCCATTTTGAAAGGACGAATACCAGGCGTGTTCAATAGGATACGCTGGGTATCAATAGATCTTTTTTTCATTATTTTATTTTAAAAAAGCTGAGAAGGACAGTATTTCCGAAATTAGTTCAGAATCTGTTTTTTGTATTTGATTGAGAAGAGGTAATTATTAGTATATAATAATCATTATGACTCCTTATGGTAATTGATAAAACTATGCCAGCTTTATATGCAGTTACCAATAAATATCTCAAGCTAATATTAAAGGATGGGAGGTAACAAAAGACAAATCGTAGAGCGATTTGCCCCATACGGGATATAAGAGGTATTGGATAATTCGTTTCAGGCCTTATCAATATCAATCCGCGGATCAATATTGACAATTACATTTGTTATGCCGATGGTAAAGTAAAAAAGATGCTGGTACCTTTTTCGATCTCACTTTCAACTCTAAGTGTTCCACCATTTTGAGTAACAAAATCATATACAAGATTTAAACCTACCCCTGAGCCTTTTTCATTCTCTGTACCAGGCGCCGTATGTGTATTATGTTTAAGAAATATATTTTTACTGATATGCTCATCCATACCAATACCCCGGTCAATAATACAAACCTCGGTCATAAAATCTTTTATCCGGGCATCTACAATTACTGAGCCACCAGGGTTACTGAACTTAATGGCATTTGTAATGAGGTTTTGCAGTATAGACTGTAACATCAATGTATCTGCTTTTACATGTAATTCGGCAGGCACTTTGTTTTGAAGAATAATACTTTTTTGGGTAGCATTATCCATAAGTAATTGTAAACTTTGGTTTACATCCTCCACTAAATGAAGCCGTTCAAATTTAAGCATTGTTTTATTCTGCCGAATTTTGGACCACTCAATAAGTTCGTTTAATTGAGTAAGCAAATTTTTAGTTGTTCTGTTGATAATTTTTGCGAATGGTTCGATTGGCTTGAACTGCTGATTCGCTATTCCCTCATCTAACATATTTGAAGCTAATAGCAAAGCTGATAGGGGATTGCGCAGATCGTGTGAAATAACAGCAATAAATTTATCTTTTGATAAGCTGATTTCTTTAAGTTCAAGATTTAAGTTTTCTAGTTCAAGGGTTCTTTCTGAAACTCGTTTTTCAAGATGCCGGTTTAAGCGCAAAAGGTCCTCATTTATACTGATCAATTTTTTTTCCTGGGAAATCAAAAGCACTGCATTTTCATTAAGTTCCTTGTTAGCTATAAGTAATTCTTCGGCTTGTATCTTTACTTTTTCTGTAATAATTTCTTTTTCCTCTTTTTCTTTCAGTTCTTTTAAGGCACGGGTAATTTTTTGAGATAAGGTAAATAGCTTTCCCTTCTGTATGTAATCTGTAACGCCTTTTTTTATAAGCTCGACTGCATTCTCTTCACCAATAACACCAGATACAATAATGAAAGGAATATGTGGGAGTAATTTTTGTTTAATGTCGAACGCGCTTTCTGCATCGAAAGCAGGAAGCGAATAATCAGATAAAATTATATCAGGAATAAAAGAAAGCAGCGCATGCTCAAATTTCTCGCGCGTTTCCACAATCTCTGATACAAACTGCAAAGCACTTTTCTGCAATTCGCGCTTAAGCAGATCAGCATCGTTGTCGTTGTCCTCCACTATGAGTATTCTCAGCTTATTCATCCTTATGTTATTATTAATTCGAAAGTTCGCCTAATATCATCCAATACATTCCAATTTCTTTAATCGCCAGAAAAAAATTATCGCTATCTACAGGTTTTACTATATAGCTATTTGCCCCAAGCCTATAGCTTTCTTTTATATCGGGATCTTCTTTGGAAGAAGTAAGAATTATCACCGGTATAGATTTAAGCGCAGGATCAGATTTTATTTTTTCAAGCACTTGCATACCAGTTACTTTAGGCATTTTCAGATCGAGTAAAATTAATTTAGGATGTTTGGACATATCTCTGGACGCATAAGCACCTTTGCCATATAAAAACTCAAGGGCTTCTGCTCCATCTTCAATATGCAGCAATTTATTAGTAAATCCACTTTTGATAAGCGCTCTTATGGTAAGCGTTGCATCATGTATGCTGTCTTCAACAAACAAAATTTCAATATCATTATAGTTCATTTTTATTTTTTTATGTTAGGTAAGCTAAAGTAAAAAGTTGTTCCTTCGTTTAAAACAGATTCTGCCCATACAGTACCATTATGCCGGTTAATTATTTTTTGAACAATGGCAAGTCCAATACCGGTGCCCTCGAATTCCTTCTGAGAATGTAATCTTTGAAAAACTCCAAAAAGCTTGTCATAGTATTGCATATCAAATCCCGCTCCTTCATCTTTTACATAATAAACCATCAGGTTGTCCTTTTTAAAAGCTCCTATTTCTAAATTTGTTGCTGGTTTATTCTTTGAGTATTTAATGGCATTCGAAATTAAATTTATCCATACCTGTTTAATTAACGATTGATCACCTTTAACAAGTGGCAGGGAGTTAATAGTAAAATGGGGAATATTTTCGCCTTCATCAAATATTAGCTCTTCCCTAATTAACTGAACAAGGCCGGCCATATCAATTTCTGATACAGTAATTTCCTTTCTGCCTAACTTAGAAAAAGCAAGCAAATCATCTATCAGCCTACCCATTATTTTTGAATTATGAATAATGGCATTCAGCACATTCTTTCCGTCCACATCAAATTTTTCTTCATAATCATCTACTAAGATCCTTGTATATCCATTGATGGCTCTTATGGGGGCCCTTAAATCATGAGAAACAGAATAAGAAAATGATTCCAATTCTTTGTTAACAGATTCTAATTGTGCAGTACGTTCAATTACTTTATTTTCCAATTCATCATTTAACTTTCTAATATTCTCTTCCGCCTGCTTTAATTCGGCATTAGCAGTAATTAACTCTTTTGCCCTTTTTTCTTTTTCGTTATTTTGAAAAAGAAGTTCTTCATTAGCGATAGCTAATTCCGCTGCTCTGTTTTCTTTTTCTCCATTTTGAAAAACAAGTTCTTCGTTGGCGATAACCAATTCCGCTGCCCGTTTTTCCTTTTCCTTATTTTGAAAAACAAGTTCTTTATTAGCGATAACCAATTCTGCTGCCCGTTTTTCCTTTTCCTTATTTTGGAATACCAGCTCTTTATTGGCAATAACTAATTCTGCCGCCCGCTTTTCTTTTTCTGCATTTTGATAAACAAGTTCTTTATTAGCGATAACCAATTCTGCTGCCCGTTTTTCCTTTTCCTTATTTTGGAATATCAGCTCTTTATTGGCAATTAATAATTCCGTAGCTCGCTTTTCCTTTTCCTTGTGTTGAAAAACAAGTTCTTTGTCCGCAATTACTAATTCTGCTGCTCGTTTTTCTTTTTCTTCATTTTGATAAATAAGCTTTTTATTAGCAATTACTAATTCTGCTGCCAGTTTCTCTTTTTTTTCATCTTTTAAATTATGGCCGTTGTTAACAATCGGTAATTCATCAGATTGCTTTTTTTTTGCCATCTTAAAAGTATTTTTTGTAAATGAGGAGGTGTAATAATTGGCAGAGGACAAGTGAGGACAATTATTTATCTGATACCCTTACAAGGTAGTGTAATGAACTATGTTTTCCCAAAGTAATTATTCTAATTCACACATTACTGTGTTAAATAAATAGAAAGGATCAATATGAGCCGATAATAAGAAGGATAGCGTGTTTTGAACTTCACTTTCTAATACAGAAATGTGGCTACAGGGTAAACTGATCTTCTTTAAATGATACAATAAACTTGCTTCCTTTCCCCAATTCACTTTCAACTGTAATATGTCCACCGACGACATCTACGATCTTTTTTACAAGAAATAAACCAATACCTTGGCCTTCAATCTCTGCATAAAGTCTTCCATATATAGAAAATACTTTGTCGATACCCTCTTTAGAGATTCCTATACCATTATCACTTACTCCTGCGAAACCAAATGAAATATGATTTAATTAATTAAAAATTATTGCTGTATTAATGTTCCTGATAATCCGGTAAATGTTTCGTATTCATTCATAACTATTCCTGAAAATGAAAAATGATACTTGCCGTTTACTATAGTCACTAAAACACTATCTGTACTACTTCCTGCACCCTTGGCGACCAAAGTTGGTATATGTGCAGCAGTAATATAACCAAGAGCTATAACGCATTGCCCACTGTCAGGAGTTGCTGTGCTGACTACCGAAAATTTCTCATTGTTTGCAGGTAAATTGCCAAATTCCATCATTACATAATTAGTAAGGCTATCAGATATTACCTCATTAGCTTCCATAAGGTATGTAGCGTACGCAGTAGCAAAAATTGTAGAACTCCCCGTATGTGTTATTCCGTTAAATGTCCACTGACTTCCTTGTACACTTACAGTTGCTTTTTTACAACTTGATACGCCGAATGCAAGAATTAGTAGCGTAATTAAAATACCCGATCCTTTTTTCATGATTTTGTTTTTGATTAAATAAAATATAAAGAACTATACTATTATAGCGAACGCTCGTTATAATATACATTTATGGATAATAAGTATACCTGATCCTTTCCAGGTTATCTGCCGGATAAGTTATTAAAGAAACCCTACCTTTCGAATCAAGGATTGTGGAAAGTGATGCCGTAACTAAGAATGCAGCATAATGAGAGACTGCATCCACCGTATTTTTAGAATTAAAATCTGTAATAGGTGTATTAATATTACCAAAATCTTCTCCGGTAAAATCCTGCGTTATCGCATATAATAATGGCCCTAGTGTAGTAGAAATAGCAGGATAATATGCAGGATTTGCATAAGATGAAAAACTATATAACTGATCAGTAATTAAAGAGTCGGCAGTACCATCCGAGCTGGACACATACACATGAGTTGAATCCTGCTCTTCATTTGAAAAATATAAACTATCTATACGGCTATCGGTAGTGGTTCCATCAAATAAAATATTTGCAGTAACATTATTATTATGATAGGTGTAATACGCAACATATCCTGAAGGGCTACTGGTATCTTTTATTATTTGATTTTGGGAATTATAAAATAATTGATGAATGCTGTTAACCGATTGATGCGTGAAATGATAAGATGATGGTAAACCATTACCAGTAATAATAAAAGTAACGACTTCGCTATCTGCAACAGGACCTGGAAAATCGATACTATCATACTCGTATTGCAAAAGTCTTGCTAAATGATTAGCCGTATCATATTCAAAAGAGTCTTTTATTGCTAAACCGGTTAAAGCTAACGTTACGGACGACAGATCGGGAGCAACAACTGGTGTATGGGCACCCGTCGGATCTGCCGGGCTCTTTTTTGAACAAGAAAAAATAATGATACTTGTAAGAAATAATATAACTGCTTTTTTCATAAAAGAATAATGGTTAATAAGTCTGCCTATGTTATTTTCTAAAATTGAATTTTCCGTTCGTAACTACTTTTAGCGCTTTAGTCGTATCCCCGTTCAAATAAATATTTCCACCAAATGTCCCTTGTATGGATGTATCTGTAATGGCTGTTACTATAACAGTGAGAGGATTATTTGTTTGAGGAACACTATTTTCATATTGGGAGGAAGAAAGGATTACATCAAATAGCGCAACATGATCAAAACTTGTATCGGCATTATAAGTTCTTGTTGCAAAAGCCGTATCTGACCTTAGTATAATAACCGCCTGATCTGAATTTGGATCTGACGCTCCAAGATATATTACAGAATCGCTGTAAAGCGCTGCAGTTGTATCCTGTATATTTTGATTAAACGTATAAACAGTATCGTCGATAGTTGCTATTATTGTATTAATAGG
>DATHNS010000029.1:0-9625 GCA_035485735.1 Ferruginibacter sp.
GAGGAACGAAGCATCTTATCTTACTATCGCAGAATGATTGATTGATGATTAGATGCTTCGTTCCTCAGCATGACAAGAGCTTTTCAGTTGATACTTTCTTATATCTGGGGAGTCAGTATTGTTAATTAATAAAAATAGGTAGAGGCAGAATTATCTGCCTCTTTTTTGTCTCGCAATTATTGCAGGCTACATAATACAAAAGCATTAACCATTTATCATTACTTTCACTACTTTTGCTTCTTTAACACAATAACCTACCATGATAAAAAATATTTTTTCTGCTGTTTTGATCAGTATCATTCTTTTTTCCTGTCATGATAATAACCATCCGACAACGGCATTGGATACCGGCAGGTTATTTATCAGGACCACATTGGATGGAAATTTTAATGACGCAGAATCCTTACTGTATAAAGACACTGTGAATGTTGAGATGTATGATTCGTATAAAGCTTTTTTTAAACGGCTGCCGGATAGTACAAAAGATAATTATAAAGCGTCAGACTATACTATCAATAAATATACTGACCTGAATGATTCAACTGCTGTCATCAATTATTCTAACTCATATATGAATAAGCCGATGGAAATAAAGATAGTACGAGTAAATGATCAATGGAAAATAGATTTCAAATACACTTCATCAGTAAGTTCTTTTAATTAATAAAATAATCTAACACAATATGTACGTTCTTCATCCATGGCACGGAGCGCATTATGGTAAAAAAGCTCCTGAAGTTGTAAATGGCCTGATCGAAATTCCGCAAGGCTCGCGCGCTAAATATGAAATTGATAAAGAAACAGGATTATTAAAATTAGACAGGGTGGTTTATTCCTCGTTCCACTACCCTATCAATTATGGTTTTATTCCACAAACATTAGGGCAAGATGGCGATCCGCTGGATATTTTAGTAATGTGCTCGGAAAGTATTCAACCGCTTTGCCTGGTAGAAGCAACGGTTATCGGCAATATGCAAATGATCGATAACGGAGAAAAGGATGATAAGATCATCGCGGTAGCTACCAAAGATCCTACTGTAAATCACATCACAAATATTGATGAATTACCAAAGCATTTTATCGCTGTACTAAGAAATTATTTTGAGCAATACAAAGCCTTAGAAAATAAGGTCGTGTTGATCGATGATTTTCAGGATAAAAAAGGCGCCTATACGATCATAGAAGAAGCTATTGAGTTATATAAAAAGACTTTTCCTAAAAAATAATCATGTCTAAAAAGACAAGTATGGATACACAATTGTGGATATTACTTATTTTGATAGGTATCGCCTCTGGTATGTTGAGTGGCTTGGTGGGCGTTGGCGGCGGATTAATTATCGTTCCTGCATTAATAATCTTTCTTGGTTTTTCTCAAAAAATGGCACAGGGCACTTCCCTTGGCATATTACTGTTACCGGTTGGAATATTAGGTGTAATGGAATATTACAAACATGGTTATATCGACATTAAGGTCGCTCTGATCATATCAGTAGGTTTTTTGGCAGGCGGTTTCTTTGGGAGCAAAATAGCGCTGGTATTGCCTCAGGATATAGTAAAAAAAATATTTGCGGTCTTTATAATTATAATTGGTATCAAAATGCTGTTTTTTGATAAGAAGATAACAGAAAAAGCCCCTCCGGCTTCCATCAATACTTCAGAAAAAAAAGGTTAATTCCTGTCATCCTGTCATAATTATCCCCTATTTAACTATCTTTGCCACCTAATTTTTGGTGATGGGAAGTTTATTGCATACTGATACAAAAACACATGATGAAACCCGTCAGGGTGAAGCCTTTGCGCCTTTTGCTGAAGTTCCTGCTCTATATAAAAAACATTTTTACATAGAAAGTTACGGCTGCGCCATGAACTTTGCGGATAGCGAGGTCGTTGCCTCCATCTTACAAAACAATGGTTTTGGCGCCACCAAAAATGTGGAAGAAGCTGATCTTATTTTTATAAATACTTGTTCTATCAGAGAAAAAGCGGAGCAAACCGTTCGTAAAAGATTAACTGAATTTCGCAAATTAAAAAAGACGAATCCAAGTTTAATGGTTGGTGTGTTAGGCTGCATGGCCGAAAGATTAAAATCAAAATTTATTGAGGAAGAGAAATTAGTTGATATGGTAGTGGGGCCTGATGCTTACCGTACATTACCTGGTTTAATTGAAGAAGCTGAGACAGGGCAAAAAGCCATCAACGTATTACTGAGCCGGGATGAAACCTATGCAGACATTGCGCCGATCCGTTTAAACAGCAATGGCGTTACGGCTTACGTAAGTATTATGAGAGGCTGCAATAACATGTGCGCCTTTTGTGTTGTTCCATTTACACGTGGCCGTGAAAGAAGCAGGGACGCTTATTCTATCGTTAACGAGTGTATCGATCTATTCGAAAATGGTTATCGTGAAGTAACATTGCTCGGACAAAATGTAGACAGTTATTATTGGATAGATGAACAAAAAGAAGAGACGGTAAGTTTTGCGATGTTGCTGGAAAAAGTTGCGTTGATATCTCCGTTGCTTCGCGTAAGGTTTTCTACTTCTCATCCAAAAGATATTACAGATGATGTGTTATTTACTATCGCGAAACACGATAATATTTGTAATTACATTCATCTTCCAGTGCAAAGCGGCAGCAGCAGGGTTTTACAGCTGATGAACAGAACCTATAGCCGGGAGTGGTATATCGCAAAAGTGAACCGCATTCGTGAGATCATTCCTGATTGTGGTTTATCTACCGATATGATAACGGGTTTTTGTACAGAAACGGAAGAGGACCATCAGCAATCATTAAGTCTAATGGAATATTGCCATTACGATTTGGCCTACATGTATTTTTATTCTGAAAGGCCCGGAACACTCGCTGCCAGGAGATATGAAGATGATATTCCTGAACCAGTCAAAAAAAGAAGGTTGCAGGAAATGGTTGAACTGCATCGCAAACACACTTTACAAAGCATGCAAAAAGATGTGGGCAAAATTTGCAAAGTGCTCATAGAAGGAACTTCCAAAAGAGCTGACAATGATCTTTATGGAAGAAATGATCAAAATAAAGTAGTGGTGTTTGCCAAAGGCGATCACAAAAAAGGCGATTACGTACTGGTGAAAATTGACAGCTGTACTTCAGGTACATTATTGGGGAAAGTAATAACAGATCCGTCTTAATCAAGCCGGTCTTTAAAATATAACTATGGATTTACAAGCAATAAAAAACAGGTTCGGCATCATAGGCAATTCGCCTACGCTTAATCAGGCGCTGAACATTGCGTCGCAAGTGGCGATGACAGACCTGAGTGTATTGATCAATGGCGAAAGCGGTGTAGGTAAAGAAATTTTTTCTCAGATCATTCATTCTTTGTCTGCAAGAAAACACAACCCCTTTATTGCTGTAAACTGTGGCGCTATACCCGAAGGAACAATTGACTCTGAATTATTCGGACATGAAAAAGGTTCTTTTACCGGAGCAATGGAAGGCCGTAAAGGTTATTTTGAAACGGTAAATGGCGGTACTATTTTTTTAGATGAGATTGGAGAAATGCCATTGGGTACACAAGCAAGGTTATTGCGTGTGTTGGAAGCCGGCGAATACATAAGAGTGGGTAGTAGTAAAGTACAAAAAACAGATGTACGTGTTATTGCCGCCACTAATAAAGAATTATTACAGTTTGCCCTGAACGGAAGATTCAGAGAGGATCTGTATTATCGTTTGAATACAGTGCCGATAAAGGTGCCAGCATTAAGGGACAGGAAAGAAGACATTGATCTGTTATTCAGAAAATTCGCTACTGACTTTGCTGATAAATATAAATCACCGCCCATACATTTGGATAGCGAGGCTAAAAATTTATTACAGAATTACAGCTGGCCAGGTAATGTAAGAGAGTTGAAAAATATTGCTGAACAAATATCCGTGTTATCGATCGATAAAAATATTAAGGCCAAAGACCTGGAACAATTTCTTCCTGAAAATAATATGAACAGGTTACCTGTTTTAGCAGGCGGTAAAGATGGCGTAAGTCAGCAGGAATTTGCCAATGAAAGAGAAATATTGTACAAGCTTTTCTTTGACATGAAAAAAGATGTAAATGAATTGAAGAAGATGTTCTTTGATGTATTTCAAAATTCCGGCGGCGGCAATCAGCATATTCCAGTTTATAACAATAATAATGATACGCAGCTGGCAGATATAAAACCTGTTGCCAGTAATGGTTACAGCCAGCCCGCGCAACCGGTATTCATCAATCAAAATCATGGCCATGATATTCATCATCACGAGGATGTTGAAGAATCACTTAGTATCATGGATAAAGAAAAAGAACTGATCATTAAAGCATTAAAAAAACACAAGGGGAAACGAAAAGACGCGTCAACGGATTTAGGAATTAGCGAAAGGACCTTGTACAGAAAATTAAAGGAATATGACATTGATGAGTAAGAGAAAGACGATCGTAGGAAGTTCAAGAGATAATGAAAGAATTATCAAATGGCATAGAGTCGTATTCGCGGGCCGATTTATAATCGGCATGCTGGTACTTGTCATCTTCAACTATGCTTCCTGCAAATATTCCTTTAAAGATTCTTCTCCGCTTCCACCGGAGGTGAAAACTTTCAGGGTTAATCTTTTAGGTAACCAGGCGCCATACGTGGATCCGCAATTAAGCCCGCAAATAACGGAGGCCCTGAAACAAAAGATCATTAGCAATACGCGCTTGCGTCAGACCAATGATGATGATGCTCACTACGATATCAATGGCTTTGTTTCTAATTATGCTGTAACCACTACGGGTATTTCAGGTAGTACTGCCAGTCAAAACCGTTTAACGGTTACTTTTCATATTATTTTCAAAAACACATTGGATAATTCGAAGAATATGGAGGCAGATGTAAGCAGTAATTTCGATTTTAGCTCTAGTTTATCGCTTACAGATGCAGCTACACAGCTTAACACGCAGATCGTAACGAATATGGTTGACCAGATCTATAATAAAATATTTTCCAACTGGTAAACTTAATATCGTTTTGTAATTTTTAATTAATGTTATTTATTATTTTTGATTGATGGGGGAAAGTAATCGACTTTTTGAATCCTTATTTAAAAGGGACATATCGGCTTCTGATAATACAGAATTTCTTTTGCAGCTAACAAAAGAGCACCCCTATTTTACAGCTGCCCAATTCTATTTATTACAACAAACACCAGAGTATTCCAGTAGTTATATAACACAAGCTGCAAAAACAGCACTTCTATTCAACAATCCTTTTTGGCTGAGCTTTCAACTAAACCAGGCAAAGGAAAAAACAACCACCAGCAACGACCCTATCAGTAAGGTATTTGGCCAGGATAATGACCCCACCTTTGAAAAAGGATATGATGATGAAGATGGTTACAATGAAGATGAATCATTGCCGGAAATAGCGCCGCTACAGATCAATCTAAAGCTGGATACGATCGCAGAAAATACAGAAGAGGAATTTTTATTTCAACCATTATTTACCAGGGATTATTTTGCCAGTCAGGGCATTAAATTAAGTGATGATGTTCTTGTCTCTGATAAGTTAGGCACACAGCTTAAAAGCTTTACTTCTTGGCTGAAAACGATGAAAAAGATCCACATTGGGCAGTTATATCCTGAAGGAAGTGAAAATACCGATAGCAGTATTCAGCATATGGCAGAAAAATCAAATGATAAGCAGGAAATCCTCACCGAAACCATGGCAGAGATCCTGATACAGCAAAACAGGAAGGACCTGGCCATCAGCTTGTACCGAAAATTAAGTTTGCTTGATCCCGCTAAAAGCACTTACTTTGCAGCCAAAATTGACCATTTAAAAGAGCATTGATATGTTAATTGTATTCGTAATTCTAGTAATATTATCTTCGATCGTTCTAGGCCTGATCATATTGATACAAAATCCTAAAGGGGGTGGTTTATCTGCTACTATGGGAGGTTTTAGCAACCAGCTGATGGGTGTTAAACAAACAACAGATGTATTGGAAAAAGGAACCTGGATATTTGCAGCAATAGTTGGTACGATCTGTATCATCTCTCCTGCTTTTATACCAAAGGATACGGGCATTTCCGGTAAAACAGACGACCTGGTAAAAAGTGCACCGGCAACAGTGCCTATGCCACAATCAAATACAGCCCCGTTACCACAGGGAGCTACGCCACAACCTGCTTCTAAGAGTAAATAAAATATCTATAAAAAATTTCGGCCCCGCTTGTTAAAGGCGGGGTTTTTATTTTATTTTCACAAATATTTTAACGCTTGTTTTATGAAAAAAATTATACTCCTGTTATTGGTACTTATCGCCGGTGCTGCTGCATGGTTCTTTTTAGCTCCTGCCACAAATTTTAGCGAAAGCAAAAAACCATTGTACATAAAAACAGGCAGTTCTCTTACTGATCTAATGGACTCTGTTGAATTAGACAGTACTGTTCAGTTTCCCATTGTTTTTAAATATGTGGCGCAAATAATAGGCTACGATAAAGTTATAAAACCGGGTAAATATGTTATTAAAAACGGCAGCAGTTTATATAAGATCATTAGAACATTGAGATCAGGCAGGCAGACGCCTGTCAATCTGGTCATCATTAAACTACGCACCAGAGAAGACCTGGCAGCAAAAATTGCAGCAAACTTTGAATGTGATTCGGCTACTTTTTTCAATTATATCTACAACAATGATTCGTTATTAAATTATTCGTTAGATACCAACACTGTAATGACGGCCATCATCCCTAACACGTACAATATGTTATGGACAACGCCTGCAGCAAAAATATTTAAACGATTATTTGTTGCACAGGATAAATTCTGGACGGATGAAAGAAAACAAAAAGCTGCTGCCTTAAGTTTAACACCCAAAGAAGTGTATATTTTAGCAAGCATTGTTGAAGAAGAAACAACTAAAGATGAGGACAAAGGGAATATCGCCAGCGTATATTTAAATCGCAGAAATCAGGGCATGAAATTATCGGCAGACCCAACTGTAAAATTTGCCATGAATGATTTTGGATTGAAAAGAATATACGACAAGTACCTGCTCAACCCTTCTCCTTACAATACTTATCAGCATTTAGGATTACCTCCGGGGCCAATATGCACACCATCAATCAAAACCATCGATGCCGTATTAAATGAACCGGCCACGAATTATTTATATTTCGTAGCAAAGCCTGATTGGTCAGGATTGTCAAATTTTACAGCAAATTTTCAGGAACACCAGGTAAATGCAAGAAGCTATCAGCATTTTCTTGACAGCTTATATTTAACCAGACAATAGTATTTTGCATCTCTAATGAATAAATTAACGCGGATCATTATAACAAAAACACCTGTTGCTTTTTTTCTAAATAAAAGTAAACACTGGCGGCTGCCGGGATTTGAAGGTGTTCCTTTATATGACGTGCTTCAATTTTTTTATAAGCAGATGAAAACGGTGGGCATTACAGAACGGGCTTCTGCCATAGCTTATAATTTCATTATGGCGATTCCTCCATCGCTTTTATTCTTATTTACATTGATGCCGCAATTACCTTTTATAAAAACAAAAGAGATCCAACATCAAGTAACTTTTTTAATAAAGGATATTATTCCTGCAAACGGCTACAATCAAAACATCATTAATTTTATCAACGATACTTTTTTTAAGACGCCGAAATTCGGTGTACTTTCTACAGGATTTATACTGGCATTATTTTTTGCTTCTAATGCGGTAATGGGAATGATGCGCTCCTTCAATAAAAATTATATTGGCTTTGAAAAAAGAAAAGGGCTGCATAAAAGATGGATGGCCATCAAAATAACCGCGCTTCTTTTCGGATTGGTACTGGCTTGCCTGCTGCTATTGATCACACAACGCGCCGCATTAAAATGGATCGGAATTGAAAATGTATCGCTAAGAAATCTGATCGTTTATGGCCGTTGGGTTTTTATTGTTTCATTGGTTTATTTCTCTATCGCGTTCATCTATAAATATGCTCCTGCAGTACAAAAACGTTGGACCCTGATCTCTCCCGGAACAATATTAGCCACAGCGCTGAGCTTGTTAGCAAGCTCTGGCTTTTCTACATTCGTCAATAACTTCGGCAGGTACAATTTTTTGTATGGCTCTATTAGCACTGTTATTGTGTTAATGGCACTCATCTATATCAACTCTTTGGTCTTATTGGTTGGGTTTGAATTGAATGTAAGCATCAAGTCCCTTAAGTCAATTGCCGAACACCGGCGGGCAGAAGAAAAAGCACTGCACCACAAATAATAATTACATGGGCGGTTATTATCCGGATTTTACAAATGAGTACATTTGATAAAAACTTATACTCATGCGTAAACTTATTTTTTCTTCGATAGCCATATTGGCCATAGCTGCCATGGCTTTTACAACAGTAGATCCTTTATCAATAGGCAGCCCAATGCCAAAGGCCACTGTTAAAATGCAGGATGTTTCAGGCAAGGAAATAGCCATACAGGATGTAAAAAAGCAAAATGGCATATTGGTAATGTTCAGTTGCAATACCTGTCCTTATGTTATCAAGAATCAGGAAAGAACAATTGCTGTTTGCAATTATGCCGATAAAATGAATGTCGGTGTTATCATTCTAAATAGTAATGAAGCGCAGCGTAATGATGTTGATAGTTATGCAGCAATGCAAACGTACGCAAAAGATCAAAAATACAATTGGAACTATGTAGTAGATAAAGGCGATGAAGTTGCCAATGCATTTGGCGCCAACAGAACACCTGAATGTTTTTTATTTGATAAAAATCTTGTGCTGGTATATCATGGCGCTAT
This sequence comes from Ferruginibacter sp., assembly GCA_035485735.1. Taxonomy (GTDB): domain Bacteria; phylum Bacteroidota; class Bacteroidia; order Chitinophagales; family Chitinophagaceae; genus Ferruginibacter. The sequence goes on from DATHNS010000029.1 coordinate 8,800, forward strand.
TGATGACAATCCATCGGATGATAAAAATGTTACCCGTCAGCATTTAAAAGAAGCCATTACAGAGCTTGCGACAGGAAAAGATATTACTGTTAAAGAAAGTCGCAGTGTTGGATGTTCTATTAAGAGAAGCTAATACGCTACTTAATGAATTAATTAGTGCAGCAAATAATTAGTTATAATAAAAAAAGGGTTTCAAATAAATTGAAACCCTTTTTTTATTATGATTGGTTAGTACCTCTAATCTACGATAAATTTCTTAGTAACTACATTGTTACCATTTCTCATTTGTATGATATAGGCACCCGGACGTAGGTTAGTAGTATTTACATATATCTTATCTCCATTTATTGTTGCTGCGGCTTTTTCTAACTGCACACCCTGGAAATTACTTATTGCAAATTCTACCTGCCCTTCCCAACCTGATGTAAGTATGGTAAGTCCTTGCTGGGCCATTACCGGGTTTGGCATTAACACTACATCTTCAGTTTTTGTTTCAACCGCAGGGTCTTCAACATAATCAGGCCTTGCATTGGTGATCATTGAAACAGTTGAACTTAAGGTGAGTGTTCCGAATGCCGATGTATTTTGATAATCATTCACGTTACCATTCCATACAGCCTGGTTAGCTCTGCCAGCTCCATTGTCATCATCATCGTTACCAAGATCAAAACCAATACTTGTTCCAGCAGCTGGTGCTGTAATGCCTAACTGAGACCATGGTATTGCTATCTCAACTGTATAACCACCGGAGATCGGTGCCCATGCATGTTGTAATCCACTGATGGCTGCTTTAGCAACGAATACGCCGGTTTGATTGTACGCTTCA